>CAZPHC010000005.1:29857-113917 GCA_964586155.1 uncultured Enterobacteriaceae bacterium | reverse complement strand
CCGTGCTGCCGCCCGTGTTGCCCGCGTCCGCGCCGCCCGTGCTGCCGCCGTCCGCGCCGCCCGTGCTGCCGCCCGTGTTGCCCGCGTCCGCGCCGCCCGTGCTGCCGCCGTCCGCGCCGCCCGTGCTGCCGCCCGTGTTGCCCGCGTCCGCGCCGCCCGTGCTGCCGCCGTCCGCGCCGCCCGTGCTGCCGCCCGTGTTGCCCGCGTCCGCGCCGCCTGTACTGCCGGCGTCCGCGCCACCCGTGTTGCCGCCCGTGCTGCCGGCGTCCGCGCCGCCCGTGCTGCCCCCCGTGCTGCCGCCGTCCGCGCTGCCCGTGCTGCCGCCCGTGCTACCGCCGTCCGCGCCGCCCGTGTTTCCGCCTGTGTTGCCGGCGTCGCTGCTACCGCCCGCGTTGCCCGCGTCGTCGCTGCTGCTGCCGCTGCCGCCCGCGTTGCCCGCGTCGTCGCTGCCGCTGCCGCCCGCATCGCCTGCGTCGCCGCTGCCGCTGCCGCCCGCATTGCCCGCGTCGCCGCTGCCGTTGCCGCCCGCGTTGCCCGCGTCGTCGCTGCCGTTGCCGCCCGCGTTGCCCGCGCCGTCGCTGCCGCTGCCGCTGCCGCTGCCGCCCTCGTTGCCCGCGTCGCCGCTGGCGTCGGTGATGCCGGCGTCGGCCGCGTCGTCGTTCCACGGCAGGTCGATGCGCCTCCCGCCGGAGGTCGCGTCGCCTTCGAAGGGGCCGCTCAGGGTGCCGCCGCCGTCGCTGTTGTCAGAGTTGGCGGCGCCGATCGTTCCATCGGTGGAGGCGCTGCTCTCGATCGGATCGGCCGCTTGCGTCGACGCGAAGTCGCCACATCCGACGAGCAGCGTCGCAGCAAATGCGATCCTCAGCGCGCAAGCGATCGGTTTCATGGCGTCCTCCGATGACGGGCCGCTCATACTTTGTCAACGTAGCAGCCCCACATCTTTCTTCGCAAGTGGTTTGCGTGCGATCGTTTGCGGTCGCCGTTGCTACACGATGCGACCCATCTGGTCGTAGCGAATGATCTGGCTGCGGCGCGGGACTCGCGCCGGCTCCGAAGGCGAATCGGTCCGCGCCGAAGCCAACATCATCGCGGGTTGGGACAGGCTTCCATGCCTGTCCGCGCCGAAGCCAACATCGTCGCGGGTAGGGACAGGCTTCCATGCCTGTCCGCGCGTCCCCGGCCTGTGGATCCCACCTTTGCAGCCTGCGCCCGATGTTGGCAGACCGCCGGGCGACGCCATGCGTCCTTGCGATCGAGGCTGGGGCCGACGCTGCCCCAGGGGAGCCAGACCGTGATGGGACCGGGCGCGGCGCGGGTGCGGGACGCGCCGGCCGGCGTGGTCGCGGGCGCGAACCGAGGGGGGCGACGTGGGAGGACGTGAACCGGTGGGGTTCGTCGCGTGTCGGCGCTGCGACGCGCAGGTCCCGGCAGAGGCGGGGCGCTGCGGCTTCTGCGGCGCGGCGGCGCCAGGTGGCTGGCGCCCCGAGCTGCGCGGCCACGAGGTGCGCGCCAGCCACGTGTTGATGGCGGCGGGCGGCGCGATCGGCGGGGCGCTGGTGCTGGTGGCCGTCGGTGCCGCGCTCGAGGGCGCGGCCGTCGCGACGTGGGCCGCGGCGGTCGCGATCTGGTCGGGCGGGGCCTTGGGCGCGTTCGGTGGCCTGTCGTGCGGCGCCTGGCTCGGCGGCTGGCTCGACGACGAGGTGCTGTACCCGCCGGGGCCGCGGCCGCTGCGGGCGATCGAGGCCGCGATCGTCGAGCGCGAGGCCAGGCTGCGCGAGGCGTTGTCGCAGATCGAGGCCAGCCGCAAGCGCCTGACGGCCAGCGTGGCGCCGGACCAGGCCGCGATCGCGCTGCAGGCGCTCGACGCCGCCGAACGCGCCAGCCGCAGCCAGCTCGACCGCTACGCCGTGGAGCGCTGGCGCATCGATCTGCTGCTGTGGCGCAACCGGCTGGAGCCGATCGACGCGGGCTGGCGGCGTGCAGATCCGCATCGCTGCGAAGCGTGGCTGACGGTCGTACTGGAGGTGATGGCCGAAGGCGCGCAGCTGCGCCAGCGCATGGCGTCGAGCCCGCTGGTGGCGCTGCCGGGCGCGGCCAAGACGCTCGCGCGGCTGGACGAGGCGCTGGCCGCCGCCGAGCTGCTGCGCCAGGCGCTGGTGCTGCGCCAGGCTGCGGCGCTGGCCGAGGCGACGCCGGGCATCGCGGACGCCTTCGACCCCGCCACGATCGCGCCCGATCTCGGCGCCGCGCTGGACGGCCTGGCGCTGCGGGTCGAGGTCGGTCGGCTGCTCGACGTGCTGCCGCTGCTCGAAGAGGAGCGGGCCCGCCTCGACGCCGAGCTCGCCGCGATCGAGGAGGTCGTCAGCGACGGAGCGGTGCTCGCCCACGAGCGATGATCAGGCCTCAAACGATCAGGCGTCGAAGCAGGGCGGCGGAACCCGGCGACGCAGAGCCGATCTGGCGCGCTCAGGGCTGCTGCAGCGCCAGCTCGATGAGGGCGTCGCAGGTGGCCTTGTCGGCCTGGGGCAGCTGGTCGCGCACGGCGCGCAGACGCGCCTCGGCGAAGTGGCCGAGCGGCTTGAGCGCGTCGACGGTCGGCGCGGCGCCGGCGGCCTGGACCGCGGCGATCGTCTGGGCGTCGATCGTGGGCGTCAGCGCCTCGATGCGGCCGACGTAGACGCGGTTGTGCAGCTGCGGCGCGGGCGTCACCGACACCGGCAACGTGGCGTCGACCCAGCCGCGCGGCACGAGCCAGAGGATGCGCAGCCCGGGCGTCTTGAAGTAGTTCTCGCCCCAGCTCGCGATCAGCGCCTTGGCCTCGGCCTCGTTGAGCCCGGCCTGCACCAGCGCGGCGCTGACCTGGGCAGAGACCTGGGCGCTGAAGAGGTTGGGATTGCTCTCCTTGGGCGTCGTCGTGCTGGTCTTTGCGCCCTTCGGCGGCACGCTGCCGAGGACCTTGAGCAGGCCGCCGCCGGCGTGGACGTGGACCCAGAACGCGGCGGGGATCTCGACGTCGCCATCGTTGTGGACCGTCACCGTGGTCGAGGTGTCCTCGCCGGTCGCGAGCACGCGCACGGGCGGCTTCCACGACGACAACGCCCGCCAGAAGACGAAGCGCTCGCGGTCGGCGCCGGCGCTGACGATCGCCGCGGGCACCTCGCGCAGCGGCTTCCACAGGCCAGCGACGTCGCCCGTCGGCGGTGCCGCCTTGGGGTCGACGTGCAGCTGCAGGCGCAGCTCGCCGCCCGCGAGAGCGCCGACCTTGGCTGGCAGGGTCGTCGCCGCTTGTGGCCAGACCGCGCTGAACAGGCCCGTCGGCGCCTGCAAGCGCACCTCGACGTCGCCGGCGGTGTCGGCTTGGGCGAAGAGCACCGGCGTCTGGACCTGCGTGGTCGCTTCGCCCTCGAAGGGCTCGGCCGCGGCGCTGCCCTTGGGCCCGATGTCGCGGTGGTGGACAAAGCCCGGCAGCGTCTCTTCGCGGTGGTGGATGCCGGCCAGCCAGGTGCCGGCCGAGGACTGCACGCTCGTCAAGGTGCCCCATTCGTGGATGGTCAGGCCCGTGGGTGGGGTCGCGGCGCTGTCGGCGTCGAGGGTCGCGGCGTCATCGGCTGCGGCGGTGTCGAGGGTCCCTGCGTCGGCGTCGAGGGTCGAAGCGTCGGCCGAGACAGGGGCCGGCAGGTCACGCTCGCAGGCCGAGAGGCCCAGGACCAGGAGCGCGGCGCAGAGCAGCGGGCCCCAGGGCCCAGCGACACGGGGCGATTCGATGCGGTCGCGGGCGAAGAGGAGCAAGCCGCTGCCGGGCCAGGCACGACGCAGAGACGTCCGAGCAGACGTCCGAGCAGACTTCCGAGCAGACCTCCGAGCCATGGGCACCTCCAGCCGGGCGCGTCCACCGCGGGTTCGCGGCGGCGACGGGGCGCTCGCAGATCGGAGCGCCCCGTCACGTTGCGCCTACGGATGTTTGTCTGTCCAGTCGAGGATCTGCAAGCAGGTCTTGGCCGCAGGCGTGCCCTGCAGCAGCTGCTGGGCGCGCAAGATCTTCGGCTCCAAGAAGCGGCCGAGCTCGCTGAGCTGGTCGTAGGAGCCGCCGTCGTGGACCGCCTTGACGGCCTGGACGATCTCGGCCTCGATCGCGGGCGTCAGCACCTCGATGCGGCCGACGAGCGTGCGCACGAGCTGGTCGGGCTTGGGCGCGATGTCGATCGGCAGCAGCTCGTCGGTCCAGGCGCGCGGCAGCACGTAGAGCACGCGCAGGCCGGGGGTCTGGAACCAGCTGCGGGTCCAGGTGTTGACCATCGCCGCGGTCTCCTGGTCGGTCAGGCCGCTGGCGAGCAGGCCGTTCGTCAGCGCGGCGCGAGCAGCCTGCAAGAAGGCCGGGATCCCGGGCACGGCGACGGGCACGGGCACGTCGAGCACCTGGCCGGGAGCCAGCGCGCCGAGCGAGACGACGCTGCCGCCCTTGGCGTCGGTGATCAGCAGGTAGGCCGCGGGGATGGCGATCGCGCCGTCGTTGCGCAGGTGCAGCGCCTTGTCCGACGTCACCCGCAGCGGCAGCTCGAAGCGGCCGAGGCCGCGGTAGAAGATGAAGCGCTCGCGCTCGTCGCCCGCGGTCAGCGCCGGCACGTCCACCTCACGCGACGGCGCCCAGATGTCGTCCTTGTCGACCTTGGGGATGGCGTCGCGGTCGAGCTCCGGGTCGACGCGGACCTTCCAGGTCATCGAGCCGTCGCGCATGCCCTTCATCTCGTAGTTGCCCGGCGCCCAGAACTCGGCGCGGGGGTACCATTGGCTGATGACGCCCTTGGGGAAGTCGACCCTGACCGTGACGTCGCGGGCGATGTCGCTGTGGAAGTACAAGATCGGCGTCTCCATCTTCTGCGTCACCGGCTCGGGCAGCATCTCGACGCCCTTGCTGTTCTCGGAGCCGAACAGGCGGCTGTGGACGAACGACGGCAGCGGCTCGTCCTCGTGGTGCATGCCGTCGAGGGTCTTGCCTTCGGAGGTCTGCATCGAGGTGAAGGTGCCCCATTCGTGCACGACGAAGGGCGCGGGCGTGGGCTGCCGCGGCTCGCCGTGGCCGCTGCCCTGGCCGCCGGTCGTGTCGGCGTTGCGGGCGCTGCGGCCCTGGTCGGCGGTGTCGGCGCCCGTGCTGGTCGCGGCGATCTGGCCCGCGTCGTCGGCGAGCGCGGGTCCGGCGACCGCGGTGCCGCCGCCGAGCAGGTCGCAGCCGAGCAGCAGCGACGTCAGCGCGGTGGCCAGCAGTCCGGGGAGTGGCTGGGAGTTCGAGAAGAGACGATGCGGGTTCATGGAGACCTCCGTGCCAGAGCGGCGGCGCGCTGCTCTGCATGGACCCCAGTGTGAGAATCTGCTTGTATGCCGTCCAATGATAAGTTCTGATGCAAACCCATCAGCGGAGGTGATGCATGCAGATCGACCACCTCACCCTCTTCCTGCACATCGTCGACAGCGGCTCGCTCAGCGCCGCGGCGCGGCTCTGCCACCTGAGCCAGCCGGCCGCCAGCCGCAACCTGCGGATCTTGGAGGAGGGTCTCGGCGTGCCGCTGTTCGAGCGCCAGGGCCGCGGCCTGGTGCTGACGCCTGCGGGTCGGGCGTTGGTGCCGCAGGCGCGGGCCATCCTCGCTGGCGTGCGCGACGCGGCGCGGGCGGTGGGCAAGGCGGCCGAGCGCGGCTACTACGATCTGCGCGTCGGCGCGGTCGACAGCATCGCGAGCTGGATCGTGCCGCGGCAGGTGGCGCCGATGCGGGCGCGCTTCCCCGAGCTGCAGTGGAAGCTGCGCACGGCGCGCTCGGCGCAGCTGCTCGACCTGGTCGGCACCGGCGAGCTCGACATCGCCCTGGTGGCGTGGTCGGGGCCGCCGCCGGGCGATCGCGTCGTCCGTTTGGGGCCGTACCATATGGAGTTCTTCGGCCGGTCCGACCTGTTCCCGGCGTTGACCGAGGTCAGCGAGCCGAGCGGCCTCGACGGCTTCCCGATCGTCGAGATCGCGTCGCTGCCGGGGCAACCGACGCGCATCGTCGAGGACGCGCCGACCTGGGCGGTGGCCAACAGCCTGGCGTCGGTCAAGTCGCTGGTGCTGGCCGGCTTTGGCGTCGGCGCGATGCTGCGCTTCATGCTCAGCGACGCCGAGGCCGCGACCCTGACCAGCGCCAACCTGCCAGCGGACCCGGATTGCGCGGTTTTTGCGGTCTGCGGCCCTGAGCGGAACGACCCGCGCGCCCGTGAGGTCGAGGCGACGCTGCTGGCCGGGCTGGCGCGCGAGCTGGGTGCGGATGGCCGCCCGAGTGGGCTCGACGCGCTGTCGTGAGCGGATGTGCGCGCCGGGCGTCAGCGGGGCGGCGACCGCGGCCAGCCGAGCAGCACCTCGCGCAGCGCCGACGCCGCCGGGCTCAGCGACGTGACGCCGCGATGCGCCAAGGCCAAGGTCCGCACCTGCGGGCTCCAGGGCAGCGACGCGAGCTGCAGCGTGCCGGCGCGCAGGGCGTCTGCCACCACGACCTCGGGCACCAGCGCCCTGCCGATGCCGGCCGCCGCCGCCGCGACGATCGCGGTGATGTCGTTGGCCTCGACCGCGATGTCGGCGTCGGGCGCGTGTCGGTCGAGCAACGCCCGCGTCGGCGTGCCCGGCGGGAAGGCGATCCATGGCGCCTGGCTGGACGGATCGGCGTCCCGAGGGTGGCAGCCGCCGCGGGCCTCGACGACCACGAGCACGTCGTCGCCGACGCCCTCGAGCTCCACGCCGGCGGGCAGGCGCGCGCCCTGCACGACGACGCCGAGCTCGACCTCGTGGGCCGCGAGCAACGCCAGCGTCTCGCGGGTCGAGGCCTCGCGCAGGCGCAAGCGCACGCCCGGGGCGCGGGCGCGAAACGCGGCCAGGGGCGCTGGCAGCAGGAAGGCCGCCGCGGTCGCGCCGGCCGAGAGCCGCACCTCACCTGCCAGTAGGCCCGACAGCGCTTGCACCGCGGCGCGGCCGGCGTCGACGTTCGCCAACACGGCGCGGGCGTGCGGCAACAGCGCCTCGCCGGCCGCGGTCAAGCGCACCTGGCGCCGTTCGCGATCGAGCAGGCGCGCGCCCATCGCTTGCTCGAGCCGCGCTACGGACATCGACAGCGCGGGCTGGCTGAGGTGGGCGCGGCGCGCGGCGGCGGTGAACGAGCCGGTCTGCTGCACGAGCAAGAAGTGGTGCAATTCGTCGAGCATCGGGCGCTCCGTGCGGCGTGGTGTCGCGGCGTCCGCGCCCGTGTGGGCGGCCGCATTATGATTCGTATCACGAATGATTTGTAGAAGGACAATCGATTTCCCTTCTGCCATCGCCGGCGCGATGGTGCCCTCGCCGGCCGAACGCTGGCGGACGCGGCTGCGGTCGCGAGGAGGGCTCCATGGACGTGACGGCGATCGCCCCGATGGTCTTGGCCACGATGCCCACGGCGCTGCTGGCCATCGGCTGCGGCATGTTGACCACGCTGGCAGGCCAAGGCGGCGGCATGGTCCTGCTCATCGGCCTCGCCGCGCTGCATGGCCCGACCCTGGCGCTGCAGCTCAGCGCGCCGGCGCTGCTCGTCGGCAACGCGCACCGGCTCGTGGCGATGCGTGCTTCGCTCGACCGGCCGCTGGCACTGCGGCTGGCCGGCGGCGCCATCGTCGGCAGCGCGCTCGGCGGCGCGTTGGCGATGCAGATTCCGCGCGGCGTGCTGCTGGCCGCGATGCTCGGCATCGTCGCGCTCGGCGTGGGCAAGCGTCTCGGCCTGGCGCTGCCGACCCCCAACCCGCGGTGGCTCGCGCTGTGGACCCTCGGCACGGGCGCCGTCTGCGCCGTGGGCGGCGGCGCCGGCATGATCGTCGCGCCGTTGCTGATGGCGTTGGGTCTGCGCGGCAACCGCTACGTCGCCACCGCAGCCGCCGTCGCGGTGGCCATGCACATCGGCCGCGCGCTCGGCTACAGCGCTGGCGGTGGCCTGGGCGCGGCGGTCTGGCTGATGGCGGTGCCGGTCGCGCTGGGCCTGGTCGCCGGCAACACGCTGGCGCTGCCGCTGCGGCGGCGACTGGCGAGCGAACGCCTGGCGACGTTCGAGGTCTGCACCCTGGTCGCGGTGGCGGGCGCAGCGCTGCTGCAGGCTTGCCGAGGGTGAGCCGTGGACCCTGGGATCCGATCTTGGGGTTTCACTTTTTCAGGCACTTCGACAGGAAACAGGAACGATCTGACGCCGGGCACGCCCGCGCGCCCATGAGGTCGAGGCGACGCTGCTGGCAGGGCTGGCGGGCGAGCCGGGTGCGAACACCTGACTGCGTCTGCGGCGCGGTCGTGGGGGGCAGATCTCAAGGAAGGATCGGCCCCCGAGTTCTTGGCCCCGCGTCCTTAGGGACAAGCGACAAGGTGCGGGATCAGCGCCTCGACGACCGCGGGACGCAGGCCCTTGCCTTGGTCGTAGCGCGTGGCGACGAACAGCCCGTAGACGCATTGACCGCCCTTGGTCCGCACCAGCACCCCGCCGTGCTTGCTGGTCGAGGTGCGCTCGCGAATCGTCTTGACGATCTTCAGATCGGACTTGCGGACCAGATAGCCCGTGATCGTGGTGGTGTCGATCCAGCGCGACGAGACGTATGCCATCTTCTCGATGGTCGCTCCTGGCCAGTCCCGGTTGATCTGCGCGCGTAGCTCCTGCTCGACGTCGGTCGGCTTGCCTTGGGTGGCGCACCAGCCCGCTGGCGGCAGGTCCTCGATCTGCTTGGCGGTCTGGGCCTTCAAGATCGCGGCAGCCTGGTCCAGCGCAGCCACGACCTCGGGCTCCTTGAGTGGGTCGACCCCCAAGGCCTCGCCCCAGACGCGGATCGGCTCACCCCACGCGCTTTGATACACCGTCTGGCGCAGCTGGCCGTCGTCCTGGCCGATCGCCGCAACGAGCTCCTTGTTGACCTGGCGACCCATGAGCTTCTCGCAGCTCTTGGGCTGCAGCGAGCTGTCGTAGTCGTGGATTCGCACCGTCGCGATCGCCATATTGCGGCCCCACCGCTGCCACTCGTCGAGGAATTGCGCGGCGTGGTAGCGGACGTACGAGGCTTTGAGCGAGGGCAGGTCATCCACCAGTTCGCAGAGCAGGCCCAGATCGTCTCGCAGGCTCCTCACCATGTAGCCACCGCGGGGATCTTGAAAGTCCTTGTACTCCTGCGCGCAGGCCTGGGTGATCGCCTGCCAATGTGCCACGAGCTTGGGCGCGTCCTCGATCATGACGCCGGAGTGGCTGGTCTCGCTGCGGCCATCGAGCTCGGCGTACATCGGGTGTCTCCGGTAGAGTTGCCAGATGTAGTCCTTGCCCCAGCCAGTGAAGAAGCGTTGCAGGATCTCCTCGCGTTGGGCCTTCCAGCCGTCGATGCGCGCGATGAAGCGCCCGTCCCAGAGCAGCTTGGGATCCAGCTGCAGCAGGTCGACCGTCCCGCGGCGCTTGTTGAAGACGTTGACCAAGGCCTTGCCCCCCGCAAAGCCGCGCAGCAAGCCATTGGCGGGGGCCCGGCGTCGGGACATCGGGATGCCCTCGAACATGCCCACACAATCGCCCGGAAAGAACGGACCGATCTCCTTGGCTGTCGGACACTCGAACCCGATCGGGCCTTTGAGTAGGTGGGCGTCGGGGGTGTCGGCGACGCGGCGACCTACCCGGGTGTCTGAGCTCGGGGTGCCCGCGGGCGGCATCGGTCCGTAGCGCGGCCCGGTCCGGTTGCCCTGGGGCGGCGGAGCGTTGGTCGGGGCGGAATAGGTCGCCGGAGCCCCACCGGAGCCAGTGGCCGGCGCTGATGCGGCACCGGCGCCAGCGCCAGTCGCCGCTGGTGCGCCACCTGCGACCTCGCGGCAGGCGACGAGCTTGGTGGTCTCGACCACTCCGTCTTCAATGTAGCGGACGGTGATGGTCTCGCCCTTCACCGCCGAGGCGATGGCAGGGTAGTACGTGCCGCGGCCCTCCCAGTTGCATTCGACGCGGCTCGTGGCCTTCCAATCGAAGGGGCGCACGTTGGTGGCCGTCAGCGTCTCCTGGTCGCCGTCCAGGTAGGCCAGCGACACGCTATCGCCCGCGACCGCCTTGAGCCGAGCGGCGTACCAATGCGCGCCGCTTTTGTAGCGGCCAAGCACGAGGTCGCCGGCTTTGAGCCCCGCTGGCAGGGCGAGCGCCAACGACGTAACGAACATCAACCACGGAACGAAGATCAACGCCGTCAACAGTCGCGGGAGAGTTCGACCAGCGTGGGTCATGGAGTGCCTCGGTTGTCACCTGTGGTGACGGGGGTGACCGCGGCCCCAGGGCGACCATCGCCCGGGGCCTTGGCGGGGAGTGGAGACCGCCGGGACGGCGTCGCGGCGTCGCGGCGGGACTGCAGGGTGGGGACCGTCGTTTGGCCGTTTCTGCTCAAGGCGTCGCGGCGTCGGCCCCGCGAGCTGCAGGCGCCGACGCGCGCGCGGGGGCGTCGGTCGGAGCCGCTGCGGCGGGTCGCAGCCAGCAGATCTGGACCGGGTCGCCAAAGCCGGTCGCCTCGTTGCTGCGCACGACGGGCAGCCCGACCCGATCGACGTCGCGCCAGCGCACGCTGCGAGCCAAGAAGCCGCCCTTGCTCGCTTTGCCGAACGCCTCCGTCAGCGACAGGTCGCCGACGTCCTTCAGCGTCTGGTCATCGAGCAGCCGCGGCGCGCCATCGCCGTGCAAGAGCAGTCGGCCGTCCGGCAGCCACGCGCCCTGGTGCATCGAAGCTGGGCCCTTGCCTTGGAGCACGCGCTTGCCGCTCGCGAGGTCGTAGACCCAAACGTCGGCGGTGCGGTTGCTGCCCAAGGCAAGTCGCTTGCCGCTCGGATCAAAGGCGAGCACATAGGTCGTGGCCGGGGCCGCGAGAACGCGCGCGGCGCCGCTCTCCAGGTCGAAGACGTGGATCCCGCTCATCAGCGCAGGATCTTCCTGATACTCGGCGCAAGCGAGCGTGCGGCGGTCCGGGCTGAACGCGCACGACGCGCTGGTCTGCGCCGTCGCGCCTTCCCGCTCGACCGCTGCGCTGCTGCCGACGGGCGTCAGCGTGGCAGACGCCGGGTCCAGGCGGCGCAGGTGGTAGCGCAACGCCCGGCGGCCGTTGGCGACCGGCAAGCTCTCGGCGGCGACGAAGATCCACCGGCCGAGAGCGTCGGTCCCAGCGACGAAGCCGTCGCGCCCGTCATCACCAGCTTCGACGAGCGGCGCTTTGGCGACGACGAACGAGCCCTCGGCGACGCGCCAGACTGCGGCGAGCTTGCGACCCGCGCGGGTGCCTGTCGGTGCCGTCACGCGCAAGATCAACGCAAGCTCCTCGCCGCGCTCGTTGAGCTCGATGTTCCCCTGGGCGCTGCTGCTGATGGTGACGTTGTCGAAGATCTGGCCGGCGCTGTTGCGCTTGCTCACCTCGATGCCCAGCAGGGACGCGGGCAGCTGCGACAGCAGCTTGGTCATCGGCAGGTCGAGCGTGCGCGCCGTGCCGTCGCTACGCAGCAGGCTCCAGCGCATTGTTTGGACCCGAAAGTCGGGGGCCGCGCCGCGGATCATCTCCTCCCTGAGCACGACCCATCCGGCGCCGAGCCCCCGCAACCGCGTCTTCGCCGGGAGCGCTGTGCACGCCCCACGCTGGAACGAGTCCGACTGCGACGTCGACGCGACGCCGGGCACGGCCAAGGCAACGGATGCCGCGAGCACCCACAGCTGCAAGAGGCGCGCGGCGACCGGTCTGGCAATCGGCCTCGTTGGACGTTGATGCATGGGGCGCTCCTGTGGCGTTCCGCTTCAAGGAACGCGGCTCGTCGCGTGCGAGGCGAGTGAAGGCCAACGGACCTGCCCGCAGGGGATTGGGGGCAGGCTCTCCCATGGAAAGCAGCCGCTGATGATGGAGAGATGAGAGTCGTTTGCCACTGCCGTGGATGCTCGAGTCCGTCGCTGCGACGATGATGCCACGCTGCTCGCGCCGTGCAAGGGAGGCGCGCTGGCGCGTCGACTCTTCGCCATGTCGTGCCGCCGTGCTTGGGCGCGCCCTCGTCAGGCGCCGCGAGCGACGACACCGCTGACGCACGGACGAGAGGTCGGGGACGCAGATGACTCGGCAGTTCACGAATGATCGCCCACGTGGGAGGTGCACTTGGGAGGTGCCGGACGATTCGGGTTCGGACGATTCGGGTTCGGACGATTCGGGTTCGGACGATTCGGGATCACGCAATTCGGGATCGCCCGATGCGATGCGCGGTGCGGGGGTTGCCGGCGGCGCCGGCTTGGGTCAGCGTCGCGGGCAGCACCCACCGTCACAGGGAGCCTGACGTGCCCGCCATCGTCCACGCCCTGCGCGCCCTCGCCGCCCTGACCGGCGCGGCGGCGACCTATACCGCGGTGGCGAGCGCCCTGTTGCCGCTGGCGCCGCCAGGCTTGCCGCCATCGCCACGCCAGCCCGAGGTGCCAGGGCCGTCAGCACCACGGACATCGCCACCCTGCTCGGCTCGAGGAAGGCGTGGAAGGCAAGGATGTTCAAGGTGATCGGCGCGAGCACGACGAGCGCCAGCGGCACCAGGCGATGGCACAGCAGCGCCAGACCGACCAAGACCTCGCTGCCCTTGTGCAGGGGACCACGCGCGCGCTGCACCTGACCGACGCCGGCCGCCCCTACCACCGCCACGCCGAGCGGATGCTCGAGGAATTCGCCGCCGCCGAGCGCGCCGTGGCCGAGCTGAGCGCCGAGCCGTCCGGGCACATCCGCGTCACCACACGGCTCGATATCGGCGACCGACTGACGCCGCTGCTGACCGAGTTCCTCGCCCGCAGGCCGCTCGTGGAGCTGCAAGTCGTGATGACCCAGCGCGAGGTGAACATCGTCGACGAAGGCTTCGACTGTGCGATCGGCGCCGGCGCGCTGCCTGACAGCAGCCTGGTCGCCCGCAAGCTGCTCGGCGGCCCGCGCCTGCACCTCTTCGCGAGCCCGGACGACCTCGCCCGCGCTGGCGCCGCGAGGCAGCCCTCCCCAGCACCCTGCGGCGACGCCGTCGGCAGCGGCGGCCTCGGGTCGTCAGGGAATGACGCGCACCCTGGCCGCCGAGGGGGCGGTGCCGGCCGCGACCAGCTCAACCACGGCCCGCACGGCCAACGCCTGGGCGGGCCGCGGCGGCTCGCCTGGGATGGGCGGCAACGGGGGCAGCGGCAGGTTGCGCCCCCAGTGCGCGTCGATCCACACCGCGCATGACGCCGCGTCGCGGGCGCAGAGCGCGCGGCAGCGGTCCAGCAGCCCGACGCTCATGGCGCTGTCGTCGAGATCGACCTGCAGACCTGCCGCGCCGAGGGCGGCGTCGTCGACGCCGACCGCTGCGGCTTCGATCATCAGCTTGCCGGGGCCGTCGAAGCGCAGCATGACGGGCAACCGGAACATGCGCCGGCCGCCCGCCGAGTCGCGGGCGCGCTCGGTGAGGAACGCGGTGACGGCGCGGGGGTCATCGACCGCTGGTCCTTCGTCGTTGGTCGTGGAGGGGCTCTTCGTGTCGGCCATGCTGGGCTCCGTGGCGGCGGGGGTGGGCGAAACCGACGACCGCGCGGTCTGCGCTGGCGACGGGGCTGCATCGGACGCAGGACGCGGCGGGCTGGTGCAGGCGATCGCAGCGAGCGCCGCGGCAGCGACCGCGAACCTGGCGACGCTCACGACGCGGGCTGCTGAGGCTGGGGGCGTCGGCGCCGCCGTCCATTCTGCTGCTGCGCGGGCTCAGGGTCGCGGCTGTGGTAGTCGTACCGCTGGTACTTGACCGCGTCGGCGTGGCGCCAGATCCATGGGTGGTCGCCGGTGGTGCCCTCTTTGATCTTGGACTGCGTCTCCTCCTCCGACAGCGCCATCTTGACCAGCTGCTGCCCGGCGGCGTTGAGCTTGAGGCCGCGCTTGATGACCTCCTTGACGTTCTTGCCGTCGGCGGTCGCCTCGTCGTGTCGCTGGATATCGGCGCGCGTGGTGCCCTTGTAGCCCTGGGCGAAGTGGTCCTCCCAGGTGCAGGCGGTGGCGGCGGTCGGCCAAGGGTCGCAGACCACCAGGTCGGCGTCGGTCTCCTTGTCGAGGTCACCCATCAGCACGAAAGCGTGGTCCAGGCCCTTGACCGAGGCCTTGGTGAGCTTCTCGCCCGGTGCGTGCGTGCGCAGATAGTCGAACCCGACCGCTGCGTGCTCGCCGCAGTTGCCGCCGTGGGCGATCTCGGCCATCGCCGCGGTGAGCGCGGTCGGGTTGGCCGAGGCAAGCGCGCGGACAGTCCAGTCGATGTCCCAGTAGCGCAGGTCGCGCATCGCCATCAGGCGGTAGCTGGAGTTGAAGTTCGTCGCGTCGATCGCCTCGAGCTGGTTGCCGGCGCCGAAGGAGAACACGCTCTTGGCGTGGGTGATCGCGTCCTTGGCCTTGCGGAGGCGCGCCATCGCCTTGCCGGAGACCGCCTTGCGCGGCTGCCCTGGGGCAAAGTCCTGCTGCCCCTGGGCGCCGGGACGCGTCTGCTGACGCTGCTGATCGTAGCTCGCCGTCGGGTCGACCGTCGGTGTCTGCGGGCGGGGCTGCGGCGTCGTCGACGCGGGCGTCGTCGAGGCTGGAGTCTGTGGCGTCTGTGGCCGAGGGCGCGGGGTTGTCTGTGGCATGGCGGGCTCCATGGCGCAGAGGCGCCAGTGGCCAGAAGGTACCGCGTCCCCGTCGGCGGGTCGATTGCGGCGTCTGGCGGCTGGGGCCGGGCGACTCCGGCGCGCGACCCAGCGGTCCAGGTGGGAGGTGCGCTGCAGGGTGGGACGTGCAGATGGGACGTGCAGGTGGGGCGTGGCGGACGATTCGGCAGCGCCGCTGGCGGCCGCGCGTCGAGCTACAGGTCGGCGACTGGCATCGAGCGCGAATGGGCGGCCTGCGCGTTCACCCTACTTTGACGTCGATGTTCCGCCGCGCACCGGCGACGGCGATTCGACCAGGAGGAGCCGCAGCCCAACTTTTTGAAACCTTTCGAAATCACGATCCAACGTGACCCATCGGCAAGCAGACTCGATCGCGATCGCTGCATGCTGCGCGTCTGCCACGAGCTTGCCTGTCGCGTTGGTTGCTGTGCAAGTCTCCGCGAACAACTCCAGATGGCGAGGACCGGGGCCGATGACTGTCGCGTTCGGATGACTCGTCAGTTCACGAACGATCGCGAGCGCATCCTCCAACGAATCGGGCGGGTCGAACGCCGCACGGTGCGTGGCGATGCGCACGAAACCGCCCAACGTCAACAGCGACAGGGAAAACGGTGACGCCGTGAGCCGCGTCAACGCCTCGAGGGCGGCATGGTGATGCGGGTGTGAGGCGAAGTGGGCCGCCAGGAGCACATTGACGTCGGGCATGTCCGCCATCAGCGGAGTCCTGCCGAACGCAGATCGTCGTCGAGCTCGATGTCGGCGACGTGCATCGGGGTGCACCCGCCGGTTGGCCGACTGTGGTGGTTGACCCGCATCAGGAACGGAGCTTCATCAAGCGACGCCGCATCGAGCTGCTGCATCAACGCATCAGAGACCAGGTTCTCGAGCCCCGTCCGTCGCGTCCGCGCCAACGCGAGGGCCCTTCGGTACGTGTCTTGCTCGAGCACGACGTTCACCCTGTACTTGCGAGTCACGTCGCCTCCTGCTGATCCGCTCGCGCCGACGTCGGCCTCTGGGTCGTCGATCAGTTCGAATTGGCCCCGGGCAACCCGCCAGGCCATGGCGGCAACGCCGTTCATCACGTAGTTGCCCATCTCCGCGCCATCGCGGGTCATGGACTGGTTCGAAGGCACGGTGTTGATCGTGCTCGGCGTGAAGTTGCCTTCAAGATGCGGCCGGATGTCGGCTCGTGTCCAGACCCGGGGGATTCGTCCAGCTCGCCGAAGCTCCCGGATCATCTCCCAGAACGTTCCTTCCTGCCTCTGCTCCCGCTTCTGTGCACCTGCCATGTCGACCTCCGGGTCGTCCCTCTGGCGACCGATGAAGCAACTCTAATAGCAATGCACGATGGAGTCAAGGTCGCCGAAGCGGCCAGACGAACCGGGAGCCGGCTAGGACGACGACATCACCTCCCAACGAGGCAGGCCAGCAGCAGCGCCGGAGCGACGGCTCAGAAGTGCCGGCACCAGCCGTTGATGCAGGCGTCGAACGTCGCGCTGTCGCCGTCGTCGCAGACCGCGGGCTCGAGACCCTTGCAGCAATGGGCGATCGCGGCGTGGCTGCAGAGGTGGCTGGCGCCGTCGCAGCTGTCGATGGTGCACGCGTTGCCGTCGTCGCAGTCGGCGGCGTGCAGGCAGCAACCGGCGGCCTGGTCGGCCTGGTGCAGGCAGGCGCAGTTGACGCAGGCGTCCTTGGTGCAAGCGAGCCCGTCGTCGCAGCCGGCGTCGCTGGAGCAGGTCCCCGCCGCGGTCGTGTGGCTGCAGCTGCCGCCCGGTCCCGAGCAGGTGTCGGCGGTGCAGGCGTTGCCGTCGTGGCAATCGGCGTCATCGCTGCAGCAGCCGACGATGGCGGTGGCTTTGCAGAAGCCGTCCTTCGGGTCGCAGACCTCGGTGGTGCAGGCGTCGCCGTCGTCGCAGGGCTTGCCGTCGGCGCAGCAGCCGGCGATCGCGAAATGCTTGCAGGTGAAGTCGTTGTCGCAGGCGTCGTAGGTGCAGACGTTGGCGTCATTGCAGCCGTACTGGTCGTACGGGTTGCAGCAGTTGGGATCTGCGTCGTTCGCCTGTCCGCCGCAGAGGCCGTGGGGCACGCTGCCGTTGGTCTTGCAGCTCGGGATGAGACAGCTCGACGTGCTGGCGCAATCGTTCGCGTCGATGCAGCAGTCGGCGATCCAGATCCCCTTGGTGATGTCGAGCCATTGCCCTGGCGCGATGCGACACTCGCCGTCGATGCAGGGACGTACGGTGCAGACGCCCTGGGGCTGCGGGCATTCGACGTGCTTGGTGCACTCGCAGGGCGGTGTCGCGCAGCCGCTAGGCAGCAAGGGTTGCGCCGAGAGCGCCAGGGTCGACGGCCCGTGCGCGGGCACGCGCGTATCGGGCGCGCAGCCGGGCAGCGTCGTCGCGAGCAGGCACCAGAGCGACGCGGCGACGCGCGACGTGGTGACGCGCGACGCGGCGACGCGCACCCAAGGGGCCGGCCGGGCTTGTGGCACAAGGCTGGCCGTCATGGCTGCTCCCGTCCGGTTTGCGTCGCGTCTGGTCGCAGCATGGCGGTGGTGAGCGCGTCACGCAACGCAATTCTGGAGGGGATCGCTCACGAGCCGAGCGTCTTGAGCACCTCGCCGAAGCCGATCGCGGCCTGCACGTCGCCCTTGACCTTGAGCTTGCCGCCCATGAACGCCGCCGGGCCGTCGAGGCGCCCCTCGGCCATCGCCACGAAGTCGACGTCGAGCATACGCATCGAGCAGCGCGGATCGTCGCACTCCTCGCGGCGCAGCGAGCGGGGCGCGTCGAGGCGGAAGGTCCAGACCTGGGCCTGGTCGCCGGTGATCTCGAAGCGGTAGGTGCCACCGACCGGCAGCTTGAGCTTCGGGTTGGCCTCGAGCCTGGCGGCGGCGGCGGCGAACACGGCCTCGACCGCGCCGTCGGGCACGCTCGGCCCGGATTCGTCGAGCCCCAGCGCGTTGATGGCGGCTTCGAGCTCGTTGGCCGACTCCCAGATCATCTTGGTGAAGGCGTCGAGGTCGGGCATCACCGTCGGCGACGAGGTCGCGGTGATGGCCAGCACGCCGTTGTAGCTCGTGACCGCGAGCATCAGGCCCATGCCGTCCAAGATCGGCGCCGAGCCCATCTGCGCCAGCAGCTGCGAGCCCGCGAGGTAGAGCGGCACCTGCGGCCCGGGCACGTTGGTGATGACGCAGTTGAAGATCGGCCGGTGGTAGTCCGAGAGCTGCGAGCGGGCGTAGGCCTTCGCCGCCTGGCCGGCGAGACCGAAGGGCACGAACTCCGTCGCCTCGATCAGGCGCTTGGCCTTGACCGCGCCCTGGTAGGTCTTGCCGACGGCGGCGTTGCGCGCGATCTGCTTGAGCCGCTCGATCGGGTCGGCGATGTCGGTCGCGAGCTGCAGGAACATCGCCGACACCTGGTTGCCCATGGTGTTCTTCTCGGCGGCGGTGCGCGTGCTGACGGGCACCATCGTCACCAGCGGCTGGCCCGGCAGCGCGTTGTGCTGCAGCAGGTAGGTGCGCAATGCGCCGGCGCAGATGGCGAGCACGACGTCGTTGACGGTGCAGCCCATCAGCTGCTTGAGCCGTTTGACCCGGTGCAGCTCGAGCAGCGCGACGTTCCAGTTGCGCTGGGCGTTGATCGGCCGGTTGATCGGCGTCGGCGGCGCCTGGAACGGCAGCGTCGGCGGCGTGTCCGAGGCCTTGGCCAGCGCGGTGGCGCGGCCGACCGCGGCGGCGACGTCGGCGATCAGGCCCGGCAGCTTGGCCGGACGGCGCGCGACGTTGGTCGCGGTCATGCGCAGCAGCTCAAGGTCGGTCGGGATCGGCGCGGGATGGCGCGGCGGCGCGGGCGGCACGACCCTGGGCTCGCGCGTGAGGTCAAAGAGCATGCCGACGATGTCGGTGCCGCTCATGCCGTCGATGCAGGCGTGGTGGATCTTGTTGATGACCGCGACCGAGCCCGGCGGCACCTGCGGGATGTTGTCGAGCCCTTCGACGAAGACCATCTCCCACAGCGGACGCGAGCGATCGAGCGGCTGCGAGAAGATGCGCGAGCAGAGCCGACGCAGCTGGCGCCAGTCGCCGGGGCGCGGCAGCGCGGTGTGGTGCAGGTGCCAGTCGATGTGGAAGTTCGGGTCCTCGATCCACACCGGCTTGTCGAGGCCCATCGGCACCTGCACCAGCCGCCGCGTCAGCACGTTGACCAGGTGCAGCCGGTCGAGCAGCAGCGCGCGCATCGCGTCGTAGGTCAGCGTGCCTTCGAGGATGCTCAGGCCGCCGACGTGCATCGGCGCGTTCGGCGTCTCGAGGTAGAGGAACGCGGCGTCGAGGCCGGTCATCTCGTGCAGTTCGGGCAGCTCTGCGTGCATCGTGGGCTCCTGGGCGGGCCGCGGCGGCCGCGTGCCATTGGCCCTTGCTGACGGGGCGGTGTCAAGGCGGGCGGGGCCAGTCGGCGGCGTCGGCTTACGCGTTTGGCCGGCACGCTGTATCCTGCGGCCGTCCCACCGTCCACGACCGTCCGGAGGATCTCCCGCGTGCCGACGTCCAAGCGAGCCAGCCCCCACGACAAGGACGCCGCGCCCAACGCGCCGACGTCGCTGCTGGTGCGCGAGATCGCGGCCGAGCGCAGCCGCATCGTGCCGCTGCTCAACGCCGTGCGCGCGACCGGCGTGACCCTGGCCTTCGCCCTGACGCTGTGGCAGGCGTTCGGTGTCGGCGACCCGGTCTGGCGCTCGATGGTGCCGCTCTTTGGCGGCTGGTGGGGCCTGGTGGTCGTGCTCAGCGCGATCGCGACGCGGATGCCGCAGCGGGCCCGGTTCTTCGGCTGGGTCTGCGCGTTGGTCGACTTCCCCTTCGTCTTCGCGCTGCAGTGGGAGTCGCTGCCGCTGTCACCGTCACCGGGAGGCGTCGCGGGTTTCACGCTCGCGGTGTTCGCGGTGCTGCTGGCGATCTTGACGCTGGTGCTCGACCGCTGGCTGTTGGTCGTCGCCTCGGCGCTCGGGGCCGTGTTCACGGTCTTGTTGCAGCGCGCCGCCCACATCGACGAGGGCGCGCAGGCGTTGACGGTGGTGCTGATGGCCCTGGCCGCCGTCAGCCTCGGCAGCGTGGTCAAGCGCGTCGGCCGGCTGATCGGCGCGGTGACCGAGGGCGAACTCAAGCGCGAGCGCCTGGGCCGCTACTTCTCGCCCGAGGTGGCGCTGCGGCTGGAGGACCGGGCCGACCTCGAGTCGACCGCGGCGCGCGAGGTCACGGTGATGTTCACGGACATCCGGGGCTTTACGAGCATGAGCGAGTCGCTCTCGCCCGAGGCGGTGGTGGCGATGCTCAACAACTACCTGACGCGCATGGTCGCGGCTGTCTTCCACCACGACGGCACGCTCGACAAGTTCATCGGCGACGGGATGATGGCGTACTTCGGCGCGCCCGAGCACGATCCCGAGCACGCGCGCAAGGCCGTCACCTGCGCGTTGGAAATCTTGCAGCGCCTCGACGAGCTCAACCGCGAGCGCGAGGCGCTGGGCCAGGAGCCGCTGCGCATCGGCATCGGCATCCACACCGGCAAGGTCGTGGTCGGCGACATCGGCTCGAAGGAGCACCGCCTGGAGTACACCGTCATCGGCGACACGGTGAACCTCGCGTCGCGGATCGAGGGCCTGACCAAGCAGATGAACACGGCGCTGCTGGTCTCGAGCACGACGCGCAGCTCGGCGGGCGACACGTTCGCGTGGCGGGCGTGTGAGCCGGTGGCGGTCAAGGGCAAGCGCGAGCCGGTCGAGACGTTCACGCTCGACGCGTGAGCCTGCCACCTCCGGTGCGGGTGGCGTCGCTACCGCTTCGACTATATCTTGACCTCTTGGTCGAGTTTTCCTTGTTGGTGATCCGCAGCACGTCTAGCGTGCGGGGCGAAGGTCGCGGCCCTGGTGCTTCAGGCGCCGCCGACCCTGCGGAGGACCATGGCGTTGTCGATCGAGGCGCGCGCGGGCGTCGGTGGTGGCGGTGGGGCGGGCGGCGACGCGGCGGTACGGGGGCGGCCCTGGCTGCGCTCGGGGCACCGCCTGTTCTTCTTGTTCGCGGCGCTGCAGGGGTTCGGCAGCCTGGCCGCCTGGCTGCTGGCGCTGCAGGGCCTGTTGCCGTTGCAGGCGGCGTGGCATGGCCATGAGCTGATCTGGGGCTTCGCGGCGGCGGCGATCGCGGGCTTCTTGAGCGCGGCGGTGCCGAAGTGGACGAACTCCGGGCTGTTCGCGGGTACGCCCGTGCTCGGCCTGGTCGCGCTCTGGCTCGCGGGGCGGCTGGCGATGGCGCTGGACGTGGCGCCCTGGGTCGACGTCGCGTTTCTGCCGGTGCTCGCCGCGACCGTGTTCCGCCGGCTGTGGCGGGTGCGCAACGTGCGCAACTACCAGATCGCCGCGATGCTGCTGGCGCTGACGGGCTGCAACGTGCTGTGGCACCTGGGCCAGACGACGGCGGCGACGCGCGGCGCGGTGCTGGTGCTGATCGCGCTGATCGGGTTGATCAGCGGTCGGATCCTCCCGGGCTTCACCCGCAACGCGGCGGTCGCACGCGGCGACGAGCCAGGCGACATCTACGCCGACGAGCGCCTGGAGCGTTGGGTCGTGCCGGGCTTGGCGCTGGCGGCGGCGGTCGAGTTGCTGGCGCCGATGCACCCGGTCGCTGGCGTGTTGCAGCTGGCGCTGGCGCTGCTGTTCGCGCTGCGGGCCCGGACCTACGGCTTCCGCAGCAGCCTGCGCGAGCCGATCGTCTGGGTGCTGCACGTCGCGCACGGGTTCATCCCGCTCGGGCTGCTGCTGATGGGCGTGGCGGCGCTGACGCCCACGCTGAGGCAGGCGATGGGGCTGGCCCTGCCTGTGTCGCCGATGGCCGGGCTGCACGCGCTGACGGCGGGTGGCATCGGCGGGATGATCCTCGCGGTCGCCAGCCGCGCGGCGCGTGGCCACGCCGGGCTGCCGCTGCATGCGGGGCCGGCGACGGTGGCGAGCTACGCCCTGGTGCTCGGCGGCGCGGCGCTGCGCGTCGGCTTCGCCCTGGCGGCGCCCTGGCTCGGCGACGGCGGCCAGCTCGGCCTTCGCGTCGCCGGCACGGCCTGGGCGCTGGGCTGGCTGGTGTTCGCCGTGGCCCACGCGCCGATGCTGCTGCGGGCGCGGCGCGATGGCCGGCCGGGGTGAGGCCGCGGACCTCGCTCGACCCTCGCGTCCCTCCAGCGAACTCGGTAGGCTCCACGGTACGCTCAGGCGACGCGACGCGCGTGTCCGCGACGCACATGTCGACGACGGACGATGGAACGGAACCTGGTGATCCCCAAGGACGTCGCAGCTACCGTTCGCTCCACCCCGGGGTGGCCGGTGCGTCTGGCGGTGGACGCCGCGACCGTCGGCCTGCTGCCGCTGCTGGCGGTGCAGGGCGCGCGGCTGCTGCGCTCCATCCCCGAGGTGCCCGAGGCCGACGGCGCTCGCGTCGGCGTCGTCGAGCCCGCGATCGCGAGCTTTTCGCGCCCGTTGCGGCTGCTGGTGCTGGGCGAATCCACCGCAGCGGGCGTCGGCGCGGCGCGCCAGGAGCGCGGACTCGCCGGCCAGCTTGCGCAGACGCTGGCGCCGCAGCTGGGCGCGGCGGTGCACTGGCACGTGATCGGCCGCAGCGGGCTGACCGCCGACGCCGTGCTGCGCGAGCTGCTGCCGCAGGTGCCGCGCCACAGCCGCGAGACCCGGCTCGACGTCGCGGTCGTGGTGCTCGGCGTCAACGACACCAAGGGCCTGCGTTCGCCGTCGCGCTGGCACCGCGACATGACAGCCCTGCTCGACGCGCTGGACGACGCGGCGCGGCCGGAGCTGGTCGTGTGCACCGGCGTGCCGCCGATGCGCGATTTTCCCGGATTGCCGCGTCCCCTTCGCGACGTGCTCGGCGCCCGCAGCCGCCTGCTCGACGCCGAGCTGCACCGGCTGGCGGTCGCGCGGCGCAACCTGCTGCATGTGCCCTTCGACCTGCCGATCGCGGCGTCGCTGTTCTGCCGCGACGGCTTCCACCCCGGCGAGCTCGGCTACCAGCGCTGGGCCGAGCTGCTGGCGGGCGCGATCCTGGCGCGGGCGGCGCAGGACGACACCGACGTCGACGCCGACGCAGCGCGCGTCGCATTGCCTTGACACCAGGGACCATTGCCTGCCACACGTCGGATGCGTGCGAACCGAAACGCGACTCGCTTCGGCGGGTTGCAGCGCCCGAAGGCGGGCGGCGAGCGAGGCCCCGATGCGACGACTCCTCTTGCTGCTGGCGGCGTTCGCCCTGGCTGGTTGCGGCGGCGGCGGCAGCGCCACGACCTCGGCGAGTGACGACGCCGGCGGCACCGACCTCGGCACGGAGCAAGACGGCACCGGCGGCGACGACGACGCTGCGAGCGGCGACGCCATCGCAGACGGCGACACGGCCAGCGAAGGCGACAGCGCCGACACGAGCGACGGCGGCGGCGGCGACGCGATCGGCGGCGTCGATCCGATCGCCTGGGGCCAGGGTCCGCTGCCGAAGCTCGACAAGCCGGTGCAGACCGCCGAGGCCAAGCCGCTGGCCGTCGGGCCGTGCCGGGTCGCGGCGTTCTTCGCCAGCGATCCCGACGGTGTCGGCGCGGCGCTCAGCGACGGCAGCGCGACGCTGCCCGGCGACGGCGACCTGGCCTACGGCAAGGTCTGGAAGGCCACGAGCCCGAACGAGAACGGCCAGTTCCCGGCCGCCGGCAACAGCCAGGGCACGACGTGGACGCTCTGCGAGTTGGCGCCCGGGGGGTTGCCGCCCGGGGGGCTGGCGCAGGCGGCGCGGCTGATCGCGCAGGTCGACCGGGCGTACGAGATCCGCTGGCCGGGGCGGCGGCAGCCCGGAGACATCTACGGCTCCGGGCGGATGCGCGTGCCGATGCGGATCGCGGCCAACGCGGCGGCGGCGGCCAAGGTCGTGATCGGCGTGCGCGGACGCGGCGGCCAGGCGCTCGGCCTGCGCGTCTGGGCCGCGACGACGGGCATCGCGCTGAACCCGGCCGACACGACGGCCCCGGACCTGCGCGTCGGCGTCAAGGGCGAGCTGTGGCTGGGCATGCCAGTGCTCGAGCTCGACGAAGCCTTCAGCCTGGACGTGCGGGCCAAGGTCGTCGAGAGCGAGCACGTCGCCGCCAGCGAGGTCGCCTGGCCGGGCCTGGTGCCGGGCGGCGCGGCGCAGATCGGCTGGAAGATCGTGCCGAAGGCGGCGCCGACCAAGGCCACCGACGGCGTCGACGAGGCCGGCAAGCCCAAGCCGCTGCGCATCCCGGTGACGCTGCAGCTGCACAGCGCCGCGCACGCCGACGCGGTGCAGGTCCAGGTCGAGCTCGAGGTCAAGGAGGGCGAGCAGCCGTTTCGCCAGACCTTCCGCGACAAGGCCGACGCCTCGGTGCAGTACTACGGCGTGCGGCCGCCGCGCGACTTCGACCCGGGCAAGGCCGACCCGGGCAAGGCCGAGCCGGGCAAGCCCACCTACGCGATGATGCTGACGCTGCACGGCGCCGGCGTCGAGGGACTCGGCCAGGCCGCTGCCTACGGCGCCAAGACCTGGCTCTGGCACATCGCGCCGACCAACCGCCGCCCCTTCGGCTTCGACTGGGAGGAGTGGGGCCATTGGAACGGCATCCACGCGCTCGACGACGCGATGGCGCGTTTTGGCCCCGATCCGACCCAGATCTACCTCGGCGGCCACTCGATGGGCGGCCACGGCACCTGGCAGTTCGGCGTCCACCACGCCGGGCGCTTCGCCGTCATCGGCCCGTCGGCCGGCTGGGACTCGTTCTACACCTACGGCGGCGCGCCCAAGCCCACCGGCCCGATCGGCCGCGCCCGCGCCCACAGCGACACCTCGCGCTTCCTGGAGAACGTACGGGACCGTGCGGTCTACGTGATCCACGGAACCGCCGACGACAACGTGCCCTGGAGCGAGGGCAAGACGATGCTGACCAAGGCCAGCGCGCAGACCAGCGACGTCGACCACCACTGGGAGCAGGGCGCCGGCCATTGGTGGGACGGCGACAAGGCCGAAGGCGCCGACTGCGTCGACTGGCCGCCGCTGTTCGCGCTGATGCAGCAGCGCAAGCTCGACCCGTTCGAGCTCAGCTTCCACTGGCGCTCGCCGGGGCCGTACTACGCGCACCAGCACAGCTACCTGACGATCGAGGCGGCGAGCAGCCCGATGAACGACACCATCGCCGACTCGGTCTTCGACGGCGCCAAGCTGACGCTGACGCTGCAGAACGTGCGTCGGGCGCGCATCGACGGCGCTGCGCTGCGGGCGCGCGGCGTGCAGCAGCTGACCTGGAGTACCGCAGCGGGCGCAGGCGGCGGCGCGGCGACCGGTCCGGCGACGGTCGAGGTACCGGACGGGCCGCTGCTGCTCGGCGACGCGGGCGGCAAGACGATCGGCAAGACGATCGGCCAGAGCGGGCCGTTCAACCAGGTCTTCCAGCGCGCGTTCGCGTTCATCGTCGCGGACGACGACGTGGCGGCGCGCACGATCGCGGCGTATTGGGCCAGCAGCTGGCAGCAGATCGGCAACGGCCATTGCGTCGTGCTGCCGGCGAGCGCGGCGGCCCACGCCGTCGGCGCCGGTCGGCAGCTCGTCTGGTTCGGCGTCGCGCCGCCCGAGGCGCTGCCGGTCGCGGTGCAGGTGCCGGGCCAGCCGGGCGCCAAGGACGGCGGGCCGACGCTCGCGGGCGCGACCTTCAACGGCGCGGCGATCGCGACGGTCTTCCCGCGCGGGGCCGGGGTCGACGCGATGCTCTGGGCGCCGAAGGACAAGCTCGGCCTGCTCTACAGCCTGCTGCCGTTCTCGTCGCGCTCGGGCATGCCCGACTACGTCGTCTGGGACACCAGCGGCCTGCGCGCGGCCGGCTTCTGGACCAGCGATTGGGCCATCGACCCGGCGCTCGCGGTCGGCCTCTGAGCGCCAGTCCAAGCGCAGAAGCTGCTTGGAAGCGCGCCCCTCGACGCGTACAGTGCGCGGCATCACACGGCCGCCGCGGCGGCGATGCGGGGACGCGGCAGGCGCGCAGATCGCCGATGCACGCGGCCCCGGCAGCAGGAGGGACGACGATGGCGACGAGCAGCAGCATGGGCAGGACCGCGTCCGCCACCGCATCGTCCGCCACCGCGTCGTCTGGCACCGCGTCGTCTGCCGGGGCGGCGCGTCGGGGCGGGCTCGCCGGCCTGGCCGCGGGCCTCGTCGTCGGCTTGTTCGCCGCCGGCTGCGCGGGCGAGAGCGACGCCGGCCCGGCTGTGACCTACCATCGTGACATCGCACCGATCTTGGAAGGTCGCTGCGTCGGCTGCCACAGCGAGGGCGGCATCGGCGGCTTCAGCCTCGCGACCTACGAGGCGGCGTCGGCGATGCGCAAGCCCATCGGCCAGCGCGTCGCCGAGGGCACCATGCCGCCGTGGTACGCCGACCCGGGCGTGCGCACCTACCTGCACGATCCGTCCCTGACCGACGCCCAGAAGGCCGCGATCGCGACCTGGGTCGAGCTCGGCGCGCCCGAGGGCGACCCCAAGGACAAGGGCACCAAGCTCGATGCCGTCGGCGTCGCGCTGCCCCGGGTCGACCGCGTCATCCAGATGGCCGAGGCGTACACCCCGACCAAGAAGCCGGACGACTACCGCTGCTTCGTCGTCGACTTCCCGCTCGACAAGCCGACCTACGTCACGGGCTTCAACGTGCGGCCGGGCAACCTGTCGATCGCGCACCACACCGCGCTCTTCGTCATCCCGCCCAAGACGCCGATCGGCATCTCGCCGATCCCGCTGATCGAAGGCCTCGACAAGGACGAGCCAGGCTACGGCTACACCTGCTACGGCGGCCCGACCGGCAGCAGCGGCCTGCCCGTGCCGATCCAGCAGCTCGGCCAATGGGTTCCCGGCGCCAGCGCGCTGGTCTTCCCCGAGGGCACGGGCATCCTGGTCGAGCCGGGCAGCAAGCTGGTCTTGCAGATGCACTACTTCATCCCCCCCAGCCACGACGGCGAGACCGACACGACCGAGATCGACCTGATGATGGCCGACAAGGTCGACCACGAAGCCGCGTTCGCGCCCTGGCTCAACCACAAATGGGTGACGTCGTCGCTGATGAAGATCGAGGCTGGCAACGCGGCGGTCGAGCACACGCACAAGGACGATCCGCGCGACTTCTTCCCCAACTTCATCGGCGGCCTGCAGATCGAGAAGGGCTTCCGCATCCACTCGGCGATGCTGCACGAGCACCAGCTCGGCGTCGGCGGCGAGATCGCGGTGCACCACCCCGACGGCAGCGTCGACATGGTGCTCAAGATGAGCCGCTACGACTTCAACTGGCAGCGCGTCTACGAGCTGGCCGAGCCGGTGCTGTTCTCGCCGGGCGACGAGCTGCGCGTGACCTGCCGCTGGGACAACAGCGAGGCGCACCAACCGACCATCGACGGCAAGCGCAAGACCAGCGCCGACGTCAAATGGGGCGAGGGCACCGGCGACGAGATGTGCGTCGGCAACCTCTTCATCAGCGAGCTCGACTGACCCCCGCCGCGGCGCGCCCCGACCCGCCGGTCGCGCTCAACCGCGCGTGTAGCCCCGCAGCTCGGCCGGGACGCGTTCGGCCATCACATCGAGGAAGCGGCGGACCAGCGGCGACAGCAGCCGCGTATCGGCCACCAGGGCGCGCAGGGCCTGCGGCGGCAGCGGCGCGTGGGGCAGCACCTCGACCAGCTCGCCGCGCTGCAGCGGCCCGTGGGCGAGGAAGGGTGGCAGCTCGGTGACGACGCGGCCGTCCAAGGCCAGGCGCAGCAGGTGGTCGTAGTCGTTGGTGCAGACCAGCGGATCGAGCGCCACGGTCGCGTCGCCCAGCTGCCACGCCGGCGGAGCCCCCGAGCGCCAACAGGCGCAGGGCAGGCGCGTGACGTCGTCCGGGCGGCAGAGGTCGGCCCCTGCGAGCAAGGCGGGCGCGGCCACGAGCACATGGCGGTAGCGCGCCAACGTGCGGCCGACGTAGCTGCTGCGCCCGGCGTCGCCGACGCGGATCGCCACGTCCACGCCGTCGGCGACGAGGTCGACGCGCCGGTCGGTGACGAAGAGATCCAGGCGCACGCCGGCGTGCTGACGCGAGAACGCCTCGAAGACGTCGCGCAGCGGCGCGAAATGCGGCGGCAGCGAGACGCGCACGCGCCCCGAGAGGCCGGTGGCGTCGTGGAGCCCCTGCGCGGCCTGGGCGAGCTGCGCCAACGCGGGCTCGGCGGTGGCGAAGAGGCGGGCACCTACGTCGGTCAGGCTCGTCTTGTGCGGGCCGCGCTCCAGCAGCCGGACGCCGAGCTCGTCTTCGAGGCCGCGGACGCGGCGACTCAACGTCGGCAGCGGCACGCCGGTGCGGCGGGCCGCTTCGCTCAGGCTGCCGGCCTCGACGGTGGCGACGAAGAGGCGCAGGGCGTTCAGATCCATCACGGCTCCGCAGTCCTCTCGAATCTGAGAGGCCATATCTCGATTCTATCGTCTATGCATCGATTCTTGGAAGCCATAACGTGGGTGGGTCGGGTGCGGCGCAACGCGAATGGTCGCGAAGGCACGGGCCGAACGACGTTGGAGACCACGATGACCACGCACACGTCCCTGCAGACGCGCCTGCTCACGACCTTGCTGACGACGATGGTCGTCGCCAGCGGCTGCGCAACGATGACCAAGGGAGCCTCGACCATGTCCACCACCAGCACCGCATTCGACCCCGCCCCGCACGTCGCCTCGGCGACCAAGCTGCTGCGCAGCTACGAAGCAGGCCTCAACGCCGCCAACGTCGACGCCATCGTCCCGCTGTACGCCGCAGACGGCGTGTTCATGGCGCAGCACCGCGAACCGGCGATCGGCCGCGCCGCGATCGAGGCGGCGTACCGCGAGATCCTGGGCGCGATCCGCCTCGACATCCGCTTCGAGATCGACGAGGTCGTGGTCGTGACGCCGACGGTCGCCTACGCCCGCACGCGCAGCAACGGCACCACGACCATCCTGGCCAACGGCGCGAAGATCTCCGAGGGCAACCAGGAGCTCTTCGTGCTGGTGCGGCCCGACGCCACGAGCGCCTGGACCATCGGCCGCTACATCTTCTCGACGACCCGGCCGCGCGGCTAGCCTCGTTTCTAGCGCCCCATGCGCGCGCCGGCGGTGTCGCCCGAGCGCAGCACCTCGTCGAAGTAGGGGATGGTCCTGGCCAGGCCCTCGCGGAGCCCGACGGCCGGCTGCCAGCCGAGCCACTCCTGGGCGCGCGTGATGTCCGGCCGGCGTCGGGTCGGATCGTCCGACGGCAGCGGCTTGTGCACGATCTTGCTGCGCGACCCCGTCAGCTCGAGCACGATCTGCGCCAGCTCCAACATCGTGAACTCACCCGGGTTGCCGAGGTTGACCGGGCCCATGTGCTCGCTGTCCATCATGCGCCGGATGCCGTCGATCAGGTCATCGACGTAGCAGAACGAACGGGTCTGGCTGCCGTCGCCGTAGAGCGTCAGGTCCTGGCCCTGCAGCGCCTGGACGATGAAGTTCGACACCACGCGGCCGTCGTCGATCAGCATGCGCGGGCCGTAGGTGTTGAAGATGCGGATCACCCGCACCTCGACGTTGCTCTGGCGGTGGTAGTCGAAGCAGAGGGTCTCGGCGACACGCTTGCCCTCGTCGTAGCAGCTGCGGATGCCGATCGGGTTGACGTTGCCCCAATAGTCCTCGCGCTGCGGATGCACCGCCGGGTCGCCGTAGACCTCGCTGGTCGACGCCTGCAGCAGCCGCGCCCGCACCCGCTTGGCCAGGCCGAGCATGTTCAACGTGCCGATGACGTTGGACTTGAGCGTCTTGATCGGGTTCGACTGGTAGTGCACCGGCGAGGCCGGGCAGGCGAAGTGGTAGATGCGGTCCACCTCGAGCAGGATCGACTCGACGACGTCGTGGCGGATCAGCTCGAAGCGCGGATTGTCGAGCAACGGCTCGATGTTGCGCTTGCGTCCGGTGTAGAAGTTGTCGAGGCAGAGCACCTCGTCGCCGTCCGCCAACAGGCGCTCGCAGAGGTGCGACCCCAAGAAGCCGGCACCACCAGTCACCAGAGCTCGCATCGTGTGTCCTCTGTGGCGGCGGTCGCGCTCGGCTCGAGCCCGGAGCCAGCCGCGACCGCAGAGTCTGCGGCGCGACCGGAACGTGTCAAGGCATGTCGCGAGGCCCGGGATGGGGCGACGCTTGGAACGCAGCCGCGATGCTGGTTCAATGGCGGCCTGGCGTCGCAGCATACGGTGGACCATGGTGGCGCGTGTTTGGCCCGGCAGGCTCCATCCCCCACCCGAGCGACGACGGCGCTGCGCCGCGCTGGTGGCCGCGCTGGCATGCACGATGGTCCTGTGCGTCGCCGCCTCGGCGCGGGCCGAACGCATCGACCACGCCGTCGTCTGCAACCCCGTGACCACGCTCGCGGGCATCGTCGGCGCGACGCTCGGCTTGCCCGCGGCGGCGCTTGACCTGCGCTACCACCAGCAGCTCGACCCACTCTGGGGCGTCACGTTCGCGCTCGACGCCGCCAGCGTGCCCGTGTTCTTGCGCTACGACCTCGTGGTGGCCAAGGCGGGCCCACGGATCTCGCTGTCGCGACCCGGGCTCGCCGGCTGGCACGCGCTGCCGCTGGTGCTGGCCGGCTGGGGCTGGACCCACAACAGCCACGGCAAGCAGCTGGCGTCGTCGGCGATCGTGGGCCTCGGCGCCGAAGCCGGCTACACCTGGACCTTCGGCGCGTTGGTGCTCGAGGTCGGCGCGGGCCTGCAGTCCTGGCGCCTGCTGAGCGGCGGCGACAGCGCGTTCTCGCAGGCGCTGCCGCCGCTCAAGCCCGTGCTCAACGCCAGCATCGGCTATGGGTGGTAGGCCATGACCCGGACCCGCGTCACGCGCGATCGCAGCGGCAGGCGCATTGACCTCCGCGTCGACCTCCGCGTCGACCTCTGCGTCGAGCCGACGCTCCCCAGGCGGCGACGTCCGGGCCGTGTCGTGGCCGTGGCCCTGACCTGGGCGCTGTTGGCGTCCGCGACCGGCTGCGGCGGCGACGAGTCCGACCTCTGGCCGCCCGCCCTGCCCTGCGTGCCGAGCCCGCGCGTGCACCTCGCCAGCGAGGTCTCGTTCGATCCCGAACGATTGCTCTGCATCCGCCTGACGATGGATCCGGCCGACCGCGTGACCATGGCGAAGCAGACGCGCTTCGGCGTCGCCGAGGAGGAGATGGGCGCCGAGATCTTCGCCTACCTGACCGACGGCTGCGAGCAGGCCATGCCGAGCGCCTACACCAAGTTCCCGGCGGCGATCGACGTCGACGGCGTGCCGCTGCCGAGCGTGAGCGTGCGCAAGAAGGGCCTGCTCGGCTCGGTCGGCGGTGGCGGCATGGTGCGGCCGTCGATGCGGGTCAAGGTCGAAGATCCGACCACGGCGCCGGCGGGGTTCTCGACCGAGGTGATGACGCTCAACAACAACCTGCAAGATCCCAGCCGTATGCGCGCTTGCCTCGCCTACGGCCTGATCGCCAGGGCCGGCTACCCGGCGCCGCGCTGCAACCTCGCCGCCGTGATGATCAACGACGAGCCGCTGGGCGCCTACAGCCACGTCGAGGCCGTCGATCGGGCCTTCTTGCGCCGCGCCTTCGGCGACGACAGCGGCGCGCTCTACGAAGGCGCCCTGGCCGACTTCACGCCGGACCACCTGACGGGCGCCGCGCAGGGGCGGCTCGGCCGCTTCGAGGCCAAGACCTCGGCCACCGACCCCAAGGGCGGGCCGCTGCTGGCGTTGGTGGCGGCGCTGCAGGTCGACGACGACCAGCTCGAGGCGGCGCTCGGCCAGGTGCTCGACGTCGATCGGTTCCTGCGCTTCTGGGCGCTCGAGACGCTGATCGGCCACGGCGACGGCTACGGCGGCAACCGCAACAACTTCTACGTCTACTTCGACCCCGGCGACGCCGGCCGCGCGGTGCTGCTGCCCTGGGGCGCCGACAACGTGCTCGGCAACAACGGCGCGGCCGACGATACGCGCGAGCTGTCGGCCTTCGCCGCCGCCGAGCTGCCCCGGCGTCTGTCGCGGATCTCCGGCCTCGCCGCGCGCTTCGAGGCCGAGCTGCGCCACCTGCTCGACACGGTCTGGGACGAGGCCGCGCTGGAGCACGAGCTGCTGGCGATGTCGGCGCTGGTCGAGCGGGCGCAGCGCGACCCGGCCTACGACGAGGCGATCGCCAACCTGACGAATTGGATCCGCCATCGCCGCGGCTTCTTGCTGGCGCAGCTGGACAAGGGGCTGCCCGCGGGGCCGGCCAAGGCCGCCAAGTGCACCGAGCTGGCCGGCGGCTTCGACTTCGGCCGTGACGGCCTCGAGCTGATGACGATGATCCTGCTCGGGCTGTAGCCATGCGGCCGGCGCCGGGCTCGGCGCGATCCTCACGGAAATTCCGTGGTCAGCCGGCAGCGTGGGCGCTACAGTCGGACGCTCGAGACTCGCCGCGCCAGGAGCCCGCCATGCCCGCATCGCCCCGCTGGATCGACCGCGCCGCCCGCGCCACCGCCGCGCTCGGCTGCGTCGCTGCGCTCTGGGGCTGCGAATCCGAGGTCAGCCCGATCTGCGGCGAGGGCGTGACCACGGGCAACAACGAGGTGCCGAGCTCGTTCCCGGTCGAGATGGGCCGCAACGACGGCACCTTCACCTTCCGCTACGAGACACGCGACGCCAAGGACCGGGTCCAGGTCTTCTACGAAGGCCAGCAGCTCTTCGACAGCGGCTGCGTCGGCGAGACCCGCAGCGTCGAGCTTCGCTACGGGCCGGGCGCGAGCTCGCAGGTCGACGTCGTGATGCAGCCCAACTGCGGCGGCACCTCGATGACGAGCTGGCTGTTCGAGGTCGGCTGCCCCGCGGCCACCATCCGCGACGGCGGCGACGCGCCGCCGGTGGTGACCGTGACCCAGACGGGCGAGCCAGCGCAGCCGCAGCCGGGCCCGCCGCGCCGGCAGTAGCGGCCGCGTGACGGCAGTCGTGCGCGCGTGACGGCAAAGGGCTGCACCGCCGACCACTTGCCGTTCCTGCACGTTGGCATAGCATGATCGACCATGCGCATCCCCGCCTCCGCAACGCAGACTGAGCCTCGGAACCGCAGCGGTCGACGCGCGCGCGTGCCGCAGCGCCTGACGTCGTGGATCGCGTCGCTCGCCATCGGCCTGGCCGGCGCGCCGCTGGTCGTGCCGGCGTCCGTCGCCGCTGCGCCGGTGTCGCGCAAGGCGATCGCCGAGGCCGAGGCGCTGTCGAAGCAGGCGGTCGAACGCTTCAAGAACAAGGACTTCGACGCCGCGTCCGAGCTCTTCATGCGCGCCTACGAGCTCGCGCGCAAGCCGGCGTCGGTGTTCAACGCCGCGCGCGCCAAGGAAGACGCCGGCAAGCTCGCCGAAGCCAAGGCGCTCTACGAGCTCTACGGCCGCATCTCGGACAGCCCGGACGGCGTGGTCGACGCGCGCAAGCGCATCGAGGCCATCGACGCGACCCTGGCCGAACGCAAGGCCGCTGAGGAGGAGCGCGCCCGCCAGGCCCGGCTCGACGCCGCCGCGGCCGAGGAGCGTGCCGCCGCAGCCAAACGTGCGGCCGAAGAGCAAGCGGCCCGCGCGCGGGAGGCCGAGGAGCGGCTGCGCAAATCCGAAGCCGACGCCAAGGAGCGCGCAAACGCGGCCTCGGCGGCGGCGGCCTTCGCGGTGGCCGTGCTGCCGCCGCGCGCTGCGGACGCCGACGCTGCGGGCCTCGCCGCGGTGCAGCGCCTGGTCGCCGCCAGCGTGGCCGAGGCGGCTGCTGCCGGGCTCGGGCCGGTGCGGACGCCGGCGGAGCTGCAGACCGCGATCGACACCAGGGGCGCGTCCGGGCCCTGCGATCACCCCTGCGAGCTGGCCAGCGCCGCCAGGCTCGGCGTCGGTTGGGCGGTGACGTGGACGGCCTGGCGCGACGGCGCGGGTGGCCATGTGCGCGGCGCACTCTGGCGCGTGGCGCGTGACGGCGCCGGCGTCGAGGTCGCGGCGGTGGAGCAGATCGGTCCGAACGTGACGTCGGCGGTCGAGCGCCTCGCGGCGTGGCAAGTCGGCGGCCTGTTCGATCCGGCGCGTCGCCTGCTGTGGAGCCCCGCTGGTTCGCCCGTCGCCGACCAGGGCGACGCGGCGCTGCTGCGGGTCGAGTCCGTGCCGAGCGGCGCGACGCTCTTTGTCGACGAGCAACCGTCCGGGCAGACGCCGCGCTCGCTGCGCCTGCGGCCGGGCGCGCACCGGCTGCGCGTGACGCTGCAGGGCCACGCCGACCGCGCCGGCACGATCGACCTCGCGCCGGGCAGCGCGGGCCGCACGAGCATCGCGCTCGTGGCGTTGCCGCCGGCTCCGACGCCGCCAACGCCGGCGGTCACGACGGCATCGCAGCCGGGTGTGCCCCAGGCAGGCCCGTCCCCGGCGCGTCCCCCGGCGCCGCAGCCGCAGCCGGGTCCCTCCGGCCAGGGGCGTCCCGAGGAGTCACCGGCGAACCGCGGCCAGCCGCTGGCCGTGGCGCCGCAGCCCCAGCCGCAGCCGCAGCCCCAGCCGCAGCCGGTCGCACCGCAGCCGGTCGCGCCGCAGCCGGTCGCGCCGCAGCCGGTCGCGCCGCCGTCGCGCTGGCCACCGCCGCGCACGACACCGCCGCACACGACACCATCGCCGAACCCGCAGACCTTCGAGCAGGCCAGCGACGACGACGCCGACGTCACGGGCGGCTTCTACGTCTACGGCCAGGGCGGCGCGCTGACCTACGAGTCCAAGGAGCTCGGCTTCGACACCGCCGTCGGCCTGCTCGGCCATGTCGGCTACGGCCCGGCGAACGAGGTGCCGTGGGTGGCGCTGCTGCTCGGCCTCGAGCGCCGGCTGGAGGCCAGCGATCCCAAGGGCCGGCAGGCCTGGGCCGCCACGGGCGTCTGGGGCGGCGTCGCGCTGCCACGCGCGGCGGGCCTGCTGTTCAGCGTGCACCGCCAGAGCTTCGACGTCGTCGTCGGGCCGCTCGGCAAGACCGGCAATACGACCATCGCGGTGCGCAAGCTCTTTGGCGGCCAGCGGGCCTACATCGCGTTCGGCGCCGAGACGCTGGTGTCGTCGACGCGCTCGGACGTCGACGACTCGTTCGGCCCGGGGCCGCGCTTTCGCATGATGGTCGAAGTCGGCGTCGGCGGCTTCGGTCGCGGCCTGGTGCGCTAGCGACGCGACCGGGACGACCGCCAGGACACGCGCGCGACGCCACCAGATGGCCGCGATCTCGGCCTCAGAGCGTCCAGGCCATGCCGAGCGCCAGCGTCGGCCGGGTCGTCGTCATGGTGCCGTCGGCGCGGCCGTAGATGGCGTCAGCGGCGGCGTCGATGCGGCCCTCGGCGCGCAGCATCCACGTCGGCGTCGGCGCCCACTGCAGCGCCACAGCGGCCTCGGCGACCCGGCTGGTCGGCCACCAGAAGCGGCCGAGGTCCTCGCCGCGCACCTGCTGCCGATCGCCCGATTGGACGAAGACGCCGGCCCGGCCGGCGAGCTTCCAGCGCTCGGCGAGGCGGTAGCGGGCCCAGACCTCGCCAGCGCCCCAGGTGCCGGCACGCTGGGTCGCGCCGTCCTTCCACAGCTCGGCGCCGCCGTTGAGCTGCGCCGCGATCTCGACGTCGTCGTTGAGCGGCGCGCTGACGGTCGCGTCCACCAGCCAGCCGCGCACGTGGCCGACACCGTCCATGCCCAGCCCGGGCCGCGTCGGCGCGCTCGACAGCAGCAGCTGCCAGCTGCCCCAGGCCGGCGCACCGAAGACGCGGACCAGGGCCGTGCCGGGGATGTTCGACGCCCGCAGCCGCGTCCAGCCGCCGTAGAGGCCGGCCTCGACGGTGGTCGTGTCGTCGAGCGCGTAGGCGACCCGCGCGCCGCTGAGGAAGAACGGCATGGCGACGTTGAGCAGCGCGCCGCTCCAGAGCCAGTTGTCGCGGGCCAGGGTGCTCTCGACGCCGATCGGCGACAGGAACAGGCCGGCCTCGAGCCGCGTCCTGGCGTTGACGCGCACGCCGGCCCAGGCCTGGCGCAGCAGCGTCCAGTCGATCGGCCCCTGCGGCTCGCCGCTGTAGATGATGGTCGGCGTCTGGCCGCGCCAGAGCTGCACGGTGCCGTAGCTGGTGCCGGTGTCGGCGGCGAGGCCGACCATGACGCCCGAGATCGCCAGCTCGCCGTGGCGGGGGTCAAAGATATGGCCCGCGATCGCGCCGTCGCGGGGCCGGTTGACGTCCATCGCCAGGTAGCTCTCGACCGTGGCGTCGAGGCTGACGACCAGGGGGGCTTGCGCGGGCGCGGCGACCGGCGCGGCGACCGGGGTCGCGCCCTCGGGCAGCGGCGCCGCGGCGACGGGAGCGGGCGCGGTCGCCGGTACCAGGCCGACCAGGCGGACGGCGGCCTGCGCCGGCGCTGCGGCGAGGCAGCAGACCGCGGCCAGGGTCGCGCCCCAGGTCGCAAGCAGCCGTAGCAGATGAGGACGTGCGGACATCGGGACCTCCACGCGGCGGCGACGGCGCGCGCCGCCGACGCTAGCAGAGCGCCTGCCGGGCGTCATCCGGGCCCGCGGACGAAGCCGGGGCGCCGCTGCATGGCCAGGATTGGCCATCCCGGCCTCGTCGGCACGGCAACTTCGTGTTGCACGGGCCCTAGGGAGTCCCTAGCTTGTGGTCACTGTCAACGCATCGCCGTAGCCGCGACCGGCGGCGCGGCCGATCTCTGGTCGGGCGCAAGCCCCGGCCACGTCAGGAGCCCCGGCCCGCCATGAATGCGACCCTCAAACTCGACGGCCCCTCCCTCGACGAACAGCTCGGCCTCGTCGAACGCCACACCCTGATCGTCGGCGCATCGCGCGGCCTGGGCGAAGAGGTCGCGCGCCTGCTGGGCTCGATGCCCGGCGCCCGGCTCAGCCTTGCGGCGCGCTCGTACAACAAGCTCGTCGGCCTGACGGTCGAGCTCGGCCACGACCGCTGCGTCGCGCTGACGATGGACGTCGGCAACGAAGACAGCATCGTCGACGGCGTGCAGCGCGCCATCGACAGCTTCGGCCCGCCGCAGAGCTTGGTCATCACCGCGGGCACGCACAAGGCGACGCCGGTCGCCGACAACTCCGCGGCGGCGCGGGCCCGCTTCGAATCGGTGCTGCGGGTCAACCTGATGGGGCCCTGGTGGGTCGCGCAGCAGGTGGCGAACGTGATGGCACCGGGCGGCTCGATCGTCTTTGTCGGCAACGCGCGCAGCAGCCGCGGCATGGCGACGCGCCACGCCCACGCGGCGGCGAAGATGGGCCTGGTCGCCCTGGCCCGGGGCATGGCGGCGGAGCTCGGCCAGCGTGGCATCCGCGTCAACATCGTCGAGCCGGGCATCGTCGACACCGACCTCGGCCGGGCGCTGCTGCAAGAGCGGGCGGCGCGCACGGGTCGGCCCTTCGACGAGGTCTTCGACCGGGCGGCGCGGACCAACGCGCTGCGCCGGGTGACGACGGCGCACGACGTCGCCGAGGTCGTGAAGTTCCTGCTCTCGCCAGCGTCCGCCGGCGTCACGGGTGAGACCATCGAGGTCAGCAGCGGCATGTCGGTGGGCTGACGCCGCATCGCGCCGCGCTGGACGGCCACGCGCCCTGCCGTGTTAGACTCCCTGTCGGACGATGCCTCGCCCCCGGCAGGAGGGTTCCCATGACCACCTCATGCGTCACCGGCGCCACCGGCTTCATCGGTGGCCGGCTGGTGCGACAGCTGCTGCGCCGCGGCGACGACGTCGTCTGCCTCGTGCGCGCCAGCAGCAACCGCGAACCCCTGCTGGCCATGGCGGCCGATCTGCCCGGAACGCTGCGCTTCGCCGTGGGCGACGTGCTCGACGAGGACAGCCTCGCCACCGCGGTGCAGGGCGTCGACGTCGTCTTCCACCTCGCGGCGATGCTCAAGGCGCCGTGGCATGCCGACTTCTTGCGCACCAACGCCGAGGGCACGGGCCACGTCGCCAAGGCCTGCGCGGGCCGCAGCACGCCGCCGGTGCTGGTGGCGGTCTCGTCGATCGCCGCGGCCGGCCCGAGCCCGGAAGGACGCGCCCGACGCGAGGACGACCCCGCCGCGCCCATCTCGCGCTACGGCCACAGCAAGCGCAACGGCGAGCTCGCGGCCGAGGCGTACGCCGCGCAGGTACCGACGACGCTGGTGCGGCCGCCGGTGGTGTTCGGCCCGCACGACACCGCGTCGCTGCCGCTGTTCTTGGGCGCGGCGCGCGGCATCCAGCTGGTGCCGACGTTGGCCGAGAGCACGATGTCGATGGTCTTCGTCGACGACCTGGCCTGGGCCATCGCCGCCGCCGGGGCCAAGGGCGAGCGCCTGCCGCCGACGCCGAGCGCGCAGCCGGGCGTCGGCGTCTACTTCGCCGCCCACGACGAGCAGCCGACGGTGGCGCAGGTCGGCCGCGACATCGGCGCCGCGCTCGGCCGCGACGTGCGCGTGCTGCGGGTGCCGTCGTGGCTGACGCTGGGTGTCGGCGCCGCCGGCGAGGCGCTGGCCCGGCTGCGCGACCAGCCGAGCATCGTCAACCACGACAAGACCGTCGAGGCGACCGCCGGCTCGTGGACCTGCAGCGCGGCCAAGGCCCACCGTGACCTCGGCTTCGCCCCGCCGCGCAGCCTGCGCGAGCGCCTGGGCGAGACGGCGCTGTGGTACCAGGAGCAGGGCTGGCTGCGCTGATCGATCGACACGCCCGCCCTCGACGGGCGCCACCGTGGCCGCGCGCGTCGATGGGCCGCAGGTCCCGCGGCGAGCTCCCTGACCGAGGGCGGCGATACGCCGCGACAGGGCGCGTCAGGGCGCGTCAGGCGGGTTCGCTGCGCGCGCAGCGCAAGACGCGACCGTAGCGCCGCTCGACGCCCAGGCCGGGCTCGGCGACGTCACCTTGCACGGCGCGCTGACCGGCGACGTACACCGCCCGCACGACCCCGGGCGCCCGGTTCACCAGGCGGCGCAGGCCACCAAAGGCCGGGATCTCGGCCTCCTCGACCTGCGGGGGCGCGGCGAGTAGCGCCTGCGGATCGAGCACGACGACGTCGGCGCGGCGTCCCGGGGCGAGGTGGCCGGCGTCGATGCCGAGCCAATCGCCGATCTCGCCCGTCAGTCGATGCACCGCCCGGCCGATCGACATCACCGGCGTGCCTTCGGCCTCGCGCTCGGCGCAGAGCCGCAGCAGCTGCAGGCCAAAGTCGTAGAACGCCATGTTGCGCAGGTGGGCGCCGGCGTCCGAGAAGCCGATGAGCACACCCGGATGCGCGACGATCCGGGCCAGCACGTCGGGCCGGTCGTTGGCGACGACCGAATGCCAGCGCAGCGCGTCGCCGTGGGCGGCGCAGAGGTCCAAGAACGCCAGCGCCGGCTCGGTGCCCCGCTCGGCGGCGACCTCGGCGAAGGACTTGCCGACGACGCTGGCGTCCGGGCACGCCTCGATGCGGCTGCGGCGGAAGTCGCGATGGTAGATGCGCGGCGAGAAGACGTTGCGCCATTGCGCCAAAAAGCGCGCGCGGTAGGCCGGATCGCGCAGCAACGCGCCCCGCTTGCCGAGGTCCGCGAGGTGCAGCGCCTCGGCGCCGGCGCCGAACTCCTCGAAGATGACGAGGTCCATGCCGTCGGCGCGCACCTCGAACGGGTTCGGCAGCGCCTGGAAGCGGAACTCCGCGCCGAGCAGGCCGCGGAACACGCCCAGCAGCGTGCGCACGAGGCCATCGACCTTGCGGTCGGCGATGACGTCCATCCACGAGATGACGGTCGTGCGCAGCTTGGGCCGCCACAGGCCGACGCTCTCCCACAAGAAGAGCAGGACGTTGAGCTTGGTCACGAGGTTCGGCACGCCCTGGAACACGCGGCCGCGGCGGCGCAGGATGCGCGTCAGGCTGCGGATCTCCGCCCAGCTGGCGAACACGCCCGGCAAGGGCTTGGAGCGCTCGCGCTCGCCGTCGAGCTTGTCCCAGGGCAGCGTCTGCGCCGACAGGCCGATGTAGCCGGCGTCCAGCGCCTCGTCGAGCAGCCTCGCCATCGTCGCCAGCTCGGCCTCACTCGGCCGCTCGCCCCGCGTCACCGAGCGGCCAAAGCCCATCACGGCCATGCGCAGGTTGCTGTGGCCGACGTAGGCCGCGACGTTCGGGCCGAGCGGCAGCTGGTCGAGGTGGTCGAGGTAGGCCGGCAGCGTCTGCCAATCCTTGCGCTGCTGCAGCATCGGCAGCATGTGCGTGCGCGGCACGCCCTCGACCCGGCAGAAGATGTCGGCGATGTCCTCGGGCTCGCCGAGCGCAGCCGAGATCGAGCACGACCCCAGCAGGACCGTCGTCACGCCGTGGCGCACCGACTCGAGCAGCGCCGGGCCGACCTCGATCTCGGCGTCGTAGTGGGTGTGCAGGTCGACGAAACCCGGCGTGACCCAGCAGCCACGGGCGTCGACGCGGCGCGCATCGCCGGGCCCGATCGCGGCGTCGAAGCTGCCCGGGGCCGCGATCGCCGCGACGACGCCGTCCGCGATCGCGACGTCGGCAGCGACGCCCTCGCTGCCGCTGCCATCGAAGACCAGGCCGCCGCAGATGAGCGTGTCGACGGTGCCGGGATCGACGTCGGTGCCTGTGGTCATGGCCAGCCTCTGCCCGTCTGCATCGGACGTCTGCACCCTGGGGCGCGTGTCGTTCAGAGGCCCCAGCGGCCCAAGCGGCCGCGCAAGGCCTTGCGCCCTTCGTCGAACTTGCTGCGCAGCGCGCGCAAGACACGGATCTCCAAGTCGTCGTCCTCGTCCTCGGGCGCACGCCAGATGCAGCGGCCGCGGTCGAGGTTGAAGCTGTACTGCAGCTTGAGCGCGACGTGCTCCAGATCCATCGCGCCGTCGGCGTCGAGCGCGAGGCCCAGGTCGTCGGCGATCGGCTGGCTGGCGAGCTGCTGCACCACGAGCCGCCAGCTGCCGAGCAGGTAGTGCACCGAGGCGAAGTCGAGGTCGGTGGCACGGCATTCGACGACCGAGAGGTGGCAGGCCTCCTCCGAGGAGTCGACCTGGCGGAACTGCTTGGTCATCAGCATGGGCACTTCGAGGTTGGCGAAGTGGCACAGCAGGTTGGCGAAGGGCGCGAGCCCGGCCCCCGCCGCGAGCAGCGCCTGCATCGACTCGATCTTCTGGCCGAGCTGCAGCAGCGGCCCCTGCGCCGGCGGATCGATCCGCTCGATGCGCAGCGTCTCGCAGCGGGTGGCCATCGTGTCCTTGTCGTGGACGCGGAAGGCGAGCGTGTCGAGCTGGAAGGTCGCGCCCGTCGTGCCGGCCTTGGCCTCGGCGCAGGCGGCGGTGGTCGCGGTGTCGTGGTGGCCGTGCACGCCTTCGGTCGGCATGCGGATCCAGGAGTGCTCCTTGCGGAAGCCGTAGAGTTCGCGACCCGTGGCGACCGCGAGGCTGCTATCGGGCCAGATCCACGGCAACGCCAGGCCGGCGATCGGCTCGCGCGGCGGCGCCTGGCGGATCGGCAGCCAGATGCAGGCCTCGAGCTCCGAGACGTAGCCGACGCGCTCGGCGGCGGGGTGCAGCGACTGCAGCCGGCCGACCTCCTGGAAGGTGATCATCACCAGCGGCCCCATCGTCTCGAACGCCAGCTCGCCGCGCGAAGGATGGTTGAACCAGCGGTCGACCCAGCGCTGGAGCTTGAGCGGATCGGCCTTGGCGAAGAACGCGTAGAGGTGCACGTCGCCGCAGCGGATCGGCGGCGGAAAGACCTGCTGGTCCTTGTGCGCGATGTAGTGGTTGCGGCTCATCGGCTGCTCCGGATTGCCCAGGGATCTGCGGTGGATCGCGTCACTGCGTGGAGCGTAGCGCCTGGCCCGCCAAAGCGCCAACCCCTCGGATCGGTGGGACCGTCCCAGCCGCCGGTGGGACCGTCTCGCAAGATCCGCGCGTCTCGAGCATCGACTGCCGACCTTGCACGGTGCGGAGCATTGCATGATTGTCCATTGTGATTGAGGAGATCGACTCACGACAGCGAAGCCGCACGACCTGGCACGGGCCTTGCTCCCTCCAGGTGGCGAACGACACGCCGGGCCCGACGCCCGACGGCGCAGCCAAGACGGAGGTAGCCTCATGCACCAGCAGCACCCCACCCACAGGACAGCAACCCAGCGCACGACCCTGGCGGCCGCGCTCGCGTGGTGTCTGTCGGCCTGCGTCTCGCAGCCGACCCGCCACGACGACCGCGAACCCGCGATCGTGGCCGAACCCAGCTGTCCGCCCGGCACGCGCGCGGCGTCGCCGCGCCTCGGCGACGGCGTCGCGGCGAAGCGGTGTGTCAGCACACTCCTCCCGGCGCAGCCGCAGGTGCACGGACCCGAGCGGGTGCTCGCCGAGCGCACGTGCACCGACGGCACGCACCATCGGCTCGTAGTCACGCGGCGCTACGACCACGGCCTCGCCCAGGGCGAGGAGGTTGGCACGCTCGATGGCTCGCCGATGTGGCGGCTGCATTGGCGCGATGGCCGTGCGGACGCGCTGCGTGTGCTCGGCCAGGCGGCGGACGCCAGCGGCACCGGCTGGCTCGAGCGCAACGGCTGCAGCGGCATGGCCGTGTGCGGCGCGTGGCTCGGCCACGTCGTCTGCGCCGGTCAGCGCGGCCAACGGATCGCGGACCGCTGGATGGGCCCGGGCGTCCGCCTCGGCGGCGACGGCGTGACGATCGCCGGCACGTTCGACCGCGGCGACGCGGACGGGCGCGGCGTCCTCTGGCACGCCAACGGCGACCGCTACGAAGGCGAGCTGCGGGCGAGCCGGCCTCATGGCGACGGCCAGATCGACTTTGCCGGCGGCGGCTGGCTGGTCGGGCGCTTCGTCGACGGCGAGCTCGACGGCCGCGTCACGGTCGAGTACCCGACGGGCATCCGCGTCGTCACCCGCTGGCGCGCCGGCGTGCTGGTGCAGCTGCTGCGCAGGCTGCGTTTGGTCGGCCCGCCCGGTGCGCGCACCGAGCAGGTCGAGTTCTCGTCACAAGGCGGCTTCGTCGGAGCGCCGGGTCGCCGCGAGCTCGTGGCGCGCTGGCTCGTCTGGCAGCAGCTCGACCACGACGACCACGTCGAGGTGCGGTCCTGGCGTGTCTACGCCGACCACGCCCTGGGCCGCGAGCAGGCGCTGGAGGTCGTGCGTGAACATGTCGGCGATGCCGCGTTGCCGCTCTCGGCCATCGCCGCTGGCGATCCCTCGACGGAGCAAGCGCGCCTGCGCGCCCAGCTGCATCGCTCGCTCGGACGCCTCGCCGGCGAGGGTGGTGGCCACGATCTGCTGATCTTCGCCGGCCGCGGGGCCCTGGTCGCCCCGACGCGGGCCGCTCGATGAATCCGCCAAGCCGGGCGCCGCGCTACTTGCAGACGCCGTTCTGGCAGGTGCCGGACTTGCCGGCCTGCGTGCATGGCACCAGCGTCAGGCCAACGTGGCTGCAGGCGCCGTTGGCACACGAGTCAGTGGTGCAAGGGTTGCCGTCGTTGCACTCCTCCGACGCGGTGCCCGCGGTGCAGGGTCCCGTGCCGGCACCGTCGCCGCCGGAGTCGACGGCACCGGAATCCACGACGCCGCTGTCGCCGCCGCTGTCGTTGGCCGCGTCGCTGGCGTCCGGCAGCTCGGCCGCGGTCTGGGCGGCGAAGGACCCCGATGGCAGCCGCTCGTCCAAGCAGCTGACGCAGCAGGCGGCGAGCGCGAACGCGGCGAGGATGCGCATCAGAACCGCCCCCCGACCACGACGCCACCGGGCGCCGGCTGGACCGTGACCGCGCCGGGCCGCTGGTCCAGCGCAAGCCAGCCTCCGACGCCAGCGACCACGACGCCCGCCCAGAGCAGGCCGTGGCCGAGCGTATGGTTGCGCTCGATGGCGCGACGCCGCTGGTCGTAGGTGTGGTAGTCGATGTCGCGGATCTTGCCGGCGGCGTCCTTCGCGCGCACGGCCTCGCTGAGGGCGTTGTCGTCGCCCAGGGCGATGCCGAGCACGACGGCGCCGACGGCCGAGGAGACGGCTCCGGTCGCGATCGTGGCGATGCCGACCGGGCGGCGCCAACCCGGTGCGGCGGGTGCGGCCAACACCCCGCTCGTCGGCGCGGCGTCCTTGCCTTCGGTCCTCGCCCGCGTCGTGCGGATCTCGTCGAGGTGGACGGCGCAGCGCTGACGCATCGGCTCCGGCACGTCCGGCAGCTCGAGCACGCGCAGGTAGTCGCGCTGCGCCGCGTCGAGCAGCAATGCGCGCTGCTCGGCGCGGGCGGCGTTGAACAGGTAGATCGCCTTGCCATCCAAGGCGAAGGCGGCGTGGAAGTCGGCCGCGGCCTGCTCGAACTGGTCGGCCTCGTAGGCACGGGCGCCGCGCTGGTAGGCCGCGACGGCACATGCGACGCGATCGGCATCAGCCTGATCGCAGCGCACGGCGGCGGTCTCGTCGCCGGCCAAGGCCAGGCGCGGCGTCATCGCCACGAGGCTGCAGACGAGCCCGAGCGCGAGCGATCCGAGCGCGGCGGTCCAGCTGCCGCCGCGACGCGAACGGACGCCCCCCCCTGCACGATCCTGTCCGTCCGCACCCTGCACGCGCAACCACCCCCGACGTCGACGCAAGCGGCACCACGGCTGGCGACGAGGGTCGACTTCTCGCATGATGGGCGCAGGCCAAACGCCGCCGTCAAGAGATGGCGCAGCAACTGCCAGGGCAGACAATGCAAGACCACGCGCACGACAGCGCGGACGCCAACGACAGTGAGGGCCTCATCGGCCGCACGGTGGCCGGTCGGTTCCGCATCGACGGCCTGCTCGGCCGGGGCGGCATGGGCGCCGTCTACGCCGCGACGCAGCTCTCGATCGACCGGCCGGTGGCGATCAAGGTGATCTTGAGCCAAGGCTCGGACGACAAGGAGGCGAGAGAGCGGTTTCGCCGCGAAGCGCTGCTGACCTCGCGGTTGGTCGATCCGCACGTGATCGTCGTGCACGACTTCGGTGTCGACGAGACGTTCGGCATGTGGCTCGCCGTGGAGAGGCTGCAGGGCGAGACGCTGGCCGATCGCTTGGAGCGGTCGCCGCCGCTGCCGGTGGCGGACGCCCTACGCTACGCGGTGGAGATCGCGCAGGCGCTGCATGCCGCCCAGCTGGCCGGCGTCGTGCACCGCGATCTCAAGCCCGACAACGTCTTCTTGAGCCGTACGGCCGCGGGGGTGCACGCCAAGGTCATGGACTTCGGCATCGCCCGCGCCCTGATGGGCCCCGAGCAGCAGACGCTGACCGAGGCGGGCACCTTCGTCGGCACGCCGGCGTACGTCTCGCCCGAGCAGGCGCGCGGCGACGAAGTGGACGGCCGCTCCGACGTCTACGCCCTGGGCGTGGTCCTGTACGAGATGCTGGTCGGCCGCCGCCCCTTCGAAGCCGCGACGCCCATGGGCCTGCTGTTCAAGCACGTCCACGAGCCACCGCCCCGGCTGGAGCGGCGGCGCCTCGGCGCAGCGGCCGAGTCTCTCGACGCGCTGGTCATCGCGATGCTGGCCAAGGAGCCGCTGCATCGCCCCTGGCCGCCCCAGGCGCTTGCGGCCCGGATCTCCGCGATCGCCGAGCAGCTGGCGCAGCAAGCAGCGGACGCCGCCGCAGCGCCGGGCGCACCGGGGGCCCCCGATGGCGGACAGCCCGGCCTTGCGGCCCACCCACACATGGTCGTCGACGCGACCCCGGCCGGCAGCGCCCCGGCGGCGACCGGCGCGACGACCGTCGGAGCCCGGACCACAGGGCGCGACGCACCGGACGACGAGGCCAGCGACGAAGCCAGCGACGAAGCCAGCGACGAAGCCGGCGACGAGGCAGGCACCAGGCCCCGGCCGACATCGCGGCGGCGCGGGCTCGTGGCGGCGGCGCTGGCGGTCGCCGTCGCCGTCGCGATCGCGGCTGGAGTCGCCAGCCGGACCTCGTCGCCTGACGCCGCGCCAGCCACAGAACCCGCGACCACGACCTCGGCGTCCGCAGCGCCGGCAGCTGGAGCCGCAGCGGCAGGACCAACGAACGCCGTCCCGGCCGCGGAGCCCGCAGCGCCGAACGAGCAGGTCGAGGCGCCGCGGGCCGGCTTGCTCGACGCCGCCAGCGTGCACGACGACGCGAAGGACCCTGGCGCGAGCGCCGAGGCGAGGCCCGCCGAAGCCACCGCGCCCCGGCAAGCGCCCAAGGAACCGACCAAGCACGCGACAGGGCAGGCGACGAAGGCGGCCAAGGCGACGAAGGCGACGCCCCGGACGCCGGAGCCGGGCGGGGGCGACGCCTCCACCGCGCCCAAGCCCACGCCGCGGACACCGACGCCGGCCGATCCAGCAGCGCCGGTGATGATGCGCTGAGGCGCGCAGGCGGCGAGCGCAAGGCCGGCGACCTTGCCCGGGCCGGGGGAGAGCACAGCGCGATGAGCCAGACCAAGACCCAGAAGCGCGTCCACGCAGGCGTCCAGGCCGAGGGTCCGCGCTCGCTCTGGCTCTGGCCGGCGTGGAGTGGCGGCCACAGCGGTGGCCAGGTCGGCGGCCCGGCGCTGCAGCTGGCGCGCACCGGCACGAGCTTCGGCCGCGACGAGGCGAACGACGTCGTGCTCGACGACGGCCTGGTCTCGCGTCAGCATGCGGTGATCCGGGCTCAGCGGGGCGGCGGCTTCGTCCTGCGCGACCTGGGCTCCTCGAATGGCAGCTCCGTGGACGGCGCACCGGTCGGCGAGGCGGCGCTGGGCCATGGCTCCGTCGTACGCATCGGCGACTCGGTGTGGCTAGCGCTGGCGGAGCCGCCGACGCGGCCGGTCGACGACCTCGGCCTGCGCGGCGACTCGCAGGCGATGGCCGAATTGCGCGCGCAGATCGTGCGCATCGCGCCGATCTCGTTGCCTGTGCTGGTGCATGGCCCGACCGGCAGCGGCAAGGAGCTCGTCGCCGCAGCGCTGCATAGCGCCAGCGGACGGCGTGGACGCAAGGTCGTCGTCAACTGCGCGGCGCTGCCCCGCGAGCTGGTGGAGTCGGCGCTCTTTGGCCATCGCCGCGGCGCGTTCACCTCGGCGACGACCGACGCCGAGGGCGCCTTCCGCGCCGCGCAGGGCGGCACGCTGGTGCTCGACGAGATCGGCGACATGCCGATCGACCTGCAGCCCAAGCTGCTGCGCGCGATCGAGAGCGGTGAGATCACGCCGGTCGGGGCGTCGATGGCCGTGCCGGTGGATGTCCGCATCGTCGCTTCGACCCACGTCGACCTGGAGCAAGCCGTCGCCGGGGGACGCTTTCGCGAGGACCTGCTGGCCCGGCTCGGCGCGATCGAGCTCGATGTGCCGCCCCTGGCCGCCCGCCGGGACGACATCCTGCAGCTCGCCGCGGCGCTGCTGCCCGAGGACTGCGGCGCGCCGCGCTGGTCCGCCGACGTGGTCGAGGCCCTGCTCTGCTGGCCCTGGCCGCGCAACGTGCGCGAGCTGCGCAACGTGATGGTCCGCCTCGGCCTCGCCGCGACGCCCGGTGCGCCCTGGCGGCTGCGAGATCTGCCCGCCGCGATGCGATCGCCTGGCAATTCCGCGCCCTCGGCAGCGGCCCACGCAGCGACAGACGCGGTGGACGCGACGCCCGACGTCGCCGCCGAAGACGTCGGGCCACCGCCCGACCGCGAGACGCTGCAGGCCTGGCTCGACGAGGCGGGCGGCAACGTCTCGGAGCTCGCCCGGCGCGTGGGCCGCAACCGCAAGCAGATCTACCGCTGGATGCGACGCGTCGGGCTCCAGAGCGACGACTGACACGCGCCGGCCGACGCCCTCAGGCGTGCAAGACCGAGGCCTGGGCCGGCGACGCGGCGAGCAGCTGCGGCGCGAACGTCCGCAGCGTCGCGGCCAGGGCCTCGCGGTCGATCGGCTTCTCGATCACGTGATCGAAGCCCGCCTGCGCGCAGCGATCGCAGATCTCCGGCACGGCCGAGGCGGTCAACGCGACGATGGGCACGCGGGCGTGGCCGCCGCCGCTGGCGCGGATGGCGCGGGTGGCCTCGATGCCGTCGAGCTCGGGCATCTGCAGGTCCATCAGCACCAGGGCCACGCCCGGCTCGGCGCTGGCGGCGATGGCAGCGCACCCGTCGTCGACGAACTGGCAGGCGACGCCGAGGCCTTCGAGCATATGTGCGATCAAGAACTGATTGATCTCTTGGTCTTCGGCGACCAGAACCCGACGCACGCCGGGGTCGGTCTCCTTCCAGGCGGCCGATGGCGTGCGCCGGCGGGACGGGCTGGCATAGAACTCGGACGCGCTGCGATCGGTCGCGGCGATGGCGACGTCGTAGAAGCCGGAGCTGCGGCTCTGCGGCCTGCCGGTGGGGAGCGGCAGGTCGAGGGCGAACACGAAGGTCGAGCCGCGGTCGAGCACGCTGTCGACGTGTAGCTCGCCGCCCATGAGTTCGACGATCGAGCGCGAGATCGACAGGCCGAGCCCCGTACCGCCCTGGCGCCGACGGGACGAAGCATCGACCTGCTCGAAGGGCTGGAACACCCGCTCGAGGTCGGTCGAGGCGATGCCCGGGCCGGTGTCGCGCACCGAGATCGTCAGGCGCACCACGCCGGCGACGGCCTCGGCGGCCTGCAGGCGCACGACGACCTCGCCCTCACGGGTGAACTTCAGGCCGTTGCCGACCAGGTTGAGCAGGACCTGGCGCATGCGCAACGCGTCGCCGACGACCTGCGTCGGCACCGGCCCCTCGAGCTCCAGGCGCAGGTTGAGCCCTGCGCGCTGCGCGGCCGGCTCGAGCAGGCGCACGACATCCTGGCTCACCTGCTGCGGCGAGAAGAGCTCGGCGACGATGTCGAATCGGCCGGCCTCGAGCTTGCTGAAGTCGAGCACGCTGCCGATCAAGTGCAGCAGGGCGTCGGCCGAGCGACGGATCGTGCGCAGGTGTTCCTGCTGCTCCGGCGCGGTCGTGCCTTCGAGCAGCACGTCGGTCAGGCCGATGATGCCGGTGAGCGGCGTGCGCAGCTCGTGCGAGACGTTGGCGACGAACTCGGTGCGGATGTCGCGCGACTGGCGCACGTCGTCCTGTGCGCGCTCGAGCTCCTGCAACGTGCTGCGCTTGAGGTGCTCGTAGATCAACGCCAGGCCCATGAAGATCGCGACCGACAGCAGCGGCTGGGCAAAACGCGCCCGCCCGGCGGTCAGCGGCCCCGAGATCAGCGCCGTCGTGTCGTCGTGGGGCAAGAATTGGACGACCGCGATCTCGACGATCGCCAACACGGCCCAGACCAGGCCATGCCCCGTGCCGGCGACCAGCGTGGCCAGCGCCGCGATCAAGGCCAGCAGGAACATCGGGCCCGAGACCGCGCCGCCCGTCAGCAGGTTCGGCACCGACGCCGAGATGAAGAGCCCGCTCGCCAGAACGGCCATGCCGAGGTGCACGCTGCGGAAGCGCCGCAACACCAGCGGCGCCGCGATGGCGAAGACGGCGGCGATGGTCGAGACGCCTGCACCGGGCGCGTTGCCCATCACGGCCTGGAACAAGGCGTTGCCGCTGGCCCAGAGCGCAACGAAGCCGGTCAGGAACACCAGCAGCCGTGCGCGCCGCTCGCGGTCTGCGTCATGCGACCACAATGCCGGCGGCGCGAACCAATCCGCAATTCGCCGGAAGCGACCGCGAGGGTCGCGCTCCACGATGACGCTCCGCATCGAACCTCCATGACCCACATGCAGAATGGCCCGCCCGGCCTGCGCCGTCCAGTCCTGCACCCGACGCGCACTGTCCCGTGGTGTTGGGACGGCCACGGGACGGTCCCAACTCCACGGTCACGAATCGGCGTCGATCGCGCCTCGATGGAGCGCGCCACGATCCACATTTTCTTGTTTGAATGCAAGGTATTGAAGATTCCGTGCGTCAGATGGATTCGTTCTTGCGCGAGGTCTCTCCATGCGCCCGACGGCGCGATGGAGGCCCACGATGAAGCAGACCCACTGTCCCAAGCCCAAGACCCACCCGGACACCCGATGTCCTGGCGCCCCCTGGTGCCGCAGCCTTCTCGGCTGGATCGTGCTGGCGCTGCTCGTCGGCGCCTGCAGCGACAAGGCCACCAAGGGCGAAACCGACAGCGCAGCGACAGAAGCCGACGCACAGGCCGGCGACAACGCCGACAGCGACGCGATCACGACCGACACGACCGACGCGACCGACGCGATCGCGCCCGACACGACAACCTGCGTCGCGTCGCTGACGGCCTGCGGCGAAACCTGCAGCGACCTGCAGAGCGACCCCAAGCATTGTGGCGACTGCGCCGTCGCGTGCGCGGCCGACGAGGTCTGCGCCGCTGGAACCTGCGCCAAGGGCTGCCCGAGCGGCACGACGAACTGCGACGGCGCCTGCGTCGCGCTGCAGAGCGACGCGCTGCATTGTGGCGGCTGCGGCCAGATCTGCTCGACGCCGCCGCACGCCAATGCGACATGCGAGGCGGGGACGTGCGGCTTTGCCTGCGACGCGGGCTTCACGGCCTGCGGCAACGCCTGCCTCGATCTGCAGACCGACGTCGACCACTGCGGCGCCTGCGACACGGCCTGCCCGTCGCCGGACCACGGCCACGCGACCTGCACGGCTGGCGGCTGCGGCATCGCCTGCGACACCGGCTACACCGCCTGCGGTTCGGTCTGCGTGGCGATCCAGAGCGACGCGGCGCACTGCGGCGGCTGCGGCAAGGCCTGCGCCAACGGCGAGGTCTGCTCTGGCGGTAGCTGCGTCACGTCCTGCGGCGACGGCGAGACCAACTGCAGCGGCTCGTGTGCGACGCTGGCCAGCAGCCCCTCGCATTGCGGCGGCTGTGGCAACAGCTGCGTCGCGCCCGATGGCGGCGAGGCGACCTGCGCCAAGGGCAGCTGCGGCTTCACCTGCAAGGGCGGCAAGACCGCGTGCGGCGACGCCTGCGTCGACGTCCAGGCGGACCCCGACCACTGTGGCGGCTGCGACGTCGACTGCAGCGATCCGGCCCACGGCGCGCCGACGTGCAGCGCCGGCACCTGCGGCGTGGCCTGCGACCCGGGCTACCAGGCGTGCGGCGGCGCGTGCGTCGACCTCAAGAGCTCGGCGTTGCACTGCGGCGGCTGCGGCAAGGCCTGCGCCAAGGACGAGGTCTGCGCCGCGGGTGCGTGCACGACCAGCTGCCCGTCGGGCGCCACCAACTGCGGCGGCACGTGCAGCAAGCTCCAGGCCGACACCGCCCATTGTGGTGGCTGCGACAATGCTTGCCCGGCCCCCGCCCACGGCGCGCCCACCTGCACCGCGGGCAGCTGCGGCTTCGCCTGCGACGCCGGCTACCTCGCCTGCGACGGCGCTTGCGTCGACCCCAAGAGCGACGCCGCGCACTGCGGCGGCTGCGGCAAGGCGTGCACCGCCCCGGCCCTGGGCAGCGCGCTGTGCAAGGCCGGCAGCTGCGTCGCGAGCTGCAACGCTGGCCTGACGCTCTGCGACGGCAGCTGCGTCGACATCCAGTCCGACGCGGCCAACTGCGGCGGCTGCGGCACATCGTGCGGCAAGGACGGCGTCTGCGCGGCCGGCAAATGCGTCAAGAGCTGCCCGAGCGGGACGACCAACTGCGACGGCAGCTGCGTCGACGCCAAGACCGACCTCGCCAACTGCGGCGGCTGCGGCAAGACCTGCAAGGCACCGACAGGCGGCGCGCCGACCTGCGGCGACGGCAGCTGCGGCTTCACCTGCGGCGGCGGCCTGAGCCCCTGCGGCGAAGCCTGCGTCGACCTCAAGACCGACAACGCCAACTGCGGCGGCTGCGGCAAGGCCTGCGGCACGCTGTTCACCTGCAAGGCAGGCAGCTGCAGCTTGTAGCGCCGACGGCCGGGGCCTGGGGGGGCAGGTCCCCGGGCCCCGGCCCACGGGGTCCGCATCAGCGGGCAGCGGCAGCGTGGAGCGTCGCGGTCGAGCGCGACAGGGAGCTGGCCATGACCAGGCACGCGAACTCCGGCCCCACATCGTTGATCGACCTGCGCGTCTGCCTGCGCATCCAGGACGCGGCGCTGGCCACCGCGGCAGCGGCGGCGCTGCGCGGGGCGACGCTGCAGATCGAGGCGAGCGACGCGACCTCGGCGCCCGACACGAGCGAGCTCGCGCCAACGGCCGCGCCGTTCGACGCGCTGGTCATCGACGACGCGGCAGCGGCGGACATCGCCGCCGCGGCACCGACGCTGCCCCCGCACGTCGCCTGGATCGTCGTGCTCGCCGACGCGACGCCCGACATCGAGTCCGTGACCGTGCGCTGGATCGGAGCCGGCGCCCAGGCCGTCGTGCCGGCGCAAGCGCTGGCGAGCTGCCTCGGCCGGGACGTGCTGCAGGCGGTGCTACGGGCGCGTCTGCGCTCGCGTCTGCTGCGGGCCTGCGACGAGGCCGACCGGCTGGCGCTGCGAGATCCGCTGACGGGTTTGCTGAACCGCCGCGGCCTCGAGCGAGGGCTGCGCGCGGACGCCGCGTGCACCGTCATGCTCGCCGACATCGACGCCTTCAAGGGCGTCAACGACGCCCACGGTCATCACATCGGGGACGCGGTGTTGCAGCGCGTCGGTGCCGCGCTCCAGGGCGCCTGTCGCGCCACCGACCTCGTCGCACGCGTCGGCGGCGACGAGTTCCTGGTCGTGCTCGACACCGACGACGGCGACTTCGCTGCGGCGATCGCCGAGCGGATGCGCGCGCAGGTCGCGGCGATCGTCATCCCGACCGAGTCGGGTCCGATCCAGACCAGCGTGAGCGTCGGCGTGGTGCGGGTGCTGCTGCGCGAGCTCGACGTCAGCGCCCTGCTCCGGCGCTGCCGCGCTGCGCTGCGCCAGAGCAAGCAAGGGGGCCGCAACGGGGTCACGATGTCGATCGACCGATGACGTTCGACCGGGGACGTTCGACCGCCGACGACGCGCCCGCCAGGGCCCGGCACCGGCGGCGAACCCGATGCAGCCGTTGCGTTTCGCCCCGCAGCCCTTCTCGCCGGGGACCGCGGGCGGTACTGTGCAGGAGCGGTCCGGTGGTTCCAGCGGATCGAGGCAGGGGGGAGCATGGCGCGGTCATTGGCGTTCTACGGCAAGGGTGGCGTCGGCAAGTCGACGGTCGTCAGCAACCTCACCGCCGCCTACGCCGCCATGGGCCGCAAGGTCTTGCAGATCGGCTGCGACCCCAAGCGGGACTCGTCGCGCAACCTGGTCAAGGTCTTCCCGCCGATCACGCTGATGGACCTGCTCAGCGAGGGCCGCAGCGATCTGGTCGCCGAGGACATCCTGATGGACGGCGGCGAGAACGTCGACTGCATCGAGGTCGGCGGGCCCAAGCCGGGCGTCGGCTGCGCCGGCCGTGGCCTCGGCCGCCTGTTCGAAGAGCTCGAAGAGATGGAGCTGCTCGACCGGCCCTACGACTACGTCTTCTACGACGTGCTCGGCGACGTCGTCTGCGGCGGCTTCGCCGTGCCGATGCGCTCGGGCTACGCCGAGGAGGTCTACGTCGTCACCTCCGGCGAGTTCATGAGCCTGTACGCGGCCAACAACATCGCCCGCGGCATCCGCAACTACGCGCTCGAGGGCGACGTGCGCATGGGCGGGTTGATCGCCAACGTCAAGGACCTGGCGTTCGACCGCGACCTGATCGAGAAGTTCGCGGCCCGCATCGGCACCCACGTCGTCGACTACATCGAGTGGGACAAGGCCGTCTACGAGGCCGAGCGTCGGCGCCAGACCGTCGTCCGCTACGCCCCGGACCACGCCGCGAGCGAGGCCTGGCGCAAGCTGGCCCGGGCGATCGAGGTCGCGCCGCGACCGCATGTGCCGACGCCGATGGACGACAAGGAGCTCGACCTCTTCCTCGAGGAGCTCTTCGGCTTCCGCGAGGTCGTGCCCACGCTCGGCTGTGCCGTCTGAAGCGGGTTCTGCACGCCCCACTTCGCACCCTTCCACGATCCTACACATCTGCGGTCGAGCCGCCGAGGTCTGCTAGGCTCGCGCATCGACCACGCGGGCCCCGGGCAAACACCGAACCAGCCCATGCGCCGCCAGGAGAGTCCATGTCGTCCCGCTCCCTTCGTCCGTGCCTCGCCGCCGCGCTGAGCCTGAGCTTCGTCGCGCCCGCCGCCCTCGTCGCGCCCGCCGCCCTCGCCGCGCCCGCCCGCGCCAGCGCCAGCCTCGACGCCCAATCCGGCCACCACACCGGCAAGGCCAGCCTCGACGCGGCCCTGGTCGTTCGCCGCGGCAGCTTCGTCCGCGCCGGCCTCGAGATCGACGCCAGCACCACCTGCGCCGCGCCCGCGATGATGCTGCGTGACGTCGCCAGCGGCGCGATGGTGCGGATGCCCTTCGTCTCGGCCGCCGCCGGCGCCGCGCTGGCGCGCCTGACCTCGGACGCGCTGACCCTGCGCGCGCAGCAACGCTGCGAAGACGGCGCGATCGCGGCCTGCGGCTGGCAGCGCGACGAGAGCGATCCCGGCGCCACGATCTTCGGCGGCACGCTCAAGGGACAAGCGATCGGCACCTCGGTCTCGCGCAACGACGACGGCTCCTACGCGGTCGTCAGCGGCGTCGTCACCGACAACAAGCACCCGGACGGCCACCTGGCCCGCGCCGCCGCGCAGTTCGCCACGCTGGTCGCCGCCAGCGGCACGCCCTTCTACACCGTCGTCGTCGAGCGCGCCGTGATGCCGCAGACCGGCGCCGTGCGCGCCAAGCTCGCCGTCTGGCTGCCCGAGGACCTGCCGATCGGCGCCTACTCGCTGAGCCTGGCGTGCGGCGAGCAGGAGGTCGGCGAGGGCCTGCCGCTTGTCGTGCTGTTCAACCCCTTCGACGCCACGACCGACGAGGTCGCGACGCCCGAGATCGCCGCCACCGTGCAGCAGGGCCGCGCCGACGTGCTCGACGACCCCGGCCTACGCGCCGGCTTCGCCCTGTCGGCCCCCGATCAGGCCGCGATCGACACGCTGCTCGAGCTGATCGCGGCGTTCCCGCTCGCCGCGCGTCGCCACCCGGCGCTGATCGCCCAGCTCGCGACCCATGGCCGCGGCCCGATCCAGCTCACCGGCCGCGCCAACTACGCCGCTGCGGCCAAGGGTATCGGTTACAACAACGCCGGCGGCGCGGGCGCCGACGACGTGATCGTCGAGGACAGCCTGCCCACCGGGGCCAAGAGCGGCGGCTACGACACGCCGTTCATCGGCGGTGAGACCAACGCCAACGTCATGCTGTGGAAGGCGGTGTCGGCGTGGAACGACGCCACCGGCCACTTCGACCTCTGGGACGGGGCGCAAATGGCCAAGGTCGGCGACGGCACCTGGCCCTACGAAGGCGCCGGCCGCGTCCGCGTGCTCCACACCGTCCAGGACAGCTTCGCGGGCGGCCACGTCGGCAAGGCCGCCGCTGGCGGCAGCAGCACGACGTCGCTGCTCACCTTCCCCAGCGACGCGAGCGACGAGGCGACGGTCGAGATCGTGCCCCCGGGCGCCGTGACCGTCGAGGAGGCGCTGTACGCGGCGCTGGTCGAGGCCTCCGGCGAGGAGGTCGCGGCGGCGTTCCTGGCGGCCCGGCGCAAGCTCGGCAGCGTCGCCAAGGGTGTGGCCCAGGTCGGCCTCAGCGTCGCCGGCAAGAGCGCCGGCGGCAACGTCAAGTACGGCCAGTGCTGGGTCTTCGCCGGCTCGCTCAACGCGATGTCCAAGAACGGCGGCAGCGCGGACGGCACCTGCGCAGCGTTCGACTCGGTCCTGGCCGCGACCAAGGCCATCGCCGGCCCGGGCTTTGGCTGGATCTGGGGCTCCGACACCAGCGAGGCGAGCGGCGACTTCAAGATGGCCGCGGGCGCGGAGGCCGGCACCTACGAGATCGCCGAATTCTCGGGCCTGCAGCGCACCGGCAGCGGCGTGGTGGCGCGCACCAGCGGCGGCCTGTGGACCTGGAGCGGCGGCACCTGGTCCGGCGCCGGCAGCACGTCCGTGCAGGGCAAGCCGGCCAACAACGGCGGCAAGTACGAGGACCTCGTCATCAAGAAGGGCAGCGCAGGCGGCAAGCTGGACGTCGTGGCCAAGGGCATCGTCGGTTCCTGGACCTTCGACGACGGCCACGGCCTCGACAGCAGCCAGATGGCCATCACCACGCCGATCCGCCTCAGCGGCACGGCACATTTCGTCGACGACTGGCAGGGCGAGACGTCCTACCTCAAGGTCGACGATGGCAGCGATCTGCTGCGCATCAGCGCGTTCAGCAGCAGCGGCAAGGCCATCGACCCGCTCGCCGGCATCACCTTCCACAAGGGCGGCAGCGCGACCAACGGCGTCGAGGGCGTCACGCTGCAGGTCGCCTCCAAGGACAACCCGGACAAGCTGACCACCGTCAGCGGCACCCTGCTCGACACCGGCTCGGTCTTCCGCGCCTACCGCAACGGCGGCGGCGGCGGCGTCTGCCACATGGGCCGCTGCTTCTGCCATCCGGCGATGAGCGAGGGCCTGCTGCGTAGCGCCGGCATCCCGACGCGCCCGGTGACGAACTTCCGCATCGCGGTCGACAACCCAACCTTCGACTCGCCCGTGGGCGTGGCCAACAACGCGTTGCTCCTGCGCGTCGGCCCCAAGGGCAACGGCGCCGGCCTGCCCTGGTGGGACGTGCCGAGCTACGTCGAGGCCGCGCTCAAGGCCGGTGGCGACAAGGGCTCGGTGTGGAACTTCCACGTCTGGACCGAGATGGCGTTCAAGGCCTACGGCGAGGCGGTGTGGAACTTCCACGTCTGGACCGAGGCCTGGGTGCCGACCAGCAGCAAGACCACCACGCCGGGCTGGAACGCCTACGACGGCACCTGCCAGGAGATGAGCGACGGCCGCGTGCAATGCGGCCCGGCCAACTGGGGCCTCGACTGCACCCAGGACAACTGCTCCAAGGACAAGGCCATGGCCCAGGCGTCCGCCGCCACCGGCATCCCGGTGGATGTGCTGATCGACGCCAGCTTCAAGGCCCGCCGCGCCCCCGCCGAGCTGCTGCACGGCCGCTGGGACGGCAAGTACGGCGACGGCGCGGCGCCCAAGACCTCGACGACCTCGTCCGCGACCAAGACGCCGTAGGGCCGGTCCGCGCCGGCCATTGACGGCACCGCGCACGGCGTCATCCTGCTGCGGCGTCCAGCCGGGCGCGCCCACCTGTCGCGGGAGTCATCGATGCCGGACCTGAGAACCTTGGATTTCCGCTGCGCGTTCATCATCGAGGCGGCCGACCAGCCCGCCCGCTTCCACAAGGACGTCGACCTGCAGACGATGCTCGGCAAGGCCCAGAAGCTGCCGAACAAATCGCAGCGCGACCGGGCGCAGCGCTATCGCCAGCGCCAGGAGTGGCCCAAGACCTGCCAGAACTCGCGTGGCCGTGGCGGCATCGCGACCCACGACGTGCTGGCGCCGGCGTGGCGCGGCGAGCTCGGCGAGGAGCACTTCTACGAGCCCTGGCACCAATACTGCCGCAAATGCAACGACGCCGACCGCGACGCCCAGGGCGACGGCCGCTGGGAGTCCGACGAGGGCGCCAAGCCGCCGCCGAGCTGGTCGATCGGCGACCCCTACCCCGCCGTGGCCGCGTTGACGCGCTCGGGACGTTCCGGGCGGCAGGCGCAGGCTTCGACCTCGGCCGCGCCCAGCGAGGCCGCCACCGCCGCGGCACACAGCTACGCCTGCGGCCTGGTGCGGCAGACGCTGACGCTGGCGGGCGACGACGTCGAGCGCCCGGCCGAGGGCGAGCCCTTCGATCTGCGCGCGATCTCGGGCTCCGGCGAGCGCCTGGTCTTCGTCCGCGTCGACGAGCCGGGCCAGCCGACCGAGGCCGAAGCGGCCTTCTTGCGCGACCACGCCGGCCAATGTTGGCTGGCCGTGGTGCAGAACATCACGGTCAAGCTGCTGCCGTCGGGGCCGATGCCGCTGGGTGGCCGGGTGACGTCGCTGGCGCCCTGGGGCTGAACGACGCGGGCTGAACGACGCGGGCTGGGCGGCGCCTGTGGAGACGACTGCCGCGTCGCGCTACCGCCGACCACCGCCGTCGCGCATCTCCAGCGCCACCAGCACCCGCTCGAGCATCCGCAGCGCGCCGTTGCTGCCCAGCCACGGCGCCGGGAAGATCGCGTGGTAGCGCTCGCTCGGGAAGCCGAACTCGACGAACGGCAGGTCCGCGTCCTCGAGTTCGTCGCGGTCGAGCGTGGTGCCGATCACGACCTCGGCGCGCGCCAGCGCCGGCAGGCCGGCGTCGGCCGGCGGCGGACCGTCGCCGCGTGGACCGTCGCCGCGTGGACCGTCGCCGCCGCGTGCACCACGGCCAGGGCCGTCGCCACGCGGGCCGGCCGCGCCCCAGAACGCGGCCCGATCGCGGGCCAACGCACGCAGCTGCGCCGGCGTCGGGTCGGACAGCCAATGCACCCCGCTCGGCAGCTCGCGGCCGAATTGCTCGCGCAGCATGAGCTCGACCTCGGCGGGCCCACCGAGGCTGAAGTGCGTCGTGCCGAGGCAGGCGGGGATCATGCCCACCTCCATCAGCAGCGCGGCGACGCCGGCGACGCGCGGCGCCTCGCCGAAGGCCGCGAAGCCACGGCCCGAAAGGCGCCGGTGCGCCAGGGCGTAGAGCTCCTTGATCCGCGCGTTCTCGTGCTGCACCACGCGCTCGGCGCGCTGCAGGCGGCTGCCGGCCTTGGCGTCGGCGGTGGGCGGCGGCAGGTCGCGCTCGGCGGCGTCGACGGCCTTGGCGATGTCGCGCAGCCAGCGGCTGGTGCCGTCGAGGCCCATCGGCAGGCCGGCGCGGATCGGCGTGCGTCCCGCGGCGACCAGCGCCCTCTCGGTGCGCTCCTGCGCCCACGGCAGCAGCACGACGTGCCGCGCCTGGGTGATGCGCTGCAGCGTCGCGTACGGCTCGCCGGCCAACCACACGGCGCGGGCTTGCAGGCCGATGCCAAAGAGCAGGCGGCGCAGCTCGGCGACGGTGCCGGTGTGGTCGGGCTCGTAGCGATCGAAGGGGTAGCCGACCACGGCGATCTCGTCGGCGACGGTCTGGTCGAGCGAGGGCCAGTCCTGACGTGCCAGCAGCGTCGCCATCGCGGCGTCGTAGCCCTCCCAGAGGTCGGCGTCGTAGTTGCGCGCGTCGACGGCGACGACATGCACGCCGAGCTTGGTCTCGAGCCGGCGGCAGACCGGCGCGAGCGACTGGCCTTGCAGCGAGATCGGCGTGCTCGAGTCGATCAGCACGACCTTGGAGTCGCGGCGGCCCTGGAACGCGGCGATCTCCTCTTCGAGCTGCTGCGTGCTGCCCTGGATCAGGTCTTCGTCGATGAACTGGCTGTAGCGCCTGCGGTTGTGCGCGTCGGCGATGCCATCGTGGTCCACCAGGTGTTGCTGCGTCTTGACCTTGCAGCCGACGCTGGCGTGGCACATGCACAGCGAGTCGGGGATCGCGTGGCTGGCGAGGTACACGCCAAAAAACGGCGTATGGCTCGACGCGCGGATCACCAGATCGTCGAGCGAGAGCTTGGTGGTCATGGCGGCCCCTCGGCGTCGAGGTCGATCTTGGTCCGCTTGCGCAGCGACAGCGCCTCGACCGGCACCTGCGTCGGCGCCGCGTCCGATGGCGGCTGCCGCGTCGGCGGGATCGGCACGCCCTTGCCCAACCCGAGCATGGCGTCGAGCTGCTCGACGCTGCCCGAGGTCGTGATCTCGGCCTGGAAGCGGGCGTAGAAGTCCGAGCGCAGCGCCGTCTCGACCCGCGCGACGTTGGCCGCGACGGCCTCGAGCCCGAGGCCGAACTCGTGGTGCGGCAACAGCGGCAGCTGCACCTGCACCAGCTGGTCGCGCAGAAAGCGCGCGCCGTACCAGAGGTCGAACGCCCCCGGCTGGACGAAGTGGACCAGCGTGCCCGGATCGGGGAACAGGACGAACCGCTCCTGCACGCCGAGCTCGCCGAGCACGCGGGCGACGCGGTCCCAGTTGGCTTCGTCCTGGCTGCCCTGGATGAACAGCCGCGCCGCGAACCCGAGCTCGTGGAACAGCGGCAGCTCGCCGAGCTCCTCGAGCGCGATGCGGCGCAGGTCGAAGCTGCGCACCGAGCCGATGTTGTAGGCCAGCTGCAGCGGTCGCTCGGCGTTGGCCGCGCGGAACGCGGCGATCGCGGCCTCGGCGCGGGCGGCCGGCGCGGCCAACGCGGCGTCGCGCACGTCGTCGGCGATGCCGAGCGCGGCGGCGACGCGGTGGTAGAAGGCGATGGACGCACCGACGCCGTAGGGCAGCGGCACCTCGATCGGCTCGATGCCCTGGCGCTCGGCGCAGGCCTTGTCGAAGGCCAGCAGCATGTTCGGGCCGGGGTGCACGTTCCAGCCGGCCTGGCCGATCGCGAGGAAGTCGTCGAGCGCCGCGCGTTCGTCGAGCACGACGCCGACCTCGACGCCCATCGCGGCGAAGATCCGCGTCATCTCGGCCCGCTCGTCGGGGCGCAGCGTCATGCCGACGAGGTTGATGCGCCGGCTGCGGTCGCCTTCGGCCGCCACCGACGGCGCCGTCAGGGCGCAGTAGACGTCGTCGACCACCTCGGCCGGGCTCTTGGGCTTGAGGCCGTGGGTGATCATCGGCACGACGCTGACGCCGAGATCGCGGCCCGCCTTGCGCGCGACGTTCTTGATGTTGTCGCCGATCATCACCGTCGGGCAGGTCGAGAGCACCAAGATCAGCTTCGGCCGCAGCTGCTCGTGCACCAGCTCGATGGCGGCGCGCAGGCGGCTGTTGCCCTGGCCCGTGACCATCTCGTCTTCGCGCAGGTTGGTGCAGAGGAACTTGTACTCGCCCTCGGCGTGGACCCGGCCCCGGCGCTTGCTGATGACGTTGCTGCAGTCGCGGTCGCTGTGCACCAGCACGACGATCTCGCCGCGCAGCTGCGCCAACAGCTCGGTGCTCGCCTGGTACGAGCAACACTCCTGCGCGAGCAGCGCGCCGGGGTACATGCGATGGGGGCGGAAGCGTGCCATGGGAGCGCGAGCATGGCGGATCGGCGGGGCCTCAGCAAGCGCGGGCGGCGGCGACGGTGGCCCCAAGAACGCGACGCGCGGCGGTCGCGGCGCTTGACAGCGTTTTGCCGCGGCGGGTCTGCTGCGCGGCGACGAGCGACGCAGCAGCGACGCAGCAGCGACGCCGTAGCGACGCCGCAGCGACGCAGCAGCCACACCGGAGCCTCGCCATGCCCAGCAAGCCCAAGCCCGACAACGGCGCGCCGGCAGACCTCGTCGGCCCGCTCTGGGTCGCCGAGGACGGACGGCTGTCGTTCCAGCTCACGGCGAACGCGCACGGCGACGTCGAGATCGACCTGTGGCGGCGGCTCGGGCCCGAGCGCTGGCTGCAGCGGCGGCCGACGTCGTGGACGCCACGGCAACAGGACGACAGCCCGATCGCGCGCCGCCGGCTCGACACGCTGCAGGCCGAGATCGACGCGCCGGGCTTGGGCCCGACCTACGACCTGCTCTTCGCCCAGGCCAACGATGGGGCGAACGATGGGGCCAGCGACAGCGCCACGCGCCACGGCGGCTTCCAATGGGTCGGCCGCCAGGCAGACACGCCGCTGGCCGAGCTGCGCGCCTTCCCCGAGCTCGGCGCCAGCTTCTACGAGGCGGTGCTCGGCCCCTACGACGACGCCATCGAAGAGGAGCGCGAGGGCACGGCCTGGGCGATGCCCTACAGCACCTTCCGCCCGGCCAACGCGCAGCAGGTCGCGGCGCACGCGGCCTACGAACGCGGGCCGATCGCCGACCTCGACGCCTGGTGGCGACGGCACCGTCGCGTCGTCGCGGCGCTCGGCAGCGCGGGCCAGCGCGCCTGGGCCGCGGGCGCGGTCGCCGATCGGGTCGGCTACGCCTTCGCCTCGGGCTACCAGGAGGCGCTCGCCGCCGCGCTCGCCGCGACGACGGCCGCCAGCGCCGGCCTGACGCCGCCCTTGCGCGCGCTCTGCGTCACCGAGCTCGGCGGCAACCGCCCGGCGGACCTGCAGACGACGCTGCAGCCGGTCGAAGGCGGCGTGCACGTCCGCGGCCAGAAGCGCTTCAGCACGCTCGGCACCGCCGCCGGCGAGCTCTGGGTCGTCGGCCGCTGGCTGGCGCCCTCCGCCGAAGCCGGGCGCCTCGGCGCGGTACGGCTGGCCCCGACCGACGCCGGCGTCGCGCTCTCGCCGATGCACGTCGGCGCGTTCTGCCCCGAGATCCCGCACGCCAGCGTCGAGGTCGACGCCGTGGTCCCGGGCGAGCGCGTCTTCGCCGGCGACGCCTGGGCCGAGCTGGTCAAGCCCTTCGGCGCGCTGGAGGACGCGCTCGTCCGCTGCGCCATCTGCGCCCAGCTCGCCAGCCACGGTCGCGACGCCGGCTGGCCGCGGGCGACGCTCGAGCTGCTCGACGACGCCGCCGGCGCGCTCGCCGCGTTCGACGACCCCGGCCAGGTTCGACGCGAACGCTGGGCGGCGCTGGAGGACGCCTGCCGCCAGGCCGACGCCGCGATCGCCGCCGCCGACGCCGCGTTTGCGGCATCGGCCGACGCCGGCGCGCTGCACGGCCCCGCCGACCGCTGGCGCCGCGACAAGGCGCTGCTGCGGGTCGCTGGCCACCGGCGGGCGGCGCGGTTGGCGGCGACAAGCGAACGCTGACAGCGCGCGCGCCGGGCCCGGACGCGGCGCACGGGCACGACGAGCGACCCGCCGTTGACCCTTCGAGGTCAGATGGGTCGCGTCCCTGGGAGTCAACCCCCCAGTTGCGAATCAACAAGCAGCCGATCGGGATCGGCCAGCAACGAGACGAAGAGCTCCAAGCTGCGCGCGGCGTAGAAGCCGTCGGCGACGCGCTCGTCGTAGCTCCAGCACAGGCGCACGACGTCGGCCGCGACGACCTGGTCGTCCGGCCCCACCACCGGCGCGCGGTGGACGCGGCCGATGGTCAGGAACAGCGGCGTCGTGCCGTACTCAAAGAGGTGGTGGAAGGGCGCGTCGAGGCCGACCGAGCCGAGGTTGGTGCACATCGCGCTGGCGTAGAGCGGGTCGTCGCGCAGCATCGCGGCGGGCAGCAGGCCGAGGCCGTCGAGCCAGCGCTGCAAGGCCATCAGGGCCCGTACCATCACCGGCGGTAGGCTGGTGACCGCCGCCATCTCGTGCTCGCTGGTGAGCCTGGCCTCGCCACGGCCGACGCGCTGCATCGCCGCCATCGCCGCCGCCACCTGCGGCAGCGTCGCGCCCTTGGGCAGGTGGACGCGCACGGTCGTCATGCCGGCGTCGTCGGTCATCGCCTTCTTGACCACGTAGCCGACGCTGACCTGGTCGCGCTGCCAGAGCCGGCCGCCGGCGACGAAGCGATGGATCTGCGGCCGCTGCTCGAGCGTGCGGGCCAAGGCGGCGATGATCACCGTGAAGAGCTTGATCTCGGGCTCCTCGGGCCCGCGCTTGGCGTTGCTGGCCTCGATCCAGGCCAGCAGCGGGCCGACGTGGACGACCTGCTCGAAGTAGACCGCCGCCTCGTTGCGCCGCGGCAGCAGCGCCGGCATGAAGCGCCGCAGCGGCGACAACGTCGCGATCGGGCTGCCGTCGGGCCGGCTCCAAGGTCCCATGCTTCCTCCTGATCGACGCTGCGGCCAGACACCGACGCTACCCCGGCCGGCGCCATGGCGACAACTGCCGCGTCGACAAGGCCGGCCCGCGCAGGGCCCCTGTCGACCGTTGACGAACCCGACGCCGCCCGCGACGCTGGGGCGGATCTTCGCTCCGGGCGAGCCCGACGCCGCCCGCTCCGCGCAGCTCGTTCGCGGCGGCACGCGCCGACGCATCCTCACACCAGGGGTTCCCGATGTCCGACCTCCGCCAGACGCCCGCGTGGCGCGCCCTGCAAGCCGAAGCCGACGCCGTCGCCGCCGACGCCACCGCCGGCTACCAGCTGCGTCGTTTGTTCGCTGACGATCCCGGCCGCTTCCCCCGCTACACCGCGCGCCTGGGCGACCTGCTCTTCGACTACAGCAAGCAGCGCGTCCGGCCGCAGACGATGGCGGCGCTGCTGGCGTTGGCCGAGCAGCAGGACGTCGCCAGCGAGATCGCGCGCATGGTCGGCGGCGCCAAGATCAACGTCACCGAGGACCGCGCCGTGCTGCACACCGCGCTGCGGGCCCAGCACGACGGCCCGATCGTGGTCGACGGCGTCGACGTGCTGCCCGAGGTGCGGGCGGTGCGGGCCCGGATGCGCGGCTTCGTCGAGGCGCTGCACAGTGGGGCCTGGCGCGGCGCGACCGGCGAGCGCATCACCGACGTCATCAACATCGGCATCGGCGGCTCGGACCTCGGCCCGGTGATGGTCACCGAGGCGCTGCGGCCGCTGTGGCGCCCCGAGGTGCGCGTGCACTTCGTCAGCAACGTCGACGGCGCGCACCTGCAGGCGACGCTGGCGGCGCTGCGGCCCGAGACGACGCTGTGCATCATCGCGTCCAAGACCTTCACCACGCAGGAGACGCTGGCCAACGCCCACTCGGCGCGCGCCTGGTTGGTGGCGGCGCTGGGCGACGCGGCGGTGGCGAAGCATTTCGTCGCGCTCTCGACCAACGCCAGGCAGGTCACGGCGTTCGGCATCGATCCGGCCAATATGTTCGCGTTCTGGGATTGGGTCGGCGGCCGCTACTCGCTGTGGTCGGCGATCGGCCTGTCGATCGCCTGCGCCGTCGGCATGGACGCGTTCGAGCAGCTGCTGGCCGGCGCGGCCGAGGCCGACGACCACCTGTGCAACGCGCCGCTGGCGCAGAACATCCCCGTGCTGATGGCGCTGCTCGGGGTGTGGAACCACAACTTCCTCGGCGCCGCGGCCCATGCTGTGCTGCCTTACGATCAATCGCTGCATCGCTTCGCCGCGTTCTTGCAGCAGGCCGACATGGAGTCCAACGGCAAGCGCGTCGGCCGCGACGGCGAGGTCGTGTCGTGGAGCACCGGGCCCGTGGTCTTCGGCGAGCCCGGCACCAACGGCCAGCACGCGTTCTACCAGCTGATCCACCAGGGCACGCCGCTGGTGGTGTCGGACTTCCTGGCGCCGGCGCGCAGCTTCTACGCGACGGCGGCCGGCAACCCGATCGGCGACCACCACGAGCTGCTGCTGTCGAACTTCCTGGCCCAGCCCGAGGCGTTGATGCGCGGCAAGACGCTGGCCGAGGCGCGGGCCGAGCTCACGGCCAAGGGCATGGACGACGCGGCGGTCGCGGCCCTGGCGCCGCACAAGGTCTTCCCCGGCGATCGGCCGAGCAGCACGCTGCTCTTCGACCAGCTGACGCCGTTCGCGCTCGGCCGGCTGATCGCGCTGTACGAGCACAAGATCTTCGTCCAGGGCGTGCTGTGGCAGGTCTACAGCTTCGACCAATGGGGCGTCGAGCTGGGCAAGGAGCTGGCGAAGGTCATCCTGCCCGAGCTGCAGCCGGGCGCAGCCGCAGGGGCGCACGACAGCTCGACGCTCGGGCTGTTGGCGGAGGTGCGGGCGCGGCGCGCTGGCGTGTAGCAGGCCGTGCGCGCAGCGCTACGCCGGCGCAGCGATCGACACGGCGGCTGCGGGGGCGACGGTCTTTGCGCCCAGCACCGGCAACCCGGCCTCGCGGTAGATCGACTCGACGATCGCGGGCCAATCCGCCGTCGCGCCGAGGTCGCCGAGCACCGAGTTCAGGCCGAAGTTGATCCGCAGCAAGAACACCGCGCCCGGCGTGCCGAGGTCGAAGATCCCGCTCTTGAGCACCTTGCGCCCGACCATCAGCTTGAGCGCGCCGGTCGACTTGGCCAGCCGGCTCGTGTAGTCGCGGTGGTAGCGATAGGGCTGCGGCGCGAGCAAGGGCTCGAACGAGAGCGCGAGGTACTCGGCGACCGCAGCGCGCAGCTCGTCGTCGGCGTCGTCGGGCAGGCCGTAGGCGTCGCGCGCCGCCGCGTAGAGCTCGTTGCCACGAAGCCCTTGGGCCGCGGCGTTGCGGACCTGGGCGAAGCCCAGCAGCGTGCTCGTGTCGTAGCGCTGGACGCAGCCGTGGTCGAGGAACGCCACCCGCCCCTCCGGCAGCAGCAGGTAGTTGCCGGGGTGCGGGTCGCCGTTGAAGGCGCCGAGCACGTACATCGAGCGGAAGGCGAAGCGAAAGATCGCCACGCCCCAGGCGTCGCGCTCCTGCTGGCTGGCGTTGCGCGCGGCGACGTCGAAGCGCTCGCCGTCGACCCAGCGCGTCGTCAGGACCTTGGCGCCGCAGCGCTCGGCCACCGGCTCGGGCAGGAAGACCGTCGCGTCGCCGAGCCAGAAGTCGCGCAGCATCTGGTGGTTGGCCAGCTCGCGGCCGTAGTCGCATTCTTCGCGCACCCGCGACGCGACGTCGTGCAGCGATTGCTCGATCGCGACCTTGGGCACAAAGGCCGAGAGCGTCTTGACCAGGCCGTCGATGTTGCGCAGGTCGGCGTCGATGGCGTCGGCGATGCCGGGGTACTGGATCTTGACCGCGACCTCGTGGCCGCCGAGCTCGGCCGGCAGCTGCGCGCGGTGGACCTGGCCGATGCTGGCGGCGGCGACCGGATCGATGTCGAAGCGGGCAAAGAGCGTCTCGGTGCCGGCGCCGAGGTCCTGGCGCAAGATCTCGCTGACGACGGCGGTGGTCATCGGCTGGCTGCGGGTCTGCAGGCCGCGCATCGCCTCGCGCCAGACCTCGCGCTGCTCGTCCGGGACGAAGTCGTCCATGTAGCTCATGAGCTGGCCGACCTTCATCGGCAGGCCCTTCATCTCGCCCAGGCGCGCGGCGAGCGTGCGGCCGACGCGGCCGTGCAGGCTGCGGCTGGCGGCCTCGGCGCTCGCGGACGCCGCCAGCTTGCCCGCGGCCATCGCCGCGTCGCCGGCCAGACGCGCCGCCGTGCCGCCGAGCATCGCCAGGCGCCCGAGGCGGCTGGTGCGCAGCTGCTCCATGCGCTGTTCGGGCTGGTCGGGCATGGGGCTCCTGGGGCGCGCACGCGAGCGTGCAAGCACGCGGTGGCGAACGTGCAGGGTATCCCAGGCCGGAAGGAGCGCAACCGATCTCGGCGGCAGCCCTTGCGCCAACGGGTGTTGCGACCTTGCGTGACGGCCACTGCCGCGCAATCTGGCGCGGATCGACGAGGAGTTCGCGATGTCGTTGTTCGGGATGATCCAGCGCCCAGGGCCGTCAGGCTTTGGTTACAACAGCACGGCCGAGGAGGTCACCGAGGGCCTGGACCTCAAGGGCAAGACCTACCTCGTCACCGGCATCAACTCCGGCCTGGGCCAAGAGACGATCCGCGTCCTGTCGCTGCGCGGCGCCACCATCATCGGCGCGGCCCGCAGCGAGGCCAAGGCGCGCGACGCCATGGCCGAACTCCGCGGCACGACGATCCCGCTGGCCTGCGAGCTCTCGGAGCCGGCGAGCGTGCGCGCGGCGGTGGCGAACGTGCGCGCCGCAGGCCACCGCATCGACGGCATCATCGCCAACGCCGGCATCATGGCCCTGCCCAAGCGCACGGTGCAGCACGGCCTGGAGCTGCAGTTCCTGACCAACCACATCGGTCACTTCCTGCTCGTCACCGGCCTGCTCGACGCGCTCACGCCCGACGGCCGCGTGGTCATGCTCTCGAGCACCGCGCACATGCAGACCTACAGCGAGGGCATCCGCCTCGACGACCTCGACGCCGCCAAGGGCTACTCGTCGTGGGGCGCGTACGGCCAGTCCAAGCTCGCCAACCTGCTCTTCGCCCGCGAACTGGCCAAGCGCCTGCCCGCCGGCCAGACCGCGAACTCGGTGCATCCGGGCGTCATCGCCACGAACCTCGTGCGCCATATGCTGCCCGATTTCGCGGCCTCGTTGATGCGTTCGGCCGGCACGGCGCTGGCGCTCAAGACCATCCCGCAGGGCGCCGCGACCCAGACCTACGTCGCGACGCACGGCGACGCGGCCAAGGTCAGCGGCGAGTATTGGGCCGACTGCAACGTCGCGAAGGCGTCCAAGCACGGCCGCGACGACGCGCTCGCCGCCGCGCTCTGGACCAAGACCGAAGAGCTCGTCGCCAAGCTCTAGGCGCCCGTCGCTACTTCGCGGCCTTGAGCGCGTCGACGACGTTGGCGAAGCCAGCGGGCGTGGTGAGCACGGTGTCGATCGATCCGGAGATCGGAAGGTAGCTCACGAGCTTGCCGGCGCTGTCGTAGACGATGAAGTCGTCCTTGGTCACGCCGTGCAGCGCCCAGGCGTCGACGGCCTGCACGTCCTGGAACACCGGGTTCTTGGTCACGTCGGTCAACTTGCTGACGTCGCTGGCCGCCGAGATGGCGTTGACGACGACGATGTGCACGTCCATGCCGGACTTGAGGACCTCTGCCTTCAACTCATCGAGTTTCCCAGCCTGGGAAACGCAGAAGCTTCACCACCCTGCCAAGAACACGATCAGCGTCGGTTTGCCCTTGAAGGCGTCGAGGCCGAACGTGGTCTTGGCGCCGTCGGCGGCGGCGTTCATCTGCTCGAGCTTCCACTGCGGCCAGGGCGCGCCCGGGCAGGTCGCCGGCTTGCCGGTGCAGGCAGGGCCGGCGTCGGCGGCGGTCGTGTCGCTGGCGCTGCTGTCGTCAGCGACGGCCGAGTCGGCGGCCTGGGCGGTGTCCTCCGCAGGGGTCGTGTCGGCGACAGCCGTGTCCTCGGCGGCGGCGGTGTCCTCCGCAGGGGTCGTGTCGGCGACAGCGGTGTCCTCCGCCGGGGCCGTGTCCTCGGCGGCGGCGGTGTCCCCTGCCGGGGCCGTGTCCTCCGCTGGGGCCGTGTCCTCGGCGACAGCCGTGTCCTCGGCCGCGGTCGTGTCGGCGACGGCCGTGTCCTCCGCCGGGGCCGTATCGTCGGCCTGGGCCGTGTCGCCGCCCGCGACATCCGCTTCGTCGGCGTCGAGCATCGCCACGGCGTCGTCCGCCCGCGCCGTGCCGTCCGCGCCCGCGTCGCTGCTGCTGGCGTCCGCGGCGTCGTTGCCGCCCGCGCCGGGGCTGCCCGTGACGCCGGCCTCGCCGCAGGCCACCGCCAGGCCTGCGCCCAGGGCCAGCGCGACCAGGGGCATGGCGTGCCACCTCCACATCGCTCGCATCGTCACCTCCTTCGGCCCCGGGTTCCGGGGTGTGCGTCGGCAAGATGCAGCGTCCGCGCGCGATTCGCCAGTCCGGCGTTGGTCGTTTGTCACGCGTGATCGTCACGCCGGGTACGTGCGATAGCCGGACCGGCAGCCTTGCTGCAACGCCGCGACCATCCGGGACCGATCGAGCGAGAGCCTTCAACGTCAAAGGGTTCGAACAAGACGTTGAGCTCTTGGATGCCGGCCTTGCTGGCCCATGCGGTGGGGAAGTCGCGCGTACTTCGCATCTCGCGCCTGGGGGCCGTGCCCCTGCCCCGCAACGACAAGGAGGTCTGGTCCAGCCCCCGGCCCAGGACGAGGTGGCGCAGCGAGGAGCCAGCCCTAGCTTTTTGGCGGGATGTTTGGCATCAATCACAGTCACGGGGCCGACTTTGGCACACCTCGTCAAGATCCGTCCCCGGGTCACTGACCGTCCATTCCCGAAGCGTCACGGCCGCGCACGGCCGACTTGGAGCGCGTAAGATGCCGAAACACCTCCGCTTCCTTCTGGCAGCCTGCACTGCGCTCGTCACCGTCCTTGCCAGCCCCGCCTTTGCCGCCGCACCAGGCACCGCGCTCGTCGAGGGCGTGCTGCTCTCTGGCAGCGGCGCCCCGGCCGCCGATGGCGACTACGACGCGACCTTCGCCGTCTACGACGTCGCCACGGGCGGCGTCGCGGCATGGACGGAGACCGGCAAGATCAAGGTCGCTGGCGGCCGCTTCGCCCACGCGCTCGGCGCCAGCAAACCGATCGAGATCGCCAAGCTGGCCGCGCTCAAGGAGCAGTGGGTCGGCGTCAAGATCGGCAGCGACCCCGAGCTTGGGCGCCAACCGATGCACGCGGTGCCCTTCAGCCTCGCCGCCGCCAGCGCCGCGGCGCTGAGCTGCGACGGCTGCATCGGCGCCGACCAGCTCGGCAACGGCGCCGTCGCCGCCGCCAAGGTCGGCTTCTTGTACGCCGGCAGCTCGACCAAGGGCGGTCCAGCGCTCGACGTCGCCTGCACCGGCTGCGTCACCGTCGCCGAGATGAAGTTCGACGGCGACGTCGACCTTGGCGGCAACAGCCTCAAGGCCAAGAACGGCACTTTTGGCGGCGACGTCGTCGCGGCGTCGGTGACGGCGACGACGTTTGTCGGCGACGGCAGCAAGCTGACCGGCATCAAGACGCCGGCCGGCAGCTGCACCAAGGCGGGCGAAGTCGTCAAGGGTATCGCCAGCGACGGCACGCTGATCTGCGTCGCCGCGCTCGACCCCACCGCCCTGCCCAAGGACGGCCTCAACGAGATCAGCAACGACCTCATCAGCAACCAGTTCAACGACACCATCGCTGGCGCCGCCGGGCTGAAGATCCCCGACAACACCGGCGCGGACGCCAACGCGGTGCTCGACTTCCCCGACATCGGCATCGCCCAGGACTTCTCGCTCTCGGTCGAGATCGCCAACACCGACCTGTCCAAGGTCGCCATCGGCGTGCTGCCGCCCGACGATAAGAAGGTCGGCTGGAAGCTCTGCGATCCCTGCGGCAAAACGGACGAGAAGGCATACAAGGTTACGTTTACCAAGGACAACATGCCGAAGACTGGTGATCTGGCCGCGTGGATCGGCGCCAACCCGAAGGGCCAGTGGAACCTCAAGGTGCTCGACACGGGGTTCTGCCTGCCGCAGGCGCCCGGCAACGACAAGCTCTGCGACGCTGTCGCCAAGACTGACGGCTCGATCGTCAAGTGGAGCATCACCGTCAAGACGCTGTCGAACAAGAAGGTCGCGTTTGGCGGCGACGTCTACGTTGGTGGCACGCTCTGGGGCAAGGACAACGGCCACGGCGTCCCCGGCGGCCCGCTCAAGCTCGGCGGGACGGTCGACGGCGCCGTGCTCAACGCGCCGCAGTTGACCACCGCCAAGCCGACCTGCAACGCCGCAAACGTCGGCGCTTTGCGCTGGGACGAGGCCTTCGGCCTGCAGGTCTGCAACACCAACCCGCAGAAGTCGGGGCCGATGCAGTACGCCTGGACCATCGCCCGCAGCACGCCGGTCGCCTTCCAGGGCGGCTGCAAGTCGCACAGCCAGGGCAGCAACTGGGCCAAGTACTGCCTCGACGGTACCGAATACAACAACGCTGGCGACTACTTCAGCGTCAACACCAGCGGCGACGTGACCATCAAGATCGGCGGCCAGTATCGCGTCGAGTTCTACGCCATTCAGCACGGCTGCGGGCAGCAGGACCTGCAGATCGTCCAGAATGGCGTTGGCAAGGCGTACAGCCACAACATCGGCCCGAGCACGACCAACCAGTGGAACCAGGCGGCGGTGAACTACACCGGGCCGATGGTCGCGGGCGACGTGCTCTTCGCCCAGGCCTACCACGACGGCTGCGGCAACCAGTACCAATGGCACAGCTGGAACAGCTCGGGCTCACACAGTCGCTTCCGCCTGGAGTACGTCGGGCCGATCGCGGGCAAGTAGGCGGCGGCCGCTCCCAGCTGGGATGGGGCTAGAGACGCGATCAAAAAGGCGCCGGAGGCGGCTTCTTGTTGTGGCTCGAAGAGGGGGAAGGCGGGCGAGAACCACGTTTCTCGCCGCCTGGGGGCGCTCAGCCCCCCAGAAGACAGACGAGAGACGCGACCAAATTGGACTATTTGGTCGCGTCTCTAGGGGTCACAAGCCCCAATCCCGGACAGCTCGGACGGCAACCGCGCCACCGACCGGCGGTGCGCGCCCTCCCAACGACCGTCAACAGCAACCTGCCGCAGCGGCTCCGTTGCTTCGTTGCTCCGTTGCTCCGTTGCGCCGACGCTCCGTTGCGCCGACGCTCGGTCGCGCCGCCGTCCTCTACGGCTCCGCCGTCCTCGACTCCCCGGCTCGACCGCCCCGGTGGTGCCGCCGAAGCCAATCGCCCCGCCCCGGCCCCGGCCGCGGCAACACCCGGCTGTTGTGGCCACGGCTCGGCAACGCATGACCTCGCGGACCGGGGCCGCAGGCGCCGCCGGGTTGGCCGGAGATCCAGCACCGCGCCTCGGTCGCCCACGAGAACCCCTCGCAGAACATCGGGTTGTCGGCGCAGTGGGCGAGGCCGTCGGCGCCGGGGCGGACAAAGGGTGTACCGTTCTGCACGTGCAGGGCGCCGATGCCCGGCGAATGGTCGAGCGCGCCGGCCTTGACGTCGGTCAGCAGCAGGCGCGAGCCCATCAGCAGCCACCACAGCGCGACGTGCAGCTGGTTCCAGCGCGGGGCGAGCAGCGCGTCGATCCGGGCCAGAAGCGCGTCGAGCCGCGGCCACGGGCCGGCGCGGCGGCCGAGCCAGAGCGCGGCGACGGTGCTGGCGTTGGCGACGAACACGCCCGTGACCTTGGCGAAGTTGTCGAGGGCGAAGACGCCGTGCATCACCTCGCCGGCGACGCGCATCGAGGCGCCGGCGCACAGGCCAAAGAGCAGCCGCGTCGCCGGGCGGCGCGGGATGGTGGCCGGATCGGTGACGAGCAGCGTCAGCACCAGCGCGATCGGCGCCCAGGTCGGCTCGAAGGCGACGCCGCCGATGGCCTTGCTGGCCAGGAGCAGGCCGGCGAACGCGCCGAACGAGACGAGCACCAGCGGCAGCCGCAGCTGGACGATGGTGGCGAGCACCAGCACCAGCTCGGTGGCGTTGGGGGCGAGCGAGAACTCGTAGGCGGTGTCGCCGTAGCCGAGCTGCGGCGCGACCAGGGTGGCGCAGCCGACGAGCGTCAGGCCAAAGACCGAGGGGTTGAAGACGTGGCGGTCGCCGGAGCGGATCCATCGCCGCGACAGCAGCGCCAGCGTCAGGGCGGCGAGCGTCAGGCCGACGGCGCCGGGCTCGAAGACGACGAAGAGGTTGGTCGAGAGCACGATGGGCAGCGCGCCGCTGCTGACGACCCAGCGCCGCGCCGTCCACAGCTCGACGAGGGCGTCGAAGAGCAGCGCCGCGACCAGCTCCATGGCGATCAGCGGCACGACGCGCGGCCCGAGATCGCGCCAATACAGCGACCAATACGCGAAGATCGTGCACTGCAACGCCGCCGGCAGCAGGTGCGTCACCCGCACCTCGACCTTGGGCCAGCCGAGCGCCACGCCCCGGCGCCAGGCCACCGCGAGCGAGGCCAGCAGCGCCAGGGCGAGGCTGGCGAGCGTGCCGAGCAGCAGGCGCACGTCCCAGGCCAGGGCGCCATCGATCGGCGCGGCGGCCGCCACGACCACCGTCGGCCGGGCATAGAGATCGCCGCGATCGCGACGTTGCACGCTCTGCACCAGGCGCTGCAGCAGCGGCGCGGCGCGCGTGTCGGCCCCGGGAGCGACGCGCAGGGCGAACGAGGTCGAGCGCGCGTCGCTGGCCGCAGCGGCCTCGACGGGTAGCAGCGTCAGCGTCGCCAGCGCCGGGCCGTCGACGGCGTCGGCGGCGTGGACCTCGAAGCGCACGCGATCGCGTTGGATCTGCGCCGAGTCGACCACGAGGCCGTCGGCTTGCAGCCGCTCGAAGCCGACGTCGTCGATCAGGGCCAGGATCGCCGGCGCCGCGGTGCCAGGCAGCACGGGTGGCGCGGCGGAGGCGGCGGAGGCGGCGGAGGCGGCGGGCGGCGCTCCAGCACCGGAACACCCGACCGAGATGACGCACGCGGCCGCGACCAGGGCGAGCAGCGCCCGCGCGATCGTCGACGCCAGATTGGGCCGCGGAGCCTCGATCATCGCAGCAGCCTGCCAGCGGGTGCAGGGGCGGTCAAACGCGAGACTGTACGGCATCCGGCGGTCCTGGTCCGGGCGCGCGCCGGGCGAATTGCGCCCCGGCCGCGTTGCGTCGCGGCTCGGCTCCGGCCCAAGATGCGGACGCAGGCACTTCGACGCGGGGCTGGCGTGCGCGCAGCCCGAGGTGGTGGCGACGACCATGGCAGCTCCCCCGCAGACCCCCGCGCGCCCGGCCCGGGGCGACGACATCGCCGGCGATCGAGGTGCGCCCCTGCCCTTCGGCCCGGCGACGCGGGCCTGGTTCGAGGCGACCTTCCCCGCGCCGACGCCGGTGCAGGCGCGCGGCTGGGCGCAGATCGCCGCTGGTGCCCACACGTTGCTGCTGGCGCCGACCGGCAGCGGCAAGACGCTGGCGGCCTTCCTCGCCGGGCTCGACGCGCTGGCGCATCGCGCAGAGGCCGAAGAACCGGGCTGGTCGGTGGTCTACGTCTCGCCGCTCAAGGCGCTGGTCCACGACGTCGAGCGCAACCTGCGTGGCCCGCTGGCCGGCATCCGCGCCGCCGCGCTGGCGCTGGGGCTGCAGCCGCCGCGGGTGCAGATCGACATCCGCACCGGCGACACCTCGGCCAGCGAGCGCGCGCGGATGCTGCGCCACCCCGGCGACATCCTGGTGACGACGCCCGAGTCGCTGTTCTTGATCTTGGGCAGCGCGGCCGGGGCGCATCTTCGCGCCGCGCGGGTCGTCATCGTCGACGAGATCCACGCCCTGGCCGGCACCAAGCGCGGTGCCCACCTCGCGCTCTCGCTCGAGCGCCTCGACGCGCTCGCCGGCCGCGACGTGCAGCGCATCGGCCTGTCGGCGACGGCGACGCCGGTGCGGGCGGTGGCGGGTTACCTCGGCGGCGACCGCGAGGTCGCGATCGTCGACAGCCGCGAGCGGCCGCAGCTGCGCGTGCTCGTCGCCGACGCCATCGAGGGCGCGGAGCCGCCGGTGCCGCGCAAATCGACGGCGCCCGCGGCGCTGACGATGCCCGGCCAGACGGCGTTGGCGGCCCGCCTGCTGCCGGCGATCCTGGCCCGGCGCACGACCATCGTCTTCGTCGGCGCGCGTGGCACGTCCGAGCGCCTGGCGCACGAGCTCAACGAGCTGGCCGAAGACCTCGCCCGCGACGACGCGACCGCGACGGCTGGCGGAGACGGGCCGATCGCCCTGGCCCACCACGGCAGCCTCTCGCACGCCCGGCGCGCCGAGATCGAAGACAAGCTCAAGCGCGGCGCCGTCCGCGTCATCGTCGCGACCAGCTCGCTCGAGCTCGGCATCGACATGGGCGCGGTCGACCAGGTCATCTGCGTCGGCAGCCCGGGCCGCGTCTCGGCGGGGCTGCAGCGCATCGGCCGCGCCGGCCACGCGGTCGGCAGCGTCAGCGAGGGCTGGATCGTGCCGCGCCCGGGCACCGACGTGCTCGAGTCGGTCGTCGTGGCGCAGCAGATGCTGCTCGGCGCGATCGAGCCGGTGGTCGTGCCCGAGCAGGTGCTCGACGTGCTGGCGCAGCAGCTGGTGGCGATGACGCTCGCCGGGCCGATCCCGCGCGCCGAGCTCGGCCGCATCGTCCGCCGCGCCGCGGGCTACCGCACCCTCAGCGACGCCCTGCTCGACGCCACGCTCGACATGCTCAGCGGCAAGCTGCCGACGACCGAGCTCGCCGAGCTGCGGCCGCTGCTGCAATGGGATCGCGCCAGCGACCTGCTCAGCGCCCGGCCCGGCGCGGCCAAGGTCTCGTTCACGCACGCCGGCACCATCCCCGATCGCGGCCTGTTCGCGGTGCACCTGGGCGAGGGCGGCCCGCGCGTCGGCGAGCTCGACGAGGAGATGGTCTTCGAGTCGCGCCCGGGCCAGATCATCGTGCTGGGCGCGTCGTCGTGGAAGATCGAGCAGATCGGCCGCGACCGCGTCGTGGTCTCGCCCGCGCCCGGCCAGGGCGGCACGCTGCCGTTCTGGAAGGGCGACGGCCCGGGCCGGCCGCTGACGCTCGGCCGCGCCATCGGCGCCTTCGTCCGCGAGGCCAGCAGCCACCAGGACGCCGCGATCGCGGGCTGGGTGCAGGCCCACGCGCCGGTGGCGCCGGCGATCGCCGCGCAGATCGCGGAGCTGCTGATCGGCCAGCGCGAGGCGACGGGCGTGCTGCCGAGCGACCGGACCATCGTCGTCGAGCGCTTCGTCGACGACCTGGGCGACCTGCGCATCTGCATCCTCTCGCCGCACGGCAGCCGCGTCCACGCGCCGTGGGCCATGGCGCTCGAGGAGCAGCTCGGCCGCGAGACCGGCGCGCTGGTGCGGGCGATCTGGAACGACGACGGCATCGTCTTCACCCTCGCCGACCTCGACGAAGATCCCTGGCGCGACCAGCCCGAGCGCTGGCTGCCCGATCCCGACGAGCTCGACGAGCTGCTGGTCGAGCGCCTGGGCAGCTCAGCGCTGTTCTCGGGCCTGTTCCGCGAGAACGCCGCCCGGGCGCTGCTGCTGCGCAAGCGCCAGCCCGGTGCGCGCCAGCCGCTGTGGGCGCAGCGCCTGCGCGCTCAGCGGCTGCTCGCCGTGGCGCGGCAGCACCCGGACTTCCCGATCGTGCTCGAGACCTACCGCCACGCGATGCGCGACGTCTTCGACCTCGACGCGCTGCGCGGCCTGCTGCGCGACGCCCGCTCGCAGGCGGTGCACGTCGCCGTGGTCGACACCGAGCGCGCCTCGCCGATGGCGCGGGCCCTGGCCTACGAGGTCGTCTCGACCTGGATGTACGAGGCCGACGCCCCGGTCGCCGAGCGCCGGGCCGCGGCGCTCTCGCTCGATCGCGCGCTGCTCGCGGACCTGCTCGGCCAGGTCGAGCTGCGCGACCTGCTCGACGCCGAGGTCATCGAGCAGCTGCACAACGAGCTGCAGGGCCTCGCCGAGGGCCACCAGGCGACGACGCCCGAGCAGCTGCTCGACCTGCTGCGCCGCGTCGGCGACCTCGACGACGACGAGCTGCGCGCGCGCTGCGCCGTCGATCCGACGCCCTGGCTGCCGGCGCTGCAGGCGCAGTTCGAGGTCGTGCAGGTCGAGCTCGCCGGCCAACGGCGCTGGATCGTCGGCGCCGACGCCGCGCGCACCCGCGACGCCTTCGGCGCGACGCTGCCGAGCGCGCCGGGCCTCGCGCTGCCGACGGCGCTGCTGGCGTCGAGCCCGGCGCCGCTGGACGACCTGCTGCGCCGCTTCGCCCGGCGGCGCGGGCCCTTCCAGCAGGCGGCGCTGGCGGCGCGCTTCGGCCTGCGCGGCGCGGCGGCGACGGCGGCGCTCGACGCGGCGGTGCGGGCGCTGGTCGCCGACGGCAGCTGGGTGCAAGGCGCGCTGCAGCCGGGCGCCACCGGCCTCGACCTCTGCGACGCGGCGGTGCTGCGGCAGATCCGCCGGCGCAGCCTGGAGCGCGCGCGCGCGCGCGTCGCGCCGGTCGACGACGCCGTGTTTGCGCGTTTCTTGCAGCGCTGGCACGGCGTGACGACATCGGACGCCGCCGGCCCGGCCGACCGCCCCGGCAGCGGCCAGCTCGACGCGACGCTGCGCCAGCTCGAGGGCCAACCGCTGCCGGCCTCGGAGCTCGAGCGGCGCATCCTTCCGGCGCGGGTGCCGGGCTACCGGCCCGAGTGGCTCGACCAGCGCCTGGCCAGCGGCGAGTGGATGTGGGTCGGCGCCGGCGCGCTCGGCGCCCGCGACGGCAAGATCTGCCTGGTGCGCCGCGCCAACCTGGCGGTGCATTGGCGCGCGCCCACAGCGGAGCCCGACGACGCCGTCGCCGCCGCGCTGCTCAGCACGTTGCGCCAGCACGGCGCGTGCTTCTTCTTCGAGCTGCTGGGCGTGGTCCAGGCCGCGGCGAGCCGGGCCGGCCCGGCAGACGCGCCGGCCAACCGGGCCATCCCGAGCGCGGCCGCCGTCGCTGCGGCGCTCTGGCAGCTGGTCTGGGCCGGCTGGGTCAGCAACGACAGCCTGCAGCCGCTGCGGACGCTGGCCGCGACGACACCGCGCAAGGGGACGGCGCGTGCGGGGCGGGGTGGCGGCGCCGCGGCCGCCCAGCGCGAGGTCTCGCGCCTGGCCGGGGGGCGCTGGTCGCTGCTGCGTGCCCTGGCGGCACCAAGCGACGAGCAGGCCGGGCTGCAACTGGTGCAGACGCTGCTGCAGCGCCATGGCGTGCTCAGCCGCGAGAGCCTGCACGTCGAGGCGATCGCCGGCGGCTGGACCGGCCTGCGGCCGCTGCTGCGCGCGTTCGAAGAGCGCGGACGCGCCATCCGCGGCGACTTCGTTCGGGGCCTGACGGGGTCGCAGCTTGCGACCTCGGCCGCCGTCGAGTCGCTGCGCCAGGCCGAACCGGGCGACGTGACGACCGAGGCCGGGAGGCCGGCGATCGTCGGCCTCGCCGCGTTGGATCCGGCGCAGCCGTGGGGCCGCGTGCTGCGCTGGCCGTCGCCGACGCCGTCGACCGTGCGCCTGGCCCCCGGTGCCACGGTCGTGCTGGCCGACGGCGCGCCGCTGCTGCTGCTTTCGGCCAACGGCAGCCAGCTGCAGACCCTGGCGTCGGCGGCGACCTTCGCCGACGCGACGCTGACCACGGCCGCGATCGTGGCCCTGCTGCGTTGCCACGGCGCTCGGACCCTGCGGATCGAGGCGATCGACGGCGCGCCGGCCATGTCGTCGGCGCTGCGGCCGGCGCTCGCGTCTGCCGGGTTCGTCGCGGACGGCGCGGGGATGCGGCGCGCGGTGCTCTGACCCGCGGCGAGCTGCGCGTTGGTCGCCAGAAAGAGAGAGTCAGGTCGGACGGCGCACCGAACGATGCGAGCGCGACGCAAGCGCGGGCGGCGCACGCCTCCGCTCGACACGTCGGCGCAGCCACAGGCACGATGGCGACCGCGACGGGGCCAGCGGTCGCCCGGCGGAGCGACGATGCGCGTCCTGTTGCTGATCACCCACATGGACGACCGCGGCGGCGCGCAATCGCACGTCGCGGCGCTGGCGCGCGGCCTGAGCGCGGCGGGGGACGAGGTGACGGTCGTCCACGGCGGCGAGGGCGCGGCGCGCTGCGTCGAACCCGGTCCGCGCCTGCGCGTCCGCAGCCTGCCCGAGCTGCGGCGCCCCCTGGCGATCGGCGCCGATCTGCGGGCCGCGCGCGCGCTGCGGCGGCTGCTGGCCGACGAGCGCCCCTCGCTGCTACACCTGCACTCGAGCAAGGCCGGCGCGCTGGGCTGCTGGCTGGCGCTGACGCAGGCCGGCTCGCCGCTGCCGACGGTGTTCACCGCGCACGGCTGGAACGCGATCACTGCGGCTCCTGGCGGCAGCCCGGGCCGCGCGGCGGTCGCGCTCGGCTTCCGGCTGGCGATGGCCCCGGCGACGCGGCTGGTCACGCTCTCGGAGCACGACGAGCAGATCGCGCTGCAAGCCGGCATCGCCACGCCGCCGCGCTTGTGCCGGCTGCCGCTCGGCATCACCGACGACGCGCCTCGCGCCGGCGCGGTCGGGGCCGCGGCCAACGCCGACGCGCCGCTGCGCCTGATCACGGTGGCGCGCCATTGCTGGCACAAGGACGCCGCGACGCTGATCGACGCCCTGGCCCAGCTACGCGAGCTGCCGTGGACGCTCGATTGGCTCGGCGGCGGCCCGGAGCTCGCGGCCTCGCGCGAGCGGATCGCGGCGCTGGGCCTCGACGCGCGCGTCCAGCTGCACGGCGACGTCGATGACGTCCCCACGCGCCTGGCCGCGGCGCAGGCCTTCGTCTTGTGTTCACGGGCCGAGGGCCTGCCGATCGCCGTGCTCGAAGCGATGCGCGCCGGGCTGCCGGTCGTCGCGTCGGACGTCGGCGCCATCGGCGAGGCCATCGGCGACGCGGGCTGGTTGGTGCCGGCCGGCGATCCGACGGCGCTGGCGACGGCGCTGGGCGAAGCGCTGCTGCGCCACGACGAGCGACGGGACCGCGGCGCGCTCGGCCGCGTCCGCTTTGGCCAGCGCTACGGCGAACGCGCGATGATCGCGGCCCATCGGGCGCTCTACGCCGAGTTGCTGCGCGACGGCGTACGCCGTTGAGACGACGAGGCCACCGGCATCGCCGCGGGCGGGCCCTGCCGCCGCCTCAGCGCGCCTTGCCGGCGACGCGATCGGCCGCCACGAGCCCCCTGTCGACCAGCGAACGCGCCGAGAACAGCGCGGCTGCGGCCAGGTAGCGCCCGGCGAAGTCGCTGTGGGCGAGGCCGCACAACGCGCGCCGCGCCGCCGCCGCGCCGGCCGGGCCAGCCGGGCCTGCGCCGTCGGCGCGTGGGCCTCCCTGCTGCACCGCGCGCAGCAACGCCCGACGCGGCGGATGCGGCCTCAGCGTCGCGACGGTCGCGGCGGGGATCGCGGACGCGCGCAGATCGCTGCCCTGCTGCAGCGTGCACAGGCGCCACCAGAGGGTGCCGGCGCAGCCAAAGCGCCGGGCCCTGGCGACGACCTCGTCCCAGTCGAGCCGATCGGCCGTCAGGCCCGCCGCGCCGGCCGCGACCATCCGCAGCAGGTCCTCGTCGGCACTGGCCTTGCGCGCGCCGTCGTCCTTGGCCACGTCGAGCGCGTGCAGCAGCACCGCGTCCACCGGGCACGGCCGCAGCGCGTGCGGCCCGAGCGTCGGATGGGCCACGGCGCGCCGCAGGATGTCGTCGGACGGCACCGGGAAGCGCAACAACGCGCCGATCGTCGTGTGCAGGTCGACGAGCACGCCCGAGGGGCTGGTCCAGTCGAGCGTCGGGTGCAGCCACATGCCGGTCGGGCTGTGCGGACGCGCCACGCGCTGGTAGCCGGCGGATCGCAGCGCGTGGGCCGCGCGCTCGCGGTCGCGCGGCGCCACCAGCAGGTCGACGTCCTGCATCGATCGCTCGCCCGGCGCGTAGATCCAGCCGACCAGCGACGCGCCCTTGACCACGCAGACGCGCACCCCGGCTGCGGCCAGCACCACACACGCGCGCTCGGCGGCGTCGAGCAGCCAGACGGCGCGGCCGATGTCGGCGGTGGCGGGCGTGCCGGCGGGCGCGGGCGGCGTCATGGCGCCGGACAGCTGCACGGGGCCGCCTCACTGCAGCGTTTGCGCTTGACGCTGTCGAAGACCTTGCCGGCCGGGTTGACGGCCTCGATCGTCACGGTGTCGCCGTCGAAGGTGAAGCGCGCGTGGCCGACCATCGGCAGGTACGACCGTAGCGGCGGCGGCAGGTAGGTCGACGGCGGCACCTTGGGCGCGCGGAACCAGGTCGCGTTGCCGGCGTAGACCAGCGGCACGCCCGGGCCGGCGTCGCAGCTCGACGTGGCGATCTGGGCGTCGCCCGCGACCACCGCGGTCGCCGGCAGGTAGCGCTGGTACGAATGGCACGCGCCGCCGAGCATCAGGTCCGCGCCGCCCTGGATCGCCGCGGTCAGCACGTCCTGGCGCACCATCTGCAGCGCCTGCCGATCGGGCTGCGTCGCGGGGTGCGTGTACGGCAGCTCGTGCGAGACGACGATGTTCCAGGGCTGGGTCGAGGCCTTGAGCCCGGCGAGCAGCCACGGCCCGATCGGCGCGGTCGAGGCGCCGGTGCTGGTGTCGACGACGAAGAACCGGGCGTTGCCGTAGTCGAAGCTGTAGTTCAGGCCCGGCTGCAACCCCTGCGGACCGTTGCCTGGGGGCTGCAGGTTGCCGACCATCGGCGCGCCCTTCTCGGTCTGGGTGTCGTGGTTGCCGAGCGCGAACACCAACGTCGCCGACTTGCCGATCTCCTCCAGCGGCCAGAACGCGCGCGCGGCGTAGTAGTGCCACTCGCCGCGATCGTAGACCATGTCGCCGGCCGCGATCAGCACGTCGGGCTTGCTGGAGCCGATGCTGGCGATCAGGTCCGCCGCCACCTGCGTGCCGAGGCCGTGGTTGCCGATCAGCACCATGGTCCACGGTGCCGCGGCGCTGGCCACAGGCTGCACCGGGCGGATCCGCGGCAGGCCGATCGGCTTGCCGTCGCGCATCATCTGCACCTCGACCACGCGGTTGACGCCGACCGGAGGCCGCGGCACCTGCGCCCGGAAGCCGAGGCGCCCGCTGTCGCCGACCGGCGCCCGGCTCGGCGTGGCCACAGCCTTCCACGGCCCCTGCGGCAGGTCGCGCCAGCGCAGCTGCACATAGTCGGCGGCCGGGCCACCGCGGCTGCGCACCAACATCTGGAAGCCCAGGGTCGCCACGCTGCCGTTGTCGATCGCCTGCTCGGCGACGGTCCAGAACGGCTCGACCAGCCAGTCGAGCGTCATCAGCTCGTGCGTGCTGACCTGGACCGGCACCTCGCGCTTGCCGGCGACGCCGCTCGGATCGACCAGGCTCAGCACCGTGCCGCCGGCGTTCGGCAGCGGCTTGAGCGTCACCGTCACCACCTCGGTCGCCTCGCTCGACAGGGGCACCGTCGCCGACGCCGCGCCGTCGACCAACAGCCGCTGCGGATCAGCGCTGGCGACGACGACCGACTTGAGACCCATCGCCGCAGCGCCGCGCGGCAAGACGAACGAGAACGTCGTCGACTTGCCGGCTTCGAGGTGCAGCGTCGGGGTCTGGGCCGTGGTCTCGGCGCTGCCGACGTCGAGCGTCATCGTGGCTGGCTGCAGGCCCGCCGAGCTGGCCGTGATCTGGACCTTGCCGGCCTTGAGCAGCTTGATCGGCAACCACGCCGCCGCGCCACCAGCGACCGCGACGGGGCAGGTCGGCACCTCGACCAGGCCCGCAGGCTGCGCGCTCAGGCTGACCCACGCCGACTCGCCTGGCGTGACGCTCGACGGCAGCGACACCGCGATCCCGGTCTCGACGCCCTCGGCGCCGGGCACCACCGTCGCCAGCTGGTCGGCCTCGAGCCGCAGCGCAGCGGGGAAGGTCACCTGCAGCGTCGGCCGCACCGTCGCCGGGTTGGCCTCGGAGCTGTGGATGTCGATCGCTTGCTCGCCGTGCTGCCGCGTCGGCACGACCGTGCCGGCCGGGAAGTCGAAGATCTTCGTAGTGCCGGCCTGATCGGTGACCTCGATCCAGGCCGAGATGATCTGGCTGTTGTCGTTGGCGCTGCTGAACTCGTCGCGCAGCTGCAGCCACCAGCGCCCGGCGGCGGGCTTGCCGCAGAAGCCCTTGCCGGCGCCGCCGCACAGGGGCTGGGCGAAGCACGACGCGTCGGGTCGGTAGGTGCCGACCAGCGGGCCAGCGCTGCCCTTGTGCACATCGGTCGCGGCGTCGTCGTCGAGCAGCACGTTGATGTCGTCCTCGTCGCTGGCCGTGACCCAATCGCACGCCCAACGGCCGATGCGGTTGAGCAGGACCGAATGCCAATCGCCGTGGTGCAGCGTCGCGATCAGGTCGCCGCGGGCCTTGGTCTTGATCTGCAAGCCGACGCGGACCTTGGCGACGTCGCCCAGCGCGCCCTGCGGCACCTCGAGGGCCACGACCTCGGCGCGCGGCAGCAGCGCCCAGCCCGTGTCGCTCGCGCCGTCGGCCCAGGCCTGCACGTCGGCGAGGACATCGACGCTGGACGCGGCTTGGTTGCCGGCCGCGAACAGCGCCCGGTAGTCGCCGTCGAAATCCTCGCCCGGCTGCGGGCCTGGTGTCGGCCCGAGATCGTCCCAGCGCGTCCAGTCGTCGAAGCCCTTGGCCCGATGCAGCGTGAACGCGCCGTCGCCAAAGGCCCGGTGCAACGTCAGCGTCGCGGATTGGACGGCGATCCCGGGTGGCACGTTGCCGACGCCGTGGCCGATGACGCCATGGAACGCGAGCAGCCCGACCTGATCGCCCGTGCCTCGGATCATCGCCGCCGAGGGCGCGCCCGCGGTGTCGTAGCCGCGGGTGGCGTCGAGGCTGACGGACACGATCGGCGCCTCGGCGTCGGTGGGGAACTGCGCGCGGCGATGCGGCGCCTGCAGCGCGTTCGCCGGCGCCGCGACGTGCAGGTCCACGGTGCCGCCGTAGCCGCCGAGGCCTTGGCGGAAGGTCAGCGTCTCGGCCGGGTAGCTCGGCGTCAGCGCCGGCAGCAGCGGGCAGAGCGGCGGAGGCTCGGTGACGTCGCCCGCGTCGCTGTCGGCGCTGGCGTCGCCGCTGTCGCCCTCGGACCCGTCGGCGTCGTCCGCGTCGTCGGCTGCATCGACCAGGATCACGTCCGCGACCGCCGTCTCCGCGAGGTCGGCGTCTGCCGCGGAGGTGTCCTCGACCGCAGTGTCCGCGACGGCAGTGTCCTCGACCGCCGTGTCCGCGACGGCAGTGTCCGCGACCGTCGTGTCCGCGACCGTCGTGTCCGCGACCGCCGTGTCCGCGATCGCCGTATCCGCGATCGCCGTATCGGCGATCGCCGTATCCTCGATCGCCGTATCCTCGATCGCCGTGTCCGCGACCGCCGTGTCCTCGACCGCCGTATCCTCGATCGCCGTGTCCGCGACCGCCGTGTCCTCGACCGCCGTATCC
>CAZPHC010000005.1:0-29757 GCA_964586155.1 uncultured Enterobacteriaceae bacterium | reverse complement strand
CGCCGTATCCTCGATCGCCGTGTCCGCGACCGCCGTGTCCTCGACCGCCGTATCCTCGATCGCGGTGTCCCCGAGCGCGATGTCGGGCACGCCGGCGTCGTCATCCGCTTGGGTCGCGTCGTCCGGCAGGTCGATGTCGGCGTCGTCGGCGTCGTCGGCGTCGTCGGCGTCGTCGGCGTCGTCGGCGACATCGGCGACATCGGCCGCGGCGTCGCCGTCCGGCGGCGCCACGGTCGCGTCCGCGATCGCGGTCTCGTCGGTGTCCAGCGGCGCCGCCAGCGCGTCGCCATCCTGATCCAGCGCGGCGACGTCGCCCTGGGGCGGCCCCGCGACCAGCGGATCCTGGCCGCAGCCGAGCAGCGACGCGCACAGCAACGCGACCCAGGCGACGGGCACCCGGACATGCGCGCGTCGGCCGCGGTTGGCCTCACGACGACTCCAGTTGCCCAGCATCCTGCCCCCTGTCCCGCAGCACACGCCGAGGACGCTGCCGAACGCGATCGCCCGGGTCAAGGCCAGCGGGCCATCCGGGCGGCGCGGCTTGCCTCGCGCGGCGCGATCGCGGCCGACACGCGCCGGTCGAGGCACCCGCGTTGACGCTCCAGCACGGAACGGCTATGCCGCGCAGCCGTGAGCACGCCTGCCCCATCGCTGCGCCCCGTCTCGACCTGGCTGGCGGCGATCTACGCCCTGATCGCCGCGATGGTGGTGATTGGTGGCATCACACGCCTGACAGGTTCAGGCCTGTCGATGGTCGACTGGCACCCGCTGATGGGCGCGCTGCCGCCGCTCGACGAGGCCGCCTGGCAGGCCGTGTTCGAGCGCTACCAGCAGAGCCCGCAGTACACGCAGGTCAACCACTGGATGACGCTCGCGGACTTCAAGCAGATCTTCTTCTGGGAGTACGTGCACCGCCTGCTCGGGCGGCTGATCGGCGTCGCGTTTTTTGTGCCGTGGCTGGTGTTCGTGCTGCAAAAGCGGTTGCGTGGCGCCATCGCCTGGCGCGCCGGTATCGCGTTCGTGCTCGGCGGCGCCCAGGGCCTGCTCGGCTGGTTCATGGTCAAGAGCGGTCTGGTCGATGTGCCCGAGGTCAGCCACCTGCGCCTCGCCGCCCACCTCTCGCTGGCGTTCTTCGTCGCGCAATGGGTGCAGTGGCTGTGGATGCAGCTGCGGTTCGGCGCCGACGCCCGCGATGGCGGCGTGCCGTTCTGGGCGCGCTGGGGCCTGGTCGCATTGATCGCGGTGCAGGTGGTCTGGGGCGCGTTCATGGCCGGCACCAAGGCGGGCAAGATCTTCGCGACCTTCCCCGACATGAACGGCGAGTTCGCGCCGCGCGGCTGGCGCACGGCCGCGTCGCTGGGCTGGGACCTGACGTCGAACCCCGTCGGCATCCACTTCGCCCACCGCTCGCTGGCCTGGCTGGTGCTCGCCGCGACGTTGACGATGGCCGTGGTCGTGCTGCGACGCGCAAGCGCCGCCGGCAACGGGCTGCAGCGCACGATCGGTCGACTGCTGGCGGCCGTCGCCACGCTGCAGGTCGCGCTCGGCGCCGCGACGGTGCTCACGAGCGTGCAGATCTCCTGGGCCGTCGCGCACCAGGGCGTGGCGCTGCTGCTGCTCTCGCTGGCGACGGCGACGGCCTACGTCTGCGGCCCGGCGCCGACGGGCGCGACCGGCGACCGGGTCCCTGCCGACAGCTGAGACCGCCGCGCCGCGCTACCAATCGATCGCGCGACCATCGCGGAAGAAGCCGCCGGACGGCCCATCCGGCCCCAGCGTCGCCGCCCACACGATGCCTTCTGCGCCCTTGGCCGGCGTCCGCGGCGCCCGGCTGCCGCCCATGTCGGTGTGGCACCAGCCCGGACAGACCGTGTTGACGCGCACGCCGCGCCCGCCCCACTCGGCGTGCAGCACGCGGACCAGGGCGTTGAGCGCCGCCTTGCTCAAGCGATAGCCCGGGTGGCCGCCGCCCATGTCGGTCAGCGCGCCCATGCCCGAGCTGACCGCGACGAAGGTGCCGCCGGCGGCGATCAGCGCGTCGGACGCCGCCTGCGCCAGGTGCAACGCGCCGAGGGTGTTGGTCTCCCAGCTGCGGCGCAGGACCTCGGCGTCGACGGTGAGCACGCCGTCGCCCGCGTCGAAGATGGCCCCGGCGTTGGCGATCGCGCTGTCGATGCGGCCCGCGGCGTCAAAGAGCGCGGCGACCGCCTGCTGCACGCTCGCGGCGTCGGAGGCGTCGAGCTGCAGCGGCCAGACCTGACGCCCCGGCTGGACGTGGCCGGCGAGGCCCTCGGCCGCGGCGCTGGCGGTGGCGGGATCGCGGGCCGTCAGGCCGATGGACCAGCCGAGGTCGAGCAGCTGCCGCACCGTCTCGAGGCCGAGGCCGCGGTTGGCGCCGGTGACGATGGCGACGGGATGGGGGTGGCGACGGGTCTCGGGCATGGTCATGGCGTCCTCCTGTGGGCCCGCAAGGTAGGGTGGGCCGGTCGCGGCGTCCAGGCGGAGCCCCTTGGAAGCCAAGCGGTTGGGGCCTATGGTGCCGCGAGGTCCGGAGCGCAGGAGCGACGATGAGGCGCACCCCGACGCCGCCGCCTGGCTGCAGGCGCAGGTCGCCAGCCTGGTCGGCCGCGGCATCACGCTGCTGAAGATCGACTTCCTCTTCGCCGGCATGCTGCCCGACGCCCGCCACGACCCGACCATGACGCCCACCGCCGCGCTCGACCTGGCCCTGGCCACGATCCGCAAGGGCGCCGGCGACGACACGCTGCTGCTCGCGGTCGGTGCGCCGCCCCTGCCGACGCTGCGCCACGTCGACGGCTGGCGCGTCGGCCCGGACATCGCGGTCGAGAACTTCGGCCCGAGCTGGGTCTTCGTCGCCAACACGGCGCGCACCCTGGCGGCCCGCTGGCCCTATTGCCTGGCCACGCTCTGCGACCCCGATCCGCCCGTGCTGCGCGAGCTGCCGCCGAACGAGGCCGAAGTCAGCGCCTGGGTCGCCAGCTTCGGCGGCGGTGGCTTCTTCCTCTCGGACGACCTGCGCAAGCTGCCGGCCGAACGCCTGACGGCGGGCCTCGGCGATGGCCGCGTCGCGCTCGGCGTCAGCGGCGTGCCAGCCCAGCCCGACGACCTCTTCGCCGGGCCGCTGCCGGCGACGCTGGCCAACGCCGTGCTCGACCACCTCGCCGCCAAGAACGACCACCGCGTGCCGACGCTCTGGCACCTGCAGGACGGCCGCAAGCTGGCGCTGAACGTCGGTGAGCAGCCGATCGAGGTCGGCGGGGCAACGGTGCCGGCCCACAGCGCGACGATCGTGCCGTGATCGCGGCCTGATCGCGGCCTGATCGCCGCACGTTCACGGCGAGCTCGCAGACGGCGCGGGAGCGGTGCCGACGCAGCGCGCGGGCGGCGCACCAGACTGCTGCCACCACGTTGGCAGCAGGCCGCCATCGCCCCAAATCGCCCCTGCCACCACGCTGGCAGCAGCCCTGTCGCATGGTGGGGCCACGCCAAGGCGAGGTGCCGCGGCGATGACCACGACAGGAGCGAGATCATGAAGCAGGGACTCATCAGCTGGTGCGAGGTGACGGGCAGCGACGGCGACGCGCTGCAGGCGTTCTACGGCGACCTCTTTGGCTGGAGCTTCACCCCGGCGCCGAAGATGCCGGACTACGGCATGGTGCTGCGCGCCAGCGAGGCCGAGGGCCCGGGCATCGGCGTGTCGCCTGCGCCGCAGGGCCCGGGCTGGGTGACGTTCTACGTCCAGGTCGACGATCTGGACGCCACCATCGCCCAGGCCGAGGCCCGTGGCGGCGGCGTCGTCATGCCGCCGGTGGCAATCGAGATGGGGCGCGTGGCGCTGATCCGCGACCCCGAGGGCCACGTCGTCGGCCTGTCGGCGGCGGCCTAGGCAACAGGCGAGCGACACGGCCTTGCTGTCGGCGCGGCGCACGGGTCAAGCTGGGGCGGGAGGGGCCCACCCTGGCAGGAGGACGTCGTGCGTCGCGCCGATCGGCTGTTCCAGCTCGTGCAGCTGCTGCGCAAGCGGCGCTCTGCGACGTCCGCCGAGATCGCCGAGGCGCTCGAGATCTCGGTGCGCACGGTCTACCGCGACATCCGCGACCTCGAGCTCTCGGGCGTGCCGATCCGCGGCGAGGCCGGCGTCGGCTACCGCCTGGAGCGGGGGTTCGAGTTGCCGCCGTTGACCTTCCGCGCCGACGAGATCGAGGCCCTGGTGCTCGGCGCCCGCGTCGTCGCTTCCTGGGGCGACGCCGAGCTCGCCGACGCCGCCCGATCTGCGATGGCGCGCATCGCGGCCGCGGCGCCCGCGTCGCTGCATCCGGTCCTGGCGTCAGCGGGCATGTACGCCCCCGCCACCGGCCGCGCCGAGCGCGCGTCGGCCCGGCTCGGTCCGCTGCGCAAGGCGATCCGCGACCGCCACAAGCTGGCGATCACCTACGTCGACGAGCGCGGCGAGGCGAGCCAACGCGTGATCTGGCCGCTCGGCCTGTACTTCTGGGGCCCGTCCTGGTCACTCGCGGCGTACTGCGAGCTGCGCCAGGACTTCCGCAGCTTCCGGCCCGATCGGATGGCCGGCGTCGAGGTCCTGGACGCGACCTTGCCCGACGACGCCCCCGACCTGCGCGCCTTCGTCCAAGCCATGGCGGCGCGTGACGGCACGACCCCGGGCGAGGTCGAGGGCACCGGCTGGCGCGACGACTCCTGGCTGGCGATGTTGCCGCGCCGCGGGGTCGGTGAGGGCCCGAATTGAGCGACGCAGCGGTCGCCGGGCGAGCACCTCGGCCCGCGACCGGCTGTGTTCCCAAACGAGTCATTCTCGTCGCGTACGCAAATTCCCCAATCCGCACGCCAGTTTGTGATGTCTCTCACTTTTTTTCTAGTTGACCAGGATTGCGGCGTTTTTCGCTTGATTCCTCCAGTCGGTTGTCCTAGAACTGTCGTCAGAAGCGAGCCAACTCGGATCGAAGTCAGTGTTCGGTCAGAGCCTCTGGCGCTTCGTTGTCTCATTTCGAGGCAGTCTGACGCGGCGCATGGGACGCGCCGTTGTGAGGGAAGGTCATGCGCAGTCTTCGTCATCTCTTCGTCGCGGCCGGCGCGCTCGCGTTCGCCGTGCCATCCGTCGCGTCCGCCGCCAAGGCCGACAAGGTCAGCATCTGCCACTGGGACGAGGACGCCCAGCTGTTCAAGGTGATCTCGGTCAGCGGCAACGCGGTGGCGTCGCACATGGCCAACCACGGCGACACGACGCCGGGCACCTGGTACACCGACGCCGACGGTGACGGCTACGGCGATCCGAACGGTGCGACCGACCCCTGCCCCAACGCCGGCTTCGTCGCCAGCAACGACGACTGCAACGACGGTGACGCCGCCATCAACCCCGGCGCTGCCGAGGTCTGCGGCGACAACATCGACAACAACTGCAGCGGCGCCGCTGACGAGGGCTGCGCGAGCTGCCCGTGCTTCACGACCGCTGACCTCGACGCGGCCAACGCGCAGTGGTTGGCCGACTCGGAGACGCACCAGTACAACAACCGCGCCTGCAACGACGTCGACTACAGCAACTACTGGTGGTACTACGGCTACGACTACGTCCAGATCTACTTCCAGAACTGGTCGTACTCCGACTACTACTGGTACTACTACAACTACAAGGTGAAGCAGTTCTACTCGCTGGACTACGACGACTACTACAACATGACCTACTGCAACGCCTACAGCTACGACTACACCGGCACCTACTCGCAGAACTTCCAGTACATCACCGAGGCCGAGCACGCCAAGTGCACGACCCTGCTCCGCAACTGGGCCGCGGGCAACGACCTGACCTGCAACGTCTACACCTACTAGGCGTGACTTGGTCTGCCCGATCCGGGCGCGCGCCGAAGACGCGCGGATCGCGATCGACAGGCCCGCAGGACTGAGACACAGTGGCGCCGTCCGGAGCGGAATCGCTCCGGGCGGCGTCGCTGCATCTGGCCGCGTCCGCTTCCCCTCGGAGCGGCCGGCAGCTGGGTGGAGGGAGCGATGGCGAACGCGAACACGGGCAACACACGGGTCATGGTCATGGCGGCGGCGCTTGCGCTCCTGCTCGGCGGCTTGGTCGGCGGCTGGCTCCTGATGACGCCAGAGGCCCCCCCAACGCCCGCGGACGCGACGGTCAAGACCGAGGCCCCGCAAGCAACGGCGGCGACGGTCGTGCGGACCGAGCACAACGACCAGGCCGAGCCCGCCGCAGCCGAGATGCCGAAGCTGCCGCCGTCGCAGCTTCCGCGGCTCAACGTGCCGCAGACTGGCCACCTGACGGACATCGAGTTCGGCGAGGGCATGCCGGCGTCCCTAGGGATGACGGCGGTGTCGTTCCTGCACGTCGCCGTCACGGGCTGCCTGCTGCACGCCAAGGCGACCAACCCCGACGGCGATATCTGGCTGCGCATCCGCGCGACGCTGGGGCCAGACGCCGCGGGCGCCGTGTCCGTGCGGGCCGTCGAGGTCAGCCCTTCGCCGGGTGCCGAGGCGACGATGGCAGATTGCGCGCGCAAGAACCTGCTGAGCCGCAAGCTGTCGCTGCCCAAAGAGGCTGCTGGCACGATCGCCGTCACGCTGCGACCGATGCAGCAGGGCATGCGGCGACCCGTGATCGGCCCAGGCGGCAACGGTGCAGGTGCGCCGCCGGCAGCGGAGCCTGCCGTTCCAACCGCGCCGCCGTCGGCACCGAGCGCGGAACCGACGCCCGCACCTGATCCGGCTCAAGCGCCGCGCTGATCCAACGCCTGCGCCAGCCAGAGGTGCACCGGCGCGATGCGCTCGAACTGCTGCACGCAGAAGTCGACGAACGAGGCGTCGTGCAGCGACGCAGGCAGCGGCGCGTCGAAGCCGACCGCAAGACCGCGCAGACGCAGCAGGTCCTGCCGCGGGTGGTCGACCGGGTACGGCGCCGGCACCTTCTTGTAGGCGTCCTTCTGCCAGACGCATTGGCTCTGCTGCAGGCCGGCCATCGCTGCGACCAGCTCCGGCCCGAGCACGTCGTCGGCGACGGCGGCGCGGTAGGTCAGCAGCTCGGCGGGTTCGAAGGTCCAGACGCCTGCGCCGAAGCCGACGAAGGTCGAGGTGATGCGCATGTGCAGGGTGGACTGGCAGGCCTTGCGGTTGTCGCCGTGCCAGAACTTGAGGCCGAGCTCCTCTTTGTACGGGCGCTTGTCGTTGCTGAAGCGCGTATCCCTGCGGATCGTGAAGAGCGAGCCGTTGACCTTGGCCGAGAACTGCAGCTGCGGATCGATCTCCTGCAGCCGCGGCCCGAGCGCGTCGACCAGCAGCCGTCCGGGCTCGAGCAGCGAACCGTGCCAGCGCGCCTCGTTGGCAGCGAAGAAGTCGACGGTGTTGTTGGCGCCGAGATCGGCGAGGAACGCGGGCGCGTCGGCCGGAAACCCTTGGAAGCTGCTCATCGTCACTCCTGGTCGCGCTGGGGCGAGGGGCGCAGGATTCCACGACCTGCCTACGGGGCTCAAGCCTGCGCGGGCACGCTGCTGACGTGACGTTGGCAGCAGCCTTGCGCAGACGCCGGGCGACGTGCAGGCGCGCGGCGCGGCGAGCTGGGCCGAGGCGATCGGTCCCCAGCCGGCCCAGGTGTCGACCGACGCAGGCGCATGATCGCTGCGGCCCCGGCGGTGCGGCGGCCTCAGCCGGCGTTGGGATCGCGGTGCAGCGACGGCGTCGGCCCCGGCAACCAGACCTCGTCGGCCCAACGCATCGCGGCGCAGATGGACTGCGTGTTCCCCAGCGCGATCGCGCGGGCCTCGTAGTCGGCGAGCAAGCCGGGAAGCCAGTTGATCGCCTTCCAATGGGCCGCTTCGATCGTCTTGGCGGCTGCCGGATCTGCCCCGGCCGCCCGCAACGACGCGGCCACCTGGGCACGTTGGGCGCGCACGGCACGCTCGGCGGCGACCGGATCGGCGTTCTGATCGTCGGGCAGGTCGGCCTCGGCATGCCAGGTGTAGGCGGTGTTCCGGGCCAGTTCGATCAGGCCTCGAACATCCCCCTTCAGGACGCTCACGAACTTGTCGACGGTCCGCGTCCGCCCCGGCGGCGCGATCCGCAGGTAGCGCCGGCCCAGCAGCTGCGCCGCCTGGTAGTTGACCCCCGCTGCGTCGCTGTTGAGCATCACGTCCAAGATCAGCATCAGGTCCTTCATGCCGCGAAATGCGCCGTGGAAGGCCCACTTCGCCCAGCCCCAGCGGAGCTCGTCGCTCGAGCCGAGCTCGTTGTGCACGGTTTCGCTGCCCAGGCTGCCGTCGTCCGAGCCCATCGAGAGCATCACCAGGTCCTTGAGGTACCAGATGCGCCCCTGCTTGGAGCGCTTGGCCATGGCCGCAGCGATGGCACACATCGCGGGGTTGTTGGCGAACACGGCGCCGTCGACGTGCTGGGCGTGGATCGGCAGGAACATCGGCAGCGCCGCGCTGCGCATCGCGGCCTCGATGACGTGTTCGGCGCAGTCGGCGTCGGCGCGATCGATGTTCTGGTAGACCTTGGGCCGCTGCACATACGCCGGCAGCCCCGAGGCTTCGCCGCTGGCGTGTGTCGCCGCGGTATTCGCCGCGTGGACGGCGTAGGTCACGATGACGAGGTCGCGCGGCGTCTGGCCCAGCGTCAGTTCGTGGCCGATGTACGCGGCCAGGATCTTCGCGATCTCGGCGTGGTCGGCCCAGGTCGACAGGCCCGAGAGCAGCCGCGCGACGCCGCCCACCGACGAGAGCGCCCGCGCGCGCGCGTCGACGTAGTCCGCGATCTTGGCGCGCGACCAGCGGTTGGTGGCGCGGGCGATGAGGTCGGCCAGCCGCTTGCTCTGCGCCTCGTAGCGGTTCGGCGCGATCGCCTCGGTCAGGATCTTCTCGATCATCTCGATGCAGCGCAGCAGCTCGGTGGTGCCCAGCTCCCGCTGGCTCGCGAGGAAGGCGGCGGCGAACGCGCCATCGGACGTCCCGGCAAAGAGCTGCGTCCGGTCGAGGAAGCCGGGGCGGCGCAGCTCCAGGGCCAGCAGGCAGTGCAGGTAGCTCAGGGTGTTCGGGCCGCCGTCGAAGGCGATGCACCGGTAGGTCGCGTGGTTCGGCTTGTAGGCGATGGGTGTCCAGGGATGATGCTCGATCGCCGCGGCCGAGGGGTCGTCGAGCGTCTTGGGCCCCAGTCCGGCGTCCTCGGAGGCCTGGTCGATGGCCGAGGTGTCGTCGTAGGGGTTGGGGCGTGCGGCGGCCGCGTCGGTGGGCGCGACCTTGGCCTTGCGGGCCTTGCCTGGCTTGGAAGTGGCCACGTCGTCTCCCGGGATCGTCGCGAGCTTGTACGCCGACTGTGGGCGATCGCGTACGAGGACACAAGACCGGGCGTTGGCACGCCGACGGGGCCCGGTCGTCCCGTGCAACTGGTCGCCTGCCTTGCAAGATCCAGGCAAAAGCGGCCACACTCGGGCCACGCCAGCCTCGGCGACGACGCGCGCGGCCCACGACTCACTCCCGCACGGATGGTGCCGGGCGCGGTCCGGGTTCCGCGGCCCGAACGCCGAGATGCATCGCGGCGCGACGAGGTGCCCCCTGCTCGGCCTGACCGATTACATTGTCGACGCCACGCTGTACGAGAGCGCGAAGTCCACGGTCTTTCGCGCCCGCCGGCGCGTGGACGGCTCGCCCGTGGTCATCAAGTGGCTGTCGTCGGCGACCCCCGACCGTGCCGCCTTCGCCCGCTATCGCTACGCCTTCCAGCTCGGCAGCGACCTGGAGCTCGAGGGCGTCTGCCGGACGCTGGAGCTGATCGAGATCTCGAACCGGCCCGCCCTGGTCATGCCCGACCGCGGCGGCCAATCGCTCCGCGGCTGGCTCCACGGCCACGGCAGACCGACGGTCGGGCAGACGATCGAGCTCGCCATCCGCGCCAGCGACGCGCTGGGGCGGCTGCATGCCGCGCACGTCGTGCACCGCGACATCAACCCGTCGAACCTGGTGGTCGATCCGGCCCTGAGCTGGGTCGAGATCATCGACTTCGACGTCGCGACCCGGCTGCGCCGCGAGTCGTTGGCGTCGTCGGCGGTGCGCCTGCTCGAAGGTACGTTGCCGTACATGTCGCCGGAGCAGACCGGCCGCGTCAACCGCCCGGTCGACCACCGCACGGACCTGTACGCGCTCGGCGTCACGCTCTACGAACTGCTCGCGGGCGAGCGGCCCTTCGTCGGCGACGATCCGCTGGCGCTGGTCCACGCCCACCTCGCGGTGACGCCCAAGCCGCTGCACGAGCGCGATCCGACCGTCCCTCGATCGCTCTCGAAGATCGTCGACAAGCTGCTGGTCAAGGAACCAGACCGCCGGTATCAGAGCGCCGCCGGTCTGCGCCGTGACCTCGAGCGCTGCCGTGAGCTCGTCACGGCCGGACGCGGCGACGAAGCCTTGCAGCTCGGGGTCGGCGACCTGTCGCCCTGGCTGCAGGTCAGCCAGCGGCTGGTCGGTCGCGACGACGAGATCGCAGCGCTGCGGGCCCGGCTGGGCGCGTCGATGGAAGGTCGGCGCGAGCTGTTGCTGGTGCGCGGCTTCGCCGGCGTCGGCAAGACGCGTCTGGTGCGCGAGGTGCTGCGCGACGTCAGCCTGCGCAACGGGGCGCTCGCGAGCGGCAAGTTCGATCAGCTCTCGAACGCGCCCCACGCTGGCCTGATCGACGCGGTGCGCGGCGTCGTGCGCGAGATCCTGGCGGGCTCGGACAGCGAGCTTGCGGCCTGGCGCCAGCGGCTGCAGGCGGCGCTGCGGCTGAACGCCGCGGTGATGATCGAGGTGATCCCCGAGCTCGCACCGCTCTTCGACGCGCCGCCGCGACCGCCGATGCTCGCGCCCGCCGAGGCGCTCGGCCGCTTCCAGCGCGTGTTCGTGGCCATGATGCGCTGCTTCGCCCGCGAGGATCACCCGCTGGTCCTGTTCCTGGACGACCTGCAGTGGGCGCAGACCAACTCGCTGGACCTGATCGCGGCGCTGCTCGCCGACGAGGGCTGCTCGCACCTGCTGATCGTCGGCGCGCTGCGCGACGAGGACAGCGCCGGCCGCACCCGCGTCGACCTCTGGCGCGGACGGCTCGCGGCGCAGGGGATGCGGGCAGCCGAGCTGGTGCTCAAGCCCCTGACCCACGAGGCGACCGCGTCGCTGCTGGCCGAGTCGCTGCGCGCGCCGCCAGACGACGCCTTTGCGGCGCTGGTCGAGGCCGTCTTCGCCCGCACCCACGGCAACCCCTTCTTCGTCGAGCAGCTGCTGCGCCGGCTCGAGCAGGACGAGGCGCTCTGGCCGGACCTCGAGGCCGGCCGCTGGTGCTGGGCGCTCGAGAGGCTCGAGGCGCTCGGCATCAGCGACCAGGTCGCCGATCTGCTCGCCGAGCGGATCGCGACGTTGCCGGACGCGACGATCGACGCCCTACGCCACGCCGCTTGCCTCGGTGCCAGCTTCGAGCTCGACGCCCTGGCAGCGGTGCTCGACCGCGCGCCGGCCCGCGTCTTCCGCGAGCTCTGGCCGGCGATGCAGCAGGAGATCGTGCTGGCACCCGACAGCGGCTGGCGCGATCTGGAGGGCGGCGAGGACGAATCGACCGCAGCGGCGGGAGCGGACGTCACCACCGCGGCGCCGCGGCCGGCGCTTGCGCTGCGCTTCGCCCACGATCGGCTGCAAGAGGCGGCGTACGCACGGATCAGCCCGGATCAGCGCGCCCATGTGCACCTCGCGATCGCGCGCCGGCTGCAAGCCACGTCGTCGCCGGGCACCGCGTCGTTCAAGACGACCAACCACTTCAACCTTGGTGTGGCGGCCCTGGTCGATCCGGCCGAGCGGCTGCAGGTCGCCGAGCGCAACGCCGCCGCAGCCCAAGCGGCGATGGCGGCGGGCGCGTTCAGCAAGGCCTGGGAGTACGCCGACGCTGGCTTCTCGCTGCTGGGGGAGCGCCCCTTCGATGATCACCACGAGCTTGCGCTCAAGTTGGCGCGCCTGCGCGCCGACAGCGCGCAGCTCGAAGGCCGCTACGCCGAGGCGGTCGCGCTGGCCGAGCAGGTGCTGGCGCACGCCCGCACGCCGCTGGAGCGCCAGGACGGCTACGACCTGCGCATCGCGATCTGCGCCCGGGTCAGCGATCCCGCCGTGATGCAGTTCGGCATGCAGGCGTGGCAGGAGCTGACCGGCGTCGAGCCCCCGAGCGATCCGCAGCAGTGGATGGCCGCTGCCATGCGCGAAGGCGGCGAGATCATGGCCCGCATGGCCGGTCGCGATCCGATGGAGCTGCGCGCGCTGCCGCCGATGCGCGATCCGATGACGATGCTCGAGATGCGGCTGCTGGCGAACCTCGTCGGCCCGGCCTACAGCCAGCCCGAGCGGCTGCCGTTCATCGCGATGCGCCTGGTGCGGCTGAGCATCGAGCACGGCCAGACGCCGTTTTCGCCGATGGGCTACATGACCTACGCCGTGTTGCTCTGCATGCAAGGGCAGTTCGGCGCCGGCTCGCGCTTCGGTGAGCTCGGCTTGTCGGTGGCGCAGGCGATGGGCGCACGCGCGATGGAAGCGCCGCTGCGGCAGATCTACGGGCCCTTCGTCGAGCACTGGTCCGACGGCCTCGACGCCGCGGCGCGCAGCCTGGACGCCGCGATCGGCGCCGGTGTCGAGACGGGGTCGTACCTCTTTGCCGGCTGGGCCGCGAACAACCAGCCGCTGCTGGCGTTGGTCCGGGGACTGAGCCTGGACGAGGTGCTCGACGCCTGCGCCCGGACCGCGCGGACCTGCGCCGAGACGCTGAACTACGCGGACGGCGTCCTGCTCGCGCGCAAGGCACGGGCCCGTACATTGCAGATCATCGGCCGCGACCGCGAGGTCGACCAGGCCGCGCTCGACGGCGAGCTCTCGACCGCCAACGTCTTTGGCGAGTTCGATCGCTACGCCCAGCTGCACGGGGCGATGGTGCGGCACGATGTCGCCCAGGCCCGCGCCCTGCTCGACGAGATCGCGCCGCGCGCGCGCTTCTTGACCGTGCACTTCTTCTTGCCCGCGTACCGGCTGGCGAACGCCTGGGTCCTCGCGAGCGAGGCGGCCACGGTGCCGGCCGAGACACGGGCCGCCAGCCGCGCCACGCTGGCCGAGATCGAGGGGCAGTTCGCGACCTGGTCGCAGGTGAACGCGCCCGCGCACGCGCCGTCGCTGTGGCTGGTGCGGGCCGAGTTGGCGTTGCTCGACGACGACCTCGTGGCCGCGGAGGCGCACTTCGACCGCAGCGTCGAGGCTGCGCGCGAGAGCGGCGTGCTGCACCTCGAGGCCATCGCTTGCGAGCGCGCCGCCGTGGCCTTTGGCGACGCCGGCAAGCTGCGCACGGCGCGCTCGTTCCTGGCTGACGCGCACGACGCGCTGATCCGCTACGGCGCCACGGGCCGGGTGCGCCAGCTCGAGCGGTTGCACCCGCGGCTGCGGCGCCAGGAGGCCAAGTCGTCGACCGACGTCACGACCGACCGCTCCGACGCCGCGCTCGACATGGACGCGGCGCTGCGCGCCAGCCAGGCGATCAGCTCCGAGCTGCAGCTCGACGACCTGCTGCGGACGGTCATGCGCACGGTGATCCAGTCCGCCGGTGCGCAGCGGGCGGCGCTGCTGCTGCGTCGCGACGCGCGCCTGCTGGTCGAGGCCTGGGTCGACGGCGTCCAGACCGAGCCGACGCTGCTGCAGGGCTTGCCTCCCGAGCAGGTGGCGATCTGCGAGCCGATCGTGCGTCAGGTCGAGCGCAGCGAGCGGCGCGTCGTCATCGCCGACGCCAGCAAGAGCGAGCGCTGGCGCCACGACCCGCAGGTGGCCGCCCGCGGCGTGCGCTCGGTGCTGTGCACGCCGATCGTCGACAAGGGCCGCCTGATCGGCGTGCTCTACCTCGAGAACAACCTCGTGCCCGACGCCTTCACCGACGACCGCTGCCAGCTGCTCGACATCCTCGGCGCGCAGGCGGCGATCTCGATCCAGAACGCGCTCTTCTACGAGGCGCGCGAGCGCGAGCGGGCGTCGATGGCGCGCTTCGTGCCGCGTGAGTTCGTGCAGCTGCTGGGCAAGGACGAGCTGACGTCGGTGCAGCTCGGCGACGCGGTCGAGCGCGAGGTCGGCGTGCTGTTCTCGGACCTGCGCGGCTTCACGGCGCTGTCGGCGTCCATGCGGCCGATGGAGATCTTCGCCTACCTCAACGGCTACCTCGAGCGCGCCGGGCCGGTGATCCGCAGCCACGGCGGCTTCATCGACAAGTACATCGGCGACGCGATCCTGGCGATGTTCCCCGAGGACGCGACCCAGGCCGTGGCCGCCATCGTGGCGCTGCAGCGGCAGATCGACGCCTACAACATCGACAACCGCATCGCTGGACGGCCCGAGATGTCGGCGGGCGTCGCGTTGCATTGGGGCCCGGTCGCGCTCGGCACCATCGGCGAGGTCCTGCGCCTGGACGCCACCGCGATCTCCGACACCGTGAACACCGCGAGCCGGCTGGAGGGCCTGACCAAGTCCTGGGGCACGCGCGCCATCGTCAGCGGCGACGCGCTCGACCGGATCGCCGATCCGAGCCGCTTCCCGCATCGCTACATCGGCGAGGTCGTGCTGCGTGGCCGCAACGCCTCGACGCCGATCTTCGACCTGATCGCGATCGAGCCCGACGACGTCATCGCCATCCGGCTCGAGACGCGGCCGAGCTTCGAGGCGGCCGTGCGCGCGCTGCACGCCCGCGACCTGCGCCAGGGCATCGACCTTCTGCAAGAGGTGGTCGCGCGAGACGGCGGCGATCGCGTCGCAGCCTACTTGCTCGCCAAGGCGCAGACACCCCGAACGGCAGGGGACATGGCCGGAAGGGACGTGACCGACCATGAGCGATGAACCAACGACGGCGAAGGCGACCGGCGCCCCCGGCTGGGTGCCCCCGTTCGGCCCGAACACAGGCAGCGGCCGCCGCTATCGCATCCTCTCGCTGGACGGAGGTCCTTCGACCCCGAACTATCTCCGCATCCTGCGCGCGATCGAGGTCCAGCGTCCGGGCTTCCTCGACCAGGTCGACATGTTCGCCGGCACCTCGGACGGCGCCTGGGCGGCGCTGCTGCTGGCGTCGCGGCCGACGACGATGACCGGGCTGCAGGCGATCGACGCCGCCATCGCCTTCAACGAATCGGTCGTCGACTCGATGCGGCCGGGCCTGTTCGGCCTGCTGCGGCTGGCCAGCGGCGTCTCGTCCGCGCTCGACAACACGGCGCTCGAGGCCTTCCTGACCAAATCGTACGGCCTCGGACCAAGCGGCGAGCCGATCAAGCTCGGCGAGCTGAACCGCGACGTCGTGCTCGTTACCTTCCGCCTCGGCGAGCAGCCGGTGAAGCCGGGGGCGCGGCTGTTCCACAACCTCGCGCGCAACGACAACGGCACGCAGGTGGCGAAGATGCGCTTCCCGCAGAACGCCCGCGACGACCTGCAGCAGACCGCCGCCGAGGTCGCGCTGCGCAGCGGCGCCTTCCCGATCATGCTGCCGGTGCGCGCTGGCTTCGCCGACGGCGGCCTGTTCGCCAACAACCCCGCGCTCTGCGGCCTGACCCAGCTGCTGGAGTACCGCGAGCCGCTCGGCGTCACCGAGATCAGCAACATCGTCATGATGTCGATGGGCGCCGACGAGGCCGAGCTGGGCGGTGGCTTCTTGCAGGGCGCGGTGCAGCGGGGCGTCGACCTGCGCTGGGGCTGGGCACCGTGGCTGGTGATGCCGTGGTCGCCGCTGCTGCTGCTCGACGCGATCACGGTCGCCAGCGGCCGCGGCGTGTCGTTCCAGGCCAAGCAGCTGCTCGGGCCGGCGTTCATCCGCGTCGCCCAGCCGATGCGCGAGAGCATCGGCCGCGAGTTCCTGCGCCTGATGGCGGGCCGCACCGACGAGCTCTTCCGCGAGGCCGACGCGACGTCGAAGGCGTGGGCCGAGGGCTCGGACGGCATCGGCTACTACCCGTCGGTGTCCGACACCCTGGACTGGGTCGACCGCATCTGGTTGGACATCGGCGACGGCAACGGCGCGATCCCGGGCCAGCAGGTCCCTGCCGCGCCGTGAACGCCAGCTGGACCGAGCAGCCTGCGGCCGACCCGGGGCTGCGGCGATGGCGGCTCGGCGACGCCAGCGTCGTCGTGGCCTGGGCGCGCATCGAGGCGCTGGCCCCGGCCGGCGACGCGGCTCCGACACAGGGCGCGCCGGCGCGGGCCTCGGCGGCGGCGCGCACCCTGCTGCGGGCGCTGCTGGCCCGGGAATTCGGCCTCGACGCCGCGCGCGCGACGCCAACCGCCTCGGCCAACGGCCGGCCGACGCTGGCGCACGCGCCGGAGCTGGACGTCTCGATCGCCCATGCTGGCGGCTGGGTCGTCTGCGCGGCGGGCCGGGGCGCCCGCGTCGGCGTCGACGTCGAGCCCAAGCGGCCGGCGGCCGAGCTGGAGCGCATCGCCGAGCGCAGCTTCGGCCCCGGGACCTGCCACGGCGCGGACACGGGCGACGGCGGCTTCGACCTCGACGCCTTCTTCGACCGCTGGACGATCGCCGAGGCCCTGGCCAAGCTCGAGGGCAGCGGCCTCGCCTTGGTGACGCCGGAGCTGCGCGTCGACGCCGCGAGCGAGCCGCCGCGCCTGGTGGCCTGGCCGGCGCAGGTCGACGCCCCTTGCTCGCCGGCGCAGGTCGCGCTACGCCGGCTGGAGCTCGACGACGGCTGCGCCGCGGCGATCGCGTTCGCGGCCCGCATGGTGGTGCCGTCGGCGTCGGCGTCGGCCTCGACGGGCCCCAGGAGCGCCATGGTCCACGATCGCCCCGCCGCCGGGCCCGACACCGCGACGATCCGCGCCATCGTCGACAGCGCGCGCCAGGCACCGAGCGGCGACAACAGCCAGCCTTTCGTCTACCGCTGGGACGGCAGGACCCTGCACGTCGAGCTCGACGGCGAGCGCGCCGACCACCCGCTCGACCGCGCCGGCCATCCGTCGCTGCTGACGCTGGGCATGATCCGCGCGGCGCTGCGACAGCGGGCCAAGGCCGAGGGCTGGCGGGCGGACGCGACGCTCGGCGCGACAGAGCGGCGCGCGGGCTCCTGGCTCGAGGTCCACTTCGCGCCGGTGGCGCCGACCTTCGACCCGCTCGCCGAGGCGATGCGGGCGCGCCACACCGACCGCCGCAGCTACCGCGGCGGCGACCTGGACGCGGCCCCGTTGCGCCGGATCGACGCCGCGATCGACGCCGAGGGCGCCGGGGCAACCGTGCGCGTGGCGACGGCGCGAGCGGACCACGCGGGCCTGCGCGCGTGGCTGGAGGCCGGCGACCGGGCGCTGTGGCAGGCACCGGCGATCACCGTCGGCGCCATGCGCTGGGTCCGCTTCGACGAGGCCAGCCTGCGCCGCGAGGGCGACGGCGTGCATTGGCGCAACCTCGGCCTGCCCGCGCCGATGGCGGCAGGCGTCGCGCTGGCGCGGGCGATGCCGGCGAGCCTGCGCGCGGCGGCGTTGCTCGGCGGGCCGCAGCTGACGGCCTCGATGCTGAAGCGCCAACTCGACAGCGCCGCGGCGTTGGTCGTGATCGCCAGCCTCGACCCCTCGCGCGAGGCCCTGGTCGACGCTGGCGCGGTCGCGATGCGCGTCTGGTCGAGCCTGTGCGCCCAGGGCTGGGGCTGCCAGCCGATGAGCCTGTCGCCGCTGCTGGCGCTCGCGGCCCGCGACGGCCGCATCGATCCCGCGATTCCGCCCCGCCTGGCGGTCAAGGCGATCTTGGCCTGGCCGACGATCGCCGCCAGCCTCGGCCTGCCGCCGGGCTCCTGGCCCGCGTTCGTGCTGCGCACCGGCGCCGCGACGCCGCTGCCGATGGCCGAACGCCCGCCACGCCGGCCGCTCGATGCCCTGCTTCGCCTCGGCTGAACGGGCCGCGACTGGTCCGAGGGGGCCGTCTGTGGTAGGCAGCGGCACCATCGTTCGCCGTCGTCGTGCGCTCGCGTCGTGCCCATGTCCATGTCGTCCCCAGGTCCTGCTCCTCGCCGCGGTGGCCGCCGCAGCGACGACGCACGCCCGGGCCCAGGGGCGCAGCCCGAGCTGCCGTTCGCCGTCCGAGTCGAGCCCGCGCCCCCGGCGTCGCTGCGACAGGAGGAACCGGCCGAAGGCGCTGCGTGGCGGCTGATCTGCGAGCTGCGTGCGCGCCTCGCCGCCCGGGGTGACGCGGTCGTGGTCCGCGACGACCGCGGCCAGGTCCGCAGCGGCCGTGACGTCGTGCGCGACGCCGACGCGGTGGCGGCAGCGCTGGCGGCGGCCGACATCGGTCCCGGCGCGGTGGTGGCGGCGTGGTTGCCGCGCGACGCCGACCTGCTGGCCGCCATGCTCGGCACGCTGCAGCGCGGCGCCTGCTGGCTGCCCCTCGACGTGCGCTGGCCGATGGCGCGCGTCCAGGCGACGCTGGTGCGCGGCACGGCCAGGGTCTGCCTGGTGCGGGGACGACGCCCGCACGGCGACGTGCCGTGCATCGAGCTCGCGGCCGCGACACCGACCAGCGCCGCGCAGGCCGAGGCCCTGATCGCCGCGACGCTGCCGACGCTGTCCGATCACGCGTCCTCGTTCGCCATCTCGACCTCGGGCACCACCGGCACGCCGAAGATCGCGGCCAACACCTGGACCGGACTCGCCAACGTGGTGCGGGCCTGGGTCACGACGCCCGGCTTGGGGCCCGGGCGGGTGCAAGCGGCCCTGAGCAGCCCGGCGTTCGACATGAGCGTGCTGCAGTGGCTGTGCCCGCCGCTGGTGGACGCCTCGATCGCCGCGCTCGGCGACGACGCGCTCTTCGATCCGGCCGCCGCGGCCAGGGCCTTGCAGGCGATGGCCGTGACCGACCTGCTGCTGCCGCCCTCGACCTGGCGTCTGCTGCGCCGCGCCGGCTATGTGCCCGGCCCCAAGACGGTCGTCACCTTCGGTGGCGAGGCGCTCGACGAGGCCACGGTCGCCGACGCGACCGCCCGCTGCGCCGCGGTGTGGAATGGATGGGGCGTCTCCGAGGCGGCCGCCTGCACCACGCTGGCCCGCGTCGATCGCGGCGAGCTGCCGCCGTCGGTCGGCTGGCCGCTGCCGGGCTGTCGCGTCTGGGCCATCGACGACGACGGCCGCCCCGTGCCGCCGGGCCGGGTCGGTGAGCTCGCCATCGCCGGCGTCGGCGTCGGCAGGGGCGACCTGCGCGACGGCGAGGACGGTCGCTGGCGTCTGCTGACGGGCGACGCCGCCGGTGTGCGCGCCTACCGCTGCGGCGACCACGGCCGGGTCGAGGCCGACGGCAGCGTGACCTTCCTGGGCCGCCGGGACGGCCAGCTCAAGCTGCGCGGGCTGCGGGTGCAGGCCGAGGAGATCGAGGCGTTGCTGCGCCAGCACGGCGACGTGCGCGACAGCGCGGTCGATGTCCGCGAGCGCGCCGACGGTCCCGAGCTCTGCGCCTGGGTCGTCGGCGCCGACGCCGCGGCCTTGCCGGCGCTGCGGACGCTGCTGGCAGAGCGGCTGCCGGCGGCGCTGATCCCGTCGACGTGGCGGTGGGTGGCGCAGCTGCCTCTCGGCGCAAGCGGCAAGGTGGACCGCCGGGCGCTGACGTTGGACGACGGCGTTGCGACGGCGACGGACGCGACGGCGACCGACGCCACGGCGACCGACGCCACGGCGACCGCGCTCGCCGCGGCCATGGCGTCGGTGCTCGGCCTGCCACGGATGGCCACCGACGCCGACTTCTTCGCCCTCGGTGGCGACTCGCTGGCCGTCGCCCGGCTGCGCAGCCGCGTCGAGGCCGCCTTCGGCCACGATCTGCCACCGCTGGCATTGTGGTCCGCGTCGAGCCCGCGCGCGCTCGCCGACGTGCTGCGCGGCGGCTCCACACCGGGTCATGGTACGGTAGCAAACAACGATGATTCGGCACCGCACGACCTGACGAGGCTCGCCCCTCCCTGGCGCGACAGCGCGGATGCGGCCAGCGCCCCGATGCTCGCCAGCCAGCGTGGCGTCTGGCTGCAGGCGCGCCAGCGCGGCCACGACGTCGGGCTCTGCGTCGTGGCCCGCGTCGAGCTCGAAGGTGCGCTCGACGCCGACGCGCTCGTGCGCGCCTGGGAGGCCGTCGCGGCGCGCAACGACGGCCTGCGCGCGCGCTTTGGCCTGCACGACGGCGAAGCGCGGCTCCAACTGCAACCGCGCGCGGCGATGCCGTGGCGCCGTCTGAGCATCGAGGGCCAGCCATTGCAGCGCCACGAGGCGACGCTCGCCGCCCTGACCGAACGCGCGCTCGCTGCGCCCTTCGACCTCGACGCGGCGCCGCCGTGGCGCTCGCTGCTGGTGCGGCGCGGCCGGGAGCAAACGACCTGGCTGCTGCTGGCGCACCACGTCGCGCTCGACGGCGGCTCGCTCGAGCCCCTGCTCGACGCCGTCGCGGCGGCCTTGGCTGGCGAGGGTGCTGGCGAGGGTGCGGTCGAGTCGCGCGCGACCGCGGCCAGCTTGTGGACGCTCGGACACCTCGAGGCGCAGCGACGCACGGGCGCGTCGGCGGCGGCACAACGGACTTGGTGGCGCACGCAGCTGGCGCAGCTGCACCAACCGGCGCCGTTGCCGGCGGCCTTGGTCGCGTCCGAGGCGGGCGAGACCGACGGCGTGGTCATCGGCCCTGCGCGCTGCGCGACGACGATCGAGGCCGCGACCTGGCGCGCGGCGCTGCGGGCCGGGGCGTCGGTGCGGGCGACGCCGCTGATGGTCCTGGTCGGCGCGGTCTCGCGCTGGTTGGCCGCGCGCTGCGCCACGACGCAGCCGGTGCTGGCGACCGTCCTGCCCGGCCGCGAGCTGCCCGGCAGCGCGCAGACGATCGGCCAGCTGGCGACGACGCTGCCGCTGCTGCCGCGCCACATCCCCCGTGGCGGCCTGCGCGACGCCTGCGTCGCAGGGCGCGACGCCTTGCTCGAGGCGATGGCGCACCCGGACGTCGGCATCGACGAGCTGGTGGCGATGGCGCCCGCCGGTGCCGCCGCGCTGCTGCGCTGCTGCGTGCTGCTGCAGCCGCCGGCGCCGGCGCCACGGCAGGCAGCGGGGCTGCGCCTGACCTTGCTGCCCCAGCCGGCGCTGGGCGCGCCCTTCGACCTCGGCGTCGAGGCTTTTGGCGAGGACGACGGCGCGCTGCGTCTGGTCGTGACGAGCCGGCTGCCCGACGCCGCGGCCCGGCTGCCGGCGCTGGTCGACGACCTGGCCGCGTTCGTCGCTGCCGCCGCGGCCGACCCCGACGCGGCGGACTGCGGCACACCGACGACGACGGCGCGGCGTGACTTCGCGGCTGTCGCCTGCTGGCAGGCCTCGTGGCCGCGGGTGCCCCCAGCGGACGCAGCCAGCACGCCGGGCGACGCGGCGGCGACGGTGCCCCCCCTGTCCGGCGCGGGCGCTCCGCGCGTGGCGGCGCCCGATGCCACGGGATCGGCGGACGTCGAACCTGCGCCGGCGCGGCTGGTCGGCGACGACCTCGCCCCGGCGCTCGCCGCGCTCGACCTCGGCCCGGGCCGCGGGCTGCGCGATCTGCTCGACCGTGCGGCCGAGAGCCGCGCGCCGATCGACGTGGTCGAGCGCGACGGCCGGGCACGGCGCCGCGACGCCAACACGCTGCGCGAGCAGGCCACCCAGCTCGCGGGCCGCCTGCCGGGCCGGGCGGCGGTCGGCGTCCGCGCCGACGATCCGTGGCAGCTGCTCGTCGGCCTGTGGGCGTGCTGGCTCGGCGGGCGCCTGGCCGTGCCGCTGGCGCTCGACCTGGACGCCGACGCCGTCGGCCACGCGCTGCGCCTGGCCGGTGCCGACGTGCTGCTGCTGCAGCGCGACGACGCGGCGGGGCTGCTCGGCGCCGCCACCGCCGCCGGGGCGACCTGCACGCCGCTCGACGGCGACGCGGACGCAGCGCGCGAACCCCGCCCGGCGCTCGTTCCGGGCCCGGCCGCGGCCACCGAATGCGCGGACGACGCGCCCTGCCTGGGCCTGCTGACCTCGGGAAGCACCGGCGCGCCCAAGCTCGTGCTGCACGGCGCGCGCAGCCTGCTGGCGCAGATCGCCGCCTGGGGCGCGCACCAGGGCTTCGGCGGCGACGACGTCTTCGCCAACTGGCTACCGCTCGACCACGTCGCGGCGCTGTGCATGTTCCACCTGCAGCCGCTGGCGCAGCGGGCGGCGCAGCACCACGCCGGGCCGACCTGGGTGCTGGCCGAGCCGACGCGCTGGCTCGACCTGGTGGCCGACAACGCGGCGTCGGTGACCTGGGCGCCAAACTTCGGCCTCGAACTTCTGCTCGGCGCCCTCGCCGAGCGCGACGTGCGCCGCTGGGACCTGCGCTCGTTGCGCGCGGTGCTGCTCGGCGGCGAGGCCATCGTGCCGGCGACGGCGCGGCGCTTCGCCGAGGCCGTCGCGCGCGCCGGCGCCGCCGCCGACTGCCTCGTGCCCGGCTGGGGCATGTCCGAGACGGCGTCGGCGACCTTCACCCGGCCGCGCACGACCGCCGAGGACGCGCGCGCCGCCGAGGCCGTAGGTGCGCTGCCCTTGGGTCGGCCGGTGCCCGGGTTCGCGGTGCAGATCGTCGACGAGGCCGACGTGGTGCTGCCCTGCGGCGTGCCGGGGCGGCTGTGGGTGCGCGGGCCGATGCTGCGCCAGCGGGTGCTCGGCGCTGCGGCCGACGCGGGCGGGGAATTCGGGCCGATCGCCGACGGGGCCTGGCTCGACACCGGCGATCGGGCGCTGATCAGCGCCGCCGGCGACGTCCATGTGCTCGGCCGCGACGACGAGACGGTGCGCATCCACGGCGTCGCCCGCGACGCGCTGGCGCTCGAGCACGCCGCGGTGGCCACCGGCCTGGTCCAGGGCGGCGCCGTCTGCGCGTTCGTCGCCCGCCGAGGCGGCCACGGCGCGCCGGCTCTGGTGCTGGCTTGGGCGCCGATCGAAAGTTCTCGAACAAAACAAACCGCCCGCGAAGTGCCTGGCACCTCGGCGCTGCGCGAAGTGCCTGGCACCTCGCCACGGGTCGCCGCAGCAGCCGAGCAGATCGCCGACGCCGTCGCTGCGGCCACGGGGCTGCGGCCACGGTGGCTGGTCTGCGTCGATCCGACGACGCTGCCGCGCACGGGCATCGGCAAGATCCGCCGCGCCGCGCTGCGCGCGCGCTTCGAGGCCGGGGCGCTCGACGCCGGGCTGGCGCCGCTGACGCGGGCCTGGGGCCTGTGGCGCGCGCGGTGGCGGCCGCAGACGCCGGCGCCGGCGGGCTCGTTCGCCGCCGATGCCATCACGGCCGCTCGCGTGGCGCTGCTCGGCGCGCCGGCCTGGCTGGTCGACGGCCTGCGCGGCAAGGGCCTCGACTGCGACGATGGTTTGCTACCAAACAACCAGCCCGCGGCGCAGCTCGTCGTCGCTGGCGCCGGCCTCGTGTCGCGGCAGCACGACGGCGTCGTCCCCGCCGTCGCGGCCGACGCCCGGGCAACGATCGAGGCGTTGCTCGCGGTGCTGGCGACGGCGATGGAGCCGGAGGCGGAGGCGTCGCGGCCCGCCCGGCTGCTGCCCGGGCGTCTGCTGCTCGTCGGCGCCCTGGCCACGGCCGAGGCCCGGCTGCGGACCGCCGACGCCGCGCGCGGCGCGCTGCTGCAGGCCGCGGCGCTGGAGTCCGGGGGCACGGCGCTGCAGCTCGACCTCGACGCCGACACGAGCACCGAGGCCGGCCGTGGTGCCGTCGTCGAGGCGGTGCACGACGCGCTGCGCCGGGATTGGCGCGGCGAGGCCATCGAGCGCTGGCGCGACGGGGTCTGCGAGGTGCGGCGGCTGCAGCCTGCCGGCGACGCGACGCAGGTCGGCCGCGGCGGCGTCGCCCCTGCGGCGGTGGCGAGCGACGACACGCTGCGCGGGGCCCGCGTCGTGCTGCTCGGCGGCAGCGGCGGTCTCGGAACCCTGCTGCAGACCGCGCTCGACGAGGCCGGCGCGTCGGTGCTGGTGCTCAGCCGCAGCGCCACGGCGCGCAGCGCGGGCCAGCGGGCCGAGCGCTGGCAAGCGGTCGACGTCGACCTCGCCGAGAGCGACGCCGTCGAGGCCGCGATCGCGGGCTGGGAGCGCGAGGTCGGCGCGGCGAGCCACCTGGTCTGGGCCGCGACCGTCGGCCGGCCGGCGGCGCTGCGCCACGAGCTGCGGCCCGAGCTGACGGCGAGCCGGGCTGCGCTGTGGCGAGCGCGGATCGACGGCGCAGACACCGTGGCGGCGCTGCTCGCGCGGCGACCCGAGACCCGGCTGCTCGACCTGTCGACCGTGCACGCGGCGGTGCCGGGCCATGGCCTCGGCGTCTACGCCGCCGCCGCCTGCCACGCCGGGGCGATGGTCGAGGCGCTGGCCCACGGCCACGCCGGCCCCGTCGGCAGCCTGCTCTGCGCGGCGATCCGCGGCGTCGGCCTGTCGCGCGGCGGCGCCGGCCAGCAGCGCGCCGAGGCGCTCGGGCTGGCCTCGATGGCGCCCGAGGCCTTCGTCCAGATCGCGCTGACGGCGTTGCGGTCGCCCGCTGGCGAGCTCTGGCTCGGCCTCGACGCCCGCGGCGAGCTGACGCGGGCCCGCGTCGACGCGCTGCGCCAGGCGGCGCCGCTGGTCGAAGCCCCGTTGCCGCACGACCGTACGCAGCGGCCGGCCACCAACGACGCCCCCGCGCCGGCCACCACGGCCAGCACGACAGCGGTGGCGGCCGATCGCGCCACCGTGGCGACCATCGCGCAGATCTGGGCCACGCTGCTCGAGCGCGACGACCTGCCACACGATCGCAGCTTCTTCGAGCTCGGCGGCAACTCGCTGCTGATGGCGCGGCTGCAGGACGGGCTCGAGCGTGCGTTCGAGCGCACCGTGCCGATGGCCGAGCTCTTCGATCGGCCCACGATCACCGACCAGGCGCGCTGGCTCTCGCCCACGAGGACACCATGACCCCTCCGCACAACGACGGCTTCGTCGCGCTCGACGACCTCGACGACCTCGACGGCCTCGACCTCTTCGGCGAGGGGGCGGCGATCGCCGTGCACGCGCCGGACGCCGCCGCGACGCCGCAGCACGAACAGGCGCGACCCGAGGTGGCCCGGGCGGCGATCGCGGTGGTCGGCCTCGCCGGGCGCTTCGGCCCCGCGGCCGACGTCGAGGCCTTCTGGCAGGCGCTGCTGGACGGGCGCGAGCTGGTGCGGCGCTTTGGCCGCGACGAGCTGCTGGCCGCCGGTCTGCCGGCGTCGGTCATCGACGATCCGGCCTATGTGCCGACGCGCGCGGCGCTGCACGACGCCGACTGCTTCGACGCCCGCCACTTCGCCATCTCGCCGGCCGAGGCGGCGCTGATGGACCCGCAGCACCGCGTCTTCCTCGAGGTCGCGGCCCTGGCGCTCGACGACGCCGCCATCGATCCGGCCCGCAGCGACGCCACGATCGGCGTCTACGCCGGCTGCTCGCCCAACACCCACCTGCTCAACGCCGTGCTGCCGGCCGGCGACGCCGCGCTGCGCCTCGGCGGCATGACGACCGTCATCGCCAGCGACAAGGACCACCTGCCGACCCGCGTCGCCTACGCGCTCGGTCTGCGCGGGCCGGCGATGGCGGTGCAGACGGCCTGTTCGACCGGCCTGGTCGCCGTGCACGTGGCGGCCCAGGCGCTGCTGGCGGGCGACTGCGACGCGGCGATCGCGGGCGCCGCCTCGATCGCGGTGCCGACGGTGGCCGGCCATCTGCACCAGCGCGGCGGCATCACGAGCCCGGACGGCCGCACCTGCAGCTTCGGCGCCGACGCCGCCGGCACCGTCAGCGCCGACGCCGTGGTCGCGCTGGTCCTGCGGCGGCTCGACGACGCCCTGCGCGACGGCGATCCCGTGCGCGCGGTGATCTTGGGCAGCGCCGTGACCAACGACGGCGCCGCCCGCATGAGCTACAGCGCGCCGGGGGTCGAGGGCCAGGCCAAGGCGGTGGCCAAGGCGATCGCGCGCGCTGGCGTCGACGCGGGCACCATCGGCTACATCGAGGGCCACGGCACGGCGACGCCGCTCGGCGATCCGGTCGAGGTCGCGGCGCTGCTGCGTGGCCTCGGCGACGGCGCGCACCAGACGCCCGACGCGACGCCCTGCGCGCTCGGCAGCGTCAAGTCGAACCTCGGCCACGCCAACGCCGCAGCCGGCGCCGTCGGCCTGGCCAAGGCGGTGCTCGCGGTCGAGCGCGGCGTGATCCCGGCGAGCCTGCACGCGTCGCCGCCGGCTGCGTCGCTCGGCCTCGCGGGCACGCGGCTGCACGTGCCGGCGCAGACGACGCCCTGGCCGGCGTCGGCGGCGCCCCGACGCGCCGGCGTCAGCAGCTTCGGCGCCGGCGGCACCAACGCCCACGTCGTGCTGGAGCAGCCACCGCCACGCGCCCCGGCCGGCACGCGACCCGGCGAGGCGGCGAGCGCCGGGCCGCTGGCCCTGCTGCTTTGCGGCGACGACGACGAGGCCATCGAGCGCCAGCGCCAGGCCCTGCTGCGCCACCTCGAACGCGCGCCGCAGCTCCGCGCCGCCGACGTCGCGACCACGCTGCAACGCGGCCGCCGACGCCGGCGACGCCGCGCGCTCTGGTGGCTCCAGGCCGGCGAGTCCGCCGCCGCGCGGCTGGCGGTCCAGGCCGACGTGCGCGGCGACGCCCCACGGGACGGCCGCGGCGTGGCGTTCGTGCTGCCGGGCCAGGGCTTCCAGCAGATCGGCGTCGGCGCAGCCCCCTACGCCCACGACGCCGCGTTCCGCGCCGCCTTCGACGCGGTGGCCCTCGCCGCGGCGCCCAGGCTCGACGGGCTCGATCTGCGCGAATTCCTCGACCGCCCGGACGACGAGGCCGCGGCGAGCGCGCTGCAGGCCCGGCTCGACGACCAACGCTGCGCCGGCGCCTTCACCCTGGCGCTGAGCTGGTCGCTGGCGGCGATGTGGCGCGCGCAGGGCGTGCGGCCCGACGCGCTGCTCGGCCAGAGTACCGGCGAGCTCGCCGCCGCCGCGATCGCCGGCGTGCTCACGATCGACGACGCGGTGGCCCTGATGATCGAGCGCGCACGCCTGCTGCAAAGCGTGCCGCCGGGCGCGGTGCTGCAGGTCGAGCAAGGCGCCGACGCCGTGCACCCCAGCCTGCCCGACGGCTGCTGGGTGGCGCTGCGCAGCGGCCCGGAGGCCTGCGTCGTCAGCGGCCGGCCCGAGGCGATCGCCGCGCTCGCCGCGCGCCTGCAGGCCGAAGGCGTCGGCCACCGCCGCGTCCGCGTCGACATCGCCGCGCACACGCCACTGCTCGAGCCGATCGCTGCGACGCTGACCCGCTTCGCCGCGTCGATCGCGCTGCGCCCGCCGCAGATCGCGCTCTACAGCGGCATCGACGGCAGCCTGCTCGGCCCCGGGCGCGCCGACGATCCCGGCCATTGGGCGCGCCTGACCATCGAGCCCGTCGACATGGTGCGAGCCTGCGCGGCGCTGGGCGCGGCCGGCGACCACGTCCTGGTCGAGCTCGGGCCCGCCGGCTGCATGGCGTCGCCGCTGCGCTGGAACCTGCCGGGCCGCGCGCTGGTGCCCTCGTTGCCGACCAGCGCCGAGCTGCAAGCAGGCCTCGACCTCGGCCGCTTCTTCGCCGCGCGCGTCGCCGCGCTCGCCGCCCACGGCGCCGGGGTCGCGTTGCCCGACGGCGACGGCGCCCGCATCTCGCTGCCGGGCACGGTCTTCGCCGCGACGCCCCATCGCATCGAGCGGACCTCGGGCGCCGCCGCGGCCGGACCGACGCTGCCGGCGCTCTCGTTCGCCGCCGATCGCGCGACCGAGGCGGCGCCGACGACCACGACCAGCGGACGGCGCGGCGCGCCGCGCCCCTCGCTGCCGACGCCCTACCGCGCCCCGGCGACCGAGGCCGAGCGCCAGGTCGCGGCCCTGCTCGGCGAGTTGCTCGGCATCGACGGTGTCGGGGCGGACGACGACTTCCTCGCGCTCGGCGGCGACTCGCTGATCTCGCTGCGCCTGCTCGACGCCCTGCAACGGCGCCACGGCGTCGCGCTGCCGGCGACCGCAGCGTTCGGCGGCCTGACGGCGGCGACGTTGGCCCCCGAGCTCGAGCGGGCGCGCGCGTCGGCGCCGACGGCAGACGCGAGCGCCAGCGCGCCCGAGACGGCGACCCCGCAGCAGCGCTCGACGATCTTGGTGCCGCTGCGGCCGAGTGGGCGCAAACGGCCCGTGTTCTTCGTCCATCCGGCGGCGGGCGTGGTCTTCCCCTACATCGAGCTCTGCCGGCAGATGGACCCCGAGCGGCCGTTCTGGGGTCTGCAGGCCGCCGGCCTCGATGGCCGCGAGCCGCCCGACCTGACCGTCGAGCAGATGGCCCGCCGCTACCTGCAGGCCCTGCGCGCCGTGCAGCCCGAGGGGCCCTACCACCTCGCCGGCTTCTCGTTTGGTTGTTATGTCGCGTACGAGATGGCGCTGCAGCTGCACGTCGCCGGCGAGCAGGTCGCGTCACTGTCGCTGGTCGACGAGGCGGCGCCGCTGCCGGGCCATCGGCCGAGCCCGGCGATGATGGCGCGGCTGATCTTTGGCCGCGCGGGTCGCACGCTGGCGCGTCACGTCGGCGACTACCTGGCGCTGCGCGACGCCGGGCGCAAGACGGGCGTCGCCACGGGCAAGGCCGGCAAGCGCGAGCGCACGCTCGACCTGCTGCTGCAGCGCTCGGCCATGGCGGCGCTGCTGCCCGAGACGGCGCAGGGCGTCGTGCTCGACCAACCAGCGATGGCGCTGCTTTTTGACCTGCTGAAGATCCACCTGCGCGAGACGCTCGGTTATACGCCGGCGCAGAGCCTACCGCTGCGCGCGGTGCTGTTCCGTTCGCAGTGGGTCGACGAGCGGCCGTGGTGGATGGCGGGGGATGCCGATCCGACCTATGGCTGGAGCAAGCTCGCGCGTGGTGGCGTGGAGATTGTGCCGCTGCCGGGGGATCATCTGGCGATCATCCGGCAGCCGGCGGTGCGGACGTTGGCTGTTGCGTTGGATGGTGTGTTGGATGGGGCGGATCGGCGTTTGGGTTGATTTGTTTCTGGATTTTTGAGGGTTTGTTCGACCATGCGAGGAGGGGGAGACCCCTCCTCGCGCTCCACCCCTTGGGGGCGAGGGGGACGAACCCCCTCGCGCTCCCCCGGGGTTTTGGGTGGTGGGCGTGCCTGTGGCGTGGCTGGCTGCGCGGGGCCCGATGCGCTGGCGCGCATCCCCCGCTTGGGTGGGGTGGTGGGCTCCATCGTCCGCTTGGGTGGGGCGGTGGGCGCTGGTGCAGGCCTCTAGAAGCTCTTGCAGGTTCCCGGCTGGTCGGCGGCGAAGCAGGCGGCGAAACAGGGCCAGATCTGGGCGTCGGAGTGGCCGCCGGCTGCTCCTGCCAGCAGCTGACTGTAGCCGTCCGGGCCGCGGTCAATGGTCGGCGCACCCAGGCCCTTGCACCTACCTCGATCGCCTGATCGATCTTGGCGCATTGTGCAAATTCTTCTGTCTGATTTTCGTCGAGTTGACCAAAATCCTTTGAGCCCATTGGATAATTGCCCTTGCCGCACGGAGCCGCAGAGCGCAGAGTGGTGGGACATCGCGACAATCCAGCACGGTCCGCTTCGGCACACGGGGGATGTATGCAGAGCAGAGCAGAGCAGAGCAGAGCAGAGCAGAGCAGAGCAGAGCAGAGCAGA
>CAZPHC010000004.1:0-244744 GCA_964586155.1 uncultured Enterobacteriaceae bacterium | reverse complement strand
CCCAGATGTAGAGGAAGATCAGCGCCCAGAAGTGGATGATCGACAGCTTGTAGCTGTAGACGGGGCGCTCGGCCGCCTTGGGCATGAAGTAGTACATCAAGCCGAGGAACGCCGCGGTCAGGAAGAAGCCGACGGCGTTGTGGCCGTACCACCACTGCACCAGCGCGTCCTGCACACCGGCGTAGACCGAGTAGCTCTTGAACAGCGACACCGGCAGCTCGAGCGAGTTGACGATGTGGAGCATGGCCACGGTCAGGATCGTCGAGATGTAGAACCAGATCGCCACATAGAGGTGGCGCTCACGGCGCTTGACGATGGTGCCGAAGAAGTTGATGGCGAACACGACCCAGATCGCCGTGATGGCGAGGTCGATCGGCCACTCCAACTCGGCGTACTCCTTGCCAGCCGTGATGCCGAGCGGCAGCGTCACCGCCGCAGAGACGATGATGGCCTGCCAGCCCCAGAAGTGAATCTTCGAGAGGACATCCGAGAACATGCGCGCCTTGAGCAGACGCTGCATCGAGTAGTAGATGCCGGTGAAGATCGCGTTGCCGGCGAAGGCGAAGATCACCGCGTTGGTGTGCAGCGGGCGCAGCCGACCGAAGGTCAGCCACGGCACGCCGCCGTTCGCGGGCCACCAGGCGATCTGCAGCGCGGCGATGACGCCCACCAGCATGCCCACGATCGCCCAGACCATGGTCGCCCAGGCGAACTTGCGCACGATGGCATCATCGTAGCGGAATGTTTCGACGCTCATCTTGGCTCTCCCCAACGGCCGCGGCGCCTGGATCGGCATCCACGGGCTGATCCCGCTGCAGGAGCAACTTGGCGGCCGAGACCTCGACGCCGTCGAATTGCCGCGAACGCGCTGCCCACACGAAGGCGATGACGCCGACGAGCGCGAGCAGGAGCGAAGCGGGCAACAAGACGTAGACGATCCCCATGGCTGATCCGTTGACTCCGTGCAGGCCTCGGGCCTCCCTCCGAGACAAACGACGCCAGGACCGATCCCGGCGCCGCTCTGGGCTCATGACTAGGCCGCAGCGGTGGCCTTGCAAGGAAGAAACGAAGACGCGAAGGGTCAGAGGCCCGAGACTTCGCGCTCGCCGGCGTGGTCGGCGCGACGGCTCGCGAGCACGGCGATCGCCACGACGCTGATGGAGCTCAGCGGCATCAGCAGCGCGGCCGCGAGCGGCGTCAGCCGGCCCGAGAGCGCCCAGGCCACGCCCACAGCGTTGTAGACCGCGGCGAAGACCAAGGTCGCGAGGATCGCGCGGCGGGCCGCGGCAGCGCGCTCCATCAGCCAGACGAGGCCGCCGAGGCCGCCGGATTGCAGCACGATCTCGCTGCTGGCGATGGCCGCGGGGGTGGCGCCGGCAAGGCTGACCGAGAGCGACGCGCCACGCAGGGCCTCGACGTCGTTCTGGCCGTCACCGACCATCGCGACCGCGCCCGCTGCCTCGAGCGCTGCGACCCGCGCGGCCTTCGCCGCCGGATCGACCTCGGCCACCGCGTCGTGGACGCCCAGCCGGGCCGCGACCGCCTCGACCGCGGCCAAGGCGTCGCCCGAGAGCAGCGTCACCTGCATGCCGTGGTCGTCCCGCAGGCGACGGACGGTGTCCGCGGCGTCGGCCCGCAACGCGTCGCGCATGGCGAAGGCGGCCACGAGTTCGGACGTTGCGCCCCCATCGCCCCGCAGCACGACGACCACGCTGGCCCCCTGCCCTTCGACGCTGCGCACCAAGGCGTCCGCCGGCGCGATGGTCGCAGCGAGGCCGCGCCGAAGCGCAGCGGCGAACGAGAGCGCCACGAGCGACACGCCGCGTGCCTCGCCCTCGATGCCCTCGCCGCCCAGGATGCGCACCGTCGTCGGCGTCGACCGTTCGCGCCACCCCGCGGCCTCGATCCAGCGCAGCAGGCCACGCGCGATCGGATGACGCGCCGTCCCCTCGAGGTCCGCGAGGGCCGCGGCAACGAGGTCGCGCGTCGCGCCTTCGACCCACCAACGCACGTCGATGACTTCGGGGCGCCCCTCGGTGACCGTTCCCGTCTTGTCGAAGACGACGTGGCGGAGCTTGCCGAGGCGCTCGAGCGCCGAGACCTCGCGCACCAGCACGCCCCTGCGCGCGGCCGCCGCGATCGTCAGGGCCGCCGTCGCCGGTGTCGCGAGGCCGATCGCGCACGGACACGCCACGATAAGCACGATCATCGCGACCCGCAGCCCGTCGCCGATGCCCGTATGCGCGGCCCAATAGCCGAAGCCGGCCAAGGCCAGCGCCAGGACCACGAAGGTGAAGACCGACCCCAGCCGATCCGCCAGCATCGGCGTGCGCCGCAGGCCAGCGGTGCCCGACTGCAGCAGCTGCGCGGCGACCGACTCCTCGCGGACCCGCAGCACCATCGCGTCGTCGACGGCCTTGGCGCCTGCCGGCAAGGTTTCCCCGACCCGCAGCGGCCGCGGCGTCTCTTCGCCGCTGACCACCTGCAGATCGACGTGGGCGACGCCTTCGCGCGACTCGGTCGCTCCCTGCACGATGGCGATCAGCTCGGCCTCGACCGGCAAGCGCGCCCCGGGGTCGAGACGGATGGTCTCGCCGACGCGCAGCTCCTCCGGCGCGACCTGGACCCAAGCCCCTTCGCGCAGGGTCGGCACCAGCTCCGGCATCGCCGAGGCCAGCAGCTTGGCCCGCGCTGCGGCCCGCTCGACCGTCCGTGCCTGGAAGAAACGGCCCAGCCGCAGGCTGAAGACCAGCATCACGAGCGAGTCGAGGTAGAGCTCCTCGTAGACGCCGCGCGACAGCTGCACCGCCGAGTAGAGCCATGCCGCAGCGAGGCCCAGGGCGATCGGGATGTCGAGGCTGACGTGACGCATGCGCAACGCCGCGTTGGCGTTGACGAAAAAGACACGTCCCGGCACGACGAGGGAGACGGCGCCGAGGACCAGCGCCAACCAGCCGAAGATCTCCGCGAACTGGCCGGTCTGCAACCCGAAGTAGTACGGCAGCACCAGGATCATGGTGTTGCCCATGATCGCGCCCGCGATCGCGACGTCGACGAGGTCGCGCCGGCGCGCGCGGCCCGGATCCTCGCGCTCGCCGACCCCGACGCCGTAGCCGAACGTGCCGAGCTCCTGCGCCAGCGGCGCCAGCTTCACGTCGTCGTTGCAGCGGAGCTCCAGGCGTTGGCCGAGCAGATCGACGCGCGCCTCGCGCACGCCCGGCTGGCGCTTGGCGACCTCCTCGATCAACCAGGCGCAGGCGACGCACGTCATGCCGTCGACGGCCCACGTCGCCTCGAAGCCCGGACGCTCGCGATCGGCGAAGCGGACGCTGCCGCAATGCCCTGCCCGGTAGGCGTCGCTGTCGAGGTAGTCGTAGCGCGCCTCGACGCGTGGCCGCGCGGCGACGCCGAGCAAGGCGTCGCGGTCGACGTCGCGCAGCTTGGCCCAATCACCGAGCCCTGCCGACGCGATCGCGGTGTGCACCGCCTCGCAGCCCGTGCAGCAGAACGACGCGCCGGGCGACACGGGCGCGCGGCAATGCAGACAGGCACCGGTGGCCGGCGAGGCCGGCGAGGTCGCCGTCTCGATCATGGAGCCCATGCGATCGGTCCCCTTCAGGCCCAGGACATGGGCGTCAGCTCGAACTTCTCGAGCCGGTAGCGGAGCTGATCGCGGCTGATGCCGAGCAAGCGTGCGGCCGCGGACTGGTTGCCGGCGGTGCGCGCCATCGCCTGACGCACGCAGTCGCGCTCCAGCTCGTCCAGCGAGATGCCCTCGGGCGGCAGCTCGAACCCGGTCTGCACCCGCGACGACGGCCGATCCAGCACCAGGAAGTCGTCGGCCCGCAGCAGCTCACCGTCGCCGAGCAGCACGGCCCGCTCGACGACGTTGCGCAGCTCGCGGATGTTGCCCGGCCAGCTGTAGCGGCTCAGCGCCTCGAGCGCGGCCTCGTCGATCCGCGGCGCGCGGCGATGGAACTCGTCGGCGTACTTCTGCACGTAGCTCTGCACGAGCAGCGGCACGTCACCGGCGCGGTCGCGCAGCGGCGGCAGCTCCACCGGCAGGACGCGCAGGCGGTAGTACAGGTCCTCGCGGAAGCGGCCGGCGCGCACCTCGGCCTCGAGGTCGCGGTTGGTGGCCGCGATGATGCGAACGTCGACGTGCAGGTCGACCGTGCCACCGACGCGCTTGAAGCTGCGCTCCTCGAGCACACGCAGCAGCTTGGACTGGAATCCCGGGCTCGTCTCGCCGATCTCGTCGAGGAAGACGGTGCCGCCGTCGGCCTCCTCGAGCATGCCGCGCTTGGCCCGCTTGGCGTCGGTGAAGGCGCCCCGCTCGTGGCCGAACAGCTCGCTCTCGAGCAGCGTGTCCTGGATCGCCGAGCACGTGATGTTCATGAACGGCCGGCCGGTGCGGGCCGAGTTGTAGTGGATCGCCTTGGCCGCCAGGTCCTTGCCGGTGCCGGACTCGCCCGTCAGCAGGACGTTGCCGGCGGGTGCCGCCGCGATCCGCTGCAGCATGCGGCGCGCGCGCTCCATGGCCGGCGAGTGCCCGATGATCTGGTCGAACGAATACGGCGCCGACGCAAGCCGGCGGTGGTCGCGGACTTCGCGGCGCAACCGACCGGACTCCAGCGCCTTGCTGACCAGCAGCGCGATCTCGTCCAGGTTCAGGGGCTTGGTCGCGTAGTGCCAGGCGCCCTGCCGCATCGACTCGACGGCGCTCTCGACCGAGGTGTCACCGGTCATCATCAGCACGACGCTGTCGGGCAGATCGGCGCGCGCGATGCTCAGCAGCGAGAGCCCGTCGGCGTCCGGAAGGTGCATGTCGAGCAGGATCAGATCGGGCGCCTCGGCGAAGCGCTCCTTGGCCGCCGCTCCGGTCGCCGCCTCGAGCACGCGGTAGCCGTCTTCTTCGAGCCTGGCGCGCAGCGACCAGCGGATCAGCGCCTCGTCGTCGACGATCAGCACCGTCTCGTGCGAGCCGCCGGCCGCGAGCGTCGACCGCGCGTGCCCGACGTCGCCGCCAAGGCCGTCGCCCGCCGCGTCGCCCCGATCCGCACTGTCTCGCCTGGCTGTCATCGGTGGGCTCCCTCGGCGGCCCCGCGACGCGCCGGGCACATCGCAGAGGCCCAGAGCGTACCGAGGCGGCCCTCGCGCCGTCCAGCGTCAACGTGTCGGAGTGGAGAGGAGCGCGGCGCCGCTGACCAGGGTCAGCATCTCGTTGGCGTCGAACGGCTTGCGCAAGAAGCCATAGGCACCGAGCTGCAGCGCCTCGACCGCCATGTCCTCGGTGCCGTGCGCCGTGATCAGGATGATCGGCACGCTCCGCGTCGCGAGCAGCTCCTGCAGCAGCCCGAGCCCGTCGGTGTCGGGCAGGCGGATGTCGAGCAGCACAGCCGAGAAGGGCCGCTCGGCGAAGAGCTTGCGCGCCGCGAGCCCCGTGGCCGCTTCCTCGACGTCGAAGCCCTCAGACGTCAGGAGCTCCCGCAGGGACCAGCGGATCAGGAACTCGTCGTCGACGACCAGGACGGACGGCCGCGCGCGCGTCGGCTTCGCGTCCAACGGAACGACTGAGCTGATCAGAGACAACGGAAGCATCGTGGCCCCACCGGTTGGACTGCCCGCCTGTCCGCGAAGCTAGGCCCCTTTGGCCAGCATGCAGCAATTTTCTTCGCCGCGTCCCAGACGAAGGTCGAAACCTGGCGGCGCGGCCTTGCCGCCCGGGCGTGCACCTCGGCACCATCGCCGCAGATTTGCACCCGGAGCCTTCTATGTCGCAGTCGTCGCCGAAGCATCCCCCCGCGCCCGCCGTGGCGACGCCCGCGGACGCCCCAACGACGGCGTCCAGCCGCGACGAGACCACCGCCGAGCTGCACCAGCGCACAGAAGAGCTGCGCGCGGCCAACCAGGAGCTCCTGGACCTCCGCGTCGCGATCAACGAGGCCTCGATCGTCGCCACGACCGACGTGCGCGGCATCATCACCTCGGTCAACGACCGCTTCTGCAAGATCTCCGGCTACACCGCGGCCGAGTTGATCGGCCAGAACCATCGCATCCTCAACTCCGGCGTCCACGGCAGCGCGTTCTTCGTCGACCTCTGGCGCACCATCGCTGGCGGCGAAGTCTGGCGCGGCGAGATCTGCAACCGGGCCAAGAGCGGCAAGCTCTATTGGGTCGACACGACGATCGTGCCCTTCCTCGACAGCCGCGGCCGGCCGCACCGCTACCTCGCGATCCGAACGGACATCACCTCGCGCGTCGAGGCCCAGGCGCGGCTGCGCGAGCAGACCGCCTTGGCCCGCCTCGGCGAGATGGCCTCGGTCGTGGCGCACGAGGTCAAGAACCCGCTGGCGGGCATCAGCGGCGCGCTCCAGATCGTGCGGCGTCGCCTGCCCGCCGACACGGCCGAGCACGCCGTGGTCGGCGACATCCTCGAGCGGATCACGGCCCTGAACGCGACGATGGAGGATCTGCTCGAGTACGCGCGCCCGCGCACGCCCAAGATCGCCCAGGTCGACGTCGCCATGGTGCTCTCGTCCATCGTCCGCCGGACGAGCGCCGATCCCCTGCTCGCAGGCGTGCAGCTGCTGGTCGAGGCGCAGCCCTGCGTCATCGGCGCGGACCACGCGATGCTCGAAGGCGTCATCCTCAACCTGATCATCAACGCGGCCCAGGCCCTCGGAGGTCGCGGCGAGATCCGGGTCTGCGCGACGCGTCACGAGGACGTCGTCGAGCTCTCGATCGCGGACAACGGCCCAGGCATGACGCCGGCGGTGCGCGAGCGCGTGTTCGAGCCGTTCTTCACCACGCGCCATCGCGGAACCGGCCTCGGCCTGGCGATCGTGCGTCGCGTCGTCGAGGCGCACCACGGCACGGTCCAACTCGACAGCGAACTCGGCGCCGGCACCACCGTCACCCTGCGCTTGCCGACGGGGGCAACACCTGCGGCGTTTGCCCCAGGGGGTGCGGAATTTTCCGCACCTTCGGCAGGTCCTTCGCGACCGTGACAGGCGCCGCTCGCCGCCGGGCCCCGCCGACGCCAAGAAAAAACCCAATCACTCCGCAAGGACTAGGCGCGCGCCCGAGAATTGCAAGGCCGGGTTCGCAGCTGGCACGACATTTGCTTTGTAGATGGGTGCCGGCACACCCGCGTCGGCAGAAGGAGCGAATGATGAGCACCCAGACGCGCAGCCACGACAACCAGAACCTCACCCTCGAGCGCTACATGCGCGAGGTCAGCCGCTACCCGCTCCTGAGCCGGGAAGAGGAGATGGAGCTGGCCCAGCGCTACCACGACACCCACGATCCCGAGGCGCGGCAGACGCTCATCAACTGCAACCTGCGCTTCGTGGCCAAGGTCGCGTACCGCTACGCCAGCTACAAGCTCGACATGATCGACCTGATCCAAGAGGGCAACATCGGCCTGATCACGGCGGTCGATCGCTTCAACCCCGAGCACGGCAACCGCCTGCTGACGTACGCGGTGTGGTGGATCAAGGCGACGATCCAGGCCCATATCGCCGGCAACTGGGCGCTGGTGCGGGTGCTGCCGAGCTCGCAGCAGCGCAAGCTCCTCTTTGGCCGCCACCGCGACGAGCGCCCGGCCGACGTCGTCGAGGCCGACACCGACCGCGCGGTCGTGGGTTGGCACCGCCAGGCGAACTCGGCGCGCCGGACGATGGACATCGACGGCGCCATCGTCGACGACGGTCGCCTGACCTTCGGCGACGTGCTCGAGGACGTGGACGCCGAGAGCATCGACGTCTCGGTGGCCGACGCCGAGCTGCGCGCCGCGACGCAGGAGCGCATCGCCGAGGTGCGCGGCAAGCTCAGCGAGAAGGAGTGCGCGATCCTTGACGCGCGCATCCTCGCCGAGGAGCCTGCGACGCTCCAGGAGCTCTCGGACCTGCACGGCGTGTCGCGCGAGCGCATCCGCCAGATCGAGGCCGCCATCAAGCGCCGCCTGGAGCGCAAGCTGCGCCCGCTGGTCGCGGCCTAGAGCCCCCCCGGAGCGTCCATGCCAGTCGACGAGCAGCCCGACTCCCGACCACCTCGGAGCGGCCCATCCGCGGTCCACGACGTCGTCACCTTGGATCGCAACGCCTATCGTTTTCGCACAGAAGTCCGCGTTCGCTTGTCCGAAACCGACGCCGTCGGCATCGTTTACTTCGGCAGCTTCGCCACCTTCATGGACGTCGGTCGCATGGACTACCTGGGCAACCTGGGCCTGACGCGCCTTGGCGGTCCGGTGCGCGACCTGATCCCGGGCGCGGTCGTGCACACCTCGACCGACTTCCACCGCCCTGCGCGCTACAACGACGTCCTCGAGATCAACGTCCGCATCGCCCGCATCGGCCGGACGAGCTACACCTTCCACTACCTGATCGCGGACCGTCGGACCGCCGCGGTCGTGGCCACCGGCCGCATGGCGCTGGCCTGGCTGGACGAGGCGTTCAAGCCGATGGATGTGCCGGACGAATTCCGCACCACGGTCGAGCAGTTCGAGGGCCGATCGCTCAGAACGTCCTAGCGTTGGATCCCGGCGAGCCCCCGCGCTAGAAGCCGACCCGACGCATCACGAAGCGCGGCAAGAGCCGGATCACCCACATCACGAGCCCCCAGATCGCCGGGGCGTAGACCACGGGCGTGCCGCGGTCCATGGCGGCGACCACGCGTCGCGCGACGTCGTCAGGCTCGCCAGCGAAGGGCGGCTCGGGCAGCCCCGCCGTCATCGCCGTGCGGACGAACCCCGGCTTGACCGTCACCACGCGCAGGCCGGCAGCGGCGAAGCGATGGTCGAGCGCCTCGAGGTAGGCGGCGAGCCCGGCCTTGCTCGCGCCGTAGACGCCGACCGGTTTGCGCCCACGATCGCCGGCCACCGAGCCGAACACCACCAGCGTTCCGCCGCCAGCCGCGAGCATCCGGGCACGCACGTGCTCGCACAACACGATCGTGCAGGTGAAGTTGAGGTGCAGAAGATCCTGCGCCTTCTGCAGATCCTGATCAAGGACGGCCATGGGCGCGAACGCGCCTGCGGTGATCACGACGGCGTCGACGCGCCCGAGCGCGCCCCAGACCTCGTCGCAAACCGCAGCGAAGCGGTCTGGCGCGCCGAGGTCGCAGACGACGGCCAGCGGTGCAGGCGTCCCGGGTGCCGCGCGGGCGGCGAGATCGGCGACGCTGGTCGCCAGATCCGCAGCGTCACGGCCGAGCAGGCAGACGCGGTCGCCACGCGCGGCGAGCTGACGGGCCACGGAGCGGCCCATGCCGCGGGTTCCGCCGAGCACGACCACGTTGCGCACGGTTGCTGCTGTGCTCATGCCTACGACCTCCCTGGTCCGCGGCCCGTCGGTAGCGCGGGATCTCCGAACATCCGGACGCTCTGCGCGCTGCGGAAGCGCAGCTCGGGATCCCAGCGTCGCCGGACCTCCAAGAAGGTCTCGAGCCGCGGATCCATCGCGGCATAATCCGCGGGCGTGGTGTAGCGGTCCTTGGTCAGGTAGATGCGGCCGCCGACCTCGATCACCACGGCGTTGAGCCGGGCGATGACCTGCGGCGTATCGGCGCGCACGGGCAGATCGACGGCGATCGACGTGCCGGGCCGCGGGAACGAGAGCAAGCCCTGCCCCTCGGCGCCGCAATCCTTGAGCACGCAGAGGAACGACGCCGCCGACGCCGCGGTGAGTGTGTCGAGGAAGTGGCGCAGGGCCTCGGGCCCGGCCTCGCGCGGGATGATCGCCTGGTGCTGGGTGAAGCCCTTGGGCCCGTAGGCGCGGTTCCAGTTCTGCAGGCCGTCCAGCGGGTAGAAGAACGGCTCGGGCGGCAGGACCGACACGCTTCGCTCGCGCAGCTGGCGCCAGTAGACTGCGGTGTTGAGCAAGGACACGGTCCACGGCGCGAACGCGTCGAAGGGTGCGGCGATCGGAAACGGCAGCGACCCCTTGGCCCATGGCGCCGGACGCGGCGGAGCGCGCTCGGGATCGGCCCATTTGCCCGCGTAGAGCACGCCGCGGCCCATGCCGGGCCCACGCTTGAGGCAGTCGATCCAGGCCACCGTCATCGGCCAGTTGGCGCTGGCGTCCTCGAGGCCCCGGACCAGGCTGTCGAACGAGCCGTGGCGCGAGGCGACCTGCTCGATCCACTGCGACGGCAGCCGATCCATCGTCAGCTCGACCTCGAGGATGGCGCCCGTCAGCCCCATGCCGCCGACGGTGGCCCAGAACAGGTCGGCGTGCTCGGTCGGGCTGCACTCCAGGACGCTGCCGTCGGCGACGCGCATGCGCAGGGCACGCACATGGCGGCCGATGGTGCCGGCGACGTGATGGTTCTTGCCGTGGACGTCACTGGCGACCATGCCGCCCAGGGTCACGAACTGGGTGCCCGGCGTGACGGGGATGAAGAAGCCACGCGGATGCAGCAACCGGTTGATGGCGTAGAGCGAGACGCCGGCCTCGGCCCGCAGCACGCGCGTGTCGGGATCCCAGGCGACGATCCGATCGGCCAGCGGCGTCGCGACCACGTCGAGCGCGCCGGGTGCCGGCAACGCCGAGTCGCCGTAGGAGCGCCCCAGGCCGCGCAGCAGGGTCGCGTCGCGCGATGCCCGCTCGAGGTCGTCGCTCGCCACGGCGCGACCTGGGCCGAAAACGCGGCCCCAGCCAGCCAACTGCGGCGTCGGCGCGGCGATCGGACCTGAAGGGGCATCTGGGCTGCGCATGACGCGCCTCATCGCGGCGACGCGCGGCTCGAACGGTCCGCTACGGGAGCGGACGGCGCACGATGACCTCGTCGTTGCGCAACAGCGCCGTCCACGTCGTCGTGCCGATCTCGAACTCGGCGGACTCGGGCAGCAACGCGACGTGGATCATCCAGCGCACTGAAGGCCCCTGCGCCATGGCCGCAGCGACGCCGTCGCGGATCGCGTCGACGATCGCGCTGCGAAGCGCCGGGAACCACTCGGTGACCTTGCGGTCCAGCGGATGGATCTGGGCGAAGACGACGCGGGGCTGCTCCTCGTCGGCCCACGGGCGGCCGGCGGGATCGACCACGCGCGCGGCCTCCGGGTGGTGATGCAGTTGCAGCACCTGGAAGTAGGCCGCCTGATGCGGCAAGCCCGCCTTCTGCCGGCCGGGACGCTTGGACTGCCGGTGCTCTGGCACCGACTCCAGCACCGCGCCGGTGAAGTGCACCGAGAGGTGCAGCCGCGCCTTGGCGCCCGGGTCCTCCAACAGGCCCTCCAGGTCCGCATAGCGCAGCGGGTGGTGGAGGTCTTTGTGGTGGCGGTCGCGTGTCACGTTTTCGACTATCATGGGTCCAGCGTAGCACCGAGATCCGTCGGCGCAAAGGGGGGGCGGCCATCGAGGACGCGCCGCAACACCGATTCCGTGAAGCGCGGCCGAAGGTAGAAGCCGCGGGTCGAGGTCGGCGTGGTCGAACCGTCCGGATCGACGGCCAGGACGCGCTCACGGCTGTCACGACCCTTGGGCCGGACCTGCAGTGCGTCTCCCATCCGCGCCGTCAACTCGTCGACACGGCCGCGGACGATGCAGGCCATCACGTCCTCGTAGTCCCGACGCAACAAAGCGAGCTCGGCGGCGTTCGGGCGCCAGAGCACCGCACGCCCGACCCGCCGATCGAGCCAGCGATCCGCGCGGACCTCCACCGGCATCCAGAGCACGTGAGCGAGCTTGATCCCGACGGTGCTCGCCTCGAACGGCAGCGAGGCGTTGCGCAGGTCCAACGGCACGCGCGTCACCCAGGTCGACTCGGCGGGGCTGCCGTCGGCGCGCAGCGGGATGGTCTTGAGCTCGATGCCGAGGTGACGGAAGTCGGGCGTCGCCTCGTTGCCGGCGTCGGCGCCGAGGGCCAGCTCCATCAACTCGCCGACCCAACCCTTGCCGCTGGTCGGCGTGGGTGGCGGCGTGACGCCCAACTCGGCCGCAATGGCCCCGATCGTCAGGCCATCGAGGCAGCGGGCTTGCGCCAGCAGGGCGTCAGCGTCCGGAGGTGCGAAGTGCAACGCTAGGCTTGGGCCGGCTCACCGACGTGCATCGTCACGGTCGACGACGGACGGCGACCGCGGGCGGCGACCTTGCGCGCGCCGCGCAGCAGGCCGAGCTGCTGCGCGTCCCAGACCGGTCCCACCAGGAACGACAGCGGGTCGTCGGCGAAGGCGGGGGCGTTCTTCTCGAACAGGGCGTGGCCAACGAGGTTCAGCGCCCAGCCGAGCGAGAAGCTGCCGACGGCGACGAACCAGAGCGGGCGCATCGGCCGGCTCAGCAGCAGACCACAGGTGCCGCCCAGGATCATCGGCGTGCCGACCATGTGCAGCAGGCGGTTGGTCGGATCGGTGTGCGTGCGCTCGTAGTAGCGCGACGAGAGGTACCAGCGGTGCTGCAGCGTGCCGTCGAACTCGGGGTGCGCGTCACGCCAGCGTCGCTCGAGCTCGCCGACGCCACGCAGGAACATGCCGACGCCGAGCAGCTTCTGGCCGCCCATCAGCGCGAGCATGCCGCCGGTGGTCATGCCGACAGCGCGGGATTCCGGGGTCGGCAGCAGTTGGACGAGTCGTTGGAACATGGGGCACCTCGGGCCGGCAGGTCTTGCGGGTCGCTCCGCCGCCGGGATCAGGATACGCCGGACGCGCCTCGACACCAGGGCAAGCGCGCCGATCGGGCCGACCTTGACAAAGGTTTTACACAAGCCGCCGCGACGATGACGCAAGGCGGCATCCACCTCAGAATGCCTCGTCCTTTCGCAGCGTCTTGGGCTTGCCGAGCGCGAGCGCAAGCGGTGCCGGATCCCGGCCGGACAACAGCTGGTAGCGCATCCACGAGGTGCCGACGCTCTTGACGTAGCGCCGGTTCTCCTTGAACGGGATCGCCTCGACGAAGGCGTCGAGCGGCCAGGTGCCTCGCTCGCGCAGCCACTTGCCCGTGTTGCCGGGCCCGGCGTTGTAGGCCGACGCCACCAGCGCCATGTGGCCGCCGAGCTGGCCGTGCAGCCGGACCATGTAGCCGGCGCCGAGCGGGATGTTCACGGCCGGATCGCGCAGCGCCTCGGCGTCGATGGTCTCGCGCACCTTGAGGTGGCCGTTCATGGCCTTGGCCGTCGGCATCATCAGCTGCAGCAGCCCTGTCGCGTGGACCGGGCTCTCGACCCGGGGATCGAAGCGTGACTCGGTGCGCATGATGGCCCAGACGAAGGCCGGATCGACGGCCTTGCCCGCGACGGCGCTGGCGATGAGCGGCGCGTAGGCCGGCGGCATCGGGTAGGCGAGCGTCCACGCCACCTGCGCCTCGCCGCGCGGCGGTTGGTCCAGGCCGTCGAGATGGCTCGCGGCCATCATCGCGCCCTTGACGTCGCCCGTCGCAGCCAGCAGCCGCGCCCGCAGCAGCGCCGCGCCCTGCCCCTTGGGCCAGTGCACGGCGTCGAGCTCGTCGCGGGCCGAGCGCGTCATGCCCATGCGCTGCAACGTCAGGCCTGCTCGCAGGTTGGGATCCTGCAGCACCTGGGCTGGCAGCGCAGCCGCTGGCGGGGCCGGTGCGGCCTGGATCGTGGCACGGACAGCCTTGAGCCGCTTGGCGTCGAGCGCCTGCAACCGCGTCGCGGCCAGCCAGCCGTACCAGGCGTAGGGCGAGCGGCGCAGCACGTCGGCGTAGCCGTCGATGGCGCCGGCCTTGTCGCCGGTCTGCTCGGCCGCGCGCGCTTGCCAGTAGCGCAGGCGGCCGCGGTTGTAGTCCTTCTCCTCGTGGTCGATCGCCTGGACGAGCGCCGGCGCCTCGGCCACCAGCTGCTTCCACTGCCCGGCCTTGATCCGCTCGAGCATGAGGTCCCAGGCGGCGTACTCGGCCATGTCGCCGCCAAACGCGACGATCTTGTGCAGCAGGGCCGTGGCGTCCTTGGTCCGGCCGGCTTCGGCCAGCGACCGCGCCCGCCAGCGCATCGCGTCGTCGACGATGCTCGCCTTCGGGTCCAGCGTCTCGAGCCGGGCGAAGAGCTCGATGGCGCGGTTCCGATCGGCGCTGCTGGCGTGCCGCTGGCCGGCACGGTACAGCAACTTGCCGTAGTCGGACCACGACTTGCAGGCGTCCACGGCCTCGTCGAACATCGCTGCGGCCTCTTTGCGCCGCAGCCAGAAGATCTCGGTCGCCCGCGCCCGATGGTCGGTGGCCGCGCACCAGAGGTCGCTGCCCTTGGCGCTGGCGGCGCGCAGGGCGTCGGCCTCCTGGATCACGAGCTCGTGCTGGTACAGGCCGCGGGCGCGGTCGACACGCTCGAGCCTTTGCTCGGGGGTCAGCGCGCGCAGGGGCTCGGGCAGCTTCGCCAGCGCCGCTTCGGCGTTGCGATCGGAGCGGCCGCCCGGGTGCTCGATCCGCACGCGCTTGAGCCAGGCGGCCGCTTGGGCGGTGTCCTCGGCCCGCAGCGCGACGTCGACCGCCTCGAGCAAGAAGCTGGCCCCCTTGCCGGCTTGGATCTCGACCGCGTGCTGCCATGCCCGCAAGGCGGCCTTGGCGTCGTCGCCCTTCGCGGCGATCCGGGCCGCGATCATGGCCCGCGAGGTGCGATGGGGCCCGGTCGCGGCCACCCGGGCCAGGCTCGCCGCGGCGCGCTCGGCGTCGCCGGCGTCCAGCCAGGCCTCGGCGGCCCAGAGCGAGAACTCGGCCAGCAGCAGCCGCTGCACCTTCGAGCCCGGTTTGGCCGGGTCGTGGGTGGCGGCCGCGGAGGCCTCGACGTCCAGCGCGCTCGCGGCGGCGGCGGCGTCTCCCGCGCGCCAGCGTGCGACGAGCTCCATCCAATAGGCGAGGCAAGCGTCGGGATGGTCGGCGTGCTCGGCGCGCCACGCCGCGAGGCCCTGCACCGCCTCGGGCCAGCGGCCGGCGTCGAAGGCGATCCGTCCCGGCGTCCCGAGCGCCACTGCGGCGAAGCGGCTGCCGTCGGCCTGCCGCAGCGAATCGGCCCAGGCCGCGTCGTCGAGCTCGCCGCGACACAGCGAAGCCGCCGCGAGCGGCGCGACGTTGGCCGCGACGCTGCCGGCGACCGATGTGGCCTCGGCCGGTCGCGGACGCGGCTGCGTCGGCGCCTCGCGGGCGCAGCCGAGCGCGCCGATCAGCAAGGCGGCCGGCACGACGCGGCCGTGGCGCTGCAGTCCGAGACCGCGATGGCGCGGCCCGCCCGTGGGCGACTGCGCGTCGCTGCTGGGGGTTGGAGAGAGTGGAGGCTGGCGGTCTGGCTGGGTGTCGCGCATGTGCGCGAGCATCGCACAGCCCTGGGTCGCGGCAAGGGAATCGGCGGCAGTCGGACCGGGGCAGGCGACGGGCCGGGTCGCCCACATCGCTTGGGTCGCTCGTCTCAGGGGGCGCGCTGCTCCGAGGCGGGCGCGCGCACACGTCCCGAGCCGACGCTCCAATCGACGATCGGCCAACCTCGTCGCCGCGCTTCGCGACGCAGCCGCGGATCGGGCTGCACGACCACCGGATGGCCGACGCGCTCGAGCATCGGCAAGTCCGACAGCGAGTCGGTGTAGAACCAGCTGTGGCGCAGATCGACACCGGCCGCGTCGGCCCAGCGCTCGGCGCGCAGGACCTTGCCGTGGCCGTAGCACAGCGGCACCTCGACGCCGCCGTCGAGCCTGCCCTCCGCGTCGAGGGTGAAGACGTTGGCCAGCCAATCGTCGAGCTGCCAGTCGGCGCACGCGACCTTCGCCGCGTAGCAGGAGCTGTTGGTGAGCAGGACCGTCTTCTGCCCGGCGTCACGATGGCGGGCGATGGCGGCCTGCGCTGCGGGCAGCAGGCGGTGTCGGACCTCGGACGCGAACCAGGTGCGGGTGCGCTGGTCCAGCTCCGCGTCCGACGTGCCGACGTAATGCGCCAGGGCGCTGCGAAACGCCTTGTCGATGTCGACGAGCGAGAGGTGGTACAGGCCGCCCCAGATCAAGCCTTGGGCGAGCTGCAGCCGCGAGATGCGCCGGTGGCGCCGCTCCCATTGGGCGTACAAGATGCCCGAGTTCTCGGCGATCAACGTCCGGTCGAGGTCGAAGAACGCGGCCCCGGCTGGGTGGATGGCGGCTGCCTGCATGGGCCCTGGGTACCGCAGGCGGGACGGACGGGCAAGTGCGCGCATCCAACCCCTTGGCAATCCCATCGGACTCGCGGATCGTGCGCCCGCGCGCAGGAGGCCAGGATGCCGACCCCGTCACAAGCCACCGTCGAATCCATCCGTGGTGCCGTCGTCGAGGCGTCGCATCCGTTCTCTGCCGTCCTCTGGGGCCCGGACGCCGTGGTCGGGCGCGTGGGTCCGCCGATCCGCACGCCGTGGCGCTCGGCGGCGAAGCCGTGGCAGCTCGAGGCGTCGCTGCTGGCCCTGGCGCCGGTGGACCGGGACGCCATCCTCGCCGACAGCCGCTGGCTGGCCATCGCCACGGCCTCCCACAGCGGCACCGACGCCCACGTCGCGCTGGTGCAGGCGCTCGGGCAGCGGTTCGGCGTCACCGTCGCGGACCTGCGCTGCGGCGCGCATCGGCCCATGGACGTCGAGTCGGCCGACGCGCTGTTGCGACGCGGCGAGTCGTTCTCGTGCCTGCACAACAACTGCTCCGGCAAGCATACGATGATGGTGGCCGCCAGCCGCGCCCTCGGCGCCGACGCCGACTACCTGCCGGAATCGCACCCGCTGCAGCGCCGGATCTCCAAGCTGATCGCCGACGTCTGCGCCGAGACCCCGGAGACCTCCATCGATGGCTGCGGCGTGCCGACGTTCACGGTCTCGCTCGCGGCGATGGCGCGAGCGTACCAGCGGCTCGCGATCGCGATGGCGGACGCGCCGACCTCGGTCCGAGGCCGGATCGGCCTGGCGATGGCGCGCCATCCCGATCTGGTCGCCGGCGAAGGTCGGCTCGATGTCGACCTCGTGCGGCGCGCCACCGAGCCGATCGCGGCGAAGATCGGCGCGCTCGGCGTGTTTTGCATCGCGCTGCCGCAGCGACGCCTCGGCCTCGCGGTCAAGGTGCACAGTGGCGTGACCGAGGCCCTGCCCACGGCCTTCGTCGCCGCGCTGCACGCGTTGACGCCGGGGGTGCTCCCTGACGCCCTGCTCGACTGGAAGCACGATGAGATCCGCAACGTCGCGGGTCGTCTGGTCGGCAGCTACCGCGCGCGCGACGTCGGCCGTTTGACGCCCGGGGTCCGACGCGGCCAGTCGGCCTGACGCGATCCGGGCCCCGGCGTCGGCGCGTTGCGCTCGGCTGGCGCGCCCACGCGCTGGCGCGACGTCTCTGCCAGCAGGATCGCGGCCGTGGCGGCGACGTTGAGGCTCTCGACGGCGCCGGTGCCCGGCACGTGGACCCGGCCGTCGGCGATCGCCAGGACGTCGGCGCTGAGTCCGGCGCGCTCCTCGCCGAGCATCCAGACCACCGATCCAGCTGCGGGCGCCGACCACAGCGGCACCGCGCCGTCCGCCGCGGTGGCGAGCAGTCGGCAGCCGGTGCGCTCGCGCAGGTGGGCCAGCCATGCGGCGGGCGTGGCCAACGGCAGCATCGGCAGCGCCTCGAGCCCGCCCTCGGCCACGCGCCACACGGCGGCGCTGGTGCCGGCGCTCGCCGACGTCTTGCGCTGGATCAGCAGATCGACGCCAAAATGGGCGGCCGTGCGCGCGATCGCGCCGAGGTTGTGCGGGTTGCCGACGCCGTCGAGGTAGACGACGACAAAGCGCGCCTTGGCCTGCAGCGCTGCTACGACCTCGGCGGCGACCAGCGGCGGCCGGGCTTCGAACACAGCCAACACGCCCTGGTGGCGATCGGTGCCGGCGGCGCGCTCGAGCTCGGCGTCGTCGACGAGGCGGTAGGGCAGCCGGCGGCGGGCCATGTCCGCGAGGACCTCGCCCATGACGGCGGCGCGATCGGCCCGGACCAGCAGCCGCCGCAGTCGCTCGCCGCGTCGGGCCAGCGCGGCGTCCACGGAGGCGACGCCGCAGACGAGGTCTTCGGCCGGGCGCGATCGTCCGCCTCCTTGTGCGCGTCCACGTTGCATCGAGGCTCCTATGCCGCGGCGGCATGACGGTCCGCGCCCTGCCCGGCCGCAGCCAGACCCATGACACGACCGCCGCGGCGGTGCAAGCTGGCGGCCGAGCGAGGAGGCCGGCCGTGGCGACGTGGGCGATCGGGGACGTGCAGGGCTGCTGGGATGCGCTTCGGCGCCTGCTGGTGGCCATCGATTTCGACCCGGGTCGCGACCGGCTCTGGCTCGCCGGCGATCTGGTCAACCGCGGCCCCGCGTCGCGTGAGGTGCTGCGGTTCTGCGTCGACCACGCGGCCTCGGTCGTCGCCGTCCTCGGCAACCACGACCTGCACCTGCTGGCGCGCGCCGAAGGGATCGCGGCCGCTGGGCGCCGCGACACCCTGGACGACGTGCTGCACGCGGGCGATCGCGACGAGCTGCTCGGCTGGCTGCGGGTGCAACCGCTGCTGGTGCGCGATGGCGGCTTCGTCATGGTCCACGCCGGGCTCTGGCCGACCTGGTCGCTGGCCCAGGCCGAGCGGGCCGCAGCGGCGGCGCAATCGACCCTGCGCGGGCCGGATCCGAGCGCCTTGCTGCGCGGCCTGCGCGCCGCCGACCGCTGGCGCGACGACGCCCCGGATGCCGAGCAGGCCGTCGCGGCGGCCGCGATCCTGACGCGGATCCGCTGCGTCGGCCAGGACGGCGGCATGGCGGGTCACGCCGGCCGGCTCGAAGACACGCCCCCAGGCGCGGCGCCGTGGTGGGCCCTGCGGCGCACCGCACGCGGCACGTTGGCCGAGGGCGACACGGTGATCTGTGGCCATTGGGCCGCCCTCGGCCTGCGCATCGACGACGACCATTGGTCGCTCGACACCGGCTGCGTCTGGGGTCGCTCGCTGACTGCGGTGCGCCTCGAGGACCGCCGGGTGGTCGAGGTCGACGCCGCCGTTTGCCCGTAGCACCGGCCTTTGCCATGCTCGCGCCGCCCGCCATGCCGGTCGGGCGCCACGACAGCTGGAGCCCCGATGACGACCACGCCCCCTCCGAGCTTCGACAAATGGCATGGCACCGCCGACTACATCGCCGACGCGGGCCTGATCTCGGCCGTCAACGTCGCGATCGCCCTGGGCCGACCGCTGCTGATCAAGGGTGAGCCCGGCACTGGCAAGACCGTGCTGGCCAAGGCCATCGCCGAGGGGCTCGGGCTGCCGCTGCACACCTGGCACGTCAAGTCGACGACCCGCGCGGTCGAGGGCCTGTACGTCTACGACGCCATCACGCGGTTGCAAGACAGCCGCTTTGGCGATCGCGACGTGCGCGACATCGAGCAATACATCCGCTTGGGGCCGATGGGCCGCGCGTTCGACAGCCCCGGGCGCTCGGTCGTGCTCATCGACGAGATCGACAAGGCCGACCTGGAGTTCCCCAACGACTTGCTGCACGAGCTCGACGCGATGCGCTTCGTCATCCACGAGACCGGCCGCGAGGTGATCGCGACGCAGCGCCCGATCGTCGTCATCACCAGCAACGCCGAGAAGGAGCTGCCGGACGCGTTCCTGCGTCGGACGGTGTTCCACTACATCGAGTTCCCCGACGAGGCGCGCTTGAGGGAGATCTGTCGCGTGCACCACCCGGAGGTCGACGACAAGCTGCTGGCCTCGTCGATGCGCCGCTTCTTGGAGCTGCGGGCGATGCGGGACCTGCGCAAGCGCCCCTCGACCTCGGAGCTGGTCGATTGGCTCGCTGGACTGCAGCTGGCCGGGATCGCGCCCGAGAAGCTCGAGAAGGCGCTGCCCTTCCTCGGCGTGCTGATCAAGGACGAGACGGACGTCGCCCGTGTGGCGCGCACGACCGAGGCGCCGCGAGGGCCGACCACCCGCAGCGGCGACGACGTGCGCCGTTGGGGCCGCAACAGCTAGCCACGACCCGGTCGCGCGCGCGCCGGACGACCCAGGCAGGCCCGGATGTTCACAGCCTTCCACAGCATGTTGCGCGCCGCGGGCCTCAAGGTCGGCGTCGGCGAGTGGCTGACGCTGATGGAGGCGCTCGACCGCGACCAGGTCGGCCCCTCGCTGCACGAGTTCTACCACGTCGCCCGGGCCGTCGTCTGTCGCGACGAGTCCGACTTCGACCGCTTCGACCAGGCCTTCGCCGCGACGTTCGAGGGCAAGCCGCTGCCCGCGGGTCTCGACGAACGGCTCAAGGCCTGGCTCGACGCGCCGATCGAGCGCCCGGCGCTGACCGACGAGGAGCTCGCGGCGCTGCAGCGCTACGACCTGGACGAGCTGCGCAAGCTCTACGAAGAGCGTCTGGCAGAGCAGACCGAGCGCCACGACGGCGGTGACAAGTGGATCGGCACCGGCGGCAAGAGCCCGTTCGGCCAGGGCGGCCAGCATCCAAGCGGCATGCGCGTGGGCGAAGGAGCCCAGGGCCGCGGCAGCGCGGTCGCGGGTGCACGCGCGCGGAAATTCCGGGCCTATCGCGCCGATCGGGTGCTCGACACCCGCGCCATCGCCGTGGCCCTGCGCCGCCTGCGCAGATTGGAGCGTGCCAGCCGGCGCGAGGAGCTCGACATCGACCGCAGCATCGCCGCCACGGCCCGCAACGCCGGGGAGATCGAGGTCGTGATGCGGCCGGAGCGGCGCAACCAGGCGCGGGTGGTGCTGTTGCTCGACAGCGGCGGCTCGATGGAGCCGCATACCCGCGTCGTCGAGTCGTTCTTCTCGGCGCTGAAGAACGCCGGCGGCCTGCGCGAGGTCGAGACCTACCACTTCCACAACTGCGTCTACGACAAGCTCTTTACCGATCTCGCGCGCTTCGAGCACAAGCCGATCGAGCAGGTGCTCAAGCGCGTCCCGCCGCACACCCACCTGCTGATGGTCGGCGACGCCTGGATGGCGCCCTACGAGCTGCTCGCGCCGCACGGCAGCATCGAGATGATCACCAGCGACGCCACGCCCGGCATCGAACGCTTGCACCAGCTCGCCGATGCATTCGAGCGTCGGGTCTGGCTCAACCCGATCGCCGAGCGCTATTGGCACGCCGACACGATCGCCGCCGTGCGCACCACGATGCCGATGTTCCCGCTGACCGTGGACGGAATCGTCGACGCAGTGTCAGTGTTGTTGGGTCGCAAGCGCAGCGACGGCCGCGACAAGCGGCCGCTCTGGTCTGCGATGGCGAGCCCGCTCGGAACGAGCGACTCCTGGGACCCGTGATCCCGAACGACGGAGCGAGGCAGATGGCATCAGCAAGGATCCCCGCCGCGACAGCTCGGCCCGGCCACGCCTGGTTGGGCGCGACGTTGCCCCTGATCCTGGCGGCCCCGGGCGCGGCGACGGCGCAGCCCCCGCGCGGCGTCATCGCCGATGGCACCGCCGCAGAGACCGCCGCCGCGGCCCAGACAGCGGCGCCGCCGACCGCCGATCAGGTCCGCGACCAATACGAGGACGGCCGCCCGATCGCCGGCGTCGAGGTCCACGTCCGCGTCTGGCACGGCGACGCGAAGGTGGCCAGGCAGGCCGTGGACAAGGCGCTGCGCGAGGTCGAGCGCATCGCCGCCAAGCTGGCGCCGGACGGCCCGGCGTCCGAGATCGCCTCGGTCAACAAGACCGCCGATCACGACGAGGTGATCCTCAGCAGCGAGACCTATGGCTACCTCAACCAGGCGCTCGAGGTCTGCCGCGAAAGCAAGGGCGCGTACGACCCCACGGTCGGCGTGTTCGACTACCTGTGGAACTTCCGCCATCGCCCGGCCGTCCGGCCCCTGGACCTCGAGATCCAGGCGCGCAAGACGCTGGTCGGCTGCGAACACATCTCGCTCAAGCCGGGCCGCATCGTCCGCCTGATGCGCCGCGGCGCTCGCATCCGCCTGGACGACCTCGCCCACGGCGCGGCGATCCAGGCCGCATCCGGGGCGCTGCGCGAGGCCGGCATCGTCAACTTCCGCATCCGCGTCGGCGCCGATGTCTACGTCGCCGGTCGCACCGGCACGCGCCATTGGTACGTCGCGGTCCAGCATCCCGACGACCCCAAGCGCGACCTCGTCCAGCTCTACCTGACGAGCCACGCCGCCGCGACGCGCCATTGGGCGGAGCATTCGTTCATCAAGGACGGCCAGCGCTACCACGACGTGCTCGATCCGCGCAGCGGCAAGCCGGCGCCCGGTGTCGCGCTGGCGACGGTGATCGGCAACGATCCCGTGTTCGCCGACGCCTTGTCGGCTGCGGTCTTCGTCCTCGGTCCCCGCGAGGGCCTGCGCCTGATCGAGCGCACCGAGCGCGTCGAGGGCTTCGTCATCGACGACAAGGGCAAGGTCTGGGGCAGCAGCGGCATGAGCGACTACGCTCGCCTGCCCGATCGCGTCGATCTCTAGCCCGAGCGCGTCGATCTCGCGCCGGACGTGCGGAGCGCCAGGCCGATCAGCACGGCGGCCGCTGCGTCCTAGTTGATCCCGTGCCCGTCGCGCTCGTCGCCCCGGCCGCCGTCGATGACCTTGAAGCGCTTGCGCGCCTCGGCCAGCCGCGCGGCCTTTTCGCGGGCCAGCTTGCGGCTCAGCCACGCCGCCTGCAGGCGATGGCGGCCGCCGAGCTGCAGCCACGCCGCGACCACGCCGCCCGCGTGCGCCGGCCACGAGACATCGCTGCCGGACAGCGCGAGCAGCGCGTCGATCGCCAGCACGATGGGCAGCAGCAGCCGGCCTGCGACCGGCAGGAAGAACATCAGCATCACGGTCGCCTGCGGGAAGGTCCAGGACCACGCCGCGAGCAGGGCCATCGTCCCGGCCGACGCGCCGACCGTCACGCTCGGGAAGCCGAGCAGACCGGCGGCGACGACGGCGAGCCCACCCGCGAGCACGGCGACCGCGACGAACTGCAGCCAGCGCCGCTTGCCCCAGCGCGCCTCCAGCGGTGGGCCGAAGACGTAGAGGGCGAAGACGTTGCCGACGAGGTGCCAGAGCGAATCGGGGTCGTGGACCAGGCCGTAGGTCGCCAGCGTCCAGACCTTGCCTTGGAGCACGGCCTCGCTGCTGACGGCGAGGTCGTTCCAGTAGAAGGCGGCGAAGCCGGGGCTGCGCACCACAAAGAACCCTACAAATACGAACAGATGGACCGCGATCAACGCGAGACCGACCGTCAGGACGCCATCGCCGAGGTGGCCCGGCAGCTTGTTGACCCAAGGCAATCTGCGCGGCATCGTCCGGCTCCCGTGCGCCGAGGCCGGAGATCGGCGCGACGCGCGGGGGTTGTAGGTGCCCTGGCCGGGCGCGGCAAGAGGCACGATGACCGAGAGCCCGAGCGCACGCCCCTGGACCCACGCCGAGATCGCCGAGGACCTGCTGGCCCAGATCGACGAGGCGCTCGCGGCGGGCTGCACCATCGAGTCGCTGGTGGCGTCGCTCGACGCCGAAGGCCTGGGTCGTTCGACCGCGCTGCGGCTGATCGACGAGGTCCAGGCCGCGATGGAGCCCGAGGCGTCGCCCGAGACCGAAGCGACGACGGCGCCGGAGCGGCCGGCCATCCTCGGCGAGGACGGCCAGATCTGGCTCTCGCTCTGGCGCCTGCGCACCGCCATGCGCGCCGTCGACGACGCCCTGCGCATCGACGCGACCGCCGTCGCGAGCCTGCGGGCCGCGCTCGCCGCCGCCGGCCTGAGCCCAGCGACGGCACAAGCCGTGATCGACGAGGCCCGCGCCGTCGAGCGCAAGATGCAGCTCGGCTTCCTGGCGCGACGGCGCCGGCTCGGCGTGCAAGGCTTCGTCTTTGGCCTGGTCACCACCGGCCTGTTCGTGCTCGGCGGCCTGCCGGGCGGCGCCGCGCGTTGGCATTGGGCCACGGCGTGCGCCACGGCCGCGCTGACCGGCTACTCCTGGCTCCTGTGGCAACGCTCTGCCGCCGCCATGCAGGATGCTCCGGAGCCGACGGCACCCTGAGGGCGCTGCCGACGTCGGACGATTGCGGGCCGGCGAGCACGCGGCCTACACTGGACCCAAGGACAGAGCCGGACCACTCCTGCGTCCGCGCATCGCCGGTCCCTGCCGTGGGTGACTGCCATGTTTGAGGCGCCAGCCGCAGACGTCCCTGGGATGTTGCCGGAATTCGAGCCTGTGGCCGCGACGCTCCACGGCGAACGTTGGTCGCTGCTGTTGAGCCGCGAGCTGCTGCCGGCGGCCTGCGACGCCGCCGGCGTGGTGCGGCCGCGCCTGGTCGCCGCGCTCGAGGCCGAGCTGGCGGGCGTGCGCACGGCGTCGCGATGGCGCGCCACCATCGACAGCGGCGACGCGCTCTGGGGCGCGGTGTTTGAGCGCTCGTTCGCGCGGATCCGCCTCGGCAGCCCGTCGTTCGCGGTGGAGCGCGCCACGGCACGCCTGGTCGAGACCCTGCCCTTCGCGCACCAGCGCCAGGAGGGCGACCGCATCATGGCCTGGACCGCACACGGCGACGCCTGGCGCATGATCGGAGCCGACGCCGCACCGCTGGAGATCGAGGCCAGCCTGGCGCGCAACGGCCTGTTCGACCTGCTGGCGACCGACGGACCCGCGGCCGACTCGCTGCGACGGGTGTGGGCGCAGGCGCGCACGCTCGCCGAGGCGGTGGCGGCCGAGATGCCACGCTACAAGCCCGGATTGCTCGAACGCTTGAGCCAATGGGGCCTGGGCCTGCAAGCGGACCATCCGGTGCTGCGCGTCCACGCCTTGCGCTTGATCGCGGCGCTGCCGTCGCTTGACCACGATCGCGGCGGGCGCGAGGTCGACCGTCTCGTGACCGAGATGCTGCGGCGGACCAAGGCCGACCACCAGCGCGCGGTGGCGGCCTCCAGCCCGCTCGCGCTGCCGACGTGGATGGCGCGCGGCCTGGCGCTGGCGTCGCTCTGCGTGGCGGTGTTGCCAGCGGCGTTTGTGGCCTGGCTGACGCGCGCATCGGTGCGCAAGGTCGCCGGGATCTTCATCGCCGGCGAGTCGGTGGCGCGGGCCGAGCCGGCGCTGCGGGCGCTGCTCTCGAGCGGGCGGTCGGCGACGCTCGACCAGCTCGGCGAGCTCGTGATCACCGAGGCCGAGGCCGACCACTACCGCGACGCCGTGCTGCAACTGATCGAGGGCGCGGCCTCGCTGCACCGCGGCCAGCGCAACGCCGCCGGCCTGCCGTTGGCGCACGTCTCGGTCAAGTCGTCGGCGCTGACCGCCCACTACGACGCCGACGACGTCGAGGGCGCGGCCGGACGCGTCGTGCCCCGGCTCGGCGCGATCTTGCGCAGGGCCCGCGATCTCGGCGTCTTCGTCAACATCGACGCCGAGCACGAGTCGGTGCGCGACCTGACGCTGACCATGCTGGACCGGACGCTCGCGAGCGATCCCGGCCTGTGGAGCCATCCGGACGTCGGCATCGTCGTGCAGGCCTATCGGCGCGACGCGCCCGAGCATCTCGCCGACGTCATCGCCCTGGCCCGCCGCCGCGGCGTGCGCATGCCGATCCGCCTGGTCAAGGGCGCGTATTGGGACGCCGAGACGACCGAGGCCGACGCCAACCACCACGACGCGCCGCAATGGCTCGACAAGCGCGAGACCGACCTCTGCTTCCAGGCGCTGGTGCTGCGCTGCCTGGAGCACGGCGACGAGCTCCAGCTGGCGCTCGGCAGCCACAACCTGCGCGACCATTGCTTCGCCCGCGCCGCGCGCGCCGAGCTCTACCCCGACGCGCCGCCGATCGAGCACCAATGCCTGCACGCCACCTACGAAGGCCTGTCGACGGCGATGGCTGCCGCGGGCTGGCCGGTGCGCAACTACATCCCGGTCGGCTCGCTGCTGATGGGCATGGCCTACCTCGTCCGGCGCGTCATGGAGAACAGCAGCCAGGTCGGCGTGTTGACGATGGCGCGGCGGGCGGTCGACCTCGGCACCGCCATGACCAGCCCGGCGCAATCGCTGCTGGCCAAGGCCGAGCAGGGCCGACCGTCGGGCCGCGAGGGCGTGCAACGCCGGCCGCTGCTGACCGACCAGGACGACGACCTGCGCTTTCGGCCCGTGTCTCCGGCCCGCCTGCACCTGGCGTCGCATCGCCAGGCGCTGGACGAGGCCATCGAGGCGGTCCGCGGCCAGCTGCCGCTGCGGTCCCACGTCGCCGCGACGGGCGCCGGAGCGCCGCTGCGTTCGTTCTCGCCGGACGCGCCGGCGGTCGAGATCGGTGCGCTGCCGACCGCCACCACGGCAGACGTCGCCGAGGCCGTCGCGCGGGCCAGCGAGGCCGCGCAGGCTTGGGCCGCCCTGCCCGCCGCCGCGCGCGCGCTGCACCTGCTGCGGGCCGGCGAGTGGCTGCGGGCGCGGCGTCCAGCGCTGGCGGCCCTGGTCTGCCTCGAGGCCGGCAAGGCGCGACGCGAGGCGCTCGCCGACATCGACGAGGCGGTCGACTTCTGCCGCTTCTACGCGCTGCAGTCGGTGACGGCGCCGCTCGCTGGCGAGGCGCGCGGCGTCATCGCCGTCGTCGCACCGTGGAACTTCCCGGTCGCGATCCCCTGCGGCATGACCGTCGCCGCGCTAGCGGCCGGCAACGCCGCGCTGCTCAAGGGCGCCGAGCAGACGCCGCTGTGCGCCGACATCGTCGTCCAGGCGCTGCGTGCGGCCGGCGTGCCCGCAGACCTGGTCGCCCACGTCGCGGGTGACGGCCCGACCACCGGCGCGGCCCTGGTCGGCGACGAACGCGTCGACGGCGTCGTGTTCACCGGATCGGTCGCCGTCGGCACACGCCTGTATGCCCAGATGGCCGCGCGACGGACACGCGACGGCCGCGGCGAACGGATGGCGATCACCGAGATGGGCGGCAAGAACGCCGTGATCATCACGGCCAACGCCGACCTCGACGAGGCCGTCGCCGGATGCCTGCGCGCCGCCTTTGGCCACTCGGGCCAGAAGTGTTCGGCCTTGAGCAGGATCCTGGTCGACGCGCGTGTGGCGGACGCCTTCGCCGAGCGCTTCGCCGCCGCCGCCGCCAGCCTGCAGGTCGGCCGCGCCACCGCCCACGGCACGCAGATCAACCCGGTGGTGAGCGCCGAGGATCTGGAGCGCCTGCGGACGACCGCCGACGCCGTCTGCGCCGAGGCCGAGGCCGCCGGCGGGCGTGTGTTGCTGCAGCCGGAGCAGGTCGCGGACGCGGACGGCGCGCTGCTGATCGGCCCGACGGTCGTCCAACTGCCGGCCAGCGCCGCGATGCGCCCCGAGAGCTGGGCCGCGCGCGAGATCTTCGGCCCGATCGTGCATTGCATCGCCTACCAGACGTTGGCCGAGGCGCTGTCGCTGCAAGCCGGGCTGGACTACGCCCTGACCGTCGGCGTGTACGCCCAATCCGAAGACGACGTCGACGCCGTCATCGCCGGAGCCCGCGCCGGCAACGTCTACGTCAACCGGCCGATCACCGGCGCCCGCGTCGGCATCGAGCCCTTCGGCGGCTTCGCCCTCTCGGGCACCGGGCCCAAGGCGGGCGGCGTGGACTACCTGGCGGCGTTCCGCGTCGCCGACGCGCCCGCGCCGACCGGATCCCAACCCGAGGCGCTGGCCCCGCCGACGCCGCCCTCCCCGGCCGAGTTCGCCTCGCCGCCGGCCCCGGCCTCAGCGACCGCCACGGCGCCGACCCGCCGTTCGCTCCACGGCCGGGGCACCCGGGTCGCCGCACCCGTCCATGGCGTCGACGAAGCCGCCGCCGCCCTGTTGGCCACGATCCCGCTGCTGGGCGAGGTCGCCGGGCCTGTGGTGGCCGAGGCGAAGCGCCAACTTGCACGGCGACGCAGCACCCACGCCATCCCGGGCCAGCGCACCGAGGACCACACCCGGCGTGGTCGCGGGATGATGCTGGTCATCAGCCACCGCCCGTCGCCTTCCCCCGCGGCGATCGAGGCGGTGGCGGCTGCCCTGGCCGTCGGCAACCAGATCTGGTTCGTCGGTGCGGCCGCGACGCATTGGCAGGCCCTCGCCGATCGCGGCCTCGCCGTGGTCGTGGACACCGACGCCGCCGTCGGGACCTGGTACGCCGCGGTCACCGACCCGGAGGTCGCCACCGTGTTCCTCGACGGCGCGGACGCCCCCGGCTGGGCGGCCTGGCTGCAGGCGGCGCTGGCGGCGCGGCCCGTCGCCCGTTGCCTGCCGCAGATCCTGCGCCCGCTCGCGCCGTGCGGAGCCGACGCGGCGGTGGCGCGCCAGCTGCTGGTGTCGACCATCGCGGTCAACACGCTGCGCCACGGCGCGCCGCTGGTCCTGGACCTGCCCGAGGCCGACGGCGTCACTTGAGCGTCCGCGTGTCGGTCTCGGCCGCGGCTGCCCGGCAAGGGGCCGACATTGCTCGGCCCCACCGCCAGCTCCATTGACGCCCGCGCCTGGCGCCCTATCGTTTCGCGACCTCGACCCTCGAGGCGGTCCGCGACGCGCTGCGCCGCTGCCCATCCATCACCTCGCGGCCGCACCAGAGCGCTGGCCTCGATGATTGCCCAAGGAGAGTCCGATGCCCGTCTCGCTGCCCGCCCTTCCGTACGCCTACGACGCACTCGAGCCGCACTACGACGAAGCCACCGTGCGCCTGCACCACGACATCCACCACGCGGGCTACGTCGCCGGGTACAACGCCGCCGAGACCAAGCTCGCCGCCGCGCGCGCCTCGGGTGACTACGCCGCCGCCAAGCACCTCTCGCGCGAGCTGGCGTTCCACGGCGCTGGCCACCAGCTGCACACGATCTTCTGGGAGAACATGAAGGCCAACGGCGGCGGTACGCCGACCGGTCGCCTCGCGGCCCGGATCGACGCCGACTTCGGCTCGTTCGACGCCTTCCGCGCCCAGCTCGAGGCCGTGACGACCTCGGTCGAGGGCTCGGGCTGGGGCCTGCTGGTCTGGAACGCCGACTTCGGCAAGCTCGAGGTGCTCGCCGCCGAGAAGCACCAGAACCAGGCGCAGATGAACACCACGGTCCTGCTCGCGCTCGACGTCTGGGAGCACGCGTACTACCTGAAGTACCAGAACAAGCGCGCGGCCTTCGTCAAGACGTTCCTCGACCACCTGGTCAACTGGGACGACGTCGCCGGCCGCCTCCCCGGCGCCTGAGCCCCCGCAGCCGTCTCGCCAGCGACGACGGCTTCCGCCGCGCGGCTCGCGGCCTCGAACGACGGTTCAGGCCGCGAGCGTGCGCCGGCGCGCGATCCAGACCACGCACCCCACGATGACCCAGAGCATCCCCGCGGGCCAGGAGGCACCTCGGCCAGCCGGCGCCGCGCTGCAGCTGCTGCTCTGCGGCGCCGGAACGTAGCCACCGCCGACGGTCGGGGTCGTGTCGCCGCCCGCGACGCCATCGCCGACGGCGTCGCCGCCGCCGGTCGTGTCCGGGCCGGGCGTGCCAGTCGCGCCCTGCTGGCAGCGACCGTAGCCGGGCGCGATCTGGACGCAGCCGGAGCCAGCCGGACAGGTCGCCGCGTCACCGGGGATGCACGGATCCGAGCAACGCGACACGTCCTCGCTGTCCTTGGCGCAGAGCAACGTCGCGCAGACCTCGTCCGCGACGCAGAAGTTGCCGACCGGCACCTGGCCCGGCTGCGCGCAGCGTCCATCGGCGCCGCCGGGGTCGAGGCGCAGGCACGACAGGCCGAGATCGCAACCCACGTCGGCGCCGACCTTGCACTTGGGTCGACACGACCCGGCCAGGCAGATGCCGCTGCTGCATTCCACGTCGCCCGTGCACGGCGTACCGTCCGGCAGGCAGCCCTTGGGCTGGCCCAGGTAGCAAGCGACGCCCTTGACGCCGTTGGCGCAGACCATGCCGCACGGACAGCCCGTCGTGTCGCCCAACGTGCAGACGTTGCTGCAGAGGCTGCCGAGCTCGGCGGCGGGCACGCAGATGTTGCCCTCGCACATGGCGTCCTTGGTGCAGGGTTGTCCGCTCGGGATCGACTCCTTGCCCGGGATGCAGCCCGTGTAGCCTTCGCCCTGACTGACGCATTGGAAGCCGTCCGGGCAGCTGCCGGGCGCGGTGCAGATCAGGCGACAGTAGCCGACGGTCGACTGCAGATCGTCCTTCATGCACACGCCCGAGCCGCATTCTTCGGGAGCGAAGCACTCTTCGTTGAGGTCCTTGAGGCTGGGCTCGGCCTTGTCGACGCAGGCACCGCCGCTGCCGGGCACGGCCTCGCAGATCTGGCCAGAGGGACAGGACGAGCCGCCGACGGTGCAGGGCTGCTTGCAAGTGCCGCCGACGCACAGGAACGACTGGCAATCGTTGCCGGCGGCGCAGGTCTCGCCGATGCCCTTCTTGGCACCGCCGCCGAACGGCGCCAGGCAGACGCCCTGGCCGGTGTTGCCCTGGTACGGGTAGCAGGTGAAGCCCGACGGGCAGTTGGCCTTGCTCACGGTGCAGGTCTGGGCGCAATAGCTGGTGCCGTTGCCGATCGGCTGGCAGAACAAGCCCGATTTGCAGTCGTTGTCCGAAGAACAGGTGCCGCCGATCGTGGTCTGGCCCTGCACCGGGGCCGCCCCCCAGACGCAGCTGCCAGACTTGCAGACCAGCTTGGCGCCGTAGCTCTCGGAGCCCGACTGGCTGCTCTTCTGCACGACATACGGGCAATCCGAATCGTTGCTGCAGCTATGGGTCGACTTCGGGTTCAAGAAGCATGACGCCTTCTTGTCGTCGGCGGACAACGAGGCCGAGATGCCGTACGGCATGACGTTGGGCGCCATCGTCGGCGGATCGGCCTGGTTCCAGCCGCCAAGGACGTGCATGACGCCGAAGAAGTGGCCCTGCTCGTGGATCGCGACGCTCAGCAGGTGCTGCGTGCCGTTGCCGGCCTTGTTCGGATCGGTCGTCCACTTCTGCAGGTAGCCGTTGAACGCGATGTCCGACTCGGTGATCGCGCCCTGCCAGTTGTTGTCCCAGGCGACCGTGACGCCGAGCACGAAGTTGCCGTGCTTCCACGAGGAGTCCTCGATGAACACCAACTCGTTGCGTCCGTTGGCGTTGTACCCGATCGGCATCACCTTCTTGTTCGTGCTCGCCGGGCAGTCGCTGTCCGCCTTGCAGGCGACGTTCTTGTCGTAGAGGCATTTGCCGAGCGCGGTGTTGCAGTGGTAGCCCGGCGTGAACTCGAGGCCGGTGCACGAAGGCTCCATCCAACCAGCGAAGCCCTTGGTCAGCTCCGCCTGCACGGTCGAAAATGGCAGATCGTCGGAGCCGATGGGGTTGATGTGATAGGAGATCTTGTTGCTGAACCAGCGCTTGACCGACTTGCCGCCACCTGCGGCCGTCGTAACCGAATAGGCTGACGCAGGCGCCGCCGGCAGCGAGGCTGCGGCGAAGGCGAGCACGCCGAGGTAGAGGGCAACGAAGACGCGCCCGGCGGCGGGGCGGTCCAGTGACAAAACGGCCATGAAGGGCCCCCTTGGAGACGGCGAGCGCCGCGGATCAGGGCTTGCGGCTGCCGACGGGCGGACGCGGCATCACGCGAGGCGCGACGGAAGCAGCAGCAGGTGCAGTCGCCGCGGCGGGCGCCGGAGCGACGCGAGCCGACGCTTGCGCCGTCTTCTGCACCGCGTCGAGGATCTCGGCCCGAAGCGCCGCCAGCGTCTGGTCCTGCTGCGGCGGCTGCAGCACCAGGGGGCCCTCGTCGTGCTCGACGGCCTGCAGACGGCCGTCGGCGGCGCGCTTGACGATGTGGGCGCCATCGAGCGGCCGGACGACCCGCGCGACGCCCTTGGCGTCGCGGTAGACCGTCCATTTGCCCTGGGGCGCGCCCGTCAGCGTGTAGCCCTCCGCGTGGCGCTCGAGCAGGACCACCGTCTCTTCGCCAGCGAGGAAGCCGGGCATCCCGGGCACCGACAGCGTCATGCCGTCCTTGGTCGAGCCACCGAGCAGCTCGAAGGTGAAGCGCGCGCCGATGGCCTTGCGGTCGCCCTTGAGCACCTCGAGCACGTCGAGTTCGTAGACGGTCCAGACGGCGCGACCGGCGGCACGGCGGTCGTCGACGCGGACCGAACGCACCTTGGCGTGCAGCACGATGGCCGAGGCGCCGACGAGCTCCTGCAGGCTCGCGGCGAGCACGGTCATCGCCTGGGCTGCGGGCGGCGCGGCGATCAGGCCAGCGGCGCCGAGGCCGAGGCAGGCGGCGCCCTGGGCCAGGCGGCGACGCCAGGACCGGGTCAGGGTCGGTCGGGAGACTCCGCGTGGCAGCGAGATCGTCATGCTTCCTCCGAGGGCTTCGCGCGTGCGGCAGCCAGGGCCAAAAGGCTAGCAGAGGGCCGGCATTCGCAGCAAGGCGAAGCCGTCTGCTTCACAGACTTCCCCAAGTTGCACCGACGCATAGCGCGGCGCCGGGATTCGAACCGCAGCTAGCGATGCGAGCCCGCGGCGCGCTCTCGCCGCAGCCGGCCGGCGAGCGCCTGCTGCTCCTGAAGCCGCCCGATGGCATCGCGCAAGGCAGCGCCGAACCTCTCGGACTCACTGCCGTCGCGGTCGGTGGCCAGGGCCTTGGCCGCCATCTCGACGGCGAGCGCATGGTCGGCGCGCTGACGGGCGCAGAGGTAGAGGTTGAACCAGCCACGCGCGTGCTCCGGGTTGACGGTGGTCGCGCGACGGTAGGCGGCCTCGGCGCTCGTGAGGTCGCCCCGAAACGAGAGCACGTCGCCGAACACGTTCCAGGCGGCGGCCGACGACCAGGGGTTGATCCGCAACGCCTCGCGGATCAGCACCTCCGCGAGATCCAACGACCGTTGGCCGCGCAGCGCCGCCTCGGCCGCCTCGCCCAGAAGGGCCCAATTCTCGGGCTCCAAGCGCAGCGCCTCGCGGTAGCCCTCCATGACTGCGGCGGCCGTGGTCGAGGCGCGGGCGTTGCCGATGACGCGCTCGAGCTCGGCGAACGACGCGACCGAAAACGCCTGGGCGAACGCCGCCGCGACCGGCTCCGGAGTGGCCCGGCCGAGCAGCCGCGTCTTGATCATCGCCCGCTCGTCTCCCGCGGGCCCGTGCCAGGTCCAGCGCGGCGACCCGTCGGCCGCCGTGGCGCCTCGAACCCAGCGATCAATCGCAAAGTGATTGATACCGATCGCCGTCGTAGGGCCGTAATGCTGATAGAGATGCAGGATGTCCGCATCTGCAGGTGTCGCCGGGCCGTAGTCGCGGTAGAGCAGCACGCCGTCGGGTCGAAGCGCGTCCAACGTGGCCTCGATCGAGCGCATCGCGCCACCGCTGTGCAGGACCCAGACGGGATCCGTCGCTGGCTTGTCGTTTCGCTCCGCGAGGATCCCGTCAGCGATCGCATGCAGGACATCAAGATCGGGCAGGTCCGCCGCCGCCACCGGCGCGAGCGTGAGATCGAGGTCGAGCATCGGATAGAGATCCGCGAGATCCTGGGCCTCTTCTGGGTCTGCCCGCTCGACGCGAGCCTGGAGCTCGGCCAACGGCAAGGCCGTGAAGCGATCGAGCAACGCTGGATTGCGAATCACCGTCCTGGCGACCAGGACCTTCCATTGACCGAGGCGCCCGGCACGGCCCCCGGACGCAGGCACGTCGCCCTCCAGCGTCTCGGCGGCCGGCTCCCAGCGGAAGACGTTGGCCGGTAGGACGCAGAGAAGGTAGGTATGCACCACCAGGCGCGGGCGGCCGGCGAGCTCGACGAGGGTGCCGTCGTCCAAGCGTCGCACCCGCTCGGGCCGCCGGGCGTCGAGTTGCGCGAGGACGACGCGGCCGGCGTGGCGGTCGAAGACGCCGCGATCCCGGGCGTCCTGCAACATGCGCGGCGTGACGTCGGTGGCGAAGAACGTCAGACGGTCGTACCAGTCGACGCCGGCGGCGCGGCAGCGTTGTTGGAAGCGATCGAGCAGCTGGACCGCGTGGACGCCCATGCCGATGGCCATCTCGACCACCACGATCTCGGCCTCGAGCGCGTCCCTGGCCGTGGCCTCGGCGCAGCTGGCGAAGAGGACCTCGGCGGCGCGGACGGCAGCCAAACCGCCCTGGTTCACGAGGTTCGGCACCTCGTTGGTCGTGAAGGCCTGGGCCCCGCGGCGCTGGAACGCGAGCTGACCCAGCTGGAAGTCGAGGCAGCTGGCGATCGGCGTCCAATCCTGCAGGACCACCGCCTCGGCGCTGGTGGACGCGTTCGGGTTCGGCGCGGCGGCGGTCGCTTCTGGGGCGGCGGGCGTGGTGGTCATCATGGCTCCAGCGGCCGTGGCCGGGGGCTCCGGGGCGGCGCGTGCGACGGGCCCGTTCGAAGAGCCGCGGACGACGGCGCTTGGGGGGTCGATCTGCGGGGCTAGATTCGCGCATAGTCGGGGCCGCGCGCAACCTGACGACGCGCGCCGCATCGGACGCGCCGGCGGCGTCGCCCGCTCGAGACCGGATCACCCCAGGAGACGCCGATGGCCGCAGCCCCCACACCCACCTCCGACGTCGCAGCCCCTCGCCCGAGCGCGGTGCCGACACGACGGACCGGTGTGATGCTGGTCAACCTGGGCACGCCTGACGGCCCGGACACGGCCTCGGTTCGTCGCTACCTGCGTGAGTTCCTGATGGATCCACGCGTCATCGACATCTCGGCGTTCGGCCGCTGGCTGCTGGTCCACGCGATCATCCTGCCGTTCCGGCCACAGCGCTCGGCCGAGGCCTACCGCAAGGTCTGGACGGATCGTGGCAGCCCGCTGCTGTTCCACGGCCAGGACCTGCGCTCCAAGGTTGCGGATCTGCTCGGCGACGCTTTCGACGTGCGCCTGGGCATGCGCTATGGCAACCCGTCGCTTCCTTCGGTGCTCGACGGCTTCGCCCGGGACGGGATCGATCGGATCCTGGTGTTGCCGCTCTTCCCGCAGTACTCGTCGGCGGCATTCGGCTCGGCAGCGGCGCGGGTGATGGAGCTGGCGGCCGAACGCTGGAACGTGCCGCAGGTGCATGTGCTGCCGCCATTTTTCGACGACCCCGGCTTCATCCGCAGCGTCACGACGATCGCGCAGCGCGCCTTCGCCGCCCAGCAGGTCGAGGTGGCCGACCTTGACCACGTGTTGATCAGCTTCCACGGCGTGCCGGAGCGCCAATGCCAGCGCTCCGACGCGACGGGCGCCCATTGTGGCAAGCGCCCCGACTGCTGTGACACGCTCGTCGAGGCCAACCGCCACTGCTACCGGGCCCAATGCATCGCGACCGCGCGCGAGGTCGCGGCGTCGCTGCAGCTGCCGCCGGAGCGCTGGTCGGTCGGCTTCCAGAGCCGGCTCGGTCGGACCCCATGGATCCGGCCGTACACCGACGAGGCGCTCGAGGAGCTGGGGCGGCGCAAACTCGGCACGATCGCGGTGCTGGAGCCGTCGTTCACGGCGGACTGCCTGGAGACGACCGAGGAGATCGGCCTGCGTGGTCGCGAGATCTTTCGCGAGGCCGGGGGCGGCGAGCTGCTGCTGGCACCCTGCCCCAACGCAGACGACCTCTGGGCCGAGACCGTGGCGACGATGCTGCGCGACGCCGTGCCGCCGAGCTGGTCGGCGACCGCCGGACGTTGAATCTGCGCCGCGTCGTCGCGGGGCCGCTACACGCTGGCCGCGGCGGCGTGGGAGATCGCGTCGGCGAGGCGCGCCACGCCGAGGATGGCGTCGGCATCGACATAGGCGCCGTCTGCGTCGCGAGTCCGCACACGCCGGACGAACCGGTCCAGATCCGTCGCGAAGAGGCCGAGCGTGAGCGGCGCGACGGGTCGTGGGGCCAATTCGCGACCTGCGGCGTCACGGGCCACGAACGCGGACGCACGCGCCAGATCGGGCCCGCGCCGCTCGCGGAGCCGGATCTGTTGGCCCGCTGCGCCGAGCAGACGCAACTCAAGGGCCGACGTCGCCCCGTCGTCGTGCCGCCGCGCGTCGAGCAGCCGCAGCGGACCACACAGGTCCCAGACCGCATGCAAGCGGCCGATCGCCAACTGGCCGTGATGACCCGCCGCGATCTCCGCGTCGATCCAACGATAGCGCCCGCCGGCGAAGTCGACGTCGATCGCGGCGACCTCGTCGGCGCGCAGACGCAGGCCGCGATGCCGTTCGCCGAGCAGGCCGATCAGCTCGAGGTGCAACACCCGGCCACGCTCTTCGGCGAGCCGCAGCAACGCGGCGGTCTCGTCGCTGTCGCCGGCCAACGGGAACTCGACCAGGGCATCGCGCCCAGCCTCGAGGGCGAGCGTCGCGAGCTCGGCGTGCAGCGCGTTGTCGGTGCAGACCAGCACGGCGTCGGTGCGGGGATCCTCGATCAGCCGCCGGTGGGCGTCGATGCCCTCTCGCCCGCCCAGGGCGCCGATCAGCGTCACGTCCGCCGAGGCGGCGATGTCGCGACAGCGGGCCTGGCCGGCGCGGCCCAGGCCGATCACGGCCAGCCCCAGCGGTCCCGGGTCGGGCGCAGGCGCCTGGGCGGTGCCGCTCATCGCGACAACGTCCGCACGCAGCGGAAGCCGATGAATTCGACTTTGTTGCCCGGTCCGTAGGCGTTGCGGAACGCGACCCGGGCCTCGTCGGCGCTCCAGCGCGCGGCGCCACCACGGAAGACCTTGTTGTCGCCGCCGGCGGGGCCCTGCGGATCGACGCCAGCGTCGGCCGGGTAGGGATCCTGCCAATCCCAGACCCACTCGGCGACGTTGCCCAGCATGTCGAACAGGCCGTAGCCGTTGGGCTGCTTCTCGCCGACGGGGTGCGTGCGCAGCTCGCTGTTGGTGTCGATCCAGGCGACCTGCTCGACCGGCCCCGGGCGGCCGCCGTGGGCCGCGACGTCGACGCCGCCACGCGCCGCGTGCTCCCACTCCGCCTCGGTGGGCAGGCGGAAACCGCGGCAATCGGTGCCCTGCCAGGTCGGTCGCTTCTCGTCGAGCACGGTGCAGACCGGCAGGCCCCGGCGCCGCGAGAGCTCGTTGCAGTAGCGGGCCGCCTCGAACCAGCTGACCTGCTCGACCGGACACGTCGCGCAGCCCTCGTGCAGCGAGGGGTTGCGGCCGATCAGCCGCTCATAGTCGCCGGCGGTGACCTCGGTCGCCTGCATCTCGAACGACCGGCGGATGGTGACGGCGTGCTGCGCCTCGTCTTCGCCCCGGCCGGGTTCGTTTGGTGGCGAACCAAGCGTCACGCGCCCGGCCGGGACGCGGACGAAGCCCGGTGTCAGGGCGTCGAGATCGACCTTGTCGCCCGTCGCCACGGCCGGCAGATCGAGCGCGCTCGGCGGCGGTGCCGCGCGGGGCGCCACCTGGGCGGCGGTGGTCGCCTGAGGAGCCGGCTCGCGGCCACAGGCCGCGACGACCACGAGTGCACAAAGCGCGACTCCGGTGTCGAATCGTCGAGGTCCGCGGCCTGGGTGACGCTGGGGCATGCCGGACTCCTCTCGCGGCGCGGGCGAAGGTCGACATCGCCTGGCGCCGGGCCGGACGATCGTGGCGCAAGGCCTTGCCTTTGTCGACGGCTCGGGTTTGTCGACTCCCCTTCGCGGTGCTAGCTTGCTCCCGCTCGGACGACGCCGATGCGGGGCCAGCCACCCGGGCTGGTGGGAGGAGCGATGGCAGCAGAGGAGACCATCCGCGTGCTGTTGGTCGAAGACGACGTGATGGCGGCGCGGGTCATCGAGGCGCAGCTGCAGGCGGCGACGACGGCGCGCTTCGAGGTGCACAACGTCGGCAGCCTGTCGGACGCCCAGAATGCGCTCAACGACGAGATCTTCGACGTCGTCGTCGTCGACCTCGGCCTGCCCGACGCCTTCGGCCTGCAGGCGCTGCAGGTCCTCAGCTCGCACCGGACGCGGCTGCCCTGTGTGGTCGTGTCGGCCCACGACGATCCGGAGTTGGCTCTCGCGGCGGTCGAGCTCGGTGCCCAGGACTTCGTCACCAAGGGCACGAGCTCGCCGCATTCGCTGGAGCGGCGGCTGATGGCCTCGCGAGCCCGCCATGCCCGGCTCTGCCGCGAGACCGCCCAAGCCCGCGAGCTGCGCGAGGTCTTCTCGACGCTGCCCGATCCGCACCTGGTCCTCGACGACCAGGGCCGCGTGATCGCGGCGAACGAGGCGGCCGGCGCGCTGTACCTGCGCGACGCGAACTGGCTGATCGGCCAACGCTTCCGCGCAGAGGTGCCGATCAACACGCCGACGTCGCTGCGGATCCAGCCCGTCGGCGGCGAGCCCGTCCCTGTCATCGCCCGCGCCGCCTCGGTCCGCTGGGACGGCCGTGACGCCACGATCGTCGCGCTGCGTCCCACGACGTTGCCCGGCCCCAGCTCGGAGAAAGCCTAGATGGATCGACCCTCGCCCAACGCCGCCCTCGCGCATGCAGACGCCGTCGCCGACCGTGCCGCAGCGGCCTTCGACGCCACCATCGCCCAGCTCTCGAGCTACCTGGCGATCCCCGCCATCAGCTGCGATCCGGCCCACGCGGCCGACGTCCGCCGCCTGGCCGCCACCGTCTGCGCGGATCTGACCAAGGTCGGGATGGAGCACAGCCGGGTGCTCGAGGTCGAGGGGGCCCTGCCGATCGTCGCCGCCGAGTGGATGCACGCGGGCCCGGACGCGCCGACGGTGCTGGTCTACGGCCACCTGGACCTGCAGCCCGTCGCTGGCGAGATCTGGCATACCTCGCCGCACGTGGCGACGATCCGGGGCGATCGCCTGTACGCGCGCGGCGCGGCCGACGACATGGGCGGCTGGATGTCGCACCTGGCCGCCACGCGCGCCTGGTTCGAGACGACCGGCGGCCTGCCCTGCAACCTCAAGCTGATCCTCGAGGGCGAAGAGGAGATCGGCTCGCCGAACCTCGAGCGCTACATGGACACCTACCCCGAGGTCTTCGCCGCGGACGTGATGGTCCTGACCGACTGCGAGAACCCGAGCACCGAGGTCCCGGGCCTGACGGTGAGCCTGCGCGGGCTGGTCGAGGTCGAGCTGACGATCACCGCCGCTGACGCCGACGTCCACTCCGGCCTCTGGGGCGGCATGGTCCCGGACTCGGCCGTCGCCCTGACGCAGCTGATCGCCCGCCTGGTCGACGAAGACAGCCGCATGCGCGTCGGCCGCCTGGAGCCCAGCGCCGACGTCCTGGCGGCGTCGCAGGCGGTGCCCTACGACGCTGGCGTCGTCTGCAAGGGCGCCCACCTGCTGCCCGGCATCGCGCCGCTGCCCGAGCGCGACCTGCCGCCCGCGGTGTGGATGTGGCACGAGCCCGCGATCACGGTGCTGTCGACCACCCTGCCCGTGCCCGGGCGCGAGAAGAACGCGATCCGGCAGCGCGCCAGCGCCAAGCTCTCGGTCCGCCTCGCGCCGACCCAGACCGCCGACGAGATGGTCGCGGCGATCCGGGCGGCCGTCACCGCCGATCCGCCGGGCGGCGTGCGCGTCGAGCTGCGCAAGGTCGCGAGCTTCGGCGAGGGCTGGCTCTACACGCCCCGCGGTGCCGCGTTCGTCGCGGCCGACGCGGCGTACCGCAAGGCCTGGGGCGAGAGCCTGGTGCAGGTCGGCGTCGGCGGCTCGATCCCGTTCGTGGCCCTTTTTGGCCGGCGTTTCAGCGATCTGCCGCTGATCCTCAACGGCGTCATGGACCCCGAGACCACGGCGCACGGCCCGAACGAGTCGATGCACCTCGGCGTGTTCCGCAAGGCCATCGCGGCCAACGTCTACCTGTACGCGGAGCTGGCGGCCCTGGGCAAGGCGGGCATCAAGGCGTAGGCCGTTCGTCTGGCTCACCCAGCTCGCCGATCAGCACCCGGCGCGCCAAGGCCAGCGCGGTGTGGGCCGCGAGCTGCTTGAACCGTTCGCGATCCAGCCCCGACAGCTGCAACGAGCGCGAGAACGTGCCGTCCGCGGTGGCGATGGCCACACAGAGCGTGCCGACGGGCTTGTGCGCGCTGCCGCCGCCCGGCCCCGCGATTCCGCTGGTGGCGATGGCGAGATCCGCGCCGAAGCGGGCACGCGCGCCCAGCGCCATCGCGCGGGCGACCTCGGGGCTGACGGCGCCGTGGGCCTCGATCAGGGCGGCGTCGACGCCGAGGATCTCGACCTTGGCCCGGTTGGCGTAGGTCACGGCGCCGCCGAGGAAGACGTCGCTGGCGCCCGCGACGTCCGTCAGCAGATCGCCGACGTGGCCGCCGGTGCAGGATTCCGCGACGGCCAGGGTCGTGCCGCGGGCGCGCGCCGTGGCGAGCGTGGCCCCGGCGAGCGTCAGGTCGTCGTCGTCGCGGGCATAGACGCGCCAGCCGAGGTCGGCGACGGCGGCGTCGGCGAAGGCCTCGGCGGCATCGGCGCCGTCCTGGCTCCGGATGCGCAGCCGGATCCAGGGAAAGTGAGGCAACGAACGAATGTACGTCCGATCGGCGCCGGGCAGCAAGCGCAGGCGTTCGCCCAGCGCGCTCTCGGCGATGCCGAAGACCGAGAGCGAGACCTCGTGGACGCGGCCGTACGGCACACCTGCTCGGACCAGCCAGGCCTCGAGCGCGTCGTCGAGCATGCCGCGCACCTCGCGGGGCACGCCGGGCAGCGCGACGACCAGTGCGGCGCCAAAGCGGACGGCGAACCCGGGCGCGGTGCCGTGGCGGTTGGCGACGACCTCCGCCCCCAATGGGAACTGGGCCTGGCGGCGCTCGAGGACGCCGGCCTCGCGGCCGCGCGATTCGGCGCGATGGACGACGCCGGCGAGCGCGGCGGCGTCGACGACCAGGGGCACGCCGAGCGCCTCGGCCACGGCGTCACGGGTGAAGTCGTCCTCGGTCGGGCCGAGGCCGCCCGAGAGCACGACCAGGCGGTGGCGATCGCAGAGCTGGCGCAGCGCCGTCGCGATGGCTGCCCGGTCGTCGCCGACGATGCGGGCCTCGCCCAGCTCGACGTTGCGCGATCGCAAGGCCTGGGCCAGCGCGTATCCGTTGGCTTCGCGCGTCTCGCCCAGGCGCAGCTCGTCGCCGATGGCGCAGAACGCGACGCTCATCCCTGCTCCGCGCCGAGGGACGGCGACCACGCGACGACGCGGTTGCGGCCCTGGTGCTTGGCGGCGTAGAGGCCCTGGTCGGCGCGGGCGACCAGGTCGCTGGGGCCGCGGCCGTCTTCGGGGAAGGCGGCCACGCCGACGCTGATCGACAGGCGGCCAAGCGGCTGGCTGGCACCGAACTCGAACGCAGAGGCCTCCACCGCGCGGCGCAGCGTCTCGGCGACGCGGACGCCGGCCTCGCGGTCGGTGTCGAGCAGCAGGACGACGAACTCCTCGCCGCCGTAGCGGGCCAGCAGATCGGTGGCGCGCACGGCCTGGCTCAGCACCGACGCGACCTTCTGCAGCGCGCGATCGCCGGCCGGATGGCCGTTGGTGTCGTTGTAGTGCTTGAAGTGATCGACGTCGATCAGCACGACGCAGAACGGGTGCGGGTTGCGCGCGCCGCGTTGGGTCTCGAGCTCGAGCGCGGCGTCGAACGAACGACGGTTGCGCACGCCCGTGAGGCCGTCTTCGGTCGCCAGGCGCTCGAGCTTGGCCAGGGTCTCGTTCAAGCGGGCGTTGACCTTCTCGAGCTCGGAGTTCTTGTGCTGGACCTCGGCCGTGCGCGCCTCGACCTTGCGTTCCAAGCTGACGGTGTAGGCCTCGAGCTCGTCGGCCATGGCGTTGAAGTCGCCGGCGAGGCGACCGAGCTCGTCACGGCTGGCGACCCAGGCGCGCGCGCCGAGTTGACCACGGCGGATCTCGGCCGCAGCGCGCGCCAGCTCGTCGATCGGCTCGACCAGCAGCAAGCGCAGCGACAGCCCGATCGTCGCGGAGATCAGCAGCCAGACGCCGATCGCCAAGGCGATGATGACCCAGGTCGTCGACGCCGAGGCAGACTCGACGCCGCTGATGTCGAAGGTGCCGACCAGGGTGCCGCGACGCACGCCGCTGATGGCGGGCACGGCCACGTCGAGCAGCAGCGCGTTGTCGCTGCCGCGTCGTTGGCGCCAGGAGCCGTCGTCGCTGACCGTCGCGGCGCGCACAAACGCCGTCAGGGCCGGATCGTCGGCCTGGTAGTCGCCACGGCCCGAGCGCGCGACCAGGTGCCCGCCCCAATCGTAGATCGCGACGCTCTGGAGCCGGACCTTCTCGGTCTCGCTGCCGATCGCGTCGCTGAGGTCGAGATCGAGGCGGTCGAGGGCGTGGACCGCGAGGTTGCGCGCCGACGGCTGCGCCAGCGTGCGCAGGTAGGCGTGGGCGCTCTCGCGCGCGGCGACGCGGGCGCTGGCCCGCCACTCGTGGACGACGATGCCGCCGGCGATGGCGAGCATGGCGAGCACGGGCAGCGCCGACAGCAGGACCAGACGAAGACCCAGGCTGTCGCCGACCCGGTCGAGCCATCGGCCCTTGCGTGGCGGCTCGAGCTCGTACGCCTCGGACGGCATCCGGGGTGCGCCCTGGCTCGGGCGCTGCGTGCGCCCCTGCTCGAAGGAGATGGGATCGGGAGACATCAATGCTCCCTGGTGGTTGCGGTGGCGGCCTTGGCACCCGGCGCGAGCTCGCGGGTCCACTCGGACCATTGCTGCGTGCGCATCTGCTCCCAGCTCTGGCGCAGGCGGTCGTAGCGCTCGGGCGAGGTCGCGATCCAGCCGGTCATGCCGCGCGACGCACGCAGGGCCTTGCGCCCTTCGGCGCTGCGCGTGTCGAGGGCGGCGAAGGCGGCGGCGATGCGCAGCGCGACCTCCTCGGACAGGCTCGGCGAGACGCAGACGGCGTCGTAGGGCAAGCGACCGGCCTTGTAGAGCAGGCGGAGGTTGCCGGGCCCGAGCACCTCGCCGCGGCGGACGCTGTTGAGCGTGCCCGAGCTGACCGCGGCGACGTCGACAAGGCCGTCGGCGACGGCCTCGATGCTCGACTCGTGGCTGCCCGTGAACGAGAGGTCGAGATCCCGATGCGGGTCGATGCCCGCGTCGCGCAACGCGTGGTACGGCAACAGGAACCCGGACGCCGAGTTGCGATCGACCAGGGCCACGCGCGGACGCCCCTTGCCGATCCGCTGCGCTGGCAGCAGATCGGCGAGGCTCTCGATCTGGCTGTCGCTGCGCACGACCAGGAACGCAGAGTAGCTGTCGGTGCCAAAGCTGGTGGACGAGGCGATCAGCCGCAGGTTCGGCACCTGCGCCGCCGCCTTGACGTACGAAAGCGGCGACAGCTGCACGACGTCGACCTCGCCGCGCACCGTCAGATCGATCAGCTCCTGGTAGCTGCTGGCGACGACGAACCGCACGGGGATGCCGAGCTTCTGCGACAGGCCCTCGGCGATGTCGGTGAACGCCTCGCGGGTGCCCTCGTCGCCGAGAAAGGGCGTCGCGCCGAAGCGCAGCTCGCTGCGGCCTTGGATGTCCTCGGCGCGGATCGTGGCGACCGCCATCGTCGGCAGCGCCCGCGACGTCTCGCCGACGTAGGGGAAGGTCCCGGCTGCGTCATCGCTGCCGCAGCCGACGCTGCCGAGAGACGCCACCAGCGCGACCGCACAGACCAGGCGACGACGAACCGTCCCCACCGGCCACGCGCCGCGACGTCGACGTCGTCCGCGTTCCGCTAGGGACCTCATCGTCGCCCTCCACTCGCCTTGAATCGACGCGTTGCCTCTGCCGACTGCTCGCAGTGTCCAGTGATGAGGCAGCCGTGGTCAAGCCTGCCACTGCGGGACGCCTTGTCTGTCGTGCGCCGTTCTCGCATCCTAGGGGCCATGCGCAACGCCCCCTCCTCGACCCATCCGCCCCACGCGCCCCAGCCCGACGCCGCACGCGACGGGAGCGTCGACGGCAGCGTCGACGCGGCGGCCGATCGGGAGCGGCGCCTCGACGTGGTGCAGCGCTTCGACGCCTTGATCGCGGGCCGGGTCGACCGGCCCGACGACGCGGCCGCGGTGCTGCTGCAGCGCTGGCGCCGGCTCGGCACGCCAGCCTTGCTCGTGGAGCCGACCGAGCTGCGCGTCGGCGACACGGTCGCGGCGACCATCGGCGTCGAGGCCGACGCACGTTGGTGGCTCGTCGCCAGCGCCGGCGCGGCGGCCTGGGCCCCCGAGGTCCACGCGACGCCGGCCGACGTGCTGGCGATGGCGCGACGGATCGCGGCGCTGTCGCCGCGACGCAGCGCGTTGATGGCCTTTCGGCGCCACCTGTGGATGGCGAGCGATCTCGGCTGGATCGTCGCGCTGCGCCCACCTGCGTGGCACGTCGCGCTGCGCAGCGGCGTGGGCGTCCCGGACCGTGGCGAGGTCGACGCGAGCAGGCAAGCGGCGGTGGCGCGGCTGCAGGGCCTGGCGACCGCGACGCCGGTCGCGACCAACGAGGCCGCGGCGAACCAGGACGCCGGACGCGGCGCGCCGCGGGCCCTGCGCCTGGGCGTCGACGACGCCGCGTTCTGGCTCGACGCAGAGCGGGCTGTCTTGGATCGCGACGCCGATCTGCGCGGACGGCTGGCGCCGCCGCAGCACGCAGGCTGGGTCCAGCGCGCCAACCGCGACGGCCCGACGCTGCGCCTGGGCCCGTCGCTGGCGCGAATGCACCGTGACGGAGGTGCCTGGAGCCAAGGCCTGGACCGCTTGTTGGCGCCACGGGTGCTGGCCCGCGAGATCGCGCGCCGTGTGCGGATCGACGCGCCCAACCTGGCCGAGATCGAGACGATGCTGATCGCCGGCGACGGCTGGGCCGGCGGCCTCGCCAGCGGCCTGCTCGAGCGCGGCCGCGGCGACGAACGCAGCCTGCAGGCGCTGCACGCGATCGTGACGCGGTTCGGCCTCGACAAGCTCTGGGAGCTCGCCAGCCTCGACGGCATCGACGAACCTGCGGCGCGCTCGCTGGCCTTGATCCTGCGCCAGCACGACGCCGCGCCGCAGCTCTGGGTCGATCTCGTCGGCGTCGCCCCGGCCAGGGTCGCGGCGTGGATCCTGTCGAGCGCGCCCCCAGCGCTGCTGAACCGCTTCGGACCTCCGCTGCGCCGCAGCCTGCGCGAGCGCAGCGCCGAAGACAGCGCGCCGCTGATCGAGGCCCTGCTGCGGGCGGGTACGGCTGACGCCATCCGCGTCGTCACCGAGGCCCTGGTCGAGAGCCGTGGCGTCGGCTGGGCCGGGCGCCTGGTGCCCGAGGTCTGCAACGAGGCCGTGCGGCAGGGCCTGGGCCGCTCGATGCTGGTGCCGCTATTCCTGAACCGCGACGCCGACGTCAAGCTGCGGTTGCTGATCCTGCGCTCGTTGCAGGGCGATCCTGCGGCGCTCGAGGAGGCCGTGAAGTTCCGCGTCACCGAGGTGATGGAACCGCGCGAGCTGCAAGAGCGGATCAAGGCCGCACGCAAGGGCGCCAAGGGCTAGTCCGGGCCGGGCAGGAGTCGTTCGTATGGCGAGCCACGACGAAGAAGCAGGATTCGGCCCCAGCGCCGAGACCACCTCGCCCGACGGCGAGATCGACCTGCTGTCGCTGCTGGACGCCGCCGCGACCGCGCCAGCGACGCCGGCTCGACCGGGTCCTGGCCTCGCCGTCTCGAGCACGACCGGCTCGCACATCGCCGCCGCTCCGGATCGCAGCGCCGACGTCCTGGCCAGGACCGGGCTCGACGAGCCGACGAACCAGGATCTGCAAGACGCCATGAACGAAGCCCTCGCGGCGCTGGGAGGGGCGGTCGTCGGGGCGCCGCCCAGACCCGCGAGCGTCGGCCCGCGCCCGCCTTCGTCGGCGGAGCCGGCGCCGCCCGCTGATCCGAGCGTCGAGGCGGCCGCAGAGCCCGACGACGAGGACTCGATGTTCGAGTCGCCGTCTGCGGCACCGCGTCGGCGACGGAGCTCGGCGGCAGACGCGGCGCCGTCGCAGCCACCGCAGCGTCCCGCGTCCGCCTCGGCGGGGACGGACGACGTCCTCGCCGCGCCTGCGGGGGGATCCGAGGGGGGGCCGTCGCCCGATGCGGTCGGCGGGTCGGCCAGCGGGGTCGCCGCCAGCAACGACAACGAAGCGGCGCGCGAGGAGTCTGCACACGCCTCGACGGAGCGGCTGATCCTCGCCCTGGGCGACCTGTTGACCGTGTGCATGGCGCCGAGCCCGGACGGCCATGCGGTGCGCCACGCGGCAGAGGCAGCCCGGTCTGCCATCGCGGCCGCCGGACCGCCTTGGCGGCTGCGCCTCTTTGGCCGCGCGGTCTGGCGCGACGGCGCCTGGATCGCCCTCGACGCGACCGCCGCCACGGCTGCCGCGAGCTGGACGCAGACGCTGGCGGCCATCGGCCGGACGACCATCAGCTGCGACGGCGAGATCGACGCCCGGGCGCTCTACGAAGGCGTGCGCGCCCTGGCGATCGGCGCGCATCGACGCACCGCGCCGAGCCCGGACGGCGCCGGCGCGCTGCGCTGGGTGGCGGATCCGGCGCGTCCCGACGCCGAGTCCTTCGCAGTCGCTGCGGTCGACGGGTTGGTCGAGCTGTGCAAGGAGCTCGCGACCAGCCCGGGCCGCTGGCCACCCCACCGCGTCGTCGACGCCCTGGACCTGGTGGAGCAGGCGCTGGACGCCCGTCCCGGCGGCGTGATGCGCGCCATCGCGCTCGGGCACATCGAGGGGGCCGCGCCGCGCCATGCGGCCGAGGTCGCGATCCTGGCCTTGGCAGCCCTGCGGGCGGTCGAGGCGTCCAGCACGAGCGCGCGCGCGATCGCGCACGTCGCGCTCGGCTGCGCCTTGACCGGGACCGCCGGTGGGCAGCCGCCCGAGGCCGCGGAGGCCGCGACCCGCCTGCTGGCGCGTCTGGGCGTTGCCGGCCCCGCGAACGCCGAAGAGGACGCCAAGGCCGCCCCTGCGCAGGAGGCCGCGTCTGCGGGCGCGGAGCCACTCGACCTGCACCTGCTGCGCGTCGTCGCGCTGGCCGGCTGGCTCGCGGCTGGCCGCGACGGCGCCGATGCCGCTGGCCCCGACCGCCTGGCACGGCTGCTGCACGCGATCGTCCGGCGCCGGTGCGCAGAGGGCCGGGTCGCGCGCCCCTGGGCCGAGCTCTGCCTCGTGGAGGGCCGCCAGGCCAGCCTGCAAGCCTGGGCCGAGGCGCTGCCTTCGCTGCTCGGCGCCACTCCGGCCGGCTCGCTGGTCCGTTTGCCCGACGGCAGCCACGGTGTCGTGCTCGAGGCGACTGCGGCCGGCCGACTCGTCGACGTCGAGGGCAAGGTCCAGGCTGCGCCAGAGGCGACGCTGCTGCAGACACGCACTTGAGCGCCACCACGGACCTCATGCCAGCGCCCGCTGCCAGCGAGCCGCGCCTGCTGAACGCCGCCTTCGTCTACCTGGTGGCGGCGCACAGCCTCGCCGCGCTCGGCTGGAGCTCGATGCTGCTCTTGCCGCTGTACCTGGACGCGATCGGCTCGTCGCGGGCCGACATCGGCGCGATCATGGGCAGCTCCGCGCTCGCCGGGCTGGCGTTGCGGCCGCTGGTGGGCGTCGGCCTCGACCGCTTCGGACGGCGTCGGATCATCGCCGCGGGCACGTTCCTGCAAGCCGCCGGCATGATCAGCGTCCTGCTGATCCGCGAGCCGGATTGGACGCCCTACCTCGTCCGTGGCCTGTTCGGGCTCGGCAACGCGACCGTGTTCACCGGCTACTTCACGCTGGCGACGGACCTGGTGCCGGCGGCGCGACGGACCGAAGGCATCGCCCTGTTTGGCATCTCGGGGCTCGTGCCGCTGCTGATCAACCCGCTGTCGCAGGCCCTCGGCGTCGACGCGATGGACATCCGGGTCTTCATCCCGATGACGGCGCTGCTGCTGCTCTCGTCGCTGTGGCCGTTGGTGCGGATCCAGGAGCCCGCGCGTTGCCACGTCGGGCCGCCGCCGGCACCCGCGGCCATCGTGCGCGCGCTCGGCCGACGCCCGCTCTGGTCCGCGTGGGTCGCGACGCTGGGGTTCGCCATGCTGGTCGTGACCTTCCAGTCGTTCGCCAGCGTCACCGCCGAAGCACGCGGCCTTGGACGACCGTCCGAGATCTGGCTGACGTACGCGATCGGCGCGATCGCGGTGCGGCTCTTTGGCGCGCGCATGCCGGACCGTGTCGGGACGCACAACCTGGTCGCGCCGGCGATGGCTGCGCTCGCGGGCGGCGCGCTCCTGCTCGCGAGCGCGGATTCGCGCGCCGGGTTCCTGCTCGCCGGTGCGTGTGGTGGCGTCGGTCACGGCATCGGCTTCCCCGTGCTGACGAGCCAGGTGGCCACGCGCAGCCCCGCGTCGATGCGGGGCTCGGCGATCGCCGGGTTCACCGGCCTGTGGGACGTGGCCTTCGTCGCGGCGCCGGGGCTGCTCGGCATGGTCGGCGACGCGACCAACGACGCGACGATGCTCGCGCTCGCGGCGCTTGGCGGCGTGCTCGGCCTGATCGTGTGGATGGTCCTCGAGAGCCGCTACGGTCGCGCCGCGGCGCCCCAAGGCTGAGCCCCGAGCCGCGCGCCGAGATCGGCACGATACGCGCTATCCGCCGTCTTGCTGCAGCAGCTCGCGCGCCAGCACCCGTCGGTCGGCCGTGCGCAGCCAGGCGACGCGGGCCGGCTCACGCCAATCGACGCCATCACCGGCGCGGGCCGAGCGCACCGCCACGAGCGTGCACGGCCCGATGCGCGCCCGCCAGGCCGCCGCGTACGCCTCGGCGGCCTTGCGCGACCAACCCACGGCCGCGGGAACAGGGACCATCCCGGCCGTCTGCCAGGGGTCGGCAGGCGCCCGGGCGAACGGCGGCGCAGCAGCGCGCGCCGTGGCGACCTCGAGCGCGTAATGGGGCGCAGGGCAGCCCGCGAAGGCCTGGTCGAGCGCCTCGGCGAGGCGCTGCCGGGACGCCGCATCGCCGCCGCGCAGCTCGACCGAGACCGCCCCGGCGGCGTCGCGGCGCACCTGGACCTGCACCGCGCCGAGCCGCTTGCCGCCGTGCTTGCCGGCAGCGAGCGTCGCCTGGACCAGCGCGTCGACCAGCTCGGCCTCGGCGATGGGGGCGCTGCCTCGCGCCAGGGCAGCGGCGTCGCGCCACTCGAGCAGGCCGGCCACCGCTCCGACCACGCCACCAGCGGCGAGCAACGCCGCCCCCGCCGCGAGCGGCCACGCGGCCAGACCGACCGCCGCGCCGGCGCCCGCGACGGCCAGCGCCGCGACGCCGAGCGAGGCGCGTCGCGCGGGCAAGGCCGCGGCACGTCGCTGCCAACGCAGCTGGAGCGCGGCGGCCTGGGCTGCGTCTGCGAGGCGCAGCTCACGCACAGGTGGCAGGGGCCGGCGCGTCGTGCGCGGCTCGGGTCGCGCCTCGAAGCGTAGCTCGAGCAGCTCGTCGTCGCCGACCGGGGTGCCGATGCGCCAGCGCGCGCGGGCGGCGCCCCGATCGGCCGCCTGCCGCCAGAGCTCGGCACCGACCGCGTCCAGGCCGCCGACGATGGCCGCCGCGTCGCCGTGCAGGGCAGGATGGACGTGGCCTGCGCCGCGCTGCAGCGCGCCATCGTGCGCCGGCGCGTAGAACCGCTGATGGCGGACCAGGAATCGATCGAGGTCCGCGAGGCCGACGCCGGTCGCGGTCGCCATCGCAGGCACGACGACGACGTCCCAAAGGTGCGCGACCTTCTCGGGTCGATCGTCCTGGCAGCGCAGCGCCCGGCCGCGCACCTGGTTGACCGCGACGTGGCTGCGCGCCGAACCGAGGTCGATCAGCGTATCGACCGCGCGGCAGTCCCAACCTTCGCCGAGCAGGGCGCGTGTGCCGACGATGCAATGGGCGTGGTCGGCCTCGAGCAGGCCGGTCAGCGCGCGCAGGAGCTTGCCGTCGTGCCCCGGCAGCGAGACGCGGACCCACTCGCCCGGGGCGCCGCCAACGACCTCGGGGGTCAGGGCCTCGGCGTGCAGGCCGACGCCGAGCGGCCCAAGGCGCCCCTGCAGCACACCGACGAGGTCGCGGTGCAGCCATTTCTGTTCGCCCGTGGCCAGGATCGGCAGCATCCCCGCGAGCTCGGCGTCCGCCGCGACGGCCCGCCACGCCCCGATCGCCCCGGGGATGAAGTCGTGGTCGTCCTCCTGGCGACCGCCCTGCCCACCCGACGCCGTGCGCGCGAAGTCACACAGCACCGCAGCGCACAGCTCGGTGCCGAGCGCGGCCCACTCCATGCGCAGGATGTCGCGCATGCCGACGATGCGCGCACGCGACGTGCCGAGCAGGTTCGCGACCTCGCCGCCGTCGCCTTGGCGCAGCCCATGCGCCCCGACGCGGATGCCCATCGGCGCCAAGGCCGCGCGCAGCGTACGCATCCGCTCGCTCGCGACGGCGCGCAGCCTGGGGTCCACCGTGCCCGCGCCGGCGGCGGCGATCGCGGCGGCCGGGGGAGGCGCGCGACCGGCATCGCCGTCGCCGGCGTCCGCGTCGTCCGGGTCTGCGGCGGCGTCCTCGGCGTCCTCGGCGTCCTCGGCGTCCTCGGCGTCCTCGGCGTCCTCGGCCTCCTCGGCGTCCTCGGCGCCCGACGCCGCGACCAGCAGCGGGGCCAGGACCGCCACGACGTAGTCGTCGACCAGCGCCAGCACGTCCTGCCGCGTCGGCGGGAAGGACATCTCGGCCAGGGGGTAGACCTCGGCGGGGATCTCGAGGTCGTGGGCCATGAGCCAGCGCACCAGGGCCGAGGCGAACGCAGGATCGCGCTCGCAGAGGGCGAGCATGTCGCTCGCTGCGAGCCGCCGCCGGCCCGGACAGACCGTCGTCCGGGCCTGGACGTGGGCGTCGAGCCCCGGCAGCCAGAGGGTCATCGCGTCCGCGTCATCCTCATCGCCGTGCCAGCTCGGCCGCGCGCCGGCCAACCACGCCGACCAGGCTGCGTCGACGCCGGCGATCGCGGCCTCCTCGGCCTGATCGGGGCGGACGAAGAGCGCGAGGTCCTGGAACGGGGCAAGCGCCTGCTCGCGCACCGCCGCGACCAGCGGGATCTCGGCGCAGATCGGCCCGACGATCGCGCTGTAGCGGCGACGCTGGTCGGCGGGTGCGTCCTGCGGCGGCGTCGCCGTCAGCCCCAAGGTGACGAGCTCCTCGAAGGTCCGCTGCTGGTGTTCGATGACCTCGGCCCACCACGCGAGCAGGTGGTGGCACTCGTCGAGGATCAGCAGCGCGCCGGCGCGCGCGTAGCGCTCGTGCAGCGCGAGCACGCTGGGGGCCAGGCGCTCGCGGACGTCCGCGCCTCGCTGCAGCTTCTCGGGCCGTTGGCGGGTCCAGGCCTGGTAGGTGGTCGCCAGCAGCAGCGGCAGCTTGTCGTGCACACCCGGCAGCTCGGTGACGACGCGATCGGCCAGGGGCCCGGACATCCGGCCTTCGAGCGCGACGGCGGTCTGCAACAACGCAGCCCGCCACTGCTCGGCGATGCCGCGGGTGTTGGCGAGCGCGACGATCGGCCGGCCGAGGGCCAGCGCGATGTACAGGCCCATCCAGGTCTTGCCCGCGCCGGGCGGCGCGACGAGGTGCAGGCGACTGCTGCCGGTCTCGGCGGCGGCCAGGACCTTGGCGATGGCCAGCTCCTGCGACGGTCGCCACTGCACCGCCATGTCGAGCGGATGCGGTGGCCGCGGCGTCACGGTCGCATGCGCGGCCCCGGTGGCACAGCTCACGGTCGTGGGCTCCCCTCGCCGGCGGCAGCGCGCGCCAGCACCGGCGCCGGAGCGGCGGTCGCGCCGTTCACGCCCGCGTCGAGCGAGCGATGCAGCATCGCCGGCGGCGCGATCCCGGCGCGGCGGAGCCCATCGAGCACCCGAAGCGTCACGTCGCTCTCGAGCGCCTTCTCGAAGTGCAGGTCGACCACATAGACCTTGGCCCGCAATCGGACGGCGAAGTAGCCCTCGTGGACGACCTCGTTGACCAGGACCACCCAGGGCTTGTCGAGGTAGGCGTAGCGGGTGGTCGTCAGGGCCTCTTGCACCACCTCGCGGGCCTGGATCACGTCCTGGTCGATGCCGACGTAGAAGTCCATCTGCACGAGCATGTCGAGCGCGCCGGCGTTGCCGCAGGCCACGACCTCGGTCAGGAACTTGTTGTTCGGGATCGTGACCAGGTTGTCGTCGAGCGTCACGAGCCGGACCGAACGCAGGCCGATGCTCGTGATCTCCCCATAGTAGCCACCAAAACTGACGCGGTCACCGACCTGGAACGGCCGATCGGCGAGGATCGTGATGCCGGCGAGGATCGACGCGCCGAGGTCCTTGAACGCGAAGCCGGCGGTGACGGCGATGGTGCCGCCCAGGGCGAGCAGCGCCTGGTCCGAGAGGTTGAAGGCCAGCGGCACGGCCGCGACGATGGCGAAGATGTAGAGCGAAAAGCGCAGCGACGTGCCGATCTGCTGCAGCAGCAGGCGCCATTGCGTGAAGCGCTGGCCGAGCTGCTCGACGGTGCGACCGATGATGCCAGCGACCGCCCAGGCGACGACGAGCACGAGCAGCGCCGGGAGCAGGCCCGCGACCCGTACGAACTCCAGGATGTTGATGGTGTCGTTCCCCAGTTGGGCCTCCAGCGCGGCGCGCGGATCAGGACCGCAGCAGCAGGTGTTTGCGCTGCAGATAGCGCACGACGGCACGATGCCACCGCTCGGCGACGACGAGGTAGCCGTCGACCTCCTCGATGATGCCGACGCCGCACAGCCAGCGGGTGCGGTCGATCATGACGGCCTCGGGCTCGAACAGGACCGCCGCCAGCTCGGCCGGCGTCAGGCCGTCGTGGGCGACCAGGGCGTGGAGCAGGAAGCGCGCCGGGACGCCAAGTCGCTCGATCGCGTCGGCGGACGGGGCCTCGAACAACCGGACCCGCACGTCCGTCGCGCTGACCGGCGCCAGGGACCGGGCCCAGAAGTTGAGCGCGTCCCGAGGGTTGCCATCTGCTTGATCCCAGAGCAGCCGGATGAACCGCTCGCCGACGCGCACCCCCTCGAGCAGCGCGTCGCCGGCGTCCAGATCGGAATCGATGAGGTCGTCGAAGTGGGCCGTCGCCCCCGCCTGGCGCATGCGCGCCTCGATCAGGTCGCCGAGGCGGTTTTCGTCCCACGCGGTCAGCTCGACGCGACGGGCGAAGAGGTCGACGCCAGGGCGCAGCTGGCCGATGCGGCGCTGGGCGTGGTCCGAGATCGCGACGACCCAGGCGACGTTGACCGCGCTGCGCTGGATCACCATGGCCAGCGCATCCCAGGCCGCGCTTCCGCCCATCGACGCGAGCAGCACGCGCCCGGCGTCGTCGAGCAGCACGACCCGCGCGGGCCCGAAGGCCAACGCGTCGCCGAGCACACCCGCACGCAGCAGCAGCGGGCCATCGGGCGGCGCCGACAGCCCGAGTTCCCGCGCCAGGCCGTCGATCAGGCCGACGCCGTCGCGTTGCGTGCGCTCCATCTGCAGCAAGGAGACCTCGACGCCACGGTCCGCCAGCGTGCGGCCGTCAGGCCCCGCGGCGACGAGCTGCCGCCGCAGCGCCTGCAGCCAGGTCGTCTTGCCGACGCCCCAGGCACCGACCAGCGCGACCACCTGCACGTCGGCGCCAGCGCGGCGACGAGGCGTCGCGCCGGGCGCGGGATCCGTGGCGGCCACGCCGGCGATGGCAGGGCCACCGCCCATCGCGGTGCAGATCTCGTCTGCGATCTCCTGGAGCTGCGGCAGCCCCCCGACGAGCTCGCCGGCGTCAGCAGGATGATCCGTCAGGGCCGTGCGCAGCGGGTCGGGCAAGTCGGCGGCGCTCTGCACCGGGGGCTGAAGGGCCAGCGCGGCGCTCTCGAGCCGACGCCGGAACAAGAACGCCAGCAACCGCCGCGTCTGTTCGAAGCGTAGCGCCATCTCGCCGGCCCAGACCGCGATGCCGGTCATCGCGACGGCCGAGAACGCGAGCAACGCGACGACGACGCCATACCAGCGATCGCGACCGGCCTCGACCGCGCGGGTCAGCGCGCCGCCCGGGTACGCCTGCAGGTACGCGTCGCAGATGGAGCCCTGCCAGCCACGCACCAACCAAAGCAGGATCGGCAGCACGGCGAGCCAGGCGATCTGCACCACGAGCAGGTAGAGGTAGCCGCGGCCGAGCAGGTGGCTCGCGACGGCCAGCACCGAGAGCACAGCCCAGACGGCGCGCGCGATGATGCGCAGCGTCCGCAGGATGCGCGACGCGATCTCGGGCGAGATCTCGCGCCGTGCGGCGTCCGAGGCCGCGCCGGTCAAGAACGCGTAGGCCGCCGCCTGCAGCAAGCGGATCCAGGCCCAGATCCGCAGCAGCTCGGCGACCAGGGCCAGCTCGCCCGCCAACGTCCCCGACAGCGCGAAGCCGAACAAGAGCGCCAACACGATGACGGTCATCAGCTCGCCACCGACGGCGCGAACTCCGGTCACGAGCAGCACGAGCGATTGGCCCCAGAACCCGTGGCCAGTCCGGCCACGCAGCCAGACCAGCCCGAGATCCAGCCACTGTCGCCAATGGCGCCGCGAGATCCACCACAGCAGCGCGAGCACCATCAACCGCGCGAGCGAGCCGAGCAACGCGCTGATCCGCAGCACCCAGCCTTCGACGGAGTCGGGCAGGCGCAGCGCCCGCAGCCGCGACTGCGGGTACCAACGCGCCATCAGCTCGAGGTGGCGCAGCTCGCGCACGAGCTGGCGGTAGCCCGCCTGGGTCCAACCAAAGAGCTCGTCGCGGGCCTCGGCTGGCAAGGCATCGATGGCGAGCGTGCGCAGCGCGACCAACGCGTCGAGGTGGTCGGCGAGGCCGGCGGCGCTGGCGAGCAGCGACTCGCGGGCCGACGCCACCCAGACGGCGCGCTCTGCGGCCAGACGGTCGCGATCGATGCTGAGGGACCGCCGCTCCTGCTCGGACATCACCGCCCAGCCGGGCGCAGAGACATCGAGCGGAGGCAGCTCGTCCGGCAAGCCGACGTCGCCTCGCCCCAGGGCATCGAGGGCCTCGGCGAAGGCCGCACGGCCGCTCTCGAGCGCGTCGATGACCTCGTGGAACAGGACCGTCGCCTCGTCGGGCCGCCGGTCAGCGGTGCGCAGCTTCTTGGCCAGGCGGTTCTCGTTGGCCACGCGCTGCAGCAGGTCCGCGCTCGCGACGGCGCGAGCGTGGGCGACGGCCTCGTTGGCATGGGCCATCGCCACGCGCTGGCCGTTGATCCGGGCCTGTTCGGCCGCTACCGCGCGCGCGGCCTCGGTCCGCGCGGTCTGGGCCCGCTGCAGCGCCTCGGCCTGGGCAGCGACGGCCAACGCCGACTGTTGCTGGGCCTCGGCCAAGAGCTGTTGGGCGATCGACTCGGCGGCCGTGGCCAGCGCCAGCGCGTCTTGCCGGACACCGCCGGCGTCGCCGTCCCCCGGCACGTCGACCGGCGTCGCGGCCGTCGCGAGCGTGGCGGCCTGCGCCAGCGTCACGGTGCCGGCCTGCACCCCGGTCACGGCGTGCGCCAACGGCAGCGGCATCGACAGCGGCGACGGAAGCGGCGACGGCAGCGGCAATGCGCGCGCCACCGACGCCGGCCCGGATTGGGGCGCCGCGTGCGGCGACGGCGCTGCCAGCGCCGCCGCGGCGGACGGCGCGGCCCACGACGGCGCGACGCAGATCGCCGTCCAGCCGAGGATCACGGCGCCGCAAACGACCAAGGCCGCACCGCGGAGCCGCCGGTCGCTCGCCCGCACGCCTGCGCCGCGGCCGCCGACCGGCGGACGATCCTCGCGACACGGCGGCGGGGTTCGCTCAGGCCGCATCGCGCCTTCTGCGGCCGATCAGCGCGAACGTGAGCAGCCCGACCAGCGTCCACCACGGCGCAGGGTCGCCAGGCGCCGCGCGAGCACCGACGCTGCAGCCGCTCGTCGACGCGTTCGACGCCAGGCCTCCGACCGCGCCGGAACCGACGTCGCCGCCGCCCTGCACGCCGTCACCGCCACCCTCGGACCGGGCGTCGTCTGGTGCGGCATTGCCGTCCGCCGTCGCCGCCGCGCTGTCCTGGGCCGCGCTGTCCGGGGCTGCGCTGTCCTGGGCGGGGCCGCCATCGGCCCCTGGGGCGATGATGACGTCCGCGGCCGATGCGGCGTCGTGCTGCGCGATGTCGCCCTCGGCGTCTGCGCTCGCCGTGGTGTCCGGCACCTCGCCGGCGTCGCTACCGCCGGCTCCGTCTGCGCCGCCCCCCGCGTCGGGCTCGACCACAGCCCCGCCGCATTGTGCCGCGCCCGCAACGAGCTGGCATGGCGATCCACCGGGGCAGGCTTCGAGCGTGAGCTGGCCGTAGTCGTCGCAGACCTGCAGCGTCGCAGCGTCGACGCAGCTGCTGCTCGCCACGAGCGGCTTGGTCGGATCGGAGGCGCAGGCGACGCTGGCGCAGGCAGCGACCGGTGGCGACGCCGGGCCAGCCGGTGTCATCGCGCAGACCTGACCTTCGCCGAGACAGGACGAGCTCGTCACCTTGCCGTCCTGGCACAGACCCATCAGCAGGTGCTTGGGATCGGGCAGGCAGGTCGCGGCCACGCCGGTCGCCGGACAGTGTTTGCTCACGCAGCGTGGGCCGAGCGCGTCGTCGACACAGGTGCCGGCGTCGAAGCCTGCCAGCGTGGCGCAATCCTTGGCGCTGCAGTCGGTGGCGATCAGCGAATTGCCCGAACACGTCGGCTTGCAGCTCGTCGGCGCGCAGACCGCGGCGCCGCCGACCATGGTGCAGGAGGTGTCCGCCGGGCAGGCCTTGAGCTTGATGTCGCCGACCGCGTCGCAGGTGTAGCGCTTGCCGTCGGGCAGGCAGACATCGCCGGCCTTGGGCTTGCTGGTCGCGCTGGCGGCGCAGAACGCCGAGACGCATTTGGGCGCCGGCGTCGAGACCATCGAGCAATACGCCCCGTACGCGCCGCAGTCGCCCTCGCCGCAGTTGGCGTCGACGATGAGGTTGCCCTTGCAGCCGGGGGTACAGGTCTTGACGCTGGCCAGCGCGGCGAGCGCAGCGGCATCGCCGTTGAAGCGGTTCAGGTCGACGTTGCCGTTGATGCCCGAGACCTTGCCGGTCGAGCTATGCTGCCAGAACGCCCACTTCTTCCATGGATTCGGAATATTCGGGCAACAGCTCGTGCAATATTGGGCGTGCCACAGCGGGTGGTCCACCCAGGTCGACGCCTTGACGTAGTCCTCCCAGAAGTACGCCCCGGTGTAGATCATCGGCTTGCGTCCGGTCGCTTTCTCGACGCGGTCCATCCACTTGCCGATGGCGGCGGCGAATTGCGTCGGCGTCGCGGAGCCCTTCGACTCCACGTCGATCACCGGCGGCAGATCGCCGGGCGCGAGCTTGCCCATCATCGAGATCATCAGGTCCGCCTGGGCGATCGGATCGATGTCGGGCTCGAAGTATTGGTAGACGCCGCAATGCAGGCCGACGGCGTGGCAGGTCTTCCAGTTGTACGCGAACTTGGTGTCGGCCTTGAGCGCGTGCGCGGCGCGCATGATCGCGTACTTCTTGCCGGCGGCCTTGACCTTGGTCCAGTCGACGTCGAGCTGCCAGTAGCTGACGTCGATGCCATCGAGGATGGTCGGGCCCGGGCAGACGACGGTCTTCGCCAGGCCGACACGCGGCGCGGCGGCGACGAGCGCCATCAGGACGAGCGGCAGCCCGCCGGCGACCCGCCCCCAGGTGCGGCGACTCATCGCGGGCCTCCACCGTCCACGGCGTCGAACGCGCGGTCTGCGCTCAGGGCCCAGCCGTCGCGGGTCCAGCGCAGGTAGGCCCGGACGACGGCGCCCGCGACGGGCTCGCGCGAAAGCGAGGTCAGCATCGCTGGAGCACAGCGCTCGGGGCAGCGTCCGGTCTGGCAGCGGCGGTGATGGGCCAGCGCACCGCGCCAGTCGGCCTCGTCGACGAGCAGCGACGCGTCGGCTGCCAGCGCGGCGATCGCGGCCTTGGCCCCAGGATCGCGCACCGGCGCCTGCGCCCGCCACGCCACCGAGCGCACGCGCAGCCGCCACGATTGGCGCACGAACGCAGGGCTGCCGGTCCTGGCCAGCACGCGCTGCGTCACCGCGGGGTCCTCGATCACCACGTCCACGACGGCATGGCTCACCTGCCGCGTCTGCGCCGGCGACCAGACGACGGCTGCGCACCGCGCGGAGGGCGAGGCGGCGGCGACGACGGGGGCGGCGACGACGGGGGCGGCGACGACCAGCGCAGCCAAGGCGCTCAGGCCGCACATGCGGCGGATGCGGACAGCGGCCATGAGTGCTCCCCCGAGGCGCGCGCCGACGCGCTCGCCGCCAGCGTAGTGGAGTGCGCTGCATGACGCCAGGGCGAAGCCGGCGTGGACCAGCGACCGGCGGCTCGGCAACGGCCGGGCGGCGATTGCAGCTTTTGACGCGCCGACGATTGTGGCACCCTCCCGGCCCGCCACGCGCACCGCCGCGCCCTGGTCAACGAGGCTTGCCATGATCGAGACGCTCCACGGCTCCAACGCCCACCGGGACGGCACGGCCGCACGGCCGACGCACGCTGCCGCCCTGGTTGCGGCCCTGCTCGTGGCCCTCGTGGCGGCCGCGGGTTGCAGCCAGACGCCCACGGGCAGCGCCGGCGCCGGCGCTGACGGGTTGCAGAACTTCGGCGATGGCTTCGTCTCCGGCGATGGCGCCACCAGCAGCGACGGCGCGGCCAGCGACGCAGAGGCCGACGCCGACCAGGACACGGTCGAGCTCCCCGACGGCGCCGTCTGCGTCGACGGCGAGAAGGGCTGCCTCGGCGCCAGCGCGGTGAAGTGGTGCGTCGCAGGCAAATGGGACCTGCTCGAGAAGTGCCAGGGCGGCAAGGTCTGCAAGGACGGCGCCTGCGCGGTCATCGCCGACTGCAAGCCCGGCGCCATCGAGGGCTGCTACGGCTACACCTCGCTCAACGTCTGCACCGACGACGGCAAGGGCTACAAGCCGGTCGACTGCGCCGAGGGCGAACTCTGCGTCGCCGAGGGCGTGTGCAAGGTCGTCGACTGCGTGCCGGGCACCAAGGAATGCGCCAGCCAGAGCACGGTCCGCGTCTGCAAGGCCGACGGCTCGGGCTGGGAGGAGGCGCAGGACTGCAAGAGCGGCGCCTACTGCCTGGGCGGCACCTGCGTCAGCCTGTGCGAAGCCAACAGCAAGGTCGCGAGCAACGTCGGCTGCGACTACTGGACCGTCGACCTCGACAACGCCGACGACGGACTGCTCGGCCTGAGCAACAACCCGATGCACGTGCCGCACTCCGTCGTCGTCAGCAACCCGGGCATCTACGATGCGGAGCTGACCTTCTTCGTCCAGCCCCCGTGGCAGATCGTCGTGCCGAACAACGTCGTGCCGGCCGGCAAGTCGGTCGAGATCAAGATGCCGGTGATGAACGTCGACGGAAACTCGATCTCGCAGAAGGGCATCTACTTCAAGTCGACGCAGCCGGTCGTGGCCTACCAATTCAACCCGTTCAACGCAGACAAGGCCTTCAGCAACGACGGCTCGTTGCTGTTGCCGCAGAACGCGCTCGGCAAGGAGTACTTCGCCGTCTCGCTGGGCAGCCGCCCGGACTTCGCGATCCCCGGCATGCCAGCGATGCCGAGCCAGAACGGCTACTTCACCGTCGTCGCCGCGATGCCGGGCGAGACGACCGTCACTGTGACGATGTCGGGCACGGGCTACGTCAAGCAGAACCCGATCACCAAGCTGCCCATCGCCAACGGCCAGACCGCGAGCTTCAAGCTGCAACAATACGATGTGCTCAACCTCGAAGCGACGAGCTCGCTGACCAAGATCGGCGATCTGACGGGCAGCCACATCGTGGCGACCAAGGCCGTGGCCGTGTTCGGCGGCCACGAGGAGGCCGTGCTCGGCTGGAAGAACGGCGGCGAAGAGAGCTGCTGCGCGGAGCACGTCGAGGAGCAGCTGCTGCCGGTCAACGCCTGGGGCACGACCTACATCGCGCCCAAGACCAAACCGCGCGGCAACGAGCCCGACCTCTGGCTGGTGATGGCGTCGCTGCCCGGCACCGTGCTCAAGACGACGCCGTCGATCCCCGGCCTGGACGGCAAGACCCTCGGCAGCCCGGGCCAATGGGTCCAGGTCGAGGCCGACCAATCCTTCGTCATCGAAGGAACTGGTCCGATCCAGATCGCCCAGTTCATCGTCAGCCAGGGACAGACGTCCGACTTCATCGGCGATCCGACGATGATCGTGCACTCGCCGATCAACCAGATGCGCAAGGACTACTTCATCCTCACGCCGATCGGCTACACGCAGAACTGGGCCTCGGTCGTGCGACCCAAGGGCGTCGCGGTCTCGGTCGACGGCACCAAGATCCCGGACACCGACTTCTCGCCCCTGGGCGGCGGCGAGTGGGAGCTGGCCTACGTCGCGGTCAAGCCGGGCGTGCACCGCTTCGAGAGCACCGAGACCGCGTTCGGCCTGACGCTGTATGGCTACGGCCCGGCGACCGCCTACGGCTACCCCGGCGGCATGAACCTGCAGTAGGTGGCGAGCGTCGACGCCGTGATCGCGTGGCTGTTGCAGCCCGAGGTGCTCGGTGCGCTCGCGCTGGCGTCGGCGTTGATGCTCGTGGCGAGCCTGGTCGCCCTGCCCGTCCTCATCGTCAAGATGCCGAGCGATTGGCTCATCCGTGACGACGATCCTTCGCACCTGCCGCCCGACGCGCACCCGCTGATGCACCTGCTCATCCGCGTGCTGCGCAACGCCATCGGCGTGTTGCTTGTGGTGGCTGGGATCGCGATGCTGGTGCTGCCGGGCCAGGGCCTGCTGACGATCTTCGCCGGCCTGTTGCTGATGGACATCCCGGGCAAGCGCCGCCTGCGCCACGCCATCGCCCGTCGCGAGGCGCTGATGGCGATGCTCGACCGGCTGCGCGTCAGCCGCGGAGCGCCCCCACTGCGGCGGCTGCCGCTTGCTGATGACCGATAGCCGTCGCATGCTGCTGCGATGATGTGGCCCTCGCTCACCCTCGTCGTGTTCGCCTACAACGAAGCCGAGAACGTCGGCGCCACGATGCACGAAGCCGCGGCGTGGCTGCGCGGTCACGTCGAGGATTGGGAGCTGCTGGTCGTCGACGACGGATCGTCCGACGGCACCGCCGACGCGGCCAGGGCGGCGATGGCCGAGGGCTTCACCGGCGACGAGGAGCGCGTGCGCGTGCTCTCCTACCCACGCAATCGCGGCATCGGCGGCGCGCTCAAGACCGGGTTCGCCGCGGCGACGCGGCAGTGGGTGACGATGATCCCGGCGGATGGCCAGATCGCGCCGTCTGAGCTGAGCCATCTGCTGCGGGCGGCGGCGCGGGATCCGGCGGTGGGCTTGGTGACGTGCCACTTCCCCGACCGCTTCGAGCAGGCCGACGGGTTGGACCGCAAGATCCTCAGCGAAGGCCTCAAGGCGGTGATGTGGGCCAGCACCGGCGTGCGCCGGCGATTCGATGGCGTCTATCTGTTTCAAACCGCTTTGTTCTCGACGGTTGCAAGCAAGAGCGAGAGCTTCTTCTTCAACTTCGAGCTGCCGATCCGCCTGCTCCGGGACGGCGTGGCCGCGGCCGAGACGACGATCGCGGTGCGGCCGCGGATGTCCGGCCAGTCCAAGGTCAAGAACCTCAAGACCATCAGCCGGGTCGCCCGCGAGCTGATCAAGCTCGGCCTGGAGCTGCGCTTGGGGATCGGCGCATGAACCAAGGACATGGACGCCCCCGGCGCGAGCCGCCGATGCGACCGCCCACGAACCGCGCGCTGCCGAGCGCGACGCCGAGCTTCGCCCCGCCGCCTCCGACCGACGTCGAGCTGACGGCGGCGCTGGCCCAGGGCGAGCTGCACGGCGCCTGGCTGCGCGATCGCTGCGAGAAATCGTGGCGCAAGACCGCGCGCCAGCGCGCGGCGGCCGAGACCGATTGCTGGCGCCTGTACGACCGCGACATCCCCGAGCTGCCGTTGACGATCGACCGCTACCAGGACCACCTGCATGTCTCGGTCTGGAGCCGCGGCTTCGAGCAGCAGCCTGTCCTACGCGAAGCCCGGCTACGGATGGCCGTGGAAATACTGGCGATCTCGCTGGAGATCCCCGAGTCGGCGGTGCATTGGAAGGAGCGGGCGCGCCAGAAAGGCAGCGAGCAATACCAGCCGCGCCCGGAGCGGAACGCACCGCTGCTGGTCCACGAGGGCCCGGTCAAGCTGCACGTCGACCTCGAGCGCTACCTCGACACGGGCCTGTTCCTCGACCACCGGATCGCGCGAGCCCGCGTCCGCGCCGAAGCCAAGGGCAAGCACGTGCTCAACGTCTTTGCCTACACGGCCGCCTTCAGCGTCCACGCGGCAGTCGGCGGCGCCGCCAGCACGACCAGCGTCGACCTGTCGCGCACCTACTGCGATTGGGCGGTCGAGAACCTGCGGGCCAACGGCGTCGACGATCCGCGCCGGCACCACGTCCTGCCCGTCGACGTGCGCAGCTTCCTCGACCAGGCGATCGAGCGCGGCGATGGCTGGGACCTGGTCATCTGCGATCCGCCGAGCTTCAGCAACAGCAAACGCACGCGCTCGACGTTCGACATCCAGCGCGACCATCCGGGCTTGATCGCCCGCCTGCGGTCGGTGATGCGGCCAGGCGCCTCGTTGCTGTTCTCGACGAACTTCCGCGAGTTCGAGCTCGACCCGCGGGTCTTTGACGGCATGTTCTGGAGCGAGACGAGCGAACAGACCGTGCCGCCCGAGTTCCGCGACCGCAAGATCCACCGCAGCTGGTGGGCGACGGTGCCGTAGACGGCCCTACCGGCGCAGCGGCAGCTCGTCGGCGCAAGCGTCGGCGGTGCGACCGCGGTACGGGTTGCCCGGCAATGACGGGCCGATCTGCAGCCAGCGCTCGTGACCGACGCCCGTGCAGCCGTAGCCGCGCGCCGCGCCGGCCACGACCGGCGTGTCAGCGACGATGGCCCAGAGGGTGCGGCTCAGCGTCTGGAAGGCCGTGCGCGAGCCGTCGATCGACCGCTGCTGCGTCACCGACCGCGCCGCGTCGGCCAGCTCGACGTAGACCTCGTCCCGGCGCTCGGACGCGATGCTGCCGACGTCGATGGCGTGGAGCTTCGCCGCGCGGAAGTCTCCTTCGTAGAGGTCGGATCGGACGCGCTCGTAGGCCTCGACGACGCGCCGCACGAGCTGCGGGTCGTGTTCGGCGATCGGCGGCGCGGCCTTGTCGCCCTGCACCGTCGCGTCGGCTGGGACGGCTGCAGCTGGCGCGGCTGCGGCTGGCGCGGCTGCGGCGCCGGCGGGCGCTGGCGGATCGACCGCCGGCGTGGCAGACGACGCCGGCTCCGCGCCGGCGCCGCTGGCCTCGGGTGCCCTGCCGCACGCCGCGATCACGGCCAGCGGCAGCCCGAGCGCGATCCACCCGCGCGGCGACCAGGCGCGACGCCAAGGGCGGCTGCGGTCGGCGGGGCACCGCACGGAGCAACGATCGGCGGCGAGCGGCACTCGAGTCATCGTTGGTACCGCCGGCGAAGCTCGGGGATCAGGTAGTCGTCGAAAGCGCGATCGGCGTCGTAGTGCGGCTGCCAGCCCCACTGGCTGCGCGCTGCAGAGTCGTCGACGTCGGCCGGCCACGAGTCGACGATGGCGGCGCGCGCTCCGGGCTCGGCCCAGCCCAGGTCGGCGCCCGGGAACGCGCGCTCGGCCCGCTCAGCGATCTCGGCGGCCGAGGCGCTGAACGCGCCGATGTTGAAGATCCGCTGCTGCAGCTGCGCAGCAGGGGCATGGGCGAGCTCGACGATAGCGCGGACGGCATCCGGCATCGCCATGAACGGCAAGCGCGCGTCGGGGCCGACGAAGCATTCGTAGCGCTTGCCGCTCGCGGCGGAGTGCAGCAGTTCGGGGCCCCAATCGCTGGTGCCACCGGACGGCGTGGTCTGCGCGCTCATCAGCCCCGGGAAGCGCAGCGCCCGGAAGTCAACGCCACTCTTGCGGAAATGCGCGTCGAGCTGACCGTAGTGCTCGCTGAAGTAGCGGCCCAGGTGCTCGCAGTAGAGCTTGTTGCAGCCGTACATCGTCGTCGGCTGGTTGTAGCTGCCTTCGGCGACCCGACCGGCGCGCGCCTTGGCTTCGCGGCTCTCGATGCCGTAGATCGCGATCGAGCTCGGAAACAGGAACGTCACGGGATGCCCGCCGCGACGCGCCTGGTCCGCCGCTAGGCGCAGCAGGTCGAGCGTGCCGCCGACATTGACCCGATGGGCCGTGTCGGGCGTGAACTCCGAGCGGGTCGAGAGCAGCGCGGCGAGGTGGTAGATCTCGCGGACGTCGTACTCCGAGATCAGCCGCTCGATCAGGTTGCGGTCGAGGATGTCGCCGACCAGCGCTGCCTCGAGGTGGCTGGCGAGCGACTCCGAGACCGGGTTCAGGTCCAACGCGACGATGCCGAGCTCGCCGCGCGCGACGAGCGCCTCGACCAAGCCGTGCCCGATCTCGCCATTCGCCCCGGTGATCAACGCGACCTGCTTGCGCATCCACCCTCCGCGCGTCGGTTCGCGACGTCGCCATGCACCGTTGGTTGCCACCCTCGTCGATTCGCTCGTGGCGACGCCCAGGTCCGTCGCCTGGCCCGACGAATCGGCTCTGTCAGTCGATCGCCTGCCATTGGATGACGACGATGCCCGAACTCGCGATCGCCTGCTTGACCCAGATCTTCGACCAGCCGTCACCGATGTTGTGCTGGACGACGGCGCCAAAGCCGGTCCCGACGTCGCTCATGTAGGTGACGTTGCTCGCCTTGGCCTTGCTGGCGGGGACCTGGTCGAGGCTGGTGAAGACCGTCTCGACGCCGCCGTTGCCAAAGACGCCCATGGCCATCTGTTGGCCCGGGGCTTCGCTGCCCGGCTTCAGGTCGAAGCCTCCCTGGTTCTTGTAGAGGATCAGGTCGGCCTTGAGGTAGCTGGCCGAGGACAGGACCTCGCCGGTCGACAGGACGACGCCCTGGTTGAGCGCCAGCTGCACTTCGCGAGGCCCCTGCGGCACGCCGCTGCCGCCATCGTCGCTCGCGCAGCCTGGTGCCACGAGGCCAAAGAGGCCGACGAGGCCCATCGCCAGGGCCAGCACGCCACGCGCCAACGTTCGAGGATGCTTCCGCGCCATGTCCGCCTCCGTCCTTCACGGCACCGCGCCGCGGCGAGCGCGCCGCCGACGACGCCTCGCGCGCCAGGGGCCCAGAGGATCGCACGGCGTGCCGCCCGCATCAAGACGGCAGGCGGACTCCCATGGCCGCGCACACGGCTACAGGCCGTCGTCGCCCCAGGCCTCGTCGAACTCATCCGGCAGCAGGTCCGCCTGGGCATAGGTCGCGCTGGTGCCGAAGAAATCGAGCGGGTCGTCAGCCGACCAGCTGCCCGCCGCGGCCGCTGGCGCCTCGGCCAGGGCGACCGCGGACGTCTCTGGCGCCGGCGCCGTCGGCCGCAGGACCAACGCGCCGATCGCGGCCGCCAGCGCGCACGCTCCGACCGCAGCCCATGCTCGCCAACGTGAGCGGGCCGGCCCGGGCTGCTGCGCCGTCATCGGCTGTGGCCGCGGCGCCACGGCCGACGTCCGCGCGAAGCGCTCCAGCCGGGCGACGGCGACCTCGTCGATCGCGGCCACGTCGCTCGCGTCAAAGAGCGCCGCCATCGCCGCCACGTCCTGTTCCTCGAGCCCCGCGACCGCCTCGCGCAGGTCCGCGCCCTCGATCGCGACGCGTTCCCCGTGGCCGCCAAGGCCGTCGGCCTCGAACGTCCCGGGTCCCGGCGCCTGCTCGTCGTGGTGGCGTGTCATGGTCGGACCTCCTCGTCTCGCAGCTCCCGGCGCAGCGTCTTGACCGCCAGGTAGACCAGGGCGCGCGCAGACTCCTCGGTGGAGCCGACCGCCGTCGCGATCTCGGCGTAGTCCATGCCGGCATCGAGGCGCAACATCGCCGCCAGCCTGCGCTTCTCGGGCATCTCGGCGAGGATGGCGTCGATTCGGGCCGCGGTCTGCCGGCCTTGGATGACGTCATGGGGCGACAGGGCGTGGCCGGGTGCCTCGGAACGCTCGTCACGGCTGCGACGCCGCGCTTCGCTCCGCACCAGCGTGAACCCACGGGTCGCGACGATCGACGCCAGCCACGCCCGGATCGACGTGCCGACCTGGTACTGCCCCATCTCGCGGGCGGCGATGGTCAGGGCCTCTTGCACCGCGTCCTCGCCCAGCGCGCGATCCCGCGTCGCGCGATGCCCGACACGCAGCAACATCGGCAGATGAGGCCGCACGAGGCGAGCGAACGCCTCGCCGTCGCCAGCCAGCACGCCGCGCACCAACCTGGCTTCGTCGTGCAGGTCGGGGGCGACGTCCATCGAGGTCTCGCGCGCCCGGCCAGCGGGGCGTTGCGGTGGGAGCGAGGCGGCGATGGGCAGCGTGCGCGAGCTCATGTCCTTGGATGCCGCACGCGCAGGGTCCGTGAAATCGGCATCCTCACCAAGCGTCATCCAGCGGCCCGGGATCGGGCGGCTCGGCGCCGAATTCCGCGCGAGACCGCGCCGGCGTGACGGGCAGCGGGCTGTAGGTGCCAGAGTCCATGCGCCGGTACGCCGTCAGCGCGGTGCGCGCCGCCTCGAGCTCGCGGCTGAGGTCGGCGAGCGTGCTGGCCGTGGCGAGGGCGGTCGCCGGGTCGTCTTCGATGGCCGTCAACGCCGCGGCGAAGCGCTGCGCCCCGACGCTGCCGGCGGCGCCGCGCATCCGGTGGGCGAGCGCAGCAAATCCGGCTGTGTCGGCCGCGTCGCGCGCAGCACGGAGCTCGATCAAGCCCTCGTCGGCGGACTCGAGGAAGAGGTCGATCGCGACCCGCACGACGTCCTGGCCGCCAGCGCGCCGCAGCTGCGCCAAGGCGACGGTGTCGATGGGCAACGAGGCATCGGACCGCGGAGGCGATGGATCGTGCGGTGCAGCGGGCGGTGCAGCGGGCGGTGCAGCAGCAGCCGGTGCAGCAGCAGCCGGTGCCCCCCGCGGCGCCCCTGTCGGTCCACTCGTCCGCGGCTCCTCGCTCTCGCGGCCGAACATGGGGATCCGCAGCGGCGTGCTGTTGCGCGCCGTGGCGGTCAACTGGACCGGCCGCAACGACGGCTGATGGCGCACGCCCTCGTCGGGGCCGAAGAACGTCGGCACGCGGGCGCTGAGGTCGCCGGTCGCGGCCTGCCAGAGCCCGGACGCTGGTCGGACGTCGCGCCACGCCACCGAGCCGGTGGCGGCGGGGCTGAACGGCGGCGTGCTGGTCGGATCCAGCGCCTCGCGCAGGGCGTCCGGGAACGGCGTGACCACTGTGCCCTTGCCCGACGGCAGCGATGGTGCCCGGCTCGTCGGAGCGCCGCCCCCGGACGGACGCGGCGGCGCGAGCCAGCGCTGGAGCACCCGCTGCAGGGCCGCCGGCTCGACCGGCTTGCCGAGGTGGTCGTCCATGCCAGCCTCGGCTGCGGCGATCTTGTCGCGCTCGAGCGCGCTCGCCGTCATGGCGATGATCGGCAGGTGGCTGCCAGGCAGCTCGGCGGCGCGCAGCTTGCGCGCGACCTGCAGGCCGTCCAGCACGGGCATCTGCAGGTCGAGGAAGACGGCGTCATAGCGATGCCGGTCGACGGCCGCGAGCGCCGCGCCACCGTCGCTGACGACGTCGACCTCGAGCCCGGCGCGCTCGAGCAGCCGCACGCCGATGAGTTGGTTGACCCGGTTGTCCTCGGCCAGCAGCACGCGGGGCCGGCTGGCCGCCCGCGCCTCGACGACCTGATGCCGCGTGACCATGAACGTCGCCTTGCGCCCCGTGCGCCGCTTGGCGCCCGCGCTGGCGAAGGCCCCGACGAGACCATCGCCGAGCAGCTCGCGGTCGAGAGGTCGCGACAACCAGAGCGTATAGCCCGCAAGTTCGACGGCCTTGCTGGCGCCCGGCGTCTCTTCGTCGGTGAGCAGCGCGACCACGGGTGCGGGCTCGAGGGCGGCCGTCGCGAGGCCGCGCGCGACGTCCAGGGTCAGCTCGTTGGCGCTCGCCGCGTCGACGACCAGCAGCTCGAAGGGCCGCCTGCCGTGGATGCCCGCGGCGAGCGTGGCGTGCAGGTTGTCGCGGCCGCGCGCGATGGTGACGTCGACCCCGTGGGCTTCGAGCATCGCGAGCACATCGCGGAACGGCCGGTCGTCCTCGACCAGCAGCAGGGCTCTGCGGCCGCTGAGGCCCGCGCCGGCGGCGTCTTCGGGCGCGATCCAGGCGGGTGCGGGCTGCGCAACGGGCAGCGAGACACAGAAGCGGAAGGTGCTGCCTCGGTGCAGGGTCGAGTCGACCGTGATCTCCCCGCCCATCTTGCGCACGATCTGCTGGCTGATCGCGAGCCCGAGACCGGTGCCGCCAAAGCGCCGCGTGGTCGAGCTGTCGGCCTGGGCAAATGGCCGGAAGATCAGCTCGAGCGCGTCGGGCGCGATGCCGATACCCGTGTCGCGGATCGTGAACTGGAGCTCGACGAGCTCGCCAGGCGCCACGCCGCCGCCGACCAGGTGCAGCTCGACCTCGACACGGCCGGTCTCGGTGAACTTGATGGCGTTGCCGACGAGGTTCATCAGCACCTGGCGCAGCCGCCCGGGGTCGCCGACCAGGCGGCCGGGCAACGTGGCGTCGCGCAGCAGCACGAGATCGAGGTGCCGCTCATGGGCCAGGGGCGCGAGCAGGCGCACGACGTCGCCGGCGAGCGCGTTCGGATCGAAGTCGACGGCGTCGAGCAGGATCTGGTCGGCGTCTGCCTTCGAGAAGTCCAGGATATCGTTGACCACCAACAGCAGCGCATTCGCCGAGGTGCGGATCGTATCGACCCATTCGCGCTGCTCGGCGTCCAGCCGCGTGTCGAGCAGCAGCCCCGCCATGCCGATGACGCCGTGCATCGGCGTGCGCAGCTCGTGGCTCATCCGCGCGACGAACTCGGTCTGCGCGGCGAGGGCGGCGCGGGCGGCGTTCGAGACGTCCTCGCGCGCCGCGCTGCTGCCGCCTTCGACCGCGGTGACCCCCGAGGGGCTGCGCGGCGGCAGGGCGGACATGCGGAGCGCCGGCACTTCGACGCCGCCCGAGAGCCCGGTCGGGCGCGGCGGCAGCGCCACAGCCGTCGCAGCGGTCGCAGGCGACGCAGGCGACGCGGCGGATGCTGCAGCCGGCGATGCGGCTGACGAGGCGGCTGACGGCACGGCTGGCGACACGGCTGACGACGCGGCTGGCATCGCCGCCGCCGTGGCCGGGGCCGTCGAGCGCAAGGCCGCCGGCAGGTCGAAGGTGTTGGTGTCGCGCAGGGCCAGCTTGCGCGGCCGCAGCTCGTCCGGCGCCGCCGGCGCCACATCGGCGGCGATCTCGGGCTTCAGGGCAGCAACAGCACCACCTGACGGCTGCACGGCGCGCCGGATGGCCCACGACGCCGCGACGGACGCGACAACGGCCACCGCCGCGGTCACGGCCGCGGGCGCGACGAACGCGCAGCCGGCGACGATCAGACCCGCCCCCAACGCAGCGCCCGTGGCGAGCGCGGCGCGGCTTGTCGCGGTCTCGTTGGGCGGGGGTGGCATCGTCGTCGCCTCGTTCGGGGAGTGCCTGCTGCGGTCCGCGCAGGCGTTGGCAGGCGTCGGCCAGCCAGAGCGTCCGGCCGGCGTGCCCGGCGTCGCGCGGCGATCAGCCCGCGGCGCTGGCCGCCGCCCGCAGGACTTCACCGACGCGGTGGAGCTCGCCGACCTTGTCAAGGAAGGTGACGTGCGGCATCCGCTCGGCTTCGGCCCGCAGGGTGGCGGATCCGACGCCGGAGCAGACCACGACCGGGCCGCGCCAGCCGCGGGCCCGCAGCTCCTTCAAGAATCGGATGCCGTCGATGCCGGGCATCAGCAGGTCGAGCACCATCAGGTCCGGCGACGGGTTGTCGGCGAACCACTCCAGCGCCTCGCGACCGCCCTCGAGCGCCTCACAGTCGTAGCCGGCGGCGACGACCAACTGGCGAAGGATGCCACGCACGGCGCGATCGTCGTCCACGACCAGCACCAGGGGCCGCGGCCGGTCCGGCGGGCTCGGGATCGGCTTCTGATCGATGTAGAGAGCCGTCGTCACCGGCGACTTGGGCGAGGTCTTCTTGCCCTTGCCCTTGACCTGGCTGCCGAGCTCGATCAGGCGATCGCTGCGTCCGCCGGCGAGGAACTGGCCTGCCCAGGCGCGCTCGACCTGGGGCCGGATGCGGTCGAGGCCCCGGAGCACGGCCTCGACGGTCTGGGGCCGATGTTCGGGCTTCTTCTCCAGCATCGACAGGACCAGGGCGTCGAGCTCGGGCAGGATCCACGACGCCCCCTCGACGCGCGAAGGCGGCGTCGGCGTCTCGTAGACGATCCGTTCGAGCATCGACTCGACGTTGCGCGCCGAGAACAGGATCTGGCCGGTCAGCATCTCGTAGAGCATCGCGCCGAGCGAGTAGATGTCGGCGCGCGCGTCGGCGGACTGGCCGCGCAGGATCTCGGGGCTCACGGTGCACGGCGACCCGAGCATCGTGTTGGCCATCGTGCTGTGCAGCTCGGCGCGCTCGGGGGCGCCGCTGTCGGCGAAGACGGGCTTGGTCAGCTTGGCGACGCCGAAGTCGAGCAGCTTGACCGAAAATCCCTGCTGCTCGCTCTCGTCGGCGACCAGGAAGATGTTGTCGGCCTTGATGTCGCGGTGGACGATGCCCAGCCGATGCGCCGCCGCAAGCGCGCCGCCCGCCTGCTCCATGATCGCGAAAGTGTCGAGGATATGGGGCAACTTGCCACGCTCGAGGTGGCCACCAAGGTCCTCGCCGACCAGGTGCTCCATGACGATGAAGTAGCCGGCGAAGGGATCATGACCGTAGTCCAGGACCTTGACGATGTGCGGGTGGACGATCACCGCCTCGGCCTCGACCTCGCGCTTGAAGCGGGCGACCGCGACGTCGTCCTTGGCCCGCTGGCGCGACAGCACCTTGATCGCGACGAAGCTCGGCAGTCGCTCGTGGCTGGCCTTGTAGACGACGCCATAGCCGCCGCTGCCGAGCGCCGAGTGGATGCGGTAGGTGCCGGCGATCACGTGGCCCAGTAGGGGGTCCGTGACGCGGATCGCGCGCAGCAGCGTGCCGTCGGTGCCGCAGAACTTGAAGTTGTCTGCGTACCGCGCGTGGCACTTCGGACATTCCATCATGGCGGTGTTCCTGGCATGACGGTCCACGGTCGGGGAACGCACGCTCGGGACCATCGTGGTGCCGAACACAGTCCGCAAAAATACCATCGTTCCGGTCCGAAAGTCACGCTCGCCAGGGGCGCAGCAGCGCGGGCGGTGCCGAGGCCAGCCAAGGGAGGGGAAGATGGTGGACGCAGACACCCCGGCACGCGCCAGTGCCGCCGCGAACGCCCGGAAGATCGCAATTCTCGCCGCGCTCTACATCGGCCAGGGCGTCCCGTTCGGCTTCCAGGCGACCGCCCTGCCCGTGCAGCTGCGCGAGGCTGGCGCCTCGTTGCAGATGTTGGGATTTGCGAGCTTGCTGGCCCTACCCTGGGCGCTCAAACCGCTCTGGTCGCCCTGGGTCGACGCCGTGGACCTGCTCGGCCTCGGTCGACGACGCAGCTGGCTGGTCGCGATGCAGGCGCTGCAGGTCGTCACCTGCCTGGTCGCGTCGCAGCTGGACCCGAGCCAGCACACCGCGGCCCTGCTCGGCTGCGTGCTGGCGATGAACATCTGGGCGGCCACCCAGGACATCGCCACCGACGGCTTCGCGGTCGACCTGCTGCGGCCGAACGAGTTGGGCTGGGGCAACAGCGCGCAGGTCGTCGGCTACAAGATCGGCATGATGACCGGCGGTGGCCTGCTGGTCTGGCTGGCCGGCCGCGCCGGCTGGGCCGCGCTCTTTGTCGGCATGGCGGTGATCCAGCTCGGCTGCCTGATCGTCGCTGCGACCGCGACGGGCGAGCGACATCGCGATCCACGCGGCCACGGCCCGGGCGCGGCCGACGCCCGCTCTGTCCGCCGACGCGTCGCGGTGCGCGAGGTCCTGGCGACGCTGCTGCGCGTGGTCAAGGCCAGGCCGGCGCGGCCCCTGCTGTTGCTGATCGGCAGCTACAAGCTCGGCGAGTCGATGATCGACATGCTGTTCAAGCCGATGCTGGTCGACGCCGGCATCGGCGCCAGCGCCATCGGCATGTGGGTCGGCACGGTCGGCATGGGCGCGGGCCTGCTCGGCTCGGCGTTCGGCGGCTGGTTGTTCGCTAGCCAGGGCGCCAGCCGTGCGTTGGCGACGACGCTGGTGCTGCGCGCGCTGCCGCTGGGGATGACGTTGGCGATCGCGGTGTTCGGCGTCAACGAATCGACGCTCGCGGTCGTCACCGCGCTCGAACACGCCGCCGGCGGCGCGCTGACGACGACGATCTTCGCCTGGATGATGGCGTCGGTGGATCGGCGCATCGGCGCGAGCCACTACACGGCGCTCGCGGCGATCGAGGTGCTGGGCAAGGCACCTGGGCCCTGGATCGCCGGCGCCGTCGCGGAGGCCACGGGCTATGTGCCCGTGATCGCGGCCGGCTTGCTGCTGTCGCTGCTGCCGCTCGGCATCGTGCCGTTCTTGCCCACGCCACGCGGGGCGAACGAGGACGACGCCGCAGACGACGCCGCAGACGACGCCGAAGACGACGCCGCAGACGCCGACACGCGGGCCTAGGCGGCTATCACGGCCCACGCGCGGCGAGGCTCAGAACGCCTCGTCGGCCAACTCCATCAGCGAGAGGTCGCTCGCCTCCATCAGCTTGCGCGTCAGCGTCAGGTTCGGCAGCACCTGCGCCGCCCACCAATCGGCCACGGCGATCTTGCCCTGGTAGAAGCCCTTGTCCTTGCGGCCCGCGTTGGCCAGCGCCGCGGCGGCGACGTCGGCGCCGACCACCAGGCGCCAGCCGATGATCAGCTCGGCCACGGCGAACAGGATGCGGTTGGAGTTCAGGCCCACGTGGTAGATGGACTCCTCCATCTTGGCCATCATCGCGCCGAACAGGCCCTCCATGTCGGCGAGCGCGCGCCCCAGGCGGGCCCGCGCCGCGGCGAGCGCGGGATCGCCGGCCGCATCGACCGTCGCCTTGATCTCCTCGAGCAGCGCACCGAACGTCTGGCCGCCGTCGCGGGCGATCTTGCGGAAGAGCAGATCGAGCGATTGGATGTGCGTCGTGCCCTCGTAGAGCGTGTCGATCTTCTGGTCGCGCAGGTACTGCTCCATCGGGTAGTCGGCGACGTAGCCGGAGCCGCCGAGGGTCTGCAGGCTCAGCGTCAGCATCTCCCAGGCCTTCTCGGAGCCGTAGCCCTTGACCAGCGGCAGCAGCAGGTCGTTGCGGCGATCCATGCCGTCGGCGGCGTCCTCGCCGTGGCCACCGAGGATCTCGACCTGGTCCTGGACCCAGGCGGTGTACATCGCCATCGCGCGCAGGCCCTCGGCGGTCGCCTTCTGCGCCATCAGCATCCGGCGCACGTCCGGGTGGCGCAGGATGGCGACGCGCGGCGCGTGCTTGTCGGTGGCCTGGGCCAGATCCGGGCCCTGGATGCGCTCACTCGCATACTGGCGGGCGTTGAGGTACGCGGTCGACAAGGTCGCGAAGCTCTTGTAGCCGACGGCCATGCGCGCGTACTCGATGACCTGGAACATCTGGCGGATGCCGTCGTGCTTCTCGCCGACGAGCCAGCCGTAGCAAGGGCCGCGATCGTCGCCCATGACCATCTCGCAGGTCGCCGAGGCGTGCAGGCCCATCTTCTCTTCGATCTTGCTGACCCACATGCCGTTGCGCGCGCCCGGCGTTCCGTCGTCGTTCACCAGGAACTTCGGCACGATGAACATGCTCAGGCCCTTGGTGCCGACGCCAGCGCCCTCGGGCCGCGCCAGCACGAGGTGCAGCACGTTTTCGAAGTTGTCGGCGTCGCCGTTGGTGATGAAGCGCTTGGTGCCCGAGAGCTTCCAGACGTCGCCCTCGTGGTGCACGGCGCTGCTGCGCGCCTCGCCGACGTCGCTGCCGGCGTCGGGCTCGGTCAGGCACATGGTGCCGGTCCACTTGCGCTTGATCGCGTTGCGGGCGAAGCGATCGACCTGGCTCGGCGTGCCGTTGGCCGCGATCACGCGCGCGTTGACCGCGCCGAGCAGGTAGAAGGTCGCCGCGGCGTGCGCACCCGCGAGCAACTCGAAGCCCGACCACGAGACCGACGGCGGCGCGCCATAGCCACCGAGCTCGGGCGCGGTCTCGAGCAGGTGCCAATCGGCGTCGAAATACGCCTTCAGCGACTCGCGAACCCCCTTTGGAACCTTGACGTTGCCCTTGCCATCGAACTGCAGGCCCTCGCGATCGGCAGAGGCGAAGCCCTGGGCGTAGGGGCCCTCGGCCATCTCGGCCATGGCGTCGATCGCGCCGCGAACGTCGTCCTCCTCCATCACGAAGGGACCATGTCCGAGGCTCGTCTCCTGAATCTTCAGCACTTCAAAGAGGTTGAAGTAGATGTCGCGGAGGTTTGCTTTGTAATGGTGCTCGTTGCTCATCGCGGCTCCGGTGGGTGGTGGAGGGTGCCGCCAGCGCGCGGCCCCTGCGTCATGCCTCTAGATGACACTCCGTGACAAGATGGTGCGGCCATTTTTGACGCTTCGCGGGTCGATGACTCTGGTCTGGCGTCCGACGCCACGATGCGGTAGCAGAGCGCCAGAGTCGCCCCGCGCTTGGCCGGGGCGGGCACCTCAGGAGCGCCCCATGAACCAGACCCGATTTGCCGCGCTGCTCGACGATCCGCGCGTCGCCCAGGCCCGCGCCCTGCTGCACGCGGCGCTGCAGGACCACACCCAAGCGCTGCCGGCGACGCCGACGCCTGCGGATCCCGCCCTGGCCGGCGACTACGCAGCGATGCTCGATCGCTTCGCCGCGGCCCGCGGTCGCGGCCTGTTCTTCCCGTACCTCGGCTCCGGCCTGGGTCACGGCGCCTGGGTCGAGCTGGCCGACGGCTCGGTCAAACTCGACTTCATCGGCGGCATCGGCGCGCATCCGTTCGGCCACAGCCCGCTGCAGATGCTCGACGCCCGGCTCGACAGCGCCCTCGGCGACACCGTGATGCAGGGCAACCTGCAGCAGAACCCCGAGAGCCTGACGCTGTCCGAGACGCTGCTGGCCGAGGCCAACCGCTTCGCCAGCCCGGTCGACGGCAAGGCGCGCTTCGCCCATTGCTTCCTGTCGACGACGGGCGCGATGGCGAACGAGAACGGCGCCAAGATCCTGTTCCAGGCCAAGGCCCCGGCGACGCGCATCCTCGCGTTCTCGCACTGCTTCGCCGGCCGCACCCTCGGAATGAGCTGGGTCACGGACAAGGCGGCGTACCGCGTCGGCGTGCCCAAGACCGTCGACGTCGACTACGTGCCGTTCTTCGATCCGAGCAAGCCCGAGGCGAGCACCCGCCACGCCGTCACCGTGCTCAAGCGCCACCTCGAGCGCTACAAGGGCCAGCACGCGATGTTCCTGCTCGAGCTGGTCCAGGGCGAAGGCGGCTACTACACCGGCACCAGCGAATTCTTCCGCGAGCTGCTGACGGTCTGCCGCGCCCACGGCGTCGGCGTGCTGGTCGACGAGATCCAATCGTTCGGCCGCACCTCGCAGATGTTCGCGTTCCAGCACTACGGCCTCGACGACCTGGTCGACGTCGTGACGATCGGCAAGCTGAGCCAGGTCTGCGCCACGCTCTACACCGCCGCGATCAACCCCGGCGCCGGCCTGCTCAGCCAGACCTTCACCGGCTCGTCGGCGGCGATCCGCGTCGGCCTCGAGGTGATCGTCGGCCTGCGCGACGGCGGCTTCTACGGCCCGAACGGCCGCAACAGCGCGATCCACGACCGTTTCGTCTCGCACCTGCAGCAGATCGCGGCGCGGCACCCCGGCTGGGTCGAGGGCCCGTTCGGCGTCGGCGCGATGGTCGGGTTCACGCCCTTCGGCGGCGACGGCAAGCTCGCGAACAAGCTGCTGATGAAGCTCTACGACAACGGCCTGCTCGGCTTCAACGCCGGCGCCGAGCCGACGCGCCTGCGCTTCCTGCCGCCGCTGCTCGTGGTGACGGACGCCGAGATCGACGCCGCCGCGGCGATCCTCGAGGCGACGATGGCCCAGGTCGCCGCCGAGGCCGGAATTCCGGGCTGATCGCGGCCTGACCGCGCGGCACGTCGCAACCAGGATCGGGGGGACGCCATGTTCGTGTATCGACCTTTGGAGACGGACGACCTGCCCGCGTTCGTGACGCTCGTGGCGCGCGCCGACCACGGCATGACGTCGCTGCCCAAGGATCGCGCCATCCTCGAACGCCGGGTGCTGACCAGCCTCGAGTCGATGGAGCGCACCGACCTGCCGCGCTGGGAGTCGGCTTACCTCTTTGGCCTGTTCGACGACGAGCGCAGCGGCATGGCGGGCTGCTCCGGCTGCTACGGCCAGGTCGGCGGCGACGTGCCCTACTTCGCCTACCGGCTCGACTCGTTGCGGATCGGCGCGGCGATCGACATGCCGCGCGATGTGCGGGTGCTCGAGGTGCTGGAGCTGCCGCACGGCCCGGCGATGGTCGGTTCGTTGCTGCTCGACCCATCGGCGCGCGGCCTCGGCGTCGGCCGGTTCCTGTCGCTGGCGCGCTTCTTGTTCATGGCCGACCAGCGCCTGCGCTTCGAGCATCGCGTCATCGCCGAGCTGCGCGGCTGGATCGAAGAGGACGGCGGCTCGGCGTTCTGGGACGCGCTCGGCCGCCACTTCTTCCGCATGGACCTGCCCGAGGCCGACCTGCACACCCATACGGTGCGCGGCTTTGTCCAGCACCTGCTGCCGCGCGAGCGGATCTTCGTCGACCTGCTGCCCAAGGCGGCGCAGGCCGTGATCGGCGCGGTCCACCCGGCGACGCTGCCGGCGATGGACATCCTCAAGGACGAGGGCTTCAGCCTGACCGATTGGCTTGACCCCTTCGAGGCTGGCCCGGTGCTGATCGCCGACGTCGGCGCCGTACGCACGATCGCGACCAGCGAGGTGCTGACGGCCATCCCGGCGCCGGTGGGCGCGGCGGCGGGGTACCAGGGCCGCCAGGTCATGGTCAGCAACCGTGGCCTGCGCGACTTCCGCGCCGTGCTCAGCGTCGCCTGGCAAGCCAGCGACGGCTCGGTGGGCCTCGACGCAGCGACGATGCGCGCGCTGCAGATCGACACCGGCGCCAAGGTGCGGGTCTGCCCGCTGCCAGCGAGCCGACGCGGCGCGACGGGCGCCGCCAGCTAGACGACGCCACGATTGCCCAGCCAGCGCCACACCTCGCCAGCGCGTCGGCAGGACGCCTGGGATCGGAGCCCTGATGCATGCCCTCCAGACCGACACCCACGAACTCGCCGCCGCCTGGATCGCTGGCCAGCGCCTGAGCGGCGACGGCAGCTGGCTGCGCATGCGGGGGCCCTTGGGCGAGGATCGCCCGCCCTTCCGCGCCGCGACCGTCGCGCAGGTGGACGACGCCGTCTGCAGCGCCAAGGCCGCGTTCCCGGCCTGGGCGTCGACGCCCTTCGACGAACGACTGGCGATCCTGCGCCGGTACGCGGCGTTGGCCAACGAGTACAAGGACGCGCTGGCGGACATCCTCGCCGCCGAGGTCGGCAAGCCGCGCTGGGAGTGCCTCGAAGAGGCGGGCGCCATCGCGGGCAAGGTGGAGCTGACGGTGCGGGCCTTCGCCGAGCGCGCCGCCGACGCCAGCAGCCAGCAGGCCGGCTTCCGCGGCGCCGTGCGCCACCAGGCACACGGCGTGTTCGCGATCTTCGTGCCCTACAACCTGCCGCTGCACCTGCCGAACGGCCACCTGGTCCCGGCCCTGCTCGCCGGCAACACCGTGGTGCTCAAGGCCAGCGAATACGCGCCGCAGTCGTCGATGGCGATGGTCTCGCTGCTGCTCGACGCCGGGCTGCCGGCCGAGGCGGTCCAGCTGCTGCCCGGCGATCGCGGCACGGGCGAGGCGCTGGTGGCGCACCCCGGCATCGATGGTGTCGCGTTCACCGGCAGTTCGCAGGCGGGTCGCGCGATCCACCGCGCCCTCGCCGGGCGCACCGAAGTGATGCTGGCGCTCGAGATGGGCGGCAACAACCCGATGGTGGTGCAGCCGCCGCTCGATCCTGATGTGTTGGGCCGCCTGGTCGTGCTCTCGTCGATGCTGACCACGGGCCAGCGTTGCACCAGCGCGCGTCGCCTGATCGTGCCGCACGGCGCGGACGGCGACGCGGTCGTCGCGGCGGTGGTCGAGGCGGCCGCGAACGTGCACATCGCGGCGGCGACCGCAGATCCGGCGCCTTTCTGCGGCCCGCTCGTCGATCCGGGCGCGGCCGACCGCGTCTGGGCCGCCTGGCAGCAGCGGGTCGCGGGGGGGGCGCAGGTGCTGCTGCCGATGCAGCGGCTGCCCTGGTCGCCCGCAGCGCTGTCGCCCGGCGTGCTGGACGTGACGGCACTCGGCCCCGCGCTGCCCGACGAGGAGGTCTTCGGTCCCCTGCTGCACGTGCTGCGTGTCGACTCGTTCGAGCAGGCGCTGCGCGTGGCGGCAGCGACGCGCTACGGGCTCTCGGCGGCGTTGATCGGCGGCGACGAGGCGCAGTTCGACACCTTCCGCAGCCGCGTGCGCGCGGGCATCGTCAACCGCAACCGCCCGACCAACGGCGCGCTGTCGACGCAGCCGTTTGGCGGCATCGGCTTCAGCGGCAACCACCGGCCCGCAGGCTGGACCAGCGTCGACTACTGCGTTTGGCCGATGGCGTCGACCGAGGCCGATGTGGCAGTCCTGCCCGCGCTGCCGCCCGGCATGGCCCGCTGAGCGAGATCCCGACGACCGGATCGGCGGGTGGGCGACAAACCCACGGCGCCATGACGAAGGGATTTGCTCCCGACGATCCGATGCCGTACCTTTGGGCCAAAGGCCTCCAGGCAGTGCGCACCCTCGCGACGAGAGGATCCAGACCTTCGACATGCATGATCGCCGCCGCTTCCAAGATGGGGACGAGCTGTCCGTCGCGATTCGAGAAGACTCGAAGATCGACATCCTGTCCGTCGCGAGCGAAGTGTCGCGCCTGGCCAGCGAGCTGGTCGAGCATCGCCGCCGCAACGGCAAGCTGCAGGGCCTGCTCGACGTCGCCAAGCAGCTCGGCGCCACGCACGACATCAACTTCATGCTGGACATCATCCTCGGCGAGGCCAAGCGGGTGACGGAGTCCGATCGCTGCTCGCTGTTCATCGTCGACAAGAAGCGCGGCGAGCTCTGGGCCAAGATCGCCCAGGGCCTCGACGGTGGCCAGCTGCGGGTGCCGATCGGCCAGGGCATCGTCGGCCAATGCGCCGCGTCGTTGCAGTCCGTCCACATCCCAGACGCCTACAGCGACCCGCGCTTCAACCCGGCGGTCGACAAGGCCAGCGGCTACCGCACGCGCAACATCCTGTCGGTGCCGATGATCGACACCCACGGCGAGTGCACGGGCGTGATCCAGGCGCTGAACAAGGCCCGTAACCGCGCCTACGATCCCGAGGATCAAGAGATGCTGATGGCGCTGGGCGCCGTCGCCGCGGTGTCGATCGAGAACGCGATCCTGCACCAGGACATCCGTCGCCTGTTCGACGGCTTCATCCGCGCCAGCGTGTACGCGATCGAAGCGCGCGATCCGACGACGTCCGGCCATAGCGAGCGCGTGGCGACGCTGTCGATCGGCCTGGCCGAGGCGATCAACCAGGACGCGCCGGCGATCTACCGCGGCGTGCGCTTCAACGACGCCGAGCTGCGCGAGCTGCGGTATGCCGCGCTGCTGCACGACTTCGGCAAGGTCGGCGTGCGCGAGCACGTGCTGGTCAAGGCCAACAAGCTCTACCCGCACGAGCTGGACTTGCTGCAGGCCCGCTTCGACTGCGCCCGCGTCTCCTGCCGGCACGAGCACGCAGAGCGTCGGGTCCAGGCCCTGGCGCCTGCGGGACTGGACGCCGCCGCCGCGGCGCGGATCGCCGAGATCGCCGAGCACGAGCAGCGCGCGCTGCAGGAGCTCGACGGGCTGTGGGCGTTCATCGAGCAATGCAACCGGCCGACCGTGCTCGAGGCCGGCGGCTTCGAGCGACTGCGCGAGATCGCGGCCCGATCCTTCCGCGACGGCCGCGGCGTCGAGGCGGCGCTGCTGCACGAAAACGAGCTGCGCTCGCTGTCGATCCCGCGCGGCACGCTGACCGACGACGAGCGGCGCCAGATCGAAGACCACGTCGTGCACACCTACCAGTTCTTGAGCCAGATCCCGTGGACCCGCGACCTCGCGAACGTCCCGGATATCGCGCACAAGCACCACGAGAAGCTCAACGGCCGCGGCTACCCGCAGCGCCTCGAGCCGGCAGCGATCCCGGTGCAGTCGCGCATCATGACCATCGTCGACATCTACGACGCGCTCACCGCCAGCGACCGCCCCTACAAGGCCGCCGTTCCGCACGATCGCGCGATGCGCATCCTCGAGTCCGAGGCCGACGCCGGCTCGATCTGCCCGCACCTGCTCGACCTGTTCCACCGCTCCGAGCCGTGGCGGCTGCTCGAGCGCGCGGTGGGTCCGGCCCGGCACATGTCTTCGGGCGCGTTCTAGCCTCGACCCTCGTCTCCGACCATCCGCGCGCGCACCCGGCCGGGCCTCGCCGCATCCAACGCGGCGCAAGCCGTGGCGCGAGGCCACGAGGCGGGGACGTCGATGGTTCGAGACCTTTGGTTCTGGTTGCCCCTGCTGGTCGCCTTCGTCGGCATGGAGTTCTGGTCGCGTTGGATCCACCGCGCGCTGTGGCATGGGCCGCTCTGGGGCAGCCACGCTTCGCACCATGCGCCGCGCAGCGGCTGGTGGGAGCGCAACGACATCTTCGCCGTGATGCACGCGCTCATCGCCGCGCCGATGGTCTACGCCGGGCTGCGCTGGCAGGTAGCGCCGCTCGCGGGTTGGGGCTTCGGCATGACGGCCTTTGGCGCGGCGTACTTCACCGTCCACGACGGCTTCATCCACGGTCGGCTGCCGGTGGCCTTCCTGGCGCGCAGCGCGTTCCTGCGGCGGGTGCGCAACGCCCACCACGCGCACCATCACCGCGATCATGCGGCGCCGTTTGGCCTGTTTCTGGGCCCGCAGGAGCTGCGTGCGCACCAACGCGCGCAGCGCGCCTCGCGCGACGGCGCCTCAGCCCTCGGCGCGTAGCCGCAGCAAGTCTGCCGCCACGGCGCGGCCCAGGGCCTCGGGCCCACCATCGCTGGCCAGGGTCGCCGCTGACCAGGTCTGCTCGGCGCGCCAGACGCGGCTGCCATCGTCGCGGGCGACCAGGCCGCGCAAGCGCAGCCCGACGCCGCCGTGGCCGTCCGGCACCAGCTCGGCGAGGCCGGCGATCGGCGTGCGGCAGCTACCGTCGAGCGCCTCGAGCATGGCGCGCTCGGCGTGGACGCGGCGCATGGTGTCGCGGCACGCGAGCGGCGCCAGCAGCCGGGCCATCGCGTCGTCGTCGCTGCGGCATTCGATGCCGATGGCACCCTGGGCCACCGCCGGCAGTGACGCCTCGGGCGCCAGCGAGACGCCGTGCTCGAGGCCGAGGCGGTTCAGGCCGGCGCGCGCCAGCAGCGTCGCGTCGGCGACGCCTTCGGCCAGCTTGCGCAGGCGGGTCTGGACGTTGCCGCGAAAGCCGACGACCTCCAGATCCGGACGCAACGCCCGGACCTGCGCCGCACGCCGCAGGCTTGAGGTGCCGACGCGGGCGCCGCGCGGCAGCGCCGCGAGCCAGTCGCCACGCGCGGACGCGGCCGGATCGAGGGCGAGGCCCTCGCGCAGCAGCAGCGCATCGCGCGGATCCTCACGCGGCAGCAGGCACGGGATCGTCAACCCGTCCGGCAGCGCGGTCGGCATGTCCTTCATCGAGTGCACGGCGATGTCGAGCGAGCCATCGAGCAGGCCGGCCTCGATCTCCTCGGTGAACAGGCCCTTGCCGCCGATCTCGGCCAGGGGTCGATCGAGCACGCGATCGCCTTGGGTCGAGAGCACGACGATCTCGATCGCGCCGGCATGGGCCAGCGCGGGCCACGCTGCAGCGAGGCGATCACGCACTTCGTACGCCTGGGCCAGCGCGAGCGGGCTCCCGCGGGTGCCGATGCGGACGGGGGGCTGGACGTGGTCGGTCATGGTCGGGGCCTCGTGGTCGTGGTGGGCGTCGCGCCGGGGCGGTCGTCGGCGCCAGGCCTGTGCCCGGCGCCGACATGGCGACGCAATCGCTCGACGGCGCGCAGGACGGACGCGTCGGTCTCGAGTTCACCGCTGGCCACCAGAGCGTCGAAGGCGTCGAGGGCGATCCAGCGGACCTCCGAGACGCCGTCGCCAGCGACGGCGGTCGCGTCCTCGGGCACGACCAACGCGATGCGCAGGTCGAAGTGCTCGTGGCCGGGTTCGACCCGCTTGCCGGTGCGCGGCGGGATCGCGTGGACGTCGACGTCGAACAGGCCGTCGCCGAGCGGCGTGCAGCCGCGCAGGGCCGTCTCTTCCTCGACCTCGCGCAGCGCCGCCGCGACCACGTCGGGATCGCCGGGCTCGACGTGACCGCCGGGCTGCAACCAGCGCCGCAGCGTCGTATGCCAGACCAGCAGCACCGAGCGCAGATCGGCCGAGAGCAAGAAGGCGCTGGCCGTGATGTGGCCCGGCGCGAACGTGGTGCGGGCGAAGGGGTCGAGCTCGCCGGCCTCGCCCCGCCGCAGCAGGGCCGCGATCGCGTCGGCGTGGCCGCGTTCCTGGGCGTCGAGGGGCACATGGCGCGCCAGCAGCGCGAGCGCCGCGCTGGCACGCGCGGTCGGCTCGTCGTCCCAGCGGACGCTTGCCGGTGGCACGCTCCAGCCGCGCCCGCCAGCCTCGACGCGGACCTCGGTGCGGTCGCCGATCGTGGCGAGGGCGCGCGCCCGCACGGCCTGGCCCGGCGCCAGCTGCGTGCCGTGGACAGCGGCGACGATCCGGCCACTGCGGCCCCGCCAGCTGCCGTCGAGCGTGCACAGCAGCGCGGGATCGGGCAGCGACGACGGCGCGAGTCGGACGATGATCTCGTCGAGGTCCGCGCTCGACCAGCGCAGCGTCAGCTCGCCGGGAACGTCGGGCACGCGGCCGGTGACGACGACGTCGACGTCACGTTCGAGGCGGAGCGTGATGGCGACGTCGACCAGGCCCAGGCGCTCGAGCGGTTCGAACACGAGCCGGTCCGAGACCGCGTGCAGCTCTGCGGCGAGTCGCCGGCAGAAGTCGCGATCCCAAGCGGCGTCGCCGGCGCCGTAGGTCGCGATCAGCGCCGCGAGCGTCTGCCTGGCGGCGACTTCGGGCGCATGGGTCGACTCGAGCAGCGGCTCTGGACTCAATGGGGCTCCTTGGCCTCGGGCACCGCAGCCAGCGGCCGCCAGCCAGACGCGCCGAACGCCTGCAGGGCCGAGAATCCGGCCTTGTACTCCATCTTGCGGCAGCCCTGCACCCAGTAGCCGAGGTAGACGTGCGGTCGCCCCCGGCGTCGCGCCTCGTCGACGGCGCGCAGCACCCAGACCACGCCGACGCTGTCGCGGGCACGCTCGGGCGCAAATGCCGAATACACGAGCGAAAGCCCGTCCTGAACCGCGTCCACGAGCATCCAGGCGACGAGCACGCCGTCGCTGTCGCGCAGGCGCCAGAGCTCGGTGCGGACCGTGGTCTCCTCGATCATGGCCGCGACCTCCTCGGGGCCCATGGCGGCCATCGAGCCGTCGCCGTGGCGAGCCTGGACGTAGCGGATCAACAGCGACTCGACCTCGGCGTCGCTGCGCGCGGGCTCGCACGTCAGCGTCAGGGCGGCAGAGCGCTTGGCGACCCGCCGCTGCGTCCGGCTCGGCGTGAACGCGCTGGCGTCGATTCGGACCGGCACGCAGGCGGTGCAGCCCACGCAGCGAGGTCGATAGGCCCAGCGATGGCTGCGGCGGAACCCGTTGGCGATCAGCATGTCGTAGCGGGCTGCCGGGTCGTCGCCGTCGAGCGGCACCAGGAGCTTGCCTTCCTCGCGATCGGGCAGGTACGGACAGGCGACCGGACGCGCGACGTAGACGTCGAAGTCGGCGCGCGACCCCGCCTTGCTGTTGGCCTGCCGGTCGGTCATGGCCGGGTTGTGGCAGATGGCGCGGCGAGCGGCAAGCGCGAGGCGACAGCCGGCCATCCGGCCGCTTGCGCGACGCGGGCTTTCGTCCGCGCCGCCGCGAGGCTATGGTCCGCGCCCTGCGGCCCGACGCCGCGCTGGAGTCCACCATGCTCGCGCCCCTGCAACACGCCCACCAGGGCCTCGGCTACCTGATCTTCGCGCTCTCGCTGGTCGGCTTCGTGCTCGGCCTGCTCGGCGCCGGCGACAAGCCCAACCTCGCCGCCATCCTCGACCGCGTGCACCGGATCGGCCTGCTCAACGTCGGCCGGATCAACGTGGTGCTCGGCATCGCGCTGCTGCTGGTGATGAACGCGCAGGCGGGCTACGGCCTGCTGCGCCCCGGCCTCTGGGCGGGCCTGCTGCTGTGGGGACCGATCGAGGTGCTCGGCAAGCGCAAGGTCACGGCGTTCGTTCGTGGGGACCAGGCCGGCCAGGGCCATCGCCGCGAGGTCCTGCTCGGCACCGGGCTGCAGCTGGCCCTGGTGGTCGCCATCTACGGCCTGATGACGATGACCCGGCTCGGCCGCATCTGAGTCGAGCCCGCGTGGTGCGGCCCGTCCGCGCGGAGGTGGACGGACCGGATCCACCGGGAATCGCGCGTGGCTGCTCGGGGTTGTGCTCCGACCGCGGCCGTGGCCGCATGAGGGGGCGTCATGGGTCGGTGGCTGTCGGTCGCGCTGTTCATGCTCGTCGGCTCGGCGGTCGTCGGCCTCGCCCACCGCTGGCTTTGGGTCCGCCTCGTCCGCGATCCAATGATCCCTGCGCCCTGGTCGACGCTGCTGACGGTGGCGATCGCGGCGCTGGCGGTGTTGACGATGACGGGCGTCGCCAGCACGCGGCTTTTTGGCGGCGCGCTGGCGCGTGCGCTCGGCCAGGGTGCGTTCGTGTGGATGGGGCTGGTCTTCGTCACCATGCTCGCGCTCGGCGGCTCGGAGCTGCTGCGGCTGGCCCATGGGCTGTGGGCGCGTTTTGGCGCCGGAGGCGAGGCCGACGCCTTCGATCCCGAGCGACGGATGATGATGGCCCGCGTCCTGGGCGGCGGGGCGAGCCTGAGCGCCGTGGTCGCGGGCGCGGCCGCGCTGCGCAGCGCGGCGGCGGCGCCGGCCGTGGTGCGCGTCGAGGTGCCGATCGACGATCTTCCTGCGGCGCTCGACGGCTTCCGCATCGTCCAGATCTCGGACCTGCACGTCTCGGCGTTGATCCAGCGCGACTACGTCGAGCAGGTCGTGGCGCTGGCCAACGCCGAACAGGCCGATCTCGTGGCCTTGACCGGCGACCTGCTCGACGGCTCGGTCGCCAACCTGGCGCACGACGTCGCGCCGCTGGCGACCCTGCACAGCCGCCACGGCAGCTTCATGGTCACCGGCAACCATGAGTACTACTCGGGCGCGGACGAGTGGCTTGCCCACTTCCGCGGTCTGGGTATCCGCCCGCTGCGCAACGAGCGTCTGCAGCTCGACCACGACGGCGCCAGGCTCGACGTTCTCGGCGTCGACGACTGGACCGCAGGCCGGTTCGGCGGCGATCACGGCCCGGATCTGCCGCGCGCCGCCAGGGACCGCGATCCCACGGTGCCGTCGCTGTTGTTGGCGCATCAACCCAAGCAGATCGACGAGGCCGCAGCCTTTGGCATCGACCTCGTCCTGAGCGGGCACACCCACGGCGGACAGATCTGGCCCTTCGGCTACCTGGTGGCGCTGGTCCAGCCCTACGTCGCCGGCCTGCACCGCCACCGCGGCCGCAGCTGGATCTACGTCAGCCGCGGCACGGGCTCGTGGGGGCCGCCGATGCGCCTCGCTGCGCAGCACGAGATCACCTCGTTGGTGTTGCGTCGCCGCGCGGCGCAGCCGGCAGCCGCGGCGTGAGCGCCAGCGTGGCGCGTGGCGCCGCCATCGACGCGCGCGAGCTGCGCAAACGCTTTGGCGCGGTGGCCGCCCTGGACGGCTTGTCCGTCGTCGTCCCCTACGGTGCCGTTTTTGGCCTGGTAGGCCCGAACGGCGCGGGCAAGACGACGTTCATCAAGACCTTGCTGGGCATCGCGCGGCCCGACGACGGTGAGGTCACGGTGCTGGGCGGCTCGCCGGACGAGGTCGCGGTCCGGGCGCGGATCGGCTACCTGCCCGAGAACCTGCAGATCCCGCGGCATCTCGATGCCTTCGGCCTGTTGCGCAGCGTCGCGCGCCTGCGTGGCCTGACGCGCGAGGCGCTGCGCGGCGAGGCGCTCGACCAGCACATCGAGGCGACGCTGCAGCGTGTCGGCCTCGAGCGGGCGGCGTGGCGACGGAGCGCGGGCGGCTGGTCCAAGGGGATGCGCCAACGCGCCGGCCTGGCGTCGGCGCTGCTCGGCGCGCCAGAGCTGCTGGTGCTCGACGAGCCGACCGACGGCATCGATCCGCTCGGGCGCGCCGCGATCCGCGACGTGATCCGCGAAGTCGCCGCGCAGGGCACGACGATCTTCCTCAACAGCCATCTGCTCGCCGAGTCGGAGCTGATCTGCGACCGGGTCGCGATCGTCGCCCGTGGCCGCGTGGTGCTCGAGGGCGACCTCGCCGAGCTGCGGACGCAGCACCGGACCCTGGTCCGCCTGGTCGCGGGCGCCGAGCCGGCGCAGGTCGCCGCGGTCGCCACGGACGCCGGCTTGGTGCGCGATCCGGCGCTCGACCAGCCGGGCTTGCTCGGTTTCGTGGTCCAGGGCGCAGACGCCAGCGCCCTGCCCGGCCAGCTGGCGCCGATGCTGCGGCGGATCCTGGACGCCGACATCGCGATCGCCGAGATCAGCCGCCCGAACCGGACGCTCGAGGAGATCATGGCGAGCGTCGTGGAGCGCGACGCATGAGCCAGACGCCGAGCCACGCGCCAGAGCCGCGACCGCCGGCCGTCGCGCCCAACAGCTTGTGGCGCAACGTCGGCCACATCGCGGCGGACGTCGTGCGCGAGGCGTTCGCGCGCAAGACCATCGCCGGGATCGTGGCCCTGCTGGCCGTGGCGCAGGTCGCGCTGGCCCTGGCGCTCGACATCGACGTGGTCGAGGGCGTCATCGTCTCGTCGCGGCTCTTTGGTGACGTCCTCGGCCTCGGCGCTGCGGGCACGGACGCCGGCGAGGCGATGCGGCCGATCTTCCGCGCCCTGGGGCTGACGGTGTTCCACCTCGGCATCCTGTTCGGTGTCGTCGCGACCGCGGACATCGCCGTCCACGCGCTGTCGCCGGGGCGGATCGAGCTGCTGCTCTCGCTGCCGGTGCGGCGGCTGGACCTGGTGCTCGGCACCTACGTCGGGGTCGGCCTCGTCGCCCTGGCGTGCACGGCCTTCGCCGTCGGCGGCTTCTCGGCGGTGCTGGCATGGAAGGCCGGCATCGCGACCGTCGCGCCCCTCGCCGGCGCGATCGCGGCGTCGGTCGCGTTCGGGGCGATCTACGCGGGCATGTTGCTGGCGACCACGATCGCCCGGTCGTCGGCGCTGGCTGCGGGAACCGGGCTGCTGCTCTACATCGTCTCGGTGGCGACCTCCGAGCGCGAGGACGTGCTGCAGTTCTTCGAACGCGGCTGGGTCCGCGACGTCGCCGCGGTGCTGATGGCGCCGCTGCCGCGCCTGCGTGGTGTGGCCGACCTCGGTGCAAGGTTGGCGAGCAGCGCAGAGGTGGACTGGGCGGCGTCGGGGATCGCGTTGGGCACGACGCTGCTCTTTGCAGCCTCGGCTCTAGCCGCGGCGGCTTGGGTGGTGCAACGTCGGGATTGGTGAGTCGTTGGCAGCTGGCGCGCGCCGCTCGACGCGCGCGGGACGAGACAGCCAGGTCGCCCGCGATCGAACGGGCGGGTCGGCTGGGGGGACGGCATGGGCAGCATGGGCCGCGATCCGACGGGCGGATCGCGCACGACAGACGGGTCGTCGCCCCAGCGGGAACCACCGGCGGCGCGCGCCAACGCGGGCCGTGGCCGACGTGGCAGCCGCGTCTGGGCCTTCGCGCTCGTCGCCTTGATGCTGCTGACGCTGGCGATCGTCGTCGGCCTGCTGGACCGCAGCGATCCCGACCTGCACATCGCCTACCCCCGCGATCGTGAGAGCAGCGCCGCCGAGTCGGCCGCGGACCAGGCGCCCCCCGTGGTGCGGCCGGAGTCCGAGCAGGCCGCCGACGCGCCCGACGATCAGGCCCGGCTGCGGCTGCCCGGCGCGCTGCCGCCTCTCGCGGACGGCACCCGCAGCGGCCGCGAGGCGATGCGCCGGGCGCTGGCAGCGCCGGGGCACGGCCACCTGCTGATCGACTTCGCGACGATCGGCCGCAGCCCGCTGGCCCGCAAGATGATGAAGTGCCGGGGCGAACGCGTCGACGCTGCGTTGGCGCGGATGCGCGACGAATTCGGCATCGCCGTCGACCGCGACCTCGAGACCATCGGCACCGGGACCAACGTGCTGGCGTTCGGTGGTCGCCTCGGGGCGTTCAAGCTGCCCGCGTCCGCCGGGACGGGCGTGGCCTACGGCGACGGGGCCCGGATCTACGAACTCGGCGACGACGACGGTGGCCGCAACCACGTCGCCGTCCTCGGCGATCACAGCGTCCTGATGGCGGACTCCAAGCTCGAGCTGCAGCAGGCCGTCGATCGCTTCGAGGGTCGCGCGCCGGCCGAGACGAGCCGCGTGGCCAAGGCCGACATCGAGGGCCAGATGCTGGGCGACGACCTGGCCGAGATGCTCGGTGCCGGGGGAGATCCCGGGACCCAACCACCGCCGGGCAGCGAGACGCCACAGCTGGAGGTGATCCGTCGCCTGGTGCGCAAGGTCGGCATGCGCGTCGACGTCGACGACCGAGCGGCGATGAGCTTCGACATCGACACCGACTCGGGCAAGGACGCCGAGGAGATCGGCGCGGCGCTGCGCGGCGGCGTGGCGATGCTGCGCCAGTTCGCGCGATCCGAGGGCCGCAGCGAACTCGACGCCCTGCTCGACCAAGCCCGGATCCTCGACCCGAAGGGCGGCCGCGTCGGCCTGGACCTCGCCGTGCCCGGCGACTGGATCCTCGCGCGCATGGGCTGCGATCCGGACGGAACGCCGCGCAACCCGGCGCCGCCCCCTGCGGCCTCGACCGATCAAGGCACGACCACGCTGGAGATCGTCCCACCGAAGGACGCAACGCCATGACGCGCGACGAGACCCTGCCCGACGGCGCGTGCGTCGCGGATACCTACGAGATCGAGCGCTTCCTCGCGCATGGCGGCATGGGGCGCGTCTACGTCGCCCGCGACATCCGGCTCGAGCGGCGGGTGGCGGTCAAGGTCCTGCACGGCGACATGGTCGGCGACGCCGAAGCCGGCGCGCGGTTCCAGCGCGAAGCCCGCCTGCTCGGGCGCATCGCGCACCCCAACGTGGTCGGCATCCTCGGCTTCGGTCGCCTCGACGAGAGCTGGTACCTGGCGATGGAGTTCGTCGAGGGCGAGAACCTCGACGAGCTGCTGGTCCGCCGTGGTCGACTCGCCGTGGACGAGGCGATCCACATCGGCCGCCAGATCGCGTCGGCGCTCGCCGAGGCACACGCGTTGGGCATCATCCATCGCGACATCAAGCCCGGCAACGTGCTGCTGCGCCGGTTGGCCTCGGGCGGCATGATCGCAAAGGTCGCAGATTTCGGCCTCGCGCGGGTCTTCGCCGAGTCCGCGCGCGACAGCGAGGTCAGCGCCAAGGCCAGGCTGCTCGGCACCCCAGCGTATATGCCGCCCGAGCAGATCCAGGGTGGAGCCATCGACGGTCGCGCCGACCAATACGCCCTCGCCGTCCTGGTCTACCGCATGCTCACCGGCGCGATGCCGATCTGGCGCCAGGGCACCCAGGCGCTGCTGATCGCGCACCTGGTCGACGCTCCGGCGCACCTGCCGTCGCTCGATGGCGTCGAATCCGGCGTGCGGGCTGCGCTCGACGCCGTGCTGCAGAAGGCGCTGCAGAAGAGCGCCGACGACCGCTACGCCACCGTGACCGAGTTCGCCGACGCGCTGCTGGAGGCCGTCGGCGGCCTGGCGTCCTCGTCGGGCGCAGGCTGCAGCTGCCCGGTCTGCGACCATCGCAACCCCGGCGACGCTGGCTTCTGCAACGCCTGCGGCGCGCCGTTGCCGCTGCTGTCGTGCCCGGCCTGCAACACGCGGCGCAACGGTGAACGCTGGTTCTGCGCCGCCTGCGGCACCAGCCTGCGCGCGCCGGGGCGCTGGCTGCTCGACGACGCGGACGCAGGGCCGCGCTCGATGGTGGCGGCCGTGCTCGTCGCCCGGTTGCCTGCAGCCGACGCGGTGCAGCTCGCCGGTCGCTTCGCCTCGCTGGTCGAGCGCGAGGGCGGCCGCACGCTGGCGACGGTCGGCCGCGAATGCGTCGCGGCGTTTGGCCTCGGGGGCATGCGCGACGGCGAGGTCGAGGCGGCGGTCGACGCTGCGCGCGCCTGGCTGCGCGACGCCGAAGACCGCCACGCTGCGTCGGGCGACGAGCTGTTGGACTTCGGCGTGGGCCTGGGCCTCGGCCCGTTGGCGACCCGCGGCCAGGCGTCGGCCTGGGGCCAGGTGGCGTTGCTCGGCACGCCGATCGACGCCGCCCGCGCCGCGGCGGCCGCCAGCGCCGGCCAGATCCTCTGCGACGCGACGGCGTGGCGCGAGCTGCGACGTCGCTTCCACGGCGACCCGGCCGAGCCCTTCGTCCGCGTCGGCCGCAAGCGCGACAGCCTGGCGGCGCGGGGCGAATCGTCGCGGGACCGCGTGCCCCTGGTCGGCCGCCACGACGTCCTCGACGAGATCCTGGGCGCCGCGCGCAACTGCACCCGCCGCCGTGGCCTCGCCGTGGCGGCCCTGGTCGGCGAGCGCGGCAGCGGCCGCAGCCGGGTGCTGGCCGAAGCGATCGACCAGCTCAAGGGCCAATCGTGGCGGATCCTCGCGACGAGCTGCGGCGCGCTGGCGGCCTCGCCCTGGCAGCCCTTCGTCGACTTGATGCGGGCCGAGTTGCCCGCCGCGCCGCCGCGCACGCCGCTCGCGTCGCTGCTGGGCAACCTGCCGGCGCTGCAGGCCGAGGGGCCCGAGCGCGCCCGACGCCACGTCGACTCGCTGCTGCGCCTGCACGGCGCCGGCGCCGATCGCACGGTCGAGCTGCGCGCGGTGCGGCCCGCCACCGACGCCGAGGAGACCGCGGCGTTCGACGCCTATACGGCGTTCGTGCGCGGCGCGATGGCGGACGGCCCCCTGGTCATCGCCATCGACGACGCCGACCTTGCCCGGCCGCAGAGTCTCGCCCTGCTGGCCCACCTGATGCGCGAGCTCAGCGCAGAGCCGGTGCTGATCGCCCTGACGATGACCACCGCGGGCTCCTCGTCGCTGCTCGACGCCCTGCCGGTGTCGGGCAGTCGGCTCAGCGTCGTCGACGTGGCGGCTCTGGACGCGACCGCCAGCCGGGACCTGGTCGCCGAGCTGCTCGGCGGTGTCGCCGTCCCTGCGGCGATGGCGTCACGACTGCACGAGTTCGCCGGAGGCCGTCCGGCGATGCTCGAGGAGGCCGTCGAGGCGCTGATCGGCGCCGGGGCCCTGCGCGCCGACGGCGACGGCTTCGACGTCCACTCGCTGGCCGCGGTGGACAGCGCCCTGGAACGCGGCCTGATCGCGCTGGTCCTCGAGCGCATCGGCCGGCTGCCGCCCGCCGAGCGCAGCATCGTCGAGGCCGTCGCGCTGGTCGGCGACGCGACGCCCCAGGACCTCGTCAGCGCCATCCTCGACCGCTCGATCGCGACCGAGGAACTCGAAGCCCTGGTGCTGGCGGGCCAGCTCCGGGTCGTCGCGCCGGCGCGCTTCGCTGGTCAGCGTGAGGTCGCCCTGCGCCAAGGCATGGTCGCTGAGGTCGTCGCCGCTGCATTGCCCGAGGCGCGCCGCCGCGAGATGCACGAGCGCGCCGGCCAATGGCTCCTGGCCTGGAAGGGCCAGCGGCCGCCCGGCTTCGGCACGCTGCTGGCGCGGCACTACCTCGGCGCTGGCGACCTGGCCCAGGCCAGCCGTTTCTTGCTCAAGAGCGCCCAGGAGTCGATGCGCGCGCTCGCCAACCGCGAGGCATTCGAGGCCCTCGGCACGGCGATCGAGACGTCACGCGATTGGCTCGGCGCCGAGGCCGTCGAAGAAGCGCGAGGCGTCCTGCTCGAGGCCCTGCTGCTGCGCGGCGAGCTCGGCGCCCAGATCGGAGCGCTCGACGACGCGGCGACCGCTGGCAGCGCTGCAGAACAGCTCGCGGACGCCGTGCCCAGCACGACCGGCGAGTACGCCCGCGCCCGCGCCCAGATCGTCCGTGGCGACGTGGCGATGCGCCGCGGCGAGTACGACAGCGCCATCAGCTCCTTCCGACGCGCGCAGAGCGTCCATGGCCGCGGCATCATCGGCGCGGGCCTCGCCGCGCTGGCCACCGCGCGGCACGCGATGGTCCTGCTGCGCAGCGGCGACGCCAAGGCCGCCGAGCTGCTCGCCACCGAAGCGCTGCGGCGCTTCGCCACCGCGCCGGCGACCCCGGACATCGAGAACAGCATCGGCCGCATCGAGACGGTGCTCGGGCACCTCGCGACCAGGGCCGGGGATCTGGCCGCCGCGTCGGCCCGCTACGCCGCGGCGTCGTCACGCTTCGCCCGCGGCGGTGACCGGATCGGCGCGGCGATGGCCTTGGTCTCGCTCGGCAACGCGGCCTACGTCGGCAAGGACCTCGGCGCAGCCGAGCGGCACTACCGCAGCGCGGTCGAGGCCTGCGAGGCGATCGCCTACGTCCAGGGCCTGACGGCGGCGCGCACCAACCTGGGCAACGTCCTGCTCGATCGCAACCAGATCGAGGCGGCCCAGGTCGAGCTGGCCGCCGCCGAGGTCGCGATGCGCAAGATGGCGGCGCTCGACCTGTTGCCCGAGACGCTGCGCCTGCTGGCGCTGTGTCGCCTGCGCCGGGGCAACCTGGCCGGGGCGCTCTCGGCCGCGAGCGAGGCCGTCGCGATCGCGCGCGAGACCGGCAACGCGCGCATGGAGGAGTCCGCCAGCGCCACGCTCGACGAGGTCGAGGGCGCGATCGGCGACGACATCTCGGCCGTCACCGTCGCCGAAACCATGCGCAGTTGACCGTTCGCACTGACGCTGGCGAGACGGCTGCCAAAACGCTACGCTTCCGCGATTGCACGGTCAGACCGGCCGCGAATCGACAGGAGTGCGGGCCATGCTGCGACGGGAACCCTGGGTCTGGTGCGCCATCCTCGCCTTGGCGGCGTGCAGCCAGCCCACCAACAACGGCGCGGCCGACACCGGCGGCGGCTTCGTCATCAGCGACAGCGGCGCCGGTCAGGTCGACACCGCCACGACGGCAGACACCGCCGATCTCGCCGACTCGGCCAGCGGCACCCAGGACAGCGCTGGCGGCGACGACGCCTCGCTCGTCGACACGGCTGGCGCCGAGGACACCGCGGCGGCCGACACGGCGGCGGCTGACACCGCCAGCGCCGAGGACACCACGCCGCAGGACACCGGCAAGCCCGCGCCGATCTGTGGCAAGCCGTCGGATTGCAACCCGCACCCGGCCACGCCGTACTGCAACATCCTCGATGGCCAGTGCGTGCCGTGCATCGTCGACAGCCACTGCAAGGGCGGCACGATCTGCAAGGGCTACCAATGCGTCGACGTCTCGTGCAAGGCCGGCAGCACCGAATGCCAGGGCGCCTTCCTCGCCACCTGCAAGGCCGACGGCAAGGGCTGGGACCTCGCCGCCTGCCCCGACGGCGCGCCCTTCTGCGTCGGCGGTACCTGTGCGCTCTGCAAGCCCGACACCACGTTCTGCGCGCCGCCGGCGGCCGGCAAGAAAGACAGCAAGGCGGTGCTGAAGTGCAACAGCAGCGGCACCGACGCCGACTTCGTGCTCTCGTGCGGCGGTGAGACCGTGTGCCAGGAGGGCCAGTGCCAGATCTGCACCGGCGGCCTCAAGGTCTGCGAGAACGGCAAGGCGATGGCCTGCCGCCCCGATGGCTCCGGCTGGGACGTCGTCAACGACTGCGCGGCCAAGGACCTGGGCTGCCTCGGCGGCCTCTGCGTCGACCCGTGCGGCGCCGACGTCAAGAGCAACACCAACGTCGGCTGTGACTACTGGGCCGTCGACCTCGACAACGCCCAGGTGCCGTGCGGGCCGAAGCTCTGCGACGCGCAGAACCAGCAGTACAGCGTGATCATCTCGAACACCCGGCCCAAGGCCGCGACGGTCACGGTCGTCACCAGCACCGGCAAGTCGACGAGCTTCATCATCCCGCCCAAGGCGCTCAAGGTGCTCGACCTGCCGGACGTGGCCTGGGGCCTTCCTGCGCCGATCCAGGTCGACGGCACCGGCATCGGCCCGAACGCCTACCGCATCAAGTCGAACGTGCCGATCGTCGCCTACCAGTTCAACCCGCTCGGCAATGTCGGCGTGTTCTCCAACGACGCGAGCCTGCTGCTGCCCGCCAATGGCCTCGGCAACGAGTACTTCGTGATGTCGCGGCAGCAGAACTTCAACAACCTGCGCGGCGCCCTGACGGTCGTCGCGGTCAACGAGGGCACGACCGACATCGAGCTCAAGGCCAGCTGCAAGACCCTGGCCGGCAAGGGGATCCCGAGCCTGTCCAAGGGCGAGGTCATCAAGCTCTCGCTCAAGCAGGGCGAGGTCCTCAACCTCGAGACCAACGAGCTCGGCGCCGACCTGACGGGCACCTGGATCAAGGGCAGCAAGCCCATCGCGGTCTTCGGCGGCTCCGAGGGCAGCAACGTCCCGGACACCAACACCTGCCTGATCCAGCCGGGCGCGACCCAGGGCGCCTGCGTCGTCCAGGGCTGGCCGTGCACCAGCAACGCCGACTGCCCGGTGACCTGCTGCGCCGACCACCTCGAGGAGCAGCTCTTCCCGATCAACACCTGGGGCACGTCGTACCTGGCGACCAAGCTCAAGGCCCGCGGCGCCGAGAAGGACGTCTGGCGCGTGCTTGCGTCCGAGGACAACACCGTCATGAGCACCGACCCGCCCCAGGGCGTGCTGCCGAAGCTCAACCGCGGCGAGTGGGTGGAGTTCGAGTCGAGCAGCGACTTCGTGCTCATCGCCAACAAGCCGGTGATGGTCGGCCAGTTCATGGCCAGCGCCAACGCGCCGGACGCGAACAACGACACGTGCACCGCCAAGTTCTCGGGCAGCAAGGTCTGCGAGCAGTACTTCACGTCGCTCGGCGAGCCCATCACCTGCCAGAAGAACGCCGACTGCCCGAACATCAAGCAGATCGACGACGCCAAGATCGGCGACCCTGCGTTCATGCTCGCGGTGTCGACCAACCGCTACCTGAGCCAGTACGTCTTCCTGGTGCCGGACAAGTACAAGGAGAACTACGTCAACGTCATGGGCCCCAAGGGCGCGGCGATCTTGCTCGACGGCCAGCCCGTGGCGCCGAGCGCCTTCTCGATCTTCGGCAGCGGCCAGTGGAAGGCGGCGCGCATCGCCGTCGCGCCCGGCACCCACACCATCGAGTCCAGCGAGCCCGTCGGCACCGTCATCTACGGCTACGACAACTACGTCAGCTACGGCTACCCGGGCGGCACCGCGCTCTAGTCGCGACGCGCCCTCGCCTCGCCTCGCTGATCCCGACCTCGACAGCCCGGCGCCTGCGACGTCGCCGCCGCGCCCGGCTGCCCCCGGGGATGCGATGTCACGCTACTTGCAGCCCGGTTCCTGGATGTGCTGGCACGAGCCGAACAGGCACAGGTCCTTGGTGCACTTGTTCTGGTCGTCGCAGTTGGCGTCGGTCGTGCAGGTCTCGTTGAAGCAGCCGGGCTTCTGCGTATGGATGCAGGCGCCGTTGCTGCTCTGGCAGTAGTCGTTGGTGCAAGGGTTGAAGTCCTCGCACGTGATCGGCGTGATCTTGCACTTGCCCGAGATGCACTTGTCGGTGCTGCAGGCGTTCTTGTCGTTGCAGTCGCCGTCGGACTTGCACGGCGCGTCGATCAGACAGTTCGGCACCTTGTAGAAGCTGCACAAGCCAGTCAGCGACGAGCAATTGTCGGTGGTGCACGGGTTGTTGTCGTTGCAATCGGCCGTGACCTTGCACTTGGGCGCCGTCGGATCGCAGTTGCCGATCTTCGAGTTGGTGCAAGTGCCATTGAAGGTCGAGCAGTTGTCGTAGGTGCAGGGATCGCCGTCGTCGCAGTCGGCCTTGACCTTGCAGCCGTTGTTGCACCCCGGGATCGGCGCGAAGACGCAGGCCCCCGTCAGGGGGTTGCATTGGTCGTAGGTGCAGGCGTTGTTGTCGTTGCAGACCTTGGGCGTGCTGGTGCAGCTGCCGCCTGCGCAGTACGAGTTGGTGCAGCTGTTGTTGTCGACGCAATCCGACGTCGACTTGCACGCGCCACCGCAGCCGAAGATCGGCGCGAACACGCACTTGCCGCTGAGCACGTCGCAGGCGTCGTAGGTGCAGACGTTGTTGTCGTTGCAGACCTTGCTGCCGTAGCTGCACTTGCCGCCGGTGCATCCGTCGTTGGTGCAGGCGTTGCCATCGTCACAGGCCTTGGGCTTGTGGACGCATTGGCCGTTGCTGCAGGCGTCGGTCGTGCAGGGGTCGTTGTCGTCGCAGCCGCCGTCGGGGCCACATCCGGTGGTGCCACACCCCGGAATCTGGACGTGGATGCAGCTCTGCGTGCCGTCGGCTGAGACCTGGCAGGCGTCCTTGGTGCAGGCGTTCTTGTCGTCGCAAGCCGCGTCGCTCTGGCAGCCGACGGCGCAGTTCGGATCCTTGGCGTGCTTGCACACCCCGGTGGTGCCCGTGATGCTGCAGGTATCGACCGTGCAGGGATCGTTGTCGGCGCAGGAGGCGTTGTCCTTGCAGCCCGAGATGCAGCCCGGGACGGCCTGGACCACGCAGGTCCCGGCCTTGCACACCGCCTCGCTGCAGAGCGCGCCGGGCTGCGGACAGTCGGCGTTGGTCTTGCATTGGTCGGTCGGGCAGCTCGGATCCGGGCTGTGCACGCAGGCGCCGGTGTTGCCGTCGCAGCTGTCTGCGGTGCACGGCTGATCGTCGGCGCAATCCTTGATCTTGCCGTAGCAGCCGGCGGCCGAGCAGACGTCGTTGACGGTGCACGGGCTGCCGTCGTTGCAAGCGCCGGTCGTCGGCTTGCTCACGCAGCCTGCCTTGGCGTCGCAGGCGTCAGCGGTGCAGGCGTTGCCGTCGTCGCAGGGGATGCTGCCGCCGCCCACGCACGCGCCGCCCTTGCACGCGCTGTTGGCGGTGCAGACGTTGCCGTCGTCGCAAGGCTTGCCCTCCTTGAGCGGCTTGAACGCGCAGCCACCGGTCGCAGGATCGCAGAGGTACGCGCCGCACTCGCTGCCCTGCTTGCCGGCGCACGGGTCGATGCCGGGCGTGGCCAGGCAGGCGCCGTCGACGCAGGCGAACTGCAGGCAGAGGTTGCCGCCATTGCAATCCTGGGCGGTCTTGCAGTCGCAGACGCTCTTGCCGGCGCCACAGCCGCCGTCTGCGCCGCAGGTCTCGCCCTTGGTGCAGGTGTTGCCATCATCGCAGGGGGCGCCGGCCAGCGCCTTGGACACGCAGCCTTGCGGACCGCACTCGGCCGTCGTGCACGGGTTGCCGTCGTCGCACAAGCCGCTCGCGGGCAGGTGGTCGCAGCCCTTGCCTGCAGCGCAGAAGTCGATGGTGCAGGCGATACCGTCGTCGCAGGTCGAGGACTTGCCCTTGCAGCTGCCCGCGACACAACCTTCGTTGGCGGTGCACGGATCGCCGTCATCGCAGGGGATCTTGGCGTCGGTCAGGGGGATGTGCTGGATCGTCCCGTCGGGGCCGCAGACGTCCTGGGTACACGGATTGCCGTCATCGGCCGCGCCGGCGGCCTGGCAGCTGCCGTTCTGGCAAGCCGAGGCGCACGCGCTCGAGCTGTCGCCGGCGCAAGGCGTGCCGTTCGGGCCTGGCGCGAAGTTGCACTTGCCGAGGCCGTCACAGATCGCGACCTGGCAGGGGCCCGGCTCCAGGCCGTCGAGATCACAGGCCGCGCCTTTGGGCTCGGAGGCCAGCATGCAGACCCCGCCGAGGCAGCGGGGCTTCGAGCAGGCCGACTCGCCGGCCATGCCGATGCAGCCGATGTCGCTCTGGCAGGGCTTGCCGCCGCCGGTGTCGCCGGGGGTCCCGGTGTCGCTGGTGCTGTCGGAGGGGCTCGCGTCGCCGACGTCCGCCTTGCCGCCATCGACCCCGGCGTCGCCGCCCGCGACGTCGCCGGCCACGACATCACCCGGGTTGGCCCCGTCCGGTCCGCCGAGGCTGGGCCCGTCGACCGTCACGTCGCTTGTGCCGCACGCAGTCGACCAGCCCAGGACGACGACCAGCGCCAGCCAGCGCATGCGTCGCGTCCCCTGCCCGTCCGTCGCGCACAAGTTCTGACAATCACGCATGTCCACCTCCGACCTGCCCTCACAGATCCTCAAAAGTGTAGCGGAATCCGCCGACTCTCGAAAGCGAGCATGCGTGAAGAAACGCAAACCCCCGAGGCAGCTCGCGCCACCCCGGGGGTTTGCCGACCGTTTCGCCGCGAGGCGACGCGGCTACTCTTCGCCGAAGTAGGTGTCGATGTCGTCGAGCAGATCCTTGGCCTTCTTCTGCTCGATGGCGTTCTCGGGCGCGAGCTCAGGGGCGGTCGTCAGGTCGAACGCGATCACCTCGTCGAGCAGGCGCTTGAACGTCGCGCGATCCTTGGCCTTGGTGCAGTACTGCTCGGCCATCAGCACCTTGGTCGCGAGGTACTGCGGCGAGCCGGCGATCGACTTCTCGAAGTTCTCCTTGCTCTTGGGCATGTCGCCGCCCGGGAACGGCACCTTGGTGTAGTAGGCGCCGAAGTAGCGGTACGGCGCGTGGTAGAAGAACGTGTCGTCGAGCTCGACGATCCGGTCCATCATCGCCTTGATGTTGTCCTTGTACTTGAGGATCGTGAAGATTCCCTTGGCCAGGCCCCACTTGCCCAGGTTGCTCGCGTACCAGTACATCGCCGGCACGGCGGACTTGTCGGCCTTGGTGATCGCCTCGGTGAAGGGCTTCTCGGTGCAGATGCCGTCACGGTAGCCCGACGAGATCTGCGCCATCGCGGTGTCGGCGTCACGAACGCCCTGGTCGAAGAGCGCGAGCATCTCCTCTTCCTTCTCTTCGTCGGCACGGACGTAGCCGTCAGCCAGGAAGTAGCGGGCGCGCGAGATCTTGACCCGGACATCCGTCCGCTTGGGGTCGACGCGCAGGGCCTTGTCCCACGCGGCGATGGCGGCGCGCAGCTGCGCTTCGTCCTTGCGCTGTTCCCAGGCGGCGTCGCCCGTCGCGACGAGCGCATCGGCGTCACCCTTCTCGGTCGCGGTGTCGAGGTCGGCGCAGATGCCCACCTGGCGCTTGGTGCCGCAAGCCGGGAGCAGCGTCATCGCGATGCATGCCGCGCCCACCGTCATCATGGGACGCAACGCCGAAGTTCGCAGCGCGTTGATTGCAAGGATCCCCATCGTTCCCTCCGAGAGGCGAGACACGTCGCCTCGATCTGGTATCTAACCGACGCGCACGCTAAACGAGAGCCGAGCGGACGGCAACCTTCGGAGGATCCCATGGCATCGCACAAGCCACCCACGGACACGGCCCACCCGGTCGATGGCCTCCACGCCCACGGAGGCAGCCCCCCGCCAGCGGTGAGCTACCGCCGCGACGGTGCGATCGGCGTGATCACGCTCCAGCGCCCGGACAACCGCAACAGCATGACGCCGGAGCTGCTCGACGCGTTCAGCGCCGCGGCCGAGATGGCCCGTCACGACGCCGACCTGCGCGTGCTGGTCGTGACCGGCACAGGCAGCTGCTTCTCGGCCGGCGCCGACTTCCGCAGCCAGATCCAGCGCGACGACGCCTCTGCCAGGTTGCCGCACGAGCAGTCGTTCGCGATGTACCGGCCCTTCCTGCAGCTGCTCGATCTCGAGGTCCCGATCCTGGGCGCGCTGAACGGCCACGCGGTCGGCGGCGGCTTCGGCCTCGCCCTGCTCTGCGACCTGCGGATCGGCTCGGAGGCGGCGCGTTACGGCGCCAACTTCGTCCGCATCGGCCTGAGCCCCGGCATGGCCATCTCGTACCTGCTGCCGCGCGTCGTCGGCGCCCAAAGGGCGACCGAGATGCTGCTGACCGGTCGCCTGCTGCTGGGCGCGGAGGCCATCCAGGCCGGGTTGCTGCTCGAAGCCCTGCCCGCCGCCGAGGTCTTGCCTCGAACGATGGAGCTCGCGGCCACGATCGCAGGCAACGCCCCACTCGCCGTGCGCGCGACGCGACGCATGATCGCCGAGGGCTTGGGCTGGGATCCGCGCGCGGCGGCGCGACGTGAGGCGTACGCCCAAGCCGAGACGGTCGCGACCCAAGACGCACGCGAGGGCATGGCGGCGCTGCTCGAGAAGCGGACGCCGGCCTTCGTTGGACGCTGAGGACCGGCGTGGCGCCTTCGGCGTGGGCTGCAGAGCCGATCGGTCAGCCCGCGGTCTCGACCGTCGCCTCGCCGACGCGACGCACCCGCTCCATCGGCCCGCCCAGCCGCCCCCGGTGCAGCACCATGCGCCAGTCGACGCCCACGAGCTCGCCGTCTTGCAGCGCGATCCAGGCGTTGTTGCCCTGCAGCTGTTCGCTCGAGATGATGAGGTGGTTGACGAAGCCATCCTCGGTCGGGGCCTCGCACGACGCCGCGAGGAACGGGCAGTCGTCGCGATCCGGGCACGAGCGCTTGTGGGTCGAGAACAACAGCGGCTTGCCCTGGCGCAGGGCCACCATCGCGCGGCCATCCGTGACCAGGAACGTCATCAGGCTCGGCTCGGCGCCGTCGATGTCGGCGATGCCGCGGACCACGTCGACCACGTGCGAGAGCGACGCGGCGATGTCGTCGATGGAGGTGCCCCGGCGGTGGGGATCGGCGCGCCGGCCGAGCTCGCTGAGGAAGATGTAGAACAGCAGCTCGGAGTCGGTGTCGCCCAGGACGAAGCGCTGCAACGCGGGCGCGATCTCTGCCCGCAACGCCTTGCGATGCCTCGGGAAGTCCGTGACCTTGCCGTTGTGCGCGAACACCCAGCGACCGAACTGGAACGGGTGGGTGTTGAGCACGTTGATCTCGCCCGCCGTCGCCAGGCGCAGGTGCGCGAGCACGGTCTCGGAGGCGACGATGCCGCTGACGCGGCTGAAGATCGCGTCCTCGACCGCTGGGGACTGCCCCTTGATCAGGTGCGGGACGTCGGCCATGTACCAGGCGACGCCCCAGCCGTCGCGATGCTCCTGGCTCTGCACGGCCAGCGCGTTGTCGGCCTCGACCAGGCTGCGGTGGACCGCCGACTGGATCACCGAACGGAAGCCGAACAATCGACACATGGGTCCCTCCTGCCCGCCTGGACGACGCGTCGCTGCGGGCTAGCTTGCCCGATGGAGCCGGGGCGCGCCAACATCCGGACTGGTTGCCTGTGCAGACGAGGACACGATGCGATTGCTGACCTGGAACATCCACAAGGGCATCGGCGGGCGCGACCGGCGCTACGCGATGGACCGGATCTTCGACGTCCTCGAGGCCGAGAACCCGGACATCGTGCTGCTGCAGGAGGTCGACTCGGGCGTGCCGCGTTCGCGCTTCCACGACCAGCCGGTGCTCCTGCACGAGCGCCTCGCCATGCGCCACGGCCTGTTCCAGCTCAACGTCGAGCTCAGCCAGGGCGGCTACGGCAACCTGATGCTGAGCCGCTGGCCGATCGCCTGGCACGAACAGATCAGCCTGCGCTGGCAGTTCAAGAAGCCGCGCGGCGCGCAGCTGGCGCGGATCGAGGCCCCAGAGGGCCATCTCTTCGTCGTCAACTGGCATCTGGGCCTGGCCGAGTTTGAACGCCAATGGCAGATCAAGACGCTGCTGCAGCACCCTGCCATCGCTCGTCACGCAGAGCTGCCGACCATCATCGCCGGCGACAGCAACGACTGGCGCAACCAGCTGCACAAGGCCTGTTTCGAGCCGGCCGGCTTCGCCCACGTCACGACGCCCCCGTCCAGGTTCCGGAGCTTTCCTGCGGCGTTGCCCGTCGGATCGCTCGACAAGGCCTACGTCCGGGGCGGCATCGTCGTGCGCGCCGCGCGCGTCGGCCACGGTGGCAAGACCAAGGACGCCTCCGATCACCTGCCGTTGATCGTCGACTTCCACCTGTCCGGCGCGTCGGCCTGGATCGACGAGGAGATGGCGCACGGCCTGCGCGCAGGCCCCGAGGACGGCGCCGCGGGCACTACTTCGGCACCGCCAGGCGACGAAGCTCCGCAGCGGTCGTGAACTCGAGCGCCGGCTCGTCGAGCTTGCTCCGCGCCGACGCCACGGTGCCGTAACACTCGGCGACCCAGGCGAACGAACGCGTCACGTACTCGAGGATGCCGACCTTGCGCGTCAGCGTCGTGCGCACGCGCAACGAGGGGAAGTTGCCGTAGGGAGTCTGGACGATGCCGCGATGGTCGGCGACGGACGTCCACGACTCGTTCCAGAGCGCATAGACCCCGTCCTTCTTGCCCGTGACGATCGACGCGGACGAGAAGCTCGTGCCCTCCTGCAGCGGAAACCCGAGCACCTTGGCCGGCGGGTCGTAGACGAGCTTGGTCGCGAGCAGGCCATCGTCGGGCGAGACGACGCCGCGCAGCAGCAAGGCGTCGCCTGTGGCCTCGAACACGCCGAGCAATGGGCTGTCGACCGCGAGGCGGGCTGCGTAGGTCGCGCCGGCGAAGTCCGCCGAGAACCAGCGCCCGGCGACGGGCTCGGTGCCGACCTGCACGTCCTTGTCGCTCGCGAGCGGCTTGGCGAGGTCCCAGACCGGCTTGCCGTCGGCGCCGCTGCTGCCTTGGGGTTGGAAGGTGGCTTCGGTCGCGACCCGGAACGGCGCGCTGAGGTTGGGTGCGAAGTGGATCTCGATCCGATCGACGCGGCCGTCGTGGTTGGGCGCGCAGGTCCACGGCGGCACGCCCCCGTCGCTGGCGCCAGCGTCGCCCGCGCCTCCGGCGGTGTCCGGCGGCGTCAGCGCGTCCTGGCCGGCACCGCCGGTGTCGCTCGCCCCGCCGGCGTCGATCTGCGCCCCGTCGCCTTGGCCGACGCCGTCCCCCCCGGCGGCGTCGCCGAAGCGCGGCGAAGCGTCGGCAGCGTCCGGGTCGGCGAGCGAGTGGTCCAGGCACAGGCCATCGGGGCCGCAGCGTCGCGATGCACAATCGCCATCGACGCGGCAGGTGGCCACCGAGCCATCGGCGCAACCGGCGACGATCGAGGTGATCAGGGCGGACAGCAGCCACGCGCGACGCCACGACCGGGCGCCAGCGGACGCGCCGGCGTCGGCCGCGGGGCCAGGAGTCGCGGTCCGTGTTGCTGCATCGCAGCAGGAAGGTTGCAGTCTCATCCGGATCCTCGCGCGTGCCGGCAAGCAGATGCCCGCAACATCAGCACCATCGCGTCACCACGCGCCCTTGTCAAGCAACGCTGCGCCGCACGAAATACACGCCAAATGAACATCACAAGCTTCTGATAGTATTCATTTGCTGCACCGCACAACGCAACCCTTGACAGCACCCCGCGCGCGCCCTAGCGTTGAGGTCAGCAGGCGGCCGGAGCGCAGCCTGTGGCCAGCACGGACGTCGCTGGCACCACCCGCAATGCGCCACGCCGCGCGAACGAGACCGACATGGCTACCACCAAGACCCAGACCTCCACCGCCCACGACACCGCCGACGCCGCCGATCGTCCGACCAGCGCCGGCAACGCCGCGGCGAGCGAGCCGGCACCGGCCGCCAACCCCTGGTCCTCGATGCCTTTCGCCTCGGGCCCGATGTTCGACGCGGCGCAGCAGGCGTTCCAGACGATGCAGCAGGCGGCGACCAAGGGCTGGCAGGGCCAGGGCTTCCAGCTGCCGGAGGGCGTGCGCGTCCCCGGCGTCGAGCTGTGGACCAAGGCTGCCAGCGGCAGCATCGAGGGCGTGGACGTCTGGATGGCCGAGATGCAGAGCGCGCAGAAGCAAGGCCTCGAGCACGCCAGCCACCTGATCGACGAGATGGCGCGCCTCGGCAAGGCCAGCCTGACGTGGCAGACCGAGATGGCGGCCAAGACCACCGCCCAGGGCCTCGACATGCTGCGCCGCAGCACGCAGGGCTGGCAGGCCGGCCAGGCCTAGGTTTCCGACGGTCGTGGCGACGATGGTGCTGCGGAGCGCGGCTTCGGGCTCAGGCCAGGTAGCGCAGCATCCGCAGCACCATCGCGTCGACCTGGCCGCTGGTGAAGGTGCAGATCCGACCGGGCACGTCGACCTGGCTCATCGCGTTCTCGGCATCGCCATCGACGACATCGCTCGGGTTGCGCAGGTGGCGCAAGCGCGAGGTCGCGCCGTCGGCCTCTTCGCAGCCGTAGGTGGGCGCGAGGCCGAAGCAGCGACCGAAGGCATGGACGACGCTGCTCTCGACCCGGGCCGGCAGCGAGATCACCAGCCCCGTGGCCTCGGTCGACAGACTTGGATGGACCCCGATCACATAGGGCAACGCGCCGATGTAGGTCGCTGTCAGGTGGCGACGCGGCGTCACGGGCTGCGCCAGGCGCCGCGCGTCGCTGACCCGGGCGACGGCCTCGTTGGCGTCGGAGGCGTCGACCAGCCACTGCGGCCATGACCGCGGCAGCACGACGTCGAAGCGCGGCGCGGCACGCCGGACCGCGACCCCGAATCGGTTCAGCACGCCGTTGAGCGTGTCGAGATCCTGCGCCAGGGCGGCGTTCGCCTCGTCGAGCTGGTCGGCGAAGGTGCACAGGCTGACGTCGATCGGGTGCTCGGCGACGACCCAGGGCCGCACGCGGTGGAAGGCGTCGAGACGGCCGTCGCCGGACCGACGCGCCAGCCAGCGATCGAAGGCCAGCCGCCGGCGATCGACTTCGACCCAATCGACGCGCCAACCGTCGAGCAGTCCACCGCCGTCGACGCGCAGCCGGACGCCGAGCAGCGCGCCGACATCCTCGGCGAAGAGCCGGAACTCATCGACCTGACCACTCTCGAACAGCCGTCTGCCCGGCGCGAACAGGCGGATCGGCGCGGTCGTCGCCCGGGTGCCGATGAGCTGGATCGTCACGTCGGCGTCGGTCCCGGCGAACAGCGCCTCGGAGGTCCGGACCACCACGTCATAGGCGCGCAGCTCCTCGTCGTAGAGCGAGGTCGCGTCGCGACGGAACGGCGGTTCGTCCTTGGCCAGCCAGCAGCCGTAGTGCAGGGTCTGGCCGTCGACCTCGATCGACTCCAGGTACCAACCCGCCATCGACCCGCTGCCGTCGTGCAGCACGTCGATGCGATCGATCCGGCCCGGATCGACGGCCGGACCGAGCCGTAGCTCGACGGTGTCGACCTCGCCGCGGCGGAACGAGCCGCTGGTCGGGATGGTGCGGAACCATTGCGTCCGGTCGCTGTCGTTGCCGAGCCGCATCCAGACCCGGGCTTCGCTGCCCGCCAACAGGTGGCTGCCGGTCCGGACGTGCAGGGTGAGGTCGCGGACGCCAAAGCCTTCGGAGCGATGCCTCGTCATGGTTGGACGCGATCCCCGGGCGTCGCGGACGCCGGCCCCGAGCCGATCAGAAGTCGCCGGCGTCTTCGAGCACGAATTCGATCGGCAACACGACCTGGACCGTCTCGTCGCCCGCCGAGGCGGGCATCGCGCGGAACGGCGCTGCGGCGCGGACCATGCGCAGCGCCTCGCGATCCAGCGCGCCGTGGCCGCTGCTGCGCACGATCTCGGGCTCGCCGACGAGCTGACCGTCGCGGCCGACGATCACACGGACCTCGACCGTGCCCTGCCAACCACGGTCGCTGGCCTCGTCCGGGTAGCGTTGCTGGCGCGCGACGCGAGATCCCATGGCGCGCACATAGTCGCCGAGATCGAAGCCATCGCCAGAAGCGCCCGCGTGCGGCGTCGCACGACCGGAGCCAGCGGGCAGCGGCAGGACGGCCGCGGGCACGGCTGGCGCGGTCTCTTCGCCCTGCTGCGCGCCGGCTTCGGCCGCGACCTCGACCGTGCCGGGTCCGGCGGTCGCCACCGCGACGTCCGGGCTGGCGACCGGGGCTTGCGTCGGCGCGGGCGCCGCCTTGGCCGTCGTGGTCGCGGGCTTGGGCTTGCGCGCGACCGGACGCGGCGCCGGGGCGGGCGTGGCCGCTGGCGCGGGGGCGGGCGTCGGCGCCTCCACGATCCTGGCCTCTTCGACGGGCGCAGGCTTCGGCAGCTGGACGTCGAACGCGACGGCAGCGACCAGCGAATCGGCGGGCTCCGGCACCAGCCGGGTCGTGGCCGGTGGCCGCAGGCTGGCCCACAGCAACAGGCCGACGTGGATCCCGAGCGAAGCCACGACGGCCGACGTCAGGATCCAGCTGCCGCGGTCGCTGCCGGCGGCGACCGGGCTGGTGATCGTCGCAGCGGCCTCCCGGCTCGTCGCGGCGTCCATCGTCGGGGCGCTGACCGTGCCACGCGAAGCGTCCCGAGCGGCGGCGCGCGGCGCGACCGGGCGCGCCGGGCTGGCGTAGGGCAGCGTCGATGGGCGAACGGTCTGCAGCACGGTGCGTCCTCGCGTCGCGGCCGCCCTCGAGTGGGCGGGTGGCGTCGGCCGACATGGTACACGGTTGAAATCGGATTTCAACTTCGATGTCAGCGCCGACCGCTCCACGAAGCTAGGCACCCGAGAAGGCGCGGCAAGCGAATTCGCCGTCGCCGTGATCGGTGCCCGCGGCGGTCACGGACCGATGGCGCTCGGCCCGGCCGCGCCGGTGCGGATGTGGATGCAGTCTTCCAACGAGAGCACGAAGACCTTGCCGTCGCCCGTCTCGCCGGTGCGACCGCCCAGGGTGATCGCGTCGATCGCTGCGTCGACGAACTCGTCGTTGACCGCCATCTCGATCTTCACCTTCTCCACCATGCGCAGCATCTCACGGCCGCGGACCTGCTCGACAAACCCCTTCTGCCGCCCACAGCCGCGCACGTCGGAGATCGTCATCAGGTAGATGTCGCGCTCGACCAGGGCGCGTTGCACCTCGTCAAGGCGATCAGGCCGAATCATCGCGATGATATACTTCATGAAACCTCCAGCATCGCCCTGCTCTGACTGATATATCGACGCCAGCGCGCCGCGTGGCACGCCGTCCGGGTCGCGCCCCTACGCCGGCTGCGCCACCTGCAGGGGCGAGCGATGGATCGAAGGCTCGCCGGCGAGCGACGGGCGCGCGTCGGGGAACAGCGCCTGGAGCTGGTCGGCGGCCCAGGTCGCGTCGGCGTCGACCAGGCGGACGTGGCCATCCCGGACGCGCGTGACCTTGGGCAGCAACGCGAGCAACGCCTCCGGCGCGGAGCCAGCGGGCAGCGCGCAAAGCTCGGCCCAACGCCGATCGACGGCCGCAGGTTCGACGCCGTGCAGCGCCACCTGCAGCGCGACGATCTGCGGCGGTCGGCTGGCTGCGCGGGGCGTGACGTGCAGCGCCGTGACCGCGTCCTCGGCCAGATCCCAGGCGCGCTCGCCGTGCAGCGCGCCGTCGAGGCCGAATTCCTCGTCCCGCAGCGAGACCACCACGCCGTCGCGCCCGAGCAGGACGACGAGCAACGCCGTCCACGGCGCCGCGTAGGCCACGGTCGCCAGGACCGAGAGCGCCTGCACGCCGACCTGGCCGAGGTTGCCGTCGGCGAGCCAGCCGCCCGGGCCGTCATAGAAGCCCTTGTCGGCGAGCACACCCGTCAGGACGGCGCCGATCGCGCCACCAACGCCGTGCACGCCGAAGGCGTCGAGGGCGTCGTCGAGGCCCCATCGCGCCTTGCGCGTGACGACGGCGAAGCAGCCCAACGCGGCGACGCAGCCGATCGCCATGGCAGCCGCCGGGCCGACGAAGCCCGCAGCGGGCGTGATGCCGACCAGGCCCGCGACCGCGCCCGAGGCGAACCCGATCGCGCTCGGCTTGCCGACCGAGCGCCACTCCATCGCGATCCAGGCCACCGCGCCGGCACACGCGGCGATGTGCGTCACGGTCAGGGCGAGGCCCGCGGCCGGCGAGGCGGCGAGAGCGCTGCCGCCGTTGAAGCCGAACCAGCCGACCCAGAGCAGACCGGCGCCCAGCAGCGTGTTGGCGGCGCTCGAGGGGTGGATCGGCCGCTCGGGCCAGCCGTTGCGCACACGCACCATCTTGGCCGCGACCAGGGCCGAGATGCCGGCCGCGATGTGGACGACGGTGCCGCCCGCGAAGTCGAGCGCGCCGAGTTCGAAGAGCCAGCCCTGGGGGTGCCAGACCATGTGCGCAAGGGGGGCGTAGACGACCAGGCTCCAGACGACGACGAAGATGCACCAGCGCGAGAAGCGCAGCCGTTCGGCCAGCGCGCCGGAGATGAGCGCGGGCGTCAGGCTCGCGAACATGCCCTGGAACATCGCATGGACGTAGACCGGCACCCCGGTACCGGGCCAGAGATCGCCGGACTTCACGCCGTGCAGCGCCACGAACGAGGGCGACCAGCCGATGACGCCGAGGCCGCCGACGTCGTCGCCAAAGGCGATCGCGTAGCCGACCAGGGCCCAGACCATGCCGCCCAACGCGAGCGACGCCATCGTCTGCATCATCGTGGCGAGGATGTTCTTGGCCCGGACCATGCCGCTGTAGAAGAGGGCGAGTCCGGGGACCATCAGCAACACGAGCGCGGTCGAGATCAGCATCCACGTCGTGTCGGCAGCGTTGAGGGCGGGTGTCGGCATCAGCAGATCCTCGGCGAAGGGGCGGCTCCAGCGCAGCGCGGGCGGCGCGGCGCGGGCGCCACTGACGCAGCGCGTTGTCGAAGGTGACGGAGCCCGCGCCGTCCGATCAAATTCGGAGACAATCGTCGCGGTCGCGCGGCCAAAGACGAAACACAACCGAAACATTCTCGCGACACAGCGGCAAAGCGACCTGGTCGACCGCGGACGACAACAGCCCGGATTCCTTTGCATGGTGTCGGATTTCCGGGCGTCGGGGCCAGATCGCCGACCTCGTGGCGCCGCGATGATCGCGGGCGCGCCGCGGGCTGGACGCCGGAACGCGAGGCGCAGATGCTTGCAGAAGAGACGTCGACCGCGGAGGGCGCGACCATGACGATACGGCAGTGGATGGCGGGTGCGTCGAACGACGACGCGGCGGTCCCACCTGCAAGGCGGGAGCCGATCCGCGCGACGGCGACGACCGGGAGGGCAGGACGCCGGGCCGTGGCGATCGCCCTGACGTGGCTCCTGTTGCCTGCCGGCCAGGCGCACGCGGCCGACGGGGCGGCACCAGCGGCCCGCCCCGCGTGGGGGCAGACGGCCGATTTCGTCGACTATGGGCTGATCCTGGGCGGGCTGGCGATGGTCGGCGCGGCGCGCCTGTTCGAGCACCCGCTGCCGGCCAGGCTCGGGCCGGTCTACGATCCGAAGCAGCCCGCAGCGATCTTCGCCCCCGCCCTGGCCGACCGCATCGGCAAGGGCTACCGCGAAGAGGGGGACGGCGAGCTTGTACCGGTCAGCGCGGCCACGGTCGCGGTCGGCGCGGTCTTCGTCGCGGTGGGCATCGACGCCGTCATCCATCAAGCGAGCGGAGGCACCGGCGGCGGCCGCACCACCCACGACGCGCTGGTCGGCTTCGCAGAGGGTGCGGCGCTGACCCTGGGTCTGACCGAGATGCTCAAGCCGATCGTCGGCCGCCTGCGCCCGGACTTCCAGGATCGGGCCTTGCGCTACCACTGCCAGGTCGCGCCGATCGACGGCGTCGACTGCACGGGCGTGCCGCGCCTGGCCGCCACCGACGCGGAGGCGAGGCGCCTGCTCGACGATGGACGCAAGTCCTTCCCGTCGGGCCACAGCGCAGCGTCGTTCTTCGCCGCGACGTATGCTGCGAGCTACCTCGGCGGCCGCTACATCTGGGGCGCCGAGGCGACGGACACGAGCCGCTCGATCGCCCTGCTCTCCAGCGGGCTGCTGCTGAGCGCGGCGGGGTTCATCGCCACGAGCCGCTTCGATGATGGCCGCCACAACCTGACCGACATCGTCACCGGCGCGGGCCTGGGCGTCTCGTTCGCGGCGTTCTCGTATTGGCGCCGCTTTGACGGCGCGGGTCGCTCACGACGCGCCGGCGCCGACGGCCCGCAGCTCGGCCTGGTGGGCCGCGGCCTTGCGGTGACGGTGGGTTTCTGACGCCCGATCGGCTGCCGCGCCCGCGTCAAACGCCGTTGCCGCTTGTCGGGCCGCCGTAGCCGCCTACCTTGTGGGTCCCCATGCCGCGCCGCACGAGCGCAGGAGACGATCATGACCGAAGCACTCGCGACGACCGAATTCGACGCCATCCGCGCCGCCATGGAGACCGAGCTCGACACCCTGGGCGCACGGGTCGATCGCATCAGCCAACACCTGCGCAAGGCGGCCAGCCAGGACTGGGAAGAGGCCGCGACCGAGCGCGAGAATGACGAGGTGCTCGAGAACCTCGACGAAGGCGGGCGTCGCCGCGTGGCGCTGTTGCGCGCCGCGCTGGGTCGGATGCACGATGGCTCGTACGGGCGATGTGTCAGCTGTGATGCCGCGATTGCGGCGCCGCGCCTGCGGACGGTGCCCGAGACGCCGTGGTGCGTCGACTGCGCGAGCGAGCGCGAACGGTGAGGTGACCATGGCGGGATCGACGGTGACGAGACGGCTCGCGTGCCTTGGCGCTGCCGTCTGGATCCTCGCGAGCTCGTCGCCTGCCTTGCCCGGCGTGCGCAAGGCGCCACGGCCATCCGCCGGCAGCGCCGTCGGTGCCGGCCCGGACGCCGCCGACGCCGCGCCCACCAGCGTGCGCGTCAACGTGCTGGGCCGTGTCCTCTCGCGCTCGGGGACCACGATCGAGGTGGACCGCGGCTCGCTCGATGGCCTGCGCGCGGACGCCGCCGACGTCATCGTCCACCCGCTGCGCAAGAGAGCCGGCGAGACGTCGCGCGCCATCGACGCCTATGTCGTGCTCGCTGGCTGCAAGGTGCAGGCGTTGCGGCCAGAGAGCGCCACCCTGACGTTGGTGCAGGCCTCGGGCGAGGTCGAGGTCGGCGACGTCATCTCGTACAACATCCAGGTCCCGGCGGCGCTCGACGACGACCCCCTGTTCCGGGTCGCAGCGCGCGACGCACGCCTGATGCGCCTGGAGCCCAAGGAGGCCATCTACACGATGGCCGAGCGTCTGGCCCAGCCGACCGCCGAGAGCGCCGCGCCGATCTACGAGCGTCTCCTCGCGGAGGTCAAAGCCCGCATCGACCTCGCCGACAAGGCCTACGGCAAGACCTCGATCCCCGAGGGTCGCTTCCATGGCATGTCGCTGTCGGACGCCTTCCGCAAGACGACGGTCAAGGACATCGAAGACTTCCTGGTCTTCATCGACGGCTTCCCGGGCAAGTACATCGGCCAGGACTGGCGGCTGGTCGAGGTCTACGCCACCTGGATCATCAACCGCACGCCGAGCGGCGAGAACGAGCGGATGACGCGGCGCCTGACGCCGCTGGTGGACCGCGCGCTCGCGCTCTGCGGCAAGGGCGATCTCGGTGGCTGCGAGGCCAAACTGCGCGAGGCGCTTCGGCAATGGCCGGACCTGACCAAGGCCAAGACCTCGCTCGACAGCATCGACAAGATCGAGGCGGCCCGCCGCGATCTGCGGCTCAAGCCCGACGATCACGCGGTTCGCCACGGCATGATGGTCGCGCTCGCCGGGCTCGGCGCATGGTCCTTGGTGCTGCCCGAGGCCGAGACCCTGATCGCCGCGTCGTTCAAGGTCTCGAGCTGCACGTTCTGGCGCGCGGTCGCCATGGGCGAGCTCGGCCGCATCGACGAGGCGATCGCGCTGATCGAGACCCAGCTCAAGACCGAAGGCGAGGGCCTGTGGCGCACCCAGATGACCAAGCGCCTGGCGATGCTGCGCGCCCGCAAGGCCTCGGGCGGCAAGCAGGTCTCGGCCTACTCGTTCGCCGACTGGATGCGCGAGGTCGCCTCGCTCGAGGCCGCAGGCCAGGTCGAGGAGGCCCAGACCAAGCTGCTGTCGGCCCGCCGCGCGGCGACGACCGCGGCCGAGTTCGCGGAGGTGGGCGCGGCGACGGCGCGTCTCGAGTCGCAGCGGGCGGTCCGCTCGCAATGCGCCTCGCTCAAGCGCGACGTCGAGAGCCACGAGGACGGGCGGATGCACGAGCGCTCGTTGACCCTGCGGTCGCTGGCCGGCCAGTTCAAGGCCGAGGCTGCGGTGGCTGCGTGCCTGATCGAGGCGGCCGACGCGGCCCGCGGCGTGAGCGAGTACGCGCACTCGGCGCGGCTGTCGATGATGGCGGTCGAGCTGCAGCCCCAGAGCGCCAAGATCCACCGCGAGGCCGGCTGGAACCTGTGGATGTTCAAAGACCTCGAGGCCGCGCGCAAGGTCATCACGCGCGCCACGGAGCTCGATCCCAGCTCGCACTACGCCTGGCACGTCCTGGGCACGGTGCAGATCGCCCTCGGCAACCTCGACGAGGCCGAGGCCGCCGAGACCAAGGCGGCAGAGGCCGCACACTACCCCTGGCCACGCCTGGCGCTCTCGCGCATCGCAGCGAGCCGTGGTGATTGGGCCAAAGCCGAGGAGCTCGCGCGCAAGGCCGTCGCCTTGGAGCCAGAATCGGCGCTGATCCAGACGAACCTGCATCACGTGCTGCGTCTGCGCGCCGGTCACCAAGCCAAGGCGGCGGGCAGCGAAGCCGCGCGGATCGAGCTGCGCAACCTGCGCAGCTGGCTTTGGCTCGAGCTTTGGCCCCAGGCGCAGGCGAGCCTGCAACGGCTGCGCGGCACGCCGAGCTACGACGCCGGCTGCAAATCCGTCGCGTCGGTCACCGACCGCGGCGTGCCGATCGCCCTGCTCCAGCGCGCCGCCCAGGACGCCCAGCCCGAAGGACCGCGGGATCACGTGCTGCGCGATCGCATCGCCGCCGAGGCTGCGTTGGCCGGCGCTGACGGCGCGGCCGAGCGCGGTCGGATCCGCGTGGCGAGCCATTATGTCCGCGAAGGCCGCTTCCACGAGGCGTTGGCGACCGTCGGCGGCCTGGCGCAGAAGACCAAGGATCCCAAGCTCGAGCGCGAGGCGGCCGATGCGGCGGCGGCGGCCCGACGCGGTCTGCAGGCCCAGGCCACGGTCGACAAGGCGAACGCGCTGCGCGAGCGCGGTGGCGCGCTGGCCGAGGCCGAAGGCTTGATGAGCCAGGCCCTGGGCGAGTTCGAGGCGATCGAGTGCTGGACGCTCGCGGCCAACGCGGCGTTCTACCGCGCGGTGATGCAGGCGAGCCAGGGCCGCGTCGAGGACGCGCTCAAGGCCATGGAGGTGCTGCAGAAGCGCCTCGCCCGCTACCTCGACCCGGTCGGCCGGCTCGACCTCGACTGGATCCAGGCTGGCCTGCTCTCGTGGCGCGGCAGCCTGGACGCGACGAGCAAGGCCGTCAGCGCCGCGATCGCGCTCTGCACGGCCGAGGACAACGACCTCTGCGTCGAACAGATGCGCATCCGCCGCGCCGGATTGCTCGCCAGCGAAGGCCGCCTGGCCGAAGCCGAGCGCGACGCCGCCGCCGCCCTGGCCTTCGCCCGCGAGCGCGGCTTCAGCTCGCTGCGGCGGCAGGCGCTGTTCCAGCTGGCGGACACCGCGCTGGTCCAGGGCAACCTGCCGAAGGTGCAGACCCTGGCTGCAGAGTTGTTGACCGCGGCGCGTGCCTCGAAGGACGCCATCAACGAGCGACTGGCGTTGATGCTGCACGGCGCCGTCGCGATGCGCCGCGGCGACGTGACCAACGCGCTCGCCTATTTCGCTGATGTGCTGCGCGTCGGCGAGCGCATGGGCGACGCGTCGATCCAGGCCATGGCGAAGCTGTTCGAGGGCTACACGCAGCTCGACGCCGCCCACAACGCCAAGGCCGCCGTGCCCGCGCTGCAGGCGGCTGCGACCTTCTTCCAGGGCGTCGGCGACGACTACAGCGTGGCGCGCGCCCGCACCGGCCTCGGCCGCGCGCAGCAGGAGCTAGGCGCCAACGACGCGGCGCGTGAGGTCTTCGCCGCGGTGCTCGACTACGCCGAGCGCGTCGGGCGCCGGGTGATGATCGCGATGGTCCACGTCGAGCTCGGCCACGTCGAGTTGGCGGCGAAGCACGGCGACAAGGCGCTGGAGCACGCCAGGCGGGCCGTCGGCATCGTCGAGTCGATGGACATGGACGGCCAGCGCGCCAACGCCAAGCACGTGCTGGGCCTCGCGCTGATCGCCACGGGCAGCTCCGACGCTGGCGTCGCCGCGCTCAAGGAGGCGACCCAGCTCGCCGCGGCCGAGATCGCGCGCACCGGCTCGGACGCCGACCAGCAGGGCGCCTCGGGCTACGGCCGCAGCCGCAAGATCTTCCGCGACGCCATCGACGCCCTGCTCAAGCTCGGCCGCGCCGAGGAGGCCCTCGAGATCCTGCAGCTCTCGCGCGACGCCGCGCTGCAGCGAACCTTCGGCAAGCTCAAGCCCAAGGTCGCCGACGAGGCGACCAAGACCACGGTCGACGGCGTGCACCAGGCCAAGAACGAGGCGGCCGCCGCGCGCAAAGCGCTGCAGGACGAGAAGGCCAAGCCCGACGCCGAGCGCAGCAAAGCCAGGATCGCGGCCCTGGGCGAGCGCATCGCCAACTCCGAGTCGCGCGTGCGCCAGCTGCTGTTCCAGCTCAAGAAGGACCACCCGCGGCTGCACCGGCTCTCGACCCAGGTCGCCGATCCGGGCGCGCTGCTGCGCGGGCGCAAGGCCCTGGCGGCCGGCACGGTGATCGTGGCGACGTTCGCGGCCGAGAACGAGCTGTTCTTGTTCACGATCGCCAAGGACCGCGACGGCGTGAACGCGACGCGCGTGCCCGTCGGTGTCGCCGAGCTGCGCAGCGACATCCTCGGCTGGCGCAACGCGGTGCTCAAGCGGACGCCCAAGGCGAGCGTGCTCGGGCGCAAGCTCTACGACCGGCTGCTCGGGCCGATCGAGGCCGATCTGGCCCAGGCCGACACCGTGATGATCGTGCCGTCGGGGCCGCTGTTCTACCTGCCGTTCGGCGCGCTCGAGCCCAAGCCCGGCAAGTTCAAGTACGCGATCGAGCGCTGGCGCTTCTCGACCGTGGTCGGCGAGACGATCGTCGCGATGCAGAACCCCGTCGCCAAGAAGCGCTGGACCAGCTTCGCCGCCTTCGCCAACCCCGATGGCTCGCTGCCGGGCGCCCAAGCCGAGGTCGAGAAGCTCGCGTCGGACGTGCTGCGCGGGGTCAAGACCTTCTTTGGTGCCAAGGCCGTCGCCGACGCCGTGCGCGACGCCGTCACCAGCGCGCGTGTGCTGCACTTCGCCACGCACGGCGTGCTCTCGGGCGATGGCCCCGAGAGCTACCTGCAGCTCGCCGGCGGCCACCTGACGCTCGACGACATCGCCGGCCTCGAGCTGGTCGACAACGTCGATCTGGTCGTGCTCTCGGCCTGCCAGACGGCCGTCGCCCTGGGCGAGAACGCCGAAGAGGGCTTCTCGATCGCCGACACCTTCAGCCGCGCAGGCGTGCCGACCCTGGTGGCGAGCCTGTGGAGCGTGCCGGACGACGCGACGGCCGAACTGATGGTGCGCTTCTACAAGACCCTGCGCGCCGGCGGCAGCTCGGCGGCCGAGGCGCTGCGCAGCGCACAGATCGACCTGATCAAGGGCAAGGGCAGCACGGGCAAGGCCTTCTCGTCGCCGGTGCACTGGGCCGCGTTCGGCCTGCTGGGTGATCCCCGCTGATGCAGGCGTCGCCGTCGAGGACCGATGCCTGAACGCGACCAGGGCCTCGCCATGCCCGTGCGCCTCGAGGTCGAGCACCTCGCGGCCGCCGACGCGGCGCTGCGGCGGCTCTGCGCGCCTGGCCCGGTCGACGTCGTGGTCGACCTCGCACACGTCGAGAGCATCGACACGGCCGGCGCGGCCTTGCTCGCGGTGCGGGCGCGGCAGATGGCGCGGGACGGCCGAACCCTGCGCATCACGGGCGCGCGCCCCGCCGTTGCCGCCCTGCTGCAGATGCTGCCGGCGCTGGGAGCCGGGACTGAGGAGCGCGGCGTGCGCGTCGGCCTGGTCGAGCAGCTCGGCGCGGCGACGGCCGATGGCTGGCTCGCCCTGCTCGGGCTCGGCTCGTTGTTCGCCGACACCTGCTACTTCACCGCGACGACGCTGCTCGGCAAGCACCGGCTTCGACCCGGCGTCGTGACGATGGAGATGGCCTCGATCGGCAGCCGAGCCCTGGGCGTCGTCGGGCTGATCGCCTTCCTCGTCGGCGCGACGATGGCGCTGCAGTCTGCGGCGCAGCTGCGCAAGTTCGGCGCGGACCTGTTCGTCGTCGACCTCGTCGTGCTCTCGATGCTGCGCGAGCTCGGGCCCCTGATGGCGGCCATCGTCGTCGCCGGCCGCTCGGGCTCGGCCATCGCCGCCGAGCTCGGCACGATGGTGGTCACCGAGGAGGTCGACGCGCTGCGCACCCTCGGCCTCGACCCGATCCGCTTCCTCGTCGTGCCCAAGATCCTGGCGTTTACGCTGGTTCAGCCGCTGCTGACGCTCTACGCCAACGTGCTCGGTGTCCTCGGCGGCATGGTGGTCGCCGTGTTCTACCTCGACATCGGCGTCGAGGCGTTCGGCCGCCGCCTCGAAGAGCAGCTGATGCTGTCGGATCTGCTGGCCGGCTGCGCGAAATCCGTGATCTTCGCCTGGCTGATCGGCTTGATCGGCGCGTACTACGGCCTCGCGACCCGGGGCGGAGCCGAAGCCGTCGGCCGCAGCACGACGGCGTCGGTCGTGGCCGGCATCTTCGCCGTCGTCGTCGCCGACGCGGTGGCGAGCATCGTGTTATGGTTCTAGGCTGAACGTGGCCGCGTGACGGCGCGTGATTCCACCCGAGGAGCACCAGGTCGAGATGCAGCCCCCCGCCCCGCCAGCCACGCCCGCGCCGTCCGCGCCGTCGTCGCTCGACCTCGTGGCGTCGTCGCCGGCGGTCGAGGTTCGCGGCCTGGTCGCGCGCTACGGCAGCCGGACGATCCTCGACGGCGTGGATTGCGTCGTGCAGCCGGGCGAGATCCATGTCGTGCTCGGCGGTTCGGGCTCGGGCAAGTCCACGTTGCTCAAGCATATGATCGGCTTGCTGCGCCCTGCGGGCGGCGAGCTGCGTCTGCTGGGCCAAGACCTGGCCAACGCCGACGAGGCCGGGCGCGAGGCGATCCTGGCGCGGATCGGCGTGCTCTTCCAGGGCGGAGCGCTGCTCGAGTCGCTCGACATCGCGGGCAACATCGCCCTGCCGATCCTCGAACGCCACACCGTGCCGGCAGACGTCATCGACGAGTTGGTGCGGATCAAGCTCGAGCTGGTCGGCCTGCGCGGCCGTGGCAGGCTCTTCCCGCGCGAGCTCTCGGGCGGTATGCGCAAGCGGGCGGCCCTTGCCCGCGCCATCGCCGCGGATCCGGACGTGCTCTTCTGTGACGAACCTGGGGCCGGCCTGGACCCGATCTCCGCCGCGGCGCTCGACGACCTGTTGCTGGGCCTGCGCGACCGCTTCGGCATGGCGATCGTGGTGATCAGCCACGAACTCACGAGCATCCGCGCCATCGCCGACACAGTGACCATGCTCGCCGACGGTCGAGTCTGCGCGCAGGGACCGCTGGCCGAGGCCGAGCAGGTCGATCATCCCTTCGTGCGCGCGTTCTTCGGCCGCGCCCGCAGCGAGCAGGTCGCGGGCGATTCGCTCTACGCCGCGCTGAGCCAGGGGGCGCCACGATGACGCTGACCGGTGCCCAACGCGTCCGCCTGGGGCTCTTTGTCCTGGTCGGCCTGGCGCTGCTCACCGCCGCGTTGATCGCGGTCGTCGGCAAGCGCATGTGGACCGAGACCATCGCCTTTTCGGTGCGGTACCGCGAGAGCGTCAGCGGCCTCGACGTGGGTTCGCCCGTCCGCTACCAGGGCCTGCGCGTCGGTCGCGTCGCGGCGATGCGCATCGCCCCGGATGATCCGGGCGCGATCGAGGTCGATCTCTCGCTCGATCCCGGCACGGTGCTCTACGAAGGCACCGAGGCCCGCCTGGACCAGGCCGGCCTCACTGGATTGACGTATATCAACTTGATGCCTGGCGACATGCGCGCCAGGATCGCGCCGCCAGGGACCCGCCTCGTCGCGGGCGGCAGCCTGACCACGCGCATCACCGGCGAGGCCGAGGTGATCCGGGCCAAGGTCGAAGCGGGCCTGGACCAGGGCCTCGCGCTGATGTCGGACCAGAACCGCCATCGCGTCGAGCGCATCCTCGACGACACGGACGTCCTGATCCGCAACCTGGACCTGACGCTCGCCGAGCTGCGGCCGCAGGTGCAGGCGGCGATCGCGCAGGTCGACGACGCCGCCAGGAGCTTCGAGCAGCTCGGCAAGCAGGGCCAGCGCACGCTGCGCGGGGCCGACGAGACGTTGGTGGCCGCGCAGCGGACGCTGGGCGAGGCAGAGCGCGTCCTCGCGGCCATCGACGGCGACGTGGTCCGCGCGACCCTGGCGTCGACGCGCAGCGCCAGCGCGCGCCTGGACGCGCGCGTCTCGGAGGCCGAGCTGGGCAAGGCCATCGCGTCGATCCAGGACGCGCTCGTCGCGACCCGCCGGACCATCGTGGCCACAGCGACGGTCGTCGACAGCGTCGGTTTGACGGTGCGCGCGCTGCGCGAAGACGTCGGCGCCAGCTTGCGCCAGGTCCGCGAGTCGTCGGAGCACCTGCGCAGCTTCAGCCGCGACATCGCGCGGGATCCGTCCGTGCTGCTGCGCGGCAGGGAGGAAGCCAAGCCGTGAGCCAGACGCCCGCCTCACCCGCCGATGCCGTGTGCCCATCGGCCCCGGCGCCGCGCCGCAGCGCGGCCATCACCCGTGCGCTCGCCCCCATCGCCCTCGCCGCCGCGCTCGCTGGCTGCCTGGGCGCACGGGCCCAGACCTCGCGTTCGTTCGCGCTCGCCGCGCCCAAGGCCGAGGTCAAGGCGGCAGCCGTCGGCGCCCCGGTCGTGCGCGTACGCGACCTGGATCCGTCGCCGATCGTCGATCGCGACGTCATCGTGGTGCGCCGCGGTGCCGTCGAGGTCACGCTTCACGACGACCTGCGCTGGGCCGAACGGCCACACCGGATGGTCTCGAACCTGCTGGCGCGTCTGCTCGTCGACGGCGGCTGGGCCAGCGCGGCGCCACGCGATCTCGGCCAGGGACGACCCAGCCTCGAGATCGAGGGACGCCTCGACACCTTCGAGCATGACGTCAGCGGCGGCGGCTCGGTGGCGCGCGTGGCGTTCGTGCTCTCGGTCCGCGGGTTCGACGATGGCGTGCAGCGCGCCAGCCATCGCTACGTCGCCGAGCAGCGCTGCGCCAACGAGCCGGCCGCCGCCGTGGTCGCGCTCTCGGCCCTGACCGAGCGGGGCCTGCACGAGGCGCTGACGGCGCTGGCCCGAGCCGGAGCCTTCGCGCCCGTCGCTGCTGCCGGTGACGCGCCCGCCAGGCCCTGAGGCCGTCGCGTCGCCGCATCCCCCTGTCGCCATCCCCCGTCGCCATCCCCCGTCGCCATCCCCTTGCTGCCGAGGACCCCGATGCCCACGTTCACCTGCGTCGTCTGCCAGGCGACCTTCGATCTGCCCCAAGCCACGCTCGACCGCTTCCCGGGTTGGACGCCGCGTCACTGCCGCGCCCATCGTCCTGGCGCCGCCGCAGCGTCGTCGAACGGCCGCAGCAGCTCCAGCGGCAGGGCTGCCGCGACCAGCGGTTCGACCGCCAGCGGCGGCGCGTTTGCCGGCGCGCGCGGCGGCGGCGGGCGTGGCCGCTCGCTGCGGGAAGAGAACCGCAGCGTCGCCGACGTCATGGCCAGCCACACCGGAGGGCCCAACGACGGCATCTTCACCGACGGCAGCTGCGACCCGAACCCGGGGCCCGGCGGCTGGGGCCTGGTGCGGGTGCGCAACGGCGAGTCGATCGCGATGTTGCACGGGCACCAGGCGGCGACCACGAACAACCAGATGGAGATGATGGCCGTGATCAAGGCGCTCGAGCTGCTCGGGCCCGACGAGGCCGAGACCATCTGGAGCGACTCGCAGCTGGTGATCAAGACGCTGACGGAGTGGGCACGCGGCTGGGAGCGCAACGGCTGGAAGCGCAAATCCGGGCCGATCGCCAACCTCGAGCTGGTGCAGCAGGCCTGGGCGCTGATGAAGCAGCGGCCCAAGGTCAAGCTGCAGTGGGTGCCCGGCCACAGCGGCCACAAATGGAACGAGGTCGCCGACAGCCTGGCCACGGCCTGGATGCGCGGCGGCGTGTGAACCGCCGATCCTGAACCCACGGTCTTGCGGGCGCGGTCACGGCCGCGCCAGGATGCAGCCATGGCAGCGCTCCTCTCCGTCGTCATCCCCATCCGCAACCGAGCAGGCGCCCGCCTGGACAACTGCTTGCGCTCGCTGCGTTGGCAGGACGTCGACTTCGAGGTCGAGCTGGTGGTCGCGGACTTCGGCTCGGACCCGGCGCAGGCGGCCGCGCTGCGGGACCTCGCCACGGCGCACGGCGCGGTCGTGGTGCGCGAGGAGACGGACGCGCTGTGGAACCGGTCGCGGGCGCTGAACCTCGGGATCCAGGCCGCCAGCGGCCGGTATGTGCTCTGCACCGACGCCGACATGATCTTCACGCCCGACTTCCTTTCGGCGGTGGTCACGACGCTGCGAGCGGCCGACGAACGCGCGCTCGTGCTCTGCCGCTGCCACGACTTGCCCGAGACGATCGCCGAGGCCCCGCGCAGCCGCGACGAGCTGCCGACGCTGCGCGCGGCCGCCAGCGTGCGCCAGACCAGCGGCACGGGCGCTTGTCAGGCGGCGACCCGGGCGTTCTTCTTCGCCGTGCGCGGCTACGACGAAGCCTTCGAGTATTGGGGGGCCGAGGACAACGACATGGTCGACCGCGCCACGCGCTACGGGCTGCGGCCGACCTGGCTGGGCGAGCAGCCGGCGATGTTCCACCAATGGCATGCGACGATGAAGAACGACCGGCCTTTCAAGCGCAAGCTGAACCATTGGCGGTACAAGCTGACGCGATGGCAGGTCGTCAAGAATCGCAAACGATGGGGAAACATGGGGCCATCAGCGACAGGCTGAACACGACGTTCACCACTCGCGACTCCCGTCCCCAGGCAGCGCCCCGGCCGCCGCTCCGTCGTCGAGCCAGCCGACCTGCACCGGCCCCCACCCGCCGCGCAACGCCCGGCGCATCGTCCACATCGCCAGGGCCATCTCGACGTCGCGGTGCACACCGCCTGCGCGCGCGCGCTCGACCAGGCGCCGCGCCGCGGCCAGATCCACGACGTCGGCGAAGCCATCGTCGGAGGACGCGAAGATCTCGGACTCGATCGCAGGCGCATGGCGTCGGAAATACGCTACTTGCGGCGCAAGACCTCCGTGACCGCGCACCGGCTCGCCGAAGCGGCCGCCGGCCTTGTGGCGCAGCGCGCGGGCCCAGCGATCGCCGGCGAACCCGACGCGCAGCAGGTCGTCGTCAAGGCAACGCAACGTTTCGAAATGCCAGCGATGACGCACGCGGTCGCGCAGCGGCAGCCCGAGGTAGCTGGCGAGGTGGCGGTGCCCGGCCAGCGGGTTGACCATCGGCGCCAGCGCCGCGCCGGCCTGCAGGCTCTGGCCGAGCCAGCGGCGCATCCGGCACTCGCGGTGCCAGCGGTCGTGCAGGTCGTCGACACCCTGGCCTTCGGCCTCGACGCGGTCGAGCCAGGTGGCGTAGGTCGCCGCGATGCGGGCGACGACGGCGGGCCGCAGCAGGCCGTAGGGATCGAGCCAATCCGGCGCTTGGTAGTGGCGCCGCGCCAGGGCCCAGCCGATGCGCCGCAGCGCGGACGATGGCGGCGAGGTCGGTCCCCAGGGCAGCGGCGTGCCGAGACGGCTGAATGGCTGGGCGTGGCTCTTGTAGATCTCGCCAAAGCCGCCATGCAGACCGACGAGGCGCGGCACGCGGCTGTGCGCCTTGAGGTCCCAGCCGCCGAGCATCGCGCCGGTCAACGCCAGGTGGCGGTCGATCGCGTCGAGACCCATGGTCGCCAGCGGCGAGGCCTCCAGGCGAAAGGGCACGCCGTGGCGCTCGGCCAGATCGCGACCGACCAGGACGTCGGCGCTGCCAGCCTCGGCCTTGAGGTAGGCGTGGTCGAGCTGGTCGCGCATCCCGGCCGTGAGCGCGGCGGCGAACACCAGGCGCGAGTCCTTGCCGCCGGTCAGGGCGATGCGGAACCGCGCCCCGGACGAGGCCAGCGCCCGCAGCCGCTCGACGAGACCCGCAGCCTCGCGCGCGCCGTCGAAGGGGGTGGCGTCGGGCTGGGGCGGCGGCCGGCGCACGACGTCGAGCCGCCCACGCGACCAGCGCAGCACCTCGTCGACGCCGAGGATCCGGACCCCGGGCACCACCGTCTCGTCGCCAAACGGCACCCGCGACTTCGACAGCAACCAGCCCAGCATCATCGGGTCGAGCGCCGGCAGCGACGGCCTCGCGGCGTCGGCAGCCGCGTGCAGCGCCGCCGCGACCATCCACAGGCGGTTGCCGACCACGAGCGCCGAGCCGCCGCCAGCGCCGGGTAGCTCGGACCAGTACAGCTGCGGCACGCCGAGGAAGCCGTTGGCCGCCAGCATGGCGAAGGGCCGCACATCGACCAGCGCGACCTGGCCGTCGACCCGGTCCAGCGCCGCCTCAGGACGCGTCGGATCGACGACCGCGGCGAGATCGCCAGCGCTGGCGAGGCCGCAACCACGGGCCGATCGCAGCACAGCCCAGCCGTCGACGACCGTGGCGCGGCCGGCGGCGACCGCCCAAGGCTCGCCGCGTTGCAGCTGCGGCATCGACGCCCGGGCGGCGACGTGCGTCGTGCCACAAGGCGCGCTGTGGGTGAACGTCTGCTCGCCCGCCTGCGGCGCCCAGGCCATCGCGGCGCGCAGACGCGGGGTGGCCTCGGCGGTGTCGAGGCCGGCGATGGCGACGAAGCTGGTGGTCATGGGTCCTCGTGCGCTCGCCGCGCGGCACCGACAATGACGGCGCGCGCGCAGGATCGTGACGACGTGGGCTTCGCACAAGGGGGCCCGCGCGACGCGGCGCTGCGACCCACCGCGACCCGCGGGATGCCCCGGGCGTGGCGATCGACCGACGGCCGCTTTTCTGGCAACGTCGGCGCCGGGCCTCGGCCGTGCGCGTGGCGCCGGCCGTCGAGGCCCGCCACGCCCGCGGGCATCCTCGGAGTCGCATGACGTCGCCGCCAACTCCGCCCGACGACGCCGCCGCGCAACGTCCCGCGGCGACTGGCGCGCAGGCGACGACCAGCGACGGCGCCGGCTCGCTGGCCACGATGGTGCGCAATTCGGCCATCTTCGGCGCGGGCGAGATCCTGCTCAAGACGATGACCGCGGTCCTGGCGCCGCTGTTCACGGTCCTGCTGACGCCGACGGAGTATGGCGTCTGGGGCCTGGGCACGATGATCCAGAGCCTGCTGGCGCCGCTGTTCAGCCTGGGCCTGCACGGCGCCGTGACGCGCTTCTTCTTCGATAGCGACGATCCGGCGGCGCGCGCGCGCTTCCAGGGCACGATCAGCGCGTTCTTGCTCGCCTGGGGGCTCGCGCTTGCGGCGGTCGTGCTGGTCGCTGGCTGGTGGCTGCAGCCGCTGCTGCTGCCGTCGCTGCCGTATTGGCCGTACGTGCCGGTGATCGTCGGCACGGTGCTGCTCGGGCTCGCGGCGACGGTGCCGACGGCGACCTGGACCGCCGCCGAACGCGCCGGCCGCGTCGTGCTGGTGCGCACGGCCAGCAACGCCGTCTACCTGCTGATGGCGATCGGCCTCGTCGCGCTCGGCCACGTCGGCGTGGTCGGCGTGTTCTGGGCCCGGCTGATCGCCGCGGCCGTGCTCGCGGTGCCGCTGCTGCTGTGGGCGCGACGCTCGCTGCCGCTGGCCTGGGATCGCCCGGCGCTCATGGCCGCGTTGGCGTTCAGCCTGCCCCTGGTGCCGCACCTGCTGGCGCATTGGGTGCTGGCGCTGTCGGACCGCTACCTGCTCGAGCAGCTGATGGGCACCTCGGCGGTCGGCGTCTACACCTCGGCCTACGTCTTCACGGACGCGGTCAACCTGGTCGCGGTCTCGCTCAACGGCGCGTTCGTGCCGATGCTCAACCGCCACCTCGACCGGCCCGAGGGAGTGGCGACCGTCGAGCGCGCCGTCAGTTGGTTCCTGGGCGTGGTGCTGGCGATGAGCGCGGCGATCTCGGTGCTGAGCCCGACGATCGTGCGCTTGTTCTTCCATCCGCGCTACCACGGCGCGGCCGAGGTCGCGGCGATCCTGGGCGCGGCCGGGGCGCTGCAGGGCCTGTACTACATCTGGGTCGGCGCCTTGTTCTTTCGCAAGACCAGCGGTCGTGTGCCGCTGCTGACGATGCTCGGCGGTGGCGTCAACATCGGCCTGAACCTGCTGTGGATCCCACGCTGGGGCCTCGCTGGCGCCGCGTTCGCCACCGCGGTCGGCTACGGCACGCTGCTGGCCGGGGTCTGGGCCACGGCGAAGGTCGGCGGCGGCCTGCCCATCGAGCGTGGCCGGGCGCTGGCCTGGTTCGCCACCTTCGGCGTCGTCGTCGCCGCCGGCGCGTTGCTCGAGGACGTCGGCGCGCTCTGGCTGGTGGCGCTGTGCAAGCTCGCCCTGCTCGGCGTGGCGGCCTTCGCGGTCTGGCAGCTCGGCATCCTGCGGCAGGACGACAAGGACGTGGTGCGCGACCGCGTCCGGCGCGCGCTGGCGCGGGCGAAGGGCGGGCGCTAGCGACGCGGATCACGCGTTCAGCGCGAGAACCAGGGCCGGAAGCGCTCGACCTGGCGCAGCGCCAGCGCCGCGACATGCGTCAGCCGCTGGCTCGGCTGCCACAGCAGCAGGCGGCGCAGCTCGTCTGGCGTGCGCAGCGCGTCGGCGCCGAGCTCGGCGAGGCCGAGATCCCGGTGCACGGTGCCGTCGAAGGCGTCGAGCGTCAGCTGCGGGAAGGTCGCGCGCTGCCAGGCGTCGTAGGCGCTGCCGTCCGGGTCGTCGCCGCCGGCGAGGCCCATGCACGGCCCGTGCAGGACGAACGCGCGGCCGCTGGCCAAGGCGTAGAAGGTCGCCGTGGCGACCCGGTTCGACGTCACCACCCGATGCCGCGCGATCAGGCCACGCAGCGTCGCGAGGAACGCCGGGTTGTCGTCGCGCCGCCCGGCGGTGACCACGTCGAAGCCGCGCGCCGCGAAGACTTCGCGCAGGGCAGGATCGTCGTACTCGGCCCAGTACATGCAGACCGTCACCGGGCCGAGGCCGCGGCGCTCGAGCTCGAGCAGGGCGTCGGCGTAGCGGCCGAAGTCGCCCGCGACCTTGCCGCGCTCCCAGCCGTGGAAGGGCATGGCCAGCAGGCCCTGGCCGTCGCCAGGCTCGACGTCGGGTCGACCGTCGCGCCACGGGCCGGCATAGAGCCAGGGCGCGCCGACCGCGACAGCGCCGCGCAGGCCGGCCTTCGCCGCGGCGTCGACGTTGCGCTGCGACCAGACCAGGTGCAGGCCGCCCTGGCGGAAGGTCGCCGGCGGATGCCCCGGCCCGGGCTGCCAGCCATGCTGCAAACGGCCCGGAATCGCGCGCTCGGCGACGCCCGCGTAGGCAGCCAGCGCCGCGCGATGGCCGTAGTAGGCGTTCTCGGCCCACATCGGCCCTAGCTCGCGGCGTCGAAGCCCAGCCGGCTGAGCAAGGCGCGCGCGGCGCCGACGTCGAGCTGCTCGGCGATATCGCTCGAGAACGAGAAGCCGGGCTCCATCGGCAGGCCGCCCTGGGGCAGCCGGGCGCCGCCCCAAGCGAACGAAGGCTGGATGACGTAGACGTCGTTGTAGGCGACGACGTTGTGCGCCTCGTCGGCCGTGATCAGCGCCTCGTGCCGCTTCTCGCCCGGGCGGATGCCGATGACCTTGACCGGCACACCGGGCGCCATCGCCTCGGCCAGCACCGCCATCGTCGAGGCCGGGATCCGGGGCACAAAGACGGCACCCCCGACGCCGTGGCGCAGCGCGAGCAGCACCAGGTCCACGGCACGATCCATGCCGATCCAGAAGCGGGTCATCGCGGGGTCGGTCACCGTCAGCTCGCCCTGCAGGCGCTGGCGCTGGAACAGCGGCACGACCGAGCCCTTGCTGCCGAGCACGTTGCCGTAGCGGACGACGTCGAAGATCGTGCCGCCGGCACCGGAGTAGGCGTTGGCGGCGACCAGGAGCTTCTCCATGCAGAGCTTGGTCGCGCCGTAGAGGTTGACCGGGCTCGCCGCCTTGTCGGTCGAGAGCGCGACGACCCGCTCCACGCCGCGGTCGAGCGCGGCGTCGACGAGGTTCATCGCGCCGATGATGTTGGTGTTCACCGCCTCGGTCGGGTTGTACTCGGCCAGGGGGACATGCTTCATCGCGGCGGCGTGCACCACGATCTGCACGCCGGTCAGCGCCCGGCGCAGGCGGTCGCGGTCGCGGATGTCACCGACGAAAAAGCGCAGGCGCGGGTCGTTCATCTCGACCTGCATCTGGTAGTGCTTCTGCTCGTCGCGCGAGAAGACCACGACACGCTTGGGGTTGTGCTCGGCGAGCAGGCGACGGACGAACGCGGTGCCGAACGATCCGGTGCCGCCCGTGACCAGGATCGACTTGCCCGTGAGGTCCGGTGCGTCTCCGAACGCGATGGCGGCCGACGCCGTTGCCGCGAGACCTGTGCCGACGTCACTCATGCTCTGCTCCGATGGTGGGCGGCTGCCCGGGGACGCGCGCGCTGGCGCTGCACGCCTGGCCCGTTGTGCGAGCGCGACACGCGGGCGGGAGGGTCCATCCCAGCCGCCTGACCTGTCAAGAATGGCCGGGACACCCGCTCAATCGCCGACGACGCGCACGCGGCGCAGCGCGGCGCGGCCATCCAGCGCGTGCAGGCCGTCGTCGTCGTAGCCGGCGCTGGCGAAGGCGCGCGCGCTGGCGACGTTGTCCGGCGCGATCCAGGCGATGAGGCGGCGCAGGCCGAGGGCGCGGGCCTCGGCGTCGAGCAGGCGCAGAAGCCTGGCGGCCAGGCCGCGACCACGGACGGCCGGATCGAGGTTGATGCTGACGATCGCGGCTCCGGCGCCGTACACCGCCGCGTCTGCGCGATCGAGGCGCAGCGTCGCGATCGGCACCCCGGCCTCGCGCGCGACGAACAGCGCGCGATCCGGCGAGACCAGCGAGCGTTCGACCCAAGCGAGGTGCTCGGGCCAGGTGATCTCGGCGCGGCCCCAGGAGGCGGCGCGGGCGGCAGGCTCGTTGGCCCAGGCGTGCAGCAACGCGGCGTCGAGGCGATCGGCGCGGCGCAGCGACAGGGCCGGTGGCGCGTCGAACGCGAGATCGTCGGCCTGCAGCGCACGATCGGCGCCGAGGTCGCGCACGGCGCGGGCGCCGACGACGCGGTCGAGGGCCTCGGGCGGCAGGCCGCCTTCGTTCTTGCCGTGGCGCAGGACCTCGACGTCGTCGCGGCCGAGGCGCTGGCCCGCGGCGATCGGCCGCAGCGCGAAGACCGAGCGCCGGGCGAAGCTGCGCAGCTCGGCCTCGACGGCGTCCGGATCGCGGCGGGCGTCGCCGAGCACCGTCTCGGCGGCGCGGACGGCGGCGCAGAGCGCGCGCAGCTCGTGCGGCTCGACGGCGAAGCGATGGTCCGGCCCGGGCAGATCGTTCGAGAGCGTAAAATGCTTCTCGATCAACGTCGCGCCCAAGGCGACCGCGACCGTCGGCGCCACGACCGGATCGCGGCTGTGGTCGCTCAGGCCGGTCGGCACGTCGAAGCGGTCGCGCAGCGTCACCAACGCCCGCGCGTGCACCGCATGCGGCGGCGTCGGGTAGCTCGCGGTGCATTGCATCAGCGCCAGGCGGTCGCAGCCGGCGTCGCGCAGGGTGACCACCGCGCGCGCGACCTCGGCGAGGTTCGACGCGCCGGTCGAGAGCAACACCGGCTTGTCGCGGGCGGCGACGGCGCGCAGCAGCGGCGCGTGCGTCAGCTCGTAGCTGGCGATCTTGAACGCGTCGACGTAGGGGTCGAGCAGCTCGACCGCGGCCTCGTGGAAGGGGCTCGAGATGAAGGCCAGGCCCAGCGAGCGCGCCAGGGCCGCGAGGTCGGCGAGCCATTCGGGCGGCATCTCCATCTTCTGGATGATGTCGTAGATCGGCGTCGGATCGCCGAGGTAGTCGCTGGTGCCCGCCGACTTGGGGTAGAGCTTGGCGGCCTGGAAGGTCTGGAACTTCACCGCGTCGGCGCCGGCCTCAGCCGCGACCCGCACCAGCTCGCGCGCGCGCTCGAGGCTGCCGTTGTGGTTGCTGCCGGCCTCGGCGATGACGAAGCAAGGCGCGCCCTCGCCCAGGCGGCGGTCGCCGACGGCGAACGACGGGCGCATCGAAGGTGCCGCCGCGTTCGGCAGGCCCCAAGCAGTCGACGGGGATGTCATGGTCGCTCCTGCGCCGCACGGGGCGCGTCCAAGACCGGCAGCACGGCGTCGATGACGCGGTCGGCGCCGCGTCCGTCCACCAGGGCCCGGCCGGCGCGGGCCATCGCCGCGCGTCGCCCGGGATCGGCGGCCAGGGTGGCGACGAAGCGCCGCGCGTCCGCGACGACGTCGTCGCCTGCGCGGAGCGTCGCGTCCAACAACGTGGCGCAGCCGGCGGCGACGCAGCAGTCCGCGACGGGACGTTGGTTGTCGGCGACGACGACAAGCAGCGCGGGCACGCCGAGCGCCGCGAGCTCCCAGCTGGTGGATCCCGCCGCGGAGATGGCGCACGTGGCACCCACCAGCAGCGGAGCCATCTGGGCGACGTCGACATGCACACGCAGGCGATCGCGCGCAGAAGCGGCAGCCAGCAGCGCATCACGTCGCGCCGCCGGCATCGCCGGGCCCGCGACGACGTCGACCACGAGCGAAGCGTCCCCGCGCGCTGCGTCGTCGGCCAGCGCCAGGGCGACCGGCAAGCTATGGCCGCCGACGTCGGCGCCGCCGAGCGTGACGACGACGCGAACAGGACCGGCGCTCGGGCCTTCTTCAGTGGCCGCGGCGTCGCGGATCTCGCGGCGCAGCAGCAGGTACGGCGGCCCGGCGAGCAGGAGGCCGGGGGCGCCGGCGAACAGGAGCGCCGCGCGCTCGACCGCGCCCTGGTGGACGATGACGTCTGCGCCGCGCAGGGCGTCGCCGAAGTCGTCGATCGCGATCACGGTCGCCGCGGTGCGCAGCGCGTCGACGTCGCCGGCGGCCAGGGCGTAGGTATCGACCACGACGGCGGCGGCCGCGCGCTCATCGACCCAGCTCGCCAGCGCAGCGCCCTGCCCGGCCGCGAGCGGCGCCTCGGCGTCGACGACGCCGACGCCCGCTTCGACCAGCCGCGTCCGCAGCGCCCCCGTGACGCCGACACCACGCAGCTCCGCGCGCCCACCCGCCTGGGTCCAGGCCGCCAGCAGGGCCGAGACGCGGGTGACGTGACCGACACCGATGGTCGGGCCGGCGTCGGCGAGGCCGACGAGCAACCGCCCGGCGACGCGCTGCCGCCGCTGCGCTTCGTACGAGAGCACGGCCTTCTGCTGGACGTCGGCGTTGAGCGCGACCAACGCGGGCTCAGCGCGCAACAGGGCCGCGATCGCGGGCAGATCGGCGTCGTCCCCGAGCCTGCGCACGAGCTCCTGCACCAGCGCGAGGTCCGCCGGCGTGTCGACGGTCAGGCGGAACACGCTGTTGTCGGGCCCGTCGGGATCGCTGACGAGCAGGCGGCTGCGCGCGCCGTCGCGGTAGAACCAGGGCGTGACGTGCTCGCGCTCGGCGGCGTCGCGCGCTTCGGCGGCGGCACGGAGCAAGCTGGCGGCGCGCACGACCTCGACGTCGAGGCCGCGTGGGATGCGGCGTCGGTCGCCGAGCTGGTTGCTCAGCCAGTCGAGCGGCGCGCCGGCGGCGTCGGCCTCGGCCCAGACGCCGAGCAGGCGGTCGATCTCGCCGGCGTCGAGCAGGGGGCAGTCCGCCGTGACGCGGACGACGACATCGGCCGCGGTCGCCCGCGTCGCGGCGGCGAAGCGGTCGAGCACGTCGTCGGTCGAGCCGCGCACGACGCGTACGCCGAGGGCAGCGGCGGCGTCGACCAGCCCGTCGTCGCTCGGCTCCATCGTCGTCGCGATCACGACCTCGTCGACGCGCGCGGCGCGGCGGCAGCGGGCGACGACCTGGCCGAGCATCGTCCGGCCGCCGACTGGCCGCAGCACCTTGCCCGGCAGCCGGGAGCTGCCCATGCGGGCCTGGATGATGACGACGACGCGCATGCTCAGGCGGCGCCCCGACCGCCGAGCACGTCGAGCAGCGCGGCGACGACGCGATCCGGATCGTCGTCGTGCATGGCCGGGAACAGCGGCAACGACAGCGTCTGGGCGTAGTAGGCGGCCGCGCCGGGGAACGCGGTCATCGGCGGGGCGCCGGCGTCGGCGAACACCGGCTGCGCCGGCAGCGGGATGTAGTGGACCTGGGTGCCGACGCCGCGCGCCAGCAGCCCGGCCATCACCTCGGCGCGGCTGAGTCCGACCGCGTCGAAGTCGATGCGCACGGCGTAGAGGTGCCAGGCGCTGTCGGCGACCGCGTCGGCCCCGGCCGATCCGCGCGCGTTCGGCCGGACGACGGCGACGTCGGCCAGCAGGGCGTCGTAGCGCGCGACCAGGGCGCGACGGCGGGCGAGGAAGAAGTCGAGCTTGCGCAGCTGCGACACGCCGAGCGCGCATTGCACGTCGGTGATGCGGTAGTTGTAGCCGGAGCTGAAGGCCTCGTAGTACCAGGGGCCAGGGCTCGGATGCCGTAGCACCTTGGGATCCTTGGTCATGCCGTGGCTGCGGAAGGTGCGCATCGCCTCGGCGAGCGCGTCGTCTTCGGTCGTGATCGCGCCGCCCTCGGCGGTGGTGGCGTGCTTGACCGGATGGAACGAGAACGTGGCCATCGCGCCGCCGCCGGGCCCGCCGATGCGCCGGCCGCGGTAGCTGGCGCCGAGCGCGTGGGCGGCGTCCTCGATGACGACGGCGCCAACACGGCCCGCGATCGCGAGCACGGCGTCCAGATCGACGCTGCGGCCGGTCAGGTGCACCGGCAGGATCGCGCGCACGCCCTGCGCGGCGACGGCCTCGAGGTGGTTCGGATCGATCAGGCCGGTGGTCGGATCCACGTCGACGAAGACGGGCTCGGCACCGACGTAGCGGGCGCAATTCGCCGTGGCGAGGAAGGTGATCGCGGGCACGGCCACCTTGTCGCCCGGGCCGATGCCTGCCGCCGCCACCGCGGCGTGGAGCGCGGCCGTGCCGTTGCTGACGGCGATGGCGTGGCGGGCGCCGACAGCCTCGGCCAGCGCCGCCTCGAACGCCTGCACGCTCGGCCCGGTCGTGATCGCGTCCTGGCGCAGCGCGGCAACCACCGCAGCGATGTCGTCGTCGTCGATCCACTGCCGCCCGTAGGGCAGCACGTCGAGGCGGGGCGGCAGCGCGTGGGGCGAGGGGCGAGCATCGGCGTTCATGGCGGGACCTCCAACGAGCGGCGCGAGCGTAGCGCCTGTGGCCATGGCACGCCAGCGACGGAGGTTTGACGAGTCCACGCTTCCGGTGTCCACTGGCGGCCTGGGTGCCCGGCACCTGTTCGCCGGCCCCGTTCGCCAGAGGGAAGGATGAGCGTCCGCGAAGAGTACTTCCGCTGCGGCTCCTGCAAGGCCTTCGAGGTCGCCTACCAGGATCGCATGGGCCGCACGATGGGCCAATGCAGCCGCAAGCCGCGGTACGGTCAGGTCGCCGCCCACGACTACGCCTGCATCGACTACCGCCTCGACCGCTTGCGCCTGGTGCCGGGCGCCAAGGTGCCGGACGACGCCGACTCGACCCCACGCGAGCGCGAGCGTCGCCGTGCGCTCGAAGGCGCGACCGAGCGCATGTCGCGATCGCGGCCTGCGACCGGCTCCTCTGGCGGCGGCGGACGTCGCCACGATCCCGACGACGACGCGCCCAAGCCGAAGCTGCAGGACATTCCCCTCTCACTCGACCCCCTGTCACCCGACGGAGACGACGCCATGGACCGCGCTGAGCTCAAAGCCATCCTCGCCGAGGTGCTCGATGAGACCCTGGGCATCTCGGATCCCCCGATGCAGCGCCGATTTCGCGGCGGCAAGGTCCTGATCCAGCCCGCCGACCCCGAATTGGCGCCCAAGGAGCTCGAGATCGACGTGCTGTTCCGCAAGGTGACCGCGGTCCGCGACAAGCTCCGAGTGCTCGAGCAGAAGGTCAACGCCACCGACGCCATCGACGCCGAGGACAAGGCGCTGCTGCAGGGCTACGTCAGCAGCTGCTACGGCTCGTTGAAGAGCTTCAACTTCCTCTTCGCCGAGCGTGAGGATTGGTTCCAGAACTGAGCCACGAGCGGGGCGACGGGGCCGGCCGACGCGCCAGGTCCCTTCGTGGGATCAAGCGGTTCGAACGCATGCCGCGGCCCCTCCGGATGATCGTCAATACTTGTATGCAACGCAGGCTGCTCTCTATTGTCCCAACGCCGGGGTGATAGAATGCGCGGCGCGCCCACGACTTGATTGGGCGCTTGCGGAGTCCCCCTCATGTGCACGGTTGCGCTGGCGCCCCGATGGCGCCTGGTTTCTGGCCAGATGGTCGGTGCCCTGGCGTGTTTTGTGCTGGTCGGATGCAACGACCCCTCTCCGTCGCCCGGTGCAACGACTGCCCCGACCACGTCCGCGACGACCACCTCGGCGCCGCCGCCCGCGGCCTCGGCTCCCCCGTCCAGCCCGGCACCCGCCGAAGCGCCGACGCCAGCAGCTGCGCCTGCGCCACAGCCCGCAGCGGTTGAGGCCCCGGCAGCGCCCGCGGCGCACGGCCACGACAGCGGCCTGGCCGCACGCGACGCACAGGTCGGGTCCGATCTGCCGACGGCCCCTGCCCCGCTCGGCGGCGCGCCCGTCATTGACGCGCGTATCGGCACGCCCGACCTCGCGTCCACCGTCGACGCCGAGAGCGGCCTGCGGCTGATCAGCGCGCGCCTCGAGGAGGGCCTCACCCGCGCGGTGGTCGCATGGCCGCCACTGTCCGCAGAGTCGTACGCCGCGTGGGAGATCGAGACGGCGCCGGCGACGAACGGTCCGTTCACCAAGCGCGCTGAGGGCGCCCCCGGCGGCGCACGCCCCGGCACCACCGCGGTCGTCTTGAGCAGCCCGATCTCCTGGATCCGGCTCGTGCGCGTGACAAAGCAGAAGAAGCGCGTCGTCGGCAGCCCGATCCGCGCGCTCGCGGTCCAGACCACGGACTACGACCTCGGCCGCCGCACCGTCCCGTACGCCCCGGACCATACCGCGCGCGTGCGGGCCATGGTCCGCTACCCGGTCGCGCTGGACAAGGTCGGCGGCCACGTCCCGCTGGCCGTCATCACCCACGGCAACGCCGGCGTCTGCCGCAATGCCGCAGGCGAGGACCTCTGCGAGATGAGCATGGTGCTCGACGACGTCTGCCCCGAAGGCATGACGCCGACGCCGAGCGCCGAGGGCTTCATCTGGCTGGCCGAGAGCCTGGCCGCGCGCGGCTACGTCGCGGTCATCATCGACGCCAACTCGGTGAACTGCACCCACCTGCCCATCGTCGTCCAAGGCCGAACCAGCTTGATCCTCGAGCACCTACGGCTCTGGAGCCGCGCCGTCCGCGGCCTCGAGTCGCCGTTGGGGCAGGCGTTTGCTGGCCATATCGACCTGAGCCGCCTGGCGCTGATCGGCCACAGCAACGGCGCCGAGGCGAGCGCGTTGATCCCCGACGCGCTGGTCACCGCGCGCTTGCAGCCTCAGCTGGCGGGCGTCCATGTGTCGTCGGTGGTCGCCATCGCCGGCTCGGATTCGCTGTGGGTGACGCCCGAGAAGACGGCCTTCCTGGTGCTGCAGCCCTCGTGCGACATGCAGCTGCCCACCTACGACGGGTTCCGCCTCTTCGACCGCTCGGTCGCGCTGCGCACCGCGCCCCATAGCGCCGGCTTCATCGTCGGCGGCACGCACAACGGCTTCAACCAGCGTTGGCATCGCGACGAGTCGATGGACGAACCCAGCGGCAAGCACTACTCGGCCTGCTCGGAGACCGACAAGGTCGCGCCATGGCGGCAACGCGCCCTGCTCGACGCCGCCGTCGGCGACTGGCTGCTCGCCACGGTCCGCGAAGGGCGCAAGGTCGTGCCCGCCTGGCTGCGGGGCGACGCGCCCATGCCGCCCGAGATCCAGGCCGCCGTCGGCGGTCCGATCGAGATCTCGTGGAGCCACATGCCCGCCGAGAAGCTGGTGATCGAATCGTTTGACGGCGAAGACGCACCCAAGCGCAACGACCTGGGGGGCCGCAACCGCGTCGCAGGGTTCAGCGCTGGTGGCCGCTGCTACGCGATCCGCTGCGACGACGAGTTCGCCCACGCCAGTTGGGGCGGCCGCTTCGATTGGGAGACGACCGGCGCCCGCTACCTCTTCGAGCTGCCGCCGCTCGACGTCCGCCGCTGGGAGACGCTGTCGTTCCGCATGACCCAGGTGCCGACGGCGAAGGCGTCGATCGCGGGCCGGGCGCTCGACTTCACCGTGCGCCTGATCGACGGCGCCTCCGAGGTGGCCTCGATTCCGCTGTCAGAGGCCGGCGGCCTGCCCTTCCCGCCGATGCAGGCGAAATCGAACGAGAACGTGCGCTTCTTCCATGGCGTCCTGCGGACCGTGCGGATGCACCTCGCCGCGTTCAAGAAGCAGAACCCGAAGCTGGACCTCGAGCACATCGTCGCGGTCGAGCTGGTGATGGACCGCCCAGGCAGCGACAAGGGCGCGGTCATCCTGTCGAACGTCGAGCTGACGCGGCCCTAGCGCGGTCACGCCGCGTCGATCCGGGCACGCCGCGGACGTCGGCCGTGTACGTTGGCCGTGGCCGAGGCGCAGGCCGGGCACGCAGGACCGGGCGCGCGGCGTTGCACCAGCGACCTCTCTGCGCCACCGTTGTCGGCAGACGACGCCGCGTCGGCCAGCCCGCCACCTCGGGGCGTGCGGCGCCCGGCCAGGAGCCAGCATGCGCAACAGGTCAGGCGACGACGAAGGACGGCAGCGGACAGTGCGTCGCCTGGCTCCGGGCGAGGTCGAGCTCGCGGCGCTCGACTACCTGCGGCGGTTCTCGGTGCCCGCGGCCCGGCTCCGTCGGCATCTGCGCGACAAGGCCACACGCTCGGCTGCGGCCCACGGCGACGCCCTCGAGGACCTGTTCGACGAGATCGACCGCGTGATCCCGAACCTCATCGCCCGTCGTCTGCTCGACGACGACAGCCACGCCGAAGCCCGGGTCGCGGCGCTGCGGGATCGCGGCGTGGCGCCCGGCCTGATCCGCCAGCGGATCATCGCCGAGGGCGTCAGCGCCGAGCGGGTCGAGGCGGCCATCGATCGCCACCTCGGCGACCTGCGGCTGACCAAGGCGTCCGCGGCGCTACAATCCGTGGTCACCGCCGCGCGCCGACGCCGGCTGGGGCCGTTCCGAGCGCCAGACGAGCGGGCCGAGCGCCGCGACAAGGACCTCGCCTCGTTGGTGCGGGCCGGGCATCCCTACGCCCTGGCGAAGCAGGTGATCGACGCGGTCGACGGCCACGCCCTGCTCGTCTCGTCGGGCTTGCTGCCCTGACCGAGGCGCCCTCGCCGCCGTGCGCGCTCAGAAGCCGAGCGTTGCGCCGTGATCCGTCGGCTCGAAGCTCTGGGGCCAGCGCGTGCCGCCATCGAAGCGGGCGCCTTCGAACGTCGCCCCGTCCAGGCGCGCAGCGCTCAGATCGGCCCCCTGCAGCTGTGCGCCGTCGAGGCGGGCCCGGTCGAGTCGGGTGCCCGCGAACTTGCAGTCGCGCAGGTCGGCGTCGCGCAGATCCGCGCCGCGCAGATCGACGGCCACGATCGCCTGGCCCCGGAGCGCGACCCCCCGCAGCCTGGCACCTGGGCCGAAGGCGCCGGAGGTCTGGGGGTTGAACCCGCTCGGCCAGCGTGTGCGACCATCGTAGCGCGCCCTGCTCAACGAGGCGCCGGCCAGGGCGACGCCGCTCATGTCGCAGCCGCGCAGATCCGCCCCCTGGTAGCCGAACTGCGGGTGGGGCGTCGGCGGCGGCTTGAGGGCGTTCTCGACGGCGACAGACGGCTCCTTGGGCGCGACCGCAGCAGGCGGGATCGCCGCCGCGGCGACGCTGGGGGCGGCCGCAGCAACCGGGGCTGGCGCGGTCGCGGCGGTCGGCCCGGTGGCGCGGCCGCTCGTGGCAGGCGCGGTGGACGCACGCGGGTCCGGGGCGGCCGGCGCCCTCGCAGACGGCGACGCCGGCACCCGTGGCGGTTCGGGCACGTCGGGAGGCGCCGGAACCGCAACGGGCGCGTCGGCAGGCGCGTCGGCAGGCGCGTCGGCCTGTGCCTCGGCCCCCGCGCGCGCGACCCGACCGTCGGCGCCGACGGCACCTTCGCCCGCCTGGACGGCGATCGCGCCGGCGCGCGTGGCGTCGAAGCCGTCAGGCCACCTGGTGGCGCCGTCGAATCGCGCCCCTTGGAACCGCGCGTTGTCGAGCCGCGCGCCGCGCAGGTCGGTGCCGAGCAGGCGCGCGTCGCGCACGTCGGCGCCGCGCAGATCGGCGTTGCGCAGATCGCGGGCGCTCAGGTCCTCGCGACGCAGGTTCGCTTCTGGGCCGACGGCGCCCGTGCCGCGATGGGCGAAGGTCTCGGGCCACCGTGTGTCGCGGTCGTAGAGCGCACCGCGCAGATCCGCGCCCTCGAGCTGGGCCCCGCGCAGGTCGGCGCCGCGCAGATCGACGCCACGCAGATCGGCGCCGCGCAGATCGGCGTCCTTCAACGACGCCTTGGCCAGGTCGGCGTCACGGGCATTGGCGCCGCGCAGGCTGGCGCCGCTGAGGTTGGCGTCGCTGAAGTGCCCGCCCTGCAGGTTGGCCTCGACGAGGGACGCGCGCCGCAGGTCCGCGCCGCGCAGATCGACCACCCCCGGTTGGGCGCCGGGCCCGATGGCACCAGACGTCTTGGGGTCGAAGCTCGAGGGCCAGCGCGTCTCGCCGTCGTATTGGCTGCCAGAGAGCTCGGTGCCCGCGAGGACCGCCCCTTCGAGGTTCGCTCCCCGCAGATCCGCGCCGCGCAGCTTGCAGCCACGCAGGTTGGCGCCCTCGAGCGAGGCCCTGCGCAGGTCGGCGCTGGTGAGATCTGCGCGCTGCAGGTCGGTTCCCGAGAGGTTGGCCCCCTGCAGATCGACTTCGCGCAGCGCGCGATCGTGCAGGTCCAACTCGACGAGGTGCAGGCCACGCAGCCGCGGCACGCTCGCGGCCGAGCGTTCGAGCAGCTGGCTGAGCGCCGCCTGGCGTTCGGTCCGCCCGAGGCTCGCGTCTCCGAGCGACGCCCGCAGCGACGCCTCGTCGGGGGGCAGCGCGATCCAGGCAGCGAGGACGAGCGCCGCGACCGACCCGCCGAACCCGGTCGCGAGCCACAACCCGCGCCGCGAGGTCGGTGGGGCTGCCGTCACGCCGGGCTGTTCCACCGTGTCGGCGTGCTCGACCGGATGACGGAGGGGCGTGGCCTGGGCGCCGGCAGATCCGCTGCGTCGACCAGACGATGGCGCGCGCCCGGGCCGGACCGGGGTGCCGCGCGCGTCGAGCTCCTCGCCGGTTTCGTCCCAGCCGCTGGAGGGCTGCCCGGCTTCACCCGCAGCGGCGCCGAGCCAGTTGGCCGTCGCCCGCTCGGGATCGGGCCCGGCGGAGGACGATGGCCCCCGGCGCCGGGCCGGGCCGATCGTCGCGTCGTCGCCGCGCGATTGCAGCAACGCCTCGAGCCGCCCGACGACGACCTCGGCGCTCGCGGGCCGATCGTCGGGCAGCTTCGCCAGCAGGTCCTGGACGAGGATCGCGAGCTCGATCGGCGTCTGCGCGAGCACGTCGTCCGGCAACGGCGGCGGCACCTCGTGGGTATGCTGGCGCGCGAGCTCCGCCACGGCGGCCGACGGCGTGGCCCCCGGGCTGACATCAAAGGGCGGCACGCCGGCGAGCATCTCGTAGAGCAGGCAGCCGACGGCGTAGAGATCGGCGCGGCCATCGACGTCGACGCCGCGCCATTGCTCGGGCGCCATCGCGTGCGGCGTACCGATCGGGCCGCGGGTGTCGGCCCCGTCGCTCTCGAGGGCACGCGAGATGCCGAAATCCAGCACCTTGACGAAGTCGGAGGCCCCCAACTGGTTGAGGATGAATACGTTTCCGGGCTTGATGTCGCGATGGATGATGCGCCGCGGATGGGCGTGTGCCTCCCACAGGCTCTTGCACACCTGGTTGGCGATGTGGGCGGCCCGACGCCAAGGCAGCGCCCCCTCGCTGCGCAGCACGACGTTCAGCGGCAAGCCGTCGAGGTATTCCATCACCAGGAACGGGCAGCCCTCGACCAGGCCGAAGTCGCTGACGCGGATCGTATGCACCGATTGCAGCATCGCGGCGTTTTGCGCCTCGAGGTGAAAGCGACGCACCGCCTGGCTTCGGTTGCCGAGGCCGGCGTGCAGCAACTTGACCGCGACCGGGCCGCCGGTCTCGAGGTGCCGGCCGCGATAGACCGCGCCCATGCCGCCGCGGCCGATGCGGGACTCGATGCGTACCTTTCCCTGTAGCAGCGCGCCGATCCAGGGATCGGGTTGATCCTCGAGGGCCGCACGCGAGATCGTGACCAGGCCGTCCTTGGGGCAACGCTCGGCGTCGGTCGGGGTGCCACATTCCGGGCAGATACGGCTCGACACGGCGACTCCCTTGCGGCGCGCTCGCACGTCGAGACGTGGGCTATCGTGCTCTCCCGCCGCCCGGCCTCGCGAGACGGGCCATGGTACCGCCGCAGGGCGACAACCTGCAACGGTGCGGCTCGGGCCGACCGGGGCGATGCACCTGGCCAGGCGGCGGTGCGCGCCACCGCCCGAATACGACACAAATCGTCGCACCGCGCTGGCATCCACGGCCGCCGCGGCCGGGGCGGCGCGGTTGTGGGCGCGACGGGGACGCCCTACGCTGCGCAGCCGACGCGGCGCAATCGACCCGGCGCGCGTCGTGGCGGCAGCGTCCGCCGCCTTGGAGCCGATGATGCGAACCGTCCCGACCGCAGCCCAATGGCACCGCCGGCTCCGCTCCGCGAGCGCGGTCGCGATCTCCGCGGTCGCGCTCTGCGCCGTGGCGGCCTGCAGCGACCCAGCCACGGGCAGCGATGCCGCTGGTGCGGGCGACGCCAACGGCGACGGCGGTGGCGACGCGGCCGGCGGCGTTGATCCCGTCGCGCAGGCGGCCCTGCTCGGCGTCCCGGAGTCCGAGCGCTGGACGCTGCCCGGGTTGAAGTCCGAGGTCCACGTCGTGCGCACCGAAGGCAACGTGCCGCACATCTACGCGAGCAACCGCACCGATCTGGCCCGCGTGATGGGCTTCGTCGCGGCACGCGATCGCTTCTTCCTGATGGATATGATGCGACGGCTTGGCCTGGGTCGCGTCTCGGAGGTCTTTGGCTCGCTGGCGCTGTCGGCCGACGCCCAATCGCGCGGCAGCGGCATGACGGCAGTCGCGGACCGCGTCCTGACCCAGATCCGCCCCGAGATGAAGGAGATCCTGGGCGCCTACGCCGAGGGCGTGAACGCCTACATCGACCAGGTCAAGGCGGGGGCGCTGCCACCGCCGTCGGAGCTCAAGCTCGCCGCGCCGCTGCTCGGCTTCAAATCGCCGTCGGACGCGATGTACCCCTTCGATCTGCGCGACATGGCCGGCATGCTCGCGGTCGTGCTCTTCCAGCAGGGCTACGAGACCGATGACATCCGCCGCGCCCACCACCGCCGGCAGATGGCCGCCATGGCCGGCGGGGCCGCGCCGCTGTCGCAGCATGGCGCCGCCCTGCGCGCCGACGTGCTCGATCGCGTCGAGCCGATGTTCGCCGAGACGACCGCGCCCGGATTCGGCGTCAATGGCGAATGGACGCCTCCGGCGCCGCCGCCGCCCGCCGCCGACCGCCCCGCCGACCTCGCCCGCCCCGTCGGCATCGACGGCGCAGCGCCCTCGATGCCCATGTCCGTGCTCGATCGGCTGCGGCGGACGGCCACCGCGCTGAGCCAGCGCCTGGGCAAGCCCGAGCGCGGCGCATTCGGCTCGAACATCTGGGTCGTCGGCGGCAGCAAGGCCAAGGACGGCGCGGCGATCCTGGCGTCGGACGGCCACCTCGAGCTCTCGGTTCCGTCGCTGTTCTGGCGCATTGGCCTGGATACGCGCGTCTTCGGCGGTGGCGGTCTGCACCAGCTCGGCCTGACCTTCGCCGGCCTGCCCCTGCTCGGCGCCGGCACCAACGGCTCCATCGCCTGGTCGAACACCTACCTCTACGGCGACATCACGGACTACTACGCCGAGCAGGTGACCCTCGGGTCGGACGGCCGCCCTGCCTCGGTCCTGCACAAGGGCGAGCAGAAGGCGCTGGTCGAGGTCAAGGAGGTGTACGGCACGGCCAAGATCGCGCTGCTGCAGAGCCCTGGTGGCGACAGGGAGCGGCGTCGCTACGAAACCTGGGACGGCCGGCGCCTGGTCGGCATCGAGGGCCGCGTCCCCACCGACGCCGAGGTCGCGGATCCCACCACGCTCGCCAAGGGCGAGGCGCTGGTCGACGTGCTCGGAGACCTGGTGGTGGCGGGCGACGAGGACGGCGACGGCGTGATCTCGGGCATCTCGATGGACCTGACGACCTTCGACGTCGCCGATACGCCCGGCGCCATCGACGCCATCGGCCACGCGACGACCGTCGACGCGTTTCGCGAGGCGACGCGCCATTTCGTCGGTTGGGCCCAGAACATGATGGCCGTCGACGCCGCGGGCAACGCGCTCTACACCAGCTACAACGCCACGCCCTGCCGGACCCAGCTGCCGCGTGGCAAGGACGGCTTTGTGGCGGGCGCCGATCCGCGGGATCTGATCGACGGCACGAAGTACGCGGGCTTCCGCATCGCCGTCGTCGACGGCAAGGTCGACGAAGCCGCCGGCGCACAAGATCCCGCTGCCTGCATCGTGCCGTTCGCGGCCTGGCCGGTGGCGCGCAACCCGGCGTCGGGCGTCATCGTCAACGCGAACAACGACATCTCGGGCACCAGCCTGGACGGCACGATCGGCAATGACGCCTGGTACATGGGCGGCACCTGGGTCCTCGGTCTGCGCGCACATGCGATCGCCGAGGGCCTGGCGGACGCGGCCAAAGATGGCGCCATCACGACCGATGAGATGGCGGCGGTCCAGGGAACGCATCGCTCGCTGCTCGGCTGCCGACTGGGCCCCGCGTTCGTCGCGGCGCTCGACAGGGCCGAGGCGGCATCGAAGATCGGCGGCAGCGCCTCGGCCGAAGACACGGAGCTCGGCGCGCTCTGGCTGGCCGATGCGGCGACGCTGACGATCGTCAGGACCAAGCTGCAGGCGTGGCAGACCCGCGGATGCCCTGCCGAATCGGGCGTCGAGACCTTCTACCACGCGCCGACCAGCGAGCAGCGCGCGGACGCCATCGCGACGACGCTGTGGAACGGCTGGCTCGTCGAGGCGTTGCACGACACCTTCGACGACGAGGGCGTGGCGCTCGATCCGCTCGAGGCGCTGCGAGGCTTCGCCCTCGCCCTCGAAGGCCGCGGAGCCGGCAACCCCAAGGGCCTGCAGGGCTGGGACGCCGCGACAGCCGAGAGCGTGCTGTTCGACAGCCTCGGCACCGCCGCGGTCGAGCGCAGCGACGCGGTCCTGGTGCAGGCGCTGCACCACGCGTTGGCTCGGCTGCGCGCCAAGCCCAAGAGCCCTGGCGTCGGCGGCTACGGCACCGACGACGTCGAGCAATGGCTCTGGGGCCTGCGGCACCAGGTCACCTTCGACTCGATCCTGGCGTCGTTCCTGGTCGGCGTGGCGGGCCTGGACGGCCTGCTGGACGCCTTCTCCATCACGCCGGACGTCCACCCGTTGGCCGACAAGCTCGACAAGAGCGACCCGCGCAAGGGACTCCGCGGGTTCCCGCGCGCGGGCGACTACGGCGCGGTCGACGCGGCCGCGCCGAACGCCGTCCGCGGCGCGGTCTACGGCGATCCGGGCGCGACCCCGGCCGCACGCGACATGACCTACAGCCACGGGCCGATCATGCGCATGGTGATCGCGCTGCACGGCCCGGATGCCGACCATCCGGTCGGCCGGATCGAGGGCCGGACCATCCTCCCGGGCGGACAGTCGGCCCTCAACGACTCGCCGTTCTTCGCGGATCAGGTGAAGCTCTGGCTCGCGAACAAGACGCAGCCGATGCGCTTCTCGCCCAAGGAGGTCGTCGCGGGTGCCACAGGTCGTGAGGTCTACGCAGCGCCGTGAGCCACGACGGGACACCGTCGCGAGGAGCCGTCATGAGTGAGGGCTGGAGCCTGGCACCCGCACCACGCTTCGCGCTGCTGGACGAGCGCGAACGCCTCGCGCGCCTCGCGGACTTGGAGCCGCAGCTGCAAGCGATGCTGGCGGACGAGGACGATCCGGTTGCCGTGATGGCGACGGTCGCCAGTGGCCTTTGGTGCGCGCTGCCGCAGACCAACTGGTGCGGCTTCTATCGCCGGATTTCGAGCCAAACGCTCGCTGTCGGGCCCTACCACGGCGGCCTGGGTTGCCTGCGCATCGATCTGGACCGCGGCGTCTGCGGTGCCTGCGCCCGCAGCGCACGGGTGCAACTCGTGCCCGACGTCCACGCCTTCCCCGGCCACATCGCCTGTGACGACGCGACCCGGTCCGAGCTCGTGCTGCCCGTGCTCGACGCCGACGGTTGGGTGCGCGCTGTCCTGGACCTCGACTCGCCCCACCCGAGCGGCTTCAGCGAGGCCGAGGCCGACATCCTGGCGCGCCTGCTGCAGCGCGCCTTCGCCACGGTCGTCTGGCCGCCGCACCCGCCCGACTAGAGCGCCGGCCCCCGCCCGGGCCCGCGAGCGGCGGCCCCCTTCTTGGCGCCGGACGTGCGGCCGGCCGGAGGATCGCTCGCGACCTTCTGGTAGGTGCCGACGAGCTGTGCAGACGCGAGGATGTGGCCCTCCATCGCCCGTTCGAGCTCCGCCTTGGTCCACGGCTTGCGCGTGGCCGGGGGCAGCGGCGTATCGAGCGCGTAGAGCTTGAACATGTAGCGATGGCGCCCGATGGGCGGGCACGGTCCTCCCCACGCCGCGTTGTCCCAGTCGTTGCGCCCTACTGAGGTGCCGTCAGGCAGCCCCTTGGCGTGGGCGTCGTCCTCCAGTCCGCGCGCAGTCGGCGGCAGGTTCCAAAGGACCCAATGCACCCATGTCTGCTTCGGCGCCTTGGGATCCGGAGCGTCGGGATCGTCGACGATCAGCGCGAGCGTCGCGGCTCCGGCCGGTACATCGACGAACGAGAGTGGCGGCGACGTATTGGCACCTTCGCAGGTATGGACCTGCGGCACCGACGAACCAGGCTTGAACACCGGCGACACCAGCCTCATCGGGCGCTGGCGACGGATGGGTGCGGGTTTGACGGGTGGCTTGCCCGGGGCTGGTCGGATCGGGACCGGACGGGGCGGATCCGGGCGCCGATGGTGGGGACGGTACGGCTGGCCCGGCACGATCAGGTCGGCCGAGGCGACCGAGCTGAGTCCGATCAGCAACGCCGCAGCCCCCAGAAGGGCGATCCAACGTCGTCGTGCCTGTCGTCGACCCATCGTGTCCTCCAGGGCAGACCGGCGGCCCGGCCGCGCATCAGCCTGCGCCAGCAGACGCACGAGGTCGAGCCCTTGTTCGACGCTGTGGCCCCGCCTCCGCGCAGACCGTTGACCCGCGGCCGTGCGCGCCTGATCCTCGGGGCGTCCGCAGCTCGAGGAGCCCCATGCAGCAGCGCCCCCTGACGATCGACGTCCACGCCCATGTGCTGCCGCGCGACCTGCCCGACATGGCGCGCAAGACGGGCACCAGCGGCTGGGTGACGCTGCGCCATCACGGCCCCGGCGCCCCGGACATTCCCTACGGCTGTGCGCACATGATGCGTGACGGGCAGTTCTTTCGCGCGGTCGAGGCCAACCTCTGGGACGACACGGCGCGACTCGCCGACATGGACCGCATGGGCGTCGACGTCCAGGTCCTCTCGACCGTGCCTGTGCTGTTCGCCTATGGCGCCCAGGCATCCCACGCCCTCGAGCTCGGCCGCGCGCTGAATGACGACATCGCCGAGCGTTGCGCCCGCCGGCCACGTCGTTTCGTCGGCTTGGGCACCGTCCCGCTGCAGGATCCGGACCTGGCCGCGCGCGAGCTCGAGCGCTGTGCCGCCATCGGGCTGCGCGGCGTCGAGATCGGCAGCCACGTCGGACGCTGGGAGCTGGACGATCCCGCGCTCGACGGCTTCTGGGCAGCAGCGGCGGCGTTGGATCTGGCGGTCTTCGTTCACCCTTGGGACATGATGGGCGTCGCCGAAGGCCGGCTGCGCCGGCACTGGCTACCCTGGCTGGTCTCGATGCCGGCCGAAACGAGCGCCGCCATTTGCAGCGTCCTGATGGGCGGTGTCCTGGACCGCTGGCCGACCCTGCGCCTGATCTTCGCGCACGGCGGTGGGGCGTTCCTGGCTACGCTCGGACGGATCGACCACGGCTTCGCCGTGCGCCCCGACCTGTGCCAGACCGCCACGACCCGGCCCCCCTCGTCCTTCCTCGGCCAGTTCTGGCTCGACAGCCTGGTCCATGACCCGGACATGCTGCGGCTGCTCGTGGCCAGGGTCGGCGCGCATCGCGTCTGTCTGGGCACGGACTATCCCTTTCCACTCGGCGAGTTGCAGCCAGGAGGCGAGATCCAATCCGCGGGCTTCGACCCCGCGACGCGCGCCAGCCTGCTCGGCGGCAGCGCCTGCGAGGCGCTCCGGCTCGACGCGACCCTGATGGGCGAGGGGGCTCGATGAGGCTGACGTTCTTGGTCCACGGCAAGGCCTGGGTCTGCGACGAGAGCGCCGGGTGCGACGCGACCCTACCGTTCGACCCAGCGCTCCGCGGTGGCCGCGCATTCGGACTGCGGCCGACAACGGTCGCCGCGGTCGAGATCGGCGGCGGGCGAAGCCTGCGTGTCGACGACGGCGCGCCGGTGGACTGCGCCGACGTCATGCTGAACCCGCACGGCGGCGGCACACACGTCGAGTGCGTCGGCCACATCGTCGCCGACGCCTGGACCCTCGCCGACGTCGAGATGCCGGGCCTGCTGCCCGCGACGCTGCTGGAGGTCAAGGTCGAGGCCTTGGGAGGTTGCGGCGAGCACGCAGGTGGCAAGAGCGCCGGCACCGATCGTGTACTCACCGCCCGCGCGCTGACCGAGGCCTGGGACGCGTGCGGTGTCGAGGGCTTCGACGAGGCGATCGCCGTCCGAACCGACGCAGCGAGCGCCCTGCCCGTCGGGGCCGACTGGACCGGCACCAATCCGCCCTACCCGACCATCGAGGCGATGGACTGGCTCGCCGGGCGCGCGCGGTCGCTGCTCGTGCTGGATCTACCGTCCCTGGACCGCGAGGACGACGGCGGCACCACGCCCAACCATCGTCGCTGGTGGGGACTGCCCGACGGCGCACGCACGCTGGGCGCGGTCGCCGCGCCGCAGCGGCTCATCTGCGAGCTGGCACGATTCGGGCCAGACCTTGCTCCAGGCCCCCACCTGCTGCGCCTCGACGTGGCCCCGATCGCCTCTGACGCGGCGCCGGCCAGGGTCCGGCTGCTGCGCGCCCACCGCGCGTCGTGACCTCGCGTCACGCTGGCGCGGCACCGACCGCCTTGGCCAGGTCTCGCGCCGTCGGGGACGCAGGCACGGTCTTCTGGTCCGGCAAGGTCCCCAGGAGCCGATCCCCGAGGTGCATGGTGACGCCCATCCAGTAGTTCTCGTTCTTGAAATGGTGCAGTCGATGGTAGCGGAAGACCCGCTTCACCCATTCGCTACGCGGCTGGACCGTCGTGTGGACGACAAAATGCGTCCATTCATAGACCAGCCCGATCGTCGCAACGGTCAGGACGCCGGTCCACGCCAGCGCTGCGGTCGGCATCAGCCACGCCCAGACGACCGCGTGGGCGGCTGCCGAGAGCACCAGCGTCCGCGTCGGCATGAAGCCGACCTGCAGGTCGCTCGGATCGCTGTGATGATGACGGTGACGACGGGCGAGCTCGAAGTCGATGGTCCAGGGCCCCAGCTTCCGGGGACGCCAATGGAGCACATGGACGTGGATCAGCCACTCCTGGAAGGGCTGGACCAGCACCAACGCGGCGACGATGATCGCGTCCCAGACGCCGAACCCACCCACCGCGATGCGACCGATCGCGGTCGTCACGACCAAGGCGGTCAAGATCCACGGGTTGTGGTGGTGGTAGAACCGCTTGAGCGCTGCGGTCCAGGTCCAGGCGGGACCACTCGCGCGCCAGGGAGAGTCGGCTGCAGATGTCTTCATCGTCGGTTCCTCCGTGCGGCCAGGCCGCGTGACGTGGGCGGGGACGCGTGGGGGCACGCGCGGGCGGCGACCTTAGGGCGCGACCTCCGGTGCGACCTCGGGCGCGACCTCCGGTGCGACCTCGGGCGCGACCTCGGACGCAACCTCGGGCGCAACCTCCGGGTCAGTCCTGTCGAAATCGAGCATCGCGAAGGCCTGTTCGACACCGCGGCGGCCGCGCTCGCAGAGCGCACGCGCTACCTCCGCCGCGGTGGTCGCGTCGCCCTCGGCGACGGCCTGGGTCAACTGGCGCAGGCGGATGTGGTCGCTGATCTCGTCCGCGAGCACCTGCGCCATTGCCTCGCGCACGAGCACGTACACGCTGCGCAGGGAGTTGTAGGCCAGTCGATACGCGATGTTGCCGGATGCATCGACCAGGACATCCCAATACTCGATGGCGACCTGCTGTTGCAGGTCGAGCGAATGGGCCGCCTCTTCATGTTCCCGCACCTTGCGCCAGAGCAGCTCGACCCGACGCGCATCCCGCCGCAGCGCCGCCAGGCGCGCCACGTCCGGGCCCAACGCCGAGCGCATCTCGAGCACGGAGCGGACCAACGGCAGATCGACATCACCGTCTGCCGAGAAGAGCAGGCGCGGCAGCAGTTCGAGACCCGCGCTGCGACGAAAGTCCAGGACGTGGGTGCCGGAGCCGTGCCGGCTGTCGACCAGCCCGGCCTGGGAGAGGCGCATCATGGCCTCCCGGACGGCCCCCCGATTCACCTGCAGGGCCTCGGCGAGCTCACGCTCGGACGGCAGCGTGCTGCCCGCGACGAATCGCCCGCCGAGGATCTCCTGCGCCAGCTGGTCAAAGACGTCGTCCGAGAGCGACTTGCGGGTGATGGGTTGCAGTGTCATGGCGCACCTCCTGAACGTGACAATATGGTCTTGTGGTTCAGAGGTCAAGTGGTATGACCACTGGACCTCATGGATCAGGGCGCGGCCACGGACCGCGATGGGACCACCCTGCCCCCGTCGCTCTCGACGTGGCGGTGGAGCCTCTGACGTCAGGTTCGGATCGGGGCGCCGTCGAGCGTCCAGGGTCCAAGGTCCAGGGTCCAAGGCCCGCTGGCGCCACGTTGCGCGCTCCTACCCCGCGTCCATCAGTGTCGCGAGCGCGGCTGCCAGCGCGACTGCCAGCGCGGCTGCCAGCGCGATCGCCCCGCGCTTGAACCCCGGCCGCAACCATGGCAGCGCCGGCCGCGGAGGCAGCTGGCCCAGGACGCCAGCGCGCGCGTCGGCGACCGTCCGCTCGAGGACCGCCACCGTCGCGCCAACGCCGTCATCCGCGCGCATTGCGACCCCGAGCGCTCGAGCCCGCGCTTGCATCGCCGGGTCGGCCAGGGCCTGCTGCACGGATTGGATCAGGGTAGCGGCATCCCATCGGCGCCGGCTGGGCGTCGCGGGCCCGAGACCTGCGCGCACAATGCGATCTGCGAAGTCGAACTGGTCCAGCAGGTGAGGCACGACGACCTGGGGGACGCCTGCGTTGGCGGCAGCCTGGGTCGTGCCGGCGCCCCCGTGATGGACGACGCAGGCGCAGCGCGGGAACAGGCGACCATGGGGGGCGCCGTCGATGACATGGACGGCAGGCGAGCCCGTGTCGTCCGGGTGGTTGGACCAACCACGGACGACGAGCACGCGGCGAGACGTCGCCTGGGCCAGGGCACGTGCTGTGGCCAGCGTGCCGTGGGTATCACCGTCGACCATTGACCCGAATCCCAGGTAGATCGGCGGCTCGCCCGCGTCGAGCCAGGCCACGAGCGGCGGGTCGAGGGGCGGCTCGTCGTCGAGCCGAAGCCATCCGGTCTGCTCGATCGGCGGCCAGGCGTCCCCGGGCGGCGTCGCCAGGCGGCGGTCACAGGCGAGGATGGGGTGCTCACCGATCATGGCCGGGATCGGCATCCACTCGCTGGCCATGCCGTGGGCGTGACGCCAGCGCTGCAGCGGCCCAAAGGCGATGTGGCCATTGATCCAATCCGGGACGGCCCAGAGCCAGGGGTTGAGCCAGCGGGGCGTTTGGCGGATCGGCAGCCAGAATGGGGGCTGCTCCGCGGATGGCAGTACGCTGGCCGTGTAGATGACGGTGCGGACAGGCACACCGAGCCCCGCGCAGACCGAGACCGCGGCGAGCTGGAGCCCCGCACCGACGACCAGATCGAAGCCTGGAACCAGCGGCTCGAGCTCGTCGATCTGCGCCTGCAGCTCGCGCCGACACTCGCGGACCAGGATGCGCAGCACGGCGGCAGGATTGTCGAGCTGCCCGGCATGGCGCTGCACGATCGCGGTGACGTTGGACGCGGAGGCGACAGCCAGCAGGCCATGGGCCTCGACGAAGCCGGTCAAGTCCGACGGCACCAGCAGCATGACCTGATGGCCACGCGCGACCAAGCCGCGGCCGAGCGCGACCATCGGTGCCACATCTCCGCGCGATCCGATGGCTGCCAGCAGGACCTTCATCGCCGCAGGATGGAGGCGGACACCCGTGACACGCAAGGGTCGGTGCGGCACTCTGTGGCCTCACCGCAGGAGGATTCATGTCGTCGTCCGTCGACCCGACCAGCCGCAGCGTCAGCGCGTCGCCGACCAGACCGCCACGTCAACGCGACGTGAGCGTGGGGCTCGACGTGGCGGCGCTCTACGAGGGCGCGGCCAAGGTCGATCATGGAGACGTCGGAACGAGCGTCCCCGTGGCGCTCGACGACAAGATGCGGCAGGCGTACTACTGGATCGTCAATCACGCCATCATCACGCCGTATTACGACATTGAGTTCCACACCACGGCACCGCCCTCGTTCCGCTTCGGCGGCGCAGGCACCGAAGTGCGCCTGCCGACGGACCAGAGTTGGTCGTCGTTCGTGCTGTTGCCACTGCTGACGTTCGCAGCGCGGCGACGCTGCCTCTTCATTGGCGGCCCCGGCCGCGGCAAGACGGCGAGCGCGATCCTGATGGGGATCCTCGCCGGCTACTCGCTCGACGAGGTGCGCAAGGGCATCCAAAAAGGCCAGCCGCAGATGACGATCGCCGACCTGCTCGGCAATCCCTTGCCACGGGACCTGGTCGCTGCCGAGTCGATGGACGGCATCCGTATCAGCTGGCGTCGCTGGCTGGGCATGCGGGTCAAGATCGTCGACGAATACAACCGCATCCCGACACGGACGCAGTCGGCGTTGCTGACGCTGATGGCCGACGGCTACGCCGAGATCCTCGACCAGGTGATGGTCAGCCCGAGCTCCGCGTGGTTTCTCACCGCCAACGACGACCTGGGCGGCGGGACCTATCCGGTCATCGAGGCGCTCAAGGATCGTATCGACATCGTGGTGAAGGCGCTGGACTTCAACCCGCGCTTTCTCGGCGAGTTGTTGTTCCGGGTCGAGCAACGCATCGATCCGGCGACGGTCGTCCCACCCGAGATCATCTTCACCGAGGCCGAGCTGGACCAGGTGCACCGCGAGGTCCTGGCGATGCCGGTGCCCCGGGGCGTGCGACGTCGCCTGGAGTTCTTCGCCTCGCAGTTCGACTTCTGCGACCTGGCCGCAGCCGACATCGAATACAAGTCCAAGGACACCATCCGCATCGCCGGCCGCACCCTCGGCTCGGTCTGCGCGAGTGACTGCGGCCGCGACAAGCTGCGCGTGCTCTGCAGCCAGACCGAGAACGGGCTGTCGGTCCGCGCGCTGTTGACGCTGCTCTCGTACGTCAAGACGCTGGCCTGGTTCCGCGGGGCCGCCGAGGTCGAGCTCGCCGACCTTCGCGCGCTGGTGCCCTGGATCCTGCACGAGAAGCTGAAGCAGAACGAGACGGCCCCCATCTTCGACCAGCCCGGCGGCGAGCTCATGCGCGTCGACCACATCGCCTGGCTGCAGCGGGCATTCGACGAGGCCATGGCCGAGTACGCCCGACTGGATCTCGATCGCGACGATCCCATCGTCGAGCTCGACGAGGAATTCGACGCGGGTCTCGACGGTTTGGGCGAGGCCGAGGTCCGGCGCCGCATCGCGCGCATCGAGACCCATCTCGCCAGCATGGCCCAAGGGACCAAGCTCTATGCACACATCAAGGCCGACGTGCTGAAGTTGAAGTACTACCACCAGCGGTACAACAACTTCCTGCGCTGGCTGCAGTGGGCGGGCTGAGATGCGCCGCGCCCCAACGAACCCGGCGGCGGGCAACGCGCGGACTGCGGCACCATCGACGTCGGCCCCGCAGGTCGACGACGCGACCGCGCAATGGCTGCGGACACACAGGGACGCGTGCAACGCCCGGCTGGAGGCCCAGCGCCAACGGTCGCCCAGGGCTCCGGCCGATCGGATCCTCAGCGGCGTCGCGAGCATCCTGCCGATCTGGCACAAGGCGCTGCGCGCCCTGCCGGGTGGCGACGCGAGCGCGCAGGCCGCAAGCGCGGGAGCGGCGCACGACGCCCTGCTCTTTGCGATCCTCGACCTCGTCATCCTGCACGCCGCCCGCGATACGTTGGCGCGGCCCGGTGTGCACCACCTGTTGCACGACCTGCCTCGTGCGGCAGATGCGCTCGCGGCCTGCCTCGCGGCACCAAGGACGCTGCCGGCGTCCCTCTCGAACGCGGCCGAGCGGATGGGAACGCAAGGTCCCGCCTTCGTCGAGGCCATGCTCGGCTTGGCGCCGGCGCGCGCCGCGGATGCGCCACGAGATCCGGGGGCCGACGTAGCGGCTGCCTGGCTGCGGCTCGGTGCCATCGTCGCCTGGCGGCTCGGTGATCCGCGGTTCCGGGCAGCGGCTCTGGCCGAGATCGCCATCGCCCCGGCGCGGCCCCTGCTCTGCGCCTTGGGCCTGGCGGAATGGCCGGAGTCATTGGCCGAGGTGGTCCGCGCGGGACTACTCCGCGACGCATGGTGGGACCCCAAGAGCCTCGAGCGAGCCGAGAAGGTCGGCGCGGATCCGTCCCTGGCCCGGACTCCGTGGGCGCTGGCGCAGCGAGACGACGTCGCGCGGATCGAGCTGCAAGCGCAGGTCGGCCGTCGAAGGAGCAGCGCGCCACTCGACCATTGGATCGAGGTCGCGCAGCTGGGCGACTACGTCGGCCTGGGCGGCGCGTTCCAGCAGCCGCCGCAGGTCGTGGCCGTCGCCTCAGCGCACGTCCTGTTCGCCGCCGTCGGCAGCGATACGTTTCGCATCGACGCCGATCGCTTCGGCGTCCGGGTCGCGCCGGTCGCGCTGGCCGACGTGCCGGGATTGGGTGACGACGTCGCCGAGGTGGAGCCGGATCCTTCGTTGCGCCGCGCCGTGGAGCGGCTGCACGCCGCCCAGGTCGCCGCCGGCGCCACATCGTTGGTCGCTGGTCCCGGTGCGGTCGCGTGGACGCACAAGACGTCGTTCCGGATCCGCCTGCTGCTGCCGCCGCTCGCGACGGTCGACCTGGCGCGATCATGAGCGCGCCCACGTTGCGTTCTGCGGCGCGCGCGTCCAAGGACGCCGACGCTCTGGCTGCGGGTGGCCACGACGCCGACGACGCGCGGCTGCAGCCGTGGCGCGCCGCCTGGCCCGAGGCGCTCGCCGCCTGGTCGGCCCATACCTTGATGCGCGAACCGAAGCTGCTGCGGAGCGCCCATGATGCCCGCGCGGTCGGCATGGAGGAGGGGATCGCGGCGATCCGGCTGGCCGACGCGACGATCCTCGTCAACCTGGAGCGCGTGGATGCGCTCGGCCTCCATGGCTGCGAACAGGCCATCCTCGCGCACGAGATCGGCCATCACATCCTCGCCCCTGGCAACATGGCCAACCACATCCGCCTGCACGCGGTGCTCGAGCGCTCGGTCGGCAGCGTCGCGCCGCGCTGCGCCGCGCTCGTGGCCAATCTCTGGGCTGACAGCCTGATCAACGATCGCCTGATGCGCCGTGGCGCAGCCGACGTGGGTGAGGTGTATCGCCGCCTGGAGCACCCGCCGGTCGCGGCTGCCAGCGGCAGGCCCGACGCAGGCGCCGACGACGTCGCCGACGGTGCGAACGACGACGCGCCCGGCGGCGATACCGTCTGGTGCGTCTACGCCCGCAGCCTCGAGTTGCTCTGGCGCCAGCCCAAGGGCAGCTACGTCGCGGCGTCCCGGGTCGACGATCGGATGCACGCCGACGCGCTGCTGCTCAGCCGGATCGTACGGACCTTCGCCAACGCCTGGATCCTCGGTGGCCGCCGCTATGCCGCCGTGCTCTACCATTGGCTGCAACACGACGCGCAGGCTGCCGGCTCGTCGAGGATCGGCCAGCGCCGGTTCTACCGCGTCGGCCTCGGCGACACCGAGTCAGCGGCGCAGCGCAGCGACGGCGAGCAGGACGAGCTGCCCGCAGGCCTGATCGCCGTCGATCCCGACGAAGACGCCCCGCTCGAGGGCAACATCGACGGCTCGTCGAACCTGGACGGTGAAAGCAAAACGGACGGCGACGCCGGCGACCGCCGCACCGACGCGCTCAGTCGCAACCCGCCCTTGGGCGTCGGCGGCCAGGGCGGCAACCTGCGCACTCCGTTCGAGCTCGGCCAGGTGCTGCGCAACCTCGGCATGAAGCTCGACGCCGACCAGCTGCGCCTGCGCTACTACAAAGAGCTCGCGCTGCCCCATCTGGTGCCGTTCCCGAGTACGCGCCGCGCGCCGGAGGCCGATCCGCTGCCGGAGGGCCTCGACGTCTGGTCGGCGGGCGACGACATGAACAAGCTCGACGTGCTGCAGTCCGTGTTGCAGTCGCCGGTGTTGGTGCCGGGCGTCACGACGGTCCGGCGGCGCTACGGCCGCGACGAGGGCGCGAACCCGGGCCGCCAGCCGATGGACCTCGACATCTACGTCGACTGCTCCGGATCGATGCCGGATCCGCGCAGCAACCTCTCGTACCTGACGCTCGCGGCGACCATCCTCTGCCTGTCGTGCCTGCGCGCCGGCGGTCGGGTGCAGGCGACGATCTGGAGCGGCGCTGGCGTCTTTCGCACGACTGAGGCGTTCTTGCGCGACGAACGCGCCGTGCTCGGCCTCGTCACCGACTTCGTCTCGGGCGCGACGGCGTTCCCGTTGCACGTGCTGCGCGACACCTACGCCAGGCGCAAGCCGAGCCAGGGCAAGGCCCACGTCGTGGTCATCTCGGACGACGGCATCGACACCATGCTCGACAACGACGAGCACGGCACCAGCGGCGAGGTCATCGTCCGGGAGGCGCTGCGCAGGGCCGAGGGCGGCGGCACGTTGGTGCTGAACCTGTTTCGCGCGTTCGAGACCTATCCGTGGTCGCCCAGGATGACCGCGCTCGGCCTGCGCGCCCACGTCGTACGCGATTGGGCCGAGCTGCTCGCCTTCGCCCGGGCCTACGCCCGGACGACCTGGGGCGACGACCAGGCGGCAGCGCCGTCGGCGGGCGGGCGGGACGCTGCTCGCCGCGCTGCGGGCAACTTCGGGGAGTGGGACGATGACTGAGACGCCATTGCGCGACAGCGGCGCGATCCCGGCACCGCCGGGCGTCGCCGGCGAGGGCCCGTCGCTGGCAGAGCTCGTACGCTGGATGGCGGAGCTGCCGCCTGCCATGCGCACGGGTCCGGGCGCCGCGGACCTCCACCCGACGGTGGTGCCCGCCGTGTTGCAAGACGTGCTCGAGACGCTGACCGGCAGCGACGACCTGCTGGACATCGTGGCGCTCTACGAGCAACACGCCCGGCAGGGCGCGGCGTCGACCCGACACGTCTGGCCGCAACAAGCAGGCTGGGCGCTGCGATTGTGCTGGGCGCTGTGGCATCCGCAGGTGCGCCGCGCCGGCGGTGGCGGCCAGGTCCTGCGGCTGCGCAAGCTGATCTTGCAGGATCTGCCGCAGCTGGCGGCGATCGTGCCGCTCGGGCAGCTCGACAGCGAGCCGGAGCGGCGCGAGGAGCTGGTGCGCCGGGCCCTGACGGCGCTGCAGCTGCGGCCGGCCGGCGAGTCGCATCGCGAGGCAGAGGCGCGGCTCGCGGAGGTCGACTCGATCGCCGCCCATCGCATCGCCAAGGAGGCGGACGCTCGGGAGCGGCGCGCGCGCGAAGTCCGCGAAGCCGCGGCGCGCAAGGCGGCCGAAGAGGCCGCAGCGAAGGTGAGCCGTGAGTGAGACGACCGGGAGCCCGCCGTCTGCGAGCGCGCCTGCGCCGTCGCCGAGCCATGCCGCGCTGCTCCGGCGCCAGCCGTCGATCGACGACGCCGGTCTGGCGATGCTGCAGCGCCTGGTCGAGCACCCGGACGCGCCGGCGTGGAACCACGTCGCGGGCGATCGCCTCGATGCGGCGGACGTCGCCTGGCTCGACGACCTGCGTGCCGACCTGGCGCAGCGCGCACCGAGCCCGAACCGACCCGACGCGCGCCTGCTGGCCTGGCTGGCGGACCGGCTGCCGCAGTCGCCGCTGCTGCGGCAGCGGGCCGGCGCCGTCGCCGACCTGGAGGCGGAGTGGGCCGCCATCCCGACCAGTGATCGAACCGACCTGGCGCTTCGGCTCGGCGAGCTCGTGCCGGACGACGCCCCGTTGGACGAGATGCTCGTCTACTCGACGGCGGGTACCACCGGACACCCGCTGCGCGTGCCGCACCACGCACAAGGCGTCGCGGCCTACCTGGCGCTGATCGAGGTGGCGCTGCGCCGCTGGGGCGTCGCGCTCGAGCCCGGGCCCGGCGTCGTCGGCGCGATGTTGATCGGCGCGCAACGACGCACCGTGACCTACCCCTGCGTGCTGGCCGGGTGGCAGAACGCGGGCTTCGCCAAGATCAACCTCGACGCCGCCAGCTGGCCGCGCGACGGCAGCGCCCGGCGCTTCGTGCAGACGATGGCGCCCCGGCTGCTGACCGGCGACCCGATCAGCTTCGCCGAGCTCCTGCGCCAGCGGATCCTCGGCGCCGACGCCGCGCCGGACGAGGCGACGATGCCCGCCTACCGCCCGAGGGCGCTGCTCTCGACCGCGGTGGCCATGTCGGCGACGCTGCGCGCCAAGCTGCGCGACGCCATCGGTGCACCGGTCATCGATTGGTACTCGCTGACCGAGACCGGCCCGATCGCGTTCGGCTGCCCGCGCAGCAGCGACGATCCGGTCGCCATGCACCTGCTGGGCAACGACCTCTACGTCGAGATCCTCGGACCGGACGGCATGCCCGTGCCCGACGGCGGCGTCGGCGAGGTGGTCGTCAGCGGCGGTCGCAACCGCTACGTGCCGCTGCTGCGCTACCGCACCGGCGATTGGGCCGCGCTGGACCGGCGGCCGTGCCCCTGCGGCGAGCCGACCGCGCGCCTGATCGGCCTGCAGGGCCGGCAACCCGTGCTCTTCGTCAGCGAGGCGGGCGGCATCGTCAACCCCGTCGACCTCGCCCGGGCGATGCGCCCCTTCGCCATGCTCGCGCACGAGGTCGAGCAGGCGGCTGACGGCACGGTCGTGGCCCGGGTCCGCGGCCTTCCCGACGAGGCGCTCGACCTGGCGGGGATCCGCGCGGCGCTGGAGCAGCTGCTCGGCGCCAGGCCCGGCGGCGAGCCGCTGGCGCTGGTCGACGACGCCACGCTCGGCGGCCGTGGCGACAAGCCACACCCCTGGCGCAGCGCCATCCGCCTGGACGATCTGCTGCGCGCTGCCGACGAATCCCAAGCCACCGCCGACGCCGACGCCGCGGCGGCCCAGGAGCCCACGTGACGCTGCTCCGGCCCACGCTGCGGGACGACGACGAGCGCATCCCGCGCCTCGCCGCGCGTGGTCGCGCCGCCATCCGTCGGCTGCGCGAGCACGCGGACGCGCCGCATTGGACCTACGCCGTCGGCGACCGCCTCGGCGCCGAAGACCTCGAGGCGATCGAGGCGCTGCGGCTCGACCTCGCGCACGCCGCCGCACGACCGGACGCCTGGACCTGGCAGCGGCCCTCGGCGCGGATCCTGGCGACGCTCGCGGATCGCCTGCCCCAGGTGCCCTGGCTGCGCGACCGGGTCGGCGACCGCTCGCTCGACGCCGATTGGGCCGCCATCCCGACCAGCAGCCGCGCCGACCTCGCCGCCGATCTCGCGGCCTTCGTGCCGGACGACGTCGACGTCGCGCCGATGCTGATCTACCGCACCGCCGGCACCACGGGCCATCCGATCGCCGTGCCGCATCACGCGCGCGCCGTCGCCGCCTACCTGCCGCTGATCGAGCAGTCGCTGCGCGGATTCGGCGTCGACCTGCGGGCGCTGGCCTCGCAGGACGCCGATCCGGGCCACCCGACCATCGGCGCGCTGCTGCTCTCGGCGCAGCTGCGGACCTACACCTACGCCACGGCGCTCTCTGCCTGGGGCGGCGCCGGCTTCGCCAAGCTCAACCTGCGGCCGACGGATTGGCGCGATCCCGGCGCGCCGCGCCGCTACCTCGAGGCGATGGCGGCGCCGCTGGTCAACGGCGAGCCGCTGACCTTCGCCGAGCTGCTGGCGTTGCGGCCGGAGATCGCGCCGCGCGCGATGCTCTCGACCTCGGTCGCGCTCGCGCCCGGGTTGCAACGGCGGATCGAGGCGCAACTCGGCGCCGTGGTGCTCGATTGGTACTCGGCGGTCGAGACCGGGCCGATCGCGGCGCGCGCCCCCGACGGCGACGGCCTGGCGATGCTGGCGCCGGACCTGCACGTCGAGATCGTCGACGCCGCCGGGACGCCGCAGCCGCCCGGGGTCGAGGGCGAGATCGCCGTCAGCGGCGGCCGCAACCCGTACCTGCCGCTCTGCCGCTACCGCACCGGCGACCGCGGCACCATCCGCCTCGACGCCCGGGGCCAACCGCGCCTGCACGGCCTGCAAGGTCGCAGCCCGGTGCGGTTCCGCGCCGACGACGGCACGCCCGTCGGATCGGTCGACGTGGCACGCGCGCTGCGCGAGCACGGCGGGCTGCTCTGCCACCGCCTGGAGCAGCGCGACGATGGCTCCCTGCGCCTCGACGTCCGCCCGGTGCCCGGCGAGGCGGTCGAGGCCGACGCGCTGATCGCGATCATGACCTCGCTTTTTGGCTCTTGTCCGGTCCGTTGCATGATCGATCCACAGCTGTTCGATGACGATCGTGAGGCAGGGCGCAAGCCGCAGGTCTGGCGCAGCGCGTTTGATCCCGACCCGGACGCAGCGGACGACGACGCCGCCCGAGGTGCGCGATGAGCCGCCGCGGCCCTGCCGACCCCAGCACGCTGGCCGTCCCGCTGCAGCCCCTCGCCCTGCTGCGGCCGCTGCCGCCCCAGGTCGCCGCCGCCCCGGAGGTGCCGCTGGATCATCCCGGCGCGCATCGGCCACACCGCATCTACGCGGCGTTGACCAACCACTGCAACCGCGCGTGCCCGTGGTGCTCGACCCATTCGAGCCCCGCCGGCTCGACCTTCGCCGACGCCGACGCCCTGCTCGCGGCCTTGCCGGCCGACCGCGCGTTCGAGCTCCAGCTCGAGGGCGGCGAGCCGCTGCTGCATCCGGCGTTCTGGTCCGTGGTGGCCGGGGCGCGCGCCATGGCCACCTGCCGGCGGATCATCGTCGCCACCAACGGCGTGTGCATCCCGCGCCAGCCGCAGCGTCAGGACGCGTTCCTGCGTCGCTTGGGCCAGCCGACGACGATCAAGCTCAGCTACAACCACCACCTCCGCGACCACGACCCCGGGCTGCTGCCGCTGGCCCGCGCGTTGGCCGACGCCATGGCCACGCGCGGCGACACGTTCGTCCTCAACGTCCGGCTGCGGCGCGGCGCGCCCGGCGACGACGCCGACGTGCGCGAGGCGGTCGACGCCGCCGGCCTCGGCGCGGTGGCCAACGTCTTCTGGCTCGAGCGCTACGGCCTCGCCAGCGACCGCGACGATTGGGACGTGCCGCTGCCGGTCTGGGGCGACTTCACCCTGCTCAACCCCGACGGCAGCCGCCACGGCACCGATCTGCTCGCGCGCTCGGCGGCGATGGGGCGGCTGCCATGACCAGCGCGTGGATCGCGGCGCCGCGCCCGGAGCTGCGCGACCAGGCCAGCCTCGCCTTCGACCTGTCGCGCACCAGCAGCGCCGGCCATGCGCGACAGCTGCGGCTGTTCGGCCGGCAGCTGCGCCTGTACGCCAACGCCAACCTCAGCATCTACGTGCGCCAGCGCTGCAACGCGGCCTGTGGTTTCTGCGTCGAAGAGCTGCGCCCGGCGTCGCGTGGCCTCGAACTCGCGCCGCAGCGCCAGGTCTTGCGCGACGACGACGCCTGGCTCGCGGGGCTGCACCACGTGCTGGCGACCTGCGCGCCGTGGATCGGCAGCGTCGGCGTCACGGGTGGCGAGCCGAGCCGCGATCCGCTGCTGGCCCGGATCCTCGCGGCGATGGTGGCCTCGGGCCTACGACGGCGGACGATGACGACCAACGCCTCGGGCCTGTGGCTGCCGGTGCAGACCGCCGCGGGCGGCAGGCAAGCGGTCGCCGACGCCATCGCCGAGAGCGGCCTGATGCACCTGAACATCAGCCGCGCCGCCGTGTCTGCGGCCGACAACGCCGCGCTGATGGCGATGCGCGGCGAGGTCGCCGACGGCGGCGGGCTCGACGACGACGCGCTGCGCGCCGCCATCACGCGGGTCCAGCGCGCCGAGGTCTCGGTGCGGCTCTCGTGCGTCCTGCTGCGCGACGGCGTCCGCGACCGCGATGGGATCGCCGCGTATCTCGCGTATGCCAGCGGCCTTGGCGTCCAGAACGTCATCTTTCGCCAGCTGATGCGGCCCGACCCGCAGACGACGCGCCCGGTGGGCGTCGCCCGGTACAGCGATCGCCAGCGCGTCGAGCTGCGGCCGCTGCTGGCCACGCTCGACGGCGATCCGCGCTGGCAGTTCCTGCGCCAGATCGTGGGGTACTACTACTACGTCGAGGTCTGGCGGTGCCGGGTGCAGGGCCAGGCCATGACCGTGACCTTCGAAGAGGCCGATCTGGCACACATCGAGGCGCAGAAGCGCGCAGATCCAGGCCTGGCGCACGAGCTGGTCTACCACCCTGACGGCGGCCTGTGCACGACCTGGCAGCCTTGGGACGGGCAGCTCTGGTCCGCAGCGGGTCTCTCGCGGCCGCCGAGCGAGAGAGAATCGCAGCGCCATGCATGACGACACCATCGGCATCGCCTGGATTCATGGGTTGTTTGGTGATCCAACGGATTGGGACCCCTGCGTCGCGGCCTGGGGCGTGCGCCGCGGCGGCCCCCAGCGGGCCATCGCGCTGCCAGGGCATGGCGGCCAACCCGCCCTGGCGCTGGAGGCTGGGGCGGCTTTCGCCGAGGCCGCAGCGCAGCTCTGGCGGCAACTGCCCGGCGACCGGCGCTGGCGCCTGGTCGGCTACTCGATGGGCGGGCGCTTGGCGATGGCGATGGCGCGGGCGGCGCCGGAGCGCTGCGCCGGGCTGGTGCTGGTCAGCGCCCATCCGGGCCTGGCCGAGGACGACGCGGAGGGCCGGCGCGCACGCTGGCGGCTCGATGGCCAACGCGCTGCTGCCCTGCGCGCCGTCGGCGCCGAGGCCTTCTTGCGCAGCTGGTACCAGGCGCCGCTGTTCGCTCCTTGGGTCGCGCGCGTCGGCCTGGAGGCCGCCGTCACCGCCCGCGGCCACGTCGACGTCGAGGGCGCGGCGCGTTGCCTGGAGCGCCTATCGCTCGGGGACCAGCCGCGCGGCGAGGCGGCCGCGCTGGTGGCTGCCCTGGATCGGGCGTCGGCTGCTCGATCACCGCCATCGCCCGGGGCACCGCCGACGCTGCTGACCGTGGCCGGCGCGCTCGACACCGGCTACGCGGACCTGCTCGCGGCCTGGAGCGCGAGCGGCGCAGGGCGCGACGCGGAGGCGCGCCAGCCCGACCCACGCCAGACCGCCGCCCGCCACGTCACGCTCGATGGCTGCGGCCACGCCGTGCACCTCGAGGCGCCCGAGGCGCTCGTCGCGGCCCTGTGTATGGCCGACGCGTCGCTCGTGGCCGCGTGTTGACGGCCGCTCACGGCGACTCCGGCGGGGTTCGATCTAGGCGACGAACAAGATACCAAATTGACTAGGAGATCCAGGCGCGACTCGCTGGCCGCCTTGGAGCTCAGCGATGCCCGCGGCGTTGGTTCGGGGCCGCCGCATCCGGCCGGTCGCGCCTGAGCGCGAGGTTGGACCTGTCGTGGTCGGACTTGGGGACCTCGGTCATTCGCGCCCAGCCGGAGGTCGCCACTTGGCGGTCGCCGGGCCCGAAGCGCAGCTCATCGACCAAGCGGTCAGCACGGCCAAGGCGCTGCCCAAGCCGGTCGCGTCGCCGCTGCGGGCGACGGCACCTAGCCCTCGCCCTCGCTCGCCAGCTTGCGGTAGAGCGTCCTGCGGTCGATGCCGAGCAAACGCGCCGCCTCGGACTTGTTGCCGTCGAGCGCGGACAGCGCCTGGCGCACATAGGCATCCTCCAACTCCGCCAGCGTCCAGCGCTTTGCCAGGAGCTGCCCGAGCGCCACCGCATCGGGCGCTCCCTCGACCATCACCTTTGCCTCGTGCCGCAGCGCTGGCCGCGGCCGCAGTTCGCCAAAGGGGTCGAGGTCGACCAGCCGCAGCACCTCGCCGTCGCAGAGCGCCACCGCGCGCTCGATGGTGTTGTGCAGCTCTCGGACGTTGCCGGGCCAGCGCGCCGAGAGCAGGGCGGCGCGGGCGGCGGTGTCGACGCCGAGGACCTCACGGCCGGCGCGCAGGGCGGCGCGCTCGACGAAGACGTCGACCAAGGCCTCGATGTCCTCGGGGCGCTCGCGCAGCGGCGGCAGCACCAGCCGCACCACCGCCAGCCGCCAGTAGAGGTCGTCGCGAAAGCGCTGCGCCTGGCAGAGCGCAGGGAGGTCACGGTTGGTGGCGGTGACGATGCGGACGTCGACCTGCACCTCGGCGGCGCCGCCGAGCGGGCGGACCCGGCCGGTCTCCAGCGCCGTCAGCAGCTTGGCCTGGGCCTCGACCGGCAGCTCACCGATTTCGTCGAGGAAGAGCGTACCGCCGTCAGCGGCTTGGAACAGGCCGTCGCGATCCTCGCGCGCGTCAGTGTAGGCGCCACGGCGGACGCCGAAAAGCTCGGCCTCGAGCAGCGTCGTCGGCAGCGCGGCGCAGTTGAGGGCGACAAAAGGGCGTGAGGCGCGCGGGCTGCGCGCGTGCAGCCAGCGCGCCACCTCGCCCTTGCCGACGCCGCTCTCGCCCTGCAGCAGCACTGGCACGTGGCTGCGGGCGGCGCGCGCGGCGACGTCGAGCACCTGGCGCATCGCCGCGCTCTCGGCCACCAGCTCGGAGGGGCCAGGGCCGGCGAGGCGGCGACGCAGGCGTTTGATCTCGCTGCGCAGGACGCGGTCGCCGACGGCGCGCTCGATGGCGCGGATCAGCACCTCGATGGCGAAGGGCTTGGCGACAAAATCGACCGCGCCGGCCTGCATCGCCGCCACCGCCAGGTCGATGGAGCCAAAGCCGGTGATGAGGATGCACATCGTCCGCGGCGCCTGGACCCGTAGTCGCGCCACCAGGTCGATGCCGCGCAGGCCGGGCATCTCGACGTCGGAGACGATGACGTCGAAGTCTTCTGCGACGGCGCGGGCTAGCGCGGCGAGCGGATCGGTCGCGCCACAGGCGCCGAGCCCGGCGTCGCAGAGCTCCTCGACCAGCCAGGCGACGACCCCGGCGTCGTCGTCGATGCACAGCACGCGGGCGCGCGGCGTGGCGCTCATGTCGCCTCCGCGACCACGGGCAGCAGGAGCTCGAAGGTGGCGCCAGAGCCGCCATCGCTCTCGACCAGATCGACGACGCCGCCGTGCTCGGCGGCGAGGGCACGAGCGACGGCGAGGCCGAGTCCCGTGCCGCCGGCCTCGACGCGGGTCGAGAAGAAGGGCTCGAAGATGCGCTCGCGCAGCGCTGGATCGACGCCGGGCCCGTCGTCGCGGACGCGCAGCGCGACGACGCTCTGGCCTTGGCGGAGCGGGCCACGCTCCTCGCCAAGGACGCGGCGCGACAGGCTGAGCGCGACGGTGCCGCCGCCGTCGCCGCCGCCCTGGCCGCGCGGACAGAAGTTGAGCGCGTTGCCGAGCAGGTTGAGGGCGATCTGCTGTAGGTGGTCGGGATCGGCGAGGACCTCGGCGCCGTTACTGCGGTCTGTGTATTCGATGCGCACGCCGCGGCGCCGCGCCTGCGCCGCGACAAGCTCCAGCACCCGCTCCAGCGGGGCGGCGACCGCGACCCGCTGCGGCTGGGCCGGGCGTCGCCGCGTCGTCGCCAGCAGCGCGTCGACGATGCGGCCGATACGCTCGGCCTGGGTGACGAGGATGTCGGCGATCCGCATCACCTCGGCCGGATCATCGGCCTTGGCGCGCAGGCCGCGGGCACGCCCAGCCAGGATCTGCAGCGGCGAGCCGATCTCGTGCGCCAACCCGGCCGAGAGCTGGCCGATGGTGATGAGCTTGTCGGCCCGAACCAGCCCGCGCTCGACCGCCCGGCGCTCGTCCTGCTGCTGGTCGAGGCGGACGCGGGCGCTGCGCAGCCGCTCGAGCATGGCGACAAAGGCGGCGCCGAGACGGCGGATCTCGCTTCCGCCGCCGGGGGCGAAGCGGGTGTGCAAGGCGCGGTCCTCGTCGAGGACCGCCATGGCGTCGGCCATGCGCGCCAATGGGCGGCCGATGAGCCAATGCCCGGCGGCGTGGCCGATGGCGGCGACGACGACGGCAAAAACGGCCACCAAGAGCCAAATCTGCCGCGTCAACGTGGCGATCTCGCGCGCGACGTCGTCGGTGGGGCGCGAGACGGCGAGGGCGCCGACCAAGCGGCCGTCGTCGGTGCGCAGCGGCAAGCCGAGCAGAAGGCGCTGCCTCGGCATCTGGCCCTGGTGCAGGACGACGACGCCGGTGATCATGGCCGCGCGCAGCGCCGCCATCGCCTCGGCGTCGCCCGGCGCGGCGCCGATGGAGGCGGCGTGCAGTTCGGCGGTGCTATCGGCGACGTAGATGTCGACGCCCGGGTCGATGGTCTCGAGGCGATCGAGCGTCTCTTGGATGTCGTCGATCTGGCGATCGCGCAGCGCGTTCTCGACCGCGACTTGCAGACTGCGGCCGAGCAGGTCGAGCTCGCGCACCACGGCGCGGTGCGCGTCTTGTGCCTCGCTGCGCAGCGTGACAACGCCGAAGACACCAAAGAGCAACAGCCCGGTGGCGCCGAGCACCAAGGTCAGCCGCGTGGTGGCGCGCATCGCAGCCAAAGCTCGCTCCTTGCGCTGTAGACTGTGGCAAACTGCCACGTCGGCTGTGGCGCTTGTGTAGTGTATGCGACATAAGCGCTACAGGCAAGGCTGCAGCGAGCGCGCCAGACTTGGCAACAAATTCACCAGCGCATCTGAGCCGTTGCGCCTTACGACGAGGAATCCTAGGCGCCCTGGCACGATCCATGCGTTGTCGCTCAGCAACGTCCGGCGCAGGGTCGAACGGCGGGCGCTAGAGCCGTCGCGAGACCGCCGCGCCAAGGGAGCGATCATGCGAGGTGAAACGAGAGGGTGGACTGCCAGCGGGCAAAGCGAGCGCGGCGGCTGGCGACGGGCGGCGGGCGCGCTCGCCTGTCTACTAGCGGCGACGCCCTTGGGCTGCGGCGACGCCGAAGGCAGCCCGAGCGACGTCATCGCCTCGAAGGTGGCCCTGCGGCCCTTCGCGGTGCGCAAGCCAGTGGTCAGCGACGTCACGCTTCGTCGCGAACTGGTCGCGGAGCTGCGCGCGGGCCGTCGCGCCGAGCTGCGGGCGCGGATCGCTGGCCTGCTCGAAGAGGTCGAGGTCGATGAGGGACAGGCGGTGCAGGCGGGCCAACTCCTGTTCACCGTCAACGCCAAGGTCCTGGAGCGCGAGCTCGCCGTCGCCCGCGCGGCGGTGCAGGGTGCCGAGGCCGAGGTCAGGGCGGTGCAGCTCGAGGCGCAGAACACCCGCACGCTCCAGCGCGGCGGCGTCGTCTCGGAGGCGGAGGTGGCGCTGGCGACCGCCAAAGTGCAGAGCGCGCGCGCCCGCGTCGAAGAGGCCAAGGCGGCGGTCGCTCTCGCTGAGGTCACGCTCGACCTCGCCCACATCCGCGCGCCCTTCGATGGCGTCATCCACCGCCTGCCGCTGCGCCAGGGCAGCGCGGTCGCCGAGGGCGATCTGCTGACGACCCTGACCGACACACGCGAAGTGCTCGCGTATTACCAGCTACCGGAGGCCGAGCTGCTCGGCACCTCCGTCGAGCGCGCTAGCGACCAAGTCGGGCTGCGGCTGGCGGACGGCAGCCTCTATCCGACGCGGGGCGGCGTCGACGCCATCGCCGCGGAGGTCGACAGCACCACGGGCACGCTCACCGTCCGCGCCCGCTTCGCCAACGCCGACCGGCGCCTGCGCCACGGCAGCGCGGCCAAGGTCGTCCTCGATCGCCCGCTGCCCCGGGCGCTGCTCGTGCCACAGGCGAGCACCTTCGAGGTCCAGGGCGACGTTTACGTCTTCATCGTCGGCGACGACAGCGTCGTCACTGCGCGCAAGATCACGGTGGCGCACCGCGTCGACGGCGACTACGTCGTCACCGCAGGCCTGCGCGACGATGAGCGCTTCGTCGTCGAGGGCGTACACAAGCTGCGCGAAGGCCAGCGCATCGACGTCACGCCCGCGCAGGTGCATGGCGCCGCCGGCGCGACACAACATCACCAGGGCACCTCAGCTCACCGAGGCGTATAGACCATGGCTGCGCTCTTCGTGCGCCGCCCCGTGCTGGCGTCGGTGCTCTCCATTTCGCTCTCGATCCTCGGCTTGCTGGCGCTGCTGCGCCTGCCCATGGCGCTGTTCCCGCAAATCGCGCCGCCCGAGGTCAACGTCACGGTCGAGTACACCGGCGCCAACGCCGAGACAGTGACGAGGGCGGCGGTCGTACCGCTCGAGCGCGCCATCAACGGCGTCCCGGGGATGAAGTACATGAGCAGCGACGCCGGCAACGACGGCGTCGGCGTCGTTCAGATCTTGTTCGAGACCGGCACGGACCCAGACGTTGCGGCCATCAACGTGCAGAACCGGGTCAACGAGGTCATGGGCCGGCTGCCGCCCGAGGTCATCCGCAACGGCGTCAAGATCAAGAAGGAGGAGAACGCGATCTTGCTCTACCTGTCGCTGCACAGCAGCGCGCCGGAGCACGATGAGAAATTCCTCTACAACTTCGCCGATATCAACATCCTCGCCGAGCTCAAGCGCATCCCCGGCGTGGGTTTCGCTGACATCATGGGCGCCAAAGAGTACGCGATGCGCGTCTGGTTGCGGCCGGAGAAGCTCGCGCGCTTGGGTCTGTCGACCGACGAGGTCATCGAAGCCATCGAAGCCAGCAACGTCGAGGCGGCGCCCGGAAAAGTCGGTGACAACAGCGACAAAGGCGCGACGCCCCTCCAGTACACGCTGACCTATCGCGGCAAATTCAACAGCGAGGCCGAGTATCGCGCGCTACCCCTGCGCGCCGGCGCCGACGGCGCGTTGGTCCGGCTCGGCGACGTCGCTGACATCGAGTTCGGCACCTCCTACTTCGACGTCGAGGCGAAATTCAACGGCAAGCCGGCGGCGTCGATCTTGCTCAAGCAGCTCCCGGGCAGCAACGCGGCTGCGGTCATCGAAGCGGTCCGCCAGCGCCTGGTGACGCTCGAAGCCGAAGTGTTTCTGCCGGGGATGCGCGTCGACACCAGCTTTGATGTCAGTCGATTCCTCGATGCTGCAGTGTTCGAGGTCGTGCGCACGCTGCTCGAGGCCTTCCTGCTGGTCGCGTTGGTCGTGCTGCTGTTCTTGCAGAGCGCGCGCACCACGCTCGTGCCGATCTTGGCCGTGCCGGTGTCGCTCATCGGCACGCTGCTCTTTGTCCAACTCTTCGGCTTCTCGCTCAACCTGATCACGCTCTTCGCCTTGGTCTTGGCGATTGGCATCGTCGTCGACAACGCGATCGTCATCGTCGAGGCTGTCCACCATAAGATCCACCACGACCGCCTCTCGCCTGGCCCCGCGTCCGAAGCGACGATGCGCGAGCTGACACCGGCGATCATCGCCATCACGCTGGTCATGGGCTCGGTGTTCGTGCCGCTCGCCTTCCTCTCCGGCCCGGCCGGCGTCTTCTATCGCCAGTTCGGCCTGACCATGGCTGTGGCGATCTTCCTGTCGGGCTTCGTCGCGCTGACGCTGACGCCAGCGCTGTCGGCGCTGCTGCTGCCGCCACACGACGCCCCGCGCTCGCAATCCGCGCTTGCGCGCGCCCAGCGGTCCGCCTTCGCGGCCTTCGACCGCGCCTACGCCGGCGTCGAGCGCGGTTTCGTTGCCGTCGCCAGCCTGCTCGGCCGGCGCGCCTGGCTGGGCTGGCTGGCGATCCTGGCCTGCGTCGTCGGCACCGCCGCCGTCGCCGCGCGGGTGCCGAGCGGCTTCATCCCGGTCGAAGATCAGGGCATGTTCTACGTCAGCGTCACCCTGCCGCCGGGCGCCACACTCGAGCGGACCAAAGAGGCCGTCGCGGCGATCCGCGCCATCGCCCAAGGCCTCGAAGCTGTCGAGAGCGTCGCCACCCTCGCTGGCGCCAACATCCTCTCGGACGGCACCGGCGCCACCTATGGCACCTGCATCGTCAACCTGGTGCCGTGGAAGGAGCGCAGCCGCTCGGTGGACGCCGTCATCGCCGAGCTCGAGGCCAAGGTCGGGCACATCCAGGCCGCCGACATCGAGGCCTTCCCGCCGCCCTCGATCCCCGGCTACGGCAACGCGAGCGGCTTCGAGGCTCGGCTGCTCGACAAGACCGGGCGTGACGACCTCACGGAGACCGGCGCGGTGCTCGAGCGCTTTGTCGCGGCGCTTCAAGCGCGGCCCGAGATCGCCAGCGCGTTCTCGATCTTCAATGCCAACTACCCCCAGATTGCGCTCAACGTCGACTATGACCGCGCCGCCCGCCTCGGGGTCGACGTCGAGGACGCGATGTCGACGCTGCAGACGCTGGTCGGCAGCGAGTACGTCAGCAACTTCATCCGGTTCGGCCAGATGTACAAGGTCATGCTCCAGGCCCCACCGGAGTCACGCGCCACACCCGAGCAATTGCTGCTCCTGCAGGTGCGGAGCCGGGGCGGCGACCTCGTCCCGCTCTCTGCCTTTATCACCCTCGATCGAACCTATGGCGTCGATCAAGCGACCCGCTACAACATGTACCCGTCGGCCGAGCTCAACGGCGAGGGTGCGCCGGGCGTCAGCAGCGGCCGCGTGCTCGCGGTGGTGCAGGAGGTCGCCGACGCGACGCTGCCGCGCGGCTTCGCCATCGACTGGGCCGGCATCTCGCTCGACGAGGTCCAGGCGGGCAACCAAGGGGTCGTCGTCGGCGCCATCGCCCTGCTCTTCGTCTTCCTCGTGTTGGCGGCGCAGTACGAGAGCTTCACGCTCCCGCTGGTGGTGCTGCTCTCGCTGCCGCCCGGCGTGCTCGGCGCCTTCGCCCTGCTGAAGGTCGCCGGCCTCGAGAACAACATCTTCACCCACATCGCCTTGGTCGTGCTGATCGGCCTGCTCGGCAAGAACGCGATCCTCATCGTCGAGTTCGCAGAGCATCGGCGCCGCGAGGGGGTGCCAGCGCTGGCTGCGGTCGTCGAGGCGACGCGGCTGCGCCTGCGCCCCGTGCTCATGACCTCGCTGGCCTTCGTCGCGGGTCTGGTCCCGCTCGCGCTCTCAAGCGGCGCCGGCGCTGTCGCCAACCGCACCATCGGCGTCGCCACGATTGGTGGCATGGTGCTCGGAACGCTGCTCGGGATCGTCGTCATCCCACCGCTCTACGTCTCCGTTCGCCGCCAACGTGGCGCCTCGTCGGGAGCGGTCCCGGCGGCGGCGGCAGTGGCGCTGCTCACGCTGGCGCTGCTTGGCTGCGCGCCAGCGCTCACGCCCCCCCAAGTGCGCGCCATCGAGCTGCCGACGCGCTTTCAAAGGGCTGAACCGGCTGCGCTCGGCGACGCGGTGGACCCGCCGGAGCCACCGACAGCGTCTGCCCTCGGCTGGCGCCAGCTCTTTGCCAATCCGCAGCTAGCGTCGTTAATCGACATCGGGCTGAGCCAGAGCTTCGACCTCCAGCTCGCGGCGCAGCGGGTCGCCACCGCCAGGGCGGCGATCTTGGCCGCAGCCGGCGTGCGCCTGCCGACGCTCGAGGCCGGCATCGAGCCGACGGTGCGCAAGTTCGGCACCTACACGATGGACGGAGCCGGCAACGCGACGACCGACATCCGTCCAGGACTCCCAGTCCCCGTGGTCCTGCCGGACCTCTTCGTCGGCGTGCGCGCGAGTTGGGAGGCGGATCTCTGGGGCAAACTGCGCGACGGCCAGTCGGCCGCTGTCGCGCGTGCCGATGCAGCTGCGTTCACCGTAACACTCCTGGCGACGCAGCTCATCGCCGACGTCGCCACTGCCTACTTCGAGCTACTGGCGCAAGACCAAACGCTCGACGTGCTCGATCGTGCCCTCGCCCAGCAGCGGCAGGCCCTCGAGTGGGCGAGGCTGCAGAAGCGGTCCGGTCGCGTCACCGAGCTCGCGGTCAGGCAGTTCGAGGTGCGGGTGCTGCAGACTCGGGCCCTTCGCCAGGAGCTCGTCCAGCAACAGCGGGCGCTGGAGATCGGCCTCAACCTCAGGATCGGTCGGCTGCCGCAACCAATAAGCCGCAGCGCAGCGGCGTGGCACAGCGCCCCCGCCGACGCCATCGCGCTTGGCGTGCCGTCGGACCTGCTGCGCGCCCGGCCGGACATCCGCGCGGCAGAGGCCGAAGTGCGCGCCGCACACCTAGACCTGCGCGCAGCCCGGGCGGCGTTCTATCCGACCCTGTCGATCACGGCGTCGTTCGGCGCTCAGGCGTTCTCGCCCGCCTACCTACTCTCGACGCCGGCGTCGATCGCCTTTGGCGCTGGCGCCGGGCTCTTCGCACCGCTGGTCAATCGCCGCGCCATCGCCGCGGCCTTCGCTGGCGCCGGCGCAGCCGAGGTCGAGGCGATGGTGCGCTACCAGGCGACGGTCCTGACCGCGTTCGTCGAGGTCCAGGCCGCGCTGCTGCAGCTCGAGCAGGCTGGCGCGCGGCTCGCGCTGCACGACGAGCGCAAGCGGGCGGCGGAGGCGATGATCACCGCGAGCCAGGCGCTCTTTCTCGCGGGGCGCGCGTCGTCGCTCGAGGTCCTCAACGCGCAGGAGGCGATCTTGGAGGCCGAGCTCGACCTAATCGCCAGCCGGCGCGACCAGCTCGTCGCCACGGTCCAGCTCTACCGCGCGCTCGGACGGCCAAGCGGGTAGAGGGCGTCAGCCGGGCGTGCTCGGTTGGAAGTTGGCCACCCGATTCCGCGGCGTCGTGCACGTCACGTCCGACAAGGGCGAAACCAAGAGCGCCATCGCCTAGAGACGCGACCAAATCGTCCAATTTGGTCGCGTCTCTCGCCTGTCTTCTGGGGGGCTGAGCGCCCCCAGGCGGCGAGAAACGTGGTTCTCGCCCACCTTCCCCTCTTCGAGCCACATCCCAAAGCGCCTCCGGCGCCTTTTTGATCGCGTCTCTAGAGGGTGACCTCGACTCTTCGCCGCTCACGGACACTGCGACGCAACCGGCGGAATCGCAAGCGCCTTCATCCCCGGAGGCAAGCCGTACTGGGGCGTGATGCAGGGTCCGCCCGTCGATGTCCACATTTGGTTGCCTCCGGGCGCGCCTGTACTGCACCCCTCCCGTCAAGCCACTGTCGCCGCCAGCCATCGGCGTCGACGCCGGCACAGCGTCAGTGGCTAGAATCCATGCTTGCGCGCTGCTCCAGCACCCCACCCCGGAGTCTTGTCCCCAAACCCCACGGAGGAGCCGGCAAGGGCCTCACGACGTTCACGCGGCACCCGCGGCACCTGCGTCCAAGATTGGCTCACGGCGCTCGGCACTCCGCCGTCTGCCCTCGGCGCCCAGCGGCTCGCGACGCATCGTGTTCGCGACGCATCGTGTTCGCGACGTCGCCATCCCCCCGGCACAGCTGCGCTTCGGGCGAGCGCGGCCCTCGCGACGCGAGACGTCGCATCCTGGTTCTCGAACTTTCCCGTGGGTAGAGCCACGAAGGCGTCAGCAAAAACGATTCCCGCCCCGGTTGCCCGTGAGGGCTGGCGCCTGACCTCGGCGCCCCGGGGCGGGAACGGTGATGCCTGGGATGAGGACATGCCCGCGAGAGTCGCCCTATCGTCCTGCACGGCCGAAGCCTCGCCATCGGACGGGGAGCCTCGGGGGGGGCCGACGTGCGCGGAGCAATGCGCACGCCTGGATCCCGGGACTGCTCCAACGAGGCTAGTGGGACACCACCTCACCGGTCTTTTGACAACTGTCAATCACGTGATCACCCCCTTTGCATCGGCATGTGGTCGTTGTGCGGTTCCCACCGCGTCGGCTTGGACGCTGCCGCGCCATCCGTGCCGGGTTGCGGGACAGCCCCGCCCCGGGCCTGGTTGTGCCCGGGTGGCGAGCGCGCGCGGCACCTCGCCCGTCGACGAGAGTACCGACCTCCGGGGCGCTCGCAAGCCGTTTCTTTGCGGTGGCGGGCGCCCGGCGTCGCGATTGGCGGCGGGACGCGGGTTCAGCCCCAGCCGAGCTGCGCGCCGGCCGCGAGCAGCTGCGCGAGCACGGACGCGGCGTCTTCGTGCGCGAGCAAGACGAGCAGGTCGCCGGGCTGCAGCGCCGCGATGGCAGCCGCCGCCGCGTCGTGCTCGGACGCGAAGCTGCGCACCGCGTCGTCCGCGACGCCGCGGTCGATCAGCGCCGCCCGCAGGATGGCGACGACTTCGCCGTCGGCGCGGCCCCGATCGTAGTGCGGCATCGCCTTGAGCAGCCAGACGTCGGGCGCACAGGGCCACAAGCCATCGACGAGGCCACGGATGTCCTCGTCGCTGCGGTCGCCGGCCTGGCCGACGACGACCAGACGACGCGCGGCGGGCACACGCGCGGCGAACTCGGCGACGCGGCGGACGCCGTCCGGGTTGTGGCCGAAGTCGAGCAGCACGCGGCCGCCGCGCAGCGTCAGCAGGTTGCCGCGGCCGGGCGAGTCGGTCGGATCGGGGCGAAAGGCGCGCAGCCCCGCGACGATCGCGGCGTCCGGCAGGCCGAGCGACCTCGCCAGCAGCGCGGCGCAGAGCGCGTTCTCGACGTTGTGCAGCGCCGCGCCGGCGACGGTGATCGGCACTTCGGCCAGCGGCAGGCGCAGCGGCGGTCGGTCGCCGTCATCGATGACGAGCGTCTCGCCCTCGACCCAGCCGGCGAGCTGGCCTGGGCCCGGGGCGACGGTCTCGGCGGCCACGGCGGCGTAGCGCAGCACCCGCACGTCGGGCGGCAGCGCGCGCGCTTGCAGCGCCCGCACCAGGACGTCGCCGCGCTGGCGGTCGTCGCCGATCACAAGGCTGCCGCCCGGACGCACGGCGTCGGCGACGAGCAGCTTGACGCCGGCCATCGCGGCGACCGTGTCGATGCCCCACTCGCCGAGGTGATCGGCGCTGACGTTGGTCACGGCGGCGGCGTCGACCCGGTCGACGCCGAGGCCGCGGCGCAGCATGCCGCCGCGCGCCGCCTCGAGCACGGCGAACTCGACCCGCGGATCGCGCAGCAGCGCGCGTGCGCCGCCCGGGCCGGTCCAGTCGCCGGCCTCGACGAGCCGACCGTCGAGGGTGAGGCCGTCGGTCGAGGTGGTCCCGGCGTGCAGCCCGGATTCGCGGGCCATGCGCGCGAGCAGGCGCGTCGTCGTGGTCTTGCCGTTGGTGCCGGTGATCAGGGCCGAAGGGACGCGGCCAAAGCGCTCCGGCGCCAGTGTGGCCACATCGGGAGGCGCGCTCCGCAGCCAACGCGCGCAGCTCGCGCCCCAGCCGAGGCTGAGCTCGTCGTCATCCCAGAGCAGCGGCACATCGTGCGCGAGCGCGAAGGCCTGGACGGCCAGAAGTGCGGGATCGCCCCCCGCGTCGGGCTCCGCGGCGATCTGGGCGGCGCGGGCTGCGGCGTCGGCCAGGGTGACGGCGGCTTCGCAGAGCGCGACGGCGGCGTAGAGGCGATCGATGGGCGCGGTCGCGGTCCAGACCTCCTCGACCCCTGCCGGCGCCTGCCGGATCGTCGGCGCCGGCCAGCCGAGCGCGGCCATGTCGGCCTCGACGCGTTGGCGCCAGCGGGCGCGACAGTCCACGATCGACTCGCCGTCCTCGAACGCCACGACCACCGCGGCCGCCGGGCCATCGGCCCAATGGCTGCGCCCGGTCAGGCGACGTCCGTCTTGCACCCGCATCGTCCGACTCCCGTGCGGCGAGTCGCGCTCGACCGGCGTTGCGCGCGGCGAGCGCCGACCATCAATCGTCTTCGGTGGGCCGGGCGAGGCGGACGCCGCCCTCGCTGTCGCGGACCAGCGGCGCGCCCTGCCAGACGCTGACGGCGCTCTGCAGCTCGTCGTCGATCGGCGCGTCCAGGCTGACGGCGGCGCTGGCCTGATCGGCGCCCGCCTTGGGCGCACCGCGGCCGCCGTGGTAGATGATCTGCTTCCAGCACCGCGTGATGTCGTCGCCGAAGATCAGCACGAGGTCACCGGGCGTGGCCATCGCCAGGCCGGCCGCCACGGCCTGCTGCTCGTCGGGGACGATGGCGATCGCGTCCTCGGCGATCCCCTGCTCCCGCAGCACCGCCGCCATGCGCTTGGGCACCTCGTCCCAGCCGCGGCCGCGCCGGTTGTCGTCGCGCTTGCAGATGAAGGCGTCGAAGCTCGACGCGGCGCGGCGGGCGATGTCGTCGATGTCGACGTCGCGGCGGTCGCCAGGCGCGGCGAGCACGCAGATGCGCTTGCGGTAGCGGCCGCCCTCGGACAGGGCGTCGACCAGGTTGCACATCGCGTCGACCGCGGCGGGGTTGTGGCCGTAGTCGAGGATGACCTTGAAGCCGTGCTCGTCGAAGACGTTGAGCCGGCCCGGGGCCTGGAAGAAGCTGGTGTCGAACGTCCGCAGGCCGAGGCGGATGTCGTCCAGGCGCACGCCCATGCTCGACGCCATCGCCGCGGCGAACATCGCATTCTGGACGTTGTGGATCGCCTTGCCCTCGATCGTCGCGGGGATCAGGTGCGTCCAGAGCAGCGGCATGTGCGCGCCGTTGTCGTAGAGCACGATCATCTGGCCGTTGACGCCGGTCTCGAGGCTGACGGCGCGGCCGCCGGCGCGGATATGCTCACGCACCAGCTGGTGGGCCGGATCCATCGTCACGTAGACGACGTGCTTGGCGTCGGCGTAGGCCGACATCGCGAGCACGAGCGGGTCGTCGGCGTTGAGTACCACGGCGTCGGTCGCCGCCTCGATCGGGATGCGCTTGACCTCGGCCAGCTGCTCGAGCGTGTCGACGCCGCGCAGGCCCAGGTGGTCGGCCGCGACGTTGAGGCAGCAGGCGACGTTGGGGCTGCTGTAGCCCAGGCCCGAGCGCAGCAGGCCGCCGCGCGCGGTCTCGAGCACGGCGACCGAGACGCGTGGATCGCGCAGCACCATCTGCGCCGCCATCGGGCCCGTCATGTCGCCGACCACGGTGCGCAGGCCGTCGATGTAGACGCCGTCGGTCGTGGCCATGCCGACGGTCTCGCCGGCGAGCTTGTGGATGTGCGCGATCATGCGCGTCGTCGTGGTCTTGCCGTTGGTGCCCGTGATCGCGGCGATCGGGATGCGCGACGGCGCCCCGGGCGGGAAGAGCATGTCGAGCACCGGGCCGGCGACGTCGCGCGGCTTGCCCTCGGACGGCGAGACGTGCATGCGGAAGCCGGGCGCCGCGTTGACCTCGCAGATGCCGCCGCCGATCTCCATCCAGCTCTTGCTGATGTCGTCGGTCAGGAAGTCGACGCCCGCGACGTCGAGGCCGATCGCGCCCGCCGCGCGGACCGCCATCTCGCGGTTGTCGGGGTGGACGACGTCGGTGACGTCGAGCGCCGTGCCGCCGGTGCTCAGGTTGCCCGTGCTGCGCAGGTAGAAGACCTCGCCCGCCGGTAGCACGGACTGCTCGGTGAGGCCGGCCGCGGTGAGCAGGCGCTCGGCCTGGTGATCGAACTCCAGGCGCGTGAGCACCTTCTCGTGGCCGATGCCGCGTCGCGGGTCCTGGTTCACCAGGTCGACGAGCTGCGCGACGGTGTGGACGCCGTCGCCGACGACGTGGCCCGGCACGCGCTTGGACGCCGCGACCAGGTGACCGTCGACGACGAGCATGCGGTGGTCGAAGCCGCTGATGAAGCTCTCGACCAGCACGCCGCGGCTGTGCTCACGCGCCTGGGCGAAGGCCGCCTCGACGGACTCGTCGCTGTCCATGCCGATGCTGACGCCGCGGCCGTGGTTGGCGTCGAGCGGCTTGACCACGACGGGGTAGCCGATCTTGCGCGCGGCGCGGGCGGCCTCGCGGGCGCTGTAGACCAGCTCCTGGCGCGGCACGGGCAGGCCCATCTCGTGCAGGATGCGCCGCGTCTCCTCTTTGTCCGAGGCGATGCTGACGGCGATGTGCTTGGTCTCGCTGGTGATCGTCGCCTGGATCCGTCGCTGGTGCTTGCCGTGGCCGAGCTGGACCAGGCTGTACTCGTTCAGGCGCAGCCACGGCACGCCACGCTTCTCGGCGGCCTTGATCAGGCTGGCGGTCGACGGGCCGAACGCGCGCTTCTGCGAGCGGCGGATCAGGCCCTCGAGCTCGCTGGCGAAGTCGAAGTCGTCGGCGCGGCCCGACGACCAGAGCTCCTCGGGCACGAGGTGCTGCAGCAGACGCAGGGCGAGCTGGCCGGCCTCCTCGCCGACGCGGGCCTCCTCGTACTCGTAGACGACGTCGTAGACGCCGGGTTGGCCGGCACTGCGGGTCTTGCCGAAGGTCACGGGCGTGCCTGCGAGCGTCTGCAGCTCGAGCGCGACGTGCTCGAAGACGTGGCCGAGCCAGGTGCCCTCGCCCTCGCGCAGGCGGCGGACGAAGCCGCCGGGCTCGCCGTAGCTGCAGCCGTGCTCGCCCAGGCTCGGCAGCGCCGCGAGCAGGCCGTCGACGAAGCCGGGCAACTTCGCGGACGGCCAGTCCTCGAGCTTGCCGAGGTCGACCGTCATGCGAATCACGCGGAAGTTCGCGTAGAGATTCGGCCCCTGGTAAACGCGCGTATCACGAACGATCATCGGGACCTCGAGTGGGCGTCAGCCCGATTTGCGGCGACACGCGGCTGCGACGTCGCCCGGGTGCAGGATCAATCCTCTTCGAGTCGCCTCTGGGGCGGCGCGACGGCGCGGCGGCTGTCCAGATCGAACGAGCAGCCGTCGGTGAGCACATGGACCCGGACGCCGATCAAGGGCACGGGGGCCCCCTCCTTGGCGTCGGCCATGCCGGAGAAGTCGAGGTTGCTGACATCGACGACCGTGATGGCGCCTGCGCCGACGATCTCGATCCTGCCACCCGGCGCGATGAACGCGGCGGTGTCTTCGTCGAGCCCGAGGCCGATGACGAAGGGGTTGTAGGCGAGCGCGGTCAGCAAGCGGCCGAGCCGGTCGCGCTGGCGGAAGTGCTGGTCGACGACGACGCGGTTGGTCAGGCCCAGTCCCGGCGCCATGCTCACCGCGCCGGCGTGCGGCGTCGCGCCCGAGGCGCCGTAGGCGATCATGTGCTCCGGCACAAAGGCCGCGCCGGCGGACGTCCCGGCGATGGGCACGCCCGCGGCGTTGCGCTTGCGCATCACGCTGGCGACCTGGGTGCCGCCGAGGATGGTCGAGAGCCGCAGCTGGTTGCCGCCGGTGATGAAGATGCCGGTCGCGCCCTGCAGGAACTCGAGCCACTCGGCGTTGTCGCAGTCTGCGCGCTCGCGGTAGTCGAGGACCTCGGCGCTGGCGCAGCCGAGGCGCAAGAAGAGCTTTCGGTAGCGCGGCCCGGTCGAGTCGAGCTCGCTCGCGGTCGGGATGATCGCGATGCGCCCGGTCTCGCCGCCGGAGACGTCGACAAAACGCTGCAGGATCCGACGGTCGTGGAGTTTGTCCTCGGCCCCACCGATCGGGATGATGTACCCGCGCGATCCGGGGAGCAGCTCTGGGCTCGGCATGTCACTCCTGCGCAGGCGCATGGCCGCGGCTGCGACGCTGCGCCGGGCTGCTGCGAGGTAGCACAAGGACAGCCCGGGCGGAAGGGGCGGGCCCACCGGGCCGGGTGGGCGCGGCAGCACCGCCGGGACGCGCCGCTCAGCCGCGGGTGGCCGCCAGCCCGAGCGGCCAACCTCGGGCGATGGCCTGCGCAGCGCGCGCCGCGGCCTGCGCGTCGATCGCCATCTCGACGAAGGGATCCCAGGGCGCGGCCAGCAGATCGCGGCGCAGCTCGATGGTCAGCGCCTGCGTCGGCGCCCTCCAGGCGATCGCCCCGGCGAACGCGGCCGGATGCAGCTTGTAGCTGGCGCTCTGGCCGACCTCGTAGCCGGCGGCGCTGAAGGACGCCGTCGTCGCCTCGACCCACGCCGGATCGGCGCGCAGCGAGCCGGCGCCGTCGGTGTGGATCAGGTCGACCTCGGGCCGCAACGGCAGCAGCTCGGGCTGCGCCCAATGGGCCCGCAGCTCGGCGACGATCGTGTGTGTCACGCGCTCGATCGGCACGCTGCGCGGCGCGTAGGTGTGCAGGGACACGCCGTGGCCGCCGGCCGCGAGCACCTCGTCCCAGGCGCGGGTGGCGACCTCGCAGTAGCTGGCGTGCAGATCGTCGAGCAGCGCGCGGTCGGCGTCATCGTCGACGTAGTCGGGGATGCGACCGGTCAAGCCGGTGCCCGCGCCGGGCTCGGCGACGCGGTTGCAGTCGACCAGGGTGCGGGGCAGGCGCGACCGCACGACGAGCACGGCGAGACCGCTGCGCTGCAGGCCAAAGCGTCCGGGCTCGGCGAGCCGGGCGGCCAACGCGGCCCCGACCTCCGGGCTGCCGACGTCGGTGTTGACGCAGAAGAACGCGCCGAGGTCGTCCGGCAGCCGCGAACGCATCTTCGCCGCCAGCCGCTGGTAGTCGCGCAGCGCCGTCGCGCCGTGCGGCAGCTCGATCAGCACCTGGGCCGGGATCGCGGGCCGATCCGGCGGCGCGCAGCGCCAGACGTCGACCACGCCGGGGATGGAGGCGATCGGTTCGAAGGCGGCGGCGGACGAGGCGTCGGCCAGGCCGGTCGTGCTCATGCGCGCTCCTGCCAGCCGTCGAGCGGCCCGGCGACCAGCGGCCGCCCGTCGGCGACCATGGCGCGGCCGCGGGCCCAGAGGTGACGCACCGCCAACGCCTCGTCGACGACCAGGACATCGGCGTCGGCGCCGACACGGATCCGCCCCTTGTCGTGCAGGCGCAGCGCGTCGGCGACCGCGCTGGTCATCGACGGCAGCAGCCCGTGCAGCGGCCGCCCCATCGCCAGCCAGGCGCGCAGCGTCGCGAGCAGCGTCGCGCTGCTGCCGACGTCCATGTGCAGCATCGTACCGTCGGCGTCGAAGACGGGCAGGCAGCCGCCGCCGTCGGAGCTGATGGTCAGCTTGTGCGCGGGCAGGCCGGCGTCGAGCCATTGCGCAGCGGCGACCTCGGCCGGCAGCGCGTCGTCGTCGTCGTCCGGCGGGAAGGCCGTGACGTCGACGGCGATGCCGGACCGGCCGAGCTTCATCGCCTCGGCCCACAAGCGCTTGTTGCGGTTGCAATGGGTCGGCTGCAGCACGCGGGCCGGGATCTCGGTCTCGCCGAGCAGGCGGCGCACGAGGTCGAGTCCGCGCGCGCCGTCGCCGAGGTGCAGGTGCAGCACGCCGGCCTTGCCCGCGAGCAGGCCGCCGACGTGGCATTCCGCGGCCATCCGCGCGATCTCGTCGAAAGTGGGCTGCGAGCTGCGATGGTCGGAGATCGCGATCTCGCCGGCGCCGATGACCTGCTCGACGTGGACGATGTCGCCTTGCACCGAACCGGTCAGCGTCGGCGTCGGCACCGGGTACGCACCGGTCCACATCCTGGCGGTCAGGCCCAGGCGCTGCATCGCCCGGGTCGCGGCCAGCAGCTCGCGCGGATGCCGCGTCGTGCCGTCGGTGCCGAGCAGGCCGACCACCGTCGTCACGCCGGCCAGCGTCAGCTGCCGAAGCTGCAGCGGCGGCACCTTGGTCTCGGGGCCGGCCTCGCCACCGCCACCGGCGAGGTGGACGTGGCCGTCGATCAGGCCCGGCAGCAGCCTGGCGCCGCCGAGCTCGACGACCTGCACGCCCCAATCGGCGGGTGGCGCGGCCAGGTGCTCGGCGATGGCGGCGATGCGATCGCCGGCGAGCAAGACGTCGCGACGGCCGAGCGGCTCCGGGGCGAAGACGTCGGCGTCGCGCAGCAGGGTCAGCGGCGCCGGAGACGGCAACAAGGACTGCGACATCGAGCGCCTCGCCCGCGTCGACCACGACGCGCGCGCTGGGTATACGGTCGGGCCCGCGAATTCGCAACGAAGTGCCGCACGGACGTCGTCCGGGTCGTCGCGCGCCGGTCGTCCGGGGTGGCCACCGAGGTTGCAACGACGGGCGGAGACGGCCTCTTCGCGGCACCGCGTGCCATGTTCGCGCTTGCGCCCCAGCGGGCGAAGCCCCTACCCTGCGGGACGCGTCGATCCTGCACGCGCGCGTCGAGGTCATCATGATCGCCAGCCTTGTCGTCCCCCGCCGCCTCGCCCCCGGCGCCGCCCAGCGCGGTCGTGCACCCGCCCCCGCCCGTGGGGTCTTGCGTCCCGTTGCCCGCGCCTTGCTGCCCGCCCTGATCGCCCTGGCGCTGGGTGCTTGCGGCAGCGACGCGACCGTGGTCGGCCAAACGACGAACGTCGACGACGTCGGCAACGACGGCGTGGGCACGCTCGACAGCGCCGCCACGCAGGACACGACGGTCACGCCCGACGATGCCGCCGGCCCGGACGACGCCGCCACGACCGACGACGCCGCCACGACCGACGACGCCGCCACCGGCGACGCAAACGACGACGACGGCGCGCCCGCCGCCTGCACCGCCGACCAATGCGCGATCGACGGCGTCTGCGTCGACAACGACGCCACCAACCCCAACGATGCCTGCCTGCGCTGCCTGGTGCTGGCCAAGGCCGACGCCTGGACCATCGTCAGCGGCCCCTGCGACGACGGCGACGCCTGCACCGAGAAGGACGCCTGCGCCGCCGATGGCGCCTGCCTCGGCACGGCCAAGCTCTGCAACGACGGCAACCCGTGCACCGACGACAGCTGCAAGGACGGCGGCTGCGTCGCGACGCCAAACACCGCGCCCTGCGCCGACGGCGATCTCTGCACCAAGAACGACGCCTGCGCCGATGGCGCCTGCAAGGGCGTGGCCTTCGACGCCGGCGGCGCCAACACCTGCGACGACGGCGACGTCTGCACCGAGGATGGCTGCAACAAGGCCAAGGGTTGCACGCACACCGCCAACTCGGCCCCGTGCGACGACGGCAACGCTTGCACCGGCAACGACGTCTGCAGCGCTGGCGTGTGCCAGGGCGGTGCCAAGATCGACTGCGACGACGCGGACATCTGCACCGTCGACGCCTGCTCGCCCAAGACCGGCTGCGTCCACACCTCGCAGGCTGCCAAGTGCAAGGACGACAACCCCTGCACCGACGCCGGCTGCGACAAGGTCAAGGGCTGCGTGTTCCCCTTCAACACCAACCCCTGCGACGACAACAGCGTCTGCACCACGGGCGACACCTGCGACGCCGGCTTCTGCAAGGGCGCCATCGTGGCCAGCGACGACGGCAACCCCTGCACCGACGACAGCTGCGACCCGAAGGCCGGCGTCGTCCACGCGCCGAACACCCTGCCCTGTGACGACGGCGACGCCTGCACGCTCAACGACGTCTGCGCCAAGGGCGGCTGCCAGCCCGGCCCGGACAAGCCGGACTGCAACGACGGCAACGCCTGCACGGCCGACATCTGCGACAAGGCCAAGGGCTGCGCCCACAGCAGCACGACCGACGCCTGCGACGACGGCACCGCCTGCACCAAGGGCGACGTCTGCGGCGACGGCAAGTGCGCCGGCACCAAGGTCAGCTGCGACGACGGCAACGCCTGCACCACCGACAGCTGCGACGCCAAGACCGGCTGCAAGCACGACGTCGTGGTCAGCAACGCCTGCCGGCCGCAGATCAACGTGACCTACCCGCCGCGCGGCGCGACGATCAAGAGCGAGTTCCCGTTCATCACCGTGACGGGCACGGTCAAGTCCGGCGGCGGCCCGATCACGTCGTTCACCTTGAACAACAAGACCGTGAAGGTCGACGCCAAGGGCGCGTTCTCGCAAGAGGTGGTCGCGGCCATCGGCGGCAACACCCTGGAATTCCATGCCGAAGACGCGCTCGGCACCAAGCGCAAGCGCGTCCAGGCCTACCTCTGGAGCGATAGCTACCTCGCGCCCGACGCGGCCAAGCCCAAGAGCGGCATGGTCGACCCGGGCGTCGGCTACTTCCTCAGCAAGAAGGCCATCGACGATGGCGACCACAGCCTGCCGCCCAACGATCTGGCCACGATCTTCGAGCTCTTCTTGCAGAGCTACGACTTCGCCTCGGTGCTGCCGAACCCGGCCTACGAGGGCAACGGCATCGTCGCGACGGTGTCGAACCTCAAGTACGGCAAGGCCAAGGTCAGCCTGGCGCCGATCCAGGACGCGTTGGCCCTGTCGGCGACGATCCCGAACATCACCGGCGACATCCAGGCCAAATGGTCGTTCCTGACGTTGAACGGCAAGCTGACCATCACGGCGATCAATCTCAGCGCCAAGGTCAAGCCGGTGGTCGTCAACCACGCGCTCGCGACCTCGGTCACCGACGTCGTCGTCACCCTCGACGGCTTCGACATCAAGCTCACCGGCCTCGGCTCGCTGCTGAACTTCCTGATCGCCGGCCTCAAGGGCACGTTCGTCAACTCGCTGCAGGACAGCATCGGCAAGGCGCTCAAGGACCAGCTCGGTCCGGTCATGGCGAGCGCTCTCAGCGCCCTGGCGTTCTCGTTCGACGTCGGCGTGCCCAAGCTCGACGGCTCGGGCGGCAAGGTCGACGCCAAGCTCCTGACGGACTTCTCGGAGGTCCTGATCGACACCAGTGGTGCCATCTTCCGCCTGCGCGCCGGCGTCTATGCCAACAAGGGCAACAACGTCAGCAACCTCGGCGTGCCCAAGCGCATCGGCTGCGGCAAGGGCGTGCAGCCGCTGGTGATCCCGAAGAAGGCGTCGCTCGAGCTCGCCATGGCCGACGACATGCTCAACGAGTTCCTCTACGCGCTGTGGTTCGGCGGCCTGCTCGAGTTCCCGGTCGGCGAGTCGTTGCTCAAGGGCATCGACCTGAGCCAATACGGCATCAGCGACCTCAAGCTGACGACCAAGGCCCTGCTGGCACCGACCGCCAGCGACTGCAACGACGCTGGCGAGCTGCTGGCGCATATCGGCGACTTCCGCGTCGACGCGTCGCTGTCGATCTTCGGCCAGAAGATGGACGTCGTGGTCTACGCCACGTTCGTCGCTGGCATCCAGGTCTCGGTGGACGCCAACAAACTGACCATCCAGTTGACAAACGTCAAGTCCGTGCAGACCGACGTCGAGGTCCAGCAAGAGTCGCTGATCGCGTCGGAGTCGGTGATCGAGAGCCTCGTGGCCGACACGCTGGTCAAGAACCTGCTCACCGTGCTCGGTGGTTCGGCGCTCGGTGGCTTCGAGCTGCCCGTCATCGACCTGTCGGGCACGGTCAAGGGCCTGCCGCCCGGCACCGGCATCGCCATCGACCCCAAGACCGTCACCCGCATCGAAGGCAACACTGTCATCGGCGGCAACTTGAAGTAGGAGGCGGTCGATGCGACAGCCGACGTTCCGGTTCCCAGGCCCGCAGCGCGGGCGCGGCGCGACGCAGCTCGTGGCCATGTGCGTCGTCGCGGCCACCATGGCCGCCTGTGGCTCCGACGAGACCGTGGCCGGCACGCCGGACGGCAGCGACGTCACGGCCCAGGACGGCCAGGCCGACGGCACGGTCAGCGGCGACACGACGGTGGCCGAGGACAGCGCCGCCGAGGACAGCGCCGCCGACGCCGTCCCCGGTGACGCGACGGCCGCGGCCGACAGCGCCGACACCGCCGAAGCGGACACGGCGCCCCAGGTCTGCGACGACGCCAGCGCCTGCGACGACAAGCGCTCGTGCACCGCAGACGACTGCGCGATGCCGGGCCGCGTCTGCAGCTGGTTGCTTCTGCCGGGCAACTGCTTGATCGGCGGCGTCTGCTACGGCAGCGGCGACGCGAACCCGGCCAACGCCTGCGAAGTCTGCGACCCGAGCAAGGCGACCAAGGCGTGGTCGGCCGCGGCGGACGGCAAGGCCTGCGAGGACGGCGCGACCTGCACCGTCGAGGGCGCGTGCGCCGCCGGCACCTGCAAGGGCAAGCCGCTGGCCTGTGGCGACGACAACCCCTGCACCGCAGACGTCTGCACCCAAGGCCTCGGCTGCACCTACCCGCCCCTGCTGGGCTCTGAGACCTGCGACGACGGCGACGCCTGCACCAGCGGCGACAGCTGCGTCGAGGGCACCTGCCTGGGCAAACCGGTGAACTGCGACGACAAGGAGCCCTGCACGGCCGACGCCTGCGACGTCGCCAAGGGCTGCAGCCATACCGCGCTGACGGCCAGCGACGCCGCGCCGGCGCCGTGCAGCGACGACGACGCCTGCACCGAGGGTGACGCCTGCAAGGCCGGCGCCTGCGTGGCGGGCCCGGCCGCCAACTGCGACGACGGCAACGCCTGCACGCTCGACACCTGCGACACGCTCGCCGGCTGCGCGTGGCTGCCGACGCAGAACCCCTGCTGCACCGGCCTGACCAACATCTGCGACGACGGTGACCCCTGCACCACCGACCTCTGCGACCCGGGCAGCGGCGGCTGCTCGACCGCGACCAACAGCGCGATCTGCAACGACGGCAGCGCCTGCACGACCAAGGACACCTGCGACAAGGGCACGTGCAAGGGATCGGCCCTCAAATGCGACGACGGCAGCCCCTGCACCGCCGACGCCTGCGATCCAAAGAAGGGCTGCGTCTTCTCGCCCACGGCAGAGGGCAAGCCCTGCGACGACGGCGACGTCTGCAGCAAGGGCGACGCCTGCACCGCGGGCACATGCGTCGGCCAGGGCGGCTGCGCCTGCACGCCGGTGTTCAGCGAGACGGTGGCCAAGGTCACGTCGCTGCAGATCGGCAAGGGCGGCAAGCCCGGCGAAGGCCTCGACCTCGACAGCAACCCCAAGACTTGCGCGCCCTCGACCTCGTGCAGCGGCGGCATCGACAACGCGCTCGGCTCGATCGCCGGCCTGGTCAACAACCAGCTGATCAAGCCGGTCGACGAGGGCACCATCCTGCTGCTGATCGAGCTGCTCGACTTCAAGCAGGGCCCGATCTCGATGGCCATCCACCAGGGCAAGCTCGACCCGACCAACGCCGGCTGCGACATCACCAAGGGCGGCTGCAAGTACACCGCCGATCCGAGCCTGATCGACCTGCAGACCTGCAAGCCCAAAGCGGCGCTCGCCGGCAAGGTCGTCGGCAGCACCATCACTGCGGGCGGCAAGGGCACGGTGTTCCCGCTCTCGTTGCCGCTGCAGGCCGGCATCTTCCTCGAGCTGACGCTCTACGACCTGCAGCTGCAAGGCACGATCAGCGTGACGGGCAAGACCGTCGCGACCTTCGACGGCATCCTCGCGGGCGCGGTGCCCAAGGCCCAGCTGCTCAAGGCCATCGACGCCCTGCCCGACGAGGGCCTGCCGCTGCCCAAATCGTCGATCAAGACCCTGCTCGACAGCACCGTCGAGACCGACATCGACGCCGACGGCGACGGCACCAAGGAGTCGTCGAGCATCTCGCTCAAGGTGGTCGGCGTCTCTGGCATCCTCACCGGTACGACCAAGCCGTAACGGTCCGACGCCCGGCAGCCTCTGCGCTGCGGAGGTTCCCATGTCCCATCCCAGCCTCGACCACCTTCGCGCCCACCACGGCGAGTTCGAGACCTTCCGCGACCTGATGGTCGCGACCTCGGCCGGCCGCTTCGGGCCCGTATTCTGGGGCGTCTGGCAGCAGTACGTCGCTCCGACCCTGCCCGCGTCGCCGACGCTGGTCGACCTCGGCTGCGGTCCGGGCGGCTTGTTCGCGCCGTTGCACGAGCGCCACCCCGACGCGGCCATCGTCGGCGTCGAGGTCCAGCCCGCGATGCTCACGACCGCCCGCGAGAACGCGCGCGCCGTCGGTGGGCGCATCATCGAGGCCGACCTCGCCCAGCCGCTGCCGCTGGCCGACGCCAGCGCCGACGCCGTCGTCGCGAGCATGGTGCTGCACGAGATGCCGTGGCCGACGCTGCTGCTGCGCGAGATCCACCGCTGCCTGCGCCCCGGCGGCGCTGCGCTGATCTTCGATTGGGTGCGCCAGCCGCTCGAGACCTACGTCGGCGACGCCGAGTTGACGCCCGACCTGCTGCAGCATTTCCGCGAGCACTGCGCCTTCACGCCCGAAGATCTCGTGTTCCTGAGCCGCAGCGCTGGCTTGCAGGTCGCCGAGGTCATCGGTCGACGCGGCGGGCAGCACGTGATGTTGGCGCTGCACAAGCCGGCACACGCGCCCGCCACCGCTTGACCGACGCCCTCGGCGCGCCGCCAGGCACGGCGCTGCTGGCGAGACACGTCGACGACAGCGCCGAAGTCACGATTTCGACGAGTTGCGGCTGTCCGGCACGGTGACGGCGGTCAGGTCCACGCCCCCCGACTCGGGCCGCAGCGGGCGACCGCGCCGGTGCTCGATCCAGGCCTTGACCCACGGCGCCCTTGGCCCCATGGCCAGCAGGGCGTCGTCGAGCCGCTGCGTCACCAACGCGGCGTTGGCCGGCCGCGCGGATGGCTCGCGCTGCAGCAACGCCTCGACGATCGCGGCCACGGCGGGCGGCACGTCAGGCGCTCCGGCCTCGCCTAGCGTCCGCGGCGGCCGCTGCATCCGGGCCAACAGCATCTCGATCGGCGTGCGGCCGGTGAAGGGCAGCGAACCGCTGATGGCCTCGAACAGCATCACGCCGAGGGCGTAGAGGTCGCAGCGACCGTCCAGGCTGCGCCCGGCTGCTTGCTCCGGGGCCATGTACTGCGGCGTGCCGACGATCGCCGTCTCGTCGCGCAGCACCGCCAACGCCTCGCCCTGGGCCATGGCGATGCCGAAGTCGATCAGCCGTGCGCGCGGTCGCTCAGCGTCATGGTGGTCGACCAGGACGTTGCCCGGCTTGATGTCGCGGTGGACCAGGCCCGCCGCGTGCACGTCGCCCAGCGCGCGTGCGACGTCGGCCGCCAACGCCACGGCGGTCCAGACGTCGAGCGATCGCGTCTCGCGCAGGATGCGAGCGAGCTCTTCGCCATGCAGCCGCTCGCTGGCGAGCCAGACCTGGCCACCGGCGTCGATGCCATAGTCCAACACGCGGGCGACGCCCTCGCTGCGCACGCGGGCGGCCAGGCGGCCCTCGTTGTAGAAGCGCTGCAGGTGCGCGAGGTCATCGGACAGCGCCGGATGCAGCAGCTTGACCACGGCCTCGCCGCCGGTGGCGAGATCGTCGGCGACGTAGACCGCGCCGAAGCCGCCGCTGCCGAGCGGATCCCGAATCCGGAACCGGCGCCCGAGCACCGCGCCCGTCGAGGGCGGTGGTGCCGGCGGCCGATCGCGCAGCGGTGGCGTGCTGCGCAGCGGAGGAACGATCTGCAACCGCGCGCGGCCGTACTCGCTGGTCGTGACGACGCCGTCCCCGGCCAGCGCGGCGAGCAGCGGCGCACGTGCCGCGTCGTCAGCGTCGACGCGCAGCTCGCCGCCGCCGTGGGCCAGCGCGAGCGCCCGCTCGACGGTCTGCCCCAGCGCCAACGAACGCTCCGACTCGCGCAGGTAGAGGATGGAGCCGGACGCCAGCCCTGCGCCGACGTGGGCCGCGCCCTCGACCAGGCTCGCGGCCTCGAGGGCGTGTTCGGCCGAGAAGAACGCGGCGATCACGGTGCCGTCGCGGCTGGTCAGCACCTCGGGCTCGTAGCCCGCGATCGCGCGCGAGAGGGCCTCGGTCGCCTCCGCGCCGCCGCGCGCGAGCCGCGCCGCGAGGATGACGCCGGCGCTGGCGTCGACGCTGAGCCCTGTCCCGAGCATGTCGGTGGGCACCAGATCGGCGGACTCGGGCAGCTCGAGCAGGCGGCCGACGGTGAGCACATCCGGCTCGTCCCCGAGCCGCTCGACCAGCAGTTGGCAGCGCATCGAGCGGCGATTGCGCACCGAGAGCGAGAGCTGGCCGGGGCCGGCGCGCAACAAGGGCGGCTCGACGCCGTGCTCCTCGAGGTCGAGCGCGAGGCTGGTGCCGTCCAGATCGGCCCGAACCTGCAGGCTCGCCGCCCCCGTCGCGGGCAGCGTCCGCACGCGGTACGAACCGGGCAGCAGACGCAACGCGATCTCGGCGTCGGCGCCGGACGCGATCACGGCCGACGCGCGGACGTGCGCGGTGCGCGCCGGGCTGCCGATGCAGCGGATCGCCTCGTCGTGAGCTCGGATGCGCCGATCGGGCTGGAACCTCGCCACCATCGCGTCGGGCAGCGAGCCGTCGAACGTGATGTTGCAAGAGGGGCAGTGGACGGCCAGCGACCCAGTCGTCAGCGTCGGCGCGACGCCCTTGCCCACGCGGCACGACGGGCAGCGCAGGCTCCACTGCAGCGAGAGGGCCCCGCCGCGCACGGCCTGCAGGAACGCGCGCACCACGGTGTTCGGCGCGGCGCCCCATCGACGCGCCAGACGCAGCGGCTGGATGTCGCGCAGCTCGTCGAGCGATTCCTCGCCGAGCAGGCGCAGCAGCGCGGCGCGCAAGTCCGGGTCATCGACCGCGATCAAGGCGTCTTCTGCGCGCTTTCGCTCGGCAGGCGTCAGGGGCGGCGGCGGCGCGGCGAACACGCCGATCGTGCCGTCGAGCACGTCCATCGCCCGCTGCAGCGTGCGCTCGAGCGCCGGGCGGGTGAAGGTCGTCAGTTCGGCCTGGACGATCGGCCGGGTCCACGTCGATCGCGGCACGACGGTCAGGCGGTATTCGACCTCGGTCCCGCCGTCGTCGGCTTCGCGCAGCGCGAGCCCGATCGAGTAGCTCAGCGCCGGCCCCGTGGTGAACGTGCGCGTGATGCCGAAACGATGCGGCGCCTGCCACTCGAACGGCGGCTCGATCCAGCGCAGCGGCACTCCCAGACGCGAGCCGCTGCCCTGCCGCACCACGCTGCCGTCCGGCTGCGCGTCCTCGCGATAGGCGTACTCGAGGCCCGCCACGCGGTTGAAGCGATCGGTGTCGGACAGCAACTCCCACGTCGCGATGAGCGGGGCGCGTGTGCGCAGCCGCCACAGGAGCACGACTTCGAGAGCGCTGGCCATCCCCCTCCTCGGTGCAACGCGACAGCCCTGGCAGGCTCACCGGAGGACACTGTACGGGCTGGCGTGGCCGCGTCCAGCCCGCGCAAGCGCGCCGCGGGACGTCGGGCGAACGTGTCGGCGGCGCGTCCTCGCGACCCAGGTCGATGGTCGGGGCGGCGGCGCGCGCCTGGCGTCAGGCAAACAGAAACCCGGCCATCATCCCTGGGGATGACGACCGGGCGATCTGCTCGTTCGACGAACTACCAGCTGCTCTTGGTCACGCCGGGCAGCTCACCACGCAGGGCGAGTTCACGCAGCGCGATGCGCGAGAGACCGAACTTGCGGTAGTAGCCACGCGGACGACCGGTGACGACGCAGCGGTTGCGAATGCGGGTCGGCATCGCGTTGCGCGGGATCTTCGCCATGGCCCGCATCGCGAGGTCGTGGTCGGCGGCCGACGTCTTGGGGTCGGCCAGCGTGGCCTTGAGGGCCGCGCGCTTCTCTGCGAACTTGGCAACGAGCGCCTTACGCTGCTCGTTCTTCGCGATCATGCTCTTCTTCGCCATGTTGAATCGAACTCCTCGGCGTTCGCGCCGCGGAACGCGCTCACCCCGGCAGGGGCGAACGACAGACTAGGCCTTGGCCCACTTGCGACGGAAGCGGTCGATGCGACCTTCCGTGTCGAGCAGGCGCTGGCGGCCGGTGTAGAACGGGTGCGAATCGCTCGAGATTTCGAGGCTGATCACAGAGTGCTCAACCCCGTCGATCGTGCGCTTGTCGGGCGTCGACGTGGTGGAGCGGGACACCCACTCCTTGCCGGTCGAGGCATCAACGAAGAGCACAGGGCGATACTTTGGGTGGACGTCAGGCTTCACGACGGCTCCTTGCAAACGCTGCCGCACCTACGGCGGCTCGGGGCGCGGTAAGTAGCGCAATGGCGGGACGATTGCAAGGCTTCATCGCGTCTGCGCTGCTCCGGTCGTCGGATCGAAGCCCTCGGCGAGGCGCCGAGCGAGCTCCGCCTCGGCCAGATGGCCGCCGCGCACCAGGACACCGTGCAGGCCACGCCACCAGGCCGCCGCGTCGTCCGCGCCGACGAGCGATGGCAGTTTCGCCAGTGATGTTGGGCGAATACCGGATCGCTCCTCGGCGAAGGCCGCGGGCGACCAGGGCGCGGGGAAGGCCTGCTGGCCAGCCGCAGCGACGCCAAAATGCCAAAGCGCAGCGGGCACATCGCCGCGTGCGGCGAGCTCCTGGGCCAGGTTCAGCCGGTTGTGGACCGCGGCCGGGCAGCGATCGACCGACCGCTGGTGCAGCCGCACGCGATCGGTCCAATCCTGGCCGTGATCGAAGGCGAGCGCGGCCATGATCGCGAGCCAGGCGACGAACCCCGCCGGGGCGATCCAGCCGCGCCGCAGGGTGTCGGCCCTGGCGGCCGCGTCGCCGAGGGCGATCGCGATCCAGACGCTCGGCCACAGCAGCAGGCGCTCGGCGGCCAGGACGCTGAGGTCGATGATCCATTGCCCGACCAGCGCGTAGGCGATGCAGGCGGCGAACCAGAGGCCACGGCTGCGGCGCCGGATCGCGAGCGCGCCGTCCACGAGGCCCGCGATCAACGCGGCGGCCCCGACGTAGAACCCGACGGCGCCCCGCCCCGCTGGCAGCTCGGGCGCGAGCAGGTCGGCATAGGTGTGATCGCTGCACAGCCGCAGGCCGGCGCCGAGTTGGCCCAGCGCCTCGCCAATGAGCCCCGTGCGAAGCTCGAGCCGCTCGAGCGCCGGCAGCGCCAGCAAGATGTTGTCGGCGGCCACGAACGACGGCGGCAGGCCCACGGGCAGCAGCGCCTGGCGAGCCGCAAGGTAGACCGCGCCGGCGATCGCGGTCGGTGCCAAAGCGACGGCCAGCGCCCGATGTCGCCCCGAGGCGTCGCGATGCTCGATCCAGAGCAACCAGGCCGCGATCGCGGGCAGCAGGGCGACCGTCTCCTTGCACAGCAGCGCGGCGAGGTAGGCCGCGGCGGCGAGCGTCGCGAGTTGAACGGCGCGCCGTGGGTGGCCGTCCCGTGCCGCGCCGGCGGCGGTGCGCATCGCGAGGAAGGCGGCGATCGCCCCCAGCGCGGCGAGCACGTCGGCCCGACCGACGATCGAGGCGGCGTTGTCGGCGTGGACCGGGGCGACCGCGAAGGCGAGGCCGGCGATCCACGCTGCGCGCACCCCAGCCAGGGCCCGCGCCAGGGCCGCCACGACGCCGCAGAGCGCCGCGTACGCGAGGACGCCCCCGAGGCGGTGCAGCCAGGGACCGGGCATCAGCCGGGCCTCCAGGGCCCACGACAGCGTCGCCAGCGGCCGGTACGAGCTCGACCAGCCGTCGGCGAGCGGGCGGCCCCAGAATTCGCGCTGGAAGGCCTCGATCAGCGGCGCGGCGCCGCTGACCACCGGATGCGCCCGGACGGCGACGTCGTCGTCCATGGTCCAGTCGCCGCCGATCGTCGGCAGGTAGATCAGCAGGGCGAGCAGGACGGGCGCGAGCCAGCACCCGTGGCGCGTCCAGGCGGGCAGGCCGCCGCCGCCTGGCAAGCGAGCGCCGCCGCCGGCGTCGATCACGGCTCCGGCCCCCAAGCGCCGTGGCCGGCTCCGGACGGATCGAGCGTGGGCACCGCGACGATCGGGCCGTCGCCGTCGGGGTCGTCCTGGTGCGCGGCGAGGGGCGGCGGGTCGTGGACGGTCGTGTTGGCGTAGAGACCGCGAATGTCCTCGACGATCAGGTAGAAACACGGCACCAACACCAGGACGATGACGGTCGAGAACAGGATGCCGAAGCCGAGGCTGATCGCCATCGGGATCAAGAAGCGCGCCTGGACCGACGTCTCGAAGATCATGGGAGCGAGGCCGAAGAACGTCGTCAGCGACGTCAGCAGGATCGGCCGAAACCGCCGCGCGCCAGCCCAGGCGATGGCGTCGAAATGCGACGATCGCTCCTGGCGCCGTGTATTGGCCGCGTCGACCAGCACGAGCGAGTCGTTCACGACGACGCCGGCGAGCGCGACGATGCCCATCATCGAGATCACCGACAGCTCGACTCCCATCGCGAGGTGGCCGACGACGGCACCGACGATGCCGAAGGGGATCGCCGTCATCACGACGATCGGCTGGACGTAGCTGCGGAACGGGATCGCCAGCAGCGCGAAGATCATCAGCAACGCCACGCCGAAGCCGGCCCCCAGCGCCGCCAGCGACTCGGTGCGCTCGCGTCGCTGGCCGGCGAAGGACCAACCAAGGCCCGAATAGCGCGCCATGAGCCCCGGCAGCACCGTCTCCGACAGCTCGGCGTTGACCTGATCGGCGCTGCCGACGCCGGGCTGGATATCGGCGTTGACGCTGACCGAGCGGCGGCCATCGACGCGGCGGATCTCGGTGTAGGCGCTGCCTCGCTCGATGCGCGCGGCTTCGCCCAGGGCGATCTCCTGCCCCGTCGGCGTCCGCAGGATCATGCGCTCGAGGTCGTGTTCGCGCCGCCGTTCGCGTTCCGGCAGGCGGACCATCACGCGCAGCTCGTCGCGCGCCCGCTGCTGACGCAGGGCCTCGATGCCAAAGTAGGCACCTCGCAGCTGCCGGGCGAGGTCGGTCGCGGTGAGGCCGGCGGCGACACCCTCGGCGCTGAGGCGGAAGTCGAGCTGGGGCTTGCCGGCGGCGAAGCCGTCATCGACGTCCTTGACCCCGGCGAAGCCGCGCAGCCTGGCCGCGAGCTCGGACGCGGCGCCCTCGAGCACGTGGACGTCTGGATGGGTCAACTCGACGTCGAGCGGCTGACCGCCGGAGGGGCCGTTCGAGTAGGTGAAGGTCATCGTGTCGACGCCGACGATCGCGCCGACCTCCTCGCGCCACTCGTTGGCGAAGGTCTCGGCCGAGAAATCGCGCTGGTCCGACGGCACCAGGAAGATCTGCGCCGACGAGAGGTGGCCGCCGGTCTCGCCGGGGCCGCCGCGTGGGCCGCCACGCTCGGCGCCGGTGCCGACCGTGGCGAAGAGGCCGCGCTTGACCTTGTCGCCGCCGCGGCGCTCCAGCACCCGCTTGGCCGCGGCGACGAGGCGGTCGCGAACCTCCACCGAGCGCGCCACCGGCGAGCCGAAGGGCAGCGCCACATTGGCCGACACGACGTCGGACTCGACCCGCGGCAGGAACTCGAACTGCAGGCGCCCGCCCATGACCACGCCGACGCAGGCGATCAGGAAGCCGAAGCCGGCCGCGACCACGGCGTAGCGCCACGAGAGCAGCCAGCGGACCATCGGCGTGTAGACGCGCTCGATGCCGGTCTCGAGCAGGTTGGCGAACCCCTGCTGGCGGCGGTTGAGCCAACCGATCAGGCCGGTATCACGCGCCTGGCGCAGGTGGCCCAGGTGCGCCGGCAGGACGAACAGCGACTCGACGAGCGAGATCAGCAGCACGCTGATCACGACGATCGGGATGACGCGGAAGATCTTGCCCGAGAACCCCGGCACAAAGAGCAGCGGCAGGAACGCCACGACGGTCGTCAGCACCGAGAAGACCACGGGGACGCCGACCTGGCCGGTACCGAGGATCGCCGCCTTGAGCGCGGGGACGCCGCGCTGTCGTAAGTGGTGCACGTTCTCGCCGACCACGATCGCGTCGTCCACGACCATGCCGAGCACGATGATGAAGGCGAACAGCGAGACCATGTTGAACGAGACGTCGAACACCGGCATCAGCAACAGCGCACCCATGAACGAGATCGGGATGCCCATCGTCACCCAGAACGCGACGCGGGCCTCGAGGAACAGGCCGAGGATGACGAGCACCCAGATCAGGCCCTGCTTGGCGTTGCGCATCAGCAGGTCGATGCGGTCACGGTAGACCTCGGAGTCGTCGCGCCAGGTCGAGATGCGCACGCCGTCGGGCAGCGTCGCCTGGGAACGCTCGAGGTAGGCCTTGACCGCGTCGCTGACCTGGATCGGCGTCTGGTCGCCGACGCGGAACACGCGGATGCGGGCGGCGCGCTTGCCGTCGAAGGTCACGGCCTGATCCGAGTCCTCGAAGCCGTCGCGGATCGTGGCGATGTCGCCGAGCGTGACCGGCGTGCCGTCGGGACGGGCGATGACCGCGATATCGGCGAATTCGCGGCCTTCGTCGCGGCGCTCAGAGGTGCGGACCAGGATGTCGCCGGCACGCGTCTTGATCGCACCGCTGGGCAGCTCGACCGCGCCGCGACGCACGGCGTTCGCGACCATCTCGAGCGTCAGGCCGTAGGTGCGCAGCGTGTCCTGGCTGACCTCGATCGAGACCTCGAGCCTGCGCACGCCGTCGAGGTCGGCCTGGGTGATGTTCGGATCCAGCAGCATCTCGCGGCGCAGGCGCTCGGCGACGACGCGCAGGGCTGCCTCGTCGATGTCGCCGTAGACGATGAGGCTCACGACCTCGCGACGATTCGACGCCAGCGCGACGATGGGGCGCTCGGCTTCGGCCGGCAGCGAGGTGACGCGGTCCACCGCGCTCTTGATGTCATTGAGCGCGCGATCCGAGTCGTGGCCGGTCTGCAGCTCGACGCTGACGCCGCCGCGCCCCTCGTTCGACACGGAGGTGACGCGCTTGACGCCGTCGACGCCGCGGACGGCCTCCTCGATCGCGAGCACGATGCCCTGCTCGACCTCCGCGGGGCTGGCGCCCGGGTAGGCGACCGAGATCGAGACCATGTCGAGCTCGAACTCGGGGAAGACCTCTTGCTTGACGCGCTGCGCGACCACGGCGCCGCCGATGATCAGCACGGCCATCAAGAGGTTGGCGGCGACGGAGTTGCGCGCCATCCAAGCGACGGCGCCTTTGTGCGTGCCGTCGTCGGCGTCGAGCGGTCGCTGTGGCTCGCTCATCGCGCCGCCTCGGCCGCGGCAGGTGCCGTCTCAGTGGTGTCGGCCGCCGCCCCGACCGCCGCCGCAGCCGCGCCGTCCTCGTCGCGGATCGTCAGGCGCATGCCCGGCTCGACGCCAGCGATGCGGCTGACCACGACCTTGTCGCCGGCCCGCACGCCCGAGCGCACGAGCACGTCGTCACGCTGGCGCCAGACGATGTCGATGTCAGCGACCGCAAGCCGGCTGTTGGCGTCGACCAGCCAGGCCCGCTCGCCCTCGCGGATCGCCATGCGTGGCAAGCGCACCACGCCGTCGAGCGCGCGGCCGACGATCTCGACCTGGACGAAGGATCCGAGCAGCAGCGGCAACGCATCGGGAGCCCCAGGCGGCGGGTCCAGCGGCGCGTCGACCGCCACCAGCAGCCGCGCCATGCGGCCATTGGGGTCGAGATCGCCGAGCAGGCGCACGACGCGGCCGCTGCGCGCGTGGGCCCGTGGAACGCCGCGCTGCAGCACGCGCACGGTGGAGCCCGCATCGCCGGCGACGCCACGCTGGCCGGGGATGTCGATCCAGACGAGCTGCTCCATCGGCACCGTGGCCTGGACGAAGAAGCGGTCGGTGGCGACGAGCACGGCGACGGGCGTGGCCGGCGAGACCAGCTGTCCCTCGGCCACGCGGCGCTCGCGGACGATGGCGTCGAACGGCGCCTCGACGGCGACGCGGCCAAGGTCGACCTGCGCCTTCTCGATCGCGCTCTCGGCCGCCTCGATCCGCGCCCTCGCGGCGTCGATCTGCGGCTTGCGCAAGGCCAGGGCCGTGCCGAGCTTGCTCGCCTTGGCGCGCCCGGTGTCGATCTGGTCCCACTCGCTCTGGGCGACCTCGGCGCGGCCGAGCTCCTGGTCGAGCGCGGACTTCGCCTGCACCAGGTCGGTCTTGCGCTGGGTCAGCCCGATGCGCAGGTCGCGGTCGTCGAGCCGCACCAGCACGTCCCCGGCGCGAACGCGGCCACCCGGCTCGAGCTCAGGCGCGATCCGCTTGACCAGACCCGTGACCTGCGGCGCCAGCGTGACGGTGCGGTCGGCCAGGACCGTGCCCTGCGCCTCGATCACGACGGCCTCGACGGTCTGCTGGGCTTCGATGACGTCGACGACCAGGGTTGGCGCCTGCACCGCCGCGCGCTGGGCCTTGGGCTTGGTCTTGATCATGCGGACCATGAAGCCGACACCGGCGGCCAACAGCAGCAAGGGCAGCAGGATCTTCAGGACGGTGCGCATCACGACTTGGCTCCCGGTGCGGCGTCTTCGATGCGCCCGGCCAGCGCCCGGAGCAGGCCGACGCGCGCCATCCACAGCGCGCGCTGGCGATTGACGAGATCCAGCTCGAGGGATTGCAGCGTCATCAGGGTCGTCAACACGGGCAGGTAGTCGCTCTGACCGTGCAGATAGCGAAAGCGCGTGTCTTCGAGGGTCCTGGTCACGGTCTCGATGCGCTTCTGCGCCGCCACGAGACCGAGCTGCTCGCCCTGCTCGCGCACCAGCGCGTCCTCGACGTCGAGGATGGCGCGCTGCACGACCTGCCCATAGGCGAAGACTGCGTCGCGCAAGGTCGCTTGGACGCGGGCGACCTCGGCCTTGCGCCGACCACCGTCCCAGAGCGGCGCCGACAAGGCAGCGCCGAGGTTGAAGACGAAGTTCTCGAGGAAGCTGAGAGGGTTCGAGCGCCCGGTGAAGCCCGACGAGCCCGAGAGGCGCAGCGCGGGCAACATGTCGGCCTTGGCCGCTCCGACGCGATGATCCACCGCGAGCATGCGCTTCTGCGCGGCGCGGACGTCGGGTCGGCGCCCCAACAGCTGCGTCGGCACCCCGAGCGCCGGCAGCGGCGGCACCGCTGGGAGCTGCGCGGTCTCGCCGAGCCCGTCGATCTCGCCCGGTCCGCGGCCCAGCAGCACCGCGAGCTGCTGCATCGCGAGGCGCTGCCGGGCCTCGATCGCGGGGACCTGCGCCTCCACGGCCTCGAGTTGGCCGCGCTGCTGCAGGATCTCGACCGACGACGCCAGCCCACGCGAGAACCGAAGCTCGATCGCCTCGAGCAGCTTGCGGTTGGTCTCGAGCTGCCGCTGGACCACGGCCATCGTCGCGCGCTCTGCCACCAGCCCGAGCCAGGCCTGGGTCACGGCGGCCGCGACCGTGATCTCCATCGCCGCGAGATCCTCGCGGCTGGCGGCGGCATCGAGCAGCGCGGCAGCCTTGCCGCTGGCGACGCGCCCCCAGAGGTCGATCTCGTACGAGGCGCCGACCGAGACCGGAAACGTCGTCTGCGTCACGACCAGCGGCTTGCCCCCGGTGGCGGACTTGGCACCGCCGCCCAGGAAGAGGTTCTGCTGCGAGTGGCCGATGCTCGCGTCGAGCGAGATCTGGGGCCATTGGCCGGCAGCGGCGGCGCTCGCCAACGCGGATGCGGCCTCCAGGCGGGCCCGTGCGCGCTGCATGTCGAGGTTGTGCACGACGGCGGCAGAGCAGAGCCGGTCGAGCTCCGGGCTACCGATCGCAGACCAGAACGCGACGTGGTCGACCTCGGGCCCGGACGCGGCGGCCGCGGCGCCAAAGCGCTCGGGCACAGCCACCGGCCCCTTGCGATCGCGCTCGACCTTGTGCGCGACGGTGGCGCTGCATGCCGTCACGGCGAGACACAGCGTGGCAGCCGTCAGGCGACCGGCCGTCGCGACCAGAGCAGCGGACCATCGTTGCTCTCGCGCCATCGCTCCCCCGGTGCGTGCTGCGGGACGCCCTGCCGCGCAGCGGGCGGCATGGTTCCCCAACGGATGCGACTCTGGCAAGCCGACCGCCTGCAAGTCGCGCCGCCGACGCCGGGATGCCGCTGCGCGTCGATTCGTGAAAGCGCACGGGAGCGTCTCCGCCGACACCTCGGCGGCGCGCGACGCCGGGCGCGATGCAGCGCGGAGCTCGGCGCGGCGCCGTGGTCAACGGCCCGCGGCGACCGTCAGGCCGGCGGGATGGACAGCACGGGCACGTGCGCGTGGCGAATCACCGCCTCGGCCACGCTGCCGAGCACCAGCCGACGCAGGCCGCTGCGGCCATGGGTCGACAGCGCGATCAGGTCGCAGCCGCGCTCGGTGGCGACGGCGTCGATCGCCTGGGCGACCTCGCCCGCGACCACGACGGCCGTCTCGACCGGCACGCCGTCCAGCCGCGCCGCGGCGGCGTCGACCAGGCGTTGGGCGTCGGCGACCAGCGAGTCGATGCCGGGCATCGGCAGAGGCGCCGCGAAGGGCGCACCATGCGGGATGGCGCGGGCGGCCTCGACGACGTGCAGCAACGTGATCTTGCCGCCCTCGGCGAGCGCGAGCGATCGGGCGACCGAGAAGACCCGCTCGGCGTCGTCAGAGAGGTCCGTGGTCACCAGGATATGCCGAAACGCCATGTCGAACCTCCGCGGCAGCGAGCGTTGCTACCCCTGGAGTCTAGCCCCGTGACCGGTCGGCGCAAGCGCGACGTCGCCGTCGCCCGGCGACGCGCGACGGGCTACTGGCAGGTCGACACCAGCCGCACGTCGTCGACCAGGACGCCGAGGGTGCTGTTGCCCGCCGCGTCCCAGGTCGTGAAGTAGATCTCGAGCGCGATGTCCTTGCCGGCGTAGGCGCTGACGTCGAGGCTGACCAACGACCACGTCGAGGGCGTCGACGCGTGGACGCCCTTGACCCAGAACGCGCCGAAGGTCGGCGCCGTCGCTGGCGTGAGATCGACGCGCGCGCCGCCGACCCAGAGCCAGGCCATCAGGCGATCGTAGTTCGTGCCGCCCTCGGTCTCCCAGCGGACCCAGAACTCGAGCGTCGACTTGCCAGGCTGCACCTTCATGGGTGGCGAGCGCACGGCGCCGGCGTGGTTGCCCCAGGCGTACGACTTGGTCGCGGGATCGCCGTAGTAGAGCGCACCCGTGCCACCTTGGGCCGAAGCCGCGGGGTTCCACAGCTGCCACCCTTGGGTGGGCGCCGTCCAAGGGGCCGGGGTGCAGGTCGCGGGCGTCGCCGTCGTCGCCGGGCAGTTCAGCCGGGTCCAGCCGGACAGGCTCGCGCTCGACTCGAAATTCCAAGGACCGATCACCGGCTGGCAGCAGCCGGCGAGCTGCTTCCAGGTCCAGCTGCAGAAGCCGCCGACGCAGGCGTCCGCGGTGCAGGCGGTGCCGTCGTCGCAGTCGAGGTTCGACTTGCAGCAGATGTCGGTGTGCTTGCAGGTCTGGCTCGCCGTACACGTATCGGCTGTGCAGGCGACGCCGTCGTCGCAGTCGCTGTCGGCCTTGCAGCAGCCGGCGACGCTGGACCAGACGCATTGGCCGCCTGCGGTGGGGCAGGCGCCGCTGATGCAGGTGTCGGCGTCGACGCAATCGGCCTTGCTCGCGCAACAGTTGGGGATCGGCTGGTGGCTGCAGTTGCCGTTGTTGCAGAGGTCGAGCGTGCACGGCTTGCCGTCGTCACAGTCGCTGGCCGTGACGCAGCAATCATGCTGCCAGGCGCACGCGCCCTTGGTGCAGCTGGGCTTGATGCAGGCCGCGCCACCGTTGCCGCAGGTGTTGGGGATCACGCAGGCCTTGGCCTTGCATGCCGCGGCGATCTTCATGTCGTCGACCCAGAGGCCCACGCCCTTGCCGTTCGGTGCCAGCTGGGCGAAGAGCAGCAGGTGGACCGTCTGGCCGCCCCAGGCGCTGAGATCCGCCGAGACCGTCTGCCAGCCCGGCTTGTTGCCATAGACGGTCGAGACGTTGACCTGCATCCCGGTCGAGGGCGCGCGGAGGCGCAGGAACAGGCGGTTCTGCGAGCTCAGGGGCGCGAGGTCGAACTTCACCTGCGCCGTCAGCTGTAGCGCCGTCCCGACCGGCAGCGTGACCGCCGGCATCTCGACCGAGCCCGAAGCGTAGCCGGCGAGCGGGCCGAACTCCTCGCCCGCAGGCTTGCCGAAGGCCAGGACGGCCTTTCCGTCCTTCGCCTTGGTCGCGTCGGCCAGCGCCTGGCGGGCCCACACGAGCTCGAAGCTCGGCGCGCTCGGCTGGATGGCGACGTCGGCCGCCTCGAAGCTCTCGGCCCACGGCGTCGGCTGGCAGCAGGCGGCGGTCGAGGCGTCGGGCACATGCTGGCACCCCCCTGCGCTGCCGTCGCAGAGGTCGAGCGTGCAGGGTTTGCCGTCGTCGCACGAGACGGGCTTGGTGTCGGCACAGATGCCCTTGGCACACACGCCCTTGGCGCAAGGACCGTCGTCGCACGCGGCGCCCGCGCTCGGCGTCACCGCCAGGCAGGTGCCGGTGCCCGCCTGGCAGACCTCGCCAGCGGTACATGGCCCGTCCGCGGGGTTGCAGGGCGGCGCGGCCGGCGTCAGCAGGCGCAGACGGCGGTTCGAGGTGTCCGCGACCAGCAGGCCGTCGCCAAAGGGCAGCGTCGCGTTCGGGCTCGCAAACGCGGCCGTCTCGAGCGTGCCGTCCGCGAATCCGTTGGTCGTCAGCTTGGTCACACGCTCGAGAACCGGCTTGGTGGAGGCGTTGCGAACGACCAGGATCGAGCCGAGGTTGGAGGTCAGCCAGAGCCGACCGTCGGGGCCGACGGCGACGCTGGTCGGCTGCGGCAGGCCGGCGGTCGCGGCAGGGCCGTCGAGGTAGGTGCCGATGCCGCTGCCGACGAAGCTGCTGACAGCACCGTCGCCGATCGCGACGCGACGGATCTTGTGGCCCGAGCGGTCGCTGACGAGCAGGTCGTTGCCCATCAGCGTCAGGGCCACGGGCGCGACGAAGCGTGCGACGCCGGCGGCGCCGTCGATCGTCCCCGAGACGCCGCTGCCGGCGAGGGTCGAGACGACACCGGAGGCGGTGATCCTGCGGATGCGCAGGTTGCCGAGATCCGCGACGTAGACCGTCCCATCGGCGGCCACGGCGACGTCGTGGGGCGTCTGGAAGCGCGCCTTGGCGGCGGGGCCGTCGACGTAGCCCGCGACGCCCTCGCCCGCGAGGGTCGAGACCTGGGTGGCCGCGCCGCTCGTCGCGTCGATGGTGACGGCGCGGATGCGCTGGTTGTTGCCGTCCGCGATGATCAAGGTGCCGTCCGCCCGCTGGGCGAAGCCACGCGGCGACGAGAAGCGCGCCGTCGCCGCGACGCCGTCGAGGTAGCCCGCGCTGCTGCCGACCAGGTTCTTGACCGCCCAGGTCGCGGTCTCGACGCTGCGGACGCGGTGCCCGTCGCGGTCGAGCACCCAGACGATGGCTGGCGGCTTGCCCTTGGCGCTGGCGCCGATCGGCGCGAGCAGCGCGACGGGCGTCGTGAAGGTCGCCGCAACGCCGGTGCCGTCGACCGAGCCCGCCGCGGCGGAGCCTGCGACGGTCTCGACCCAGCCCTTGCCGCCGCTGCAGCTGCCGCCGACGCAATGGTCGCCCCAGGTGCAGAGCTGGCCGTCATCGCAGGGCGCGCTGTTCGGCTGCTGGATGCAGGTGCCGAGCCAGGGGTTGCAGACGTCGTCGGTGCACGGATTGGCGTCATCGCAGGACTTGGCCTTGCCGACGCAGGCGCCCGCCGCGCTGCAAGCCTCGCCCACGGTGCAGGCGTCGCCATCGTCGCAGGCGCTGCCGGCCGCGAGCGGTGTGAACGAGCAGCCGCCGGACTTGGCGTCGCATGCGTCCTTGGTGCAGCCCTGGCCATCGTCGCACGCGACCGCAGCGGACCGCACGCGACGCAGCGACGGCTGGCTGAGCTCCGATACGCCGACGACACCCGGCGCGACCCAGATGGCACGCGGGCTCTGGAACGTCGCCTTGGACACCGGCCCGTCGGCGAGCTTGGCCTGGCCCGCGATGCCCGCGATCGTCGTCACCGTCGCGTCGGCGTCGCTGCCGATGCGCCGCACCGTGACGTTGCCGGCGTCGACCACCAGCACCCCGTCCGGCGTCGCGACCACGTCGAGCGGCGTCTTGAAGCTCGCCTTGGCGCCGGCACCATCCTGCGCCCCTGCGAGGCCCGTGCCGGCGAGGGTCGTGACCGCGCCATCGAGCGCCACGCGTCGGATCCGGTTGTTGTTGCTGTCGGCCACGAGCAGCGCGCCGTCGAGGCCGATGGCGACGCCCTGGGGCGTCGAGAATTTGGCCGCGCTGCCCTGCCCGTCGGTGAACCCGCCGGCGGCGCTGCCGGCGAATGTCGTCACCGCGCCGTCGGTGCCGATGCGGCGGATGCGATGGCGCAAGGGCTCGACCACGAAGATCACGCCCTTGCCGTCGATCGCCAGGAACTCCGGGGCGTAGAGCTGCGCCGCGCTCGCGGGTCCGTCCGCGTCGCCGGCCGCGCCGGTGCCGGCGATGGTGGTGACGACGCCGTCGGGCGAGACGCGCCGGACGCGATGGTTGTTGCGGTCGGCGACGACGACCCAGCCCAGGCTCACGGCGACGCCGCTCGGCGACGAGAACAACGCCGTCGCGGCGGGCCCGTCCAAGAAGCCCGGGACGCCGGCTCCCGCGAGGGTCTTGACGCTGCCGTCGGTCGCGACGGCGCGGATGCGGTGGTTGCCGCGGTCGGCCACGACGAGCGCGCCGCCGGGATGCGCCGCGACGTCGAAGGGCTGCGCGAAGCGCGCCGTCCCGGACGGGCCGTCGATGGCGCCCGGGATCTTGGCGCCGCTGAAGACCTCGACCGTCGCCTCGCCCGCCGCGCACGCGCCGTCGGCACAGGTGTCGCCGGTGGTGCAAGCGCTGCCGTCATCGCAAGCGCCGTCGATCGGCACCTGCTTGCAGTCGCCGGTCGTCGCCTCGCAGCTGCCCTTGGTGCACGGGTTGGCGTCGTCGCAGAGCTTGGGCGCGCCGGCCTTGCACTGCTTGGTCGCGGGATCGCAGGCCGAGACGGCGCATTTGTCGTCGGCCGAGCTGCTGCAATCCTGCAGCGACCAGGACGCGCCGTCCGCTGCGCAGACCAGGCGCGCCTGGCCCTTGCAGATGGCGTCGCCGGGCTTGCACGGCACGGAGGTACACTCGCCCTCGGCGCAGAACCCACCCTTGCCGGCGCAGTTGGTGATCAGCGTCTTGTTCGTGCCGCTCGGGTTGCACAACCACAGCGCGTCGCCGACGCAGAGCGTGCTGCCCGCCGCGCAGACCACCGGCAGGCAGGCGCCCCCGGCGCAGGCCTGGCCGCTCGGACAGGCCGCGGTGCCCCACGCGCTGCCGTCGGCGGCGCAGGTCTGCAGCTTGCCGTCGCTGGTGCACTCGGTCGCGCCGGGCTTGCACACGGCCTTGGTACAGGCGCCCTCGATGCAGAGCTCGCCCTTGACGCACGCCTTGCCCAGTTGCCAGGCCAGACCGTCTGGCGGACAGCTCGTCGGGATGCCGCCAGCGCAGGTCTTGCTACCCGGCACACAGACCCACGGCTTGCACTGGCCGCCTTCGCAGCCCTGCCCGTCGGCGCACGGCTGCGCCGTCCAGCCGTTGCCCTCGGCCTGGCACAGGCCCACGACGTTCGCGCCGAGACAGAGCGACCCGCCGGCCTGGCAGACCGGCGGCGTGCACAGGCCTTCGGCGCAGAGCTCACCCTTGGCGCAATCGGCGCTGGTCTCGCAGCCCAAGCAGCTGCCGGCGTCTCCGCAGATGGGGGTCGCCCCCTTGCAATCCGTCGCGCCGCCGGGGCATGGCTTGGGCGCAGGCACGCACTGGAAGAGCACGCAAGCCTGGCCGGCCCCGCAGTCCTGGGCCTGCAGGCAGTCGACGCAGAAACCGAACGGCGCACAGACGCCCTTGTCGGCGACACAGGCCGCGTCGCTGGCGCAAGGCCGTGGCGGCAGGCAGGTGCCAGCCTGGCAGCGAGCGTGGGCACCCTGGCAGTGGGCGTCGACGTTGCACTCGACGCAGGTCGCCGTGTCGAGGTTGCAGACCAGCGCGCCCGGACACGGCGACGCCGCGTTGCAGGTGGTGCTGCCCCCAGCGTCGGTCTCGGCGTCGGCGGCAAGGGTGTCCGCGTCGGCGTCGCCAGCGGCGTCCGCGTCGGAGCCGGCGTCGGCCTCGATGTCTGCGGTCGCGTCGCTGATCGCGGTCGTGTCGGCAGCGGCGTCGACGCTCGTGGCGTCGTCCTGCCCGCCGTCGACCTCGGCGTCGGCCGGATCCAGGCCGTCGGCGCCCGCGTCGGGATCGGCCGTGCCGTCGTCTGGCTCGCCACCGTCGTCGCCGTCCGTGGCCGTGGTCTCGTCGCTCGCCGTATCGGCCGGATCGAGGATGGCGTCGAGGTCGGAGATGGTCACCTGGCCACAGCCCGGCAAGCACAGCAGCAGGCCGACCGCCACCAGGCAGGCCCACTGTCGGCGCCTCGACGTCCAGGCCGCAGCGGTCGCGTCCGGCCCTGCGCCGGCCTCCACGGCGCGCTCGTGGCACGCGTTCGACGCCAACTGATCCGCCGAGTTCTCCGCCATCTCGCCCCCCGCCACCGACTGCAGTGCCCGTTGGCACGGTAGCGCGGCCCCAGCGGCTCCCGCAAGGCGAGGCTCGTTGACAGGGCCCCGCTTCCCGCGAGACGCGTGCCCCGGTAGGCTCTCGCCATCGTCGCCGCCCCTCGGCGGGACGCGGAGGCGTGCATGTCGAGCAAGACCGCAGATCTAGAGATGGAATTCGAGTCGCTCTTCGAGGCGGACGCGAGCCACCGCGCTCCACGCCGCCGACCGAGCCCGGGCGACGAGGTCGTCGGCATCATCAAGCGCGTCGGCGAACGCAGCGCCGAGGTCGAGCTCGAGGGGGACGGCGGGCCGTTCGACGCGCTCTTCGACCTGGCGGGCGCCTCGACGCCGCCCAAGCCTGGCGACCGATTCCGCGGCTACGTGCTGCGCGTGCGCGATCGCGTGCTCGAGGTCGCCACCGGCGCCCAGCGCGGCGCGGTCGATCTCTCGACGCTCTACAACGCGCTCGAAGGCGGCCTGCCCATCGAAGGCAAGGTCCTCGAGGTCAACAAGGGCGGCCTGGTGGTCGAGGTCGGTCCGGTCCAGGGCTTCTGCCCGCTGGGCCAGATGGACGTCCGCCGCATCGAGGATCCCTCGGTCTTCGTCGGCCAGAAGCTGATGTTCCAGGTCACCGAGATGCGCGAAGGCCGCCAGCCCGTGCTCAGCCGCCGCCGCGTCCTGGAGGCCGAGGCGGCTCAACGCGCTGCCGAGACGCGGACCAAGCTCGTCGTCGGGGCACGGTTCCGCGGCGTGGTCACCAGCATTCGCGACTACGGCTGCTTCGTCGACATCGGCGGCATCGAGGGCCTGATCCCGCGCGGCGAGCTGGGCTACGGCCGCAAGCACCCCTCGGAGATCGTGCAGCAGGGCCAGACGCTCGAGGTCGAGGTGATCCGCCACGAGCCCGACCCCGCCGGCAAGGAACGCATCACGCTGTCGATGCGCGCGCTGACCGAAGACCCCTTCGAAGCCGCGGCCCAGGAGCTGCCGGCCAACGCGATCTGCCGCGGCACCGTCTCGCGCTTGCAGCCGTACGGCGCCTTCATCGAGCTCGCTGACGGCGTCGAGGGCCTGATCCACGTCAGCGCGTTCGGCAAGCGCATCGGCGCGCCGCGCGACGTCGTCTCGGAAGGCGAGTCGGTGTTGGTCCGCGTCCGCAGCGTCGATCAAGCCACGCGCCGCATCGCCCTGGCCTGGGTCGATCCGCTCAAGCTCGACGAGATCCGCGATCCCTCGTCGGTCGCCAGCGGCAACTCGCTCGGCATCGAGGTCCTGGGCGTCGCGCTCGATCAGGGCGACAAGGAGGAGGCCGGCGAGGCTGGCGCCATCCGCCCGCACGCGCCGTCCCGTTCGACGCTGCCTGCGGTCGGCTCGATGGTCACGGGCGCGGTCGACCGCCACTTGCGCTTCGGCCTGCTGGTCGGCCTCGAGGGCGGCCACGAGGGCTTTGTGCCCTACAACGAGCTCGACGTGCCGAGCCAGCAGGAGGCTCGGCGCAAGCTGCCGGTCGGCACCCAGCTCGAGTTGCTGGCGTTCGAGGTCCGCGAGGACGGTCGGATCCGCCTGTCCGGCACCCGCGCCGCGGCGCAGAAAGAGCGCGACACCGCGCAGGCCTGGCTGCAGAGCCAGCAGGGGCCGCAGAAGAAGGCGAGCGAAAGCGACATCGGCAGCTTCGGTGAGCTGCTGAAGCAGAAGCTCGGACTGTAGCGCTGCGTTGCGCGAGGGGGCGTCGCCCTCCGGCGGCAGCCGAGGCGAGGGATCGATGGCCATCCTCAACATCGTCACCAGCGTCCGCGGACTGACCACGGCGATCAAGGATGTCGGCCGATTGCGCGAGATCCTCGCGGTGCTCGCCCGCCACGGCTTCGGCGAGGCGGTGACGCGCCTTGGCCTGTCCGAGACCGCCGGCATCAAGAACGTGGTCGTGACCACGGACGCCGACAACAACCCGATCCCGACCGCCAGGCGCATCCGCATGGCGATCGAGGACTTGGGCCCGACCTTCGTCAAGCTCGGCCAGATCCTGAGCACCCGGCCGGATCTCGTGCCCGCGGACGTCATCGCCGAGCTGCAGCACCTGCAGGACCACGTGCCGGTGCTGAGCTACGACGACGTCAAGCGCATGGTCGAAGCCGAGCTGGGCGAGACCATCGAGCAGCGCTTCGCCTCGTTCGAGGTCGAGCCACTGGCGTCGGCCTCGATCGCGCAGGTCCACCGCGCCGTCCTGCACCACGAGACCGAAAACGTGGTGATCAAGGTGCAACGACCAGGTATCGCCAAGCGAATCGAATCCGACCTCAACATCCTGCACTTCCTCGCGCGCCAGGTCGAACAGCGCCTGCCGGACCTGGCCCTGATGGATCCGGTCGGCATCGTCGGCGAGTTCGAGCGCGCCATCCTGCGCGAGCTCGACTTCAGCCAAGAGCGCCGCAACATCCTACGATTTCAGCAGAACTTCAAGGACTTCCCGGGCGTCCGCGCGCCTCGCGTGTTCGACGCCCACAGCACGACCAAGGTGCTGACCATGGAGTACGTCGAGGGCGTCAAGATCACGCTGGCCCCGGCGACCCATGGCCTCGACCCCTATGAGCTCGCGCCGCGCATGCTCCGCGCCCTGCTCAAGATGATCTTCCAGGACGGCTACTTCCACGGCGACCTCCACCCGGGCAACATCCTGATCCAGGCCAGCGGTCAGATCGTGCTCATCGACTTTGGCCTCGTCGGTCGCCTGACGCCGCGCCAACGCGAGCACACGCTCGATCTGCTCATCGGCCTGTCGCGCCAGGATTGGTCGCTCGTCGCCCGGACGTTCTTTGACCTGGGCATCAAGGTTCCCGGCGTCATCTACGATTTCGAGGCGTTCGAGTCCGACGTCGTCGACGTGATGGAGCGGCACCTCGCCGGCCGCACGCTGTCGGAGATCGACGTCGGCGCCTACTTCAGCGAGCTGGTCGAAGGCGCGATCCGCCACCAGATCAAGATGCCACCGACCTACACGATGGTCTTCAAGGCCTTGATGACGGTCGAAGGCATCGGCAAGACGCTGGCGCCCGAGATCCAGCTGGTCGAAGAGGCCCAGCCCTTCATCATCGAGCTCGCCGCGGAGCGCTACAACCCGCGCCGGCTGATGAAGGAGGCGATCGACGGCCTCGACGGCATCTCGCGGTTCGCCCGCGCCTTCCCGCACCTGGCGAACACGCTGCTGCGGGACGTCGCTGAGGGACGGCTCACGGTGCGGGTCGAGCCGCAGGGCGTCGAGGCGGCCATCGCGGCGGCGCGCTCGATGGCGCGGCGGCGCAACCGCACCCTGCTCGCGGCGGCATGCATCGTCAGCGGAAGCCTCGCGCTCGACCACGGAGGTCGCGAGATATTGGGCGTTCCCGCGCTTTCGCTCGCGTTGTTCCTGGTCGGCGGTTCGCTCGCGGTCCTGGCCCTCGGCACGGCCTGGCGCGACTGAGTCGGCCGGCTCAGCGCTCCGAGAGCAGCTTGCCGATCTCGGCCTCGAGATCCTTGCGCGTCGTCTCGCCGAATCCGACCGACTTGTAGCGAATCAAACCCTTGCGATCGATCAGGTAACCTGTCGGCATATTAGCGACATCGTAGCGACCGAGCGTCTTGCTCTGGGGATCGAAGCCGACCTCGATGTCGAGCGCGCCGAGGCTCGAGATGAAGGAGCGACCGTCCGCCTCGTCGGTGTCGACGCCGATGGCCACGACTTGAAAGCCCTTTGGCCCGAGCGCGCGCTGCATGTCGGCCAGCTCCGGCAGCTCGCGGCGGCACGGACTGCACCACGACGCGAAGAAGGTCACGAACACGACCTTGCCCTGGAACTCACGCAACGACAGCGCGCGGCCGTCGGCCCGAGCCACGTCGACCGCGGGGGCCTTCTCGCCGATGACGCTCTCGGGCACCTGATGCGGCGTGGGCTTGTCGCTGGCGTTGGCGACCACCTTGTCGGCGCAGCAGCGGAAGCCGATGCCGTGGCTGCGATGGCCCGGGCCGAAGCTCCGGTGGGCGCGGACGCAGCTGGCCTTGTCGCCGGCGCGGAAGTCGCCGCCGGCGAGCTGCGCGGTGCCCTCGGTCGCCTCGATCCACTCTTCCACATTGCCGGCGAGGTCGAACACGCCGCTCGGCGTGACGCACGTCGCGGAGCTGCCGGTGTCCTGGGCCCGGCCTTCGCGCCGATCGCCGTCGACGTGGCAGTAGCCCGGCTCGTGGTAGTCGGCATACGGGAACTGGTTGCCCTCGACGTAGTCGTCGGCGAAGTTGCCATTGGCGTCGTCGTCGACCGCGTCCTTGCCGGCGCAGGCGCTGACCCACTCGAAGCTGGTGCACATGCGCTTGCCAGCCTTCTGGCAAGCGGTGTTGGCGTCGAACCAGGACGCGTTGGCCGGCGTCACCGCAGGAAGCGAGAGCGCGCGGCCCTGCCCGTCGATGCTGGCCTCGTAGCGGTCGATCCAGAAGCTGCCCTTGGCGGTCTGGATCTCGACCATCGGGCTGGTGCCGGGCGCGACCACCGCGGCGGGCGCTTCGGCGGCGGCGACCGGCGGGGCAGCGCCGGCCTTCTCGAGCTCCTTGTCGATCATGCGCGAGAGCAGCTCCTCGGGCAGCGCGCCGCTGAGCAGCAGGCCGTTGAGGAAGGTGCGCGGGGTCGCGGACAGCTCGAGCTGCTTGCCGCCTTCGTCGATGCTGCGCTTGAGGTTCTCGCGCGGCGCCGGGTCCTTCATGCAGCGCGCGTAGGTGTCCATGTCGAGGCCAACGCTGCGGGCGTAGAAGCGCAGGTCGTCGCCTTCGAGCTTGTGCTGGTTCTTGAAGAGCATGTCGTGCATCTCCCAGAACTTGCCCTGGCGACGGGCACATTCCGAGGCGAGCGCGGCGTTGCAGGCGTATTTGTGCCGGTTGTTCTTGATGTGCTCGTTGCAGAGCGTGTTCATCGGAAAATGCTTGAACACGAAGCGGACCTTGCCCTCGTAGCGGCGCTTGAGGTTCTGCATGACGTAGAAGAGCTTCTTGCAGTAGCCGCATTGGAAGTCCGCGAACTCGATGATGGTCACCTTGGCGTCCGCCGGGCCGAGCACGGCGTCGTCGGGATGGACGGGCACCTCGTAGAGCGAGTCGCTGATCTTGCGCGCCACGAGCGGACCGGATGCACCCGCGCCGGCCACGGCAGCGTCGCTCCCCGCGCCGGCGGTGGCCGCGTCCGCGGTCGGGGCGGCGGCCAGGGCCGCGCGCGCGGCGTCGGCTTCAGCCGCGGCCTTGTCGGCCATGGCGATCTGCTCGGTCAGCAGCGCCTGCCGCGTCGACTCATGGAACGACCACACCCCGCCCAGCGTCAGCAGGCCGAGCACGAGGGCCAGCGCGAGGGGACGGCCGAACGACGCGCCACCCGCGCCCATCCGCCGCAGCGCCACGGTGCTGGCGATCAGGATGCCCGCGCCCATCGCGTCCATGGTCAGGCAGAACAGGCAATACGTCTGCTCGATCGCGACCATGACGTAGAGCAGGAAGGCACCGTACGCCAGGCCGAGGGCCGAGCCGAGGCGCAGCAACGACCACGCTGCGCGCGCGACGTCACCGCGGCCCATGCCGACGACGCCGAGGCCCAAGAACGCGGCGTAGGTCGGGATCGCGAAGACGGTGATCGGGATGCCGAAGAGCTTGCCCCAGACCGAGGTGTTGATCTTGTCGCAGTTGAACGTCTCGTTGATGGCGCACGCCGAGTCGTACGCTTCGGTGCCGTAGGTCTTGAGCAGGAAGCCGTGGAGCAAGTAGGCCGCGACGCCGATGGCGATGGCCGCGCAGGCGATGACGATGCCGGACCAGACCGAGAGCGAGCGCCCTTCGTCCGCGGACGATTCGGTGCTGTTCGTGGTGGGCGTCGTCATGGCGGGCTCCATTCTGCGCGCTGGGAGGGCGGCGTTTGCGGCGTCTGCGGCGTCTGCGGCGTCTGCGGCGTCTGCGGCGTCTGCGGCGTCTGCGGCGCCTCGGAAGCCGGGATCATCACGAACACACCAACGGGGTCAACCGTTCCCGCCGAAGAATCCGGCGCACGCGACCACGAGCGAGGCATCGCGTCCCATGAGACGTCCCAGGGGGGACAATCGAGTCCCAGGGCCCTGGTCCCCGCCCCTTGGGGCGCTCGGGCGAGCGACGCGCGGCGGCCGTCGGGCGGAGGCCCAGGCGCAACGACCCTGAATCACTTACGAATAAAAAAACCCACCCGCCAGCCAGGACTTGGCACGCCGCTTGCTTCAATGGAGGACGAACGCGAGCTGCTTCGCGCAGCGAGTGATTCGGGGGGCAGGGGCACCCGCTTGAGCCACAGGGCGTGGACAGGCGGGTGTTCCGTTTTTGGCGTGCCTCAGAGCCGGAACGCGCCGATCACCGCTGCGAGGGCGCGACCTCGAGGGCGTCGCCCACCGCCACGGCCTGCAGACGCCCGTCCAGCCCGAGCGGATCGCCCGTCATCACGCTGAACGTCGGCGCTTGCCCCACGCGCGCCCCAAGCTCCGGGCGCAGGCCGTAGGCGGCCAGCGGAACGGTGGTGATCGCGGCCCACGCAAGATCACGCGCCAGGCCGAGCCGGACGAGCGCACCAGCCTCCCAGCGCAAGTTGCGCACCTCGTGGGTTCGGCCCGAGGCGATGCCGACGGCGACGCCCGCACGCGTCAGGACGACGGCCGCGTCGTCGCGAGCGCGGGCGACCTCGAAGGTCATGGGCCGCGCCCGGGCCGGCGTCAACACGACCGGCACCCGCGCCCGCGCCAGCGCCTCCGCGAGGACCCACGCCTCTGCGCCGCCCTGGATCACGAGCTTGAGGCCGAATTCCTCGACCAGGCCGAGCGCAGCGGCGATGTCTTCGGCGCGGTGCGCGTGGACCACCAGTGGCACGGAACCGCCGACGACGCCCGCGAGCGCCAGCAGCCCTTGGGCATCTGTCGAGCGCTCGAGGCCACGCGGTACGACGTCGTGGGTCGCCGTGGCGGGGCGGTGGGTCGTCTCCGCCGCCGCGCGCAGCAGGGTGCGCAACAGGCCGATCTGGCCCGAACGGGACGCCACCATCGGCCGATCCGCGACGCGGGCGACGTCGCCGAGCTGCACGTGGACGGCGACTCCTTCGCGCAGCATCGCGGCTTCGACCGTCGCGCCACCGGTGCGGAACGCCGCCGAGGTGCCCGCGACCAGGGTCCGACCCATCGGCCGCACGATCGCCACGGCGACGCCGCCCCAGCGCGCGGCCTCGATGACGCGCGAGTCGAGCACGATGCCGTCGCGCGCACGGACATGCGCGGCGTTGTCGAGGCCGGTCGGCGCACCGTCATGGCTCGACGGCTCTGCCGAGACCTCCATCTGGCCGAGATCGCTGGCAACCTCGACGAATCCGGGCCAGACGCGTGCGCCGCGACCGTCGACGGCGTCGATCCCGGCGGGCAGCGGGCAAGCGCCGACGCAGCTCACCTTGCCGGCGACGACGACGATCGTGGCGTCCCGCCGCTCCTTGCCGTCGGCCGTCGCGCTGGCGTCGACGTCGACGTGGGTCAGCGCCCAGGTCCCGCGCAGGACGAGACTCGGGCCCCCGTGGGGCTGGACGGCAGCCGCAGGCGCGGCGAGGACCACCGCCAGCAGCCCGGGCAGCCAGCGTCGCGGCAAGGAATGTCGCGGCAGAAAGCGTCGCGGCAGCACGGCGCGCCACTGCGCGCACGCCCGTCCATCCGATCTCGGGTGCATCGTTCGCTCCTAGAGCCCGCAGCCGCAGGGGCTGCCGACGTCGGGTCGTGGCGGCCCGGCGTGGGCAGCCTGGTGGTTGCGACCACCCTCGATCCAGAGGACGCCGTCGACCAGGACGTGCGTCGGCCGCGCGCCGAGCGTCGTCAGCGGCGGCGCGTCCCAGATCAGCAGGTCCGCCTCCTTGCCGACCTCGACGGTGCCGATCCGCTCGGCCATGCCCATCAGCGTCGCCGGCACGCGCGTCACCGCCGCGAGCGCGGCCTGGGCGTCGAGCCCGTAGTGGTGGGCCTTGGCGGCCTCGCCCATGAGCTCACGCGCGTCCATGACGGGGTGGTCGGACTTCAACGCCACCGCGACGCCCGCCTTGGCCAGGATCGCCGGGCCGCGCACGCTCGCGTCGTAGGCCTCCATCTTGAAGCCCCAGAGGTCGGCGAAGGTCGCCACGCCCACGCCACGCTCCCGCAACGGGGTCGGCACCTTCCAGGCCTCGAGCGCGTGGTGGATCGCGGTGACCCGCACGCCTGCCTCCGCGGTGACGCGCAGCAGCGTCTCGATGTCGTGGACCTCGTAGCAATGGACGTGCAGCCGGGCGCGCCCCTCGATCAGCTCCATCAGGGGCCAGAGGCTGCGATCGACGTCGGGGGCGGGCTTGCCGGCCGCGGTGGCCTCGGCGCGCTTGCGCAACGCGTCCCGCGCCGCGGCGAAGCGATCGCGCAACAGCCACGCATGGCCCATGCGCGTCGACGGCAGGCGCCCCTTGCTGCCGTGGGCGCGCTTGGGGTTCTCGCCCATCGCCATCTTGAGCTGCATCGGCGCGTCCGGGACGACCATGTCCGTGACCGTGGCCCCGCGCAGCTTGATGACGACGCCGGTGCCGCCCATGACGTTGCCGCTGCCCGGCAGGATCAGCGCCGTGGTCACACCGCCGGAGAGCGCCCGCGCGATGGCCGGATCTTCGGGATCGAGCGCGTCGATGGCCCGGACCATCGGCGTCAGCGGCTGCACCATCTCGTTGCCGTCGTTGTGGGCGGCGGTCGACGGCATGGCGTAGACGCCGAGGTGCGAGTGCAGGTCCACCAGGCCAGGGGTCACCACGCGGCCTTCGGCTTGTAGGATCCGGGCCCCCGCAGGCGCCTCGAGGCTCTTGCCGACCGCGGCGATGCGCCCGTCCCGGACCAGGATGTCGCTGGCGTCGAGCACCAGGCCCGTCGCGGTCCAGACGGTCGCGCCCCGGATCAGGATCGGCGGGGCCTCGCTGGCACCGTCCGGCAGCACGGCCCCGACGGCACGCGCGCCGTGGGCCGTCGTCCCTCCTGCCGGCGCGACAGCGCGCGCCGACGCGATGGGCGCTGGGGGGACCACGGCCTCGCCCGCCGCTGTGGCCATGGGCGCAGGCGGGACCAACGCGACCGGCGCGCCGGCGCAGCCGAGGGTCCAGGCCGTGGCAAGCCGCAGGAGCGTTCGACCCCAGGGTCGTCGCGTCCGCGCACGCGGTCCGCCGCGCATTCGTCGCTGCATCGTCACCCTCCTGGGCGAGCCGCCCGATGCCCGCGCCGCCGCCCTTCTGCGCAGCCGGGCGAGACGTGCGGACGTGGCCAGCACACGCCGCGATCTAGCGCCGCGCGGTCGCCGGTGGCAAGGCACATCGCGGCTGGATGCGTCGACGAAAGCGCGACGTTGGAGCCTCGAGCGGCCCACGCGACTTGCCGGCGAGCACGGGCGCAGCCATGCTACCCCGGCCTCGACGCGGGCGCCCCCTCGGCCCGCGCGACACGCCGGAGCCTGCATGTCCTTCGCCAACCTTCGCCTCGCCCCTTGCCTTCGCGGCACCGTCCCTGCGCTCGCGCTGACCCTGCTGCTGGCCACCCTCGCGGCCTGCAGCGGCGGCGATGCGTCCTCGGACAAGGACAAGGACGGCGGCGCAGACGCCAGCGACGCCAGCACGGGCGACAGCAGCGGCGGCACCGACGGCCCCAGCGACGTCGTCGTCGAGACGTGTCCGAGCGCGCCGGCCCCCAAGGCGGCCCCAGGCGACGCGATCTGCGAGGTCCAGAAGGGCCAGGGCGCCGGCACCTTGATCGTCGCGGACGTGCTGTTGCCCGGCAAGGTGATCCGCGGCGGTGGCGTCCTGCTCGACGGCAAGGGCGAGATCACCTGCGTCGGCTGCGAATGCGCGGCCCAGGCCGGCGACGCGACCCAGGTGCTCTGCCCCGACGCCGTCGTCACGCCTGGCCTGATCGACGCGCACAACCACATCGGCTGGCTCAATGGCCGGCCGTGGGTCGCCGCCGAGCACCAGGTGGACCCTGCCCTGCGCTGGGAGCACCGCCACGACTGGCGCCAGGGCAAGAACGGCAACCCCAAGGTCAAGGTCGACGGCGGTGGCGCCGGCCAGGACGACAAGGTCTGGGGCGAGCTGCGCTACGTCCTCACGGGCGGCACGGGCATGTTCGGCTCGGGTGACCTCTCGGGCTTGATGCGCGATCTCGACGCCACCGGCAGCGGCGACCACGGCCTGGGCATCCCCAAGCCGGACTACGACACCTTCCCGCTCGGCGACAGCTCCGGCACCCAGAAGGCCAGCGGCTGCGACTACAAGTCGCGCGGCGCGCCGCCCAAGCAGGGATCGTACGTGCCCCACGTCGCCGAGGGCATCAACGCCTTCGCCCGCAACGAGTTCCTGTGCATGAGCGGCCAGGCCGACGGCGGCAAGGAGACGCTTGTCGCGCAATCCTCGGTGATCCACGGCGTCGGTCTGCGCGCCGTCGACTACGCCTGGATGGCGTCCAAGGGCGTCGGCCTCATCTGGTCGCCGCGTTCGAACGTCTCGCTCTACGGCGAGACCGCGCGTGTCGTGGTCGCGGCGCGGCTGGGCGTCGGCATCGGCCTCGGCGGCGACTGGGTCCCCTCCGGCTCGATGAACATGCTGCGCGAGCTGCAATGCGCCGCGTTCCTCGACGAGCAGCGATTTGGCGGCTTCTTCGGCCCGGCGCGCCTGTGGGAGATGGCGACGCTCGGCTCGGCCCGCGCGCTCGGCCTCGACGGCCGCGTCGGCCTGCTCGCGCCGGGCCATGTCGGCGACCTCGCGATCTTCGCCAAGCGCGGCCACCAGGGCCACGACGCCATCGTCAAGGCCAAGCCGGGCGACGCGGTGCTCGTGATGCGCGGCGGCGAGGTGCTCGCCGGCCACGAGACCCTGACGGCTGCCCTGGGCAAGGATTGCGAGGCCCTCGGCGACGTCTGCGGCACGCCGATGCAGGTCTGCACCAAGAACGCCACGGGCAAGTCCTTCGCCGAGGTGAAGTCGGCCGTCGAGTCCAAGGCCTACCCCCTGTTCTTCTGCGGCGAGCCCAAGGACGAGCCGACCTGCCTGCCCGCCCGCGCGCTCGAGAAGGACTCCATCGAGGGCTCGACCGTCTACGCCGGCACCTCGGACCCGGCCGACCGCGACGGCGACGGCCTCGCCAACGACGCGGACCTCTGCCCCGACGTCTTCTCGCCGATCCGGCCGATCGACGAGGGCAAGCAGGCCGACAGCGACAGCGACGGCCTCGGCGACGACTGCGACCCCTGCCCGCTCGACGCCGACACGACCGACTGCAAGACCTTCGATCCGGCCGACAGCGACGGCGACGGCGTGCCCGGCACCGGCGACAACTGCCCGGCGGTCGGCAACCCGGACCAGAAGGACACCGACAAGGACGGCCGCGGCGACGCCTGCGACCCCTGCCCCGACGCGCCGAACCCCGGTTCGATGGGCTGCCCGGTGACGATCGCCCAGGTCAAGACCGACAAGTCGCTGCTCGAAACCCGCGTCGCCGTGCTCGGCGTGATCGTGACCGCGAGCGCCAAGGACGGCTTCTTCGTCCAGGACCCCGCGGCGCCGGAGGGTCAGGCCGCGGGCCTGTTCGTCTACACGGGCAGCGGCAGCCGGCCTGTGCGCGGCGACATCGTCGACATCAAGGGCGCCGACGCGGTCGATTTCTACGGCCAGATCGAGCTGACCGGCCCTTCGTTCGTCACGACCGGCAAGGCCGAAGCCGGCAAGCCGGCGCCGCGCCTGCTGAGCAAGGCCGAGGTGGCGAAGATGACGGGCACCGACAAGGGCGCCTCGATCTTCGAGGGCCAGCTGGTCGAGGTCCGCGACGCCGAGGTCCTGGACGACGCTCCGGCCGGCGGCACCGGCGACACCAAGGCCGAGAACGAGCTCGCGCTGAGCGACGGCCTGCGCCTGGACGACGCGATGTGGGAGGCGACCGGCTTCCTCGCGCCGAAGCCGACCAAGGGCGCGACGATCCCGGTGATCGTCGGCGTGGTCGCCTTCCGCAACGGCTTGATCAAGCTGCTGCCACGGGTCCAAGCCGACGTCGACCTCGGGCCGCCGTTGGTGCAATCGCTGACGCCAGCGACGGCGTGGCAGCGCGAGGGCGTCGCCGGCGTCGGCCTCGCCGTGCCAGTGACGGTGACGCTGAGCCACGCGAGCAAGACCGACCTGACCGTCGAGGTCGTCAGCGAGGACCCGACCATCGCCAAGCCGATCGGTCCGTTCGTGGTCGCGGCCGGCCAGACCTGGATCGGCATCGGCGTGGACGGGCTCAAGGCCGGCACGACGAAGTTCCGCGCCAAGGTGGCGGGCCAGACGAGCGACGTCAGCTGCGACGTGCGCGTGCTCGCGGCCAACGAGATCCCGGCGGTCGCGGCGATCAGCCCCGCCGAGGCGAAGGTGCCCGTCGGCGGCGACGCCAAGCTCGATGTGCTCTTGAGCTTCCCGGCGCCGACGCTGGGGCTGGAGGCCACCGTGACCACGTCCGGCGGCGAGCTCGATGCGCCTGCCACGGTGAGCTTCGCGGCCAACGGACTGACGGCGTCGTTCTCGATCAAGGCGGGCAGCAAGGCCGGCACGATGACCATCACGGTCGCGACCAGCGCGGGCAAGGCGAGCGCGACGCTGAACGTGGTCGAGGCGTCGTCGCTGCAGACCGATGTCTCGGGCTACAAGCTGATCCAGACCGCGTCGGCCAAGACCTTCGTCCTGCCCAAGGGCACGGTGCTCGGCGCCGGCACCACGCTCATCGTCGGCCGCAACAGCGACAAGGCCGCGTTCGAGGCCTTCTGGAAGGTCACGCTGCCGCCGGGGACGATCTACATCAACTCCAAGGACAGCTTCCCGAGCATCAACGGCGACGAGACCTTCACCATGCAGGACGGCGCCGGCAAGGTCGTCGACGGGCCCACCGTGGCCATGGGCAAGCCGGCGGTGTCGAACTTCCAGCGCAAGCAGCCGATCGGCGCGGCCAACGTCGCGGCGTCGTGGACGGTCGGCGCCGCCGGCCCGGGTGTCAGCAAGCCGGGCACGGGCTGCGCCGTCGGAGGTGACGGCGTCTTCATCTCCGAGTTCTCCGACGCGATCGGCACCGGCGCCTTCGCCTACGAGTTCGTCGAGATCTGCTTCGCCGGCCCGAAGCTCTAGCGCAGCCGGCACCGACGAGCGCGCCGCCAAGGAGCCGCGATGACCCAGGTCTGGTCCCTGCTCGGCAACAGCCAGCGCCTCGACGGTGGCGCGATGTTCGGCAACGCGCCCCGCGCCGTCTGGCAGCGCTGGGCTGCCCCGGACGACGCCAACCGCATCGCGCTCGCGTGCCGCTGCCTGCTGGTGCAGGCGGATGACGGTCGCCGCTTCCTGCTCGAGACCGGCATCGGCGCCAGCTTCGAGCCGGCGATGCGCGAACGCTTCGGCGTCGTCGAGGCCGATCATGTCCTGCTCGGCGCGCTGGCGGACCTCGGCCTGCGCGACACGGACATCGACGTCGTCATCGTCTCGCACCTGCACTTCGACCACGCCGGCGGCCTGCTGACGGCCCACGAATCCGGGCCGCCGCGGCTGCTCTTCCCCAACGCGACCTACATCGTCGGCCGCCGCGCCTGGCAGCGCGCGACAGCACCGCATCCGCGCGACCGGGCCAGCTTCCTCGACGCGCTGCAGCCGCTGCTGCTCGCCAGCGGCCGGCTGCACCTCAGCGACGGCGCCGAGGACACCGCGACCGCAGCCCTGCTGCCGCCTGGCTGGCGCCTGCACCTCAGCGACGGCCATACGCCGGGCTTGCTGCTGACCGAGGTCGCGACCGAACGTGGCCCCCTGCTCTTCTGCTCGGACCTCTGCCCGGGTGCCGCGTGGGTCCACCTGCCGATCACGATGGGCTACGACCGGTACCCGGAGCTGCTGATCGACGAGAAGACCGCGCTCTGGGTCGATCTCGAGGCGCGCGGCGGCTGGCTCTGCTTCACCCACGATCCCGACGTCGCCGCCGGTCGTCTGCAGCGCGACGCAAAGGGACGATGGTCGGTCGTCGACACGCTGGCGTCGCTGCTGCCCTGACCGCTCGGGCCCCGCGATCCCGCCGTCGTCGCCGCAAGCGGCCTCAATCGTCGGTCGAGGCCGTCGCGCGCATCCAAGGCTCTTCGCCCGGCTCGAGGAACCAGAAGTGGTCGGTCGGGCCGATGCCCTCGCCGACCGCGAGGCCGTGGCGGATCGCGCCGCCGAGGTAGCGCCGGGCGATGCGGACGGCGCCGCGCAGCCCATGGCCGCGGGCCAACAGCGCGGCGATGGCGGCGGCGTAGGTGCAGCCCGTGCCGTGGGTATGTCCGCCCGGATGCCAGGGCGCGACGACCTCGACCACGTCGTGGCCATCCCAGAGCAGATCGACCAGGAACAAGCCATCGTCGGGGTCGCGCCGCGCCGGCAGGTGGCCGCCCTTGAGCAGCACCGCCCGCGCGCCCATCTCGGCCAGCCGGGCGATCGCGCGGTGGGCGCCGTCGAGATCGCGCACCTCGACGCCGGTCAACCGCGCGGCCTCGTGGGCGTTCGGCGTCAACAGCGTCGCGCGGGGCACGAGCTCACGGATGACGGCGTCGACGGCCTCGTCGGACAGCAAGGCATCCCCGCCCTTGGCGACCATCACGGGGTCGACCACCAAGGGGGCGAGGCCCCAGGCGTCGACCGCTTCGGCGACGGCCTCGACCAGGGCGGCGCTGCCGAGCATGCCGGTCTTGGTCGCCGCGACCCGCATGTCCGAAGCGACGGCGTCGACCTGGGCACGGACGAGCGACGGCTCCAGCAACTGGATACGCGCCACGCCGCGCGTGTTCTGCGCGGTGATGGCGGTGACGGCGCTGGTGGCGAAGCAGCCGAGCGCGCTCATCGCCTTGAGATCGGCCTGGATCCCTGCGCCGCCGCCGCTGTCGCTGCCGGCGATGGTCAAGGTCACGGGAAGTACGGGCATGGCTTCGACACATCCTGCGTGGGACCGGTCGCCGCGCGCGCAGCGAACGTGATCCGAGACGGCAGACACCGCGATGCCGGGGGCACCGCGCGCGCAACCTACCATCGTCGCGCACGGCGGCAAGCCGGGGCGGCGCCGTGCTTTGTCTGGCGCGGCGATCGGCGTCATGGCACCCTCACCTGACCCTCGCCGGACCCCCGTCGCTCGGAGGCGCCCCATGTTCGAAGTCGCGGAGCTCGGTCAGACCACCAGCAAGGCCGAGCTCAAGGCAGCGCTCGAGCAGCTGCGGCCGAGGCTGGTGGCGCTGGGCCAATCGCTGCGCACGAGCAAGCGCGGCGTCATCGTCCTCATCGGCGGCGTCGAGGGCGCCGGCAAGTCCGAGGTCGTCAACCGCCTGACGGAGTGGCTCGATCCGCGAGGCGTCGACGTCCACTCGTTCTGGGAGGAGACCGACGAGGAGCGCGCCCGGCCCAGGGATTGGCGCTTCTGGCGCCGCCTGCCGGCGCGCGGACGCATCGGCATCTTCTTCGGCAGTTGGTACACGCAGCCCATCATCGAGCGCGCCCAGGGCAAGATCGACCAGGCCTCGTTCGACAGCGCGCTCGGCCAGATCCGTCGGCTCGAGGACGTGCTGACGTCGGATGGCTACGTCCTGGTCAAGCTCTGGTTCCACCTCGGCCGCGTGACGCTCAAGAAGCGCCTGCGCGACGCCGAGCGGGCCCATGACGAGACCCGCCGCGCCGAGCGTCGCGCGGCGCGCAGGGGCGACGACGACGCGGCCGGCAAGCTCGAAGCGGTGCGGGAGCGGACCCGTGACGCGCTGCGGCTGTCGCCCCTGGCCAAGAAGTTCGCCAAACGCTACGAGTCGTTCATCGAGGTGTCCGAGCGCGCCCTGCGCCAGACGAGCACCGGCGCGGCGCCGTGGTGGATCATCGAAGCCACCGACGCGCGCTACCGGGATCTGCACGCCGCCCTGCGCCTCGCCGACAGCGTCGAGGCCGCCCTGGCGCTGGATGCCCTGCCCTCGACCATGCCGCCGGCGGCCGCGATGACCACCACCGAGAGCGGGCCGACGATCCTCGACCGCGTCGACCTCGGCGCGACCCTCGACAACGCCACCTACGACGCCCTGATCTCGACCGCGCAGGACCGCCTGTACCGCCTGGCCTGGCAGGCGAAAGAGCAAGGCATCGCCACAGTGATGGCGTTCGAGGGCTGGGACGCGGCCGGCAAGGGCGGCGCCATCCGCCGCGTCACCGGCGGCATGGACGCGCGCTTGGTGCAGGTCGTGCCGATCGCGGCGCCGACCGACGAGGAACGCGCGCATCCGTGGCTCTGGCGCTTCTGGCGCGCCCTGCCGGCTGCCGGGCGGGCCGTGATCTTCGACCGGACGTGGTACGGCCGCGTGCTCGTCGAGCGTGTCGAGGGCTTCGCCCGCCCCGACGAGTGGCGCCGCGCCTACGACGAGATCAACCACTTCGAAGAGGCGCTCATCGACGACAACGTGGTCGTGGTGAAGCTCTGGCTCCACATCAGCCCGCAGGAGCAGCTGCGTCGCTTCGAAGAGCGCGAATCCATCGCCTGGAAGCAGTACAAGATCACGCCGGACGACTGGCGCAACCGCGAGCGATGGCATGCCTACCGACTCGCGGTGCACGAGATGGTCGCGGCCACCAGCACGGCGCACGCGCCCTGGACCCTGGTCGCCGGCGACTGCAAGCGCCATGCCCGGGTCCAGGTCGTCACCACCGTCGCCGACGCGCTGCAGCGCCGCCTGGAGTCGCGCAGCCGTCGCTGAGCGCGGCGCCGCACACGACCGCCAGCGCTACGCCTTGCGCACCGCCAACAGCGTGCCCGAGGCGATGACCAGCGCGCCGCCGATCCAGATCAACGGCCCCGGCAGGTGGTCAAAGAGCCAGAGGTCGAGCAGCAGGCCAAAGAGCGGCCCGACGGCGCCGGCCCCCGCCACCGACGCCGCGGCCTCCAGTTGGTAGGCGCGCGAGAGCGCCAACTGGCCCAACGCCGAGCACAAGCCCGCGCCGATCAGGGCCGGCCAGACGTGCGTCGGCGCGAGCTCGAGGCCGGGGCCCAGCAGCAGCGCCGCCAGCGCCGCCGCCGCGCTCAGAGCCTGGAACCAGACGACGATGACGCTGGCGCGTTCGGTGCGCGCGACGCGCCGCAACATCGTATGCGCCGCCGCCGAGAACAGCGCCGCCGCGGCGCCCCACATGCCCCAGACCGAGCCGATCGCCAGCTCCGGGCCCAGGATCAGGCCGCCGCCGACGACGCCGAGCACCAGGGCCAGCCAGACGCGACCGCCCGGGCGTTCGCTGACACCGAGCAGCCAGGGCGCCATCAGGGCGACGCCGATCGGCTGCATGCGCATCACGAGCGAGAGATCGGCGACGGCGAGACCCTTGGCGGCCGAGAAGTACGAGAACATCGCGAGAAAGCCGAGCGCGGATCGGGCGAAGACGCCCCGGCGGTCCTGCACCCGCAACGCCTCGCGCCAGGGCGTCGCGTCGCCGACGCGGACCGCGGCCAGGGCGAAGGGCAGCGCCACGACCGAGCGCCAGAGCATCACCTCGAGCGCGCTGCGCTCGACACGGGCGACCTTGACCGCGGCCGTCATCACCGCGAACAGCGCCGTCGCGGCAAGCATCCAGAGCACGCCGGCGCGGACGCGGCGGATGCCGGCAGCGCCGGGGCGCGGCGGTGGCCCGGGCGCCGCGTCGGACGTGGTCGCCGGGGTCGCTATTGGCCGACCTCGATCTTCTCGTCGATGTCAGCCTCTTTCTCGAGCTTGGGCCGCGGCAAGGTGTCGAGCAGGCCGCGCAGCGCGTGGAAGATGGGCGCGACGAAGGGTTCGACGCTGGCGCCGTTCTCGCGGACGTACTGGGCGCGGACCTGGACCAGGTTGTCGTCGTCAGCGTCCCAATCGTCGTCGACGTCGGCCTCCCAGACGATGACGTTGTCGCTGCAACGCAGCAGGCGGCCGACGATGCGCACATCCGCGCCGTCCTCGGTGCGCGCTGCGCTGGCGTGCAGGTGCAGGACGCCCTCGATGCCGTCACCACAAGCGGCCGGTTCGAGCTGGCTGGCGACGCTGACGGCCTTGGCGATGTAGTCGCGGTGCTGGTTGACGTAGCGCTGCGCCATCTTGGCCGTCATGGCACCGACGCGGCCATCGCCCGCGGGTGCCGGCGCGACCACGACGTGCAGGCGATACAGGGACGCCTTGTGAACGCGGTCGAAGTCGTCGGCGACCCGCGAGAAGCCGACCGAGGAGCAGGCCGATCCGGCCAGGACGAGCGCGGCGAGCGCAAGCGAACGACCCATCATCCTTGACCTCCAGCGCCCCTGGTCTCCCGTCGGGCGGCGAGCAGCTCGAGCACCGCCGGCATCACCAGGAACGTCACCAGCAGGGTCGCGACCATGCCCAACGCCGCGAGTTTGCCCATCGACTGCAGGCCGCGGTGCGACGCCGCGAGCAGCGCCGCCCAGCCCGCGAGCGTGGTCAACGTCGACGCCGCGACGGCGGTGCCCACCGAGCGCAGCGCGACCAGGGGCGGTGTGCCCTCTTCGAAGCGGTGTACCAGATAGACGCCGTGGCTGAGGCCGTAGCCGAGCACAATGGGCAGCACGACGATGTTCATGAAGTTCAACTGGACATCCATCAAGACCATGATGCCCAGCATCACCGCGACGCCGAGCACCAGCGGCGCCAGGGTCACGACCATCCGCAGCGGCGAGCGCAGATCGATCAACAGCAGCAGCACCAATCCGATCGCCGTCCAGATCACGGACATACGCCCGTCGTGCAAGACGATCTTGGCCAGCTTCGCCATCAGGATCGGCATGCCCGCCGCGTGCAGCGTCTTGCCGCTGGGCGTGTGGATCTCCTCGATGTCGTCGGCGAACTGCAGCATCTGCTTGCCGTCCCACAGGTCGACGGTCGGGTAGATGAATGTCAACCAACCGTGGTTCTCGGGCTTCGCCGTGGGCAGGTGCGTGAAGAGCGACTGCAGCGCCGCCGGCACGTCGTCCACGGTGTAGGGCTTGACCTTGAGGTAGGCGGTCGCCTCGTCCCACTTCTCGTCCATGTCTGGCGGCAGGGACTTGCGGTCGATCTCGCTCAACTCGTCGAGCCATTCCTGCAGGACCTTGGCGTTGGCGGCCTGGCGTTCGGCGTCGGGGACGAAGGCGTAGACGCTGACGACCTGGTCGACGGTCTTGTACTTCTCGTGGTCCAGCGGCTGGAACATCGAGAAGACCTCCCTGGCGTCCTCGCGCGTCGGTGTGTAGACCGCGACGGGGTCGGCGGAGATCTGGTAGCGCTCGTTGAGCTCGTCCTGGAGCATCACCGACGGCTGGTTCTCGACCATCAGGGCGCGGGTGTTGTATTCGAACGACACGTCCTGGGCGAACCAGGCGATGCCGAGCGTCGCGACCAGCACCACCGCGAGGATGACGCCCGGTCGCGGCAGCTTCGGCGTGCCCTCGGTCGCCGACGCCCCGGCCAGCGGCGCGAGCAGGCGCGCGGGCGCGCCGGGCCAACGCTGCTCGATCAGCAGCAACGCGGCGGGCACCCACAGCCAGATCGCGGTGCCGATCAGCAACACGCCAGCTGCTGCAAGCAGGCCGAACTGCGAGAACCCGGCGAATTCGCTCGGCAGCAACGAGGCGAACGCGATCGCGGTGCCGGCCGCCGAGACGATCGACGCGATGCCAGCAGACGCCACGGTGCGCTGGAGCGCGTCGTCGAGCTTGCGCCCCGCCCCGAGCTCCTCGCCCAAGCGGTAGAGCTGGTGGATGCCGAAGTCGATGCCGAGGCCCATCAGCACGCCAGCGAGGATCGAGGTGATCATGTTGAGCTGGCCGATGGCCACGCGGGCGAAGCCGAGGGTCAGCACCACGCCGATGATCAAGGCCGAGAGCACCAACAACACCGCCAACACGGCGCGGCGGAAGAACGCCAGCAGCACCAACGACACGCCGGCGAGCGCCCAGGCCGTGACCGGGGCGAGGCTGCCCTTGATCTGGTAGCTGTCGTCGTAGTTGGTCTGGTAGGTGCCGGTGAAGCCGTACTCGACGGTCTTGGCGTCGGTCGGCACGGACTTGTCGTAGTCCTCGACCAGCTGCACGTCGTGGCTGTTGGCCTTGGAGTAGTCGGCGAGCATGGCGCGGATCGACGCGACGAGCTCACCGGTCTCCTCGAGGCGGTTGCTGTCCCACATCGGCTTGACCAGCATGAGCAGCATCTGCTTGTCGTCCGAAAGATAGTAGTCCGTCCGAATACTTCGCTTGCCGATCTTGGTGTACTTGTCGATGATGTCGTCGAGCTTGAGCTCGTAGGGCTCCGTCTCCTCGATCTCCATGAAGAACGGGCTCGCCCGCTTGATGGCGTCGCGCATCTTGGTCATGACGCGCTTGCGTACCTCGACGAGGTCGGGCGTCTCCATGAACAAGGCCCCGTTGCGGCGCAGGAACTCGACGTTGACCTTGTAGGTCACCTCGCGCACACGCTCCTTGTCCGCCTTGAGCTTGACGTAGAGGTCGTCGCTGATGGCCTGCAGCTTCTCGGCGTCCGAGCCTCGCAGGGCCAGGATCAGGTGGCCGGAGCCGCCGATCATGTCGACGACGCGCTTGACGTCCTTGACCTGGCGCAGGTCCTGGCTGATCAGATCGAGCTGGTTGGTGTTGATCGTCAGGGTCGACGCGGCGTAGCCCGAGGCCAGGGTCAGCGCCAACATGACCACAGCGACCGCGCCCGGCCGGCCCACGACCAGCTTGCTCCAGGCCCGAGACACTCGTTCCGAAAGGCTCATCCAGCTTCCCCTTGCCGGCAGACAGACGGGCCGCGTCGGGCCGAACCTGTCGACTCGACGCGGCCCGCTTCGGCCGGATGTGCTCGGTGCGACGCCGCGGTCGCGTCTCTAGTTGCCAGCCTTCGCGACGCGCTTGCGCATCAGATCCAGCAGCTTGTCGAAGCCGCCGCTGGCCAGGATCTTCTGGACCTGCTCGTCGCGGATGTTGGTCAGCATCGACTTGTCGCCCTTGACCGTGACGTCGACGACCTTCCACGCCCCGTCCGCCTTGACCATGTCGTAGGTCGCCACGATCTCCTGCTTCTTCATCGGGTGCAGGATGACGATGGTCGAGCCGAGCGTGGCCTTGTCGCCACGGACGGTGGGCGGAGCGTAGAGGATGGTCTCGAGCTTCTCGAAGTTCTTGCGGATGTTCGGGAAGGCGATGGCCGCGAACATCTTGTGGAAGAGCTCGACGAACTCCTTCTTCTGCGCGTCGCTGGCCTTGGCCCAGGACTCGCCGCAGAGGAAGGCGCCCTGGGCCTCACCGGCGAAGGTGGCGAGGGCGCTGGCGTCGCGCGAGTAGCGCACCGCGCCGATCAGCTTCTTGATCACGCCCTGCATCTCGCCTGCCGTGTCACCCGCGGGCGCAGGCTCCGGCTTGGCTGGCGAGGCGTCTGGCTTGCCGGGCGCCGGCTTGTCGGCGGGGGGGGCGGCCGACGCGGCGGCGGGCAACGCGAGGCTGATCGCGAGCAGCCAGGCGGCAGAGGACGTGAAGGTCGGCATCGGGGACTCCTATGGCACGGCGTGGGCCGGCGGCGGGCGCGAGCCTAATTCCTCGCGCACCAGCGGGCAACGCCTGGCGGCGCGGATCGATTCGGCGGGCTCGTCGCGGCGGCCGCCCTCGCGCCTGGACGCGCCGGGAACGGGCTCCTAGGATGCCGACCATGGCGCGTGAACGTCGATCCCTGTCGTTGCCGATCGTCCTCGCGAGCGTCGCCGTGGCGCTGTCGATCACGCTGCTCGTGTTCTGGCTGCTGATCGTGGTGCGCGAGTTCGAGCTCGGGCCCGAGGTCAGCACCAACACCTGGCTCATCGTGCTCGGATCGGTGTCGTTCGCCTTCATCATGGTGGTGCTGGTGCTGTTCTCGGTCTTCCTCGTCGCCGAGACGCGCGAAGTGCGGCGCCAGGACCGCTTCATCGACTCGGTGACCCATGAGCTCAAGAGCCCGTTGGCGGCGATCCGGCTGGGCCTCGAGACGCTCGGTCGCGAGGGTCTCGAGCCGAAGCAACGCGAACGCCTGCGCGAGATGATGCTCGCCGACGTCGATCGCCTGCACGCCTTCATCGACAGCATCCTCGAGGCCAGCCGCCTCGCGCACGAACGAGGGGGCCACGATCTGCAGGCGTACGACGTCGAGGCCGTGCTGCGCGACGTCATCGCCAGGCTGGTGCACCGCCACCGCGTCGATCCGGGCTGCGTGACGCTCGAGGCGCCGGCCGAGCTGATCCTGCGCACCGACCGGCCGGCGTTCGAGACCATCCTCGGCAACCTCATCGACAACGCGCTCAAGTACAGCGACGCACCGGCAAAGGTCGTCGTGCGCGCCGCCGAGGCGGCCAACGATCAGATCGCGTTCGCGGTCGAGGACCAAGGCATCGGCATCCCCCAGGCCGACCTCAAGAACGTGATCTTGCGCTTCTACCGTGCGCCGGGCGACCAGGTCCGCCGCCGTCGCGGCACCGGGCTCGGCCTCTACGTGGTGCACGCGCTGGTCGCCGAGCTCGGCGGCCGGATGCGCATCGAGTCCGACGGCCCTGGACACGGCACGCGCGTCCGTGTCTGGTTGCCGGGTCGGCAGGCGCGCGGGCCGACGACGCCGAGCCCCGAGCGCGCAGGAGCAGCCGATGCCTGAAGCCAACGCGGCGATCCTCGTCGTCGAGGACGAGACCCACCTCGCCGCCGGCCTGAAGCTGAACTTCGAGCTCGACGGCTACGACGTCGTGGTCGCGGCCACCGGACGCGAGGGCGCGGCAGCGCTGGCGATGCGGCGCTTCGACGTCGTCGTGCTCGACGTCATGCTCCCGGACTTCGACGGCTTCGAGCTGTGCCGACGCATGCGCGACGCCGGCAACTTCACCCCCGTCATCATGCTGACGGCACGCGCCGCGCCCGACGACCGCATCCGGGGCCTCGAATCCGGGGCCGACGACTACCTGGTCAAGCCGTTCTCGCTGCAGGAGCTGCTCGCGCGCGTCCGCAGCCAGCTGCGGCGCAGCCATTGGGAGCGACGCCGCGAGCCCGAGCCGAGCACCAACGAGGTCGTCCACTTCGGCGCGGCGCAGGTCGACTTCGCGGGTCACGTCGCCGTCGTCCGCGGCGAGACGGTCCAGCTGACCCGGCTCGAGCGCGACCTGCTGCGCTACCTCGTCGACCACGCCGGGCGCGCCGTCTCGCGCCAGGAGCTGCTCGAGAACGTCTGGCAGCTCGGCAACTACCCGAACACGCGAACGGTCGACAACTTTGTCGTGCGCCTGCGCAAGCTGCTCGAGGAGGAGCCGGCGCGGCCGCGTTTCTTGTTGTCGATCCGAGGCACTGGCTACAAGTTCGATCCCACCGGCGGCAGCTGAGCCCCGGCCTGTTCGGATCTGCGACACTCCGCTACGATCGGCCTCGCTCATCGACCGAGGAGTCGCCGTTGCCCGTGGAATCCGCCTCATCGCCGACCAGCCCGATCGAGCTGTTCGCCGCCGTCGTCTTCGGCTTGGCCGTTCTGCATACCTTCCTGGTCAAGCGGCTCGAGGTGCTGGCCCACCGCCGGCCCGAAGGCTCGCCGCTGCGCAACCTCTTCGAGCTGCTCGGCGAGGTCGAGGTCGTCTTCGGCCTCTGGGCCGGCGTGCTCTTGATCGGCATCGCCGTCATCGAGACGCCCGACGCCAGCATCGCCCTGCTCGAAGGCCGCCTCTTCGGCCGGCGTGTCGACTTCACCGAGCCGGCGTTCGTCTTCGCCATCATGACCATGGCGGCGTCACGCCCCATCCTCGAGCTCGCGACGCGGCTGATCCGCATGTTGGCGCGCAAGCTGCCGATCCCCGACCACCTCTCGTTCTTCTTCGTCACGCTCGTCATCGGGCCGCTGCTCGGCAGCTTCATCACCGGGCCCGCGGCGATGACCGTGACGGCGCTGGTGCTCAAGCGCCGTTTCTACGACCACGGCCTCTCGGAGCGCTTCGCCCACGCCACCATCGCGACGCTCTTCGTCAACGTCAGCATCGGCGGCACGCTGACCAGCTTCGCCGCGCCGCCGGTGCTGATGGTCGCGCGCAAATGGGGCTGGGACGTGCCCTACATGATCAGCCACTTCGGCTGGAAGGCCGCGATCGCGGTGGTGGCCAACGCCGCGCTGCTGACCTTCCGCTTCCGCAACGATCTCGAAGCCCTTGCAGATCGCGTGGCCGCCGCGCGACCGCCAGTGGATCCGCGCCCGATGCCGATCTGGCTGATCGTGGTGCACGTCGGCACGATGGCGCTGGTCGTGCTCTACGCGCACCACATGGTCGTCTTCCTGGGGCTGCTGCTCTTCTTCCTCGGCGTCGTCGACGTGACCGACGAGTTCCAGGACGAGCTCAAGCTGCGCGAGGCCCTGCTCGTCGCGTTCTTCCTCGGCGGGCTCGTGGTGCTCGGCACCTACCAGCGCTGGTGGTTGGAGCCTCTGGTGACGCAGCTCGACTCTGCGGCGCTCTTCCTCGGCACGGCGTCGCTGACGGCGGTGACCGACAACGCGGCGCTGACCTACCTGGGCAGCACCATCGAAGGCATCACCGAGAGCGACAAATACGCCCTGGTCGCAGGTGCCGTGGCAGGCGGTGGCCTCACGGTCATCGCCAACGCACCGAACCCTGCCGGCTATGGCATCCTCAAGGACAACTTCGGCCCCGACGGGATCTCGCCGCTGCTGCTGCTGCTGGGCGCGGCAATGCCGACCGCGTTGGTCCTGGCTGCGTTCTGGCTGCTGCCACATCTGCCGCTCTGAGCCGCGCTGATGGCCATCTGCGAGCCCTGGCCGGGCGTTGCGCCAGGGGCGGGGGTCTGTCAGTCTTCCCGGCGATCGTCGGCCGAACCGGCCGTACGCCGTCGCGCTCGCGCTCGCGCAGCACGTCGGACTTACACGGGTCTTCCCGCTTCGAGAGTGCCATGTCCAGTCCGTTGAAGGTCGCCGCGAACCATGTCGTCACGATCCACTACACCCTGCGCGACGTCGAAGGCTCGATCCGCGACAGCTCGCGCGACGACGACGGCGCTGGTGACGGCCTGCCCTACCTGCATGGCCACGGCAACATCGTGCCGGGCCTCGAGGCCGCCCTCGAGGGTCGCGGCGTCGGCGACAAGCTGACGGGCCTGCACATCCCGCCGGAGCAAGGCTACGGCCTGAACGACCCGGAGCTGGACCTCGCCATCCCGGTCGAGAGCTTCCCCCCCGAGATGCGCGCCGAGCTCGACGCTGGCGTGCAGTTCGTCGCCGAGCATCCGCAGGACGACGAGCGCCAGGTGCTCTACACGGTCGTCGGCATCGACGGTGACGACGTGATGGTCACCGGCAACCACCCGCTCGCGGGCGACATCCTGGTCTTCGACGTCGAGGTCCTCGACGTGCGCGCCGCGAGCGCCGACGAGCTCTCGCACGGCCACGTCCACGGGCCGGGCGGCCATCACTGAGCGCCCGCACCCCCAGCTTCGATCCCTGCACCTAGCTCTGTCCGCCCGCGGGCAAGGGAGTGCGCATGCGCAAGAACTTCGTTTTGGATACAAACGTCCTGCTGCATGACAGCGCCTGCCTCGACGCCTTTGCCGACAACGTCGTCAACATCCCGATCTACGTCATCGAAGAGCTCGACCTGTTCAAGCGCGACCAGACCGAGCTCGGTCGCAACGCCCGCCGCGTCGCGCGCGAGCTCGACCACTACCGCGAGCTTGGCCGGCTCGAGGAGGGCGTCGCCAACGCAGCGGGCGGCATGGTCCGCGTCTGCTTCACCAAGCGCCGGCTGCCCGAGGAGGTCACTGCGTCGCAGTCGATGGACAACGCCATCCTCTCGGTGGCGGTGGACCTCAAGCACCGCGAGCCCGATATCCCCGTCATCTTCGTGACCAAGGACATCAACCTCCGCATTCGGGCCGACGCGCTCGGCGTCAACGCCGAGGACTACGATCCCGAGGGCAAGGATGTGTCGGAGGTCTACGGCGGCTCGCTGGAGATCGAGACCGAAGGCGACCTGATCGACCGGCTCTTCGACGGCCAATCGCTGCCGGTCGCCGATCTCGGGCCGGGCGAGTTCTTCCCCAACGAGTACCTGACCCTGCTCGGCGGCAACGGCCGGCGCCAGAACGCGTTGGCCCGGATCACGCCCGATGGCCGCGTCGAGCCACTGGCCCGCCTGCGCAAGCCCGTCTGGGGCCTCAAGCCGCGCAACCGCGAGCAGGCCTTCGCCCTGGACGCCCTGCTCCGTCCCGAGATCCAGCTCGTGACCCTGATCGGCAAGGCCGGCACGGGCAAGACGCTGCTGGCGCTCGCTGCGGCGCTCGACCAGGTCGTCGAGACCCAGACCTACCGCCGCCTGCTCGTCAGCCGGCCGATCCTGCCGATGGGCCGCGACCTGGGCTACCTTCCGGGCGATCTCAACGACAAGCTCGGGCCGTGGATGCAGCCGATTCGCGACAACTTCGAGTTCCTGACCAGCCAGACCGCCGGCAACGACGTCCGCACCTACGACTCACTCGTCCAGGCCGGCCTCGTCGAGCTCGAGGCCCTGACGTACATCCGCGGCCGCTCGCTGCCCGGCCAGATCATGATCGTCGACGAGGCGCAGAACCTGACGCCGCACGAGATCAAGACCGTCCTGACCCGCGTCGGCGACGGCACGAAGATCATCTTCACCGGCGACCCCTACCAGATCGACCAGCCCTACCTCGACAGCGTCAACAACGGCCTGACGTCGATCGTCGAGAAGTTCAAGTCCGAGCCGTTGGCGGCCCATATCACCTTGACGCGCGGTGAGCGCTCGCCGCTGGCCGAGCTGGCCGCCAACCTGCTCTAGGGGCGAAGCCGATGCAGACGCCCAGCGATTTGCCGCGTCGCGAGCTGCTGGCCGCGTTGGCGGTCGAGCGGTTGGTGCGCGCCCTGGACGCCTATGGCGCCGCGCCGCTGGTGGCCAAGGCGGTCGCCGACGGTGCCGAGCTGCGCCGTTATGGCTGGGGAGCCGAGCAGGACCGCATCGCCGAGCAGCTGCGTGGGCGCGAGTCCATCGGCGACTGGATGGCCCGCAGCCCCGCGGACACGCGTTTCTCGGTGATCGGCGCACCCATCCTGGCAGGACAGCCGGCCCGCTGGCACGCACGCTACCGGATGGAGGTCGCCGGCTTCATCGGCGGCGGCACCTGGCGCCTGGAGCTCGACGACGACGGCCTGGTCACGTCCTGGGAGCACCGCCCGGACGACCTTGACCCCGACATCCAGGTCGACGCCTGGCGCGGCTACGTCGAAGCGTCGATCGCGATGGAGCGCGAAGCCGCCGCCGCCGGCGACGACGCGCATGACCACGACCACGACCACGACCACGACCACGGCCCGCGCCATTGACCGTGCGGGCGGCGCTCGCGGGTCCTCGCCGACCGCCGCTGCGCCGGCCACCGCGCTTCGCCGGACCGACCCGCGGCAAGATTTTGGTTGCCGGTTGGACCTTGTGACTCTATAGTCCGCGCCCCGCATACCGGGGTCGACCGCCACGACGCGGTCGCCCGCAACGAGACTGCCGCGCCCACCGCGACGCAGGGAGACGCACATGACGCCACCGAACGAGCCGCCGATGGACGACGAGGACGACGAGGATCTGACCGAAGCCGAACTCGCTGCCTTCAAGAAGCGGTTGCTCGAGGAGCGCGCCATCGTGCGGGACCGCATGCAGCGTCGCGTGACCGAGGCCGTGTACGACCCCGAGGCCCTGCCGGATGAGATCGACCAGGCGAGCCGCGAGAGCGAGCAGATCTCGCTGCTGCGGATCGCCGACAAGGAGCGCAAGCTCCTGGCCGAGATCGAGCATTCGCTGCTGAAGTTCGAGAGCGGCGAGTACGGCATCTGCGAAGGCACGGGCGACTTCATCGGTCGGCGCCGTCTGCACGCCCGGCCGTGGACGCGCTACAGCATCCACTACAAAGAGAAGCTCGAGCGCCAGAAGAAGGGCAACTAGCGACGGCCCCGCGCGTCGCCGTGGCGTGTCCTGGTCGCGGTGACGTCGAGATTCGGGGCAACGCGCAGCACCTGCCATGGTCGAACCCCTGCCAGTTCACGTTGGACGCGCCCACCTGCGAGCCGGCGTGCTCCTGATCGTAGTCGCCGCTGCGACAGGCTGCGGTCGTGACCAGCCCGCGACGACGACGTTCGCCTTGCCGGGCCCGGACGCGCTGGGCGACACGACCCCGGCGGCACCAGACACATCCCCCGGTGGCGACGACGTCGAGGATGTTGGCACGGCAACGTCGGGCGATGCATCCGACGCCGATGTCGGGGTGACGACCGACGCCGAGACGGGCGAGAGCGAGACCGCCGTCGGCGACGACAGCACGGGCGACGGCGGCACGGGCGACGGCGGAACCGCGGACGCCGTGCAGGATGTCGCGCCCGATCCCTGCGCCGGCGTGACCTGCTCGGGCAAGGGCGTCTGTTACCCGCTCTACGACAAGCCGATCTGCCAATGCGACGCCGACGCCTACCGCGTCGGCGCGACGACCTGCGCGCCCAAGGCGAGCCCTGGCCCATGTTGGCCGAATCCCTGCAAGGGCCCGGACAAGGGTCTCTGCGACGAGGTCGACGGTGCCGCCGTCTGCGGCTGCGACGTCGGCTTCTCGCCCCAGGGCAGCGGCTGCGTCTTCGTCACCTGCCCGGCCATCGCGGCGACCACCGGCGTCACGGTCTACGATCAGACGGGCGGCAGCGTCGCGACCGGATTCGACCCGCTTGTCGGCGGCGATGTGGTCAAGGTCCGCGTCGACGTCGCCGTCAGCGTGGGCGCGGGGGCGTTGGAGCTGGAGCTGCGCGCCGACAACCTCGACATCGACCTGCCGTCGCTGACGTTCGCAGGCAAGGCGCTGCTCCAGCCAGCCAAGGTCAAGGGTCCGCTGCTGCTCGTGCCGGTCGTGCTGCAGGCCGGCATCACCGCCGTCGAGCTGCGCGGCAAGGTGGCGAGCTCGTTGGCGCCGCTCTCGATCGACGTGCGGCTGACGGCGCCGGGTGCCTGCGAGATCCCCGACAGCCGCTCGGGCGCGCGCATCGGACCCCTCGGGCTTCTCGACGCCAAGGGCTTCGGCTGCATCGACCTCGACCGGAGCCATGGGGTCCAGATCGCCGCGGAGATCGTCGAGAAGTCGACCTCGCAATACGGCCAGGACAACGGCTCCAACGCCAACTACAGCCCGAGCGGCACCATCGTCGCGACGATGACGCAATGCTTCACCCGCCAGACGGCGCGCGCGCTCTTCCTCGCCGGCGACGCACTCGGCACGCTGCCGTTCGGCGTCGACAACTACCTGGTCATCGAGCCCTTCGACCACGAGCCGGCGCCCAACGAGCTGCCGACCAAGGCGCTGATCCTCCAAGCGGACGGCGCGGTGAACCCGGTCGGCGCGATCCAGAAGATCCCGGGGCCGCACGGCGACATCCGCGGCACCCACATCGGCGTGCCGAACGGCAGCATGTTCGGCTGGTCCGCCGGCGTCGTCCGGCTCGACGAGCTGATCCCGCCGGGCGGCCCGACGTGGCTGCGCTTCTACGCGCTGGACCACGGCGTCGTCGGCCGCTTGACCCGCGTCTATGTCCACGCCCGCGACCCGAGCGAGGCGCTGCCGACCTGCGTGCTCGACAGCAACTGCGATCACCTCGGCAAGGGCTGCGTGCAAGGCAGCTGCAAGGGCGACAGCTGCGTCGGTAGCTGCGGCCAGGACGGCGTGTTCTGCGTCCAGGGCAAGTGCAGCAGCCGCTGCGACCAGGGTGGCGGCCAATGTGGCGCCGGCATGGTCTGCGCGCAGCGCCAATGCGTGCCCGCCGGCAGCCCGGGCGTCTGCGAGATGGCCAAGCAAGACCAGGACTGTCCGCTCGGCAGCACCTGCCATTGGGGCCTGTGCGAACAGGGCTGCCACCATCCGCGCAAGCAGGACCAGAGCTACGCGCAGGCCGTCGACTTCTGCAAATCGCCAGGCCTGTGCCCGCATTGCGCGCTGCCGACGCAGGGCTGCTGGAACAACGTCTGCGCCGCGTGCGAGATCGACGCCCACTGCCCTGGTGGCGCCTGCGTCGACCGCGTCTGTGCCGGTTCCGTGTCGCCTCCGTAGCAACCTTCGCCCGCCCACCGTCCTGCGCTCGCACGCACACAGAAGCGCATGGCTGTCTGCGTGACACGCGGTGTCATCGCTGGCACGCTCTCGCCTCGCGCCCTCGCGGCGCTCCCCAAACCGAGGATGAAGCGACCATGAGCGAGCAATCCATCGCCCGGTGGCCGGAGGACTGGCCCGCGCCAGGCCCCATCGATCTCCGGGTTCACGATCTACCGCACAGCAGTTCGACGACCGAGTGGTGGTACCTCAACACCCACGTCCGGACCGCGTCGGGCCGGTCGCTGTCGTTGTTCGCAAGCTTCTTCCGCATCGTCACGGGCCGCGACGAGAGCACCAAGGCCCTGCAGTACGCCCACTCGGTCACCTGGGCCCTGGTCGACGCCGACGCCGGCCGTTACCTCGCGTGCAGCCGCGTCGATCCGCGCGCGCCGACGCTCGGCCTGCAAAAGCTCGAGCGCGGCGAAGGCACCCACGACGTCCGCCTGCGTCGCGCGATCCGCGAGGTGCTCGAGCGCGGCAACGTGCCGTGGCCGGATCGCCTGCTCAAGCGGGAGGGCTTCGTCTCGACCGATAAGCTCGCGATCGACTTCGACGGCGAGCGCTTCTGGCGCAAGGACGACGGCAGCTACCAGCTCGAGCTGCGCGACCCCCTGCAGCAGATGGCCGTGTCGTTGACGTTCACGCCGCAGGTCGCCGCCTGCCGCCACGGCGATCGCGGCGTGGTCAAGGCGGTGCGCGGCGAGGACATGTTCTACTACTTCGTGCCGCGTTGCCGCGTCGACGGCACGATCACCCTCGACGCGCGCCCCGAGACCGTCAGCGACGCGCTCGGCTGGTACGACCACGAGTTCGGCCACCACAACGCGCTCAACGCGGCGGCGACCAGCGAGCCGACCGACGGCGAGGCCGGGCGCAAGCCCGCCGACATCGCCTGGAACTGGATCTCGGCCCAGCTCGACGACGGCAGCTCGGTCACGGCATACGTGCTGCACGACATCGCCAACGACGAGCCGGCCGGGCGCTGGGGCGTCGTGCTCGACGCCGCCGGCAACGAGACCCACCACGAGGATTGCACGCTCGAGCCCGACGGCCGCTGGACCAGCGTTCGGACCTTCCACGACTACCCCACCGGCTGGCAGCTCGAGATCCCGTCCGCGGGCGTCTCGCTGCGGGGCGACGTGGCCTTTGGCGACCAGGAATTTGTCACGGTCCTGAGCAAACCCGCGTTCTGGGAGGGCCGTGTGCGCCTCGCAGGCAGCCGCAAAGGCCAGCCCGTCAGCGGCGTCGGCTTCGTCGAACGCAGCGGCTACGGCGGCATCGACGATCTCGACGACTTCTTCCGCGCGGTCGGTCGCGAGGTGCGCCGCTCGGTCGCCCGGCTGCTGCCCTTCGAGATGGACCGGCCGCTGCTGCGCGACCTGGTCGCCCTGCCCGACCGGGACGACTACATCGACGGCGTCGACAGCGACCGCTTCGTCGACACGATGGTCCGGCCGATCCGCTTCATCGTCGACCGCGGCGGCAAGTCGTGGCGTTCGTACGCCGCGCTTTGCTGCTGCGACGTCGTCGGCGGCGACAGCCGGCCATTCGCCCATTGGCTGGCGATGCCCGAGTTGATGCACTCGGGTTCGCTCATCGTCGACGACGTGCAGGATCGCAGCGAGGTGCGTCGCGGCGGCCCGACCTGCCACGCCATCTACGGCGAGGCCGTGGCCATCAACGCCGGCACGGCGGCCTACTTCATGGGCCAGAAGCTGCTCTACTCCGACCGCGTGTCGTCCGATGACCGCCTGCGGCTCTACGATCAGTACTTCTTGGCCCTGCGCGCCGGCCACGCCGGCCAGGCGTTGGACCTGCGCGGCTTCGACGACCTGCTCGATGGCGTCGTCGAATCTGGACAGGCCGACGGCCTCGAGTCGCGGGTGCTCGCGGTGCACCGGCTCAAGACGGCGGCCCCTGCGGCTTCGCTGGCGCGCATGGGCGCGGTCGTCGGCGGCGGCAGCCAGGAGCAGATCGACGCGGTCGGCGGCTTCTTCGAGGCCGTCGGCCTCGCGTTCCAGATCATCGATGACGTCCTGAACCTCCGCGGCTTTGCGGGCGAGCTCAAGCTGCGCGGCGAGGACCTGAACCAGGGCAAGGTCACGCTCCCCGTGGTGCGAGCCCTCGGGCGCATGGACGTCGACCAGCGACGCTGGCTGGTCGACGAGCTGCGTAGCAAGCCCACCGAACAGGCCCGGATCGACGCGATGATCGACGCCATCGAGGCCTGTGGCGCCCTCGACGACTGCAGCCGCCAGGCGCGCGAGCTGGTCGAGGAGGGCTGGAAGCGTCTCGACCCGCTGGTCGAGGACTCGATGCCGAAGCTGATGCTACGCGCGTTCGGCTGGTACGTGCTCGAGCGTCACTACTAGCGACGACGATGGCGAACACGGCGACGACGGCGACGACGGCGACGACGGCGAGCCCGCGCCGCCATTCTGCAGCCGCCAGGGCCCCGAAGGGTCGCGGCCCGCAGCGGGCGATCCGATGACCAAGGACCAGCTCGCGGCGTGTCGGCCCCGATCGATCGGCCACCTGCTCGCGCTGCCGGGACGGACACGCGGCGTCCAGCTCCACGATTGGTCCGGCCAGGTCGCCCGCCGCTTCGGCCGCGCCGCTGTCGACGACCTGCGCGACGCCTTGGGCGCGCCGCTGGCGGCGGTCGGCGACGCTCCCGACAGAGCCGCCTGGCTGCCTGCGGGCCTGCCGCTCGCGCTGCACACGCGCCTGGTCGAACGTCAGCTCGGCGGGGATTGGTCTGCCCTGCAGGCCCCCTTGCGCGACGACGCCCTGGCCCAGGTCCCGGCCCTGGCGCGTTGGGCGCTGCGCGCGGCCGGCATGACCACGGTGCTCGAGCGGGCCCCCGCGCTCCACGGCTGGCTGTTCGATCACGGCCGGGCGGAGGTCGACATCGACGGCGGCGTCGGGGCGGCGACGGCGCGGCTTTCGATCGCAGGCGGCGGGCTCTTCGGCGCCCCGCATTGGTGCCTGGAGCAGATCTTCGCCCTCGAGACCCTCGCCGAGGTCTGCGGCCTCCAGATCGAGGCAGAGGTCGAGCTCGGCGATGGCGGCGAATCGGCCAGCTCGGCGTCGTTCTTGCTTCGATGGCGCCGTTCAGGTTGACAACGGTGCGCGCTTTGGGCCATTGCCCTTGTCGCGCACGTCCCGTGTGCTGGCCATCCGAGGCGCCTCCGTGACACCCGACCTGCTCGCCGCCGTCGACCTCGGCTCCAACAGCTTCCACATGATCGTCGCGCGACGGGTGGGCGCCGAGCTGCAGGTCATCGACCGGTTGCGAGAGCCCGTGCGCCTGGCGGCCGGCTTCGACGACCAGGGCCGCCTGCAACGCGACGCCACGGCGCGGGCCCTGCAATGCTTGCAGCGTTTTGGCCAACGGTTGCGCGACGCCGATCCCGCATTCGTCCGGGCCGTCGGCACCCAGACGCTGCGCAAGGCCCGCCATAGTGCCGGCTTCCTCGACCGCGCGCGCGACGCCCTCGGCTTCGACATCGAGATCGTCAGCGGCCGCGAGGAGGCCCGGCTCGTGTACCTCGGCGTGGCCCACGCGGTGGCCGACGTCGGCGGCCGGCGCCTGGTCGTCGATATCGGTGGCGCCTCGACCGAGTGCATCCTCGGCGACGGCTTCGAGCCGATCCTGGCCGACAGCCTGTCGATGGGGTGCGTCAGCTGGTCCGAGCGCTTCTTCCGCGACGGTACGATCGATCGACCGCGGATGCGCGAGGCGCGCCTGCGCGCATCGCAGAAGCTCGAGCCGATCGCCCGCAACTACCGCACGCAGGGCTGGAGCGCCGCGTTTGGCAGCTCCGGGACCATCCGCGCGATCGAGGCGATCCTGGTCGCCGCGGGGTGGTCGAGCGGTGGCATCACGCTCGACGGGCTGCGCAGGCTACGCCGTGCCATGTATGGCCAGACGATCGACAAGCTCCAGTTGCCCGGGCTCGAACTCGACCGCAGCGCCGTGCTTCCGGGCGGCGTGGCCATCCTGACGGCGATCTTCGAGGCGCTGGGCCTCGAACGGCTGGATCCCGCCGCGGCCGCCCTGCGCGAGGGCCTGCTCTGGGACATGCTCGGCCGCATCGACCACGAAGACGTGCGCGATCGGACCATCCGGCGCATGCGCGGCCGCTTCGTCGTGGACGTCGACCACGCCGCCCGCGTCGAAGCGATCGCGCTCGACCTGCTGGCGCAGGTGGCGCCAGCCCTGCGCCTGAGCGGCGAGTTTCCGCGTACGCTGCTGTCGTGGGCGGCGCAGCTGCACGAAGTGGGCCTCGCTGTCGCGTGGTCGAACCACCACGTCCACGGGGCCTACCTGGTCGAACACAGCGACATGCCGGGGTTCTCCCGCGAGGATCAGCGGATCCTGGCGACCATGATCCGCAACCATCGGCGCAAGATCGACCCATCGGCGTTCGAACGCGTGCCCACGCCGCGCAACCGACGGATGGTCCGAGACCTGACGATCCTGCTGCGCGTGGCCGTTCGGCTCTGCAGATCCCGCACGCCGGTTCCGCTGCCGCCGCTCACGGCGCGGGGTGGGGCCAAGCGTCTGGAGCTGCGTTTCCCGACCGCCTGGCTCGAACAGAACCCCTTGACGGCCGCCGACCTGGCCACCGAAGCCGAGCGGCTGCTGCGCATCGGTTGGCAGCTGCGCGCGCACTGAGGACCGCCCGGCGCGTCACGACGCATGCGACGGCCGGCCCGGCGCGGTGACGCCCGCCGCGCTAGTCGGCGTCCGCGAGCAAGGCCAACAGCTCGGATTGGGCGCTGCGCCGCGCCTGGCCCTCGGCCACCTCGACGCGGTGGTAGACGCCCTCGTGGTCGAGCGTCCAGGCGTCGGCGGTGTCGGCCAGCTCGCGCAGCAGGCACTCGTCGACCACACGCGCCCGCAGCTCTGGTTCCTCGATCGGCCACGCCGTCTCGATGCGGCGGAAGAAGTTGCGGCCCATCCAGTCGGCGCTGGCGCAGTAGACACGCAGCGATTCGTCGACGCCGAACGCGTAGACGCGCGCGTGCTCGAGGAACCTGCCGACGAGCGAACGGACGCGGATCGTGTCGGATACGCCGGGCACGCCGGGCCGCAGGCTGCATGGCCCCCGCACGATCAGGTCGATCTGCACACCGGCCTGGCTGGCGCGGTACAGGCGGCGGATGATCCGCTCTTCGGTCAGCGCGTTCATCTTGGCGATGATCCGGGCCGGCTTGCCCTGCTTGGCCCGTTCGGCCTCTTGGTCGATCCAATGGCAGAGCGAGTCGTGCAGGTGGAACGGCGCGTGCACCAGGTGGTGCATCGACAGCGCGCTGCCGAGGCCGGTCAACTGCATGAAGACGTGGTGCACGTCCTCGCCGAACGTCGGGCGGGCCGTGAACATGCCGATATCGGTGTAGGCGCGCGCGGTGCCGGGGTGATAGTTGCCCGTCCCGAGGTGGCAATACCTTTTGAGCACGCCGCCTTCGCGACGAATCATCAACAAGAGCTTGCAGTGCGTCTTGTAGCCGACGACGCCGTAGACGACCGTTGCGCCGGCGGCGTGCAGCCGGCTCGCGAGCTCGATGTTCGCGGCCTCGTCGAAGCGCGCGCGCAGCTCGATGACGGCGGTGACCTCCTTGCCCGCGCGGGCGGCGGCGACCAGGCTATCGGCGACCGGCGATTTCGGCCCTGTGCGATAGACCGTCATCTTGATCGCGAGCACGTCGGGATCTTCGGCCGCCTGGCGCATCCATTCCAACACCGAAGCGAAGCTCTGGTAGGGGTGGTGCAGCAACACGTCGCCCTTGCGCACGACCTCGAACATGTCACCGCCGGCGGCAAAGCGCGATGGCGTGCCGGCCAGGAATGAGCGGTACTTCAGGTCCGGCCGCTGCACCATCGAGCAAAGCGCGGCGAGGCGGTGCAGGTTCACCGGCCCGCCGCACCGATAGACGTCCTCGGGATCCAGCTCGAACTGCACGCGCAGGAAGTCCGAGATATCGTCCGGGCACGTCTCGGCCACCTCCAGGCGGACGGCGTCGCCGAATGGCCGCCGCACCAATTCGCCCTCGAGCGCCCGCTTGAGGTCGTCGACCTCCTCCTCGTCGACCCAGAGGTCGCTGTTGCGCGTCACGCGGAATTGGTGGCAGCCGCGCACGATCATGCCGGGGAACAGCGCATCGACGTGCGCGTGGATGACGCTCGAGAGCAGCACGTAGCCGTGCGCGCAGTCCGCGACGTCCCGCGGCAGCGCGATCAGGCGCGGCAACGAGCGCGGAACCTGCACGACCGCCAGGTTGGTGTCACGACCAAAAGCGTCGCGGCCTTCGAGTGAGACAATCAGGTTCAGCAATTTGTTCTGAATGTTCGGAAAGGGATGCGAAGGATCGAGGCCCATCGGGGTCAACACCGGCAAGACTTCACGGGCAAAGAATTCCTGGGCCCATTTGCGTTGGCGACGCGACCAGTCGGATCTGCGGATCACGCGGATCCCCTCGACCTCCAGGGCGGGCAGCAACTCGTCGGAGAGCACGCGGTACTGCTCGCGCACGAGCTCGTGCGCCTGCACGGAGATGGTGCGCAGGACCTGCTTGGCCGCCATGCCATCGGCGCTCGGCGCCGAGAGCTCGAGCGCGTCCTCCTGCTGCAGACGCCCGACGCGAATCTCGAAGAACTCATCGAGGATCTGACTGCAAATCGTCAGGAACCGCATGCGCTCCAGCAGCGGCACATCGACGTCGCGGGCCTGGGCCAGGACCCGGCGGTGGAAGGCCAGCAGGCTGAGCTCGCGGTTCAGGAACAGCCGCGGGTCGAACAGGCTCCGCATCGGTCGCGACGCGCGCGGTGCGGGTACCTCTTGCGTCTGGCTGCGCCGCCGCGCCGGCGCGATCGGCGGCAGCAGGCGATCGTGCGGCGCCGTTTCGGTCAGCTCCTTGCTGCGCCCGCCGCGCTCCTTGACCCGCTCGGGGCCGGCGAGCCGCTCCGCGTGACGCTTGGCCACGCGCTTGTCTGACCGATCACCCATGGGATCCTCCTGCGGGGGGATTGCCCCCGGCGAAGGATACGGCGTGCCGGATCAGCGCGCGAATTTCACGGGTGCCGTCGCTAGGGGCAGGGATCGCTGCTCATGACCGAGAAGCCGGCCTGCGCCGCCTTGCACGCGTTGGAGTAGGTGATCATGTCGCAGGCGCAGACGGGCTTGACGGCCGCATCGCAGGCGACGGGCAGCGGCGTGCAATGGCCCAGGCCGGCACAGTCACCAGCCGCGTCGATCTTGCAATAGCTGCCGTCGGCGCAGAGCACCGGCTTGACCGGGCCGATCTTGCAGGCGACCTGCCCCGAGCCTGTCTTGCACGCGCCTTCGTGGGCCAGCGCGACCCCGGCGTTCAGGCGCGCACATTTGTTGGGCCAGGTATTGCCGTCGCATCCGCACTCCGGCGTCCCGCCGATGGGGCATGTCGCTGGCTGCAACGGCACGCAGACGCCCTGCGCGTCGGTGCCGCAGCCCAGATCGCAGAGTTCGTCCGCGCCGCAGGCGATGCCCGCGATCCCACCACAGACCTTGGGCGTCGGCCCGCCGCATTCGCCGCCCTTGGCGACGATGGCGCCAGCTTGCGAGGCCTCGCACGGGCTGTTCCAGGTCTTGCCGTTGCAGTCGCAGACGGGCGACACGACCGCCGGGCACACCGCGCCGCTCGGCACGCATTGCCCGATCAACATCCCCTTGCAGACGCCAGCGCCCACGATGCATTGCTGCCCGGCCGGGCATTCGTCGCCCACGATGCCCTTGGCGGTGTCGACGACACAGACGTTGGAGCTGCCGCCGTCGCCCGCGTCGCCGCTGCCGCCCGCGTCGCCGCTGCCGCCCGCGTCGCCGCTGCCGCCCGCGTCGCCGTTGCCGCCCGCGTCGCCGTTGCCGCCCGCGTCGCCGCTGCCGCCCGCGTCGCCGTTGCCGCCCGCGTCGCCGTTGCCGCTCGCGTCGCCGTTGCCGCTACCGATGTCGTCGTCGCCGCCCGCGTCGCCGCTGCCGCTCGCGTCGCCGTTGCCGCTCGCGTCGCCGTTGCCGCCCGCGTCGCCGTTGCCGCTACCGATGTCGTCGTCGCCGACGCCGTCGAGGCCCGCGCCGCCGCTGGAGCCGTCGCCTCCGCCCGCTCCACCGCCGTCAGCGGCACCGCCGGCGCCCACGTCCCCAGTGCCCGTGGCATCTGCGGTGCCGTCGGCCCCGCCGCCGTTGTCGCCGTCCTTCTCGCCACCCGAGCATGCCGCAGCCCCGAGCAACGCGGCGATCGCGACCGCGGCGCGCGTCACTGGCCAAGGGCGTCCAGCAAGGTTCCGAACGTGGGCAGATCGCATCATTGCCTCCGGGCGCGGCCACAGCCGTCGGACCGGCGCAGCGGGTCGCCGATCCCGGTTTCGAACATCGCAGCCACTTGCAGACTACGAGCCCAAAACCCAGCTTGCAAGAGGGATTCCGCCGGGTGTACGCTCTAGGTCCGAGAGATTCTCTCCACCCTGGAGGTCGGGATGCTTCGCCACCTGATCCTGGCTGCGGCCCTTGCGGCGTTCACGCTGGCATGCGGGCAAGAAGCGGGCAGCCGCGTCGTGCCGATTCAATTGCCCGAGGGCAACCCGTCCGGTCAGGCGACCGGCTCCGGCGCAGGCGCCAGCGACGCAGGCACGGGCAGCAACCCCGGCGGCAGCGGCAGCGGCAACGGCGGCGGTGCGACCATCCCGGGCAGCGACGAGCCGTGGCAGGGCCCCAACGCCGACGGCGTCCTGCCGGGCGGCCACCCGATCGTGATCCACACCGACCCGAAGGGCCCTGGCTTCCCGAGCGGGACGCCCAAGAGCGGCGACGGCGGCAACGGCGGCAACGGCAACGGCGGCAACGACGGCAACGGCAACGGCGGCAACGGCGGCAACGGCGGCGGCGCGATCGGTCCTGGGGTCCACGAGACCATCGTCCTGCACGGCAGCCAGCCCGCGGGCACACCCGGCACGATCAAGGCGAGCGCCGGCGCCATCCAGCAGGAGCACGGCTACAGCACGGTCGCCGCCCCGGCCGCGCAGATCGAGATGATCGTGCGCAAGCCCTTCATCCCGCACGACGACGCGCGCGTCCGCGTCCGACTCGCCGTGCGCACCCAGATCGGCTCCAGCAAGGTCGCGGCCGGGACCAAGGTCGCGATCGTGGTCCAGGCGCCGGGCAAGGACGCGGTCGAAGTCGAAGGCGCTGTCGACGCAGACGGGCTCTGCGATCTCGACGCGGCGTTGCCCTCGACCTGGTTCGTCCAGGGCAGCATCGGCGGAGCCACCGTCGTCGGGCGCATCGTCGGCACCAACATCGCCTGCGCGGCGCAGACGCTCGAGCTGGGCGCCCTGCCCGACCTCGGCAAGATCACCAAGCCGAGCGTGTGGGCACAGCTGCCCTCCGCTCCCGTCCCGGCCGGCGAGGCGTTCGACGTCCAGATCCGTGCGTCGACCTTGGTGAACTCGGTCGAGCAGTTCCAGGGCGAGCTGCAATACGACGTCGCCAACCTCGAGTTCGTCAGCGTCACGGTCGACGGCAAGTTCGCCGGCACCCATGAGGCCGCCGAGGGCAAGGTCGCCCTGACCCTGACGCGCGGGGCCAAGACCCCGACCGCGGCGACCACGGGCGAGATCGCCCTCGCGACCGTGCGCCTTCGGGTCAAGGTCGGCGCCAAGATCGACGTGAAGGCCTGGATCAAGATCAGCGTCAAGGCGGCATGGACGCTCGCTGCGGTGCCGCTGGTGCCGGCCGACAGCGACATGCCGATCGTGGACGCCACCGGCATCGGCACCACGGGCCAGGTCACGGTCGGCGCAATCCAGATTCGCGGCCTGCTCGCGCTGGTCGGCGACGCCACCATCGTCAACACCGCCGCCATCGACGGCGTCCCGGTCAAGCGCAAGGTCCGCGTCATCGCGGTGCGCAGCCACGGCGAGGATCTCGAGGTCACGGACGCCAAGCTCAGCAGCGGCGACCCGAACGTCGCCGCCTGCGTCGACGGCGAGGTGGTCGTCACCGGCAAGGAGACGCACGGCGCGGCCGGGCATCAGATCATCGCGACCTGGAAGGGCAAGACCGCCGTCTGCAACGTCCAGGTCTGGCACCCCGGCAAGATCCGCGTGGACGCCGACGATCCGATCCTGCAGCACATCGGCGGCAAGGCCAATTCCGCCGACTGCGGCGGCTTCGTCGGCTGGCAGGCCACACACGTCCGGGTGATCGCGACCTTCGATCTGGGCGACGCCGGCAAGGGCGGCAAGTCCGTCGACGCCGACGTCAGCGGGCTGTTGACCCTCGACAGCTCAGAACCGGGCGTCGCCGTCTGTGATGGCGGCCTGGTCCGCGGCGTCGGCAAGGGCAACTTCGTCGTACAGGCACGTCGTGGCCCGGGCGGCGAGGTCGTCGCCAGCCTGAAGATGGCTTGTGACGACAGCGACGAGGTCTCGATCGTCGGCATCGACGCCGAGGCGGCGACCGGTATCGAGATCGTGCCAGGCAAGCCGGGCGCGCCGAGCTGCGACGAGGACGCCGGAATCCAGGCGCATCTCGTGCAGAAGCTGCACGCCAAGGGCGACAAGGCCAAGATTGTGGCCTGGGCACGTTGCTCGGACGGCGCGCGGATGCCGATCGTCGAGGCCTGGGGCTTGAGCGCGAGCGCCGTGGTCGAAGGCTATGTGTCCGTCGGCGGCAGCCCGCTTCACATCGTCGCCAACGCCGAAGTGGCCGGCAAGATCGTGAAGGTGCGCTGGGCCTGCGGCGGGTTCGTCTATGGCGAGGCGGACGTCTGGATTCGCGTGCAGTGGGGCGGCGGCAACGGCGGCGGCGGCGGCAACGGCGGCGGCGGCGGAAACGGCGGCGGCGGCGGAAACGGCGGCGGCGGCGGCAACGGCGGCGGCGGCGGAAACGGCGGCGGCGGCGGCGGCAACGGCGGCGGTGAGGACGCGACCAACGGCGGCGGCGGCAACGGCGGCGGCGGCGGCGGCGGCAACGGCGGCGGTGAGGACGCGACCAACGGCGGCGGCGGCAACGGCGGCGGCGGCGGCGGCGGCAACGGCGGCGGTGAGGACGCGACCAACGGCGGCGGC
>CAZPHC010000003.1:0-271486 GCA_964586155.1 uncultured Enterobacteriaceae bacterium | reverse complement strand
GATCTCGCGGCCGAGGTGGCGCGGGCGGACCTCGTGGTCGCCGCGGCCGGCGTGCCGCAGCTGGTCCAGGGGGCCTGGCTCAAGCCCGGGGCTGTCGTCATCGACGTCGGCATCCACCGCGGCAGCGACGGCAAGCTGCTCGGCGACGTCGACACCGCGTCGACGTTGGGGCGCGCGGCCGCGGTGACGCCCGTGCCCGGTGGCGTCGGCCCCATGACCATCGCGATGCTGATGTCGAACACGGTGCAGGCGGCCCGGAGCCGCCGGAGCCTGCACGCCTGACGGAGATCCGGACCATGAGCGAAGCCCCCCAGGACGCACCGCTGCGCCGAACGCCCCTCTACGAGACGCACGTCGCTGCCGGCGGCCAGATGGTGCCCTTCGCCGGTTGGGAGATGCCTGTCCAGTACAAGGCGACCGGGCTCGAGGCCGAGCATCGCGCCACGCGGACCGCTGCCGGCCTGTTCGACGTCAGCCATATGGGCGAGATCGTCATCGACGGCGAGGACGCCGAGGCCGAGGTCGATCGCCTCGTCAGCAACGACGTGCGCAAGCTGCAAGACGGCGAGGCCTGCTACGCCCTGCTCTGCCATCCGAACGGCGGCGTCGTCGACGACCTCTTCGTCTACCGCCTCGCGGCCGACCGCTTCCTGCTCGTCGTCAACGCCTCGAACATCGACAAGGACTTCGCATTCCTGCGGGCCCACGCCCGCCGGCCGGAACGCGTGGTCAACCGTTCCGACGACTTCGCCCAGATCGCGCTGCAGGGGCCGCTCGCGGCGCAGATCCTCGCGGCCGTCGCGCCCGGCGGCGCACTCGACGCGCCGCGGAACCAGATCCACGTGCACGGCTTCGAGGGCTACGACCTGCTGGTCGCGACCACGGGCTACACCGGCGAGGCCGGCTACGAGATCTACTGCGCGCCCGCTGCGGCGCCGGCGCTCTGGCAGGCCCTGCTCGACGTCGGCGGCCCGCAGGGCCTGGTCCCGGTCGGCCTCGGCGCGCGCGACACGCTGCGGCTGGAGGTCGGCTACGCGCTCTACGGGCACGAGCTGACCGACGACGTCGACCCGTTCGAGGGCCGCGTGGGTTGGGCGGTCAAGCTCGAGGGCCGCAGCTTCGTCGGCAGCGAGGCGCTGGCCGCCAAGAAGGCCGCAGGGCCGGCGCGCCGGCTGGTCGGCCTCGAGATGGTCGAGCGCGGCATCGCCCGCGCCGACTACGCCGTGGTCCGCGACGGCGCGCCGATCGGCCACGTCACCAGCGGCACCCACTCGCCGACGCTCGGCAAGCCGATCGCGATGGCGCTGCTGCAGGCCAGCTCGGCCAAGATCGGCACCGAGGTCGAGGTCGACCTGCGCGGGCGGCTGCGCAAGGCCGTCGTCGTCAAGCTCCCCTTCCTGCAGCGCGGCTGATCCCGTCGCGCGACGCGCCATCCTGGCGCCACGGACCCTAGACCCCGCCGCCAGACGGCGATTGGAGCGGCCATGAGCATCCCTGCACAGCTTCACTACACCAAGGACCACGAGTGGACCGACGGCGCGAGCGGCGACGTCAAGGTCGGGATCACGGCCTTCGCCGCTGATCAGCTCGGCAGCGTCGTCTTCGTCGAGCTGCCGGCGGTCGGCACGGTGCTCACGGCCGGCGAGACCTTCGGCCAGGTCGAGTCGACCAAGTCGGTGTCGGACCTCTACGCGCCGCTCTCGGGCACCGTGACCGCGGTCAACAGCGCGCTCGAAGACGCACCCGAGCTGATCAACGAAGACCCCTACGGCGCGGGCTGGATGATCCAGTTGAGCGTCGACGGCGGCGCCGACGAGCTGCTCGACGCGGCGGGCTACGCGGCGATCATCGCGGCCTGACGCGGCCTGACGCGGCCTGACGCGGCCTGACGCTCAGGTCTCGAAGTACTCGCGGCCGAAGCGCTTGCACAGGTCGGCCTTGTCCAGCGCCTTGGCCAGCGCCTCTTCGAACTCGATCCGGTCGGTGACGACGAGCTTCTCGAGCTCCTCGTTGAGCATCTGGTTGCCGTGCTTCTTGGCGGTCATCATGATGTTGGCAATCTGGTGGTTCTTGCCCTCGCGCACCAGGTTGCTGATCGCCGCGCTGCCGACCAGGATCTCGAGCGCCGCGACGCGACCGCCGCCCTTCTTGCGACAGAGGGTCTGGGCGATGACGCCCTTGAGCACCTCGGCGACGGTCGCCCGGGTCTGGTCCTGCATATCGGCGGGGAAGAGGTCGATGATGCGGTCGACCGTCGAGATCGCCGTCGAGGTGTGCAGCGTGCCGAAGACGAGGTGACCGGTGTTGGCCGTCTCGAGCGCCAGCGAGACGGTCTCGAGGTCGCGCATCTCGCCGACGAGCACGATGTCCGGGTCCTCGCGCAGCGCCGCCTTGAGCGCGCGCTTGAAGCTCGCGGTGTGTTCGCCGACCTCGCGCTGGTTCACCAGCGACTTCTGGCTCTTGTGCACGAACTCGACCGGATCCTCGAGCGTGATGATGTGGGTGCGCCGGCCGCGGTTGATGTAGTCGATCATCGCTGCGAGCGTGGTCGACTTGCCCGAGCCTGTCGGCCCCGTGACCAGGACCAGCCCCTTGGGGTGGTCGCACATCTTGCGCACGGCGTCGGGCAAGCCCAGTTGCTCGAAGGTCAGGATCTTGTCAGGGATCTGGCGCAACACCGCGCCGACGCCGAAGCGGTCGCGGAAGAGGTTGACGCGGAAGCGCGCGACCCCCGGCACCGAATAGGCGAAGTCGGCGTCGTTGGACTTGAAGTCGTCGATGCTGCGGTCGGCCATGATCGGCTCGAACAGCTCCATCACGGTGTCCTCGCCGAGCACCTTCGCTTCGCTGATCTCGAAGATCTCGCCGTCGATGCGCCAACGCGGCTTGTGGTTGGCCGAGAGGTGCAGGTCGCTGGCGCCCTCGGCGACCATGCGCTTGAGCAGCGCGTCGAGCTTGGGGTTCTGCTGCAGACGGCTGCCGTAGCGGCGGACGACGCTGCCACCGCCCACCAGGACGGCCTCGGCGCTGGCGGTGGTCGGCTGGCTCGGCGCCGCGTAGGCCGCGCCCATCGCGCGCCCCGGCACAGGGATGGCGGACGACGCCATCGGATCGCCGTCGAGATCCATCTTGACGCCGCGACCGCGCATCAGGCGGTCGAAGTCCTCGACGCTGATGCGCCAGGGGTGGATCTCCATGCCCGGGCATTGCTTGCGCACGGTCTCGAGCGCGTGCGCCGTCAGCGGATCGACGAGGCCAACGTCGAGGCGATTGCCGGCGTTGGCCAGCGGCACGATGCGCTGACGCGCCACGAGCGCGGCCGGCAGCAGATCGAGCACGGTCGTCGTCGGCGGGTTGGCGCGCGCGTCCCAGTCGAGCAGCGGCACCGCCGGCTCGAGCGAGGCGAGGCGATCGGCGAGCATCCGGCTCATCATCAAGCCGAACGCGGGGATGCGCTCGAAGAGCATGTGCACCGTGTCGACCGTCAGGTGCAGCGCGAGCATCGGCGACGCGGCGACGACGCTGGTCTTGCGCGTCCGCGCCAGCAGCAGGTCGACGTCGCCCCAGGTCGACATCGACTCGATGCGGCCGACCTCGATCGCGTGCTCGAGGCCGGGCATCGTCATCACGCGCCGGGCAGCGCCGTTGAGCACCAGGCCCATCGCCTCGGTCTGTTCACCCTGGCGAGCCAGCACCTCGCCCGCGCTGGCGTGGATCAAGCCGGCGGCGGCCGCGATGCTGTTGAGCGTGCGTTCGTCCAGGCCGCGAAAGAGCGCCGCCTGGCTGATCGCGCGCACGACCTTGGGCGCGAGTTCGGGGCTCACGGGCTGCAGCTTCATGGGTCCTCGTTGCGTGGCGGCGCGGTCCCCGGTTCGTCGGGGTCGGGGAGCGACCGGCTCGTTGGCACGGCGATGCTATGCGAGAGCGGCGGCGGAGTCACGACCCCGCGGCCGGCGAAGCGGCAACACCCTGTACGGGCAACCGGCCGACTCCCGAAGCAAATGGCAGGACCAACGGGAACCATGCACCCCAGGGGCCCGGGATCACGGCGTCGATGCGCCCGGACCGTCCGTCAGCGCCCCAGCGCAGGCCGAAGCCGGGCTCGATGTCCACCGAGATCGTCGGCGTCGGCCGCCCGGGATCGCTGCCGTCACGCGGCAGCGGCGGCGGCAACGCGCCGAGCCGACGCCGATCGACCGCGTCGACGCCGACAAGATGCGCCGCCCCCCACCGCCCCGGCGTGGCCGGAGCGTGCCGGGCCGGAGCGAGGCGCAGCATCGCCCCGTCGGCGAGCAGGACGACGTCATGTGGCGCGTCGGCGTCCTGCCAGGCGGCGGCATCGTCAGGGCGTTCGGTGGCGTCGCGCTCGAGCGACCGCAGCCGCTGCGCCAGGTCCAGGGATGCAGGGCAGTCGAAGCGGCACGGCAGGTGCCGCAGCGGGCTGCGCTGGCTGGCGTAGGCACCACCGTCGAGCGTGTCGAGCAGGCCGACAAACGCGTCGCTGCGACGGGCGGCGCGCACGATGGCTGCGAGGTTGTCGCCGACGCGGGGCGCCGTGTGCAGCAGCACCTCGAGGTGGGCGTCGCTGAAGGCGTCGACGCAGCACGCCGGGTAGCCGTAGAGCTCGCCGAGGGCGCGGTGGCGGTCGACGGTCCGCCGCAGGGCTGCGGGCTGCAGCCGAGCACGCGCGTCGCCAGCACCGTCGCCGTCGTCGACGGGCGCGGCGAGCGCCTCGGTCTCCAACCGCAACGCGCGCTCGACGTCGGCGACCGCGGGCCCGAGGATCACGAGGCGCGCGGCTGCGTGGCCGGCGGGCCCGTCGTGGCCGTGCTCGCGCAGGCCGTGGCCGCCGGGTCGGGTGGCGACCGCGGGCTCGGCGACGGCGAAGGCCCAGCCGCGACGTCGCGCCGACGCGCGCCAGGTCGGCAGCTCGCGATCCGGCAGCCGCAGACGCCAAGCACGCCGCAGGCCGGCGAGCAGGCCCAGCACCTCGGCCGGCGGCGCCCGCGTCGCGCCGGGCGCCGTGGTCACAGCCGTTGCCAGGCGCCACCCGGGAAGCCCGCCGACGCGGGCGGCGCGGTGGTCGCCAGGACGTAGACGGCGCGGCGGTTGCGCGCCTCGTCGGTGTTGTCGGGCGTCGGCACCGCGAGCGCGGCCTCGCCGAAGCCCTGGTGCAGGATCGGCACCTTCAGGCCGCGACGGCGGAACCACGCCGCGATCGACTGGGCGCGCTTGCGCGAGAGCTCGAGGTTGTCGGCCGCCGAGCCGACCGTGTCGGTGTAGCCGGCGACGTAGAGCGTGATCGGCAACACACCGGCGACCTTGGCGATCTCGGCGGCGATGCGCTGCAGCGGGGCGTCGAGCTTGGTCTCCTCGGTCGGCCGGATGTCCCATTTGCCGGACTCGAACACGATGTCGTCGTGCGGGATGTCCATGAAGGTCACGGACTCGACGCCGGACCAGAACTCGGCGACGTCATAGGCCTTGAGCACGAACTTGCCGGCGACCTGACCGGGCTTCTGCTTCCACTTGACGACGATCGGGCTGCCGACGACGGCGTCATAGGGCTGGTCGACCGTGTCGAGCTCGTCGCCGTCCTTGTCCCAGACCTGCAGCTCGATGTGGCCCTTCTGCTCGCTGACGCGGACGACGAGCTGCGCGGCCTCGAGGTCGACGTCCTCGGCCCGGATCTTGATCATCGGCACCGCGCCGACCGTGAGCGTGAAGGTCAGCTGGACCTCGAACGGGCCGTCGGCGCTGCGGCCGCGCACGGTCGCGACGTAGTCGAACGCGCCCTTCTCCTGCTTGATCGGCACGCGACGCTCGCGGCCGGGCGCGAGGTTGCCGACGCCGACCTTGGACTTGCGGCCGTCCGAGCGCGCCAGCTCGAGCGTGACGCCGGAGAGCTTCTCGGAGGGCGCGAACGCGATCGTCGGTGGCGCCTTGCGCGCCTCGGCGACGCCGATGACGACGGAGAAGCCGAGCTCGTCGGCGCCGATCTCGGCGCTGGCCGGGCGTGGCGCCAGCGCTGCGAGGCCCATCAGCAGCGCTGCGAGCCCGAGCGCCCTGCGGCTGGTCGCCAACCGCCGCGCTGAGACAGCGATGCTCGGGGCTGGGATCGCAATGCGCCGGGCGCACGGAACGACGTGGGAGGCGGTCTGCATGGCATCCTCCGGCGGACGCGACGTCCGCAAGTGCACAGACGCACGCAAGCTAGCACAGATTCGTCGCGACCGTCCCCCGCCTTGCGTCCGTCCCGCCAGCCTCCTAGCATCCGCGCCCTGCCGCCACGGTGGGCCCCTCTGCAGGCCACCACCGGGCCCAACCGCGCACCTCCCGGAGCCGCCACCATGTCCGTAGCCTTCGTTCGCGATCACAAACGCACCCGCCTCAACGGCACCTTCCGCGCCGACCACGTCGGCGAGCGCGTGGTCATCTATGGCTGGGTCCAGTCCTACCGCGACCACGGCGGCGTGATCTTCGTCGACGTCCGCGACCGCTCGGGCCTGGTGCAGCTGCGTTTCGAGCCCAGCCACGCCGACGGCGCCGCCCACGCGATCGCCGATCGCGTGCGCAGCGAGTGGGTCGTCGGCGCCATCGGCGAGGTCATCAGCCGGGGCAGCAACGTCAACCCGAAGATCCCGACCGGCGAGGTCGAGATCCTCTGCGACGAGCTCGTCGTGCTCAGCGAGGCCAAGACGCCGCCGTTCGAGATCAAGGACGACCTCGAGACCAACGAGACGACGCGCCTGACCTACCGCTACCTCGACCTGCGCCGGCCCAAGCTGGCGGCCAACTTCGCCCTGCGCAGCCGCGTCAACCAGATGACGCGCCGCTACTTCTGCGACGACAACGACTTCCTCGAGCTGGAGACGCCGATCCTGGCCAAGTCGACGCCCGAGGGCGCGCGCGACTACCTCGTGCCGAGCCGCGTCCACCCGGGCCAGTTCTACGCGCTGCCGCAGTCGCCGCAGCAGTTCAAGCAGCTCTTCATGATGGCCGGCATGGACCGCTACATGCAGATCTGCCGGTGTTTCCGCGACGAGGACCTGCGCGCCGACCGGCAGCCCGAGTTCACCCAGCTCGACCTCGAGCTCTCGTTCGTCGACGTCGGCGACATCCGCACGCTGCTCGACGGCTATGTCGCCCGGGTCTGGAAGGAGGTGCTCGGCGTCGAGATCCAGACGCCAATCCCGGCGATCACCTACCAGCACGCGATGGACGCCTACGGCATCGACAAGCCGGACCTGCGCTTCGGCCTGCCGCTCTGCGACCTCACCGAGACCCTGCGCGGCCGGGTCGAGTTCCGCGTCTTCGCCGACGCGCTCGAGCGGGGCGGCCTGGTCAAGGCGCTGCCGATCCCGGACGGCTCGGCCCTGACGCGCAAGGACCTCGACAAGACCTTCCCCCAGGAGGCCGCGCCGCACGGCGCCAAGGGCGTCGCCTGGGCCCGCATCGCCGAGGACGGCAGCTGGAGCGGCCCGGTCGCCAAGGGCCTGAGCGACGAGCTGCGCGCCGAGGTCACGGCCAAGATGGGCGTCGGCCCGGGCGCGCTCATCCTCTTCGTCGCCGACAAGGCCTCGGTCGCCAACGCCGCGCTGGCGCAGCTGCGCAAGGTCGTGGGCGAGCGGCTCGGCCTGATCCCGCCGAACACCTGGGCGTTCTGCTGGGTCCTCGACTTCCCGATGTTCGAGTACGACGACGCCGAGAAGCGCTGGTTCGCCATGCACCACCCCTTCACCAGCCCGCTCGACGCCGACCTGCCGCGGCTGCAGAGCGATCCCGGCAGCGTGCGCGCCAAGGCCTACGACCTCGTGCTCAACGGCATCGAGCTCGGCGGCGGCAGCATCCGGATCCACCGCAGCGACGTGCAGGACCAGGTCTTTGGCCTGCTCGGCCTCAGCGAGGAGGAGCGCCGCGACAAGTTCGGCTTCTTCCTCGACGCGCTCAGCTACGGCACGCCGCCGCACGGTGGCATCGCGCTCGGCATGGACCGCCTGATGATGCTCATCTGCGGCGCCGACAGCCTGCGTGACGTCATCGCGTTCCCCAAGACGCAGCGCGCCAGCGACCTGATGACCGAGTCGCCGTCGAGCGTGGCGCCGCAGCAGCTGCAGGATCTGCACATCCGCACGGCGCTGCCGGTCGCTGCGGCCAAGGCCGAGTAGCGGGGCGCGGGACAGCACCCGGCGCCGCCCGAGCGACGGTGGATGCCCGAGCCGAGGCGTAGGCCCGAGCGACGAACCGGCGCAGGGTTCGACATCGCGCGCGTCGGTGGTAGCGTATCGCCGCAGGCACCCTGCCGGCGTCGGAGGCGAGATGGACGTTCGCAGCACGAACGCGGCCCAGAGAGCGCGTGGTCGCGGCCACGGCCGCAGGCTGGTCGCGACGACCCTTGCAACCCTGCTCTTGCCGGGCCTGACCGCCACGGCGCTCGCCGCGCCGGCGCCGAAGGTCCAGCAGGCCGAGGCCGCGTGGCCCGAAGTGCCGCCGCTGCAGATCGAGCGCTTCACGCTGGCCAACGGCATGCGCGTCGTGGTGCAGACCGATCGCTCGGCGCCGCTGGTCGCGCTCGGCTTGATGGTCGACGTCGGCTCACGCGACGAGACCAAGGGCCATAGCGGCCTGGCCCACTTCTTCGAACACATGATGTTCCAGGGCAGCAAGCACGTCGGGAAGATGGAGCATTTCAACGCGCTCGAGGCCGTCGGCGCGGACCTGAACGCCAACACCTCGTCGGATCGCACCTACTACTACGAGACGCTGCCCAAGGGCGCGCTGGAGCTGGCGCTGTGGCTCGAGCACCAGCGCTTCTCGGCGCTGGCGGTGAACCTGCCCAACGTCGAGAACCAGCGCCAGACCGTGATGGAAGAGCGGCGCCAGCGCTACGACAACCAGCCCTACGCCCTGTCCCGGATGGAGCTGATCGAGCGCCTGTTCGACAGCTGGGAGCTCGGCCACTCGACCATCGGCTCGATGGACGACCTCGCGGCCGCGCCGCTCGACGCCTTCGTCTCGTTCTGGCACCGCTGGTACACGCCCAACAACGTCGTCGTGGCGCTGGTCGGCGACATCAGCGGCGAGGAGGCGCGCGCCGTCCTCGAGAAGACGCTCGGCAAGCTCGAACGCCGCGCCGAGATCGAGAAGAAGCCCTTCGCCTTCGAGGAGCGCAAGGAGCACGCCTACGTCCACCACGTCGAGCAGCGCGGCAAGATGCCGGCGTTCCACCTGGCCTGGAAGGTGCCGGCCGCCCCCGCCGACGACGCGTACGCGCTCGACCTGCTCGCCGAGGTGCTCGACGGCGGTCGCAGCAGCCGCCTCGAGCGCAAGCTCGGCCGCGAGACGGGCCTGGCGTCGCGCCACTTCGCCGGCACCTACGGCCGCCGCGACGTCGACGTCTTCCATATCTACGTCGAGATGGCGACCGAGCCGCTGAGCGACATGGCCAAGGCCAAGCAGCACATCCGCGACGCGATCCTCGACATCGCGGCCCGCGGCGTCGACCCCGACGAGCTGCACCGGGCCAAGGTGGCGTTCGAGGCCGGCTGGGTCTTTGGCCGCGAGAGCGCGGAGTCGCGGGCCGAAGTGCTGTGCCGCTACGAGCTCTACTACGGCGACGCGCGCAAGGTGCAGGCCGAGCTCGGTCGCTACCGGGCCCAGACGTCCGCCGACCTGCAGCGCGTCGCCGGCCGCTGGCTGAGCTGGGCGTCCGAGCTGGAGATGGACGTGTTGCCCACGGGCGTGGCGCCACCGCCCGACGCGGGCGCCAAGCCCAAGGCCGTCGAGAAGCTCGAGGCCAGCCTCGCCGCCGCGCGGGCGGCCGCCGAGAAGAAGGCGCTCGCCGAGGCCGCCGCCGCCGAGAAGAAGGCCAAGGCCGAGGCTGCCGCCGCCGAGAAGAAGGCCAAGGCCGAGGCCGCCGCCGCCGAGAAGAAGGCCAAGGCCGAGGCCGCCGCCGCCGAGAAGAAGGCCAAGGCCGAGGCCGCCGAAGCAGAGAAGAAGGCAAAGGCCGAAGCCGCCGAAGCAGAGAAGAAGGCCAAGGCCGAAGCCGCCGAAGCAGAGAAGAAGGCCAAGGCGGACGCTGCGGCGACACCACCCGCGCCGGAACCGCCGCCGGCGCCGCCGCCACCACAGCCTGACGCCGCCGGTGGAGGTGGCCAATGAAGCGCACCACGCGACTGCTGACGTTCGCCGCCTGCTCGTTGACGCTGGCATGTGGCGGGCCGACCAAGGTCAAGACCGAGACCAAGCCCGACGTGCCGACCGTCGATCCGGCCAGCATCCGGCCCGCGGTGCCGCCGATGGGCGACGTCAAGCTGCCGACGCCGACCGTGACCACCGTCGGAGCCCCGGGCAACCGAGGCATCGAGCTCATCGTCTCGCCACGCCGCGACTCGCCCGCGGTGCACTTCCGCTGGCTGATCCCGGGTGGCCGCGCGCTGGAGCACGGCAACGAGGGCCGGAACACGCAGCGCTTTCCGGCTGGGACGATGAGCGTGCTGGCCGAGATGCTGCAAGAAGGCACGGCCGGCCACCGTGGCACGGCGTTCGCGGCGGCCCTGGAGCGACACGGCGCCAGCGTCGAGGTCAGCGCTGCCTCCGACGCCTTCGTCATCTCGGGCAAGGTGCTCTCGCATCAACTGGAGCCGCTGCTCAAGCTGCTGGCCGAGACCTTCGAAGCGCCGGAGCTCGACGCCAAGACGCTCGAGACCCGCAAGCAGCAGCATGCGGCGCAGCTCGTGGCGCTGGCGAGCGAGCCGCGCTCGGTGGCGTCGCGCATCTTCAACCGCGTGGTCTACGGCGGGGCCCACCCCTACGGCGCGCCGGGGCTGACGGCCGAGACCGTCACGCGCATCACGCGTCGGCACCTGACCGAGGCCCATCGCGCCGCCTTCGCCGCGGGCGGCAGCAGCCTGGTGGTCGTCGGCGACATCGAGGCGCAGCCCCTGGCCGAGATGGTCGGCCGGGTCTTCGCCAAGGCGATGACGCGCAGCCCCGAGGCCGTCGGCACGATCGCCGAGCCGACACCCGAGCCCGAAGCCTGCCACGTCTTCGAGGTCCCCGACGCGGTCCAGAGCGTCATCGTGCAGGGCAACCCCGGCGCCGCCCGCGGCGACGCGGCCTGGCCGCAGCTCGTGGTGGCCAACCAGATCCTCGGTGGCTCGGCCAGCTCGCGTCTGTTCACCGTGCTGCGCGAGCGCAAGGGCCTGACGTACGGCATCTACTCGAGCCTCGACGGCCGGCGCCGCGCGGGCGATTGGTCCCTGTCGAGCTCGGTGCGGACGCCGAAGACGGCCGAGGCGCTCGACGCGATCGCCACCGAGTTGAGCGTGATGCGCAGCGCGGCCCCGACCGACGCCGAGCTCACGGCGGCGCGGCGCTTCCTGGTCGGACAGTTCGTCCTGGGCGCGGCGTCGTCCTCTGCGGTGGCGAGCCGACTCGCGGCCGTCCGCTTGTACGACCTGCCCGAAGCGACCTGGGATCGCTACGCCGCCGCGATCGAATCGACCAGCCCCGACGCCGCGCGCGCCGCCGCGCAGCGCATGTTCGGCGCCAAGGGCCTGCAGACGGTCGTCGTCGGCGACATCGGCAAGCTGCGGCCGGCGCTGGACGCGCGCTGCCACCGCATCGACCTGCGCGACGTCAACGGCGAGCGCGTCAGGACCCTCGTCGGGCCCGACGACGCGATGACCGACGCCGACCGCAAGGAGCTGTTCGCGTTCTGGGCCCCCAACGCCGAGGCGCGCACGGCCATCGCCCGCTTCGTCGCCGACGACACGCATCGGCCCGAGATCCGCGCCGCGTTGATCGATGCGCTGCGTGGCGGCCCGCTGGCCGATGACGCCCTCGCCCTGGGCTCGGACGCCAAGGACTGGCCGTCGGTCGCCACGGCGCTGCTGGATCGCCTGATCCCGCTGCTGCGCGACGACGCGCTGGACCAGGCAGCGAGCGCCAAGGCCATGCTGCTGGACCTGGCCGCGCCCAAGACTGGCAGCTCGCCGCTGGACGAGGCGGGGCGCAATCGCGCGTTGGTCGCCATCAGCACCTGGGCGTTCGCTGGTGTCGGCGTCGACAGCGCGACCGAGACGGTCAAGACGCTGGTCGAGCCGCGGCTCAAGCCCGACGACCTCGCGCGCCTGGGCCCGCCGGGCGTCAACGGCCTCGAGGCCCTGGTCTCGGCCGACGTGTACCGCGAGGCGGCGGCGCTGGCGCTGATCGGCCTCGGCGACGGCGGATCGGTCCGGGCGATGGTCCGCGCCTACCGCCGCGCGCTGGTCGTGCGCCGCGTATTGCCGTCGGCGCGCGATCTCGAGCTGCTCGGCCGCCTGCCGGATGTGCAGACGGCGCTGCTGCTGCTCGACTGCCACGCCCTGCTCGAGCTCAGCGACCGCGACGTCGACGTCTCGGCCGGCCCCGAGGTGGTCGAAGAGCGCGCACGCGCGCGGCGGGCCACGATGGCGGCGCTGCGCGATCTGCTCGAGACGATGGCGACGACGCGCTCCAAGGAGGCCGGCAGCAGCAGCCGCGGCAGCGTGCTCGACCGCGACATCCGCCACATCCAGGGCCACCTCGAGGCGGTGCTCGACTTCCGCGACGCCGACGATCGTTGGTGGGCGGCGACGCTGCTGATCCGCCACCGCGGCGCCGATGGGCTGCGCCTGGTGCTCAACGGCCTGGCCGACGACGACCGCTACGCCGATCCGCGCTGGCACCAGATCGACCCGACGACCTCGGTGATGGAGCTCGCGCAGGGCGAGATCGCCCCGATCGGCGTCGACGTGGTGCGGCCGCAGCTGCTGGCGGTGTTGGCGGGGCGCCATCGCATGGCCAAGGTCCTGGCGGTGGCGACGATGCGCGTCTGGGGCGACGACGGCTCGATCACGGCGCTGCGGACCCACGTCGACGCGACGGACGTGGCCACGATGCTCGGTCTGGATCGACCGACGAGCGTCACCGAGCTGGCGCGCGCTGCGGTCGATGCCAACCGCCTGATCCGCAAATGGGACCAGGACGCGCAGGATCCCAACGCCGACCGCAAGCTGCTGGCCCAGCGTCGGACCATCGCGCTCGGCCTGCTGCACCTGACGGGCGCGGCGCTCGAGGCAGAGGTCGAACGCCGCGTCAACGCAAGCAAGCCGGCGACACCGACCGCCCCAGCCCCTGGCGCCCCGGGCGCCGTAGACGCCGCGCCCACGGCGAAGGGAACCCAGCCATGACACACCGTTTCGCAGGGACCTGGACCGCCATGGTCACGCCGATGCGTGACGACGCGGCCCGCAGCCTCGACCTCGACGCGCTCGAGCGCCTGGTCGAGCAGCAGATCGCCGGCGGCATCGACGGCCTCGTCGCCTGTGGCACGACCGGCGAGGCCGTGACGCTGCTCGACGAGGAATGGGCCACGGTGGTGCGCGAGACGATCCGCGTCGCCCGGGGCCGCGTGCCGGTGCTCGCGGGCACGGGCAGCAACAGCACGGCCCGCACCATCGCCATGACCCGCGCGGCGCGCGATCTCGGCGTCGACGGGGCGCTGGTGGTCACGCCCTACTACAACAAGCCGACCCAGCCGGGCCTCATCGCCCACTTCGAAGCCGTGCTGGCCGAGGTCGACGTGCCCGTCGTGCTCTACAACGTGCCGGGCCGGACCGCCTGCAACATGGCGCCCGCGACCGTGGCGCAGCTGGCGCGGCATCCGAACGTGGTGGCGGTCAAGGAAGCGTCCGGCTCGCTCGAGCAGATGCAGGCCATCGTCGAGCTGACCGACGGCAAGCTGACGCTGCTCTCGGGCGACGACGCGCTCGCCGTGCCCAGCTACGCGATCGGCGGCCACGGCGTCATCTCGGTGGTGAGCAACCCGGCGCCGGCGCGCACGGCGGCGCTCTACCGCGATTTCCGCGCCGGCCGCATCGACGACGCCGCGCGGGGCCAGGTCGCGCTGCGGGCGCTGATCGCTGCGCTATTTTGCGAGGCCAACCCGCAGCCGGTCAAGATGGCGATGCACCTGCTCGGCCTGATGGCGCCGGTCTGCCGCTTGCCGCTGTTGACTGCGAGCGCGAGCGCGACCGCGAACGTGACAGAAGCCATGAGAGGCCTCAGGATGGACATCGCAGCCGCTTGACGGCCACTCGCGTGCGCTGCTACCACGGTACGATGTCGCGCCCATGGGACGGCAAAGAGTTGGCAACGTGACCAAAGAGCCCCCACAGTTGGACGACGACGACAAGCCGCTCCAGTTGGTGTCGTACGGCATCACGCACGTCGGCCTCGAACGGCGCAACAACGAAGACGCCTTCTACGCGGACGAAGCGTCGGGCTTTTTTGCGGTCTGCGACGGCATGGGCGGCCACGCCAGCGGCGAGATCGCCAGCCGGATCGCGGTCGAGACGATGGTGCGCTTCGTCACCGAGACGGTGCACGAGCCTGGCTTCCGCTTCCCGTTCAGCACGCCCGAGGCGACGACGCACGAGATGCGGATCCTGGACTCGGCGGTGCGCCTGGCCAACCGCTCGGTCTTCGCCGAGGCGCAGAAAGACGCGACGCACAAGGGCATGGGCACCACGCTGGTCGCGGTGCTGCGCGGCGAGCACACCGTCGGCGTCGTCCACGTCGGCGACAGCCGCGTCTACCGCTGGCGCGACGGCGAGCTGACGCAGATCACCGAAGACCACAGCCTGCTGAACCACTACCGGCGCACGCGTCCGATGACGGACGACGAGATCCGCAACTTCAAGGGCAAGAACGTCATCGTCCGCGCGGTCGGCCTGCGCGACAGCGTGCAGCCCGAGGTCGCCGAGATCGAAGCGCTGCAGGGTGACATCCTGCTGCTCTGCAGCGATGGCCTGAGCGATCTGGTCGACGACGAGACGATCTGCGAGATCCTCAACGAGTCCGAGGGCGAGCTCTCGGTCGCCACCGAGGGGCTGATCGACGCGGCGCTCGCCGCAGGCGGCAAGGACAACGTCACCGTCCTGCTGGCGCAGGTCACCGAGGGCCAGCGCCGATCGCACCAGGCGCCGGTGACCGAGAAAGAGGACACCAGCCCCGGCTTCGAGATCGGGCCCAACGGCGAGCTGTGGGACCAAGAGACGCTGCCGAGCTACGAGATCCCGGCGCTGCCAGGGGCGGACGCCCAGGTCATCGTGGCGCCAGAGCTGGTCGACGCGCCGACGCCGCGTGAGCTGCCGGCGCTGACGCCGAGCGACATCGCGCGCGCCGCGGCCCAACGCGACGCCCGCGTGCGCGAGAGTGGCCCCGTCATCGGCACGGCCGCAGAGCGGGGCGCGGACGCGTCCCAGCCGCCGCCGATCCCGGGCACGGGCCGGACGCTCGACGTCAACGCACCGACACCGCCGGCCCGGCTGGCCGTCTCGGCGGCGCAGGCCGAGCAGGCGCGGCGCCAGAGCGAGCTCGGACGGGTCACGGCGCAGACGCGCAAGGTGCCGAACAAGCTCGTGGCCCAGAACGCGGACATCTGGGAGGAGCAGACCGAGCCCGGCCGAACGCTGGACTCGTCCGGCCAGGTGATCCCGCTGCCCCCCGGCGTCAGCGCGCAGCCCGCCGCCTCGCCGGCCAAGGTCATCCCGCTGCCGCCCGATGTGCTCGCAGCGCAGGCCGCCGAGGCGGCCGCGAACGCCGCGCGGGCCACGGCGGATACGCCGCCCGCGCTGCCCGCGGCGGTCATCGTCGCGGACGACTGCGCGGCGCACGATGACCAGACGCCGAGCGGCGGGATGCCTGCGCTCGATCCGTCGCAGATCCTCGCGCTGCCGGGTGCCGCGGCGCCGGATGCGGCGTCGGAGGTGGCCACGGGTGACGTCGCTGCCGACGCAGCTGGTGACGCAACTGGTGACGCAGCTGGTGACGCAGCTGGTGACGCAGCTGGTGACGAAGGCGTCGAGGCCGCTGCGGTGCGGCAGGTCGTCGGCGAGGCCACCTGGCAGGCGGACGACTGGGACGACGAGCCGGGCGGCGACGCGCTGAGCGCCGACGACGGCTGGCTGGCCAACACCGACGACGACCACGAGGCGCTCGACGACGAGGACGACACGATGCCGGTCGTCTTCGCCGCGGTCGCCACGACGCGGCCTGCGACGCCGGCGGACGGCACCTCGGCCCTGCCGGTGCCCCTGCCTGCCGCCCCGGAGCCGAACGCGACCTCGCGCCCCGCCGCCGACGGGCCCCCCAGCGCGGCGGCCGATGTCGGGGCGGGCACGCCGCCTCCCGCCCGCCCGGCGCTGGATCCCGCGCTCGAGGCCGTGATGCGTCGCTCCGGCGAGCGTCGCGCGGCGATCCCCCGCAACTCGCGCCCGGTCCAGGACGTCGAGACGCCCTTCGCGCGCAAGGACACCGGTCGACCACTGCCGGGCACCCCCGCCGGGGATCTCGCGGCCGGCGGCATGCACGATCCGTCTGCGACCGTGGGCCCGGCCGTGATGCCCGAGACCGGCCGCCCCCTGTTGATGACCAGTCGCTACGAGCGGCCCGAGTTCACGCCCCCGCCGCGCACGCCCTCCGGCACGCGCAAGGTCGAGGTCGAGCGCCCCGCCGAGCCGGCGATCGCCGAGGGCCAGCCCGACGCCGACCGCCCCGGCGACGCCGCGATCTGGGACCTCCCGACCCTGCGGATGGAGGCGATCTCGGCCGAAGACGTGCTCGCCCACGCCCGCAAGTCGGCCAAGGGCGGCGATGGCGCCCCACCTGCCCCAGCTTTGGACAGCGAGCCCGAGGTTCCGTAGCATCGCGCTAGGGACGAGGGGGGCTTCGGCTCCGGCGGGAGGCGGCGATGGTTGGGTTCGGTGTGCGGTCGCACGTACAGGGCGCGCTGCGCGGTTGGGCCACAGTGGGCATGCTGCTCGCCTTCGTCGGCACCGGCTGTGGCACGGACACCGGCAGCGGCAAGGACGACGTCAGCACCAGCGACATCGCCGGCAACGACGACGGCGGCATCGACACGGCCACGGCCGTCGATACGTCGGTCTTCGACACCGCGATCCTCGACACGGCCAGCGCAGACATCGAGCTGTCGTGCCCTGGCGGCGCGGGTTGCCCCTGCAAATCGCCCGGCGATTGCGACAACAACATCTGCATCGACACCCTCCAGGGCGGGCTCTGCGCCTTCACCTGCGTCACCTCCTGCCCCAACGGCGACGACTACACGTGCGCGGCGGTGCAGCAGCCCGGTGGCGACCTGCTGCAGATGTGCGTGCCGCGCTTTGGCCTGATCTGCGAGCCCTGCACCAGCAAGGCCGAGTGCCCGATCCTCGGCCAGATCGACGCCGAGGCCGGCTGCTTCCGCCAGGTCGACGGCGACGGCGTGCTGCTCGGCAGCTTCTGCAGCGTGGTCTGCACCAAGGACGACGACTGCCCCGCCGACTTCGGCTGCTTCGACGCCGTCAGCGCCGAGGGCGAGACGCGCAAGGCCTGCAAACCCAAGGACAAGGCCAAGGCTGGCGGCGAGGCGATCTGCCCCTGCAGCGTGCGCGCGGCGACCAAGGGGTTGGCGACGGCATGCGAGGCCTCGTCCGGGGACGGCATCTGCCCGGGCCTGCGCACCTGCGCCACGGCTGGCGAAGTCGCGCCGTGCAGCGCCAAGGCCGCGACGTCGGAGGCGTGCGACGGCATCGACAACGACTGCAACGGCATCACCGACGAGGCCCTCTGCGACGACAAGGATCCGTGCACCGTCGACACCTGCAACGGCAAGGACGGCACGTGCAGCAACACGCCGAGCACCGGCCCCTGCGACGACGGCAACGCCTGCACCGGCGACGACGTCTGCGGCACCAGCGGCTGCAAGGGCACCGCGACCAGCTGCGACGACGGCAATCCGTGCACCGACGACAGCTGCGATCCAGCGAGCGGCTGTCTGCAGAAGCCGCACAAGAAGCCCTGCGACGACGCCAACGCCTGCACCAACAACGACCTCTGTGACGGCAAGGGCGCCTGCATCGGCCTGCCGCTGACCGTCACGGTCGCGTGCGCGGACGACAACCCGTGTACCGCGGACGCGTGCGCCAAGGACGAAGGCTGCACGCACAAGCCAACGACCGGCATCTGCGAGGACGGCAACCCCTGCACCAACGGCGACACCTGCAGCAACGGCAGCTGCACGCCGGGCAAGAACCTCTGCGCGTGCCAGACCGACGCCGACTGCGTCGACGCCAACGACGACAACGCGTGCAACGGTACGCTGTACTGCGACAAGGCCGCGGCGCCCTTCGTCTGCAAGGTCGACCCCAAGACGATCGTGGCCTGCGATTCGACCAAGGATACGGCCTGCTCGAGCCAGGTCTGCGATCCGAAGACGGGCCAATGTGGCGCCGTCGCCGCCACGGACGGCAAGCCTTGTGACGCCGACGGCTCGGTCTGCACCGGCGCGGACGCCTGCAAGGGCGGCAACTGCACCGCTGGCGCGGCCATCGACTGCGACGACTCCAACCCGTGCACCGACGATCTCTGCGACAGCAAAGCCGGCTGCAAGGCCGTCAACACCATCGGCGCGTGCGAGGACGGCGACCTCTGCACCAAGGGTGACACGTGCGCCACCGGCATCTGCGTGTCGGGGCCGAAGCTGGCCTGCGACGACGACAACGACTGCACGCTCGACGGCTGCGACAAGGCCAAGGGCAGCTGCGTGCACGACGGCAAGCCCTACGACGGCGATCCGTGCGACGCCGACAAATCCGTCTGCACCAAGGCCGACAGCTGCGCCGCCGGCACCTGCGTACCCGGCAAGGCGCTGGTCTGCGACGACCAGGACAGCTGCACCACCGACAGCTGCGACGCCCAATCCGGCTGCAAGTACCTCGACAACACCAACCCCTGCGACGCGGACGGCAACCCGTGCACCGTCGGCGACGCCTGCAAGAACGGCAGCTGCGTCAAGGGCGATCCCAAGGATTGCGACGACGCCAACGTCTGCACCATCGACAGCTGCGACAAGGCCAGCGGCAGCTGCAAGCACGACGGCCCGGCCCAGGATCTCGCGCCCTGCGACGCGGACGGCACGGTCTGCACCGACAAGGACTCCTGCAAGTCCGGCAAATGCCTCGCCGGTCCAGTGCTGAACTGCGACGACGGCGAGCCGTGCACCCTCGACACCTGCCACGCCAAGGCCGGCTGCCAGGCCACCAGCCTGGACGGCAAGAGCTGCAACGACGGCGACGAGTGCACCAAATCCGACGTCTGCGCCGGCGGCAAGTGCAAGGGCCTCAAGCTCGATTGCGAGGACAACAACGCCTGCACGCAGGATGTCTGCGCCGCCGACGCCGGCTGCAAGCACCCGCCCGTCACCGACGGCACGGCGTGCGGCGTGGCGCTGCATTGCGTCGCGGGCGCCTGCGTCACCCCGGCCTGCGGTGACGGCTACGTCGCGGCTGGGGAGCAATGCGACGACGGCAACAAGCTGGCCTGCGACGGCTGCGAGTCGTGCGTGCGCAGCGGCCAGCTGGTGCTCGCGGGCAACGCCGGCCTGACCGCGCTCGCCGCGTCGCCGGACGCCGACGGCCTGATGCGCAAGGCCGCCCTGCTCGGCGACCTGACGATCGAGGCGTGGATCCGGCCCGATCTCATCGGCGCCGAGATGACCATCGCCGCCCGCGCCAACGCCCAGAGCCTCGTCTCGCCGTGGACGCTCGGCCTCGGCAGCAACGGCACGCCCTACTTCCGCCACGCGACGCAGACCAACACCGAGACGATCCAGGCGACCCAGGGCGGCAAGCCCATCGTGCTGACCAAGGGCAAGTGGGTCCACCTCGCGGTGACCGTGACTGGCAGCGCCGTGCGCATCTACCTCGACGGAGCACCCGCCGACGCCGCCAAGTTCGTGACGACGCGCATCGACGCGCCCGCGGCGTCCATCACCGTCGGCGCCAAGACCCCGACCGACACCAAGACCACCTTCGTCGGCCGGATCGACGAGCTGCACATCGCCGCGGCGGCGATGCACGGCGGCGCGTTCGTGCCCGGTCGCCGCGCGCGACTCGATCCCGCCACCATCGCGATCTGGCACATGGACGAGGCGAGCAAGGCGACCAAGGCGCTCGACAGCGGCGTGCAGGGCTTGCACCTCGACGTCTTTGGTGGCGCCAGCTTTGGCGCCGACGACTGCTACGGCGGCGATCCGAAGTCGGCCGTCTGCGGCGACGGGCTGGTCTCGTCCGGCCTGGAGGAATGCGACCCCGGCGACGCCAAGCTCTGCGACGGCTGCGAACACTGCCGGGTCGAGAAGAACCTGAAGCTCCAGACCAAGGGCGTGGTCGCGACGCCGGGCTTCCCGACCTGGGCCGCTGACGCGGTCTGCCCGACCTGCCGCATGACGATGGAGGCTTGGGTCCGCCCGGACTCGACCAACGGCGTGTTCGAGATCGCGAGCACCACCTGCGGCTTTGGCTCGATGCTCCTGGCCCAGACGCCAGGCGGTGGCACCTACTTCGGCTTCGTCCGATTCCCGCTGCCACCGGTCTTCGGCACGACGATCGTCAAGCCCGGCAAATGGTACCACGTCGCTGCGACCTTCGGCTGGGGCACCGGCGACCCGATCCGGCTGTGGGTCGACGGCAAGCTCGAGGGCGAGACGACCGCGACGATGCCGGCCGCCCTGCCCGGCTACGAGATCGACAAGGAGCTGCTCTTCATCGGCGCGGGCGTGCAGGGCACGAGCGGCGCCTGTGTGTACAAGAACCAGACACCTGACTCCGGGGCCGAGTTCCCCGGCGCGATCGACGAGTTCCGCGTCAGCTCCGGCCTGCGCTATGAAGACGCATTCACGCCGCGCCGCCGGCTGTTGCCCGACGCTGCGACACGTGGCCTGTGGCATTTCGACGCGCCCGCTGGCGCGACGGTCGACGATTCGGGGCAGGCCGTCGTCACGTCCGGCTCGGGCACGACGACGCCCGCGGACGCTTGCTACGGCGACTTCGCCAGCGCGGCGGTCTGCGGCGACGGCACGCAGGCGCGTTGGGAGGCCTGCGACAACGGCCAGGCCAACGGCGTCTGGCCGGCCAAGTGCGGCAAGACCTGCGTCAAGACGAGCGACCCAGACTGCACCTCGCTCGGCTGGCAGACGGGTACGGTGCCAACCGGCAAGAACACGATGACCTACGACGCGACCGGATGGACGGTCGAGGGCTGGGCGCGCCTGTCGACGCTGCCGAGCACGGGCTACGGCATCCTGATCGGCGTCGACGACGCGGGTGGCCAGACCGGCTGCGCCTCGATGCCCTCCAAGGGCGCATGGCGCGTCGCTGTGGGACCGGCGGGCGCAGACGCCTCCAAGCTCGGCGGCGCGACGGAGCAGGCCTCTGCGGCCCAGCCAGCGTGGGTGGCGAACGTGTGGCATCACTTCGCGCTGCAGCACGAAGGCAACGACCGCGGCAGCCTCTGGATCGACGGCCGCAAGGTGCGCAGCTTCAGCGCGGTCTCGAGCGCGTGGTCGACGAGCTGCCCGCTGCGCCTCGGCGACGCCTGGCAGGACGGCGCCAATCACCCCCTCGGGGCCGAGCTGGCGGCGATCCGCCTGTCAAAGGGCGCGCGCTATGGCGAGGGATTCCAGCCGCGGACGACGCTCGATCCCGACAAGGACACCGTCTGGCTCTTCGACTTCGCCGAAGGGACGGGGACCAACGCCGTCGACCTGGTCACCGGCTACAAGATCGAGACGCTGACGAGCACCTGGTCCAAGGCCAAGGGCCCGGCCTGCAAGCCCTGATCGAGGCAGCGGGGCTCACCTCCGCCGAATGACCGGCCCAAAACGAAAAGCGGCCCCGGGATGCCGGGGCCGCTTTCAATTGGAGCAAGAGTCAGGTCAAGAGAGGAGCTCGTAAGACGTCCGGCTGCCATCTTCAGATGTTCCGAACTTCCACTTCCCAACGATGGAGTTCGGACGACGCAACCGGTTCTCGACGAGCTTCGTTGGCGAGACGCCACGTTCGTGGCGCGACTGTGTGCGGATGGATTGAATGGGCATGAAAGAACTCATGGGAATGCTGCTTGCTCCTCCTGACCCATACAACAGCAAACGCCGTGCCAAGATTCCCGACGGCTAGAAAATAGAGCAGAACAACCTTGTATCACACCGGTTTTTTTCTTCCACGCGATCCATGCCTCGCCGCGCTCGCCGACATGTGTTCCAAAATGGTCCAATCTGCGACACAAGGAGCCAACAATCGCGCGGACTCCGGCGGCGGGATGTCGCATCCAGGTGCGCCACGTCGCGCGTCGCCGTGACGCACCGCGTCAGGACGCAGGAACGCACGAAAAACGGGCCCTCATGTGTCGCGTTCTCAAAATGCGACACCCACACGACGCACTGTCGCGGTGCGCAGGCGATGCACGATGCCCGGCGACCGTGCCCGTCGCTGCCGACGGCGCGCGCCCTGCCGCGCTGGTCGGCACGGCGGCGCTGTGGTAGGACGCGCGCGAGCGTTTGGCGGCCCGGCCGCAGCGGAGGCACCGATGTCGGATCTGTTCAACCCGAGCGAAGAACACGGCGCCCTGCGCGAGATGGTGCGCGCCTTTGCCGAGGGCAAGCTGGAGCCGCAGGCCGCTGCGAGCGATCGCACCGAGACCTTCAATGTGCCGCTGTTCCGACAGCTCGGCGATCTCGGCCTGCTCGGCGTGACGGTCGACGAGCGCTGGGGCGGCTCGGGGCTGGACGCCGTGGCGGCGGTGATCGCGCACGAGGAGCTCGCCGCGGTCGACCCCGGCTTCACGCTCTCGTACCTGGCGCACGCGATGCTCTTCGTCAACAACCTCGCGGTGAACGGCAACGACGAGCAGCGGGCCCGCCTGCTGCCGGACGCCTGCAGCGGTCGCACCATCGGCGGCATGTGCATGAGCGAACCCGGGGCCGGCACCGACGTGCTGGCGATGGGGACGCGCGCGATCCCCGACGGCGACGGGTTCCGCCTCACCGGCCGCAAGATGTGGATCACCAACGGCGCCATCAGCGCCACCGAGTTGGGCGACGTGTTCCTGGTCTACGCCAAGACGGGCGACGGCGGCGGACGCTCGCTCTCGCTCTTCCTGGTCGAGAAGGGCATGGCGGGCTTCCGGCTCGGCCAGAAGATCCATGACAAGCTCGGCATGCGCGCGTCGACGACCGCCGAGCTCGTCTTCGACGACGTCTACGTTCCGGCGGCGAACATCGTCGGCAACGTCGGCAGCGCCGTCCGCTCGATGATGCGCAACCTCGAGATCGAGCGCCTGACGCTGGCCGCCATGAGCCTCGGCATCGCGCGCCGCTGCATCGAAGTGATGAACCGCTACGCGACCGATCGTGTCACGTTTGGCCGACCGCTGCGCGATCACGGCCAGATCCAGCGCCACATCGCCGAATCCTGGGCCGAGTGGATGGCCGGGCGCTGCTACGTCTACAAGACGGCGGCCGACCTGCGCCTCGACCGCGACGGCAACCGCCTCGACAGCGACGGCGTCAAGCTCTACTGCGCGACGATGGCCAAGAACGTCGCCGACCGGGCGATCCAGGTGCTCGGCGGCTACGGCTACGTCGGCGAGTACACCGTCGAGCGCCTGTGGCGGGACGCGAAGCTGCTCGAGATCGGCGGCGGCACCAACGAGGCCCACCAGAAGAACATGACGCGCGATCTCGCGGCCATGTCGGTGATTCGCTGAGTTGCCGCCGGTGGCCCTCGCCTCGCGTTTGCTCTGGCTGACGCTGCTGCTGGCGTGGCCCGCCTCGGCGCTCGCCGGATCGTGCAGCCAGGACGGCGATTGCCCGGGCACGCAGCTCTGCATGTCCGGCCGCTGCGCCCGCGCAGACTGCAGCAGCGACGCGCAATGCCCCCAGGGCCGGATGTGCCGCAACGGCGGTTGCCGACTGCGCGAATGCCACCGCGACGAGGACTGCAACATCGAGCGGCGCTGCCTCGAAGGGATCTGCGGCATGCCGACGCCGACCAGCCGGATCGAGGCGCCCGCAGCGGCGTCGGACGGCGCGACGACGGTCGAGATCTCGCTGGGGCCGCAGTTCCCGGTCGGCGTGTTGGCTGAGGCGGCCTTCGACGTCGCGGCGGACGCCCGGCTCGCGCTCGGCATCGGCTCGACGCTCGACGCTGGCGGCGTCGGCTGGCGCGCCGCGTGGCGCCAGGGCGCGGGCAACGTGGGGCCGCTGCAGCTCGACGTGTTCGCGCTGCTGACCGGGATGCGCGTCGGCAAGGCCGGCGCTGCAGGCCCGGGCGCGATGCTGTTGGGCTCCGGTCGCGGCCTGTTCGACCTGGGGCGTACGGTGACGCCGGTGTTCTGGGGCGCAGGCCTCGGTCTGGGCTTGCCGCACGGCACGCGGCGACGGCGGATCGTGCGCCTCGAGCTCGGCGCGCTGCTGCTGCTGCACGACCGCTACCCGGCGAATGCCGACTTCGCCGCCCTGCCCTGCGTCGGCCTGCGCTACGGCGTGGCGTTCTAGGGCTGCGGGGGCGCGCCAGCGGGCGGGGTCACGGGCGGGTCTGCGGGCGCGGAGGCGGGCGCGGGCGCCGTGGACGGCGGCGGCTGCCCCGGTCGGTGATCGATGGCCAGTCGCGTCAGGCGGTAGCCGTCGCCCTCTGCGATCCACAGGGTCGTGAGCTCGGCCTCGCCGGGACAGCCGATGCGCACATCGACCAGTGACACGCCACCGAGGCCGACGAAGGGCCGGACCTGGTAGCTGCGACACGCGAGCTCGGGCGCCTGGCGCTGCACGAGGGCCGCGAGGGTCTCGATCCGCTCGGCGGTCAGCACCCCGATGACCCGGCCATGCACGCGGAACAGCAGCGGTAGGAAGCGCGCCATCTGCTCGTGCACGCGCGCGGGGCCGAAGCCGCGCAGGTAGCCACCCCAAGGCCCGCGACGTTGCCCGAGCTGGTCGCAGATCTCGGCGCGGGACTGCCCGCCGTGGGCCGAGAACGGCGGATCCACCGACTCGACGTCGAGCCGGGCGCCGTCGCTGGCGATCCAGCCGCACACGTCGGCGCCGCGTTCGGCGGCGAGCGCTGCGTGCAAGGCCAGCACCGAGCGCGCGATCTCGCTGAGATCGCGGTCCGGCAGCTGCGCCGCGGCGGCGACGCCCCGATCGGGCGGCATCGGGGTCCGGCGCCCCGCGCGCGGCCCGCGGCGCGGTCCGGTGCGGGCGGACCGACCGTCGCCGCCTGCGCCGCTCCCGGCGAGGCGCCAGGAGGCGTAGACGCCGAGGCCGAACGATTGGCCGCCGGCCTCGTCGCGATCGAGCCAGACCGCCGGCGCGAGCTCGACCTGGCCCTCGATCCAGCGCAGCTGCGCGGCGATCCGCGTGGTGGCGGCGGCGTGGACCTCAGCGGGCTTGGCCGCGCCTTGCGCCGCGACGCCGCCGGAGCTGCCGACGCCGGACGCCACGTCGAGGGCGCGCCGCAGGTCGAGCGCGACCCAGACGTCATCGTGGACGCGGAGCTGCATCATCGCGGCGACACGGCGGGCGGCGGCGCCGTCGGGCCAGGTCAGGTCCGCCGCGAGTTGCCAGGCGCCAGACGGTTCGCCGGCGACGGCACCGAAGACGAGCTGCGGTCCGGCGACGATGGGCAGCGTGGGCGCCCGCAGGTAGCGGGTCGCCGCCAGGGCGTCCTGCATCGTCGCGCCGAGCGAGAACCAGGGCGCCAGGTCGGCGACGAGGCCGATGTCGACGGTCAGCACGCCGTCGTCGACGTCGAGCAGCGGGCGCACGGCCGCGCCGATGCGCAGCAGGCGGGCGACGCGAGCGCCGACGCCGAGCGCGAAGGAGCCCAGGCCGGCCGCCGACTGGCTGCCCTGGCTCGGCGGGGCCGGCTCGACCGTGCGGGCCAAGGCGAGACCGAGGCCGACACCACCGAGCGCCAGATCTGCGCTCAGCGACCAGCCGGTGCCGCGCTCGCCGTCGAAGCGGCCACCGCCTGCGGCGCCGTTGAGGCCGACGCTCAGGCCGTCTGCGAGCGCCAGGGCTGCCGGGTTGCCGAGCGCGAGCGCGCCGACCCGCCCCTGGACCGAGGGCGCGAACGGCAGCAGCGGCTCGCGGCGAAGGCGCCGCACGTCCTTGGACGCGGCCATGGCGGACCGGTCGCTCGCCACCGACGGCGCGACGAGGGCCAGGGCCAGCCAGGCGAGCAGCACGCAGCGCGCGCCACGCGTGCGGCAGCCCCGGGACGGCGGTCGCCAGATCCGGCGGATCCGGGCGAGGGGCTCGCGATGGCCGGCGATGCACGTGCGCATGGCGCTGCCTACCACGGCGGCCGCGCAGCGACCAGCGGTGTGCTTGTCGCGGCCGCAGCCGATCCCTACACTCGCGGCGTCGCGCTGCCCCCGCCGCGGCCCCTGCCAAGGACAGCGATGTTCCGCGAGCGAGAAAAAACCCTGCGCGTGTCGCATGCGAGCCTCGACGCGCTCGCGATCGCGACGGCGTTCGCCCTGGCGTTCTTCGCCCGCGGCGTGCACGAGCGGCTGCCGCTGCTGCGCAGCATCCCGTCGACGCCGTGGAACCCCGGCGACGTGCAGGGGGTCGATTACGCGCTGCTGCTCGGCATCTCGCTGGTGAGCTGGATCTTCGGCCTGCGCAGCGGTCGCGGCTACCTCGTGCCGCATCGGGGCAGCCTGCTGCGGCTGTTGGCGCTGCACGGCCGCGGGCTGATCTGGGCGGTGCTCGGCGCGAGCGCGGCGGTGTTCACGGTCAAGCTGGCGACGGTCTCGCGCCTGTACTTCGGCTACTTCTTTGGCATCGGCGCGATCCTGCTGCTCGGCAAGGACCTGCTGATGCGCAGCTTCGTCCGCCGGCTGCTGGCGAGCGACACCTACGCCCGCCACGCCCTGGTGATCGGCGGTGGCCGCCCGGCTTCGTGGTTCGCCGCGGCGTTGACCAGCGCCTCGGACACCGGCTACCGCGCCGTCGGCGTGCTCTGGGCCGACGACGACACGCCGCCCGAGCGCGTCGGCGGGCTCGCCGTCCTCGGCAGCCTGCCCGACCTGGATCAGGTGCTCGTGGCGCATCCTGTCGACGAGGTGTTCGTCGTCGGTGGCCCTGCGCGCCTCGCGACCCTGGCGCCGCTGGTGCAGATGCTGACCGAGCGCGGCCGCCTCGTCTCGGTCGTCACGACCAACCACAGCACGGGCGACGGAGTGCGCGGGCGTGTCACCGAGTTCGAGGGCATCCCCATGCTCTCGTATGGGCCGATGCCCAGGGACGAGCTCGGCAGCATCGCCAAGCGCACGCTCGACGTCGCGGCGGCGGCCACGGCGGCCCTGATCTTCGCCCCGATCGCGCTGGCCGTGGTGGTCGCGATCAAGCTGCTCGACCCGGGGCCGGTGCTCTTCGGCCAGCGCCGGCTCGGCTGCGGCGGCGCGACGTTCACGCTCTACAAGTTCCGCTCGATGCGCGTCGACGCCGAGGCGATGCTGCGCCGCGACCCAGCCCTGTACCAGCGCTACGTCGACAACGACTTCAAGCTGCCCGAAGAAGACGACCCGCGCATCTCGCGCCTGGGGCGCTTCTTGCGCAGCAGCAGCCTCGACGAGCTGCCGCAGCTCTACAACGTGCTGCGCGGCGACATGTCGATGGTCGGGCCGCGGCCGATCGTCCCAGACGAGCTGCAGCACTACGAGCCCTACGGCGACCTCTTCTTGACCGTGCGCCCCGGCGTCACGGGCCTGTGGCAGGTCAGCGGTCGCTCGGACATCCGCTACCCCGAGCGGGCGTTCCTCGACCTGGATTACATCGGCAGCAGCTCTGTGGGCCTGGACGTCTGGATCCTGCTGCGGACCGTGCCTGCGGTGCTGATGCGGCGCGGCGCGCACTGACCCGCCGAGGAGGCGACGATGGACGAGGCAACCTGGCGCGCGGGCTCGCAGCGAGCGAAGGTCGGCGCGATCGAGCTGGCCTACCGGATCGACGGCGATGACGGCAGCCCGGTGCTGCTGGTGATGGGTCTGGCGATGCCGGGGCGCGCCTGGCAGTTCCAGATCGAGGATCTCGCGCGATCGCACCGCGTCATGACCTTCGACAACCGCGGCGTCGGCGACAGCGAGCGCGCGCCCGGCCCGTACAGCATCGCGATGATGGCGCAGGACGCGCTCGGGCTGCTCGACGCGGCCGGCTGGGGCGACGCCCACGTCGTCGGCGTCTCGATGGGCGGCATGATCGCGCAGGAGATCGCGCTGCGCGGCCGCAACCGAGTGCGCAGCCTGACGCTGATCGCCACGCACGCCGGAGGCTTGCGCGCCGTGGTGCCGCATCGTCACGGCCTGATCCAGTTCGTCCGGGCCCAGGTCGGCGACCGTGAGCAGCGCGGGCAGGCCTTGGCGCGACTGCTCTTCCCGCCCGGCTTCCTGGACAGCTGCGATCGCGCCTGGCTGCATCGCACACTGACCGCGGACCTCGGCAATCCGCCGCCCTTGACGACGCGGCGTGCCCAGGTGGGCGCGGTGCTCAACCACCGCACCGCGGACCGCCTGGACCGCCTCGCTGGGTTGCCGACGCTGCTGGTGCGCCCGGATCTCGACACCTTGGTGCGACCGACCCAGACCGACCGCTTGCACCGCTTGATGCCGCACGCCCGGGTCTTGCGCATCCCGGACGCCGGCCACGGCCTGATCCGCCAGGTGCCCAAGCTCTTGAACGCCGAGCTGCTGGGGCATTTCGCCGCGGCGGACGGCGCGCGGGCCGCATGACGGCGGCTGCAGCCGAGCTCGGTGGGCCACGCTGGGGGCGCTTCGCCGCGCTGGCATGGACGCTGGCGCTGAGCCCTGGTTGTACCGGGCCGATGCGTGCGGATCGCATGGAGGTCCCGGCCGAGAGCCGCTGGATCGTCAGCCCGGGCCACCACGTCTGGGTCAGCCGCGACGCTGAGGGCACCTGGGTCCGCTCGGTGGATCGCGACGGCAGCGTCGTGGCCCAGACCGCGATGGAGCCGGAGTCGTTCGAGACCGTCTCGGCCAACGACAAGCACCTGGTCGACCGGGTCGCGGGCCGTGTCCGTGGCCGCCACCACGGCGCGGCGGGGAGCGCCTGGACGTGGCCGCGCCAGGGCCGCGCCGTCGACCACGCCCTGCGCGGCGACGACGTGCTCGCCCTCGCCTCGGACGGTCGCCTCTGCCTGCTGGACGCCGAGCGCGGCGATCCGCTCGACTGTGTGCTGCTGCCGCCGGCGGCAGGTGTCGATCCGTCGCGCGGCGCCGACGGCATCCAGCTGCTCGGCAGCGGCCGCATCGCCGGGACGCCGTGGGCGTGGCTGCGAGGCACCAGCGCGGTCGTCGCCATCGCGCTCAACGGCCGCTGCGGCGCGCCGCCGTGCGCGGGCCGGGCGGACGGCGTGGCCTGGTCGCTTGGCTACGGCCCGGATCTGCCGGCCCCGCGCCTGATGGGGGACGCGCTCTGGCTGCAACCGGCAGGAGGCGTGCTCGAGCTCCGGGACGGGCGCACAGGGGCGCTGCGCCGGACCGAGCTGGCACCGCGCTTCGGCGCGCTCTGGCCGCTCGGCGATCTGCTCGTGGTCGCAGGCGTCCGGGACGACGGCCTGGCGCTGGTCGCCGCGCTCTCGCCAAGCGACGGCACCATCCGTTGGCAGCGCGCCTGGTCGGGTGGGGCGCCACCGGTGCGCGGCGCGGACGGGCCCGGCGTCATCCGGCTCTTCGCTGCGGACGGTGGCGAGACGGTCGTCCGTGCCAGCGACGGCGCGCTGCTCGGCACGCTGCCGCCGAGTGTGTCGGCGGTCGCCAACGAGGAGAGTTGGATCGGCGCGCTCGGCGCGGGCCGGATCGCGATCAGCCCGCTTTCGCCGCGCGATCGGGCGACGCCGCCGCCGGTCGGGGCGACCCCTGTCTGGTTCGCCGCTGGCACCGAGCTGCACTACGTCGTCCACGCGCGGGGCGAGCCGCCGCGACGCCTGGTGGTCCGCATCGACGAGGCCGGCGCTGGCGGTGTCCGCCTGCGTTTCGCGGGGCCGGATGGCGCCGCGCGGGCGCAGATCTGGGACCTCGCCGTGCTGGAGTCCAATCGCGGCCTCTGCGTCGCGCCGCGTCCCGGAGACACCGCCACCGCCGGCTGCCCGATGCTGCTGCTGGGCCGGACCACGCTGCGCGACCTGAGCGAGCGCAAGACCGTCGCGGTCGGCTGGCCGTCGCGCAGCGCGCGGCCGACACGTCGCGCGGGCGATGGCCTGCACGCCGCGTCGTTCCGCGACGCGGGCGCGGCGACACCTCAGCTGCGGCTGCTGCCGAGCATGCGGCTGCAGACCGAGGAGGGCGACGCGCTGCTCGAGGTTGCAGCCTGGCCGCGGCTGCCGCTGCTGCTGCACTCCGAGAGCCCAGAGATGCAGGTGACCTTCATCGGCGCCGCCATCGGGGGCGCGCAGGGGCGGCTCAGCGGGTCAGCCAGCGCGATTGGCGCACCGTGATCAGCGCCATCGGGTAGATCCACTGCAGCGTCAGCAGCGCGAAGACGGCGTAGGCGAGGGTGTAGACCGCGTCGAAGCTGCGCTCGCTGCGCAGGAAGATCACCGTGTGCAGCAGCGCCATGGCCAGGGCGAAGGCGATCGAGCGCGCCAGCAGCGTCGGGTGCATGAACACCAGGGCCCAGCCGGCGAAGAGCAGGTACATCCGCAGCGGCAGCTGCAGGTAGCTGAAGATGGCATCGACGGCCCCCGGGATCCGGCGCCAATTGCGCAGGACCTGCGGCAGGTGGCCCATGTAGAGCGTGCTCTCGCGCAGGTTGCTGCGGGCCCAGCGGACGTACATCAGCGACAGGCGCTTGTAGGTCATCGGCACCGTGGTGCGCGCGACGGCGTTGCCCTGGTAGACGGTCTTGAAGCCGGCCCACAGCACGCGGTTGGCCATGTGGTGGTCGTCGCCATTGCTGCACGAGGCGCCGAGGAACTTGATGTCGCGCCACGCCGGCCAATGCGGCCGGACGACGTCGACGCGGTAGGCCGAGAACGCGCCGGGCGTGACGAAGACGCTGCCGAGCTCGCTCTGGTAGGCGCGGGCGAAGTCGAAGCCGATGCGGTAGCGCACCGCGAGCATGCGCGTCAGCAGGTTGCGGCTGCGGTTGAGCACGTCGATCCGGCCCGCGACGGCGCCCACCTGCGGGTCGAGCACCATCGGCGTCACGAGCGCGCGCAGAGCGTCCGTCGGCAGCACCGTATCCGAATCGACGGTGACCACGACTGGCGACTGGACGTGGCTGAAGCCGGTGAACAGCGCGTGGCGCTTGCCAGCGTTGCGTTCGTGCGTGAGCACCGTGACGCGATCGGGTGCCAGCGAGGCGGCCGAACGAGCCCATTGGACGGTGTCGTCCTTGCTGCCGTCATCGACGCAGACGATGGTCACGAGGTGCTGCGGGTAGTCCGACGCCAGCAGCGAGCGGATCGTGTCGTGGACGATCGGGCCCTCGTTGTAGGCCGGGATGACGACGGTGATGGCGGGCAGCCGCGGATCGTCGGCCGCGAGCGGCGGCACCGGCCGGTAGCGCAGCCAGAGGGCGATGCGCCAGACGAGCGAGACCAAGGCGAGGCCGGCCAGCGCGACCGCGGGCTTGCCGACCCAGGGCCACAGGGTCTCGCCGACGAGGTCGCGCGCGATCGTGACCTTGGACGGACCCAGGTCAGCGACGATGAGGCCCGCCATCGCGCCGACGGCGCCGAGCACGATCAGCAGGCGCTCGACCGTGTTGCCGTCGTCGGCGTCGCCATCGCCGCCGGCACCGGATTCGCGCGACGGCGGCGGATCGAGTTGCTGGACGGGAGCGCCGCCGGGCAACAAGACCGGACCGACAGGAGCGAGCGTGACCCGCGCGGCCGAGAGCCCCTCGCCCCCGACCAACGCTCCCTGGATCACCCGCTGACGCATCAGGCGCAACATCGCGATCATGCACGGCCTCCATTGGCCATACTTCGCGGATCGGGGGGCTGGGCGCGACAGGCGTCCTCGGCACCTTCGATCCGTGGGTCAGTGGGTCGTTTCGACCTCGACCGCCCAACGACGACACTCTAGCGGCGCATGCGCGCCCTGCAAACAAGACGCACAATCCGGGTGGGCCATTCACGGCGATTCGCGCCGCCGCGAAAATTCTTGCAACCGGGTGAAGACGAAGCGGTCTCGCCGCGTCTGCTGGCGAGGACCGCCACGTCGACGCCGTGGCGGTCGTGATTGCGGTCCGGCGCCGGGAGACCTAGCCTGCGCCGCGAGCGCCACGCGCCCGGAGGTCCCCATGCCGAATCCCACGTCCACGTCTGCCATCGCCCCCTGTCCTGGGGCCTCCAGCCTCGCCTTCGCGGGCCTGTCGCACCGCCTGCGCGCGATGGGGCTGGTCGCCGGCGCCGCCACGCTGCTGGCGACGGGCTGTGTCTCGCGCGTCACCGGCAACGAGGGCAACCTTGTCTTCAGCTACGCCGCCGACGACAACCTGCTCGACTTCAACAAGCCGATCGCGGTCGGCGGCCGGATCGACCTGGCGGTGACCGAGGTCGGCAACAACAAGACCGTGACGCTGCAGACGGCCACCAGCGATGCGCCGAAGATCCTCGAGGTCGCAGCCTCGGAGGGCAGCAGCCTGACGCTGCAGGGCGTCAGCGACGGCAACGCCGAGATCGCGGTCACGGCGCGCACCGCCAGCGGCGACACGGTGTCGGACGCGGTGAACATGCTGGTCCGCACGGCCGAGGTCCTCAAGCTGCGCCACGCCTGCACCTCGGCGACCAAGGCGCACTACCTGGTCGGCAACCTCGCGCTGGTGCCGTTCGAGCTCGAGCGCAGCAACGGCCAGGCGGTGATCGGCTACGGCTACTACCCCGTGAAGATCACGCCCGAGACGGCGATGACGCTCGAGACGCCGCACAAGGCGCAGCAGTACCTCTGGCTGCAGATGGGCGCGGCGCCGGCGTCGATCACGCTCGCGAGCACGTTGGACAGCACGTCGCTGACGCTGGAGCTGGTCGAGCCGAGCGCCATCGACGGCGCGCTCCTGGACGGCGACGCGCTCGCGACCACGAGCTTCGCCGGCACCAAGAAGCTGGTGCATGTGCGGCCAACGGTCGGCGGCAGCCCGGTCTGCGGCGCGAACACCGAGGTCACGGCCGTCTCGACCGCGACCGATATCTGCAAGGTCAAGGCGCTGTCCGTCGCCAACGAGGCGTCCGGCGTGGTCGACGCCTGGGGCTGGGTCGAGGTCGAGGGCCTCAAGGTCGGCAAGTGCACCTTCGACGTCACCTACCCCAAGGCCAAGGACGGCACCGGCGTGACCGTGAGCCAGACGCTCGACGTCGTCGAGCTGACCACGCCTTGAGCCGACCGATCCGGCCAGCAGGGCGTCCGGCGCGTCCGGCGCGGCCGCCGCCTCCGACCTCCGCACACCACCAAGGTGCGGCGGCGGCGGGCCTGCTTGGTCGCGGCGGTGCGGGCACCGTGCCGTTGGAGCGGGCGCTGTCCAAGCGCGGCATCTGCAGCCGGGGCCAGGCGCGCGGCTACATCGCCGAGGGCCGCGTCGAGGTCGATGGCGTCGTCTGTCGCGACCCGCTGCAGCCGGTGGTCCCCGAGCGCGTCGTGCTGCGCTTGGATGGTGCCGAGCAGGCGAGCACGACACCGCGCCTGATCGCCCTGCACAAGCCACGGTCGGTGCTGACGACCCGCGCCGATCCGCAGGGCCGCGCCACGGTCTACGGCCTGCTCGACCCTGCGCTCGGCTGGCTCGGGCCGGTCGGCCGGCTCGACTTCGCCACCAGCGGCCTGCTGCTGCTGACCAACGACACGCGCCTGGCCGACGCGCTGACCGATCCGCGCACCGGCGTCGAGCGCGAGTACGTCGCGACCGTGCGCGGCCGCGTCGAGGTCGCCACGATCGAACGCCTGCGCGCCGGTGTCGCCGACGAGGGCGAGACGCTGCGCGCCCAGGACGTCATGGTCGAGAAGGCCAGCGGTCGCGAGAGCCGGCTGCGCCTGGTGCTGCAAGAAGGCCGCAATCGCGAGGTCCGCCGCATGTGCGCGGCGATCGGCCACCCCGTGCTGCGCCTGGTGCGCGTGCGCTACGGCCCGATCGTGCTCGGCGATCTGGCCCCCGGCGCGTGGCGCGAAGAGCCGATCGAGACGCTGCGGGCGTTCGTCGCGGCGACGCGGTCCACAAGGCCGCGGACCTAGTCAAAGCCGCCGCGACGCGCGGCCTCGCCATAGGCGGCGCCGGCCGGGGTCAAGGTCCTCGTCTTCGCTGGCGTGTCGTCGACGGCGAACAGGCCAAAGCGCATCGCCATGCCGTGGTTCCACTCGTAGTTGTCGAGCAGCGACCAGACGAAGTAACCGAGCACCTCGACGCCCGGCTGCTGCATCGCCCCGTGCAGGGCGATCAGGTGCGGCCGCAGGTAGCTGTCCCAGGCCTTGGCCTTGTCCATCGCGGTGCCGTTCTCGGTGATGATCACGGGCAGCTTGTAGGTCTGCGCCGCCCAGGTCACGACCTCGGCGATGCCCTCGGGGTAGTCTTGCCAGACGCCGGCGCCCAGGTCAGGGCTGGCGTCGAGGTAGGGGTAGAGCTTGTCGGCGCCGGGGATCGGCGTCGCCTTGGCCAGGATCCGGGTGTAGTAGTTGATGCCGATCCAATCCATACGGCCCTTCATGTCGTCGCGCGTCTCCTCGAACACGCCGTCGAGGTTGCGGTCGAGCTTGCCGAGGATCGTCGCCTCCAAGAACACGCGGTTGTAGACGTGGCTGAGGTGCTCTGCGGCGATGACGTCCTTGGGGTTGTCGGGGTTCGCGGGCTTCATCGCGACGAGGTTGGGCACGAGGCCGACGCGCGCGGGCTTGCTGTCGCCGTCGGCGTCCACTGTGTCGGCGGCGTGGATCGCGTCGTACATCCTGGCGTGCGCCTCCATCATGGTGAAGGCCACGTCGACCCCCATCGTCCATTGGAAGGCGAGCCCGGGCGGGTTGGTCCGATCCGCGGTCGGCAGCAGGTAGCCCGAGAGCACGACCGCGAAGGGCTCGTTGATCGTCGCCCAGAGGTCGACCTGGTCGCCGTAGGTCTTGGCGCACCAGCCGGCGAAGAGCGCAATCCGGGGCAGGATGTGCGCCGCGTCGGCCCAGCCCTTGGCCTTGCAGGTCTCGATGTTCTTGTTGCAGGCCTTGCCGTCGTGCAGCCAGAGCGGAAGCGTGTAGTGGTTGATCGTCACCAGCAGCTGCATGTCGCGATCGCGCGCGGCCTTGAACATGGCGCGGTAGGCGTCACGGGCCTTGACGTTGACCAGGGCGTCGAGCTCGCCAAGCGTCGTCGCGGCGTCGGCCGCAGCGTCGGGGAACAGGCGGCTCCACTCCACGGACAGGCGGATGGCCTTGGAGTGCAGCTGCTCGGACGCGCGGGCGAAGTCGGCGTCGTAGGTCTCCCACATGCCCGGGCCGACCGAGACGGGCTGACCGCTGAGGTGCGTCGATTTGTCCTTGATCAACGCAGGATCCGTGACCCATTGGTACCAATCCGAGGCGGTGTCGTCGCACTCGGCGGCAGGCTTGGTCGGGCAGCCCATGTCGACCTGGAAGCCCGCCGTCGCCGTGCCCCAGAGGAAGGTCGACGGGAACGCGTAGGCCGGCTTGGGCTCGGACGAGCCGCTGTCGGCGGTGTCGCCGTCGCCACCACCGTCGCATGCGCTGAGCGCGACGAGGACGGCAAGCAGCAGCGCGGCGGGCCACGCGGAGGGCCGCGCGGCGGCGAGGCGGCGGGCCGGATCGGACAGGACCATGGGCGAACCTCCGAAGACGACGGCAACTCCGCGTCGACGCCCCATCTTGGCGCTCGGTCGCGCCCAACGCAACGACAGGCATCTTGACGCAGCCCGCGCGCATCGCCACGCTCGATGGCGCAGTGCGTCATTTTGCCGGGCCGTCCGCGCCGGCACGCCGCCCTGCCCGCGTCGGTCCGAGCGCTTGCCGACCGCCCAAGGGAGTGACCATGTCGAGCCTGCTTTCTCGCCGCCCCACGATCGCGCAGCTCTGGGGCACGCTCTCGCCGCTGCCGGGCGGCAAACGCCTGTTCTCCAAGGCGATGGGCCGCATGGCGCCCTACACCGCGACCATCGACTGCGACGTCGAGGAGCTGCGCTCGGGCCACGCCGTCGTCGCGATGCGCGACCGCCGTGGCGTGCGCAACCACCTCAACAGCGTGCATGCGATCGCCCTGATGAACCTCGGCGAGGTCTCGACCGGCCTGGCCGTGATGATCGGCATCGACGGACGCGGTCGCGGCATCATCACGCACCTCGAGATGGACTACCTCAAGAAGGCGCGCGGCACGATCCGGGCGACCTGCGACGCGGCGATCCCCGAAGGCAAGGGCGACCACGAGTTCCACGCCGAGGCGCTGCTGCGCGATGAGCAGGGCGCGATCGTGGCGCGCGCGCGGGCCATCTGGAAGATCTCGATCGACGCCTGAACCGCTGCGGTCGCTAGAGACCAGCCTCGGCCCACGCGTCGGCGGCGAAGCCGACCAGCACGCGATCCGACGTCATCACCAGCGGTCGCTTGATCAGCTTGCCATCGGCCGCCAGGGCGTCGAGTTGGGCGTCGTCGCTCATCGTGGCCAGCTTCTCGCCGAAGCCGCCCTGGCGGTACGACTGCCCGGACGTGTTGAAGAACTTGCGCAGCGGCAGCCCCGACCGCAGCCAGGCCTCGCGCAACGTCGCGCGATCGGGCGGCGACGACACGATGTCGATCGCGGTGTGGGCGACGCCGCGGGCGCGCAGGTGCGCCAGCGCCTTGCGGCAGGTGCTGCAGCCGGCGTACTGCCAGACGCGGACGTCGGCTGCGGCGGCGGATGGGTTGGTCATGGACGTCTCCTGAGGCGCGATCACGGGCCGCGGCCGAGCTCGAGGTCTTCGAGCGCCGACGCCAGCTCGTCGCGCTCGGCGTCGGTGATCCCAGCGCCGCTGGCCGCCGGGGCACCCTCGGACGAAGCCGCGTCGGCCAGGACCTGCGCTTCACGCCGGGCAGAGCGGCCGATCACCCGCCGCAACACCAGCGCCAGCACGAGCGCGGTGCCGAGGATGGCCACGGCGGGGACCAGCCAGCCTCGCTGCTTCTGCTTGCGTGGCAGCAGGAAGGCGCGATCCACCTGCTCGCGGGGCGGATGGGTGGCGTTGTGCTCGGCCAGGTAGAAGTCGATCAGGCCGTCGACGCTGATGCCCATGGCGAGGAAGACGCGCGCCCGCCGCTTGTAGACGATGGCCGGGGTGCAGGTGAGCTGGCAGTTCGAGAAATAGACCGTCGCCTTGCAGCCTTCGCAGACGCAGCGCACGTTCTCGAGGAAGAAGCGGTACCGCTCCTCGTCGTAGCGCAGCAGGCGCTCGTAGTCCGGGCTGCGGCTGAGCAGCTCGGTCTCGACCCGCAGCGCCAGCGCCTCGGGCGAGCGACGCTCGTCTGCGCTCGCGCCCTTGGCGACGTCCGCGACGTCGGCGCGGACCCGGCCGGCGTAGGCGCAGGTGCAGCTTGCGTCGGCGAGCGAGCGCGCCCTGTCGATGCGCAGCTCGCCGGCCTCGAAGCAGGCGCAGCTCAACGCGCCGGCGATCGCCTTGGCCGTGGTGTCGAGGGCGGCGATCTCGACGTTGGCGTCGTCGGGCAGGACGACAGCAGGCGCGGCCGGCCTGGCCAGGGGCAGATCGCTGTGCGTCTCGCCCAGGGCGGTCACGGCCGCGAGGCTGAGGACCAGCGAGGCGGCAGCGGCGGCGAGGCGGCTCCCCCCTCGCCATCGCTGCAGAGGAGCACGACCGGGGCGCGCGCGAGGTGCTGGGCTGGCCATCGATCAATCCCCCGTCGTCAGGTCGAGCAGGCGCCAGCTGTTGGCGCCGTGGTTGTGGACGTGCAGCTCGACGATCGCCCCCTTGGCGAAGCGGCGCGCGGCGATCCACTTGGGCTTGTACACCGTCTCGGGGTGCGGGATCGCCACGTCGATGCGCCAGAACGGCTCGCCATCGATGCGCAGCTCGGCCGCGCCTTGCGCGGGCGGCGACGAGGTCAGGTAGAGGTGCCAGAAGAGCAGCCGCACCGTCTCGCCCGCGCGGATCTCCTCCAGCAGCGGCTGACGCAGCGTGACCCAATTGCACACGCCGGTGTTGATCTCGAGGATCTCCGACTCGGTGACCAGGGCGGCGGCAGCGCAGGTGCTCGGCGCCGATAGGGCGACGGCGTCGTCGGGCTGGGTGCGCCAGCGGTCGGCGGCGGCCTCGACGGGCTGCCAGGCGGTCGCCGAGGTCAACGTGATGCGCCCTGTGCGCGGCGGATCGCTGTCGGGTTCGTCGCTGCAGGCACCGAGCACCACCGCGAGCAGCAACGCTGGCCAAGCCCGCCGACGACGAATGGTCGAGCAACGCCGGGCCCATGGACGCGCCACGATCGGCTGCAACGCCAGGGCGGCGGCAGGCGGTTCGATGCGAGAGGGTGGTGAGGCGGCGCGCACAGAGGCTGCATGCACGCCGCGTCGAGGCCGGTCAAGGCCAGGCGGCCGCCTTCGGCGTGCGGTCGCGGGCTTGCCGTCGCGGCGCCGGCTGGACTACGGTCCCCGTCGGTCGCGATCGGTCGCCGCGGCCAGGACCTCGTCCGCGGCGTCTGCGGCCACGCCGGCGTCCGCCTGGGGAGCACGATGTCGTGGGTCGACCGCACCTCCCCGGCCAGCGTCCGGGCGCCGACGCCAGCGACCGCGCCGCGCGTGGTGCCCGTGGGCGTGCCCAAGCCCGCCGCGCCGACGCCGCTGCGCACCCGCTGGATGCTCGCCGCGGCGGCGCTCTGCCTGCTGTGGCCGTTCCCGAGTTTTGAACAGATCAACAACCCGAACGAGAACGTGCGGTTCTACATGACGGCCGCGTTGGTCGAGGACGGCAGCTACCAGATCGACACGCCGTGGCGACGCTGGGGATGGGTCAACGACGCCGCAGAGCTCGAGGGTCGGCACTACTCGGTCAAGGCGCCGTTGACGTCGTGGTTGGGTGTGCCGGCCTACGCGCTGTACCGGGCGGCGTGCGAATCGACCGGCCATGCCTTCGACCGCCTCGAGGCGCTGTGGCTGTGCAGGCTCAGCGCAGCCGCGTTGCCGTTCTGGCTCTTCCTTTGGGCGCTCTACGGTTGGCTGGGCCGGCGCACGAGCAGCCCGGTCCTGCGCGACGCGACCTGGCTCTCGGTCGCGTTCGGTTCGTTGCTCTATGGCTACGCGCTGATCTTCGTCAGCCATACGCTGGCAGCGGCGTGTGGCTTCGGCGCGCTGATGCTGCTGGCCCGGCGCGCCGGCACTCCGGGCAAGGAGCTGCGCGACGCCGCGGCGGCGGGCCTGCTCGCGGCCGGCGTGACGGCGGCCGAGTACCCCGGCGTGCTCGTCTCGGCGCTGCTGACGCTGCTGGCGGCCGTGGTGCTGCCGTCGTGGCGCGCGCGCGTCGCCTACGCTGCGGGCGCGGCCGTGCCGACCCTCGGCGTGATGCACTTCCAATGGCGGGCGTTCGGCGATCCCTTCAAGCCGGGGCACCTCTACCTCGAGAACAAGGCGTTCGCCGCGATCCACGCCCAGGGCGTGTTCGGCGCCGACCGCTTCCACCCCGAGGCGGCGGGTGCCCTGCTCTTCGACCCGGGCTTCGGCCTCTTTCCCCTGACGCCGCTGCTGCTGCCGGGGCTGGCGGGCGTGTGGCTGCTGCTGCTTCGTCGACGGCCGGCCGGCCGGGCGGTGGCCGTCACCTGCGCGGCGATCGCGCTGGCGGCGTGGCTCGAGACCTCGCTGCTCTCGAACTGGCGCGGTGGCTGGACGATCGGACCGCGGTATCTCGCGACGATCGTGCCCTTCGTCGCCTGGGCGGCGCTCGAGGCGATGGAGTGGGCGTTCCAACGCCTGCCGCGCGCGACCGAAGGCTTCGCCATCGGCGCCACGGCCGTCGGCCTGCTGGCGTCAGGCTGGCCGTCCGCGTTCTACCCGCACCTGCCGGAGTCGATCGTGCGGCCGCTGCCGCAGCTGATGCTGCCGATCTGGGACGGCGGCTACGCGCCACGCTCGGTGGGCTCCTGGCTCGGTGTCGCCGGCCTCGAAGGCATGGTGCCGTGGCTGCTGGCGCTGGTCGGCCTGCTGCTCGCGACGCTGACGGCGGCGAGTTGGCCGACGCTGCCGATGCCGACGGCGCGCAAGCTGCTGCTGGCGGGCCCGCTGTGGTCACGGCGTCTGGGCGGCGGCGCCGTCGCCTTCGCCGTGCTGATCGCGCCGCTGGCCGACGTGCCGCAGGGCAGCGACGAAGCCCGCGCCCGCCGCGACGTCGCGTTCATCCTCGACCATTGGTCGCCGCCACGGCCAGCCCCGGTCACGCCGGCGCCGGATCCGTCCGCCGTCAGGGGCGCGCTGGCGCCGCGCGCTGGCCGGCCGGGTCGGCCGCCGACGTCGCTTCCGCTGGCAGCGACGCCGGCGGATCGCTGATCGCAGCCGCGCCGCCCGCCGTCGAACCGAAGCCGAGCACCACGCCAGCGCGCAGATCGATCGCTGCGCCCGCGTCACCGCCCCAGAGCATCCCGCCGCCGAGCCGAAGGCCGAGCGTGACGGGCCCGACGACCGTACGCACCATCGCTTCGAGGCGCGCCGGCAGACGCCAGGCGACGCCGTCCTGCCATCCCACGGCGGCCGGCACGACCGCCGCGAGCGCCACGTCGACGCGGTCGCCGCGCCAGCCGCCGATGGCTGCGACGTCGACACCCAAGCCCACGCCCGGCACCAGGAGCGGCACGATCGCGCCTGCGGCGACGACGAGTTCCGCATACGCCCCGCGCTCTTGCCCGGCGAAGCGACGGCGGTGGCCGACCATGAGGGCGAACGCGTCGGCCGGCGTGTCGAGCGCGAGCGCGACGTCGACGGTGACGGGCCCGCCGAGGTCGAGCGACAGCGCGGCGTCGAGCGACACGCCCGCCGAGTCGACCGAGATCGCGGCCCGATCGCCCTCGGCGCGCCAGATCAGCGCGGAGGGTTCGGCGGCCACCAGCGGGCCCGGCCAGGCACCGAGGCACGCAGCCGCGAGCGCGAGGCCGGCGACAACCGGGCCGGGGGCGCGGCGGGATGGTCGGCCGTGGCTCATCGGCTCACCGTCAAGCGCGGAAAGACGCCGTCGTTGAGCCGCGCCCAACCGGACGCAGCGCCGCCGACATGGGCGTCGAGGAAGGCGTCGAGCAGCCGCAGCGCGTCCTGGCGCAGCTCGTCGATGGGGCGCGACGGCACCCCGTCGTCTTGGAGCTCGGCGTCGGGCACATCGTCGGTCCAGCCTGCGTGATGCATGCCGTCGACCATCGCCAGCCAGCGCGGCGGGGCGAAGCGCTCGAAGCCGGCGCGCACATCGCTGGCCAACGCGACGCGATCGTTGGTGCCGCCCAGCGACAAGACGGGATCGCCGGCGCGGGCGCTCACCTCGTCGGCGTCGTCAGGGTACGAAGCGAGCAGCACCAGCGCCCCGACGTCTGGCTGGTCGAGCCAGACGCGGGTCGCGACCACGCCGCCAAGGGAGTGCCCGACGACCGCGAGGCCGTTGTCGAGCCGGACCGCCCCCGCGAGCGCGCCGGAAGACGAGCCGCTGGCCCCAGCGTCGCGCAGCAGCTGCAGCGCGGCGATCGCCGGTTCGAGGTCGAGGATGGCGAGATCGAGCGGAAACTCCGGCACGACCACGACGGCGCCGCGCGAGACCAGGTGCGTGACGAGCCATGTATAGCGATCCGGGTCGATAAGGCCGCCGGCCAGCACCGCGACGCCGGGAAAGGGCCCGCCTTCGGCGCGCGAGCCGTCGGCGGCGACAGGCCAGCAGACCTGGAGCGCGACGCCGTCGGTCATGTGGACCTGGCGCCGCATCCGGCTGCAGCCGACGCCGTGGGGGCCAGCGTCGCCCTGGTCGCCGACACGCGTGGCGTCGGCGTGCAGGCGCACGACGGCGGGCTTGTCGGGCCATTCGGCGCAGGCAAAGGTCGACGTCGCCAACCAGGCCAACGCCCCGGCCATGCGCAGCGTGCGACGCGCAGCGTTCATGCGCTCGGCCCGGCGGCGGGGACCCAGACCCACGCCAGCTCGACGATCTGCACGTCCTGCGGCGCCAAGGCGACGACGCGATGCTCGATCTGCTCGGACGCCTCGATCGCGGCGGCGTGGATCGCGCTGACACGCTCGCCGAGCTTGGCTTCGAACGCGGCGATCTCCGCACGAGCGCTGGCGATCTTGGCGCGCCCGGCTTCGGCTGCGGCCGTCTCGGAGCGGGCCGCCGTCAGCGCCGCGAGCGCCGCCTCGAGGTTGCTGCCGCCCTTGCCCAGCGCGCCGAGCAGCCGCGCCTGCTCCTCGTTGCGCATCGCCACCGCGAGGGCCGACTCGGCCTTGGCGGCGCGGGCGTCGATCTCGTAGGCGGCGGCGTCGATGCGTTTGCGCTGCGCCGCGGCGTGCTCGATCATCTTGTGCGAGAGCGCCGCGGCCTCGGCGTCGGCTTGCTTGTCGGCGATCACGCGGGTGCGGCGCAAGAACGACGCTCGCGACTCACCCGGCGTCGACGCCATCGCGTAGCCCGGGTGCAGCCAGACCTCGGCCTTGACGGTCGCCTGCAGGTGGGCGCGCAGCGCGTCGCCGAGCTGCTGCCACCAGCTCGGAGCTTGGATCGGCGCGTCCGGCGCCTGCCAATGCGGCGCGTCGGGCATCTTGCCGCGCAGGTCTGCGTCCGTGACCGACACGGTGCGGAGGTCCGCGATGGAGAACGTCTCGCGCGGGGTCGGCCAGATCGCGCTCCACGTTTCGATCGAGGGCGCGAACTGGCCGGGCACCTGAAAGCTCAGCTGCAGCCGGACGACGACGATGCCGCGCATGGTCTGGCCGCCGGGTACGGCGCTGACCAGCGGCGCCCAGGCGGCGTTGGCGTCGAGCACCGCCACGCGGACGCCCTCGGCCACGGCGGGCGCCGGCGCGGCCTTGGGTCGACGCGAGGCGGGAGGCAGCATCGCGTCGACGCTCGGCTGCGGCGAGGTGTCGGGGGCGCGCGCGCCGGGGTGGTCGACGATCGAGGCCGTGACCGCGGCACTGTGGGTCGCCCCCTGTGTCGACGGCTCGGCGACCGTAGCCGCAGCGGGCGGCATCGCGGCGGCGGGCGGCGTGACGGCGGCGGGCGGCGTGGCAGCGGCGGGGGGCGCGGCCTGCGCAGGCGACTGGGCCAGGCGCAGGCGCTCCACCTCGTCGCGCGTCAGCGGCCCGCGCAGGTACGAGAGCGCAAATCGGGTCGTGAACAGCGTCGGCTTGGGGTTGCGCGCCCCGAGCACGACGAACTGGCGCTTGCCGAGACCACCGATCAAGCGGTCGATGGCCTCGCCGTCGACGTCGCCCGAGGCCGAGCGCAGGGCCTCGACGATGCGGGCCTTGTCGCGCTCGGTCGAGAGCCGGCCGACCATCCAGGTGCCGGCGTTCGACATCGCCTTGTAGTCGAGATCGACCGGGTTCTGGGTGGCCAGCACGACGCCGACGCCGTGGGCGCGGGCCTGCTTGAGCAGCGTCAGGATCGGCCGCTTGGCCGGCGGCGCCCCGGTCGGGGGGCAGAAGCCAAAGACCTCGTCCATGTAGACCAGCGCGCGCAGGTCCGAGGTGCCGGGCTGGCGGCGCATCCACGAGACGACCTTCGACAACAGCAGCGTCACGGCGAACATGCGCTGCTCGTCGGGCAGGTGCGGCAGGTAGACGACGGCCGCGCGCGGCTTGCCCTCGGCGGTGAAGAGCAGGCGCTCGATGTCGAGCGGCGCGCCGGTCAGCCAGGGCTGGAAGCTCGGTGAGGCGACGAGGCCGTTGAGCTTCATCGCCAGCTTCTCGCGGTCGCGCTCGGGGAAGAAGCGATCGAGCTCGAACACGCCGACCCGCTGCAGCGGCGGCTGGGCGACCTGGCCGACGAGCGCGCCGAGGTCGAGGCTCTGGCCGTTGCGCCAGGCCCGCTCGATCAGCGTCGCGATCAGGATGTGCTCGCGGCTGGACATTGGATCGGCGTCGATCCCGGCGAGCACGAGCAGGCTGGAGGTGAACGCCTCGATCTCGGCGCGTAGATCCTCGGCGTCGGCGTCGAAGTCGCCGCCCGGCGCCGCGAGCGAGCCGAGGACCGACAGCGGCACACCGGCGTGCGAGCCCGGCGTGTAGATCGTGACGTCGGCGGCCGCGCGCAAGGTGGCGACGGCCGAGGCGTCGAGGCCCCAGCTCTGCAGGCCTTTGCGCCAGGTCGCGGCCGCGGCCTCGCCGGCTTCGTCGGTGGTCTGGCCCTTGGCTCGGGCCTCGGCCGGATCGACCCAGGGCGCGAACTCTGCGCCGCTCAGGCCCGGGAACGACAGCGCCAGGTTGCCCATGTCGCCCTTCGGATCGATGACGAGCACGGGCACGCCCGAGCGCACGACCTCTTCGAGCAGGACCACGCCCAGGCCGGTCTTGCCGGAGCCGGTCATGCCGACGATGACGCCGTGGGTGGTGAAGGCGTCGCGCGGCATCGTCACGGGCGTGCCGTCGCGGTTGCCGCTGACGGGCTCGATCGACTCACCGAGGGTCAACGTCGATCCGCTCACTTGCCCTCCGGCGTCGCGGCCGTCTCCGCCGCGACCCGCTGCACCGCCGCGTCCTGCAGCAACACGTCGTAGCGATATCCTGCGCCGATCTCGGCGTCGACCGCCAGCGTCCCCTTCGCGGTGACGACCCAGCCCGGCTCGACCGGATCGCGGGTGTTGACCACCAGCGTCGGCCCCTCACCGCCGGTGGACGCGTCACGGAGATGGATCCAATCCTTGCCGAGGATGCGGCGGGTCACCTTGACCACGACGCCGCGAACCTGCACGGCGCCGCCAGCCAGGGTCGCGGCATCCTTGCGCAGCGCCGCGATCGCGACCTCGGGCGTGATCGCCGCGGGGTAGACCACCGGGGCTGGCGCCTGCACCGATGCGAAATCGTTGGCGAGCCGCCCGAGCCAGAGCTCCTCGAAGGTGCGATCCAGGGCCTTGGAACGGTGGTCGACCAGGCGGACCGCCTCGACGACGGCCACGCGGCTGCCGACGGCAGGAGCGGCGCCGGTGATCGCCGCCCAGCGCTCGCCCTGCTCGGTCTCGATGCGCAGGATCGTCGCGCCGTCGCCCGCGAGCACCTCGCGCAGTACGCCCGTCGGCCCGTGGGCGACGACGTCACCGGCGGCCCGCGGCGGCTCCGCAGCCTGGCCGTGGACCTGCGCATGACCTCCGGTCGGCGGATGGCCCGGCGGCAGCCCGGCGACGGCGGCGCTGGCGGCATGGGCCTGGACCTCGGCCGGGACGGCGGACGCGCCCGGCACCTGGGCCAGCGGCGTCGGGTCGGTCTGCTGCGTCGCAGCCAGGGGGGTCGCGGCGGGCTCGGTGCGATCGCAGCTGACGACGGCCACCGACGTGACGGCGAGCGCGACCAGGCGCCCGACGACGGCGCGACCGGCGAGAACGCGACCCGCGTCGCGTGGGGCGTGATCCATCGAGCTCATTGCAGCACCACCGTCAGCTTGCGCTTGAGCGCGAGTTGGACCGGCACCGCCGGGTTGGTCGCAGCGACGGCCTGGACGCCGGCGTGTGCGATGTCGAGGTGATAGGGCAGCTTCATCTGGAACTGGTGCGGCTGGCCGTCGAGGCCGAGGCGATTGAGCTCCCAGACCTCGAGCGTCTCGCCCTTCTTCCACGCGCCGGCGATCTTGAGCCCGTGCAGGTCGATCGAGCCGTAGCCGGCGACCGGCAGCACCATGATCGGCACCTGCCCCGTCGAAGGCGCCTTCGGCAGCAAGCGGATGAAGTCGGCACGGACGTGCTCGCCAAAGCGGACCAACTGCCAGCCCGCGATCTCGGGCGACTCGACGAGCGCGCCCCTGGCCTCGGCGATGGCGTACCAGCGGCGCGGGCCGTCGTGGTTGCGCAGGACCAGGTGGATGCGTGCGGCGTTGCCGTCCGCCTCTTCGATCGTGGCCTCGAGCTCGGCCGCGCCGCCGGTGCGGGCCGTCTGGGCTGCCGCCTGCTTGCCGATCAACTCGCGCTCGAGCTCGGGCTTGTCGGCGTAGAAGGGCCTCTCGGGTGCCTTGCCCTCGATCATCCGCTTGAGGTTGGTCGCGACCGAATCCTCGCTCAGCAGCCCGAGATCGCTGCCGTAGCAGGTGACGACCTGGGCGCCGCCGCCGTCGACGCGCACCAGCGTCGGCAGCTTGGTCGGGTTGATGCCGGGGATCAGCGCGTGCGCAGGACCGCGCCACTCGTCCACGTCGATGTACAGCAGGCGTCCGCGCGCCATCGCGGCTTGGACCACCGCGCTCTCGTGGACGAACTCCTTGATCGCCTTGCACGGCGAACACCAATCGGCGGTGAACATCACCACGATCGAGCGCCCTTCGGCGGCCGCGTCCTGGAGCTCCTTGGCGAAGAGCGTCGCCAGGGGCTTGTCGTCCGGGACGCGATGGATCCAGCGCGAGACGTCGCCGTGCGCCGCCGGGGCGCCCTCGGGGACGGCGCGTTCGCCGTCCGAGGGCATGCCGTCAGAGGGCTCGTCGTCGGGCACGGCGGCCGCGGCGTGTGCGGCCGTCGGGGCGGCGACGCCGGCTGTCGGGGCGCCGACGGACGGCGACGGCGCAGCGGACGGCGACGGCGCAGCGGACGGCGACGGCGCAGCGGACGGCGACGGCGCGGCCGGCGGCGACGGGGAACGGCCGCAAGCGGCCATCGCGAGCATCGCCGCGACGCTGGCGGCGATGGCGTCGCGCCAGGGCGCGCGCGGCGGCTGGTGGGGGAGACGATCGGGCTGGCGGTGGAGGTCAGTGCGCATGGCCCGCCACCATAGCCGCTGTGGCCAGCGCCTGTCGATCTCGGCCGGCGCCCCGCGCGTCGGCTCGCCACGCCCGCGGCCTGTGGCGACGAAGCGAAGGCGCACGCACGGTGCTGCGCTCGGCGACGGCTTCCGCTATCCTGGCGCGCAGGAGGCCACCGTGATCGACGCACCCCGTTCCCGACCGTCCGAGCCCTTGCAGCCTGCGACCCGGCCCGCGACGTGGCCGATCGTGCTGATCGGCCTGGCTGCGCTCGCCTGCAGCGGCGAAAAAACGGTCATCTGCCCGGACGGTTACCACGCCAAGGGCATGTTCTGCTATCCGAACGCCAGCGCCACCCCGACCGACACCGCCGCCGGCGGCCAGGACACCAGCGCCGACACCGGCGTCGCCGACAGCGTGAGCGACGACACGGCCCAGGTCGACGACACGACCGTCGTCCAGGACACGGCGCAGCCGGACACTGCGGCCGACAGCGGCCAGCCGGACACGACCGTCGCCGACGTCAAGGACACCAGCGGCAGCAAGAACCCGATCGGCGCGGCCTGTGCGGACGGGCTCGACTGCAAGGCCGGCCTGGAGTGCTTCGCCTGGCCGGGCGGCTACTGCACGCAGCCCGGATGCTCGGTCGGCGGCTCGCCCTGCCCCGGCAGCGCGACGTGCTGGGGTGCCGACGACAAGAGCCAGCTCTGCATCGCCGGATGCGAGGTCAACGGCGATTGCCGCCTCGACGATGGCTACGCCTGCAAGCGCCTGACCCAGGCTTGGGGCGGCGTCGACACCCAGCTCTGCCTGCCCGGCGGCAAGGCCAAACCCGGCACGCTGTGCAAGGGGCCGCTCGACTGCAGCGGCGAGTCGACCTGCATCACCGACATCCCCGGCGGCTACTGCGCGCGCGTCGGCTGCGGCAAGGGCGACAGCTGCGAGTCGGGCACGGCCTGCGTGCTGCGTGACGGCAAGCCGCTCTGCCTCAAGGTCTGCACCAGCGACGTCGACTGCCAGGTCGGCGGCGGATTGCCGCGCAAATGTGCGCTGCGCACGGATCTGTCCAAGGTCGAGGTCAAGGTCTGTCTCGACACCGACAAGGCCGCGCCCGTCGGCGGTGACTGCCTGGCCGACCTCGACTGCCAGTCCGGCAAGTGCCAGATCGTGGCCAAGGGCACCTGCCAGGTCGGCGGCCTGCCTTGCCTGGTCGACGGCCAGTGCGGCGCCAACGGTCCGTGCGAACTCAGCAAGGACAAAGAAAAAGGCATCTGCAGCCAACCCTGCGGCAAGGACGCCGCCTGCCCGATCGGCTCGCTCTGCGTCCCGGGCGCGGACCAGCTCTCGGGCAGCTGCGCCCCTTCGTGCAAGGGGCCGGGCGACAGCGATACGTGCAAGACGCCGGGCACCGAGTGCGTCTACGGCGTGCCGATCGCGACGCCCGGCGGATCGGCCACCCCCGGCTACGCCTGCGCGCTGCGCCCGGCCGGCAGCGCCGGCGCCAACTGCATCGCCACCAGCGAATGCAGCAGCGGCAGCTGCTTTACCAACGCCGGCAAGACCGCGGGCTACTGCCAGGGGCTCTGTGGCCCGGGCAAGCCGATGTGCCCGTTCGGCACCGAATGCATCGACAGCGGCATCGCGCTCTGCGAGCGCCTGTGCAGCGTGGACTACGACTGCCCGGTGCAGATGATCTGCGGGACGGGCACGCCGACCAAGACCTGCACCCTGCCGTGACACGCTGACGCCCTGACGCCGACGCGACCTGTCAGTCGCGCTTGCCGGGGGTCCAGAGCGTCTCGGGCTCGCCATGGCGCTTGGCCACCCAGCGCCCCAACACGAAGAAGAAGTCGCTCAGCCGGTTGAGGTAGCGCAGATCGTCGGCACCGATCGGTTCGGCCAGGCCCAGGCGGTAGGTCGCCCGTTCGGCGCGCCGGCAGACGGTCCGCGACAGGTGCGTCATCGCGCCGACCGGACCGCCGCCCGGCAGCACGAACGACCGCAGCGGCTCGAGCTCCTCGTTCATCGCGTCGATCCGCTGCTCCAGCCAGGTCACGTCGTCGGGTTGGATCACGGGCTGGCCGGGCCAGCGGCTCTCCAGCCGGGTGGCGAGGCCCGAGCCGAGGTCGAACAGCTGCTGCTGCACCCGCTCCAGCATCGCGTCGATCGCTGCGCGTGCCTCGGCGTCGCCGCCGGCCGCGGCGTTGCGCTCGCGACACAGGCCGACGGTCGCGTTGAGCTCGTCGACCGTGCCGAAGGCCTCGATGCGCAGGTCGTCCTTGCCGACGCGCTCGCCGCCGACCAGGGAGGTCGAGCCGTCGTCGCCGCCGCGTGTGTAGATCCGGGTCAGCCGCACCATCGAGACCACCTCCGGCGCTCCTGCGCGCGAAACCGCGCGGTCCGGGCTGCCGCCAGCGCCGAGGGTGCGCCAGGGGCCCGGCGCCGCGCAACGTCGGCGACGCGACATTTTCCGCAAAAAGGCCGCTCCGGCCCCTTGCCAGACGGCGAGCAGACACCACAATAGCGCCGCTGCCGGGCGTCTGGCGGATCGCGCGCATCGCGGGCCAACTGCACCGAACCGCGCGATTTGATTGAGGCGACCGAAGTTGGACACACGCAGACGCGCGAGCAAGCACGCGCACGAGGCGACAGCATGGAACGCACTCCGCACACCGCCGTCATCGACGGCCCCGCCCAGACCGGCCGCCGCTCCCCCTTGATGCTGCCCGCGTGGATCGTGCCCACGCCTGTGGCCGACGACTCCGGCAACGGCGTCGAGATGGACATCGAGACCTACGACATCGACCTGCCGCTGCTGGCTGGCTGGGGCGACGACGAATGGGACGATGACCTGCCGGACATCGACGGCGACGAGGAGGACGAGGAGGAGATCGAGGAGCTCAACTTCGATGACGACGCGGCTCGCCGCCGCCGCCGCCGCCGCGACGAGGACGAGGACGAAGCCGAGCCCGAGGACGACGACGACGACGAGGACGACGACGAGGACGACGAGGACAGCGAAGACGAGGACTTCGAGGAAGACGCCGACTTCAAGGAAGAGGAAGAGGAAGAAGAGGACGACGATGAGGCCCGCTTGATCCGCATGTTCACCGGCGACGAGGCCGAGGACGATGACGGCACGGGCACCGGCGGCGCCGACGAGGACATCGACGAGGTCGATTTCGGCGACGACGACTGGTAGCCGTCGTCCGCGACGACGCGCAACGCGCCGCACGCCGCAGCAGGGACTAGCCGCCCGCGCTGCGGCGTGCGACGTTTTGGCCTCGGACACGGGCATACGCGGCGACGTGCGATGGCATGGCGACGCTCGGTCACAGCAGGACGCATGGCGCTGCGACCATCGGGACGTTGGCAGAGGGAGTACGAACCATGGCGACCGAATCCAAGACCCTCGGCATGGGCGCAAGGCTGCGCGCACTGGCGATCTGGTGCCTTGTGCTGGCGGGGGCGGTGCTCGCCGGCTGCGCCCAGGACGTCGGCCTGATCGATCGCGTCCAGCCGGGCGCGCTGCACAAGTCGATCTTCGAGGGCGAGTGGTACTTCGCGCGCACGGTCGTCGACGCGCCCTACCACGTCGGCTACACCTTCATCGGCGAGACCGAGGAGCTCGAGCGCGTCCGCTTCGAGATCCGGCAGGACCAGCTCGTCGCCTACCGCACCTACGACTTCATCGCCGGCACGGACATCGCGCACAGCGGCAGCGCCCATCCGGGCAGCAAGGTCAACGGCACGCCGATCGCCGCCTGGCCGATCGTGCGCCATTTCGACGTGATCCGCTCGTACAACGCGACCACGGGCGAACAGACCAACGTGCTCGAGGAGAACGAGACCGATCGGCCCTGGAACGAGCGCGGCTACATCCGCGTCAACTGGTCCAACAACCTGATGTCGTCGTTCGCGTTCACCGTCGACGGCGTCGACGCCGAGCCGGCCACGGCGGCGATCTTGACCCCGGACGATCCAGACGCCTTCACCCTGGCATGGCGCGGCAAGGACGGTTCCTGGGTCGACAGCCGCGATCCGAGCACCCACCGTGAGCGCAAGAGCGCCGAGTACATCGACTTCGTGGTCAAGGTGGCGACCAAGCCGATCGCGTATGACTTCTGGGACGCCGATTGGGGGCCCGAGCGCTACCCGGCCTGCTGGTTCTTCTTGAACGAGGACTGTCGTCCGGCCGAGATCTCGGTGCGCAACGCGCTGTACAAGGTCGACGCCAAGCGGGACGCCGACTACCTGCCGCTCGCCTACCCGGACAACGCCATCGCGCGCGACGACGCGGGCGACCCGATCCGCGTCTTCGAGTGGGCCGACATCGTCCCGGACGGCAAGGAAGAAGCGACCGTCAGCCTCGGCCTCGCCCAGGATCCGGACGGCTTCCTGGTGCGCCTGCCCTGGTTCGACAAATTCGGCTACTTCCGCACCGAGCGCTACGGCTACGACGACAAGCACGGCGAGGTCGAGTCGGCGCGCCAGCAACAGATCCAGCGCCACGCGATCTGGAAGCGCTACCGCGACGACAGCGGGGCCCCGTTGCCGTACTCGGCGCGCGAGATCGAGCCGATCGTCTACTACCTGTCCCCGGGCTTCCCGGCCGTGCTGCGCGAGGCGGCGCAACGGACCGCCGACGGCTGGGACCTGGCGTTCCGCAAGGCCGTGGCCGCACGCAAAGGTGTCGCGCTCGACGCCGTGCCACCCATCTTCGTGCTGCGCGACAATACGTTGAAGGTCGACGCAGACGGCACGGTCGTCGATCGCGGCCAGCGGGTCGGCGACCTGCGCTACTCGCTGCTCTCGAACGTCGACGAGCCGACGCGAGCCGGCCTGCTGGGCTACGGACCGGCATGGGCCGACCCGGTGAACGGGCGCATCATCAACGCGGCCGCGCACATGTACGGAGCGCAGCTGCGTCGCTTCGCCACCACCGGCCGCGACCTGGTCCGCCTGGTGCAGGGCGAGATCGACCCTCAGAGCTATGGTCTGGGCGAGACGGCGTCGGACGAGGTGGTCGCCTCGCTGCTCGGCAAGGCGGGCGACCCGACCGCGCTGGCCAGCGGCAAGGCCGGCATGCCGGGCCCCAAGGGCAAGGGCGCGCAGAGCAGCAACAAGCCGGCGCCGAGCGGTAAGGGGGGCGGCAGCGCCGCAGGCGGCGGCGCCAAGGCGTGGCTGCCGGCGCTGCCGGACGCCGAGGCGCGGCGCGAGGCCGCGTCTGCGTTCGCGGCGGCGCGGGTCGATCCCAAGCAGAAGAAGGCGATCGCGAACCTGCGCAAGGAGAAGCTGGTCGCCCACGGCAACTGGGCCCAGGCGCGCCTCGACCACCTCGAGGACGAGGCGATCGAGGCGGCCTTCTTGACGCGGGATGCCGCGCTCGGCTGGGGCACGCCTGCCGCGCAGGCCCAGATCGCCAACGCCCCGGCGGGCGCGCCGCTTCCGGCGCTGGACGCCGAGACGCGCGCGCGCATCTCGCCGCGTCGCTGGGCGGGCCTGAGCAACCGCCTCGCCGCCCTGGACCGCGAGCGGCTGCTGCGCAAGCACAACATGATGCACGCGGCCTTCGTCGACGACGGCGTGCTCGGCATCGCCAAGCAGCTCAAGGACCTCGACCCGGACGAGGCGTGGACCCAGATCTACATCGCCGTGTTCCATTCGACCGCGTTGCACGAGGTCGGCCACACGCTCGGCCTGCGCCACAATTTCGAGGCGTCGACCGACGCGATGAACTGGCACAAGGGCTACTGGGCGCTGCGCGGCGCCGACGGCAAACCGCTCGAGACGCCGACGCAGGCGCAGCTCGACGCCGGCATGAACGACTTCCGCTACTCGTCGATCATGGAGTACGCCGGTCGATTCCACGCCGACCTCAAGGGCCTCGGCCGCTACGACGAGGCGGCGATCGCCTTTGGCTACGCGGAGATGGTCGAGGTCTGGGGCGACAAGGCCGTCGCGGCGCTGCAGAACCACGGCATGGTCCGCGCCCTGGGCGAAGAGCTGCGCTACCTGGGCAACGGCGACCCGTCGCGGGCCGATCCGGCGCGCGTGGTCGACGCGGCGACCCGCGGCTTTGTCCACTACACCGGCATCCCGAAGATGGTCGGCGGCGTCGAGCAGCTCGACGACCGGCGCCTGGTGCCGATGGAGGACATCGTCGCCGAGATGACCGCCGTCGGCGGCACCGAGACCAGCCCGCGCAAGCGGACGCTCTGGCCAGTGCCGTATCGCTTCTGCTCCGACGAGTACGAAGGCGGCACCAAGACCTGCCACGTCTATGACGACGGCGCCGATCCGTGGGAGATCGTCGAGTCAGGCATGCAGCGTTGGCGGGACCACTACTTCATCGACGCGTTTCGCCGGGATCGGGTCGACTTCTTCCTCGACGACTACGCCGGGCGCGCCTGGTTCCGCTACATGCATCCGGTCGTGCTGCAGTACCAGCATTGGCTCTTCGACCTGTACGACCCCGACGATCCCTACAATCCGGGCTTCATGTGGGATTGGATGTCCTACTACCGACCGGCGCGCGCCGGCATCAGCGAGACCTCGTGGGAGAAGGCCGACCAGGGCGGCCTGGCGGCAAGCGAAGCCGTGCGTCGCGGCATCGGCTGGTTGGCCTCGGTCTTGAGCAATCCGGAGCCCGGCAGCTACTGCCTCGACAAGGCGAAGAACGAGTACCGCTGGCTCTCGTTCAACACCTCCGGGACCGTCTGCGCCACGCCGCAGACCTGCGACGGCGACGGTTCGTGCGCCGACCTGATCATCCCGGTCGGCGTCGGTCGGTACCAATGGACCGAGTTCGACAAGGACACCGGTTACACCTTCTACGAGCGGCTCAAGTTCGCCGGCGCGTTCTACGACAAGGTCACCGCGCTCGAGGTGCTGGCCGACCCGACGACCTACTTCATCGGCGTCGACGCGTCGCAGCCGCTGAACAACTACATCCTCTCGACCTTCTTGTACTTCTCCAAGGAGATCACCTCGATCTTCGGCGGCCTCGCGGCTGGCCGCAGCGACGTCGTCGGCTGGAAGGTCAAGGCCGACGGCAGCCTGCTGCAGCCCGATCCCTTCGCCGCCCCGGCCGCGGGCCAGGCGTTGCCGAGCATCGAGATGCCGGGCCTGTACACGCTGCGTCCCTACGCGATGCTCTACGGCATGGCGTGGCTCAACGCCGCATGGGACTCGACCTTCAACGACAGCATCAAGATCTGGCTCGACGGCTCGGGCGAGGCGATGGCGCTGCCAGGCGAGGCGACGGTCGCGACCTTCACCAGCCCCCTGAACTACCGCGTCTACCAGGCGCTGAAGCTGCCGCGCGAGGGCTGGTTCTCGGCCGGCTACGAGATGGTCGCGGGCGCGGCGAAGATCGCGGAGGCCTACAAGGCGAACCCGACGGACGTCGGCCTGCGCTACGACCTCGAAGATGCCACCACCTTCATCGACCTGGTGCGCGGCATGTACGATATCTTCGGGCTGACCGTCTTCTGATGGTCGAGACCGCGGCCGCCGCTGCCGCCGGCACGATCCGGGTGCTGGCCGCCGTCGTCGTCGAGGGCGAGCGGGTGCTGTTGGCGCAGCGACCGGCAGACAAGCGGCACGGCGGGCTCTGGGAATTCCCGGGCGGCAAGCGCGAGCCGGGCGAAGACGACGCGGCCGCGATCGGTCGTGAGCTCGCCGAGGAGCTGGGTGTGCGCGTCACCTCGGTCGGAGCCGCGCTGGCGACGCACCAGGATCCGGGCAGCCCGTACGTCATCGTGTTCGTCCCGGTGCGCATCCAGGGCTCGCCAAAGGCGCTGGAGCACGCCGCGATCGGCTGGTTCACGCTGGACGGAGCACGCAGGCTGCCGTTGGCGCCGAGCGACGCGGCGTTCCTGGCACATGCGCAAGAAACACTCGTGGTCGACAGCGTCGGCCGCTAGCCTGGGGCCGTTCCACGGAGGGAGGCGATGCAGATGGGCACCATCGACGGGCGCAAGGGCGCAACGACTGCGGGATTCCTCGGCATCCCGGCGCGGCTGAAGCCGGCGAGGGTCGCGCGGTTCGCGACGCTCGCCTTCGCGGTCCTGGCGGCGACGTGGTCCGCGCCGGCCCTCGCAGCGCCCACGACGCTGCTCTTCGAGGGCGCCCTGCGCAGCGCCGGCGGTGCCCCCGCGGCCGATGGCGCGTATGACGTCGAGGTCGCGCTCTACCTCGATCTGCAGGCACAGCAGCCGCTGTGGACCGAAGCGCACAGCGGGGTGAAGGTCATCGCCGGTGCCTTCACGCTCGCCATCGGCGGCACCAAGGCCGTGCCCGACAGCGTGCTCGCCGCGGCGACCGCCATTGGGGTCCGCGTCGGCGGCGATCCCGAGCTGCCGCGCCAGGCGCTGCACGCCGTCGGCTTCGCCCGACTCGCAGGCGCTGCGGGCGACCTCGCCTGCACCGGCTGCGTCTCGACCAGCGAGATGGCCTTCGACGGCGACATCGACCTCGGCGGTAACTCGATCAAGGCCAAGAACGCGACCTTCAGCGGCGATCTGATCGCCAAGAGCGTGACGGCGCAGAGCTTTCTCGGTGACGGCAGCAAGCTCACAGGCACGTGGAAGGCCAGCGGCAGCTGCAAGGACGGCGAGGCGGTCGTCGGCATCGCCGCAGACGGCAGCCTGCAGTGCAAGGCGGTCGCCGGCGGGGCCTCGGGCAAGCTCGCGACCGTGACCGGTGGCCTGCTGACCAACGAGTTCACCATCGTCGGCGCGACCTCGAACCTGCCGCTGGCGATCCCGGACAACACGGGGGCCGAGGCCGCGGTGCTGTCGACGATCTCCGAGGCGGGCACGGTCGAGTCGATCAGCGTCCACGTCGTGCTGAGCAACAGCGACCTGTCCAAGGTGCGCGTGGTCCTGCTGCCTCCGGACGACAAGGTCAAGGGCATCACGCTGTGCGATCCCTGTGGCGCGAGCAACGCCAAGCTGCTGGACGCGACCTGGCCGAGCCCCAAGCAGCCCGCAGACGGCGACCTCGGCGCCTACGTCGGCAAGTCCGCCAAGGGCCTGTGGACGCTCAAGGTGCTCGACAGCAGCTTCTGCATCTTGCAGCTGCCCGGCAACGCGGCCCTCTGCGACCTCGGCAAGGCCACCGACGGCGCCGTCGCGACCTTCGATGTCACGGTCAAGGTCCTGTCCGCGGGCGCCGTGGCGGTGCCCGGTCTGTTCGTACCGGGGATGGTGCAGCTGCCGACCGATCCCAAGCCGCTGCCGGCTTGTGAAGCCAAGCTCAAGGGCCTCTCGTACGTCGACACGCTCAAGGGGCTGCTGCTGGTCTGCGACGGCGCGGATTGGCGCACCCTGGCGTTCGCCAACGCCTGCGGCAACGGGATCCTGTCGGGCGCCGAGCAATGCGACGACGGCAACGGGGTCGACACCGACGGCTGCACCAACGCCTGCAAGAAGGCCGTCTGCGGCGACAAGGTCGTGCAGGCCGGCGTCGAGGAGTGCGACGACGGCAACACCACCGACAACGACGGCTGCAGCAGCAGCTGCAAGAGCGAGATGCCGCAGGTCCCCGAGTGCCTGAACCCGACGATCAACAGCGACGCCACGCGCAAGGCGACCTACGGCAGCGGCGGCGGAGGCTGCGACTCGTCGATGGGCAACATCTGGTACCGCTTCACCGGCGGCGCAGGCACCAAGCTGGCGATGACCGCCCCGGCCGTGAACCATTGCGGCACGTCGGCGACCGGCTGGATGCAGGGGTCGCTGCCCGCGCTGGCGGACAACGTCGTCACGCGCACGGTCTGCTTCAACTGGAGCGGCAACACCTGCAACTGGTCGGCGTCGATCCAGGTGCGAAGCTGCGGCACGTTCTACGTGTTCAAGCTGCCGAACGCGCCGAATTGCTCGCTGCGCTACTGCACCGAGGACTAGCGGCGACCGCGGCAGGCCTGGCAGTCGGCTCGTGCGTGGATGCACGCACCAAGGTCGACGCAAATGCCTGCGTTGCGACCGATTGCCTGCTATCTTGCTGCGCGCTCGGCCCCGGTCGAGCGAGGTTCGAGGCCGTCCGGCGCGCTGCGCCCAGGCCGCCGCCGGGGTCGATCGAGGTCTCCATGGACGAGCAACACCGCATGTCGACCGCGCGCGAGCGCCATCAAGGCCCGCAAGGCGGCGGCGTGGGGGCGATGGCGCGTCGGCCACGCCTGCCGTGGCCGGCCATCGCGCTGCTGGCGGCGCTGCAGGTCGCGCTGGTGGCGACCGGCTGCAGCGACGTCGCCAAGGACGCAGGCGGCGACGCCGGCGCTTCACTCGACGCCGGCGACGTCGCGTCGCAGATCGAGCCGGACACCGCCGCGCCCGAGGACAGCAAGCCGTCCGGGCCCGTGCTGCTCGCGGTCGAGCCGGCCGAGGGGCCGACCCAGGGGTTGACCTCGGTGGAGCTCGTCGGGCTCGGGCTCGACACGGCCAAGAGCGTCTGGTTCGGCGACTCGAAGGCCCTCGACGTCGAGATCCTCGGCGAGGATCGCCTGCGCTGCCGCACGCCGCCCCATCCGGCTGGCGAGGTGACCGTGCGCGTGCTGCGCGAGGACGACAAGGCGCTGCCGCTGCCGGAGCTCTCGTTGGACCTGGCCTACCGCTACATCGCCACCGTCCGCGTCGACGAGGTCGAGCCCACCACCGGTCCGACGGACGGCGCGACCCTGGTCACGATCCGCGGCTCGGGGTTCTTGCCCGGCACGCAGTTCATCTTCGGTACGAAGCTCGCGATCTCGCCGACGATCCTCGACGAGTTCAACGCCACGGCGCTGCTGCCGGCCGGCGCGGTCGGTGTCGTGGACGTGATCGCCGCGAACCAGGACGGCCAGGCGCGCCTGGTCGACGGCTTCACCTACACCGAGGCCGCCTCGCCACCGGAGCTGCAGGGCGTGACGCTGTCGTGGATCAAGCCGGAGCGCCTGGCGCCCAAGGGCGGCACCAAGGTCGAGCTGCGCTACGAAGCGCCGACGACGCTGGGCCCCGTGCTCGGGGTGCGTATCGGCCCGCTCGACGCGTCCAAGCTCGAGGCCGGAACGCAAGGGCCGCAGTCGCTCTTGATGGTCGGGCCGGCCGGAAGTCCGGGCTGGGCGGACGTGCGCCTGTTTTTTGCCAGCGGGGTCGCGGTCTTCCCCAAGAAGGTGCGCTTCGCGAGCGATCTGCCTCGCCTGGCCGCGATCCTGCCGGGGCGCGGCGCCCAATCGGGTGGCACGCTGGTCGACCTGGTCGGCGATGGTGTCGACACCCTCAGCGTGGTGCAGTTCGCCGGCAAGGACAGCATCGGCATCGAGGTGGTCGACGCCGGCCTGGCGCGAACCCGGACGCCGCCGGCCGAGGCCCCCGGCCCCGCCACGGTCGTGGCCCGCTTCGGCAGCAAGCAGTCGCCCAAGGGCCAGAGCCTGCTGAAGAACGCCTACGTCTACTTCGACCCTGCGCAAGAGGCCTGGGGCACCTGGGGCGGCCCGATCGACCGCGCCCTGAACGTCACCGTCATGCGCGCCGACTGGCCCGGCGGCGTCGTCGCGGACGCGCTCGTCGTCATCGGCGACGGCAAGGACGTCGCGCTGCGCGGCATGACCGATCAGCGCGGCCAGGTCGTGATCAGCACGGTCGGCCTCGCAGGGCCGCTCGACGTCAGCGCCAGCAAGCCCGGCTGGGGCGCCGCGACCATCGCTGGCACCTCGAGCGAGAACGCGACGCTGCTGATCCGCAAATACCCCGAGCAGGGCACGGGCACGTTCGAGTGGCCCAAGAAGTTCTACAGCGACGGCACGATCCGCGGCCGGGTGCTCAACGCCGCGAAGTACGCGGGCCTGCCGCGCGGTCGCTGCAAGGCGGGGGCGCCGCCTGGCGCAGCATGTGCCCCGTGCGGCGGCGGCCTGGCATGTAGCGCGGGCACGAGCTGCCTGGCCGCGGACGCCCCGGTCTGGCCGGCGACCGGTGTGACCGCCACCGCGACGGGCCTCTGCCTGCAGCCCTGCACCAAGGACGCCGACTGCGGCGACGAGGGCTGGGAGTGCCGCTTCGTCGCGTCGGTGCCGACCCAGCTGCCCAACCCGACGACCGAGACCGGCGCCAACCCGGCCGCCGGCGGCGGCGGCGTCCCCAGCGGCGCGGTGGCTCCGGTGGCAGCGTGCATCCCGCGCATCGGCAAGGCGCAGACCCGCTGCGAGACGACGCAGACCTGGATGTTCTCGACCAACCCTGACCCGGGCCCCGGCGCCATCGTCGACGACAAGGGCAACTTCGAGATCCAGACGCGCTTGGGCTCGCTGGCGGTCGCCTGCCGCGCGGGCTACGTCGACGCCAAGACCGGCGCGTTCGTCGGCCTGTGGCTGGGCGTCAAGCGCAGCGTCGAGGTGCCGGACGACATCCACCCGGTGGCCATCGACGTCTCGCTCGATACGCGCCTGGGTCGCTCGCTGCCAGTGCGCATGGCCGGACTGCCGATGGGGCCGGACAGCGTCGGCAAGATCCGCTCCATGACGGCCTGGCTCGACCTCGGCGGCGAGGGCGTGCTGGAGATGGCCGCGGCGAGCAGCACGGCGCGCACGGACGTGCTCGTGCTCCAAGGGCTGCCGACGTCGCTGCACGGCGCGCTGTCGGGCCTGCGCTACGAGCTCTATGGCGGCCTCAAGACCGAATTCGGCGACGAGGGCGCGCCCTTGTCGCTCGGCCACTTCATGCAGCAGCAACCGAGCGAAGGCGACGGCATGGTCTGGTGGCCCAAAGGCGAGCCAGGCCCCAGCAACGCCGACGCGGGCTCGGCACCGGCGGTGGCGACGGCGACGGGCGCCGCCGGCAGCTACGCGGTCGGCCGCGGCGGTCGGATCCTGTACTGGACCGGCGGCAGCTGGACGCCACAAGCACAGCCCACCGACGCAGATCTGGTTGCGATCTGGCTCGATCCGACACTCGACGACGGCTGGGTGGGCGGCACCGGCGGCACGCTGCTGCGTCGGGATCCGACGCTCGGATGGCAGGCGATGCCTTCGCCGACCAACGCCACCATCATCGGCCTGGCCGGCGCGGCACCCGGCGTCGACGGCAGCGCGGTCTGGCTCCTGACCGCCGACGGCGCGCTCTGGCGGCGTGGGGACGGCGCTTGGGTCGCGACGGCCGAGGGCCCCTGGCCGGTCGGCAGCGAGGCGACGACGCAAGGCGAGGGGCCGACGGCCCTGGCGCGCCTGGACGACGGAGGCCTCGCCGTCGCCACCAGCGACGGCGCGGTCTTCATCGCCCCGCCCACGACGCTCACGCCGGGCGGCACCCCGGTGTGGACCAAGCGGATCGCGGCGAGCGGACGCCCCCTGCACGCCGTCACGGGTGCGAGCGCGGCGGATCTCTGGGCCTGCGGCGTCGACGGCCGCGTGCTGCATGCGGTCGAGGCGAGCGGCCCCGCCGTCCAGCTGGCGACAGGGACCGAGGCCTCGCTGCTCGGACTGCTGCGCGTCGGCACCGATCTGCACGTCGTCGGCGCCAGCGGGACCTGGCTCGAGGTCCTCGACGCCGCGGCGCCGGGTGCCAAGGTCAACCACCGCACCCTGCCTGGCGTCAGCGCCGACCTGCGAGGCCTCGCGCCGACGTCGGCCGGCCTGGTCTCGGTCGGTGAGCCCGTGCTCTCGCTCGAGCGCTGGCTCGAGATGCCGTCGTGGCTGGCCCCATTGCCCGACGAGCCCGTGCCCGCGGAGCTGAAGTGGACCTGGCCGGGCGGCAGCGACGCGCACTTGCAATGGCTGCAGATCACGACCTTCTGGCAGCTGAGCTTCTGGGACATCGTCGTCGCGGGTCATCGGACCTCGGTCGTGTTGCCCGACTTTTCGCAGATCGGCGGCTGGCAGCCCCTGCCGACCGGCCCGTTGCGCATGCGCCTGTCGCGCCTGTTTGCCCCGAGCCTGACCATCGACCACTTCTCGCAGGATCAGCTCTTCTGGTATGCCTGGACGACCTGGGCCTTCACCCAGCAGATGAGCGAGCTGCCGGCCGGGTCGAACTGACGCTGCGCGGGCGCCCTGCCCGCCTGCCCGGCGCGACGCCGACACCTTCGGGGACGACACGATGTCTGACTTCCTGCTCGAATTCGGCAAGAACCCCTTTGCTCGCCGCGCCGTGCGCACGCTCGGCCTGCCCGTGCCGATGCCGCAGTCGCTGCAACGTGCCAGCGGCAGCGACCCGGCCCTGCCGCTGGCGGACCGCCATGTGGTCGTGGTCGCGCACGGAGTCGGCAGCGCCGGCCTCGCCGAGGTCGCGGCGAACGCGGCGCGCAAGGGCGGCGCCATGGTCGATCGCGAGTCGGCGACGGGCGCGGCGACCGCGTCCGTGGGCGGCGCGGGCCCCGTGGCCGCGCTGATCGTCGACGCGAGCGAGGTGGCGACGCCGAGTGACCTGCGGCTGCTCTACGACGCGCTGCACGGCCGCATCGGCGCGCTCGCGCGTTGTGGCCGCGTCGTCGTGCTTGGACGCCCGACCGAGTCCACCCGCGAGCCGCTGCGCTCGGCGGCACGCGCCGGCCTCGAGGGCTTCGTGCGGGCGTTGGGCAAGGAGATCGGCCGCAAGGGGGCGACGGCCAACCTGCTGCTGGTCGAGGATGGCGCAGAGGAACGTTGCGGCGCTCCGTTGCGCTTCTTGCTCTCGCAGCGCAGCGCCTTCGTCAGCGGCCAGGTGTTGCGCGTCGGTCACCTCGCCAAGGGCGTGGCCGACGACACGATCGCGGCGAGCCTGCGCGGTAGGACGGCGCTGGTCACGGGCGCTGCGCGAGGCATCGGCGCGGCGATCGCGACACGCCTGGCCGAAGAGGGGGCCAGGGTGGTGGTCGTCGACCTGCCGTCGTCGGCCGCCGAGCTCGGCGAGGTCGCGAGCGCTGTTGACGGCGTCGCGATCGAGTGCGACCTCGCGGCGGCCGGGGCCATGGGGCAGCTGATCGAGACCCTGACGGAGCGTGGCCTGCGCATCGACATCCTGGTCAACAACGCCGGCATCACGCGCGACCGCACCCTGGCGAAGATGACGCCGGTGCAGTGGGATCTCTGCCTGGCGGTCAACCTCGAGGCGTCGATCGGCCTGAGCGAGGCGCTGCTGGCCAGCGGTCGGCTGGCGGCCAATGGCCGGGTGCTGTGCATGTCGTCGATCGGCGGCATCGCCGGCAACCCGGGCCAGACCAACTACGCGACGGCCAAGCGCGCCCTGATCGGCTACGTCAACGCGCTGGCGCAGCGCATGGCGCGTGACGGCGGCGCTGCGATGGCCGTGGCCCCTGGCTTCATCGAGACGCGCATGACCGCCGAGATGCCACCGCTGCTGCGCGAGGCCGGCCGGCGCCTGAACAGCCTGGGCCAGGGCGGCCTGCCGCAGGACATCGCCGACGCCGTCGCCTTCCTGGTCAGCCCCGGCGCCATCGGCCTCAGCGGCAGCACGCTGCGCGTCTGCGGCCAACACCTCAGCGGAGCCTGATCCGGAGGGACGCCGCCATGGCTGGACGACGACGCGACCTTGCGCCCCCGCCACCGCCCGGCTGGAACCCGGAGTGGGACGAGATCCCCGACGTGCGCGACGGGCTGACCCGCACTGAGCGGCTGGTGCTCTACGAGATGCACCTGGCGGCGCAGGAGCGCCGGGATGGCTCCGTGCCCACGGCCCTGCTCTACGGCAGGCTCGTGGAACGCGGCGTCCGGTTGAGCCCCCAGGGCCTGTCTGCCCTGCTGGGACGGCTCGGCGCGCGCTCGTCTTGAACGCGCGGCGTGTGGCCGCGTAACGGTCTGCCCGGCCGGGGGCTCCTCGGATTCGAAGGCGTCGGCGGATTTCGCCGTGAACGCCAGGACATCCGCAGGAGGCTCGCATGTTGTTCCGTCAGTTGTTCCACCCTACCACCTGGACCTACACCTACCTGCTCGCGGACGAGGCGGCGGGCGTGGCGGTGCTGATCGACCCGGTGCGCGACATGGTCGAACGCGACGTCCAGCTGCTGCGGGAGCTGGACCTGCGTCTGGTCTACACGATCGAGACGCACGTCCACGCCGACCACGTCACGTCCAGCGGCCTGCTGCGCGAGCGCCTCGGCTCCCGGTCGGTGGTGTCGGAGCATGGCGGCGCCGGCTGCGCCGACGTGCTCGTGCGCGATGGCGACGTGCTGACCTTTGGCGCGCTCTCGCTGCAGGCGCGCCATACGCCGGGTCATACCGCGGGCGACATCACCTACGTGCTCGGCGACCAGTCGATGGCGTTCACCGGCGACACGCTGCTGATCCGCGGCTGTGGCCGCACCGACTTCCAGCAGGGCGACGCGACGGCGCTCTACGAGTCGGTGCAGCGCAAGGTCTTCACCCTGCCCGACAGCTGCCTGGTGTACCCGGGCCATGACTACCACGGCCGGACCGCCAGCTCGATCGGCGAAGAGAAGCGCTGGAATCCGCGCCTGGGCGGCGGCAAGTCGTTGAAGGAGTTCGTGGCGATCATGGACGCGCTGCAGTTGGCCAAGCCGCAGCAGATCGAGATCGCGGTGCCCGCAAACCTGCGCTGCGGCCAGCTCGCCGACGAGGTCGTGGCGATGGCGGCCCAGGCCTGACCCGCCTCGCGCCTCGCGGGCCGGGCCCGGATTGCGGTCAGGCGCCGAGCTTGTCGCGCAGATCGCTCGCCTGGCTGCGCAGGTCGGCGATGCGGCCATGGGCCGTGCCGAGGGCCTCGCGCAGCTGGTCGAGCCCTTCCTCACGCTCCTCGGCATCGTCGGTGTCGAGCATGGCGACCGCGTCGTCGAGGGCGCGCAGGTCTGGCTTGAGCGACGCGATGGTGCCGTAGAGCTCGTCGGCCAGGGCGATGGTCTCGGGGCTGATGCCGCCGGCGCTCGGCGCCGGCGCGGCGCGCTGCTCTGCGAGCAGGGCGTCGATCCGGTCCCGCAGCGTCTGCACCTCGGCCGGATCCACCGCGACGGCGAGCCGATCCTCGGCGGCATCGAGCGCCTCGCGAGCAGCCTCGGCGTCCTGGCGGGCGGCGGCGAGCTTGTCGCGCAGCGCCTGCAGCTCGGCTTCGTTGTCGCCCGCCCCCGACGAGGCCGCCTCGACCTCCTGCTGCAAGCGGCTGACGTCGGCCCGGGCCGCATCCAAGTCGTCGCGCGCAGCGGCGAGCTCCGTCCGCAGCGTGGCGACGTCGGCCTCGAGCGCCTCGAGCGCGGCCCGGGCCGAGGTGCGCGCGGCCTCGGCGGCGTCGCACGCGGCCTGTAGCGCCTCGACCTGCTGGGTGGCCGCGGCGGCGGCTTGTTGCGCTGCGTCGCGCTCCCCCTGGACGGTCTCGACCATCGCCTTGGCGTCGATCAGCTGGGCGTCGGCACCTTGGAGCCCGGCCTCGACCTCCGCGCGCGCGGCGTCGGCGTCGCGGCGTGCGGCCTCGGCACGGGTCTCGGCCTGCTCCAGCGCGGCGCGCAGCTCCGCCAGCTCGGCGGCGGCAGCGTCGGCGTCGGCGCGGGCTCGCTCGGCGTCGGCCTGCGCGGCCTCGGCGGCCTGCCGCGCCTGACCGGCCTCGGCGCGCGCGGCGTCGAGCACGGCGTCCTGCTCGCCCGCAGCGCCCCGGGCGTCGTCGAACGCGGCCTGCAGGCGCGTCGCCTCGGCCTTGGCCTCCGCGAGATCGCGCTGCGATTGCTCCAAGGCCGCCTGGGCCTCGGCGAGCGCGTCCTGGGCCGCGGCGAGCGCCTCGGCGGCGGCTGACCGCTCGGCGTCGGCGCGTTCGGCATCGGCTCGGGCCTGCGACGCGGCCGCGGCGGCCTCGGCAGCGGTGGACGCTGCCTGCGACGCGTCGCCCTCGGTGGCGGCGAGCGCCGCGGTCGCGGCGGCGGCCTGTTCGTGCGCGGACGCAGCCTCGGCGCGCGCCTGCTCGGCGTCTGCGCGCGCCTGCTCGGCGTCTGCGCGCGCCTGCTCGGCGTCTGCGCGCGCCTGCTCGGACTCCTCCCTGGCCGACGCGGCGGCCTCGAGCGCTTGGTGCGCCGCAGCCTCGGCGTCTGCGACGGCTGCCTGGGCCGAGGTCGCGGCGGCGCGCGCGGCGTCGAGCTCGGCCTCGGCGGCCTCGAGCGCGGCGCGCGCGGTCTCTGCGTCGGCCCTGGCGGCCTCGACCTCTGCCCGCGCCGATGCGGCGTCGGCCTGGGCGGCCTCGAGCGCGGCGCGGGCGGTCTCAGCGTCGGCCTGGGCGCTCTCGAGCGCGGCGCGTGCGGCCTCGGCGTCGGCGCGCGCGCCCTGGGCCTCGGCCCGGGCCGTCTCGACGTCGTCGCGCGCGGCGGCCAGCTCTGCGTGCGCGGCGTCGGCGGCGGCTTGGGCCTGATCGCGGGCATCGGCGGCCTGGGCGGCCTCGGCGCGGACCGCCTCCATGGCCGTGCGCGCGGCGTCGAGGTCGGCGCTGGCGAGCGCGGCCTCGGCCAGGCGGGCCTCGGCGTCATCCCGGCCCTGGAGGGCCTCGTCCCGCGCCTGGAGCGCCGCGTCGAGTGACGCGCGCAGCTCGACGAGCTCGGCCTCCGCCTCGTCGGCGCGCTGCCGGGCCTGGGCCATCGCGGCACGGAGCTCCGCCACCTCTGCCTGCAGCTCGTCGATCTCGGCCTGGAGGCCGCCCACTTCGCCTTGGCTCGCCTGGGCCTGGTCGTGGAGTGACGCGGCGGCGGAGGCGGCGTCGGCCAGCGCGATGCGCAGGGAGGCGGCGAGATCGTCGCGCTCCGCGGCCAGGGCGTCGCGCTCCGCGGCCAGGGCGTCGCGTTCGCCGGCCAGGGCGCTGCGTTCGCCGGCCAGGGCGTCGCGTTCGCCGGCCAGGGCGTCGCGCTCGGCGGCCAGGGCGTCGCGCTCGGCGGCGGCGGCGTTGCTCGAGCCGCCAACCGCGTCGAGCTGGCCGCGCAGGAGCTCGACCATCGTCTCGGCGGCCCGTCGCGCGGCGCGTGCCTCTTCGAGCGTCTCGTCGAGCTCCTCGACGCGCTGGTGCAGGCGCTCGAGCTCGTGACCCGCGTCGCCGTGCTGCGCTTGGGCCTGCTCGGCGGCGGCGCGCGCCGCGTCGAGGTCGGCACGAAGGGCCTGGTTCTCGGCCTCGACCTGCTGCTGCTCGGCGTAGCGCGCCTCGAGGGACTCGCGCAGCGCCGCCAACGCCTCTTGGGCCTGGACCAGCTCGGCGGCCTGCGCCTCGACCTCGGCGAGGAACGCCGGATCGATGGCCGCGGCCGACTCCGGGGCGTCGTGCGCGGCGGCGGCGTCGTCCGCCGCGTCCGCGGCGAGGTCGATCGGATCGTCGGCCACCTCGACGGGAGCGTCGTCGTTCGACGTGTCGTCGTTCGATGCGTCCTCGGCCTCAGCGGTGGCGTCGCCGGAGGCGTCAGCGTCCTCTTCGAAGCGGATCGCCTCCATGAACGAGGTCGCGCCGCCGTCGTCGTCGTCGTCGTCGTCGTCGTCGAGGTCCACCATCGCGCGCGCCGCGGGCGCCGCAGCAGGCGCGGGAGCGGGCGCGGGAGCCGGCGCCGGCGCGTCGATCTCCTCGAATTCGTCGACGTACTCGGACTCGTGGTCGACCAGACCGCCGCTGGTGGACGGCGGATGCGGCTCGTCGAAGGGCCGGGCGTGCGGGTTCGGGGTGAACGTCGGTGGCGGCGGCACGCTCATCGGCGCGAACGACACCGTGCTCTTGGACTTGATGACCGGCGTGCCCTCGGCCGGCGTGTCGTCGTCGTTGCCCGCGGCCGGACTCGGCGGTGCCGGCACCTTGCCCGTGGGCGGCAGGGGCGCGACGGGGGCGCTCGGCGCGACGGGGGCGCTCGGGGCCGCTCCCGGCGGCGGCGGCACCGCGGCGGACGGCGGCGGCGGCACGACACCCGGCGGCGGCGGCGGCGGTGGCTTCACGCCCGGGCGCGGCGGCACGGCGCCGGGCGGCGGCGGCGGCATGGCGCCCGGAGGCGGCGGCGGCATCGCACCCGGCGGCGGCGGCGGCGGCGGCGCAGCGGGGCGGGCGACGCTGATGTCGTCGCCGGGCTCGACGTCGATGCGCATCTCGAACGTGCCGCAGAGGAAGATCGCGCCGTCGACGAGCTCGGTCCCCTGCTGCGGCGCGAGGCGCCGGCCCTGGTAGAAGGTGCCGTTCGACGAGCCGAGGTCGTAGATGTAGAAGCGGCCGGATTGCCACTGCACCCGGGCGTGCACGCGCGAGACGCTCTGGCCGGCGGTGCGGATCTCGCAGGTGCTCTGGCGGCCGATGGAGATCGTGGGGCGGGTCGGCCCGACGCGGACCTCTTGCAGTTGGCCGTCGTCCCCGTAGAAGCAAATGATCGCCACGAGCGCCTCCCGCTTTCGCTGCGTCGTCAGCACGCGTGCCGACTCGCGATGCGATGGTCGCGGGATTTTGACAGGCAAGGGGCCTCGGGCGCAAGGCGTCCGGCGCGCATCGACCCCAGTGGACCGAGGTCGACACGGCCGCCCCGGCGGGGCATCGTGCAGGCGGTTGGTTCACGGGAGGCCGCGATGGTTGTCTTGGTCTGCAACGCGGGCAGTTCGAGCCTCAAGGCCGATCTGCTCGACCCTTCGAGCGGCGCCCGCCTGCGATCGCTCCGCATCGAACGGATCGGCAGCGAGGGCTGCTTCGCCCGTTGGGACGGCGACGCGCCGGTGCCGCTGGGCCTGGTCGACGCCACGGCCGCGATGGGCCGGACGCTCCCGACGCTGGCGGCGGCGGCGCCCGGTGGCGCGGTGACGATCGTCGGGCACCGCGTGGTGCACGGTGGTGAGCGTTTTGTCGCCGCGACGGTCATCGACGACGCCGTCGAGGCCGCGATCGAGGCGCTGATCCCGCTCGCGCCGCTGCACAACCCGGCCAACCTCGCCGGCATCCGCGCGGCGCGCGCGCTGCTGCCCGACGCGCTGCACGTCGCGATCTTCGACACCGCGTTCCACGCCACGCTGCCGCGCCGTGCTCGCAGCTACGCGCTGCCGACCGAGCTCAGCGAGCGCCTCGGCCTGCGCCGCTACGGCTTCCACGGCACCTCGCACGCCTGGGTCGCCGAGGCCGCAGCCAGGGCCCTGCAGGCGGATCTGCGCGACCTGCGCCTCATCACCTGCCACCTGGGCAACGGCGCCAGCCTGACCGCCGTCGAGTTCGGCCGCAGCATCGACACGACGATGGGCATGACGCCGCTCGAGGGCCTGGCGATGGGCACCCGCTCCGGCGACGTCGATCCCGGCATCCTGATCGACCTGCTGCGCCGGGGCGAGGTCGACGTCGACGGCCTCGAGCGCCTGCTGAACCGCGAATCCGGCCTCGCCGGCCTGAGCGGCGTCGGCAACGACGTGCGCGACATCGAGGCCGCGGCCGCCGCTGGCGACGATCGCTGCCAGCACGCGCTGGCGGTGTATTGCCATCGCATCCGCCGCGGCATCGGCGCCATGGCGGCGTCGCTGGGCGGCGTCGACGCCATCGTCTTCTGCGCCGGCGTCGGCGAGAACGCCGCGGCCGTCCGCCAGCGCGTCGCCTCGGGCCTGGGCTACCTGGGCGCGCACCTCGACGCCGAGCGCAACGCCGCGGCGCGGGTCGACCGGGCGACGGCGCCCGTGGCGCGGATCTCGGCCGATCACAGCCGTGTGCAGCTGCTGGTCATCGCCACCGACGAGGAGCACGCCATCGCCAAAGCGGCGGTCGCGGTCGCGGCGGTGCAGGAGCGGACGCGCGGGGTGCCGACGCCACCGCCGATCCCGATCGCGGTGTCCGCGCGCCACATCCACCTGACGCGCGACGCGGTCGAGACGCTGTTCGGCCCGGGCGCGACCCTGACGCCGCTCAAGCCGCTGAGCCAGCCGGGGCAGTTCGCCTGCAAGGAGACGCTGACCATCGTCGGGCCGCGGCGCAGCATCGAGGGTGTGCGCATCCTCGGCCCCGAGCGCCGCGACTGTCAGGTCGAGATCTCGCGCACCGACGAGTTCCACCTCGGCATCGACGCGCCGGTCCGCAGCTCGGGCGACGTCGCCGGCTCGCCGGGCGTCACGCTCGTCGGCCCGGCCGGAAGCCTGGTGTTGGACCAGGGCGTCATCTGCGCCCGGCGCCACATCCACATGCGGCCCGAAGACGCGGCCCGCTTCGCCGTGCGCGATGGCGACGTCGTCGACGTGGCGATCGACAGCGACGGCCGCGACCTGGTGTTCGGCGACGTGCAGGTGCGCGTCTCGTCGAAGTTCCAGCTCGAGATGCACATCGACACCGACGAGGCCAACGCCGCGCAGCTCGGCCCCGGCGCCTTGGGTCTGCTCGTCAGCCTGCATCCCCTCGGCGACGATCCCGAGTCGCCCTACGCCTCGACCGAGCTCGGCGCCCAGCTGCGGGTGCGGCGCAGCCAGGCCTGAGCCCGGCACCGCGCGGCACGGCACAGCGCGACGCGGCACGGCGCGGCGCGGCACGGCGCGACTACATCGAGATGCTGCCCTTGCGGAACTCGGTCTTGCCGATGTGGCAGTTGACCAGCACCGCCTTGCCCTGGCGCGCGAGCGCCTTGGCCTGGGCCAGCACGCCGGGCAGCTCCGCGATGTCACGCACCGCGAAGCCGACGCCGCCCAGGCCCTCGGCGACCTTGTCGTAGGCCGTCGGCGCGAGCACGGTGCCGACATCGTCGCCGAGGATCACGACCTGGTCGCGGGCGATCTGGGTCCAGCCGGCGTCGTTGCCGACGATCGCGACGCAGCCCTTGCCCAAGCGGACGAAGGTATCGAACTCGACGATCGAGAAGCCGAGCGCGCCGTCGCCGTAGATCATCCAGACCAGGCTGTCGGGCCGCGACGTCGCCGCCGCCAGGGCGAAGCCGCCGCCGACGCCGAGGGTGCCAAAGACGCCGGGATCCAGCCACGTCAGCGGCCGACGCGGGCGGACGACGTAGGCGGCCGTGGCGACGAAGTCGCCGCCGTCAGCGACCAGGATCGCGTCGTCGTCGAGCGCGGCCTCGAGCGCCTGCACCACCGCGACCGGGTTCATCGGCGGGCAGTCCTCCTTGGCCATCTCGGCGATCTCGGCGTCACGCTCGGCGTCGCGGGCGGCGAGCTTGTCGCGCCAGGCGTCCCAGCTGCGGCCGGCGACCTTGGTGTGGCCGGCGACGCGCTGCAGGAAGCGGCCCGGATCTGCGGGCACCGGCAACGTCGGCACCCGGTTCTTGAGCAGCGTGCCGAGCTCGAGGTTGGCGGCCACGACCTTGGCCTTGCTGCCGATGGCGCGGCCGTAGTCCATGCGGAAGTCGCACGGCACGCCGGCCAGGATGACCAGATCGGCCTCCTTGAGCGCGTTCTTGCGCTTGTGCCGCATCTGCAGCGGGTTGCCGACGCCGAGCAGACCGCGCGCCATGCCGGCGAGGTAGACCGGCATGCCCATGCGCTGCACCGCCTCGGCGACCGCGGCGGCCTCGGCCGGCCGGGCCAGGGCCTGGCTGCCGACGACCAGCACCGGGCGGTTGGCGTTGGCGATCATGCGCGCCGCGGCCTCGACCAGCGGCCGGGCGGGCTCGGGCACGTCGGCGACGGCGGCGGGGCCAAACTTGACGCTGTCCACGTCAGCGAACGTCTTGTTCAGGTGCCGATCGAGGTACATGTTCATGGCCTTGGTCTTGAGATCGCGCGCCTTGCCGCTGCTCGCCATGTACCACTCGCGGATCAGCGCCTCGTCGTAGAGCAGGTCGATCGGGCACTCGACGAACACCGGGCCGGGCACGCCGGACAGCGACTCGGCGAAGGCCTGCTCGACCGCGGGCGCCAGGTCGGCGACGCGGGTGACGGCGACCGACCACTTCACGAACGACTTGATCGCCGCCATCTGGTCGATGTCCTGCAGCGAGCCGCGGCCGCGCAGGACGGTGGCCGCGGCGCCACCGAGCAGCACGAGCGGCACCTGGGCGAGCTGGGCGTTCTTGAGCGCCGTCAGCGTGTTGGTCACGCCCGGGCCGGCCGTCACGGCGCAGACGCCGGGCACGCCGGTCAGGCGCGCGGCGGCGTCGGCGGCGAAGGCGGCGTTGCCCTCGTCGCGCACGTCGACGATCTGGATGCCGCGGCGCTTGGCCCCGACCAGGATCGGCGAGATATGGCCGCCACAGAGGGTGTAGAGGCAGCGCACACCTTGGCGCTTGAGCACCTCGGCGACGAGATCACCGCCGTTGGGGCGCGGCTGGGCGGACGAGGTCGACATCGGGGACTCCTTGTGGGGGCGACAGGCGGGCGGAAGGCGAAGACTCAGCGCGTCGCCAGGACGTGGCGATCCAGGACGAAGCAGTCGAACGTGCCCGTCATCACGGGCCGATCCTCGACCGAGACGACGACGTCCACCGCGCGCTTGCGGCCCTTGGCCACGCGGACGCGGGCCTCGGCGCGCAGCACGTCGCCCTTGGCCACAGGCGCCAGGAAGCGCGTCTGCGCGGCGCCCAGGACGACGTTCGGATCGTTGACCGCCAGCATCGCGGCGTAGTCCGCGAGACCGAAGGCGAAGCCGCCGTGGACCAGGCCGCGCTCGTCGACCGTCATGTCGGCGCATGTCGCGAGCTGGCAGAGCGCGTACCCCTGCGCAAGGCGCACGGGCGCGCCGACGAGGCGAGCGTCCGTGCCGAGATGGGTGGCGGCGTCCATGGTCGGCCTCCGGGGCCAGGGCTGCGTCGATGCAGCGGTCGTTGCGGCTGGCGTCCTACGAGGCATGGCGCTTGCCGTCAAGCGCGAGTTGCGCACAGGTCCCCTGCGGCGTTTGACAGCCCGTGAAGCGCCGCGCCACCCTGGGGGCGATCGCGTCTTCGTCGAGGTCGCCGCGCCCGCTTCGGCGCATCCCAGCAGCCGGACCGCGCGGCGACGGAGCCCAGATGACCGAGCCAAGTCGCAGCCTGCTCGGGCCCTTGGGCCCCGACCCCGACGCACCGCCCCTGCCCGCGGCCCAGACCGACGCCACGTTCCGTCGCTGGCGCACGCAGATCCTGGTCGGCACCACGGCGGGCTACGGCGTCTACTACACCTGCCGCCTCGGCCTGTCGTTGGTCAAGAAGCCGCTGCTCGACCAGGGCCTGCTGACGGCCGAGGATCTCGGCACGATCGGCGCGGCGTTCTTCTACGCCTACGCCGCCGGCAAGCTGGTCAACGGCTGGGTCGCCGACCACGCCTCGATCCGCAAGCTGATGGCCTGGGGCCTGGCCGCGAGCGCGCTGGTGAACCTCGCGATGGGCGCGACGTCGCTGGCGTTCTTCGCCGCGGCGCTCTGGGGCCTCAACGGCTTGTTCCAGGGCGCCGGCGCGCCGGCGTCCATCGTCGCCATCACCCGCTGGTTCGGCCCGCGCGAGCGCGGCACGACCTACGGCGTCTGGTCGATCGCCCACGCCCTCGGCGAGGGCCTGACCTTCGCCGGTACGGCCTGGCTGGTCGCGCACACCGGCTGGCGCAGCGCGTTCTTCGGCCCTGCGCTGCTCTGCATCGTGACCGCCGTCGTCCTGGCGCGCGTGCTCGCCGATCGGCCCGAGGCCGTGGGCCTGCCGTCGGTGACGACCTGGCGGCCCGAGCTGCGCATCGCCGACACCGCCCACGATCCGACGCCGCCGAGCCACGCAGAGCGCTTCAGCCTGCTCGGCCGGCCGACGCTCTGGGTGCTGGGCATCGCCTCAGCGTGCATGTACGTCACGCGCTACGCCGTGAACTCCTGGGGCGTGCTCTACCTGCAGGAGGCGCACCACTACGACCTGGTCGAGGCCGGCTCGCTGATCAGCATCAACACCTTCGCCGGCGTCGGCGGATCTGCGCTCTACGGCTGGGTCTCCGATCGCTACTTTGAGTCCAAACGACCACCGCCGACGCTGATCTTCGGCGTGCTCGAATGCCTGTCGCTGATCGCGCTCTTCGCCGCCCCGCCGGGCGCGACGTGGCTGATCGCCGCGGCGATGGTCGTCTACGGCGCCTCGATCGGCGGCCTGATCGCCGTGCTCGGCGGCCTGTTCGCCATCGACATCGCGCCGAACCGCACCGCGGGCTTCGCGGTCGGCATCATCGGCATGTTCAGCTACGTCGGCGCCGCGCTGCAGGAGAAGGTCTCGGGCGCGCTGATCCACCAGGGCACGACGCTGGTCGATGGCGTCAAGCACATCGACTTCTCGGCCGCGATCCAGTTCTGGGTCGGGGCGTCGATCGTGTCGCTGGTGCTCGCCGCCTCGCTCTGGCGCGCCCGCGTCGCCGAGTGAAGCGCGGCCTCAGCGCCCGGCCTCGAGCTCCACGTCCGCCAGGGGCTGGCCGGCCGCGGTCTCGATCCTGCAGCGCAGCCGCGCCTTGCCCTTGAGCTGGGCCCCCGGATGCCGCGTCCAGGTGCGGAAGCCGCCGACCCTGCCGCCCTGCACCAGCAGCGGGTGACGGATCAGCGGCGCGTCGTCGACCGTCCAGCGATGCACGACCTCGGCGCCGAGGCCAGCAGGCAGGATCACCGGGCTGTAGCAATGGACCCGCGACGGCGGCCGGGCCAGATCGACCGGACCGACCGGCATCCGCTGCTCGATCGCCGCGGCGAAGGTCGCGCCGCGCACCGAGAGCGGCGCCGCGGGCACGGCCGACCGCAGCGGCCCGGCCAGCAGCCACCAAGGCACCACGGCGACCTGCACCAGCGACCAGCGGCCGATCTCGCGCCAGGCGCCCTGCCCGAGCACGTGCACCGCTGCGGGCACGGTCGCCGCCGCGGCCGCGATCCACGGCGCGGTCGCCAGGGGCACGCCGAGCATCGGCAGGGTCGCGGCCAGGCCGGCGAACGTCGCGGCGGCAAAGAGCAGCGCCGCCACCGTGCGACGCGCGACCAGGCGCGCCCAGAGCGGATCCCAAAGCGTCGAGCCGGCGACGAGGCCGAGCAGCAGCAGGTAGGCGATCTGCGGCCCGGTCGGCACGCTCGCGCGCCAGATCCACGGCAGCGAGAACCACAGCAGCGCTTGCACGGCAGACTGCGCGGCGGCGTCGGTCGAGAAGGTGCCGATGGCCAACCAGCGGCTGGCGCGGCCCTCGGCGTCGGCGGCGGCCTCGGCGCGCTTGCGCAGGTGGTGCCAGACGAACATCAGCAGCCAGGCCGCCGCGGCGATGGCGCAGATCAGGCCCGCACGCCGCGGGTGATGCTCGGTCCAGGCGGCCGAGCGCAGGCCCATGGCCAACGAGATCCAGGGCATCCAGCGCCGCGCACGCTGCAACCGCGACGCGGTCGGCGTGGGCGCAAGCGGGCTCTCGTGCACCTCGGTCTGCATCGGCAGGGCTCCGACCCACGCGCCGGCGCCACGGTGCGCCGCGCGGCTCGTTTCGGACTCAGACAACGAAAAAGCCCCCAACCGCAAGCAGTTGGGGGCTCTCGAAGGACCAGGATGGTGCGCGCGACAGGACTTGAACCTGTGACCTCCACCGTGTGAAGGTGGCACTCTACCGACTGAGTTACGCGCGCGAAGGGCACCGGGCCGGGCCGCAGAGGCCCAGCGTGGAGGCGCGTTGTAGCGGAGCGCTTCGAGGCATGTCAAGCCATGCCGTCAACGCGTCGCGGGATCGGCGTCCGTGGCTGCCGTCGCGTCCGGGGCCGGGCCTCGGCCAGCGGAGCGCGCGCCCCGGCGGGCCTGGTTGTCGAGCACCGCCGCCACGTTGCGCTGCAGCCCGGCGCGCTTGGTCCGCTTCAGCGGCGAGCGCCCGAAGCGGGCCGCGAATCCGCCGTCGTCGAGGCCGGCGAGCGCGACGAGGTCCGGCGCGACCAGGCCCGGGCGCGGGGCGAACGCAGCCTCGCCGCTGGGGCGCGAGAAGCGGTTGAACGGGCAGACGTCCTGGCAGAGGTCGCAGCCGAAGATGTGGTCGCCGAGCGCCGCCGCCTGGCCGGGTGTGAGCGCGTCGCGGGTCTCGATGGTCAGCGTCGAGATGCAGCGGCGGGCGTCGAGGCGCCGGGGCGCGACGATGGCCTGCGTCGGGCAGACGTCGATGCAGCGGGTGCAGCTGCCGCAATGGTCCGGCGTCGGCACGCCGGGGACCAGGACGAGCGTCGTCACGACGGTCGCGAGGAAGAAGTAGCTGCCGCGGGCCGGATCGACCAGCAGCGTATGCTTGCCCTGCCAGCCGAGGCCGGCTTCCTCGGCCCACCGTCGTTCGAGCATCGGGCCGTAGTCGACCTCCCAGCGGAAGTCACGCCGCGGGTCGAAGGGGCCCTCGGCCTGGCCCGGCCCGCGGAAGTCCGGCCCGAGCGTCGGTCCGACGCTGGCAGCGACGCGCGCGGTGAAGTCCTTGAGCCGGCGTTCGGCCACGAGGTGGTAGTCGTCGCCCCAGGCGTAGCGCGAGATCCAGCCCGTGCCGGGGGCGGCGGCGGCGCCGTCGCGGCCGAGCACGTCGACGCTGCGCGGGGCGTCGCTGTCGTAGTCCAGGGCCAGGACGATGACGCTGCGAGCACCGGCGACGACCTGGCGCGGATCGCAGCGCCGGCCCGGGTCGTTGGCGAGCCAGGCCATCGGGCCGTGCAGGCCCTGGTCGAGCCAGGCGACGAGGCGCGCGAGATCTTCGGGCCGATCGTGGGCGCGGGCGAAGCCGACACGCGAGAAACCGGCCTCGAGCGCGAGTCGTCGCACCTCGTCGCTGATCGCGGGATCCGCCGGGGAGCGCGCCGCGGCCTCAGCCATGGTCGGGTGGCTCGGGCCGGCGCCACGCCTGGTCCGGGATCCCGGCCGCCGCGGCACGTTCGCGTTGCGCCGGGTCCATCGCCGCCCAGGCGCGCTGCATCACGTCGGCGAGCACCGAGCGGAAGTCGCCGTTGGCCCGCAGCAGGCGAAAGTCGCCGGCCGCGCCGACCGCCGCGCGGTAGAACATCAGGCTCTCGGCCGGGCCGCGCACGTTCATCGCGGTGCCGACCTCGGATTGCACATGACGCCGGCAATCCGGGCCGATCTGGCAGGCCGCCCAATCGTAGCGCGGCTCGCGGATCGGCCGCTCGACGATGTGGGCGAGCGCGTCGACCCAGCGCGAGGCGCGTGCCCTGTCGTCGGGGAAGGTGAAGTCGATGGCCGAGAGGATCGCGACGAAATCGGTCGGCTCGCGACGCATCGCCCGGCCGACGATGTCCCAATACGCGAACTGGAAGCCCTCGCTGAGCTGACGCGTCGCGCCGAAGTCGAGCACGCCGAGGCGGCCGTCGGCGAGCACGATGTAGTTGCCAGGGTGCGGGTCGGCGTGGATCAGCCCCTGGCGCAGGAAGGGTCCCCAGATCGCCGCGACGAGCTGCGAAGCGACCCGGTAGCGGTCGGCGGCGCTGGCACCGTCGGCCTCGGGCAGCTCGGCGAAGCGGTGCAGGGTCGGCCCGTGCAGGCGCTCGAGCACCAGGACCTTGTCGCCGCAGAGCGCGTCCACCGGCGTCGGCACGACGAGCTGGTCGCTCCATGGCTGCAGCGCCGCGCGGTAGGCGTGCAGCTGCTCGAGCTCGGCGGCGTAATCGAGCTCGCGGCGCAGGGTCGCGGCGATCTCGTCGACGTAGGCGCGGGTGTCGAAGATCCCGCCGCCGATCGCGAGCCCGCGCGCCATCCACGCCGCGTTCTGGATGTCGGCCTCGATCGCCTGGTCGACCCCGGGGAACTGCAGCTTGACGACGACCTCGCGCCCGTCCGGCAGCGTCGCGGCGTGGACCTGGCCCATGGACGCAGAGGCAAACGGCTCGGCCTCGAAGCGGGCGAAGACGGCTTCAGGGGGCCGTCCGTGCTGCGCGGTCCAGACGGCGCGCGCCTTCGCCGCGTCCATGCGCTGCGGCGTCTGGTCGAGCAAGCGGTGGAGCACGCGGCGCGCCTCTTCGGGGAAGGCCTCCTGATCCGCCATCGACAGGAACTGGCCCAGCTTGGTCGCCGCGCCCTTCATCTCGCCCAGGACCTCGACCAGGCGCGCCGCGGTCGGCTGCAACGCCTCGGCGGTCGCGGACTCGCCCTCGCCGAGCCGTTCGCGGACCTTGGCCGCCACGAGATCCTTGCCCGTGCGCGCGGCGACCCCGGCGAGGCGGGCCATCCGGCCCAATCGGCTGCCCTTGACGTGTTCGTTCATCCGCCCTCGGTGGCTGGCGCGGCGACCTCGGCGGTCGGGGCGACGCGTAGGCTCAGACGGCGTCTTGCAGCAGCTCGCGGACGCGCTCGGTGAGCTGTTGCTGGCGGAACGGCTTCTGCAGGAACGCCACGTCCTTGCCCATATCGGCGACCACGGTCGTCGCGTCCATGTAGCCGGACATGAAGAGCAGCTTCAGGTCCGACGTGCGCTCCTGCATGGCGCGCGCCAGGGCGGGTCCGGTGCGATGCGGCAAGCAGACGTCGGTCACGAGCAACGCGATGCGCTGCTGGTTGGTTTCGACGTACTCCATCGCCTCTTCGGCGCTGGCGGCGGCGTGCACGCTGTAGCCTAGGCGGGTGAGCACGCGCGTGACCATGTGCCGCAGCATCGGCTCGTCTTCGACGACCATCACCTCGGTCGCGCTGCGCGCCGACGCCGAGGTCAGCGACGAGGTCCGCGTATTCGCTCGCCGCTTGCGCTGGCGCGCCAGCACGGCGCTGAATTGCGTGCCGTCCTTGTCGTGGCTGATGGTCACGGGGACGCCGGCCGCCAGCGCGAGATCGTTGATGAACTCCAGCCGGTTCGGCTCCAACCAGGCGCCGTCCGCCACGCGTCCGGCCCCCTCGCCGTCCTCGAACGTCCCGTCGATGAGCCGCACATCCAGGACCAGGACGCTCGGGCGATCGCCGTCCTGGGTGCGCACGACGACGCCGGCGAGCCGCTTGCTGTCGAGGCCCGCGAGGATCATCTCGGAGAAGAGCCGGCGCAGACCGTTGGCGTCGACCCGCACCCGCGGTGACGAGGCGCCCGGCACGATCGAGACCGACGCGCGACCGGCGACCAAGGCACGAAACAGGGGCTCGGCCTCGACGATGAGGTCGTTGAGGTGAACGTCGTCGGCCTCGCGCGACGCCTGATCGTCAAAGGTGTGCAGCTGCTCGGCGATCGCCGAGGCACGCTCGATGGAGCGCGTGAACAGGGCCACCTCGGGCACGTCCGGCATCTTGACCGCCTCGGTCAGGGCGCGACCGTGGGTCTCGACCATCGACAGCGCCTGCAGCAGCTCGCGGCCGAGGGCACCTGCCGCGCGGGCCGGCAGGCTCGAGGCCTGCTCGAGCTGTTGCTGCCAGTCGCCGTCGCGGTAGCCACTCTGGTGGCTGCGCTCGGCGGCGACCTCGGCGGAGTAGGCGTCGACGCGGCGGCGCCAGGCCCCGGCCAGCAGGTCACCCGTCATCTCGAGCGCCGACTTGTCGACCGACTGCCACGTCGGCGCGCCCAGGCGTCGACCAACGGCGAGGAAGCCCGCGAGCTTGCCTTCGTGGTGCATGGCGATGAGGGCGAAGGGGCCAATGCCGGCCACGGCCAGCGCGTCACGGGTGGCCGCGGCGGCCATCGGCAGCTGGTCGGTCGTGGCGACGAAGCAGGAATGCCGCAGCCCCACCTGGCGCACCAACGCCGAGAGCTCGAACCGCCGCGCCGCCGTGGCGACGGTGGATTGATCCGCGGCCGCGCGATGCAGGTGGCCGACCCAGGGCCGCAGGCCGGGGACGCCGTCCTCGGTGCCGAAGCAGAGCGCGAACTGCAGGTCGAGTCGGTTCGACATCTCGTCGAGCACGTTCGCGACGCCGTCGTCCACTTGCTTGGGCGGCGTCGCCACCATCTGCACCGCCACGCGCAGCAGCGTCGCGATGTGGCGCAGATGGTCCATCTCCTTCGGCGCGGGCGGCGTGATGCTCGGCTTGGCCGCCGGCTCCTTGTGGACCCAGGGCAGCGCCTCGGGCAAACGTTCGCCTGGCCGCTCGGGCAGGACCCGATCATCGCGACGCGTCGGGCGTTCGGACAGCAGCGGCACCTCGCGCAGCCGCGGTGGGACGGTGATGTCGAGCTCCGCGGCACGCAAGACCATGGTCTCGTTGCGCATCAAGACCTGATGCAGCGCCTGGGTCGTGCGCTCGCAGAGGTCGGCGCCGTCGTCGACCAGGGGGATGCAGGCGTCGATGCCCTCGCTGCGCAACAGCTCCCGCAGCTGGACGTTGTCGTCCGGGACCACGGCCAGCATCACGCTGCCGGAGCGGAGTGCCCGCAGCAGCGTGACGACCTGGTGGGCGGTGTCGGTGTCGGACGCCGCGTCGACGACCACGACATCGGGGTGGCCAGCGTTCATGTCGTCCGAGACGCCGACTGCGACGCTGGCGATCTGGACCTGATAGCCGGCCAGTGCCAACGCCCGCCAACACGCGCGCGTGATCCGCTCGTCGTCTGAGACAACATGTGCCTGACGCATCGCTCACTCCGGTCTCGAACCCGAGTTGATGCTACCCCGCTTTGGGGGCATACTCAAACATCGCAGCGATGACGAGAGTCTCGACGCCCCAGTTGCGGTTCCCCTGGAGGCGGGTCTTGGACGAAGCCCACGAGCAAGCCAATGGTGTCGGTTGGTTGAGCGGCTCTCGTGGGTTCGAGGACGGCATCTCGGTCCTCTTCGTCGACGACGAGTCGGACAACCGCCTGGTGCTGACGGCCACCTTCCGTCGACGCTTCCGCTGCCTGGCCGTCGAGTCGGGCCCGGCCGCGCTGACCGTCCTCGCCCGTGAGCCCGTCGCGGTGTTGGTCACCGACCAGCGGATGCCCGGCATGTCCGGCGTCGACCTCTGCGAGATCGTCCGCCGGCGCTGGCCGGGGATTCGGCGCGTGATGCTCTCGGCCGATGCGACACGGGCTGCCGCACTCGAGGCGATCAATCGTGGTCAGATCCACGCCTTCGTCGACAAGCCCTGGACGGAGGCGGCGCTCGAGGCGACGATCCGCGTCGGCCTCGCGGAGGTCGCGGCCGAGCGTGCCGCCGACGCCCTGCGCCAGAGCCTCGAGGCGCGCGCACGGCTCGAAGCGACCGAGGCTGCGCACCGCGCCCTGCTCCATGACCTGGCCAGCGCCACGGGCATGGCGGATCTGGGCTTCGACGCGCTCGTGGAATGGCTGGACACGGTGCAAGGCCAACTGTCGCCATCGGACGTGGCGCACGCGCGTGACCTGCTGGACGGGCTTCGCCACGGCTTGGATTTCGCCGGCGACCTGCTGGCGCAATTGCGAATCAAGCCGGACGGTCTGCAGCGACGGCCGGAGTCGCTGCAGGTGTTGCATCTGGTCGAGCTCGCCGTCCGGGTCGCGACCTTCGACCAGCGGATCGGCGTGCGGTTCGACATCGATCCGGGGCTGCATGTCCGCGCCGACCGCGTCGCGGCGAGTCGCATCCTGATCAATCTGTTGCAGAACGCGGCGCAGGCGATGCGCAGGACGTCGATCGGCCAACTGATCGCCATCGTCGCCCACGAGGCAAGGGCCGATGCCGATTCGCCGCCGATGGTGGAGTTGACCATCCACGACGACGGCCCGGGCGTCGACGCCGCGCTGCGATCGCGAATCTTCGAACCTGGGGTCTCGACCCGCCCGGACAGCCAGGGCGAGGGGCTGCCGCTCGCGCGTTCGCTGGCCATCGAGGAGGGCGGGTCGCTGGAGTTGGTCGAAGCCGGCGGCGCGCCCGGTGCGACCTTCCGGCTGACGTTGCCCGCCGCGGAGGCGACGCGCTCGGCGCCGTCGTGGCCGCAGGACCGTCCCTATGGCTGAGCCGACGCAACCCTGGCCGAGCGCACCCGCGCCGCAATTTGCGCGGGCCTATCCAATCCTCTATGTCGATGACGAGATCGACAATCTCATCGTCTTTCGTGCGACGTTGCGGGACGAGTTCGAGGTGCTGACCGCGGCGTCGGCGCAAGAAGCGCTCGAGATCCTCGGCCAGCGGCAGATCTCGGTGCTGCTGACAGACCAGCGCATGCCCGCGATGACCGGCGTCGACCTCTGCGAGCGCGTCCGGGATCTCTGGCCATCGGTGCAGCGGATGCTCATCACGGCGTATTCGGACCGTGACGTCGCGATCGCCGCGATCAACCGGGGCGGCGTCAGCAGGTACATCACCAAGCCCTGGGACGCCGACCAGCTCCGGCAGCTGCTGCGCGAGGCGGTGGCGCGAGCGCACCTCGAGCGGATGGTCCGGCGCCTGCGCCAATCGATCCTCGACAAGGAGCGATTGGTCGGCGCCCACGCGGCCAACGCGCGCCTGCTGCAAGAACTGGCGCACACCAACGCGTCGGTCGGTGTGTGCTGCGAGCGGCTCGAGAACCTCGCGCCGCGGCTCGCAGGTGAGCTCGACGCCGAGACCTGGTCCCGCTACCGAGCCGACGTCAACGAGCTGCGGCATTACGTCGACCACGTGCGCGCGCTGCAGCAGCGCTCGACCGTGGACCCGACCGTGATCGCGCGGCCGCAGCGGTCCCTGATCAACGTCGGCGCCTTGCTCGACACGGTGCTCGAGTTGGTGCGCAACGACATCGACGGCGTCGCGCGCGTCTCTGTGCATTGCCCCGCCGACGCCGGGCTGTGGTCCGACGCGACCGACACCAGCCGCATGCTGATCCTGCTCGTGCGCAGCGCGGCCACGGCCATGCGCGACGACAACCTGCGGGGCTGCGCGATCAGCATCGACGTGACGCCTGAGGGCGGCTCCACCATCATCCAGGTCCGCGACAACGGCACGCCGCTGGGCCTGCTGCGCCAGCGGGCCGTGCTCGCCGGCACGCTCGAACACGCCCGCGGCCAGGGTCTGGACGCTGCCGCGGCGTTGGCGGTCGTCAACGGCGGCCAGCTCGACGCGGTCACGAGCGAGGACGAGGCCTGGACCAGTTGGCAGCTGACCCTCCCGGCGGTGGAACCGCGCGGCCCCGACAAGGCGGAATGACCGAGACGCGCCACGACAGCGAACCGCACGAGCTGCGGGAGTTCCCGTGCCCGATGCCAGTCGGATGGCGGGTGGCGCCGGCGCGCATCCTGCTGCGGGTCCAGTTCTCGGACCACCGCGAAGAGCTGCCGGTGCGCCGCATCGGCGTCTCGGAGCTGCAGGTCGAGATGCCCGCCGCCGCGGCACGGCGACTCGAGGCGACGACGACGATGCGCCTGTCGTTGGGCTACCGCGCCGTCGGACCGTTGTGGGTCGAGGTCGCAGTCGCGGCCACCGAAGGCGAGACCGCCGTGGTGTGCTGCCGGCCGCGGTACCGCGACCGCGCCGAGGCGGTCGAGCTCCACGACCTGCTGACGATGCTGGTCGCGCGCGGGGTCCTGACGGCCGAGAAGACCGTGATCGCGCGCGCCTCGACCGTCGAGGAGCCGGCAGAAATCCGCCGTCAGCTGCGCGCGCTCGCGGCGTACGGCGCCACCGGGACGCTGCTGCCTGCCGACGGGATGCCGTGGCCGGTCCAGCTGCGGGAGTGTGGCGACGGTCCCCTGCCCTTGCGACTGCGCCTGGCCGGCCCGGCGCCCGAGCCGCTGTTCCAGGTCGCGCTCGTTGGCTACAACGCCGTGTTCCGCCTCGCGGCCGAGAGCGGCGAGCTCGAGCGGGGCTGGCTGTCGCTGGCGATGCCCGAACGCATCGCCGTCGTGCGTCGACGCTGGCGACGGCGTGCGCGGGCGCCGGCGGGGCTGGCCCTGGCGTTCCGACATCCGCTCTGGCCGCGCACCGAAGAGGTCCGCCGGCTCCGCGACGTCAGCACCAACGGCGTCGGCGCCTGGATCTTCCCCGAGGCGGACCTGCTCGAGCCGGGCATCACGCTGCGCAAGGCCGCGATCCTGTACCATGGCGAGGTCGTCTGCGAGGGCGACGCCGTCGTCCGCCACGTCAGCGAGCTCGCGGCCAGCCTGACCGACGGCGAGGGCGGCGCCGCGCTCTGCGGCCTGACGTTCGCCCCTGGTTCCGCCGGCGATGACGCCCGCCTGCGCAACCTCGTGCACCTGCTGCTGAACCCGAACACCCGCAGCGGCGCGGCCTGGAGCCTGCAGTCGTGGCGCGTCTACACCGACTCGGGCTACTTCCACCTGTCGGGCAAGGAGCCGTTGCAGTTCACGGGCCTGCGCTCGTCGTTCCGTCAGGTCAGCCGCGGCCTCGACGCCGCGCCCTGGTTGGGCTGCCAGGCCGTCTGGCCGTCGGATCGCGGGGTCGAGGCGACATTCACCTTCGTCAAGGTCTACTCGGGCACCTGGTTCGGCTACCAGTTGGCGAAATCGCCGGATCGCATGGACCCGGGCGTCGCGCCGAGCCGCCAGGTGCTGCGCGAGCTGTACATGCGGATCTTCGAGCATATGCAGCACGACGACGGCCTGCGCTGGGTCGCGGGCTACCTCGAGGCGAGCGTGCCGTGGAACCAGATCGCGCAGTTCGCCTGGGCCAAGCAGCGCCTGGCGAGCGGGGACGTCTGCCTGCGCGACTTCACGCTGCTGGAGGGCCGCTGCGAAGCGATGACCGCCGAGCCGCCTCGCGGCGTGACGGTGCAGAGCGCGTCGCCGACGACGGTGGCGACCCTGCTGGCGCACCTGCGTGAGCACCGCAGCCGCGCCTGGTGCGAGGTCCTCGACCTGACCGAGGCCGAGATGGACATGCACACGATCGAGTGGCTGTGGCAGGGCGCCGGCCTGCAGCGCAAGCGGCGCATCATCGAGGCGCGCCGGGACGACACCTTGCTCGCGGCCGCGATCGTCGAGACCGGCGAGACCGGCGCCAGCCTCTTCAGCCTGCTCGACAGCGTGCGCCTGTGGGATCTGCGCGATGGCGCGGGCGAGAGTTGCTTCCCGGCGCTGCTGGCGGCGGCTGCGCGCGGATTCACCACCCTCGGCAAGGACCGATTCGTCGTCTACAATGAGGATTGGCCGCAAGATCAGGCGCTCGCGGCGGGCCTGACGGATCTGGGCCACGGCAAGCTCTGGGCCGTGGCGCGCAGCTTGCTGCCCGACTTCCTCGAGTCGATCACGAGCCTGCTGCCGCCGCGTGGTGACGAGAAGCTGCCGACCCTGGAGGAGCTGACGTGAGCGGCGCCGAGGGCCCCGAGAACGTGACGCCTGCGGTGTCGATGCCACCGATGCCGCCGTCGAGCGGCGATGTCAGCGTCGAGGCCTTCGGCGTCTTCTGGGACTACCTCGCCGCCCGCGGCCGCGACCGCGCGGGCGTGCTGGTGCGCATGGAGGCCATGGGCTATCCGCGCGAGAGCCTGCTGCGGCCCAAGTCCTGGCATCCGGTCGCCGCGCTCGTGGCCCTGGAGCACGCGATCGCCGCAGAGTTCCCGAATGAGCCTGACCTGTTCGTCCGGATCGGCACGAGCATCGGCAGCACGACGGGGCTGGGCTTCTTGCGGGTGGTGTCGCGCAACCTGCTCTCGCCCGAGGTGCTGTACCGGACGATGCCGCGGTTGATGCGCAAGTTCTTGTTTCGCTTCTTTACCTTGGAGTTCGAGACGGTCGCACCCGGCCACCTGCGCGGCAGCTACGTCTTCCGCGAGGATTGTCCGCCCACCGACGCCTTCCTCGAGACGGCGCGGGGGGTGCTGTCGGCGATGCCGCGCATGCTCGGCGCCCCGCACGCGATCGTCACGCTCGAGCGGACGGGCCCGACCACCGCCACCGTCGACATCCTGGTCGTGCGCTGGGTCGGCCCCTGGCAGCGGATCCGCGCCTTCGCCGGCGGAGTGATGCGCTCGATCGGCCTGCGTTTGCAGGCTCCACGCGAGGCGGCGGCGCTGGTCGAGGTGACGCACGACATGCTGCAGCAGCGGGTCGACGAGCTCGAGCGGCTCAAGGCCAACTTGACCGTGCTGGTCGAAGAGCGCACGAGTGAACTCGCGCACGCGCGGGACCGACTCCAGGCGACGGTCGAGGAGCTCGAGCTGTCGAACCGTGCGCGCAGCACCTTCTTCACCAACGTCAGCCACGAGTTCAAGACGCCACTGACGCTGATCCTGGCCGCCTGCGACGAGCTCGAGGCGACGCTGCGCGAGCTGTCGGTCGCGACCAGGCCCGCAACGGACGAGGCGCAGGCCGCGGCCCAGCTGCGTGCGGACCGGATCGCCATGGTCCGCCGCAACGCCCGCGCCCTGCTGATCCTCGTCAACGAGATCCTCGACTTCGCGCGCATGGACGCCGGGCGGATGCCGCTGCGACCGACCTCGTTCGACCTGGCCGCCACGCTCGGGCAGCAGGTCGACGAGCTGGCGCCGATGGCGGACGCGCGCAGCTTGGAGCTGACTTGGGACGGCCCGCGTGACGGCTTGAACGTGACGGCAGACCGGACGCTGATCCTGCGCGCGGCGATGAACCTCATCGTCAACGCCATCAAGTACGTCCGCGACGGCGACCGGATCCGCGTCACGGCCGAGCTCCTCGGCGACGAGGTCGAGATCGCGGTGCAAGACACTGGCCCGGGCATCGCGCTGGACCAGCAGGCGCATATCTTCGGGCGGTTCCAGCGCTCGTACGACGCCGAGGGCAACGCCGTCGACGGCTCCGGCATCGGCCTCGCGATGGTGGACGAGATCGCGCGTCTGCACGGCGGCGGCCTGTCGTTGTTGAGCGACGTCGGGGCCGGCGCCCGGTTCGCGCTGCGGATACCGCGGCACCAGGGGCCGAGCGCCGGGACCGGCACCAGCGACGCGCGGACGACGGCCGCCGCCGAGGCGCCAGGCGAGCACGAGACGAGGCTGCAGCTCGACGCCCTGGGCGACACGGTGCTGCGAGCCGGGCGACGACGCGCGAGCGACGTGGTGATCCAACAGCCGCTCGAGGCCGCAACGGGCCCGGACAATGGCCGACGCGCGAGCGACGACGGCGCTTTGAGCCCGCGGCGCCCCTCGCAGCCCGTCGGCGAGCCAGCCGTGGGGCCCGTGATCCGGGGCACCGTCCTGGTCGTCGACGACAACGACGAGCTTCGCGGCTGGATGGCCGAGGTGCTGGCCCGGCGCCACCACGTCCACGTCGCGGCGAACGGCGTCGAGGCGCTGGCCGTGCTCGACAGCACCCGGGTCGACGTCGTCGTCAGCGACGTGATGATGCCGGTCATGGACGGCCACGCGCTGGCCGCCACGATCAAGGCCAACCCCGACACCGCGCGCATCGGCGTCATCCTGGTGACGGCGCGGCACGGCTCGCAGGCGGTGGTCGAGGCGTTCGCCGCGCACGCCGACGACTTCATCGCCAAGCCGTTTTCGTCTGACGAGCTCCTGGTGCGCGTGCAGACCCAGATGCGCCTGCGCCGGCTGACCGACCAGCTCGTGCGCTCAGAGAAGTCGCAGCTGCTCGGATCGCTGTCGTCCGGCATCGCCCACGAGGTGCTCAACCCGCTCAACGCGACGCTGCAGGCGGTGCGGTTGCTGCGGGACGAGCAGATGCACGACGATCTCAGCGAGGCCGAGCGCGTCGTGCTGCTCGAGACGATCGACCGGGCGAGCCGAAGGATCCAAGGCATCGTCCAGTCCGTGCAGCGATTCGCCCGCCACGACGGCGAGCGCGGTCCCCGCCAGATCGTCCGCCTGGCCGACCAGATCGACGGGCTGCGGCCGCTCGTCAGCTACCGCCTCGCCGGCGGCGTCTCCCTCGACGTCGCCTTGGGCTGGGATGGCGCGGTGGCCTGCTACCCCGACCTGCTCGACCAGGCGCTGTTGAACCTGGTCGTCAATGCCCTGGACGCGGTCGCTGGCGGCGGCAAGGTCACGATCCGCAGCCGGCTGCTGACCCCTGGCGGCCCGAATGGCGCGCCGTGGCTGGAACTGCGCGTCGAAGACGATGGGCCCGGCGTGCCCGCGTCGCTCGCGAGCCAGATCTTCGAGCCGTTCTTCACCACCAAGGACCCCGGGCAGGGCACGGGCATGGGGCTGGCCATCTGCGCCGAGATCGCCGATGCGCACGCCGGCGGATTGCGGCTCGAGACGCCGGCGAACGGCAAGGGCGCGGCGTTCGTGCTCGAACTGCCGCTGACCGACGATGCCACGCTCGCCCCGACGACGCCTCGCAGCACCAAGGACCCGACATGAGCGAGCCCACCGCGCCCGCCGCCACGAGCGCCACCGACGCCGTACAGGCCCGCGACGAGGCTGCGCGGGCGGTGCTGCGCGGGTTGCCGCGCGTGGACGTCGGCGCCGACCCACGTTGGCAGGTCCGGATCTACGACCCTGGCGACGCCGCGGACGTCCAGGCGCTCGCGGCGCTGGTCGCGGCCACACCCGATCTGCGCGTGATCGACACGATCGAGGCGCAGATCCGCGATCTGCTGCGCACCCGCGTCGCCGGCCGCGCCACCTCGACGGCCTCGTTCGCCGCCATGCGCGCGGCGCTGCTGGCCGATGGCGATGCGCCCATCCACCAGGACGGCCGCCTCGCCGACGCCCCTTTGGACGCCACGGACGGTTGGGGGCGCTGGGTCCATCGCCCTTGGGCCGGCACGCTGGTCCACGTCCTGCCGCCGGCGTTGTTCGCCGAGCTGCGCCTGGACCGCAACCGACTGCGCATCCGGACGGCCGAGCAGGCGGCGCTGCGCGGGCGATGTGTCGCCGTCGCCGGGCTCAGCGTCGGCCAGGCCATCGCCGTGTGCCTGGCCCAGGAGGGCGTCGCGGGCAGCTTCCGCCTCGCCGACCCGGACCAGCTCGACCTGAGCAACCTCAATCGCCTGCGCGCCGGCGTGCACGAGCTCGGCGTGAGCAAGCTCGCGCTGGCGGCGCGGGCGATCCTGGACATCGACCCCTACCTCGAGGTGGCCGGCCTGGCCGATGGTGTGTCGCTGGCGGAGCCGGACGCGCTGTTGCTGCGCGCCGACGGGCGGCCGGTCGACCTGCTGGTCGAGGAATGCGACGACCTGCCACTGAAGGTCGCGCTGCGGCTGCGCGCGCGGCAGCTCGGCGTGCCTGTCGTCATGGCCACCAGCGAGGGCGGCTTGCTCGATATCGAGCGCTTCGACCTCGAGCCGGAGCGGCCGATCTTCCACGGGCTCGCCACCGGCATCGATCTCGAGGCGCTCGTGGACGGCGACGACGACGCGCGGGCCGCGTTCGTCCTGGCCGTGCTGGGCCGCGACGTGCTCAGCGCGCGGACGGCGGCGAGCTTGGTCGAGCTGCGCCAGAGCGTGACGTCGTGGCCGCAGCTGGCCTCGGCGGTCGCCCTCGGGGCCGCGCAGGTGACCGAGGTCGCGCGCCAGATCTTCACGGGCGGGGCGCGCGTCTCGGGGCGGCTGCGCGTCGACCTGAGCGCCGGGCCGGGCACACGCGCCGCGGGCCCCCTGCCGGCGCCGCCGCGCGCGCCAGGGCCCGTGGCGGCGGCCGTCGAGGGCCTCGACGCCGACGACCTGCCCGACGAGGCCGGCTGGCGTCGCCTGGCGTCGGCCTGCACGCAGGAGCTCAGCGCCGAAGCGCTCCAGGCGCTCTGCGACGCCGCGGCGATGGCGCCGTCGGGCGGCAACGCGCAGCCGTGGCGGCTGCGCTGGCGCGGCAGCGACGTCGAGATCCTCGACCGGATCGAAGCGCCCGTCCCAGGCATGGATCCGGCGCGCGTCTCGGTGGCCATGGCGGCGGGCTCGGTGGCCGAGTCCATCGCCATCGCGGCGAGCGCCCTGGGCTGGAGCGCGGAGATCCGGCCCGGAAGCGCGCTGCAGCCGGATCGCGCCCTGTGCACCGTGAGCCTTCGCCCCGGCGGCGAGGCCGCCGACCCGCTGCTGCCCTGGCTCGGCGCGCGCTGCACCAACCGCAGGTTGCAGCCGGCGGGCGCCCCGACCGGGCTCTCCGCCGACGAGCGCGAGGCGCTGGCAGAGGCGGCGCGCGCCCTGGGTGGCGCCATCTGGCTGGCCGAGGACGACGCCGCGCGCGCCCGCTGGGGCGCCGTGGCCGGATCGGCCGATCGGCTACGCTTCTTGCACCAGCCCTGGCTGCAGGAGCTCGCATCGGAGGTGCGCTTCGACCCGGCGCCGGTCGAGGGGCTGGATGTGCGCAGCCTGGAGATGTCGGCGGCGTCGCGCGCCATCCTACCGATGTTGCTGGACGCCGCGGTCATGGCAGAGGTCGCGGCGGTCGACGGCGGCGACGGGCTGCGCAAGCCCGCGCGGGACGCCTTCGCCGCGAGCAGCGCCATCGCGCTGCTGACCCTGCCGGCGACGTCGATGGCGGAAGGCGGCGTGGTGCCGACGTTGGTCAGCGCCGGGCGGCTGCTGCAGCGCGTCTGGCTGCGAGCGACGGCGCTCGGACTCGCGGTGCACCCCTGGGGCAGCGCGCTGTTCCTGCGCAACGTGGCGCGCCAGCGCGGGCCGTCGGGGTTGCCGGGCGGCGGCCGGCTGGCACCGAACCTCGACGCCGCGCTCGACAGGCTTGCCGACGAGGTCGAGGCGCTGTTGCCGGCCGGGACGATGCCGACGATGCTGATGCGCCTGTCGCGCTGCCCGCCACCGACGGCCAGGGCGCGGCGGCGGCGGATCGATCCAGGCGCCGACGCGAGCGCCGGGGCGCCCGACGGCCTCACCTAGCCTGGCGCGCACCCAAGCGTGGATCCGAGCGCGCAACCAAGCGCGACGCCTGGACCAAGGGCGGTCAGGGCGCCGCGACGCCGAACGCCACCGAGGACGCCAGCACGAGCTGGCCGCCATAGTACGCCGGCAGGCCCCACAGGCGGTTGATCGGCCTGCGGGCGACGAAGCGATCGATGGCCACCGAGAGATCCGAGACGAAGAAGAGCAGCGCGCCCATCGGCAGCCAGGGGTTGGCGAGCAGCTGGTGGCTGCCGATCGACAGCGCGACCATCGCGGTGATGGCGACGATGTACCCGACCACGGGCGCGCGCATCTTGGCGTCGACGTGCGGCAGCAACCAACGGCCGAAGCCGCCGCCGACCAGCACCAGCGGCAGCAGGCCCCAGAGCGCCGCGCCGCCGTCGACGCCACGGACGACGAACGCGGCCGCGTACGCGAGGTGGCCGAGCAGGAAGGCGCCCAGGCCCGCGAGGAAGGGACCGGGCGCGCGCCACATCAGCGCCACGTCGCCGACCGCAGACAGGCACAGCCCGGCGAAGATCGCCTGGCCCCACCCGGTGTCGAGGGCGCCGGCCTGCTGCGCGACGATCAAGAAGCCGAGCGACGCGAGCGGCTTGAAGGCGAAGATCCAGCGTTGGTCGTCGCGCAGCTCGCCCACCAGCGCCAGCGCCAGCGATCCGATCGTCAAGCCCGCACCAGCGAGCATCCCGTCGCTGACATCGACGCCGGCCATTGCCATGTTGCCTCGCTCATGCCCGCGTTGGGGCGCTGCTTGCGGCCATCGGGATCCACCGACCCGCGCACCGACCTTGCCACGGACGGCATCCAAGCGGTACCACGCCTTGCCCGTTCGCGCGGGCCCTGCGGAGACTGCACATGACCCAGCACGAGCGAACCTCCCGCCTGGCCGGATTCTACAAGCTCCCCGTCGAGGAGCGGCTGCGCCAGGTGCAGCGCTTCGCCAACCTCAGCGAAGACGAGGTCGACACCCTGCGCGGCGTCGATCTCGAGCGCCTCGCCGCCGCCGACAAGATGATCGAGAACGTCGGCGGCCTGTTCCACCTGCCGGTCGGCTTCGCCGCGAACTTCCGCATCGACGGCCATGACGTGCTCGTGCCGATGGTGATCGAGGAGCCCTCGGTCGTCGCGGCGAGCAGCAACGCGGCGCGGATGATGCGAGGCGGCCGCGGCATCGTCACCGAGACCACGGCGCCGATCATGATCGGCCAGATCCAGCTCTGCGACGTGCCCGACCTCGAGGCGGGCCGCGACGCCATCCTGCGCGAGCGCGAGCGGCTGATCGCGCTGGCCAACGAGGGCCACAGCCGCCTGATCGCCCGCGGCGGCGGCGCCCGCGACCTCGACGTGCGCGTCTTCGCCGACACCGAGATCGGCCCGATGCTGGTGGTCCACCTCTACGTCGACGTCTGCGACGCGATGGGCGCCAACCTGGTCAACGCGATGGCCGAGCGGCTGGCGCCGGAGGTCGAGGATCTCAGCGGCGGCGGCGCGTTCCTGCGCATCCTGTCGAACCTCTCGGACCGCCGCCTCGTCACCGTCGAGGGCCGCATCCCGTTCGCGATGCTCGATCGCCCGTCGATGGGCTGGTCCGGGGCCGAGGTGGCCGAGCGCGTCGTGCGCGCCTCGGTCTTCGCCGAGGTCGATCCCTACCGCGCCGCGACCCACAACAAGGGCATCATGAACGGCGTCGACGCCTTCTTGCTCGCGACGGGCCAGGATTGGCGCGCGGTCGAGGCAGGCGCCCACGCCTTCGCCGCGCGCGACGGTCGCTACAGCGCGATGGCCGTCTGGCGCACCGAAGGCGAGGCCCTCGTCGGTCGGATGACCATGCCGATGCAGGTCGGCATCGTCGGCGGCGTCACCAAGGTCCACCCGGTCGTGCGCGTGCTGCTCAAGGTCGTCGACGCCCGCACCGCCGCGGATATCGGTCGCATCGCGGCGTCGGTGGGCCTGGCGCAGAACCTGGCGGCGATCCTGGCCCTGGCGACCGAGGGCATCCAGCGCGGCCACATGTCGCTGCATGCCCGCAACATCGCGGCGGCCGTCGGTGCGCGCGACGATCAGATCGACCGCATCGTCGCCGAGATGATCCGCCGCCGCACGATCAGCCACGACGCGGCGGAGCTGCTGCTCGACGCGGCGCAGCAGGCCCCCGAGACCAAGGCCGTGCCGCTGACCATCGAAGAGCTGCAAGAGATGCGCGACCGCAACTGGCCGCGGATCGAGGCGTTGATCGAACAGGTCGTGCCACGCCCGGGTGCGTCGACGGCTGCCACCGCCGGCGCGGGCGACGCCTTTGGCGACATGTTCTGGTACGCCATCGGCACGGGCGGCAAGCGTCTGCGCGCGGTGCTGCCGCTGGTGGTGTTCGAGGCGTTCGGCGGCGACGCCGAGGAGGCCATCCCCTTCGCCGCGGCGATGGAGCTGCTGCACAACGCGACGCTGATCCACAAGGACACCATCGGCCACGTGCGCAGCCGCCGTGGGGCCGACACCGTCTGGGTGCGCTACGGTGTCGATCAGGCCGTGCAGATCGGCGACGCCATGCTCTTCGCCGCGCTCGACTGCCTGCAGCGGCTCGAGCGCCCCGGCCCGGTGATCTCGCGGCTGCAGCGGCTGGTCACGACGCAGACGCTCGGCATCCTGCGCGCGCAGGTCAACGCCACCCACCTGGTCGACGGCGGCCACCACGACGGCGACGCCATGGTCGAGCTGCTGCGCGACCGCACCGGCGGCCTGTTCCGCCTCTCGGTGATGGGCGGCGCGGTCCTGGCCCAGGCCCACGACGACGTCGTGCAGCAATTGGCCCGGATCGGCGACCACCTCGGCGTGATGTTCCAGGTCCAGGACGAGCTGCTCGGCATCGTCGGCGGCTTCGGCACCACCGAGCGCGGCGCCGCGATCCGCAGCGGCGAGGCCGGCATCATGCTGCACCACTGCCTGCGCCACGCCACGCCCGAGGCACGCGAGGAGCTCGCCGCGATCCTGGCCAAGCACGAGCCGGCGACCGGGGACCGCGACGTCCTGCGTGCGATCGAGCTGCTGCGCCAGACCGGCTCGCTGCGCTACGGCGTCGAGCTGCTCGAGCGGACCCAGCGCGCGATCGACCACGAGGCCGCCGCCCTGCCCCAGACGGGCCTGGTCCGGCTGCTCGCCGGCATCGGCGAGATCTTCCTGGCGCCGCTGGTCGACAAGCTGGAACGCTGAGCCGCCGGGCGAGAGAGGACCATGATCGACGAACGTTGTTGCACCACCGCCACCGCGACGCGCGCCCGCCTGACGCTCGCCGCGTGGCTGCTCGGCTGCGCCGGGCTCGCAGGCTGTGGCTCCAGTGACGGGGCTTCGGGCGGGGCCGACGCCATCGACGGCGCCGCGGACGCTGGCGCGGATGCCGTCGCCTCGCAGGACGCGACGGCGCAAGACAGCGCGACCGAGGGCGGAATCCCGGCCCGGCTGCGGCTCGAGGGCGCGACACCGGCCGACGCGACGACCTGGCTGCCGGCCGGCGCCTACGCCTCGCGCCAGCACTTCGCCACCCGGATCCTGTTGCCGCCCTTTGGCGATCCGGCCGAGTCGCTGCAGACCGCGCTCGTGCTGCACGACGTGCGTCACGAAGGCGGCAAGGTCGTGGTCGAGACGCGCGCCTGCGCGATCGACGAGCCGGCCCACAACGGCGTGCAGACGGTCTTCCCCGACGCGCTGATCCAGAGCCTCGGCAGCTGGACGACCGAAGCCAGGGCCTGGACGCGCACGGATGGCACGACCGTGGTCGACCTCGTGCCCGCGACGTCGGTGTTTGGCTGTACGCTCGCCGCGCCCGAGACCGAAGCGCTGCCGACGCAGGCCGACGACCCCCGCCTGACCGATCCGGACAAGGACGGTCATCCTGGCGGCACGGTGCAGCTGCAGGGCCTGATCTCCGGGGCGATCTACGTCGTGCAGCGCAACATCGAGCACCTGCGGGGCGTCGCCTCTGGCCCGGGCCTGCTCGACGGCGTGCTGCTCGGCAGCCGCGAACAGAAGGTCGTCGGCGCCAGCGAGGCGGTCCTGGCGACCTTCGACCTGGCCGCGACCAAGCACGAAGACACCGAACGGTCGGACCTGCGTTGGCGGCCTCTCGCGAGCGGCGACGACTGTGCGGCGGTGATCGCGGCCGCTCCGACCCTGTTCCCTGTGCCCTGAGGCAGGTCGCCGCGCCCGCCCGCAGGGATGGACCGCACGGCTGCTTTGCGCCACCATGCCGGCGACTCGCCGACGCCTGCCATCGCGTCGGCCTCGCTGGAGGCCCCATGCGCCTGTTGTCTGCCCGCGTCGGCACCCGCACGCTCCGCGCGCTCGCCACGTCCGTCACCTGCCTGGCGATCGGCACCGCAGGGACGGCGTGGGCGCAGGGCGACGCTGTCGACGGCCCCGCTGAGGCGACGCCGGCCACCACGGCCGCCACGGCCGCCGACGGCGACGCCGCGGCCAGCAGCGGCAAGGGCAAGCTCACGCTCGAGGTCTCCCTGGGCGGCCGCGTCGTGGGCGAGCGGAGCTCTGCCTTCGCGGTCGACGCCACCGGCACCCAGAGCCCCGACGCCGTCGAGGTCGGCAGCCGGGCTTCACTCGGCCTGCGCCTGCTGACCAACGACGCGCTCGGCAAGCTGCACCTCGAGTCGCGTGTCGGCGTCGAGTTGGCGCAGGGCGTGTTCACTGGCCGGCCGACGCTGGCCGGCGACCGCCGCCCCGGCGACGTCTGGAGCCCTGCCATGCTCGGCGAGGCCTGGGCCGGCGTGGCGTTCGGTGACAGCGGCGACGAGAAGGTCGGCCTGCGCGCGGGCCTGCAGCTCTCGCATTGGGGTCTCGGCCTGCTCGCCAACGACGGTCGCAGCTACCTGGCCGGCGACGCTTCGAGCTGGTTCAGCCTGCCCTACGTCGGCGACCGCGTGCTGCGCAGCGCCCTGTGGACGCGCCCGTGGGCTGGCACCAACTCGCCCCTGCGCGGGCTGCTGCTCTCGTTCGCCGTCGACCGCGTCGCCAGCGACGACATCACGTTGCCGATCCGGGATCCCGGCTTCTGGGCCTGGCACAACGACGAAGTCGCCTGGCAGGGCATCTTCGCCGCGCGGATGTACCTGTCCAAGACCGACTCCGTCGGCCTGTACTACGTCTACCGCGACCAGCAGCACAGCGACGGCAAGTGGCTCAAGGTCCACAGCGCCGACGTCGCGGCCGACATCGGCCTGGTCGAGCGCGACGACCTCGCCGTGCGGCTGTCGGCCGAGGCGGTCGGCATCGTCGGCCAGACCACGCTGGGTCCGTCGCCCGAGCATCCCGAGCACGCCGTGCGCCAGGCCGCGGGCCTCGTGCGCCTCGACGCCAGGTCCGGCCGCCTGCGCGCGCTCTTCGATCTCGGCGTGTTCTCGGGCGACACGAGCGCCGACGACGACGTCGTGAGCAACTTCAAGGCCGACCCCAACTTCCAGCAGGGCATCCTGCTCTTCCGGCGCATCGTCGGCTGGCAGACGGCGCGGATGCGCGGCACCGCCAGCAACCCGGACGTGGTCGGCACGCCGAACGAGGATCTCGAGCGACTGGCCTCCGCCGGCTCGATCACCTCGACGATCACGCTCTTCCCGCGGGTGGGGGCCAAGCTCGGTTCCGCAGAGGTCTACGGCGGCCTGTTGCTGGCGCTCTCGCCGACGCCGATCGCCGACCCCTACCAGACGCGGACCAAGGGCGGCGGCATCGCCCGCACGGTCTACGGCAAGGCGGTCGACGGCGTCCTGCTCGGCGCCGAGCTCGACGGCGGCGTCCGCATGGCGTTTGATCTCTTCGCCGGCACGCAGCTGCTCGCGGGCGTCGAGTACGGCGTCGCCCTGCCCGGCGGCGCCATGGCCGGCCTCGACCAGAACGTCCACGGCGGCCGCATCGTCCTGACCCTGATGGGCAAGCCCGACGCCACGAAGTAGGGCGCGCCGCTAGCGTCGCGAACCCGAGGCGCGGCGGCTACTTCGGCTTGACCCAGCCGCAGCTCTTCCAGCCGCCGAGGTTGTCTTCCTTGGCCTTGGCCATCGTCAGCAGCGCCAGCTTCTCGTACGGATTGCCCTTGGCAAAGGGGTAGAGCACGCGCGCGAGGCCAAGACGCAGCAGCCGCAGGTTCAGCTCCACCGGCTTGGTCTGCGACGGATCCTTGACGTACACGTAGCGCAGCAGGCGGCCGTAGATGTCCTTGTCGTCGCTCTTGGTCTCCTTGACCAGGCACACGAGGTTGTTGGACTTCTGCACGGCAGAGAACGTGTACTTCTTGGCGTCGACGGCGTAGCAGTCGTTGCTCGTGACCTCTGGCGTGTCGACCAACAAGAAGCGCACGGCGATGTCGTTGCCCTTGGCGTCCTGCTGCTCGAGGTGCAGCGTGTCGCCGTCCGGGATGAACTTGACCTTCACCCAATCGGTCGTCTTGGTGCATTTGCCCGTCGGTGCCTGGAACCAATCCAGGGCCTCGCCGCCGTGGCAGGTCGCGACGAAGTCGGGGCAGCAGCTGCCGAACTTCGGGCAATCCCAGGAGCATTGGCAGGGCTTGGTCACGTCGAGCGCGGCGTCGCAGCGCCCTTGGCACGTCATCTCGCCGGGCAGGCAGAGCTGGCCGTAGTCGGCGCAGCAGTTGCCGAACTTCAGGCAATCCTTGTTGCACTGACAGCTGCGCTTTGGGTCGTAGCCGATGTCGCAGGCACCGCCGCAGGTGCCCGGCGGCACCCCCGTGTCCTCGACCTTGGTCGTGTCGGCGGCCGTCGTGGTGTCAGGCGTCGTCGACCCCGTGTCGGCCTGCCCGCCGCCGGTATCCGTCGCGACGAAGGTGTCCTGCACGGCTCCGCTGTCGTACGTCGTGGGCGCCACGACGCCGGAGTTGCCGTCGACGTTGGCGCAGCCGGCGACGAAGAGGCCGAGGCTGACGACCCCCGGGCCGAGCCGCGCCCAGGCGCGAGTTGCTGTCATCCTGACCTCCGACCGTGTGAGCCCACGGCGCGACGCCGCAGCGTAGCTTCGCCGCCGCGTGGTGGCCAGTCGCGCCGTGACGATCGCGGGCCGTGGACGAATGCGCAGCGGCGTGGCAGACAACGCGGCGACGACTGCCTGCCGCGGAGCCCACCATGCCGACCCTGACGTCCCTTCGCCCTGCCGCGGCCCTGTGGCGCCCCGCGGCTGCCGTGCTGCTGCTCGTGCCCGCCGTGGCATCCATCCTGCTCGCGGCCGGCTGCAGCGATCCCGCCGACGCAGCCGACACGAGCGGCGATGTCGCCGACATGGACGAGACGGTCGGCGCAGACATCGCGGCCGACGTGGCGACCCACGACGACGGCGCCGGCCTCGACGGCGGCGATGGCGTCGGGCCGATCGCCTGCGCCTTCAAGCCGCCGCCGGCCCCCGACGTCGACGCCACGCGCAGCAAGTTCGCCATGAGCTTGTTCCACTACAACATCGAGTACGTCATCGGCGGGCTCGACTACACGGACATGGACGGCGTGCGTCACGTTTTTGCCGGGGTCGACGCCGCCGCGGGCTGGGACGACGAGAAGGTCGAAGACTGGATCGTGACCGAGACCTTCGCGCCGATCCTGCAGATGTACGACAAACACCCGAGTTGGGGCGTCGACATCGAGCTGCAGGGCCGCTTCATCGAGGTCCTGGCCGAGCGCCACCCCGCGACGTTGGCCTTGCTGCGGACGATGGCGCAGCGTGGCCAGGTCGAGCTGATCAGCTTCCACGTCAACGATCAGCTCTTCCTCGCCTTCCCGCGCGAGGATCTCGACCGCTCGATCGCCGAGACCAAGGCGATCTTCGCCAAGCATTGCCTGCCGCTGTCGAGCGTCGTCTTCAACCAGGAAGGCCAGGCCGGCGAGGGCCGGCAGAAGGCGCTGGTCGACAACGGCTACACCACCGGCATCTTCCCCAAGAACCTCGCCCGCTATGCCCAAAAGACCATCGAGCCGAGCTGGCCCTGGTACGACAGCGAGGGCGGCATCCTGCTCATCGCCCCTGGCAGCGTCGATCCGGCAAGCGGCGTCCAGACGGCCTGGGACGTCTTCGACGACGGCGAGCTCTTCTCGGTGCCCAGCAAGCTCAACCCCTACTTCGCGCCGGTGACCAAGCACGCGCCGGCCGTCGTGGCGCAGCTCGAAGCCAAGCTCCAGGCGCGCGAGGACGCGGGATTCTGGATGACCACGGTCGGCGGCTTCACCGCCCACCTGGCGGCGCGCAAGGTCGAGCGCAAGCCCGCCCCGCCGCTGCTCGACGGCACCTGGCAGGCCCCATCGACCGACTCGATCCACCGCTGGCTCGGTGGCCGCAGCGACGTCTTCCCGGACGGCGAGAGCGACAACCGGGTGCGGACCGAGAACGCCAAGGCGCGGCGCGAGGTGATCGCGGCCCAGCTGCTGTTGGAGGCGGCCGAGGCGGCCAAGGTCGGCAGCGCCGAGCTCAGCCAGCAGGTGCGCGGCCTGTGGCGCATGCTCTGGCGCGCCGAGGTCAGCGACGGCTCGGGGGTCAACCCGTGGCTGGGCGAGCGCCTGTTCTGCTACGAGCAGAGCGTCAAGCTGCAGGCCGCGGCCAAGCCCGTGCAGGCCGCGCTGCTGACGGCGCTGGGCTGGAAGCACGCCACGCTCGACGTCGAAGCCCGCACGGCCAAGGCGCTCAAATCGTTCACGACCACCGAGGCGCTGCCCCCCGTCGAGCCGCCGATCGACGTGACCGTGACGGCGACCGGCCGCACGGCGACGGCCTCGTGGTTCCAGGTCGGGCCCAAGCGCCATCGGCTCTTCGTCGCGGTGACGGCCGCGAGCGGCGGCTGCGGTGACTGCGACCAGCGCGTCGTGCGCGTCGACTTCCCGCGCGCCGACACGGTGATCCGCTACAGCCCGGGCCTGCTCGACGACGAGGTGCGCAGCTACCCGCAGAGCGCGTTCTCGCTGCTCGAGGACGAGGTCTACCTGCCGCTGGCGAACGGCCTGGTCGGCCTCGGCGGCGACCGCTGGGTGATCAAGCACACGACCGCGTGCCACATCGCCGTGCGGCTGTCACCGCTCGACGGCTCGGCGAGCTTCATCGACCGCTCGATCCAGCCCGAAGACAAGGCCACCTGGGTCTTTGAGCTGTTCGAGGGCAGCGAAGCCGACGCGCTGGCGCTCGCGCGCAAGCTCAACACCCATCCGACGCTGGAGCGCTAGGTCCCGGCGGTGGGTTCCGCTGGCGACGCGTCGGCAGGCGGCGCAGGCGGCTCGCCGAAGCGCTCGATCACGCCCTGGCGCCACTCGTCGAGGTTGTGCGCGCGCGACAGCGCCGTGAGCACCATCTTGACGTGGGCCGGGAAGTCGCTGCGCAGCATCCAGTCGATGAAGCCGCGGCCCTCGTAGTCGCGCTTCATCTCGACCAGGGATTTGCCCCGGTTCTTGCTGAAGCCAAAGACGATCTGGCCGTCATCGTCCCATTGCAGGTGGTTGGTCGGGCCGATCCAGCGCAGCCGCTCCGGCTCGGCGATGGCGGCGACCTCCTGCCACGACTTGCCGCCCAGGCCGAACGCCTCGACCATGCCCGCGAGCACGCGGCCCGTCGCGGCGACGTCGGCCGCCGCGCCGTGGGCACCGTCGAACTCTCCGCCGACAAAGCGCTTGTGCGCGTCCATCAGGCTGCGCGGCTCCATGCGCTGCCAAAGTCGGTACGGGTCGACCAGCACCCGCCCGTCGAGCGAGAGCTGCGGCTTGCGCGCCCGCTGCAGCTCGGCCTGGACGATGTCGAGGTCGAAGCGCAGGTTGTAGCCGACCCAGACCTCTGCGGCGTCCAGCAGCGCAGCGACCTCGTCGGCCTTGTCGACAAAGCGCGGCGCGTCGGCCAGGTCCTCCATCGAGATGCCGTGGACCCGCTGCGCCCCGGGCGCGATCGGCCGATCGGGACGGAAGCGCCACGTCCGCGCCGAGGCGCTGGCGTCGAGGCCGAATTGCAGCGTCAGCTCGATGATCTGGTCGGCCTGCGGGTCGGTCCCCGTCGTCTCGGTGTCGAAGACGACCACGCCGCCATCTCGCTTGTGCATCGAACGTTCCCCGTCGCCATCCGGCGCCTGGCGCCTGGCGCCGTTGTCGCGGCGACCCTACGCCAAGTCCGCGGACGCGGACAACGCCTGGATCATTGCATCGAGATCGGCGCGAACTTCGTGGCGTTCGTCGTGCTGCCGACACCCAACTGGCCGTAGTTGTTGTAGCCGGCGCACTCGACGGTGCCGTTCTTGAGCAGGATGCACTGGCTGTGGTAGCCCACCGCGACCTGCAGCACGCCCGACACGTTCGCGACCTTCGACGGCTTGGTGTTGCTGGTCGTCGTGCCGTTGGCCAGGCCGCCGAAGGTGTTGGCGCCCCAGGCCCAGAGGTCGCCGCTGGTCGAGACGGCCGCGGCGATGTTGTAGCCGCCGACGATCATCGCCACCTCGCCCAAGGTCTTGAGCTCGGTGGGATCCTTGACCGTCGCGGTCGAGCCCTGGTCGTTGGCCACGCCGTTGCTGCTGTAGCCGAAGCAGAACGCGGCGTTGGCGTGCGTGGTCGCGCAGCCGGTGGCGCCGCCGGTGCTGATGTCGCGGACGTTCTCGAGGCCGGCGCGCTTGATCGGCGTGCCGGTGTCCGTCGTGCTGCTGGGCTCGATCTGGTAGTAGCCGTTGTCGCCCCAGCACCACGTCTCGCCGTCTTCGCGCACGGCGCAGGTCCAGTCGTCGCCGCAGCTGACGCGTTGGAAGCCGGCGAGGCCGGGCACCTGCTTGGGCTCTGGCTGGTTGTCGCTGCTAGCGGTCGAGACCTTGCCGTTGCCGAGCGCGCCGCCGTGTGCGCCACCCCAGCACCAGACCGTGCCGTCGGCCTTGACCGCGCAGCTGTGGTGGTAGCCGGCGCAGACGCTGACGACCTTGTCGAGCGCCTTGGTCTCGGTGGCGCTGGTGATATCCGTCGAGCTGGCCGTGCCGTTGCCGATCTGGCCGTAGGTGTTCTGGCCCCAGCAGAAGACCTTGCCGCCGTTGACGATGGCGCAGGTGTGGCGGTAGCCGGCGTTGATGTCGACCGCGGCAGCGAGCCCCTTGACCAGCACCGGACTGCTCTGGTTGGTCGTGTTGCCGTTGCCGAGCTGCCCGTCGGTGTTGTAACCCCAGCAATAGCCAGAGCCGGTGTTGGTCACACCGCAGTAGTGGTAGCCGAAGTACGGGAAGCTGCTGATCTTCTGGAACGGCCCCTTGTTCTTCGGCACGCAGTCGCCGTCCTGGCACGTCGACGCCACGTCACAGACCTTGCCCTCGTGGATCGGTCCTTCGACGCATTTGCTCAGGACGCAGGTGTAGGTCGAACAGCTGGAGCCGGTCGACGGACAGTCGGCGTCGAGCTTGCACGACGGGATGCAGCCCTTGATCGGCTTGGCGTCGCAGAGGCCGGTCTTGGTGTCGCAGCTGTCGAGCGTGCACTCGTTGCCGTCGTCGCAGACCTTGGCCTGACCCGAGACGCATTGGCCGTCCTTGGGGTTGCAGCTGTCGTCGACGGTGCAGGCGTTGCCATCGTCGCAGACCTTGGCCTCGTTGGCGCAGATCCCGACCGTGGTGTTGCACTTGTCGGCGCTGCACAGGTTGCCGTCGTCGCAGTCCTTGTCGGCGGCGCACGGCGGGATCACCATCACGGGTGCCTTCGCGTCGTTGGCGGTCTGGTTGTTGCCGAGCTGGCCGTTGCCGGCGTCGCCGAGGCACCAGACCATGCCCGTGGCGTCGACGGCACAGGTGTGGTTGCGCCCGGTCGCGACATCCACGACGGCGACGGATTGGTCCTTGACCGGCGCGTAGACCTTGGCGTTCGTGGTGGTGCCGTCTCCGAGCTGGCCGTTGGCGTTGTAGCCGGCGGCCCAGACCTTGCCTTCACCGTCCAGCGCCACGATGTGCTGGTAGCCGCCGACGATCTTGAGGATCCCGGCCGGCCCCTTGACCTGCACCGGCTCTGCCGAATCGCTGGTGGTGCCGTTGCCAAGCTGGCCGTAGAGGTTGTCGCCGACACACCAGGCAGCGCCCTTGTTGGTCCAGCAGTTGGCGACGTAGCCCGTGCCGATGGTCTGGGCACCGCCGGCCGCGACGCGCAGCGTGGGCGCCTTGAGCGGCGTACCGCCCTCGGGGCTGATCTCCTTGTCGCCGTTGTCGCCCCAACAGTAGACGGCGCCGTCGGCGGTCTTGGCGCAGACGCTGTCGTGCTCGCAGTCGATGGCGACGACGCCCGTCAGGCCCGGGACGGTCTTGGCCGTCGTGGAGTTGGTGGTCGTGCCGTCGCCGAGCTGGCCGTTGTTGTTGTAGCCCCAGCACTTGACCTCGCCGCCCTTGGTGCGGATGCAGGTGAAGTCGCCGCCGGTGCAGAAGTCGACCGCGCCGGCGCCCTCCTTGGCCTCGACCGGCACGTTGCTGTCGCTGGTCTTGCCGTCACCGAGCGCCGAGTAGAGGTTGTCGCCCCAGCAGAACAGCTTGCCGTCGGTCTGCAACGCGCAGGCGTGGTCGGTGCCGGCGTCCACCTTGAATACCTTGCCAAGGCCCTTGACGAGGAAGGCGGTCGAGCGGTTGCTGGAGGTGCCGCTGCCGAGTTGGCCCTGGGTGCCGGCACCCCAGCAGGCCACGGCGTCGGATTGGGTGTGGGCGCAGCTGAAGTCACCGTACGAGCCGGCGTGGATCGACTTGGCCCAGCCCTTCTTGCTCGCCGCGCAGAGGCCGCCCGAGCAGGTCGAACCGACGGCGCAGACCAGGCCGTCGCCGCCCGGCTTGTAGGCGCAGGCGCCCGCCGTCGCGTTGCAGGTGTCGGTCGTGCAGGGGTTGCCGTCGTCGCAGTCGGCGTTCGCCTTGCAGCCGATGAGGCAGCCCGGCACCGGCGTCGACTTGCAGGCGCCTGTCAGCGTATCGCAGCTGTCGGCGGTGCACGGCAGACCGTCGTCGCAGGTCTTGGGCGTGCCGGCGACGCAGACGCCGGTGCCAGAGATCGCGAGGCAGCTCTCGCCCAAGGTGCACGCATCGCCGTCGTCGCAGACGGTCGGCACGCCAGCGCAGAGGCCCTTGGTGCAGACGTCCTTGCCCGTGCAGCCGTCGCCGTCGTCGCAGCTGGCGCCGCTGGCGGGCGCGTGCGCGCACTGGCCGTCGGTGCAGGCGTCGCTGGTGCACGGGTCGCCGTCGTCGCAGGCGAGGTCGACCTTGCAGAAGTTGATGACGGATCCGACGACCGCGCTGCTGCCGCCCGTGAGGCCGTTGCCGAGCTCGCCGTAGGTGTTGCTGCCGGCGCAGACGATCGTGCCCACCTTGGTCACGGCGCAGGTCGTGTCCGACGCGCCGTCGACCGAGATCGAGGCCGGGAAGCCGGTCTTGATGTAGCTCTTCTGGTCGGCGGTCTCCGGGATCGCGAGCTGGCCGGCGCTGCTGGCGCCCGCGCCCCAGACCTCGCCCGTGGTGGTCAGCGCCAGCGCGTGGTTGTCACCGCCCGGGACCGCAATGATCCCCTGCGGGCCCACGATCGCGACCGGGATCGCGCTGTCGGTGGTCGTGCCGTTGCCGAGCTGGCCGTCCGAGTTGTCGCCGACGCTCCAGCCCCCGGTCATCGTCGTCCACGAGACGCTCGCGTAGCTGCCGTCGATGCTGAACACGCCGTTGGCGCCGACGCGGGTCACGCCGGTGGAGTACGTGGTCGACGAGGCGTCGGCGACCTGGCGGTCCAAGTTGTAGCCCCAGCACATGACCGTGCGATCGGCGCGCAGCAGGCAGCTGTTGTAGTACATCGAGGCGATCGCGATCGCCCCGCCGCCGCCCTTGACCTCGACCGCGCTGGTGCTGTTGCTCGTCGAGCCGTGGCCCAAGCGACCGAGCGAGGCGTAGCCGACGCACATGGCCTTGTCGCTGGCGTCGATCCAGCAGGTGAAGTCACCGCCTGCGGACACGGCCTTGGCCTTGACGATCTCGGTGGCGAGCAGCGGCTTGTTCGAGTCGGCGGTGGCCTTGTTGCCGAGCTGGCCGTATTGGTTGTCGCCCCAGCACCAGGTGGCGCCGTCCTGCAGCAGCGCACAGGCGTGATCCAAGCCGACGGCGACTTGCTGCACGCCGCTGAGGCCGGAGACCAACGTCGGCGTCGCCACGGTCGCGCTCGAGCTGCCCGAGCCGTTCTGGCCCTGATCGTTGCGGCCCCAGCAGGCGACCTTGGCGTCGGTCGTCAACGCACAGAAGAAGTTGCCATTCGGCGAGCCGTAGACCGCGCGCGCCCAGCCGGCCGTGCTGGCGGTGCAGGCACCCTTGGCACAGAGCGAGCCCTGGCCGCAGATCGCGCCCTCGTTGGTCGGGGCGAAGCTGCAGGTGCCGGCCTTGGCGTCGCAGGTGCCCGCCAGGCAGAAGTTGCTCGAGAGGCAGTCACTGTCGGCCTTGCACGCCGGCGCGCAGTTGGCGATCGGCTGCGAGCTGCAGGTGCCCGTCTTGGTGTCGCAGGTGTCGGCGGTGCAAGGGTCCTGGTCGTCGCAGGTGGCGAAGGTCGCTGCGGCGCACTTGCCGGTCTTGGGATCGCAGGCCTCGTTCGAGGTGCACGCGTCGCCGTCGTCGCAGACCTTGGCCGTGCCGAGGCACTTGCCCGCGGAGCATGCGTCGGTGGTGCAGGCGTCACCGTCGTCGCAAGCCTGCTTGTCGTTGTTGACGTGCGCGCAGGCGCCGGTCTTGGCGTCACAGACGTCGTCGGTGCAGGCGTTGCCGTCGTCGCAGGCGCTCGGGTTGGCCGAGCAGGCGCTGTCGAAGATGGACAGGTTGTCGATGAACGGGCCGGTACCGTCGTTGTTGACGCAGTCGTCGGTGCCGAACGAGAAGCCGATGGCGAAGGTCTTGCCGACGAAGGCCGAGAGGTCGACCTCGACCTTCGTCCAGCTCGACGTGCCGGGCGACTTCGGCGTCGCGAGGACCACGGGCGGGCCGACCGGCTTGCCGTCGACGATCTCGGAGCCGACGACCTGCAGCCAGTCGCAGAGATCGCCCGGGCCGTTGCAGAACGTCAGGTTCTCCCAGCCGCCCGAGAGCAGGAAGGTCATCTTCGGCTTGACCGCCTTGGTGCCGTCGATCGTGGGACCGCCGACCATGACCGGGCCGATCCCGCCCGTGCACGGTGTCGAGAAGTCGACGTCGTCGTTGAAGTTCAGCGTGCAGCCGCCGTCCGCGGGCTTGGGCGTCGAGGGCAACGCGTCGATACGCCAGCCCAGGGTGCCCGCCTTGGAGTCCGTCGGCTTCCACAGCGGCGAGGCCGTCGCGCCGCAGGCGAAGCTGTCCGTGAACGGCATCGAGAAGATCGCCGTGCCGCAGCCGGCGTTCGGCGTGCCGGCGCAGCCGGCCTTGGCGTCGCAGAGATCCTTGTCGGTGCAGGGGTTGCCGTCGTCGCAGGCCTTGCCCGTGCCGTCCTTGCCGCCGCCGCAGAGGCCCTTGGCGTCGCAGACGGTCTCGGTGGTGCAGGCGTTGTCGTCCTCGCAGGCAGCGCCCGCGGCGGGCTTGGCCACGCAGCCGGCCTTGGCGTCGCAGCTGTCGATGGTGCACGGGTTGCCGTCGTCGCAGGCGACCAGCGCCCCGCCCTTGCACACGCCCTTTCCGTCGCAGACATCCTTGGTCGTGCAGGCGTCGCCGTCGTTGCAAGGCTTGGTCGTCAGGATCTTGAGGCCGCAGGCGCCGGTCTTGCCGTCGCAGGGGTCGTCGGTGCACTGCAGGCCGTCTTCGCACTTGGACTTCGGCCCGGTGCAGCCGCCGCCGGCGCAGACGTCGCCCGTCGTGCAGGGGTTGCCGTCGTCACAGCTGGCGGAGTTGTCGGTCGTGGTGCAGGCGCCCGCGAGGCAGACGTCGTCGGTGCACGGGTTGCTGTCGTCGCAGACCTTGGCCGCGCCGACGCAGGAGCCGGCCTTGCACACGTCGTTCAGGCTGCAGGCGTCGCCGTCGTCACACGCGCCGCCGTTGTTGGTCGGCACGTTGGCGCAGCCCTTGCCGCCGCCGAGGCACGAGTCCGCGGTGCACGGGCTGTTGTCGTCACACGAGTCCTTGAGGCCGGCGCAGGTGCCCTTGCCGTCGCAGACGCCGCCCGTCTTGCAGTTGGCCAGGTCGCTGCAGGGCTTGGTGTTGTTGATCTTGGCCGAACAGCCGGTCTTGCTGTCGCAAGGGTCGTCGGTGCATTGGTCACCGTCCTCGCAGTCGAGCTGGACGCTGACGCAGGAGCCCTTGCCGTCGCAGGCGTCGTCCTTGGTGCAAGCGTCGCCGTCGTTGCAGGGCTTGGTCGTGTTGATCTTGGCCGCGCAGCCGGTCTTGCTGTCGCAGGGGTCGTCGGTGCAGGCGTTGCCGTCCTCGCAGTTGACGGCGGCGCCGACACATTTGCCCTTGCCGTCGCATTGGTCCTTCTCGCTGCAGGCGTCGCCGTCGTCGCAGGTCTTGGTCGTGTTGATCGGCAGCGCGCATCCGGTCGCGGGGTCGCAGGGGTTGTCGGTGCAGTAGACGCCGTCCTCGCAGTCCACCTTGGCGCCCGCGCAGAGGCCTTCGCCGTTGCAGACGTCGTCCTTGGTGCAGGCGTTGCCGTCGGTGCACGGCGCCTTGTTGAAGCTCGTCACGCAGCCGGCCTTGGGATCGCAGGCGTCGTCGGTGCACGGGTCGTTGTCGTCGCAGACCACGGTCGCGCCGGCGCACAGGCCGACCGCGCAGGCATCGTCCTTGGTGCAGAGCAGGCCGTCGTCGCAGGGCGCGGTGTTGTTCGTCGCGGTGCAGCCGGTCTTGGGGTCGCAGGCGTCGTCGGTGCACGGGTTGTTGTCGTCGCAGGTGACGGTCGCGCCCTCGCAGAGGCCCAGCGCGCAGGTGTCGTCCTTGGTGCAAGCGTCGCCGTCATCGCAGGCGGCGGTGTTGTCGGTCGCGGTGCAGCCGGTGGCGATGTCGCAGGCGTCGTTGGTGCAGACGTCGTTGTCGTCGCAGGTGATGGTCACGCCCTCGCAGAGGTCGGCCGCCTTGCAGGTGTCGTCCTTGGTGCAGGCGTTGGCGTCGTCGCAAGGCGCGGTGTTGGCGGTGTGGCTGCAGGCCTTGTTGGCGCAGGCGTCGGTCGTGCAGGGGTTGCCGTCGTCGCACGGAGCGTCGTTGTCGGCCTGGCCGTTGCAGTCGTTGTCGAGGCCGTCGCAGATCTCGCTGGCAGGCAACGCGGGGCTGCAGGCCGACAGGGCCGGCGCAGCGCCGTCCTTGGCCACGCAGCTGCGCTCGGCGGTGCAGCCCGGCAAGCCGGCAGCGTAGCAGCTGGTCTTGGCCTGGGTCGCCGCGGCCCACGCGGTGCAGGTGGGCGTCGTCTTGGTCTTGCAGAAGCTCAACGAGGCGCCGCCGGGCTGGGTCTCGGTCGCGCAGGTCTCGTCGTTGCCGCAGTCCCCGTCCACCTTGCAGCTGGGACGGCAGAACGAGCCCTCGGCGCCGTAGCTGGCGCAGACGCCCGTCGGATCGCCGACGGTGCAGGCCTTGGGCTCGGTGCAGGGGGCGTTGGTGCTCAGCCCCTCGGGCACGCAGAGCTTGTCGGCGGTGTCCGGCACGGCCTGGCAGATCTCGCTGAAGCCGCAGTCGGTCTCGGCCGTGCACTTGGCGAAGCAGACCTTCTCGCCTGCGGCGCCGGGCAGGCAAGGCCCGACTGTGCAGTCCTTGTCCTCGGCGCACGAGCAGCCGGCGCCGCCCGGACAGGCCGGCCCGACATCGTCGGCGTCGTCCGTCGCGTCGCCTTGTGCCGAATCGCCCTCGACGTCGCTCTGCACGTCCTCCTCGACGTCGCTCGGGACGTCGCTCTCGGCGTCGGAGAGCGCGTCGTCGCCGACGTCGACGGCCACGTCCAGCTGGCCACCGTCGGTGAGGACGTCTGCCGGGTTCGCGTCTTCGGACTCCTGCGTGGGGAACGAGTCACCACACGAGGCGAGCGCCAGGACGCTCAGGACGACCAGCGCGAGCCGCAAGGACGTCGCGGAGGTCGGGAGGGAGGCCGGGAATCGATGGAGGGTCATGGGCGTTGTTCCTCGGGGTCGCCGGGTGGCCGACGCCGTGCTCGGGCTCGCAGGGGCAAAGGCGAGCGGCACCTGGGGGTACGGTACCGAGCCCCCCAAATGAGTGCAATGGTGAAGCGGGATCCGTCGCGGCACGAAAATCGCACACGCCCGGAACTGCACGACTCTACGGTGGCGGCGCGTGATCCGGTCCGCAGACGTCGCACGGCCAACCCGTGCCACCCCCGGCGCATTGCGCCTGCACGACCTGGGGCGGCGGGCATGCCTTGCCCCATTCGCCGCCACCGCCGTCGCAGTTGAGGTCGATCAGCGCGCCGTCTGGCAGCGAGGTGTCGACCTCGACCGGCACCTCGTCGCTGAGGTCGACCGTCAGCGGTGGCGGCTTGCCGGGTCCGCCGCAGGCCCCGCCCTTGGGCACGCGCCAACGCTGGTAGCCGGGCGCGATCGTCCCGAGGCGGCTGTCGACCGCGCCGTCGGGGCTGTACATCAGCAGGCGCCCCGGCGCGCCGCCGACCAGGGCGTCGACGCTCGCGTCGTAGGCGCCGTCGTCGTCGCGATCGACGTAGACGACGAGCGTGCCGACGCCGATGCGGCCCGCGCCGTCGGCGTTGCCGAGCTGGTCGGCGTCGGGCGGCGCGACCAGCTCGAGCCGGTAGCGCGCCGGAAACTCCGACGTGGTCACGCTCTGCGACGCGACGGTCGCGACCGGTACCTTGGGGCCGGCGCCTCCGGACCACTGCGACCAGAGCACCGCCATCTTGAGCTGCCCGCTCGGCGTCCGGGCGGCGCCAGCACCCGCCCCCTCGGCGCCGAGCGCACCCTGGCGCATCACCACGGGGCCCTGCAGCGTCAGCAGCGACTCGCCCGGCCAGCCGCCGTCGACCAGGCCGTCGCTGCAGCCGCCTGCGAGCAGGAGCAACGCGGCCCGCAGCGGCTGCCACGCGCGGCGCGTTCGTCGTCGGTCAGCGCACATAGACGCTCCATGTCAGGCCGCAGCCGGGCACGACCTCGGGCTGCCAGCTGGTGCCGCCGTCGCTGTCGGCGCGCTTGAGCGTCCAGACGTCGACCGCACAGTTGGCCGCCACGACGTGACGGGGCGCAGGTGCCCATTCGATGCGCACCGTGGGGGCGAGGCGCGCGCCGATGCCGTCGCGGTCCGGCGCGAGGCCGGTGGTGTCGAAGCGCTGCCAGATCGCGTCGACGCCGGCGCGGACGCCGAGGCCGAAGGCGAACGAGCGGCCCAGATCGAAGAGGTGCGTGGCGCCGAGCTCCAGGCCGAGCGTGGAGTGCCGCATCGTCATGTGGCTCTGGCTGGCGCTGGCCTGGCTCCAGCGCAGCGCGACCTCGAGCGCGACGCCGGCCAGCTCGACCCGGGCACCACCCGCGGCCGTCGCCGCCGGGCCGAGGTCGTCGAGCGGTGCCGCGCTGGCGCCCGCGCTGGCCGTGACCGCCAGCGCCGACCGCTGGGCCAGGCCGCGCCGGACGGTCTGGCCGTAGGGCTGCAAGCGCATCTGCTCGGCGCCGAGCGTGGTCGAGGTCCCGGCGCGCAGGCGGACCGTCGCTTCGGCGACGCCGCTCGCGTCACGGCGTCGCGCCAGCCAGAGGCCGGCCGGCAGGACCAGCGCGGTCTCGGGCCGCGCCACCACCTCGGTCGCCTCGCCGCCCGGGCCGCCGTGGAAGAGCATCCAGCTGCCGCCCTGCTGTAGCACGAGCCGGGCGCTGCCGGCGGCGTCGGCGACGCGGGTCAACACCGGCTCGGAGCGGCCGCGCACGGCGAAGGCGTAGGTCGGATGCTGTAGCGCGGCGGTGCGGCTCGAGCTGTGCAGCGTCTGGGCGTAGGCGTAGCGCCAGGCCTCGCCGAGCGTGATCGCGCCGTCACCCGAGGAATCCGCCGCGCCACGCAGGCCCATCAGCAGGTGATGGGTGAAGATGCCGCCGCCCAGGCGATCGGATTCCTGGGCATCCTCGCCGGCCGCCGAGGAGGTCAGGATCGCCTCGCCGTGGCTGTCCATGCGGTCGGCGGCGCTCAGGTCGAAGGGCGCTGCGGGCCGGGCGCCGCGCACCCGCGTCATGCCGCCGGAGCGGCAGGCGTCGAGCACGAGCAGGCGCACGTCGGCGCCGACCTGGCTGGCGGCCGCGCGCAGCTCGTCGTAGCCGAGCGTGCTGCCGCCGAGGTGCAGCGCGCCGGCGCCCGCGTGGCCGGCGTAGTAGACGACGAGCAGGACGCGGCCCCCGGCGGCGCGCACCGACGCGACGCGCGGCGCGAACGAGGCGAGCGCGCGCAGGACGTCGCCACGGCTTGCGCCGCGCAGCAGCACGAGGCGCTCGGGCGCGACGCCGCCGAGGCGCGTCAGCACGTCCGCCATGCGCGAGGCGTCGCGCTCGGCCCAGCGCAGGGGCGCCTCGTCGCTCTCGCCCTCGTTGGTGCCGATCACGACGGCGAAGCGGGTGGCCGCATCGACGTCGGGCGGGTTGTCTGCGGCGCCGGCACTGCGGCTCACGCCGAGCGCGACGACCATGGCGACCATCGCGATCGCAGCGTCGATCCGGGCCGCATGCGCTGGGGCAACCTTCATGGCGACTCCGCCGCTGGTGCCTTGGCCCGCTTGTGCAACCGGATCTGGCGCTGCACGCAGCCTTCGGCGAGCGGCGGCAGCTCCGAGGCGGCAGCAGACGCCCTGGCGCCGTCGCGCAGCGCGCCGAGCAGCGCCGCCATCGACCGCGACGTCGGGCAGGCGACGGCGACGATCCGCTCGGTGCCCAGGGCTTCGTCGAAGGCCACCGTCTCGTCGACCGCGACCTCGAACGCCGTGCTGGCGTCGGCCGGCTCGGCGCGGCTGGCGCCGGGCGTGCCGAGGTCGGACGGGTGGTGCTCGGCCATCTCGTCGCCGTCGCCCTGCGGATGGCAGCGATAGGGCTCGCCGGACTCGTCGATGCCCAGGATCGCGACGTGGCCGACCGCCGGCATCGCCAGGCGGAAGCCCAGGCGCTCGCCGGCGTGGACTTCGTCGCCGTCACCGACCGTGCGCACCGCCACGCCGTCGTGCAGGACGAAGCCGACGTCGAACCCGGCCAGCGCCCGATCGCCGCCGCGCACGCGCAGGACCTCGTCCGGCTCGGCGCCCGGGCCACCCGCGGAGGCCTGCTGCGCCGGGCCCGGCCGCAGCATCAGCAGGGCGGCGGCCGCGACGGCGAGCAGGCCGCCGGCCCAGACGCCACGCTGCGAGCGCCTGCGCCGGGCGTCGTCGAACGACAGGACCTGCGCGCCGTCTGCCACCATCGGGGCCGGATCTGCGCGCTCGTCGGTGGGGGCCGGCGCGAGGGGCGGTGCCAGATCGAGCCCGGCGTCAAAGGCTTGCACGTCGGCGAGCCGGCCCTGGCAGAGCGCGCATCGCGCGAGGTGGTCACGGACCTCGGCGCTCACCGGCTCGTCGAGCGCCAAGGCGTCGAGCGCCAGGGCGCTGAGATGGCTGGTCGTGGCGTGGTCGAGGCTGCCGTTCATCGCACCACCTCCAGCTGGGTCGCCGGGCTGGTCGCGGCCCGGGCCTGCTCCGCCAGCGTCTGCAGCCGGGTGCCGACCGTGCGCGGCGAGCAACCGACCAGCGGCGCGATCTCGTCGTGGCTCAGGCCGTCGACGTAGGCGTAGACGCCGATCGCGACGAGCTCGGGGTCGAGCGAGCGCCAGAGCTGGGCCAGCAGCAGCTGCGCCTCGCTATTGGGCTGCGAGCCGAGCACGCCGGGCACGGCGTCGTGGTGTTCGGTCAGCAGCTCGCGGCGGCGGCCGTCGTCGCGCAGGCGGTTGAGGCAGTGCCGGGTCGTGACGCGCCAGAGCCAGGTGGAGGGGGCGCTCTCTCCGCGGAAGCTGTCCATGGATTCCAGTACCTTGAGGAACACTTCGTGCACCACTTCCTCGGCCTCGCTGCGCGGGTAGAAGCGCATGGCTCGGCGCAACACGACGCCGGCGTAGCGGCGGTAGAGTTGGTCCAGGTCCATGGCCTGCGGCGCGATGGTCAGGGCGGGTTGCAGAAGCTCCTCCTCGGCGGCGTCTCACCGCCTGCATGGTGAAGGTTGCGCCGCGCCTGACAAGCCCCCGTGGTCTGTCAGGCGCGGCGCCCCCTGTTGCGCGCGAGGTCCGGGCGCTCAGTCCTGCGGCGTGATGGCCTTCCAGTCCGCGGCGGCCTCGATCAGGGCGTCGAGCGCGGCCTCGCAGGCGGCCTTCTTCGCCTCGAGCTCGGCCTCGGTCGGCTTGTCGGCGTCGGCCTGTTCGCCGTCCGGGGCGCCGCCTTGCGCCTTGCCGCCGGGGCCGCCGGGCTTGCCACCCTGGCCGTCCGCCTGGCCGCCCGCCTGGCCGCCCGCCTGGCCGCCCTGCGGCGGCGGGCCCTTCTGGCCACCCTGCGGCGGCGGCCCCTTCTGGCCACCCTGCGGCGGACCCTGGCCATCCTCGGGCCCCTGGCCTTCGCCCATCTTGCCGTCCGGGCAATCGCCCTCGGCCTTGGGCGGGTGCGGCGGCTTGCAGGCCTCGGCGGCGGCGTCGATCAGCTCCTGTTCCTCGGGCAGGGCGCAGGCGATCATGGCGAAGTGCGCACCGGGCGGCGGGCCCTTCTTGGCGCCCTTGGCGTCCTGCTCGCCGTCGATCGGCGGCTTGCCCTTGGCCATGTCCTCGCCGTCGGTGGGCGGCGGGCCCTGCGGCGGCCCCTGCTTGTCGCCCTTCGGCGGGCCCATCTTGCCGTCGGGCGGGCCGTCGGCGGCGTCGCCGTCGGCCAGCTCGGGCTTCGCCGGCGGCTTGCACTCCTCCGGCAGCGGGCCGAGGATCTCGTGCAGCTGCTTCATCTTCGCGGCGAACGGGCCCTTGGGCCCGACGGGGTCGTCGGTGGCGGCGGCGTTGGCGTCCACCGCCTCGAGCGCGGCGCCGGTCAGGTCGCTCGCGTCGGTCGTCTCGCAGCCGGTGCCGAGCAGCAGCGCCGAGCCCAGCAGGACGGCACGCCAGGGACGCATCAGCGGGTGGGTTGGGATTCGCATGGTCGCCTCCATCATCGCCCGGGGTGAGTTGGCCGGGTCTCTGAAGGTTCGACACGTGGCGAGTCGGGTTTGCGCAGCGCCGGCGCAAAAAAAGATGCACGCCCGATCGCGAGCGGCTACGGACTCCGCAAAGCCTGCAGGATCGTATCGAGATCGAGGTAGCGCCGGGCGAGGTCGGCGGCCATGGCGACCTTGTCGCGGTCGTTCGGACCGATCTTGACCGTCAGCCGCTCGACGCGCGCCGAGGCCTTGAACGTGTCGTCGGCCGACAGCAACACCGGCACGTGGCTCTCTTCGAGCAGGTCGAGGATCGTCGGGTCCGGCGTCATGCCGCCGGTCAGCAGGATGCCCGAGACGTGGGCCTTGTCCTTGAGCTTGCCGACGAGGTGGGTGGCGATGCAGACCAGGATGTTGTCCACGCGATCGCCGGGGGTGATGACGAACGTGCCGTGGCGGATGTGGCCGATGGTGTTCTGCGGCGTCATGGCCGCGACGATCGTGCCGTTGATCCGGGCGTCGAGGTGTTCGTGGCCGCAGAGGACGCTGAAGTTCAGCTCCTCGCCGACCTGGCGCACCGTCGGCAGCGTCAGCTCCGGCTGGTAGGGCACGACGCCGAGGGCGCGGATGCCCTGGTTCTGCAGGCCCTGGCGCACGGCGCGCTCGACCTTGTCGAACTTGTCCGGCAGCACCTTGTTGACGATCGCGCCGATGACCTCGACGCCGGCCTGGGTGAACAGCGCGTGGTTCAGGCAGATCTCGTCGATCGCCGAGCCGATGCCGCCCGAGGCGATGATGATCGCCTTGGCGCCGAGGTGGCGCGCGACGTCGGCGTTGCTGGCGTCGATCACCGAGCCGACGCCGGCGTGGCCGGTGCCCTCGACGACGCAGACGTCGACGTCGGCGTCGATCCGGCCCATGGCGTCGTCGATCGCGGCGTAGATGGCGCCGCGGTCGCGCTCGAAGACGTAGCTCTCGGTGAAGCCGCGCGGGATCGTCACCGGGCTCATGTCGGCGAGCGTGCCGGGCTGGCCGAAGAAGTCGCGGATCAGGATGGCGTCCTCGTCGGCCTTGACGTCCTCGCGTACGACGTAGCGCTGGCCGACGGGCTTGATGAAGTGGACGCGCAGGCCGCGATCGCGCATCGCCGCGAGCAGCCCGACGCTGGTGGTGGTCTTGCCGACGTTCTGCCGCGTCGCGCTGACAAAGAGCCTCGCCATCACTGTCCTCCGATCGCCGAGGGCCGGCGTCGCCGCCGAGGCTAGCGTCCGCGGCCGGCGCTGTCATGGTCCGCTGGATGCGGCGCCCGCCGTGGTTGCCGCAGTGCGTCATGGCGGCTAGCCTGCCGCGCGAGGACGGCTGGCCCGCGGCGCCGTGGCGACCAGCCCGGATGCGACGCACGGCCCGCCCGCCGTGACGCCGCATCTCAAGACGGAGGCCCCATGCAGACCACGTTCGACCCGACCGCCGCGCTCGCCGCGCTGCACACCGCCAACGCCGCAGCCGCCCGCAGCTGGCCGGGCGACAGCTCGGCGCGCCAGCCCGTGCACACCGTCTACGGCGGCGCGCAGCTGTTCAAGGTCGGCGTCCACCGCAAGCTCGGCCAGCTGGCCCTGGCGTCGATGGACAGCTTCGCCCCCGATTTTGCGACCTTCGCGCGAGCCCTCGGCCTCGCCGGCGCCGAGACCTTGCCCGAACGCCAGGCCGACGCCGACGCGCTGGCCGCCGCGCTACGGCCGCTTGGCGAGGCCGGCGCCGCGGTCAACGAGCCCGCCTGGCGCGCCCTGACGATCTACGACCGCGTCCGCGCCAAGCTCGAGCGCGAGGCGATCGAGGACCAGCGCATCGACTTCGAGGATGGATACGGCCACCGCCGCGACGACGAGGAGGACGGCCACGCCGTCGCCGCCGCCGGCGCGCTCGCCGACGCCATGGCGAGCGACGATCTGCCCCCGTTCATCGGCATCCGCATCAAGCCGCTGACCGAGGAGTCCAAGCAGCGCTCGCTGCGCACGCTCGACCTGTTCCTGACGGCGCTGGCCCAGCGCAGCGGTGGCAAGGTCCCGGCCGGCTTCGTCGTCACGCTGCCCAAGATCACGCACCCCGGCCAGGTCGCGGTGCTCGCCGACGCGCTCGACGCGCTCGAGGCGGCGCTCGGCATCGCCGCGGGCGCGGTCGGCATCGACCTGATGATCGAGACGACGCAGTCGATCTTCGACGCCGACGGCCGGGTCGTGATCCCGGCGATGGTCGCGGCGGGTCGGGGCCGCGTCCGCTCGGCGGCGTTCGGCACCTACGACTACACCGCGACCTGCAACATCACGGCGGCCTACCAGAGCCACACCCACAGCGCCTGTGACTTCGCCCGCCACGTGATGCAGGTCAGCCTGGCCGGCACGGGCGTGGCGATGGCCGACGGCGCGACCACGGTGATGCCGATCGGGCCGCACCGCGCCGCCAAGGGCGAACAGCTCAGCGCCAGCCAGGTCGCCGAGAACCGCGAGGTCGTGTTCGCGGCCTGGAAGCTGCACTTCGACAACATCACGCACTCGCTGGCCCACGGCACCTACCAGGGCTGGGACCTGAACCCCGGCCAGCTGCCGGTGCGCTACGCCGCGGTCTACGCCTTCTTCATGGACGGCCTGCGCGACGCCAGCCTGCGCCTCGACAAGTTCGTCGCCGCCGCCTCGCAGGCGACGTTGGTCGGCAACACCTTCGACGACGCCGCGACCGGCCAGGGTCTGCTCAACTACTTCCTGCGCGGCATCGCCTGCGGCGCCCTGACCGAGGCCGAGGTCCTGGCGACCGGCGTGACGCTCGAGGAGCTGCAGGGCCGCAGCTTCGGCAAGATCGTGGCCAACCGGGCGCACCAGCGCCGCGACGCGGTCTGAGATGGGTCGCTTCACCACCGCGGTCGATCCGGCCTGGCTGCACCACGAAGATCGTCCGACCGACGCGGCGCTGGCGCTGCAATGGCTCGGCACCGCCGGCTTCCGCGTGGTCTACCGCCGCGATGGGGCGGGCGCGGTCGATCCCGGCGGCGACCCGCGCGCCGCGGGCTTCGCCGACCACCACGTCTGGCTCGACCCGCACCTGTCGCGCCATTCGCTGCGGGAGCTGGCGATGGGCCCGCTGAGCCCCAAGCTCGACCGCATCGCCGCCGACGTCGACCGCGCCGACGCCATCGTCGTCGGCCACAGCCACTTCGACCACGCCATCGACGCGCCGGCGATCGCCCGCCAATGCGGCGCCCACCTCTACGGCAGCAGCAGCACGATCGAGATCGGCCGAGGCTACGGCGTCGCCGAGAGCCAGCTGCACGTGCTCGCGCCCGGCGTCACGGTCCACGACGGCCCGTGCGCCATCACGGCCTACCGCAGCCAGCACAGCCGCTTCGCCTTCGGTCGGGTGCCGGCGCCCGGGCACGTCACGGCGCCGCTGGCCTGGCCGGCGTCGGTCGGCGCGTTCAAGGTCGGCGACGTGCTGGCGCTGCACCTCGGCGGCGGGCCCCTGACGATCGCCCACCTCGGCTCGGCCGACCTGATCGAAGCCGAGCTGACGGGCGTGCAGGCCGACGTCGTGCTCGCGTGCACGGTTGGCCGCTACGCGACCGAGCGCTTCACCCATCGGGTGATCGACGCGCTCAAGCCGAAGCTCGTGATCCCGTGCCATTGGGACCAATTCTGGCGGCCGATCGACGCGCCGGTGCGGCAGATCCCGACCAACGACCTCGGCGCCTTCCTCGACGAGGTGCGCAGCCATCCGAGCAAGCCGGAGATCCGCGTCCTGCCGATGCGCGGCTGGCTGAAGCTGGCCTGAGGCTCAGGCGCCGGTCGGTGCTGCGGTCGCCACACGGCGCCGGTCGGCCGCGGTCGCGACGTGGCGCGCCACGCGCGGCAGCACCTCCGAGCGCCAGCGGCTGCCCGAGAACAGGCCCATGTGGCCGACGCCGACCTGCAGGTGGTGGTGGCGGTCCTCGGCCGGCAGGCCGGTGCAGAGATCGAGCGCGGCGGCGGCCTGGCCGGGCCCGGTGATGTCGTCGTTTTCGCCCTCGACGACCAGCAGGGGCGTGGCGACCAGCGCCTCGGGCCGCACCGACTCGCCGGCGACGACCATCGTGCCGCGGGCGATCTCGGCGCGCTGGAACACCCGGTCGATGGTCTCGATGTAGAAGCGCGCCGGCAGGTCGATCGTGGCGCGAAACTCGGCGTAGAAGCTGTCGTGCTGGTCGACCGCGGCGCGATCGCCGACAAAAGCCGCCCGCAGCGCGTCGAGGTGCTTGTCGACGTGAAAGAACGGCTTCATCGCCAGGAACGCCGTATGCTGCAAAAAGCCCGGGTAGACGCGCCGACCGCTGCCGGGCCGGCCGCGCGGCACCGTCGCCAGCAGGTTCTGCTCGAACCAGGCCAGATCGCGCTCTTGCGCCAGGCGGTTGGGCAACATCGGGTTGCGGTGCGGATCGATCGGGCCGCCGATGATCGTCAAGCTCGCCGGCGTCGCCGGATCGCCTGCCGCCGCCAGCAGGGACGCCGCCGCCAGGGCCGCCGCGCCGGGCTGGCAGACGGCGATCAGGTGCGCGGCGGTGGCAGCGGGCGGCTGATCTTGCTGCGCCGCAGCATCGGCCCCAGGCGACGCAGACGCCGCGATCCCGGCACCGCAGCGCCCTGCCTCGAGGTCACGCAGCCACGCGACCAGCAGCAGGACGAAGTCGTCGAGGCCCATGTCGGCGATGGCGGTCGGCACCTGGCTGGCGCAGCGCCAGTCGGTCAGGAAGACGTCGTGGTCGACGACCAGGCCGGCGACGGTATCGCGCAGCAGCGTCGCGTGGTTGCCCGAGAGCGGCGCGACGAGCAGGACCTTGGGCTTGCGCGCGCCCGGCGCCGATCCTGCGGCGGTCGCCGTGTCGAGGTGGAACGCGCGCAGCATGCAGAACGGATGATCGGCCACGACGCGCTCGTCGACGAGCAGACCGTCGATCGGCTCGAGGTTGAAGGCTGGCTTGGGCCAGAGCCGGACGACGTCGGCCCACATGCCCAACCAGGTCGCGGTCAAACGCGGAACCGGCGCATCCAGCGGGCCGCTGCGGGTCCAAGCCCGGACGGTGTCGGCCGCCCAGACCCACGGCTGCGAGGCCTGCCGCCATGCGTCCCATCCCGCGTAGGTCATGGAGCCTCCGATTGCTGCATTGCGCAATGTCGCCGCCTCGGCGGCTCGTCTGGTCGGTCGTGGTCGAACGACGGGGCCGAAATCACGGCCTCCTCGCCCGGGCACATCGTATGCTGCATCGCAGCAAAACGCCAGCCCGTCGCGGCGAACGTCCGCGGGTGCCGGCCGATGGCTGGGGCGAAGCGGCCCCACGAGGCTGCTCGAGCCGTGCCCAGGGTTGCCCTCGACCGCACCGGCGGCCACCCTGCCCGGGTCGCGCTCCCGAGCGAGCGCAGGAGGCTGACGATGCCCGCAGTGCTCGACTTCGAACTCCGCCTCAGCCGTCAGACCGATGGAGTCGATCCGGACGTCCGGATGTGGATCGACCTCGACGGCAACCAGCAGATGGACAACAACGAAGAGGTGCGCCCGCTGCGCCGTGATGGCCTGGTCTGGCGTGGCACCCGGATGCTCGCCGGCGACGCCGTGGCGGGGACCGGATTCCTCGTCCGGTTCCAGGCCGCGCGCGGCACCCGCTGGCGACTGCGCGTCTGGGCCGACGACGGCGAGAGCCGCCACCTCGCGTTCGAGCAGGACGACGTGACCCAAGAGACGAGCCACCGCATCATCGGCTGGTGCCACGAGTAGTCCGTCGCGCCTCGCGTCGTCGCCCTCGGGCGCGGCCGGGCGCGGTGCAAGGCGACGATGCAGACGCAGCACGCAGGGCAGCACGCAGGATCGGAGCGACCCACGCACATCGCCGAGCGCGCCGGCCGGGTCGCGATGGCGACCCTGTCGGCGTTCTCGCGCAACCGCGGCCTGCTGCTGGCCGGCGGCGTCGCCTACAACGCGCTGCTCTCGCTGGTGCCGCTGATGGCGATCGTGCTGCTGGGGCTGTCGGCGTTCTTCGACCGGGAGCTGATCCTGCAGACGGTGCGCGCCGAGCTGCGCATGGTCGCCCCTGGCAACGTCGAGGCCATCGTCCAGACGGTGACCGGGCTGCTCGACGCCCGCGAGGTCATCAGCGTCGTGATGCTCGCGGTGCTCTTGTTCTTGAGCTCGCTGGCCTTCCGCATGGTCGAAGACGCCTTCGCCGTCATCTTCGGCGCGACCGAGGATGCCTCGACCCGGCCGTTCTGGCTGCGCGCGCTGCTGCCCTATCTCTTCGTGCTGGTGCTGACGGTCGCGCTCTTTCTGTTGACGGCGGCGACGGTCGCGGTCGAGGCGGTGCTGACCGCCAACAGCGACGCGGCGGCCCTGGGACTTCGCCTCGGCGTGGGCTCGGCGCGCCTGCTGCGCCTTGGCGGCCTGGTCGGCGAGGCCGTGCTGTTCACGGCGCTGTACAAGGTCCTGCCGCAGCGGCACATCCCGCTGCATCGGGCGCTGCTCGCCGGTGGCGCGTTGGCCGTCGTCTGGGACGTCGCGCGCGGCCTGCTCGCCTGGTACCTCGGCAACGTCTCGATGGTCGGCGCCGTCTACGGCTCGCTCGCGACGGTCGTGATCTTGCTGCTGACGCTCGAGGTCGCGTCGATCCTGCTGTTGTTGGGCGCCCAGGTCATCGCCGTGCTCGAGCAGCGTGATGGCGCCGCCGCGGCGCGTGCGATGGCGTTGCGCGCGGCAGCGGCCGACGACGACGCGGCCGAGGACGCCGCCTGCGCCGCGCCAGGGAGCCAGCCGTGACGACGACGCGGGGCAACGACGACTTGAACCTGCTGCGCCCCATCGCGCTGCCCGGCCTGCGCGCCCCCAGCGCCTGCGCCGACGCAGCGGCGCGGCGCGGCTGGCTGATCGAGGCGCTGCGGGATCCCGCCGCGCGCGCCGCCCTGGTCGACGCCTGCGTCGCCCTCTGCGTCGAGACCCGCGCCGCGCTCGGTGACGACCTGCTGGCGCTCGCGCGCGACCACGGCGTCAACCCTGGCGAACTCGCCGCGTCGCCCTTTGGCCTGCGCGCCTGCGCCCTGGGCACCGCGGTCGGCGCGACCGTACGCCACCTGGAGCGCCAACCCGTCGTCTTCTGGCGCGACGAGCTGCGGCCGACGCTCGGCGACGGCGACAGCCAGGCCGCGTTGGACGGCGGCGTCGCCGACCCCGACCACGGCAGCTGGCGCGACGGCGTGCTGCTCCAGGGCCGCTACCAGGGCTTTGCGCTCGAGGCACCCCACGCCGGCTTCGACCCCAACCATTCGGCGCGCTGGACGCCACATGAGCTGCTGCACCGCGCGGTGGGCTTCGCCTACCGGCCGGATCCGAGCCGGCTGTGGATCGCCATCGGCGCGCGCCTGGCCGAGCTGCTGCCGGTCGTGCATTGGTACGGGCCCGACCAGGTCGCCCGCCTCGACGGCCGGCCGTTCGAGCGCCAGGACGACGCGATCCGGGTCGCGGCGCCGCTGGCCGAGGCGGCGTGGTGGCACCTGGCGGCAGGGGCCGCCCACGCCGGCAGCGACGAGACCACCGCGCTGCAGGCCCGGATCGACGCCACGATCGACCACCTCGGTCGAGGCGCCCGCCACCTCGAGGCCGAGCTGGCCGCCTGCCGCGAGGCGTTGCGCACCGGGCGTTGGCGGAGCCTGCGCGGCGATCCGGCCATCGACGACCCCGAGCTCGACGCGGCGACCGACGCGCAGGCCTACGCCCTGGCCCACCAGCGACGCCTGCGGGATCCGCAGATCGAGGCGGCGCTGCTCGGCCACACCCGCGAGGGCGTGCAGCGCTTCGCCGACCTCGCGGCCTTCGCCGACCACGTCGAGCGTTGCTTCGACGCGCTGATCTTTGGCGCCATCCGGCTCGACCCGGCGGCGATCGCGATCCAGCGGCGGGCGCGCGCAGCGTGGGAGGCGGCCTACCTCGCGGCGGTGGCGGGCGGGCCCTGGCGTGACGCCGCCGACGCCCCCGCACGTTGGCCGCTGACGAGCGGCCTGGAGCAGTCGGCACCCGAGCTCGTGGCGTGGTTCCGCCGCGTCGATCCCGCCGGCGACAGCCTGACCGCGGTCGCGCGGGTCATGAGCGACGGGCGGCGCGGGCCGTTCTGGATGCGGCTGCAGGCCGCGCTGGCCCTCGTGGTGCCCGACGACGCCGTCGCCGCGGCGTTGGTCGAGGCTGCGCTCTGCGTCGCGGGCGCCACGCAGCTGGACGACCAGATCGAATGCCTCGCCGAGCCGCTGGACGACGAAGCCGACGACGACGAAGCAGACGACGACGAAGCCGACGACGACGAAGCCGACGACGAAGCCGACGACGAAGCCGACGACGACGACGACGACGACGACAGCCGCGTCTGGCTCGCCCGCAGCGCCGCCTTCCGACCGCTCGCCGCCACCTGCGACGTCTTCGCCCTGCGCGAGGCGCTCGCCCCAGGCGGCCCCGGCCTCAGCGCCAGCGCCCACCGCGCCGCGACGACGCCCCAGCGGCGCCATTGGCTGGTCGGTCGCAACCGCGAAGGCGTTGTCGTCGTGCCCTGCCCTGCGGCCGTGGTGGCGCTGTGGCACGCGCTGGCCGACGGCCCGGTCGCCGTCGACGCCTGCTTCGACGCCCTGGAGTCGGGCCTGCGCGGCGATCCGGCAGCGCTCGGCCTCGACGCCGCTGGCTGGCTGGACGAGCTGCGCCTGGCGCGGGCGATCGGGCTGCTGCGCGTGCCGTAGCCGCCGCCGGGGTCGCGACGCGCTTCGCTACGCGCCCGCCACCCGCGCCGCCAGGGTCGCCGGCAGCGCGCCGCTGCGCCCCAACGCGCGCATCGCCAGGATCGAGCGGCCGCCCAAGGTGGCGATCGCCTCGCCGGCGACGCGCTCGCCATAGGTGCGCGGCACCATGGCGGCCAGCGCGATGTCGTCGCCCTCGGCGCGCTTGCGCAGCACCCAACGCAGGCCGTCGAGCGTGTTCATCTTCATGTAGGGGCAGGTCGCGCAGCCGCCCGCGGTCGAGCAGCCCTCGCCGCCGAGCACACCTGGCACCAGCGGCAGCGCGGCGTCGCCCGTGGCGGCGACCGCCTCGGACGCGACGGGGAAGATGATGTCCACGGCGAGCGCGTCGCTGCGGGCCCGCAGCAGGCGCTGCACCTCGCGCACGATCGGCGTGATCATGCCGGCCTCGGTGCCGAGCACGACCTGCACGGGTGCCGCGCCGACGGGCGTCGACGCGAGCGCCTGCTCGATGAAGGCGAGGATCTGCGAGGTCGAGCCGACGACGCCGCGGCCGAGGCGCGCGGCCTCTGCGGCCAGCTCGAACATCTCGCCCGGGACCTCGAGGTGGGCGCTCAGCAGCGCGTCGGCGTAATGGGCGCGGACCAGGCGCACGACGTCGGCGCCAAAGAGGTGGTGCACGACGCAGGCGCCCTGGCTGAAGATGTGCAGCCGTGGCAGCGCGGCGCGGATCGTCGCGGCGGTATGGGCCGGATGCAGCGCCCGGCAGGCGTCGTCGCCCAGCGCCGCGGCGCCACGCAGCAGCGTGTGCAGGTTGTTGCCCATGTAGGTGTCGGGGCCGAAAAAGACCTCGACCTCGGGCAGCTGGGCGAACGCCTGCAGGATCGTCCGCACCACGTTGCTCGACGTGACGGTGATCGTCGGCACCAGCGCCTCGGCCCGCGCTTTGGCCTCGAGGCTGGTGTTGATGTAGACGACGTGCAGCGCGTGCGGGGTGCGGCTCGCCTGCAGCAGGTAGGCGCCGTACGCGACGGCGTCGGCGGCCTCGGCCAGCGAGCAGCCGATCGGCTCGGCCGCGACCCGGTACACCGGCACGTCGACGTGGCCGGCGGCGTCGAGCATCGCCCGCACGTTCTCGCTCATGAAGTCGACGCCGAGCACGACGATGGCGCGAGCGCCCGCGGCGACCATCTCGACCGCGCGATCGGCCATCACCAGCGAGTCGCTGACGTGGATATGCGGCCAGCTGCACGCGGCCAGCACCCCCTGCAGCTGCGGGTCCATGTAGAAGTGGGCGACGACGCCGGTCGAGGTCGCGGCGAGCGCCTGGTCGAGCGCGGCGACCAGCGCGGGATCGGGCGCGAGGTAGGCGGCCTGGGCCTCGGCGAACGCGCCGCGGGCCTCGACGTGATCGGCCGCGATGCGCAGCGTCGGGAAGACGGGAATGGCGTGCTCGGGCTGGCTGCTCGCGGCATCGACCGACGGCGTGGGCGACATGGCTGCCTCCTGTGCGGCCCGGACGCGACCGCAGCGGCGGGACCATGGCCCCTCCCGTCGCGCCGCGCAAGCGTGGCGACGCCCTGAGGCGCGCAGGCACGGGGCGATCGCGGCGCGCGCGAGGCGACGCCGGCCTTGTGCGCGCCGCCGTCGTGCCTAGCATCGGGGAGCCGTGCCCCCGCGCGGCGCCTGCCCCCGGGAGCCACCATGACCGCCCTCGCCCAGCCCCGCCCCGCCGCCCGCGGCAGCCAGACCGTCCACGCGGCGACCGACGCCCACGTCGCCGAGGCCGCGGCCATCGTCGCCCGCTTCGCGACCACCGCGCCGCGCTACACGAGCTACCCGACCGCGCCGCATTTTCGGACCGAGTTCGACGCCGACGCCATCCGCGGCGCGTGGGCCACGGCCAGCGGCCCGGTCGGCCTCTATGTGCACGTGCCGTTCTGCGACAAGCGCTGCCTCTACTGCGGCTGCGCGGTCGAGATCGCCCGGGATCGCGCGCTCGGTGCCGGCTACGTCAACCTGCTGCTGCAGGAGCTCGACACGCTGGCGCAGCTGACGCCCCTGGGCGCCGACCGTCCGCTCGAAGTGGTCGCGCTCGGCGGCGGCACGCCGACGTGGCTCGCGCCTGCCGACCTGCGCCGTCTTCTCGACGGCATCCGCGCGCGCCTGGGCGACGGCGCTGGCGCCGAGTGGTCGATCGAGGTCGATCCGCGCTCGATCGACGTCGACGAGGCGTTGGCGCTGGCCGAGCTCGGCTTCACCCGCCTGAGCCTCGGCGTGCAGGATCTCGACGCCGGCGTGCAGAAGAACATCGCGCGCCAGCAGGACGCGCGCCACGTCGCCGCCATCGCCGAGGCGCTGCAACGCGGCGGCGGCCCGAGCGGCGGCCTGAACTTCGACCTGATGTACGGCCTGCCGGGCCAGACCGAAGCGACGATGCGCCAGACCGTACGCGACGCCGTGGCGATGGGGCCGAGCCGGTTCGCGGTCTTCGGCTACGCCCACGTGCCGTGGATGCGCAAGCATCAGGTCGGCCTCGAGCGCCACGGCCTGCCCGACGACGACGCCCGGCTGCGCCTGATGCTGGCGGCGCGCGACGAGCTGGCCAAGGCCGGCTACGTCCCGGTGGGGCTCGACCACTACGCCCTGGCCGACGATCCGCTGACGATCGCGGCGCAGCAGGGCCGCCTCGGCCGCAACTTCATGGGCTACACCGACCGCGCCGACGTCGATCTGCTGGCCATCGGCGCCTCGGCCATCGGCAACGTCGGCGGCACCTACACCGCCAACCTGCGCGATCGCGGCCCGTGGTCCGAGGCCGTGCGCGGCGGCGGCCCGGCCTGGGAGCGGGCGTGGCTGCGCTCGGCTGACGACGAGCGTCGCGGCTGGGTGATCCGGCAGCTGCTCTGCGACCTCGCGGTCGACAAGGCCGCCTGGCAGACGCGCTACGGCAGCGCGTTCGACGCGGAATTCGGCGCCGAGCGGCAGGCGCTGCAGCCCTTCGTCGACGCGGGCCTGGTCCGCGACGACGCCGACGCGATCGCCGTCATCGGCCAGGGCTGGCTGGTCGCGCGCAACGTCGCGGCCGCCTTCGATCGCTACCTCGGCGAGGGCGCCGCCCGCTACTCGCGCACGGTCTGACACCGGCGTCGTCGTCGTCGCCGTCGCCGTTGCCGCGCCGCGGCTTCGCTGCGAGACTCGCGCCGTTGCATGGGCCGACGTCGCGGCCCGCAGGAGCCGGCCGATGCTCGATGTATTCCAGCGCCTGGAGGTCGTCTCGCTCGACGACGTGTACGTGCACGAAGGCGTCGTCGACCGCTGGGTCGAGCGCATCGCCGACTTCATGCAGCACGACGGCATCATGAAGAACCCGATCGTCGTCGCCGAGGCCGAGGTCGAAGGCAGCCACAAATACGTCGTGCTCGACGGCATGCACCGCGTGCAGTCGATGCGGATCCTCGGCGCGCCGGACATCCTGGTCTACAAGAGCAACTATTGGAGCGAGCAGGTGCGCCTGGAGTCCTGGGATGGCCTGCTGCTGGATCCGCCGCCGATCGACGCCCTGCTCGCCGCCGTGCGCGACGAGCGCATCGAGGCGGTCACACTGGGCGGCAACGGCCAGGACGCCCAGGACGAAGCACGGGCGCGTGTCTACGGCCGCGAGCTGGCGATGGCGCTGGTCTGCCGCGACGGCGAGCACATCGGCCTGCGGGTGCGGCCGTCGACCGACGAGGCGCCGATCGAGGTCATCGTCCGCACCCTGCGCGCGGTCGAGGATACGCTGGATCGCGCGTCGATCCGGGCCGTCTATGCGCCCTCGTCGCGATCGGGCAGCGACTTCGCGATGCAGCCGTGCGAGGCGCTGTTCCTGCGGCCGCGCTTCTCCAAGCAAGAGGTCCTCGAGCGCACGCTCGCCGGCAAGCTCTTCCCGCGCAAGTCGACGCGTTTCCTGGTGCCCGAGCGGCCGCTGCGGGTCGACTTCCACCTCACGGTGCTCAAGGCAGCGCTCGACCTGCCGACCAAGAACCAGCTGCTGCGCGATCACGTGCAATGGTGCTGGCAGAACAATATGGTCCGTTATTACCCGGAGCCGGTCTATGTCTTCGGCGACTGAGGCAGACGCGGCGGCCGCCGCGTGTCATGGCAGGCTGGCCATCGCACGTCGCGGCTGGCATTCTGGGGCCGTGGCCGGCGTCACAGGGCTGTCCTGGGCCAGAACGGTCGTCCGTCAGGGCGAGGACGCCAACATCGGGTGACCATGTCGCACCGCAAGAGGGCCATCGACGGCGAGACGCGGCCCCAGGCCGTGGTGCTCGAGGCCGACCGCGTGCGGGCGGCCTCGCTGCTGCACGTCCTGGCCGAGCTCGGCTACCAGACCCGCCATGTGCAGACGGCCGATCAGACCCTGCTGGCGTTGCGCCAGGAGCCGGTCCAGCTGCTGATCGTCGACGACGCGACGCCGAGCCTGGGCGCGCTCTCGCTGCTGGCGATGGCCCAGCCCGTGCTCGCGCCGCACCAGACCGCCGTGGTCGTGCTCGGGCGCCAGGATGAGGGCGCGAGCGGCCTGGCGGGCGTGACCTTCGTCGCGCCGCCGTTCACCGACGACGACGTGCGCGAGGCCATCCACGCCGCGAGCTGGATGCGGGATCTCGCGAACGAGGAGCACGCAAAGGAGTCGCGCTCCGAGGCGCCGCAAGGCATCGACGGCGTCGGCATGGGCCGCAAACGCTTCAAGAGCACGCTCTCGTTCCAGCCGCAGCGCGTGCGCACCGTGTCGACGTCGCAGATGCTCGGCCTCGACGACGAGGCCAAGGAGCAGTCCGCCACCGATCTGCACCCGCGCGTCGGCAGCGGCGGCCCGGTGGCGGCCGCGGTCGAACGCCCCGTGCCCGGGCCCTCGACGACCCAATCCGCGGCGCCGATGCTGTCGGCCAAACGTCGCTCGCAGGTGCCGACCGAGACCGAGACCGTGGCCGAGCCGATGGCGACGCCGGTCGGGCCGATGGGCCAGCGCACCGAACCGGATCCGCACGCGCCGACGTTGGCCCATGGTCGCGCCGCCGCGGCCCGGATCAGCGCGATGGTCTCCGGCGGGACGCAGGTCGCGGCGGCGGTCCCGACGCCACGGCCGGCCTCGGCGGCGCGCCCCGTCTCCACGGGCCGACCGGTGTCGTCCGGGCATGTGCCGCTGGGCGGCGACGAGCTCGACGGGCCACCGACGGCGATCCATCGCGGGCCGCTGCAGACCCCGCCGCCGCCGATCGCGTCGCCAGCCGCCTCGACCGTGACACGACCACCGCCGCGCGGCCGCCGCACGACGATCCTGCCCGAACACCTCGTCATCGCCGATCGCTACGAGCTGCGCGGCGTGCTCGGCACCGGGGGCATGGCCGTGGTCTACCGGGCCCACGATCGCGAGCTGGACGAGGACGTCGCGCTCAAGCTGCTCAAGGAGGACCGCGGCGACGAGTCGTCGCTCGCGCGCTTCAAGCACGAGCTGCGGATCTGCCGGCGCCTGCAACATCCGGCGATCGTGCAGACCTTCGAGTTCGGCGTCTGGGAGCGTCGTCGCTTCTTGACCATGGAGTTGCTCGACGGCACGGATCTGGCGCGCCTGATCCAGGAGCGCAAGGCGCCGCTCGACCTGCTCGAGGGCGTGCAGCTCTTCGCCCAGGCGGCCCGCGGCCTCGACGCGGCCCACCGCGCCGGCGTGATCCACCGCGACGTCAAGCCGCACAACCTCTTCATGATGTCCGATGGCCAGCGCTTGAAGATCATGGACTTCGGCATCGCCAAGAGCGAAGCGCTGTCGCAGACCATGACCAACGCCGAGCATGTCCTCGGCACGCCCGCCTACCTCGCGCCCGAGCGGCTGCGCGACAAGGTCGAGCTCTCGGCGTCGACGGACCTCTACTCGCTGGCCGTGGCGATGTACCAGACGCTCTCGGGCAAGCTGCCGTTCACCGGACCGGACATCTCGAGCCTGCTGACGTCGATCCTGATGGACGCGCCGCGCCCGCTGCGCGAGCTGCGACCGGACGTGCCCGCAGACCTCGACGCGCTGATCTTGCGCTGCCTGGCGCGGGAGCCATCGGCGCGCCCGCCGAGCTGCGGCGTGCTGGCCGAGGAGCTCGAGGAGATCGGCCGGAGACTGCGCCGTGCCTGGGCCTGAGCGAGACCCCACCGCCGCCGCCGAAGCGCGCAACGACCGCTTCCTGCGCCAGATCGTCGAGACCTGGCAGAGCTGCCCCTACGCCCACGGCTGCCGTGACACCGGCCGGCTCTGGCGCGCGGTGAGCTGGACGCGCCCAGCCGACGTCGAGGCCGATCGCGCCGCGGCCCGGATCCTCGCGCAGATCGACGCGCTCGAGCGCAAGGCGGCCGAGGCTGCGGACGCTGGTGCGGCCCCCGAGGTGGCGTTGCTGCTCTTCCCCGGCCTCGGCGCGATCCCGGCGGCGGCCTTCGACGCGTTGCACCTGCGCGTGCGCGACGGCTACGAGGCGGCCTGGCCTCACGCCCGCTTCTACGTCGTCGCCTTCCACCCGGACTACCCGGCCGACGATCGCTCGCCGCATACGCTGGTGCGCTTCTTTCGCCGCAGCCCGGATCCGACGATGCAATTCGTCGACCGCCAGATCCTGGCCCAGCTGCGCCGCGGCGGCGACGAGGCCGAGCGCGTCCGCCTCGCCGCCGAGCTGATCGCCGCCGGCGTCGACGCCGACGAGCTGGCGCGACGGCTCAAGCCCGCGCGGGATCCGTCGGCCCGGGTCACGGCCCGCAACGCCGAGACCTTCGCCGAGCACGGGGCGCGGCTTCGGGCCGAGGTCGACGCCCTGGTCGGCGACGCCCAGGCCGAGCGCGCGGCGCTGGAGGCGCTGCAGGCCGGTGCCGCGGACGCCGACGCCGACTCGGGCTGGCACGTCGTCGAGCGCGGCTGAGGGCCGCTGGGCTCAACCCGGACGCAACGCCTCGTAGCTGCGAAGGAAGTTGCCACCGAGCACGCCGAGGATGTCGGGCTCGCTCCAGCCGCGCCGCAGCAGCGCGTCGATCAACCGCAGGTAGCCGAGGTCGCCGCTGCGCAGGTCGGCGGGCGGGACGATGGCGCCGTCGTAGTCGGTGCCGATGGCGCAATGCCGGGTGCCGACGGTGGCGGCGATGTGGTCGAGGTGTTCGACGACCATGTCCACGTCGCGTGGACCGCCCCGCCGGCGCAGGAACGCGGCCTGGAAGATGACGCCGACCACGCCGTCGGTGGCCGCGATCGCGCGCAGCTCGTCGTCGTCGAGGTTGCGCCAATGCGGCGTGACGCCGCTGACGCCGGTGTGGGTGGCGATCAGCGGCAAGCTGGCGTCGTGTGCGGCGACGACCTCACGGAAGGCGCCGTGGCCGATGTGCGCGAGGTCGACGAAGACGCGCGCCGCGTCGAGCGCCTCGACCAACGCGTGACCTTGGGGCCCCAGGCCGTCGCCGCCACGGCCCAGCCGCAGCGGGCTGCTGGTGGGGGCGTAGATCGCGTTGGTCAGGTGGACGAGCGTGACGCGGCTGATCAGCCCGTCGGCGAGCGCAGCGCCGAGGTCGGGCGCCGCCTGGAGCGCGTTGCCGCCCTGGATCGCAGGCAACACGGCGTGGGCCCCGGCGGCGCGGGCGGCGCGCAGCTCGCGCATCGAGCGCACGACGACCAGCGCGCCCTCGCTCTGCGCGACGATCGCCTGCAGCTGTGCGAGGTTGGACTGCAGCACGCGCCATCGGGACGCCGCCGTGCGGAACGGGTTGGTCGTCACCGACCACATGCCGACCGTCAGGCCGCCGCTGAGCGCCCGTGGCACGTCGAGCTGGCCGAAGAACCGGCCGCCGAGGGGGCCCGTGCCGTGGCGCCGCAGCAGGTCGTAGCCGACCAGGCGGGTGCTGATGAAGCTGTCGAGGTGCAGATCGACGATCTCGGCCCGCTCGGCCAGCTCCCAGGCGGCGTCGCTGATGCCCGCAGGCCGGGACAGGGGCCAGCGCGCAGGCCGGGGCCCGAGCAGGGTCGTCGTCGGCGGCGCGGCGCGCATCGTCGCGTTCATCGCCGCGCTTCGGTCGCGTCGCGGAACATCTCGGCGGCACTCGAGGCCTGGCTGCGGAGCTCGCCGTGGCGCTCCCAGAGCACCCACAGCGTCTCGATGCAGCGGCCGATCAGGGCGCTGCGGGCGGCCCCGGTGAAGAGGTCGCTGCGGCCGAGGTTGATCGCGCGGCTGGTCGCGGTCGGCAGGTCGGTGATGGTGGTGCGGGCGACGCCGAGCAGGTCCGCGAGGCCGTGCAGGAAGTCGTTGCGCCGCGCGGTGCCGCCAGCGACGACCGAGGTGCCGTGGCGCTCGCGCTGGAGCACGTCGGCGAAGAGCTGCAGCGAACCGGAGCGCCAGCGCACGCCGCTGGCGAAGCCGACGATCGGGTCGACGATCGCGAGCTCCAGCGCCGGGCGGGCATCGATGATCTCGTCGATGACGACGACGCGCGCGTCGGTGCGGGCGTTGGCGACCACGTTCTGCGGCAGCTGCGGCAGCTGCGCGGTGATCGGCACGCCGTGCACGGCGAGCTGCGCGGCGACGACATCGACCACGCCGAAGAGCAGGCGCCGCTCGAAGCCGTGCAGCAGCTCGATCGACCGCAGCGGCTCGCGCAGCAGCCGGGCGTCACCACGGACCGCTGCGGTGGCGCAGGCGCCGAGCTGGACCCAGGCGTCGACAAAGCCGAGCCACGCGGCGAAGACGGCGGCGCCGTCCCCGGGCACCGCGGCGGCGGCGGCGAACATCGGCCGCAAGGAGGCCAAGGGCAGCAGCGTCCAACCGGGCAGGTCGATCTCCGGGCGCTCGATCAGATCGACGACAACGAGCCGCCCGGCACCGCCGCGCAGGCGGGCGGCGGCGGCGGTGAGCCTGTGACAGTCGAGACCGCCGGCCACGCGCACCGCCAGGGCCGTCGTCACGCCGTCCGCGCCGCGGATCAGCTGCTCGACGCCGAGGAATCCGGGCATGGCGACGCTGCCGGCGTCGACCGGCCCGAGCGCGGGCGTCACGTCACCCGCTCGTCCGGCGTGGACCAAGGCCAACACCGCGGCGCTGATCATCTCGCCGACGAAGGCGTCGGGGCCGATGCGCACGAGCCGGCCAAAGGCGTGGGCGTGCATCGGCGCGACCCAGCTCTCGACCTCGGCCGGATCGAGCGGCGGCATCGACGGCTCCAAGGCCGCTGCGCCGGGGCCGGGCGGGATCGGGCCGGGCGGGATCGGGCCGGGCGGTGCCGACATCGGAGGAGGCCTCGGCGCACGGACGGCCACAGCGACCGGCGCGGACGGCGGGCCCTGGCCGTGGTCGGTGACCTCGAAGCCGCTGCCTGCGTCGGGGCCCATGGTCGCGAGATCTGCGACGTCGACCGCGTCTGGCAGGTCGTCTGGCGAGGGGTCGTCCACGGCGTCGTCGACGGGGTCGTCGGCGGCGTCCTCCGCCGCGTGGCCCTCTGCGTCGTCGTCGTCGCTGTCGTCGTCGTCGTCGCTGTCGTCGTCGTTGTCGTCGGCGGCGTCCGCGGCCGCATCCTCGGGCTCGAGGTCTGCGTCGAGCGTGACCTCGACGGCCAGCGCTTCTTCGAGGTCGCGGCGCGCGTCGGGGTCCGGGCCGACGTCGAGATCGGCGTCCAGCAACAGCGCGGGATCGACCTTGCCGGCGGCGGGCTGCCCCGGCCGGTCGGCGACCACGCCGGTCGAGCTCGCGATCAGCCCGGAGGCACGCGTATTGGGCCAATGATCGGGCAGCGGCTCCGGCCCCGGTTCGTCCCCAGCGGCGAGGACGTCGATCTCGCGGGCCGTGACGAAGGTCGGCGCGGGCGGGGGCTGCTCGTCGCCGTCGTTGGGATGCGCCGCGACCAGCGTCGTGGCCTCGAGGTCGCCCGGATCGAGCAGCTTCGTGGTCTCGAGGTCGCCCGGATCGAGCAGCGTCGTGGTCTCGAGGTCGCCCGGATCGAGCAGCGTCGTGGTCTCGAGGTCGCCCGGATCGAGCAGCGTCGTGGTCTCGAGTTCGCCCGGCTCCTCGCGGTTTGCGGCGTCGACCGGATCGGCGCGCAGGGTCTCGGCCTCCCGTTCGGTGAGCTCGTGCGGCACGGCGGGGGCCCAGGCGATCTCGCGCAGCCCGAACTCCGCCCAGCTCTCGATCGCGTCGAACGCGATGGCCTCGACAGTATTGCCCGGCAGCGGCAGCGCCAGCAGCAGGGGTTGGCCGTCGACGAGCGCCGTGTCCAGGCGGATGGCGCCGGCCTGCAGGCGAGGCACGACGCGACGCGCCCCGAAGGGGGGCAGCTGCGCCCCGGCGACCGAGGTCGAGAACTTGGCCAGGAAGGTCTCGCCCAGCGGTGACGACGCGATCCGCTCGATCGGATCCCCCGGCAGGAACAAGGCGAGGCCGACGACCACGCCCTCCTCGGTCTCGCGAATCGAGGCGCACGGCAGGACGAAGCCGCGCATCCGCATCGCCGCGACCGAGCGCAGCGCGTCCTGCATGCCCTCGATCAGCAGCGCCAGCACGCCGTCGGCGTAGTCGTCCGGCTCGGGCGGCAGCTCACAGAGCAGGCATTCGGCCTCGCGGCTGCCGACCCGGAAGCAGATGCGCAGACGCTCGCCGTGTGGGCCCGGCTGGTGCAGGCGCACCATCGGCAAGGGCCAGACGCCCGCCAACCGCTCGGCCAGACGCTCGCCGCGGGCGAGGCTCAGGCTGACGAGGCCGTGGGTGGTGTGCAGGCGCATCGCAACGACCTGTGGACGCCAAGCTGGCTCGTCGATCGAGGGCCGCGTCCGTGGCTCCACGGTCGGGCAGCGCAGCGCCGATTGTCAACCTTGCGCCCCTCCGACGTCGCGGCGCGATCGGCGGACGACGCCCGCGAGGGTGCCCCGGAGCCCGGTTGCTGCTACACTGGCGTCATGGATCCGCGCGTCGCCCGACATCCATCGCCGCCATCTTCGCCACGGTTCGACCGCGTTGGCACGGCCGCTGCGAGGATCGGTGTCGCGCGGCGCGCCTTGACCTGGCTCGGCACGCTGGCGCTGATCGGCGCGGCGACGCCAGGGCCGCTGCCCGCCGCGCCGCAGACGGGCACGCTGACCTTGACCTTGCAATGCGCCAAGGGCAGCCGCGTCGTCAGCTACCACGAAGATCCCGATCCCTTCGAGCGCACCACGAGCCAGGCGACCCGCCGGCGTGGCGTGGCCTGCGTCGACAGCGAGCGGCGCCTCAATGGCTCGGTCTTCCTGGTGCGCCCCGAGACGTCCGAGGCGGTCATCCGCCTGATCGGCGCCGGGCCCTGGCGCGCCGACGCGCTGCAATGGCTCGGCCAGTTCCGCGACGGCCGCGCCGTCGGCTCCTGGCAGCAACTTGGGGCCAAGGGTGCACGGTTCGCTCCGGTCGCGCTCGACGCCGAGGGCAGCGGCGCCTTTGTCCAGCGCGACGACGCGGGGGCTGTGCGCGTTGCCGGCCGCCTGCTGCGCGGCCAGCGCGACGGCACCTGGCGCTGGACCGACGCCCAGGGGGTGCTGCGCGCCGAAGCGAGCTATGCCGCCGGCAAGCTGCGCGGCGAGAGTGTGGTCTACCTGGCGACGGGCCGACCCGAGACCACGGCGCAATGGGTCGACCACCAGCGTGACGGCCTGTTCACCAGCTGGTGGCCGAGCGGCGTCAAGCGCTGGGAGGGCGCGTACGTGCGGGAGATCCGCGACGGACGTTGGTGCAATTGGAGCGAGGGCGGCCAGCTCCTGGGTTGCAACGAGCTGCACCTGGGCGACGGCGACTGGCACGAGTGGACCCAGACCGGCGAGCTCAGCGTCGCAGGCAGGCTGCGCGCCGATCGCCGAGACGGCGTCTGGTCGAGCTACTTCGAGACCGGTGCGCTGCGCACGGTGGCGACCTACGCCGGCGGCCAGGTCGTCGCCGGCACCAGCAAGACCTACGACGCCGAGGGCCAGGGCGCGGAGCGGCCCGCGATCGGCACCGCCAGCCGCGGCGCGCTGCTCGGCAAGGTAGGCGCCGGCGGCATCGTCGGCGGCGTTCGCGGCACCATGGGCCCCCTCGGTCTGGCCGGGACGGGGCGCGGCATCGGCGTGCTCCGCAGCGGCGGCGGCGGCGGCAGCGGCGGCTTGACGCTGACGATCCGCCCGGTCGGTGGCGTGCCGCCGCCGATGGTCATCCCCGGGACGGTGGGCCTGGTCGAGTCGCTCGTGGCGCGCTGCCCGACGGGAGGCGCCGCGTCGGGCAGCACGGTCCTCGCGTCCTGGTTCGGCCGGGTGCAATCAAACGGGATGCTGACGACGCTGGCCAGCGCCCCGGTCGCAAGCGGCGGGATGGCCGGCGGCGGCACGCAGGCACCACCGGCCTGGGCGGCCTGCGCCGAGATGCGCCTGCGGGCGCTGCGCTTCGAACGCCACCGCAGCGGCGCGGTCGAGATCCAGGCCGAGCTGCGCGTGCCATGAGCGGCGGCGACGAGGTCACGGTCGGCGCCGCCGCGCGCTGGCCATCGCCGATCCAGATCGCCCTGGCGTTCGCCCTCGCCAGCGCCGGCCTCGCGCTCGCCGAGGTCGGCCTGCTGCGCCTGGGCAGCCTCTACCTCGCCGCCGACCTCACCCACGCCCAGCTCGGGCTTGCGCTGTTCGGCCTCGCGATCGGCGCGGCGTGGGCGGCGCGGACCCGCGCGGCGCGGCCGCAGCTGGTGCCGGCGGCGCTGGCGTTGACGGCGGCGCTCACGGGCCTCGCGGCATGGACGTTGCCGCGCAGCGACGTGGCGTGGGCGCTCGGCGTCGGCGCGTGGCCGTTCGCGAGCTTCGGCTTCGCCAGCGGCGTCGCCTGGTCCGGGCCGTGGGACGCGCTACAGCGACGACGCTTGTACGGCGCAGAGCTGCTCGGCGCGATCGGCGGCATCGCCGTGGTCGCGCCGCTGGTCGTGGGCTGGGCCGGCGGGGCCGGGCTGCTCGCGGTCGGCGCCGTGGTCTCGGGCGCAGCGGCGGCGCTGTTGGCCGGCGCCTGGACGCGGCCCGATCGCGCCGCGCGCCTGCGGCCCTGGATCGCCTGGCTCGCGCTGGGCGGCCTGCTCGCGGCCGGCACCGACGAACCGCTGCCGGCGTCGGTCGGTGTCCAGCGCCACCTGGACGCGGCCGTGGCCGCCGATGGGCTGGTGGCGATGACGACGCGCCACGGCATCTGGGCGCGCACGGACCTCGTCCAGACGCACGACGAGGACGCGCTGCTGCTCTACACCGACGCGATGACGGTCGCCCGGGCGCCGCGCTGGGACGGTCGCGCCCGCGGCTTCGCCAGCGCGACGCTGCAGACCCAGGCGACGCTGCGGCGGGTCGCCCTCGGCCGCTGCGGCGCGGTCCTGGTGGTCGGGGCCGGCGCAGGCTTCGACGTCGCGGTGGCGCTGCAGCAGGGCGCGTCGTCGGTGGTCGCGATCGAGGTCAACCCGGACCTCCTCGCGCTCGCGCGGGCCGCAGATCCGGCCTACACGGCGGCGTTCCGTCGCGACGAGGTGCGCTGGATCGCCGGCGACGGCCGGCGGGTGGCCGCCTCGCTGGCGGGCCCGTTCGACTGCATCCTGCTGGGCCTGGTCGAGACGGCGCCGGCGTCACTGCGCCGCGCGGGCCGCGTCGACGGCCGCTTGCTGACGGTCGAGGCGATGCAGACCTGGCGGCGGCTGCTCGCCAGCGACGGCCACCTCGCCGTGCTGCACAACGAGGACGAGCTCGGCGCCCGCAGCGCGGCCACCGCGGCCGTGGCCTTCGGCGCCGACGCGGTCCGGGCCTTCGCCTTGCCCGCCACGCCGGCCGACAACCCGGCGCGCGTCCTGGTCGTCGCCAGCCCCTCGGCCACGCGACGCGACGCGCTGGCCGCGTCCGCGCGCGCTGCTGGGGCCGGGGTCGCGACCGTGGCGACGAGCGAGGCGATCCACGACCATCGTCCGGCCCTGCGTCCGGGCAACCCGGCGCCGCTGGCGGTGCTGGCGCTGGCGCTGGCGGCGATCGCGGCGGCGGCGGCGGCGGCGGCTTCGCGGCGGCTGCGTATCACCAGAGGCGCGGGCGCCGCGGCGGCGCGTGCCTCGTGGATCGCCGCCCTGCTCGCGGGCTTTGGCGGCGCGGCGTTGCAGATGGTGGCGATCGAGCGGGCGACCGCGGCCGTGGGCAGCCCGGCCCTGGCGCAGCCTGTCGCCCTCGCCGCAGCGCTGGCCGGTGCGGCGCTGGGCGGCGCCTGGCTGTCGGCGGCGACGACGCGCACCGCCGTTCGGGGCGTCGGCTGGGCGCTGGCCGCCCTGGCGGCGCTGGCGCTGGGCGCCGGCGGCGACGCCCTGGTCGGCGCCGTCCTGTCCTGGCCGACCTGGCTCGCGGCGGCGGCGCTCGGGCTTGCGACCTTGGTCGCGGCGATGGCGACCGGCGCGGCCTGGATCGCGGCGATCGAGAGCGTGGACGCGGCGGCGCGCCCCGTCGTGCTGGCCTGGGACGGCGTCGGTGCGCTGCTGGCGGCTGGCGCGGCGGCGCTGGGCGCGGCGTTCGGCGGCCTCGCCTGGATCGGCGCGTCGGCGCTGATCGCGCTGGTGGGTGCAGCCCTTGCCGCGAGACGCCCCGATGCTACCGTCGGCGCCGAGCCCCGATCGGCCGAATCTCCCGAGGTGATGTGAGCGAACCCGCCGCGCCCAAGGCCCCACCCTCTCGCGTCCGGCGCGTCGTTCGCAGGGTCGTGTGGATCGGTGCGCTGGCGGTGCTGCTCACCGGTGGGATCGCGTATTGGGCGACGGCGCACCTTGGCCATCCGCTGGTCAAGGGCCGGATCCAAGCGATGGCGCGGGACCTCGTGGGCGCCGACCTCGACTTCGACCACGGCGAGGTCGGTTTGGCCGGTCTGCTGCTGCGCGGCCTGCGCATCCGCAGCGCGCCTGCCGACGACGCGCTGGTCGGCGATCTGCTGCGGGTGGCGAGCATCGAGGTGCGCTGGGACGCGGCGCGCCTGGTCGGCGGCGAGCGCCACGTCGACGCGGTGTTGGTCCACGGCGTCGAGATCGGCGTGGTCGGCGGCGGCGAGGGCGGCTGGTCCGGCGCGCGCGCGTTGACGCTGCCTGCGCCCGCGACGCCGACCGAACCGACGCGCCCGTCGTCGCTCTGGGCCGCGATCGAGCCCCTGCGCGGCGTCGACGTCGGCGCGTTCGAGCTGGGCCCGACGACCCTCACGGCGTCGGCGCTGGCGTCGCCGGGCAGCCGGGTGAAAGCCGTCCTGCCCGCCTTGGCTGGCCACCTCGACCTGACGGCGCCGACCTTGCGCGCCCTGCTCCGGGCCGACGGCGTCGCGTCGCTGACGGTCAGCCCCGGCGACGCGGCGATGGCGGCGCTGGCGCCGACGATCGAGGCCGTGCGCGGCCAGCTGCCGGGCTGGGTGGTGCCGGCACCGCCGTGGTCGCTCGACGCGCTGGTCGGCCTGCGCTTGGAGCCCGTCGCGGCGACCGACGGCAACGGCGTTCCCGCCATCCGCCTGACGGCGACGCTCGATCCCGCGGCGACGGGCCGGCCCCGACCCGAGCGCGGGCGCTGGCTCGACGCCGAGGTCGAGGTCCAGCCCGTACCGGCCGACCGCCGCACCGCGGTCGCCCTGCGCCGGCTGCGCGTGGTCGAGGGGCTCGTCGTCGCCGAGGCCGCGCTGACCGTGCGCGACGCCGAGACGCTGGACGCGCTGCCGGCGCTTGCCCTGCGCAGCGCAAGCGGCCAACTCGACGGGGGCCAGCTCGACGGCGGCCGCCGCGCCTGGGACGCGGACGTCGCGAACCTGCGGCTGCACCTGGGCGCCGGCGCCAAGGCCAGCCTCGTGGTCGAGCCGATGGAGCTGCAGCCGCCGTGGCGGGCCGAGGCCCGCGCGACGCTGGCGCTGCCCGAGGCGTCGATCCGCACAGCCGCCCCGCCTCCCCCGGCGCCGGGTGCTGCGTCGGCCGAGGATGCCGCGACGACAGCGCAGGCCGAAGCTGCCGCCCGCGACCTCGAAGGCTCGCTGCGGGTGGCGCTGGCCGATGGCGACCTGCGGCTCGAGCTCACAAGCGCCGCGGCCGCGCTGACCGCCCACGTCGTGGCGGGGACGCTCGCGATCGAGGGCGGTCACGGCCAGGTCGAGGTCCAGCTCCCCCTCGCCATGGCCGCCCGCGCGTTCGGCACGTTGCCCATGTCGTCGGCGGCACAGCTGACGTTCGGCGCGCGCACGGCCCGGATCCACGCGCTGGACCTGCCCGCCGCCGCGACGCTGGTCGACCCGTCGCTGGCGCTGACCGTCCAGGCCGACCTGGCCGGCGGGCGCCTGCAGGTCTCGACCGGCGAACTCGAGGCGACGGGCCCCGACGGGGCGTGGCTCCAGGGCACCGCCCTCGCCGGGACCTGGGACCTCGCTGGCGTCGTCGTGGCGACGGGCGCGCAGCCGCGCCTCGGTGTGCGCACGCTCGGGCTGCAGTTCGGCGCCGAGACGCTGCGTGGCGGCGCCGGCGTGACCGCAGGGCTACGCGACGCGGCGCTGCAGCTGACGATGGAGGACCTTGGCCTGCGGCCGGGCCGTGACGGGGTGTTCGACTGCGCCACCGTCCGCGTCACGGCCGACGCCCGCGACCTGCGCGCCGCCGGGCACGATCGCGCCGCCAGCCTGCACGCGGACGCCACCGTCAGCGAGGTGTCGTCGCCGCTCGCCGAGCCACTGGCGACCACGCTGCGCGTCGTCTCGACGCTGCGCGCCCCCGGCCTGGACGCGACGCTGACGCTGGCCAAGGCCGACGACCTCGCCTGGGAGGCCCGGATCTCGCTGCCGGCGCTGCGCGGCCTGGTCCAAGGCCTCGGCCTGCCCTGGCCGCGCGCGCTGCGGCTCGCCGGGATCGAGGGCCAGAGCAAGGGCAAGATCCGCCGCGTGATGACGGCCCTGGCGGCGCTGACGGGGGCGACGGGCGGGGATCCGCTGGCGACGGCGTTGCCCCTGGTCCAGATCGAGCACGAAGGGGACGTGGCCCTGCTCGGCGCCGGCTGGAGCGAGGGCGAGCTCCGCGTCGCCAGCCGACGGGTCACGGTGCACAGCCACGGCGGCGGCAAGGGCCTCGACCAGGCGCACCACGTCGAGGTCCGCGTCGAGGGAGGTCGAACCGGCGACGCCGCGCTGCCGCTCCTGACCGCCACCGGCGACGCGCGGACCACGGCCGAGGCCCGGCGGCCGGCGCGCCTCCAGGGTGCCGCGATCGAGGGCACGGGCGCGGTCGACGGCAAGGAGCGTGCGACCATGCGCCTGGCGGTCGAGCGCGGCGCGTCCTGGCACGTCACCGGCGCGGCCTCGCTGAAGAAGCTCGGACACCTGGCCTCGCAGCTGCTGCGGGACCTGCCCTGCCCGGATCCGACCCGGCTCTCGGCCGACGGTCACCTCGACGTCCGGCTGCACGCGCCCGGCCAGGGCGAGATCGCGCCGCTGCTGGCGTGGCTGGCGACGCCACAGCGCTGGTTCATCGAAGGCAAGGGCGGCGCCACCGTGCATGGCATCGCCTGCCACCTGCCCGGCGCGGCCGACGCCCGCACAGGCGCCAAGCCCGGCGTCTCGTTCGACGCCGCCATGCCCGAGGTCCAGGGCGACGCGACGTTCACGCTGCGCGACGGCAAGGCCGAGATCGCGATGCAGGCGGCGATCCAACGTCTGCGCGGCGCGTTTGGCGCCCATCCCTTCGATCTGCGTCGCGCCAGCGCCAACGCGACGTTTCGCGCGCCGATCTCGACCAACCTGCGCGGCAGCGCGCTGGCGGCGACCTTCGCCATCGGCGAGCTGCGCCAGGATCTGCTGCCGACGTGGCGCGTCGCCGACACCAAGGGCGAGCTTCGGGTCGCGGTCGACGCCCGCGGCCGGATCGAGCTCGAGCGGCTGCGCGTGCACAACCCCGCTGGCGGCAGCGCGGCGCGGATCGACGGCATCATCGACCGGATCGGCGACACCTCGGTCCTCGGCCTCGGCGACGCGTCGGGCGTGCCCGGCAGCCGCGGCGTGGCGATCCAGGGCGAGCTCAGCCAGGACCTCGGCGCCCTCGGCGAGATGTTCGGCGTGCGCATGGGCGGCAAGGTGACGATGCCATTCGAGCTCGAGTCAGGCGACCTGACGGTCTTCGGCGTGCGCGCGCGCGCTAGGCTCGACGCCGTCGAGCTGCGCCACGACGGGCTACGGGTGCAGGCGTCCGAGATCAGCGGCGAGGTGCCCTTCGCCATCGAGCTCGTCGTCGACGGTCAGGGCATCCGTCCCCTCGGTGGCGGCCGGCGCAGCGCCTGGTCGCGCTGGCGGTTCGCCGATCACCACCCGTTCATGAGCGGCGACCACTTCGTCTCGATCGGCAAGCTGCGCTGGCGCGACGACAGCTTCGGCCCGCTCGCCGGCAACGCCCGCTTCGACCACGACGTCTTCCGCCTCGACCAGCTCGAGCTGCGCGTGCTCGGCGGCCAGGTGACCGGCAGCTGCGTCGTCGAACTCGATGGCGCTGCGACCAAGGTGCTGCTGCGCGGCAACGCCACGGACATCCGCCTGCCCGGTCATCCGGGCCGCCTCGACGCGAACGCCGCGCTGGAGATCGAGCCGTGGAAGCTCGCCATCTCGGGCCGCGCGCAGCTGCTGCGCATCACGACGGCGCATCTGCGGGCGATGCTCGACGCCTTCGACCCGTATCGCGAGGACGTGCAGGCCAACCGGGCGCGCATGGCGCTGAACCTCGGACGCCCGGAGCAGGTGCGGCTGCGATTCCGCCACGGCTTCGTCGACCTGTGGCTGCAGCTCGGAGGCCTTGCGGAGGTGGTGAGCATCGATGAGATTCGGGGTGTGCCGCTCGGGCCGCTGATGACGCAATGGCTCGAGCCGCTGCTGGGAGATCCGCCGCCGTGACCCGTCCGCGCCGAACCATCGCCGCCCACCTGCCCGCGCTCGCGGCGACGCTCACGCTCGCGACGACGCTCGGCGGCTGCATCCGCGCGCCCGACGTCGTCATCGTCGACCGCCGCACCGCGCTGGAGGCCGAGGCCGCCGGCCGCTTCGCCGAGCTCGAAGAGGCGCTGGACGTCGCGGCGATCCGGCCGCAGCCCTCGCCGCTGACGCGCGCGACGCTGGAGGCCGCCGGTTGGCGCCCGTCGGCCGAGGACGACGCGATCGAGGCAATGACGCGCACCCACCGCGACGAGGCGACGCGGGTCGACGACCTGCTGCGGCGCAAATGCATCGGCGAGTCGCTGGCGGGCACGCTGCGGCCGACCCCCTCGACCTGCGCCGGCGCCGTCGACGCCGCCGACGTCGGTCGCGTCATCGAACGGATCAACCGCAGCCGGCAGCAGATCTGGCTGTGGATGGCGCGCAAGGCCCCGGGCGTGTCGGCCGAGAGCCTGCAGCGCAGCTGGCGCAAGCACCACCTCGAGCGCGTCGTCTGCGGCGGCTGGGTCGAGGTCGAGCCCGAGACGTGGCGGCAGAAGGCCTGCGAATGAGCCACCTGCCCCCGCGCCGGGACCGTCGCGCCGCCGCCGCCGCGCTGACGGCGCTCGCCGTCGCGCTGATCGCGGCCACCGCCCCGGCCACCCAGCGCGGCAACGTCGGCCTCGACGCCGGCCTGCGCAAGCCGGCGCGCCTGACCGCCGGCGACTCGGACCAGCTGCTCGGCGTGTTGCATCCCGACGAGACGACGCTGCTCTTCATCAGCAACCGCGACGCGGTCGCAGGCGCCTACGCCAGCCGCTTCGGCGACGGCGGCGTGCGCGGCCTCTTCGACGAAGGGGCCGACCTGAGCCTGCTGCGGCCCTCGCCGGACGGCCGCTCGCTGCTGTACCTCTCGACCCGCGACGACGCGACCGGCGACGTCTGCCTGCGCAGCTGGCCCGACCTCGACAAGCGCCGCTGCATCGGCGATGGCCGCACGGCCGAGAGCTTCGCCTTCTGGTACCCGGACAGCAGCGCCATCGGCGTGGTCTCGCGCTCGTCGATGCACGGCGAGGCGGTGCTGCGCAAGGTGCCGGTCGGGGACGCCGACGCCCGTGTGGCGACGGCCGAGGTGGTGGTCGATCGCAGCGTGACGACGCCGGCGATCTCGCGCGACGGCGCCTGGCTGGCCTACGTCCCGGTCGAGCGTGCGAGCACGACGGTCGGCGTCCAGTTCGCGATGCAGCTCGGCTCGGGCCTGCACCTGCGCCGGCTGCAGGGGCGCGGCGCCGACCGTGTGGTCCGGGTCGATCTGCCCGGCGTCTCGGGCTTCCCGGCGTTCTCGCCGGACGGCCGCTGGCTCTACTTCGTCCAGTCGCTGGGCGACACCAACCACGACGGCGCGATCGACGGCGACGACCGCAGCGTGGTCTTTCGCAGCGCCTTCGACAGCCGCGCCGACCCGCCCGTGCGCCTGGACCGCGTCGAGCAGCTGACGAGCGGCGCGTGGAGCTGCCGCTATCCGGCGCCGTCGCGCAACGACCTGGTGTTGACCTGCGAGACCAAGGGCCGCCTCGACGTCTTCAGGCTGCCGCTGGACGGCGTGGTGCCCTCGAGCTGGAGCGAGTCGCGGCTGCAGACCGCGCTCGACGCCACCCGCGACGACGACGAACGCGCGCTGCTGACGCACCACCTGCTGCAGCGGACGCAGAACGTCGCCGAGCAGGTCGCCGCCTGGCGAACCCTGACCCTGCTGCGGCTGCGCAACGACGACCTCGTCGCCTCGCGCTGGTTCGCCCGCCGCGCCGCAGCCGCCGCCGCCGGCAGCCCGCTTGCGGCGCGGATCGACGGCTGGGCCGAGGCGATCGCGCTGCTGCTCGACCATCGCCAGGACACGGCCCGGCTCGAGAGCGGCGCCCGCGACGAGACCTACGCCGAGGCCCAGGCGATCCGGCGCAAGAAGCTCACGGCCCTCGCCGACCACGCCGACGTCGAGGTCCGCACGACGGCGAAGGTCGTCCTGGCCGAGATCGAGGACGCGCTCGGCCGCGAGGAGGTGGCCCTGGCCGCGCTGGTGTCGATCGACGTCGCCAAGGTCCACGACAGCGAGACGCTGCGGCTGCTCGCGGACGTCGCGGTGCCGCAGCTGCGCGCGCTGCAGGCACACGAAGCGGCGCTGGCGATGCTCGCCCGGCTCTCGGCGGCGAGCGAGCTGCGCGAGGTCGAGCGCCTGTCGATCGCCGACCGCTTCATGGCCGCGCTGCTGCGCGGTCGGCCGGCGGCCGAGCGTGGCGCATTGCTCGACCTGTGGCGCAGCCGCAGCGGGCCCGACGCGCTCGCCCCGGACGGCGTGCTGGCGATGCGCATCGACCTGGAGCGTGCCCTGCTCGCCGTGACGCCGCGTGCACCGGGTGCGCAGACGGCGCCGGCGCAGGACGACGCCGCGCGCGACGAGGCGGCACGCGCCGGCGTCTTCGCTTTGTACCGCCAGCAGCGCGAGCTCGACCGGCGACGGGCCATCGTGCGCGCGACCCTGTCGCGGGCGGCTGCGGTCGACTCGGGCGAGCTGCTCTACCAATTCGCCAACACCTGGGCCAGCTTCGTGCCACGCGACCACCCCGAGCGCCCGAGCGCCATCGGCGTGTTCCGCCAGGTCGTGCTCGAGCGCGCCTGGATCGCCTGGTCCAAGGGCGCGGTCGGGGACGCGCGCGGCAACTTCTTCGGCGTGACGCTGATCGACGACGACATGGAGGCCCACGTCGGCTTCGCCATGGCCCGGCTGCGGGAGCTCGGCGCGTGGCCGGCGACGATCCCGCTCTCGGCGCGGGCGCGGCGGGATCAAGGGCGCAAGCTCATCGCCGCGGCGGCCAAGGTGCGAGCCGATGTCGATCGTCGCTACGCCAAGACGCCGGACGCGCCGCCGCGCCGCTTCCTCGGCGCCTGGCTCGACGTGGTCGGATTCGACGGCCTCGACGACGACGCCCGCGACCAGGCGCTGGACCGCGCCGAAGCCGACCTGCTGATCGCCGCCGCGACGCCGCAGCCCTCGCGCCATGTGCAGATGCTGCTCGGCTGGGTCGCGCAGCGCCGCTTCCTCGCCGGCCAGGGCCGCAGCTTCGCGGTCCTGGCGCACGATCGCTACCGGCTGGCGCTGGAGCTCTCGTCGGCCGACATGCGCCTGCGCGGCACGCTGCTGCACGCCATCGGCCTGCTGCAGGCCGCGGTCGGCAACCATCGGTTGGCGCTCGAGTCCTTCACCGCCAGGGCGGCGCTGCCCTTCGACGACGACGCCGTGCGCGTCAGCCTGCTGCTGGCGCGAGCCCGTTCGCGCTGGCAGATCGGCGACGGCAAGGGCGCAGTGACGGACGGCCAGGCCGCGGTCCTGCTCTGCTCCGGCTCGCCGACGCTGGCGCCGATGCTGCCGCTGGCGCTCGACAGGACGGCCCTGTACGCCTTCGAGAGCGGCGACGGCGCAGCTGCGCGAGCAGCGAGCGAGCGGCTGCTGGCGTTGCCGCCGGCGAGCGGCGGCACCAGCGCGGCGGTCGCCAAGGCCAACCGGGCGCGGGCGGCGCTGGTGCTGGCGGCGACGACCTTGGATCAGGCGGAGTTCGCGGCGAGCCTCGCCGCGCTCGACACCAGCGAGGCGGCGCTCGCGGGCGTCAGCGACGCGGACTGGATGGATGGCCGGCGACCCCACCAGCCCAAGCTGGAGATCGATCCGGCGCGGGTCCGCGCGTTGATCGACGGCCTGCGCGCGCGGGCCCTGCTCGGACGACGCGAGCCCGCGCCAGCGGTGGCGCTGCTGCGACGCCGGATCGCCGCGCTCGACGACCTCGCCGATGACGACCCTCGGCTGCAGGCCCGGGCCGCGGCCTATTGGCACCTCGCGCTGGCGCAGGGGCTGCAAGGCGACCGCAGCGCAGCGATGGCCAGCCTGGGCGCCGGCCTGCGTGACGCCGAGCGCCTCGCCCGGGCCACGGGCAACGAGGCCAGCGCCGAGCGCATCTGGTTGGTCGAGGCGGCAGCGGAGCTGCACCTCTTCGGCGACGCGCCGCTACCGCCGCTGGGCCGGGATCTGGCCGTCGACGCCGGCAAGGTCTATGCTGCCCTCTGCCACCACGGCCACCCCCGTTGGCAGCGGGCGCGCGATCGCCTGCAGCTCTATCTCTCGATCCTCGATGCGCGCCGCCCCGCCGGCGCCGGAGCAGCCCACCCATGACGACCCTCCGCCGCCGCGTCTCGACCGCCACCGCCTCTCTGGCCCTGCTCACGTCCATCGTCGGTTGCGAGGCCACCGCCGGCAGCGGCGACGACTTCACCCAGGCCTACGACAGCTACCTCAACAAATGCGCCAACTGCCACGCGCCGGGCGTCGATGGCAAGACCTCGACCACCGAGAGCAGCCTCGACTTCAGCACGGTCGACACCGCGCGCAGCACGCTCAAGGGCAGCGCCAAGGGCCTGACGGGCAACCAGGCCGCCTGCAACGACGTGCCCTTCGTCGTCCCCGGCAAGCCGGAGCAGAGCCTGGTGATGGCCGTACTCGACGCCGACGTGCGCAAGGGCTTCGACATCGCGGGCAAGGCCGGCTGCGACGCCGACGGCGTGACCGACATGACGATCCGCGTGGGCGGCCCGGACGCTGACGCCATCGCCAAGCTGCGCACCTGGATCGCCGACGGCGCCAACTAGCCGCCGCAGCAGCGACGAAGCGGCCGCGGGCGCCAGGCACCGCCGCCACGGACCTGTGGACGATGGTGGGGCTAGGGGCCGGTCTTGACCGCGGCCCAGAACGCCGGATCCGAGAGCACCTGCCGGCCCAGATCGCCGAAGACCTGCTCGTACCAGTTGCGGCCGGGCGCGCGCGCCTCGTACTCGAGCCGTGCCGGGCCGACGATCACCGCGATGCGCACCGACACGCCCTGATCGCTGACGATGCGCTCCGTGCGGCCGGTGACGTACTCGATCCGCGCGACGCGGACGGCCTCGCGCTCGAACTTCTGCTTGGCCCCGGGGACGCAGGCGTAGGTCAGGCGGCCGGCGTCGAGCGTCGTCTTCTGCACCGCGGCGCCGATCGCGGCGAAGCGCACGTCGTACAGACCGTGCGAGACGACGCTCTCGTTCATCCGCCGCGCCAGGTACGGCAACCATTGGTCGATGCGCACGGTGTCGCCGCCCAGCTCGACTTCCTTCGGCGACGCGCACGCGTCGGCCCAGAACGCGATCGGGAACGCCTGCGAGGCGTCAACGACGGCCCCCGACTTCCAGTTCGCGGTGTCGATGTTGGTGTTGGTGCGTGGCTGCAGCGTGCGGCCGCAGCCTGCGAGCGCGAGCGTCGTCAGCGCACACACCCACAGCGCCGCCATCGGACGCGAGCCGACCGCACGCGAGGCACCCGAGCCGATCGACTGTCGCAGGCACATTGCGGACATGAACCCTCCACCACGACCCGAGCGCCCCCGATGGCGCGGTGTGGCACTATCGCTTGGCGCCGGCAGCAATCCAATCTTTCAGCAGTTTCGACAGATCGGCGGGCAGGCCCTTGGGCGATCCGGCGGGCATCTTGTCGCCGCAACCGTGCACGGCGGCGGCATCGCACTTGAGCCAGAGCAGGCTCTGCTCGGGCTTGCCTGGGACGACCATCGTCTTGGAGGTGCACTTGGCGACAGCGGTCTTGCCCTTCATCACGTCCGCGTACGCGGCGTCCTCGTCGGGCCAGACGCCGCCGTGGCAGTACTTGCCCGAGCAGCCCTGGGCGACGAAGACGTCGGTCCAGACGGCGTGGAAGGTCGGGCCCTGGTCAACATCGGCGGTCGACGTGCTGTCCTCGGTGGTCGTGGCGTCGTCCGCCTTGGCGGTGTCGGTCGCCGAGGTCGTGTCGCCGGCGTCGTCGCCGCTGGCGGTGTCGGTCGCGGTCGCGCCGTCATTGCCGGTCGAGTCGAGGACGGCGGCATCGCTGGTGCCTCCGCCGCCCTCATCGGTGCCGCACGCCGCGAGCGCGGCGGCGAGCAAGAGGGCCGCCATCACGGCACCCTGGAACCCGCCTCGTCGGCAGCCAGGGCCGCCTGCGCGAGCGATTGCGGCCACCTCACGGTCGTCCCCTTGCACCATCGTCCGCTCCATCCGGTGGTCCATCACGACCACAGTGCTGCTTCGGCGATCAGCGCCGCCGCGTCCTCGTCGCCGTCCCCGCCGGGCTCGGTCCACTCGCCGGTCAAAATGGGCTGCCCCTCGCGGAGTTCCTCGCCGCCGCCCCCGAAGATACGCATCAGGTCGTCGCGATCAAGGGACTTGACGCCATCGGTGTCGCTCTCGATCGCCGAGCGCATCAGGTTCCGCTTGCGCTCCTGTAGCACGAGGATCATCTCCTCGACCGTCTCCTCTGCGACCAGACGCAGCACCAGGACCGGGCGGGTCTGGCCGATGCGGTGCGCGCGGTCCGAGGCCTGCTGCTCGGCCGCCGGGTTCCACCACGGATCGTAGTGGATGACGGTGTCGGCGGCGGTCAGGTTCAAGCCGACGCCGCCGGCCTTGAGGCTGATCAAGAAGACGCGCGGGCCGTCGGGCCGCTGGAAATGCTCGATGACCCCGGGCCGATCGCGGGTGCTGCCGTCCAGGTAGGCGTACTCGATGCCGATGTCGTCGAGCTCCGCGCGCAGGATGCGCAACATCGACGTCCACTGGCTGAAGACGAGCACGCGGCGGCCCTCTTCGAGCAACTCGCCGAGGACCTTGAGGAACATCCGGGTCTTGGCCGACTCGGCGACCTTGCGCGCCTCGTCGAAGGGCAGCAGCTCCGGATGGCATGCCGCCTGGCGCAGGCGCAGCAACGCCTCGAGCACGCCGAGGCGCGAGCGCTCGAGGCCGACCTTCTCGACCATCGCCAGCACGCGCGACCGATACGTGTTGCGCACCCGCTCGTAGAGCTTGCGCTGTTGCTCGCCCAGCTCGCAGCGCAGCGTCATCTCGGTGATCGGCGGCAGCTCCTTGTCGACGTCGCTCTTGAGCCGGCGCAACACGAACGGCCGCAGGCGCGATCGCAGCTCCTCGGCGGCACCGTCGCGGCTGCCGTCGGGCCCGAGCGCGCCGTAGCGGCGGACAAAGCGCGCGCGGCTGCCGAAGAAGCCCGGCATCAGGAACTCGAGCTGGCTCCAGAGCTCCAGCAGGTTGTTCTCGATCGGCGTGCCCGTCAGCGTCAGGCGGTGGCGCGAACGCAGGCCGCGGGCAGCGCGCGCCGTCTGGCTGTTGGGGTTCTTGACCGCCTGGGCTTCGTCGAGCACGACGTAGTGGAAGGTCGTGGCCGCGAGCGCGTCGGCGTCCTGGCGCAGCAGCGCGTAGGACGTGACGATGAGGTCGTGCTCGTTGACGGCCTCGAGGCTGGCGACGCGCGCGGCGCGGTCCTCGCCGGCGAGGCGCAGCACCCGCAGCGCCGGGGTGAAGCGACGGGCCTCGTCGACCCAGTTCTGCACCACGGACGTCGGCGCGACCACCAGCGTCGGCGCGGCGGCGCGGCCGCTGAGCTTCTCGTCGAGCAGCAACGCCAGCGTCTGCACGGTCTTGCCGAGGCCCATGTCGTCGGCGAGGCAGCCGTGCAGGCCGAGGTCGCGCAGGGCGCAGAGCCAGTTGTAGCCGTGCTTCTGGTAGCTGCGCAGGTCGACCTGCAGCCCCTCGGGCAGCGGCTGGTCGACGACGCCGCCGAAGTCGTCGAGCCGCGACGTCAGACGGCGCCACCCCTCTTCGGGCGTCGCTTCGCTGGCGAGGCCGGCGAGCGCCGGGACCAGGAAGGCGTCGACCTCGAAGCTGCCGTCCTCGTTGCGGCGGCCGAGCTCGCGCAGGTCCGAGAGCGCGCCGAGGTGGCGGTTGAGCCAGGCGGTCGGCAGGCGCACCAGCTCGCCGGACTCCATGCGCACATGGCGTTCGCCGCGGCCCCAGGCGGCGAGCACGGCGTCGAGCGGAAGCTCTTGATCGCCAGCGCGGATCTCGACGCGGACGCCAAACCAGTCGACGCCGCTCGACAGGCGCACGTGGGTCGTGACGCCGTGGCCGTGCGGCCGCAGGCGGACGAGGCTGTCGCGGCCGAAGACCTTGGCCCCGGCGTCCTCGAGCCCTGGCAGGCGATCGAGCAGGAAGTCGAGGGCGTCGTCGACCTTGAGCGTGGCCGGCAACGCGGCGTGCGCGGCGTCGGCGACGCGCTCGATCCACTGCGCCTCGAACGCCTCGTCGCGCTGCCAGAGCACCGGCTTGCCGTCGGCGCCGAGGCGTCGGACGAAGATGCGCGGGCCGGCGTGGGGCTCGAACAGGAACTGGCCCGTGGCGTCGCGCATCAGCTCGTGCTCGGGGTCGCCGGAGTCGAGCGCGTGATCGATGCCGCCGGGCGGTGGCGCGTAGGCAAAACGCAGCCCGACCGCGAGCGCGCCGTCGACCTCGTCGAGCATCACCTGCGCCTCGGCCTGCGAGACGCGGACCGGCGGCAAGCGGCGCGAACGCTCGCGCAGATCGCTCTCGCCGCGCAGCAGCGGCAGCACGTCGCGGCAGAAGGCGTCGACCTCGTCCGAGGGCACGTGGACACGGCGGCGGCGCAGCAGCTCGAGCAGCAGCGGCGAGCCCGCCTTGGGCCGGACGAGTGTGCGCTCGCGGCGCTGGTAGAGCCACGGCACGGGGCCGGGCATCGGCACGATGTCGTCCTCTTCGATCGACGGCGCATGGCTCTGCAGCCGGGCGCGCACCTCGAGGCCGCCGTCGGGGGCGTCCTCGATGATGACCGTCAGCGGCCGCTCCTGGGCGTCGACGCGTGCGTCCTCGCCGTCGATGCGCAGCGAGAAGGGCTCGGCGTCGACGAACAAGCGCAGGAAGACGTCGACAAAGCCCGGCTGCAGCGTGCGGACGCGCAGATCGTGGCGGTTGACGACGCAGAGCACCGGGATCAGGTCGTCGCGGTTCTTGGCCGGATCCTGGCCGGTGCGGTAGCCGTGCGAGCCGACCGGCGACGGCGTCCAGCCCAGGACGGCGCCGCCGCGGCTGGTGCCGCGATCGCCCATCGTGCGCTTGCGCCGCACCACGCCGACCAGCGTCTCGCCTTCGGCATGGCTCAGCGTCAGGTCGTAGCAGACCCACGAGGCGCGCCCGACGACCGACTCGCTGCGGCCGCGATCGAGCAGCTCCTGCCAGCCGGCGTCGGCCTCGACGTCTTCGCCATCGGACCGCCCGAGCACCTCGCGCACCGCCAGCGCCGCGGCGACCGCGTGTTCGCAGGCGCTGTCGCCGGCGCTGCAGCTGCAGGTCCACTCTTCGAGCACGGCCGTGGCGCCGGTGGCGAAGTCGATCGCCAGCACGACGTGTTGCTTGTCGCGGGTGCGCGTCTCTTCGACGACGGCCTCGTAGCCGTCGGCGTCTTCTTCGTCAGGGTCGCGGCGGGCGAGGCGCGCGACGCGGCCTTCGCGCCAGGCGGCGCGTCCGGCTCGCCAGACGTGCCCGCGGGCACCGGCTTCGAGCAGTCCGAGGTTCAGGCGCATACAACCTCGTGGTCTTCGGCCTCGCCCTCGCCGGTCTCGTCGCCCTGGGGCGCGCGATCGACATCGGGATGAGGCCCTTGGATCTCGTGCAGCAGGACGGTGGCGAAGCTGCCCGCGGGCAGGCCAAAGCGCAGCACCACGGACTCGCCGTCGATCTCGGCGCTCAGGTCGTCCGGGCGGACGGCGACGGGGCGACGCGTGCCGGCCGCGAGCGGTCCGATGCGGCGGAACATCGCCTCGTCGAGCCCGGACGCCAGCAGGACGCTGGTCTCGAGCTCGGCGGCATCGGCGCCGGGGCGGGCCATCTTCGGCCCCCACATCGGGCCGGTGATCTCGACCTCCCCGCGGTCGAGGCGCTCCTGCTCGCGTCCGCGATCGTCGGTGACGAAGCTGCCGCCGGTGTCGGTCTTGCGGCAGTAGTCGCCCGCGAGCACCCGATCGAGCAGCCCCTGGCGCATGCGCTCGGCCACGACGCGGTTGAAGAGCTCGGCCTGCAACGCGCTCGCGGCGAGGCGGCGCAGCTGGCGGTCGCGCAGCTGGATCTGGTGGGCCGCGCCGTCTGGCGACTGCACCCGCACCCGGCCGTCGAGGCCTTGCGCCAGCGCCCAGCCGGCGGCCAGGGTCGAGCCGCCGTGGCCCATGCGCTGATCGCCGTAGAAGTTGGGCATGCCGCCGGCGCGCATGGCCGTGATCTTGGCGTCGATCCGGGCCCGCAGCGCGGCCGGATCGCTGGCGTCGACGCCGCGGACGCGGATGATGAAGCGGTTGCCCGCCAGGTGGCCGGTGCGCAGCTTGTTGTTGTGGCGCGCGGCCTGCAGCACCGCGATGCGGCCGTCGCGGACGCGGTCGGGATCGAGGCCCGGGCGCATCGGCACGCTGATCCACTGGCGGGTGACGGCGCGGCGGTCCTTGAGCCCGGCCATGCCGATGTCGCCCGCGTCGATGCCGAGCAGCTCGCCGAGGCGCCGACGCAGCATCGGCCCCGAGAGGTCGCGCTTCTCGACCCAGAGATAGAGGTGATCGCCGGCACCCGAGGGCAGGTACAGTGGGATCTCCTCGACGACGAAGTCTTCGATCTCGACTCGGATTTGACCGCCAATTCCCAGCAGATCGGCTGTGCGTCGCGGCAGCGGAGCCAGGGGAGAGAGCGGACAGACGTGGGCGGCGGCTGCCATCATGGGGCGGGAGATTGCCCGGATCGCGTCGACAACGCAAACGGGGGCGGCCGCACGGTCGCCGCAAAGGCGATGCCGTGGACTCTTTCGCCAGGGGCCGAAGCGCGGTAGCGTCTGGGGACGCGACGTGCGAGGAGGCCCGCACCGGCCGCCCGGAGCCTTGAGCTCGGAGCCGACGCGAGAGGGGACCCGGCGCCGACCAGACCGAGCGCCCGGACCGACACGGACCGCCCCGAACGACATGGACCGAACGAAGGAGTGCTGCTCGATGATCGACCCCCGCCTGCCCCAGATTCTCGCCCGTCGCGGCGCCCCGTCCGCCGCTCGCGCCACCCTGCTGCTGCTCGGCGCCCTGACGCTGCCGCTCGCCGGCTGTGGCAACTCGTCGAGCGACGAGACCGACACCGGTGGCACCGGCAGCGACGTCACCAGCGGTGACGCGACCGGCACGGATACGGCCACCGGCGACACGTCGTCGAGCGGCACGCCCAAGTTCGTCCCGGTCTGCAGCGAGACCAAGGCCTGCTCGGCGGGCAAGATGTGCGTCGACGGCGTCTGCGCGCCCGAGCCCGGCGCCGACGACAAGACCGCGCTGCGCGACCCGTCCAAGGACAACATCGCCACCGACACGCCGATCGACCTCAGCTGCGTCGGAGTCAGCCTGGACGACGTGGTCAAGGACCTGCCCAAGGACCAGAAGGCCGTCATGTGGGGCCGCGTCGACCGCTTCGGCGGCGGCGGCATCACGACCCAGATCGAGGTCGCGGTCTTCCGCGCCACGGACTTCCACCCCGAGGCCTGCGCCGGCATCGAGGACCCAGAAGACGCGCAGGACTGCTACCGCGATCCGAGCAAGGTCGGCACGCCGATGGCCACGGCCGTCTCGATCGACCCGAGCGAGGCCGCCGCGTCGGGCTGGGACGTCAAGTCCCTGCACGCCGCCGAGGAGGAGTGCGACAAGGGTGTCCACCTGCAGTGCCCGTCCGGCTACGTCTGCGACAAGGTCGACGGCTGGGTCAAGTGCGCCAAGAACCACGGCATCTTCGCCATTGAGGACGTGCCGCTGAACACGCCGCTGATCCTGCGGACGCGCGCGGTGAACCCGGCGAACTCCAACGGCTGGCACGACTCGTACACCTGGGACGTCGTGCTGCTCTCGACCCACCTCGACGAGAAGGGCGAGGGCAAGCAGCCGTCCAAGTACGTCGGCAAGGACACCGTGCGCTTCAACCCGACCATCGTCGGCGAGGGGCAGTGGCAGCTCGTGCCCTCGACCATCGGCGTCGTCGGCGGCATCTACGAGGGCGACGGCGTCATCGGCGGCCGCATCCGCGACTGCGGCACCAAGGACCGCCGCTCGTGGCCCATCGTCGACGCCAAGGTCGGCTTCGGCGTCCAGCCCGAGGGCCTGTCGTACTTCAACGACTCCGAGCTCGATCCCGTGCCGGCCAAGAACCGCACGACGACCAACATCATCGGCCGCTACGCCGCGGTCGGTGTGCCGCCCGGCCCGAACCGTGTCGCCGTCACCGGCCGCGTCGACGGCAAGGTCCAATCGCTGGGCAGCGCCGACGTCTACGTGATCCCCAACGCGCTCGTCATCGTCTCGCTGCCGGGCCTGACGCCGTTCAACAACAAGTAGGGGGCATGATGATCCGCGTCGGCTCGAACGAGATGACCAGGGCTCCCTCTGCCGCGCGGCCGGCCACCCTGGCGTGCGCGCCGTGGCGGCGGCTCGCCGGCACCGTGCTCGCGCTCTGCACCGTCGGCGCGCTGGGCGGCTGCGACGGCGGCCGCGAGCCGACGCCCTACCCGCCGCGGCAACCCACCGCCGGCAAGGCCGTGCTGCCGCCGACGCCCGACCTCGACCCGCCGCGCCCGGTCGCCCAATACGACGACGGCGCCTGGTCGGTGGCCGGCATCTTCGAGTCGTCGACCGCTGGTCGCGGCGCCGAGTCGGTCCAGGTGCGTGGCTACGTCGCGGCGGTCCGCCCCTGCCCCGAGCGCGACAAGGGCTGCTCGCCCGCGCCGCACATCCAGCTCTGCGACCGCGAGGACCTGCAGGGTCGGCGCCTGCTCGCAGGCGGCATCTTCGACGTCGAGCGCGACGGCATCGTCGTGGGCAAGCAGGTGACGCTCAAGGGCCGCATGCGCAGCGCCAGCCCCGACGGCGTCTACTTCGCCCCGGGCGGCGTGCTGCTGCTGGACGCCCCGGTCGAGGCCCCCGCCGAGGGCGACGCCGGCAAGAAGTAGCGGCCCGCGTCGGGGGTCGGCGGTCGCGGCAGAACGTCGCCGCCGGTCGCGGGCGGTCGTCGCTAGAACGTGTAGGCGAGGCTGGCCGTCACGATGTCGTAGCTGCCGCTGAACACGCCGGCGTTGGCCGGGATCGGGTCGTAGCCGTCGCAGCCCGCCGGGCACTCGGCGACCGGACGCTGCTGGTAGACCTTGCCGAACAGCTCGCTGACGGTGCGGCTCTCTTGGAAGATGTGCGAGTAGCCGACCACCCAGTCGATGTTGCCGACGCGCCCCGACGCGCCCGCCGCCAGGCCGATGCGCATGAAGGACGGGAAGTCCAGGTGCGAGTAGTTCTGCGGCACGGCGGCCGACTCGTAGAAGCTGCCCGCCGAGAGCGAGAGCGGCAGCTTGTCGAGGTTGTAGGTGCCGCCGAGCCGCACCGAGAGCGTGTCGCGCCATTGCTTCGAGATGATGACGTCCGGGGCCTCGGTCGCGGCGAAGAGCTTGATCAGGCCGTCGAGCTCGACCTTGTACTCCTTCATCATCGACCAGCCCTCCCAGACCACGTCGAGCTCGACGTCGAAGCGCTCGGTCGCGCCGTCCATGTGGCGGTAGCGCACGCCTGCGCGCGCCGTCGGCGGGATCGTCAGGGTCAGGCGCGCGGCGCCCCCCTCGACCTCGAGCTGCGCCGGGGTGAACTGGCTGCCGCCGGGCGTGTTCGTCAGGCCGATATCGCCCTTGGCCGCGAGCTGGATCGGCAGGAAGCGCCCCGAGACGCCGAGCTCGATGGCGTCGATCGGCCGCCACCAGGCGCCGAAGATCGCCGTCGGCACCGGCGACGACGACAGGCTCAGGGTGGCGAGCACGTCGGTCGGGGCGTAGTAGGGGTTCTGCTCGCCGCCGGGCGTGCCGTCGATGACGAGGCTCATCTTGGTCATCGGCTGGTGCGCCAGCTGCAGCGTCAGGCCGACGCCCCACTTGTCGCGCTTGCCGTAGGCGACGGCCGCCGAGTAGTAGACGATCAGGGCGTCGAGCTCGACGAGCATCCACCGTTGGCCGCCGGTGACGGGGTACTTCTGGTGGCCGGCGGCGTTGGGGCCGTAGACGCCGAAGGCGAAGGCGAAGTCGTCGAGGCCGAAGTCGGTACCGTAGAAGAGCGAGCCACCCTTGGCGAACCACGGCGTCTCGTTGGTGACCTTGGCCAACGGGTCGGTGGATCCCGGCTCGTTCGACGTGCTCTGCGGCACCGAGCTCTCGGCGCGCTGGAACGACATCGGCGCGTAGATCAGGTTGTGCGAGGTCTGCAGGGCGTTCCAGCTGCCGCCGGCGCCGCGCGTCCTGCGCAGGTCGCGCGCCTTGAGCAGGCCGGCGGGGTTGTGCGCCATCGCCGTCAGGTCGTCGGCGCGGACGGTGAAGGCGCTGCCGCGGCTGATCGCCTTGGCGCCGTTGTCCGGGATTTCGAAGCCGCCGGCCAGCGCCAGCGCCGGGACCAACGACAGCGCCAGGGCCGCGACCACGCGGGACGACGCCACCTGGCCAAGCAAGCCCGCACGGAGGCGAGGCGACGAGCTGCGAACGGTCGGGTCGGTCATCGAGGCCTCTTGCCGCCGTCCGCGTCGCGGTGCCGGCTGGGTTGCGGGAGCCCCGAGTTTTGACGCAAGCGCGGCCAGTGTGCAAATCTGCCGAACGTCATCGCCCCGCCACGCCCGCCTTCGGGCCTTCGGTGCGCGAGATCGGTGGAGGCTCCATGCGCCCTGGTTCGGTTCGCGCGCCTGCGCTCGTGATCGCGATCTCTTCGCTCTTGTTGGCGATCGGCTGCGAGAACAAGACGGACGACACCGCCAACAACCTGAACACGGGCGCCGGCGACAGCGCGGGCGACGACGTCGCGGCGGGCGCATGCGACTGCCTCAAGGCCGATCTGTGGTTCCGCTTCGACAAGCTGACGCTCGACACGATCGACCTGGCCAAGCACAACGTCCAGATCGCGCTGAACCCCCTGTGGAAGAAGGATATCGACGCCTTCGAGCTGAACTTCTACGTCCACGTCGTCGCGGCGACCGCGACCGAGGTCTCGCTCGAGATCATCAACGGCGCCCGCGTCGCCGGCACGGCCGACCAGGTCTGCTTGCTGCCCTACACCAAGGTCAACGTGACGATGCCGCGCGACGGCTGCGCGCTGCAGCCGTCGGCGCCGACGGCGATGAACGTCTACGCCGGCACCCCGGCGAACCCCAAGAACTGCGCCCCGGTCAACGAGGTCAAGCACTCGATCCCGGTGCGCGGCGCGGTGCTGCAGGCCCTGCTCTCGTCGGATTGTGCCCGCATCGATGACGGCCTGGTCAGCGCCGGCCACCTGCCGGCCTCGGCGCTCGACGTCACCTGCACCTGCCTGACGACCGGCAACCAGAAGGCCGAGGAGTGCGGCGTGCCGGACGCCAGCTTCGTCAGCGACAACAAATGCGACGGCTGCAACAAGAAGTTCCAGAACCTCAACACGTTGCTGAACACGTTCGGGGCGCTGGAGTACAAGTGCAAGGAAGGCGAAGAGAAGGCCGCTTGCCTGACGGCCTCGTTCGCGGGCGGCCGGATCGACGCGCCGCCGCCGGTGTGTGACGGCTTCTAGCGGCGCGGATCAGGTCCCGGCGCGGCGCCTCAGACGCTCTCGGAGAACAGGCGGCGGTTGGTGCAGCCCTGCGGGCAGCGGAAGCACGCCGAGCGCTTGTTGGTGAAGGCGTTGGCGTTCATGTAGTCGTCGAGGCATTTGTCGATGGTCAACCGACGGCGACGCGGACGGCAATAGAACTCGTCGTCCAGGGACAGGCGCGCTTCCCGCGGAAGTCGCGGCTGGATGATGACGTCGTCGTCCTCGAGATCGTCTTGGGGCTGCAGCATGGTCGACTCCTGGCACCTTGGGGGCTGGCACGCGCTCGCGCCATGCCCGTTCCGACTCGTTCGATGCGCGGCGCGCTCGATGGGTGCGCCGGTCCTCCACCTCAAACACGGACCAATCCAGTCCGTATTCCAAGCCTAGACGTTTGGAGGGTCGTGTCAAGGCGTCTCGGGCGTCGCGTGCGTCGGTTTCGCCCCTGGTGTGCCCACGGACGCTGTGACGGGCCAACCGTGACAGCGCGGGCTGCGACCCTGGGCCCCGCGGCGGGCCGAAGCGCACAAACCCTGCCGGTTGTGCCGCCTTGCGTGCCGAGAACTTGCGCCGTGCCCTGGCCACCTCCACTGTGGAGGCGGGTGAGGGGGCCGGCCATGTTGAAGCTGAATCGGAAGTCCGAATACGCGCTGATGGTGGTGCAACGTCTCGGCGGTCTGCCAGACGGCGCGCGGCTGCCGGTGACGGCGCTCGCCGAGCGCGGGGATCTGCCGCGTGATCTGCTGGCGAAGGTGCTGCAGGACCTCAAGCACGCCGCGATCGTCGACTCGACCAAGGGCGTCAGCGGTGGCTACAGCCTGGCGCGGCCGCTCGATCAGATCCGCTTCGTCGAGGTGATCCGACCCTTCGAGGAGAACCTCGGCCTGGTCGACTGCGTCGGCGAGTCCAACGCCGGCTGCGCGCGCATCGACTGCTGCACGCTGCACGACCCGATCGAGCAGCTCAACACCTGGCTGATGTCGCAGCTGAGCCGGCTGACGATGGCCGAGTTCGTCAGCGCGCGGCCGCCGGCGCCGTGCGCCGGCCGCGGCCTCGGCCAGCGCGTCGGCACGGCGGCGATGACGATCGGAGCGACGGCGGCGACCGATGGGGCGGCCGCCCCGTCCAAGTGAGCGCTCGCCCCGTCCAAGTGAGCGCTCGCCTGGGGGCAGGGCCCCGCCGTAGGTGCCGAGCGCGCCGCGCAAAGGCACTTGCCAGACCGCAGTGACACATGGCATCCTCCGCGCCCTCGCATGGGTGGCACCTTCTGGCACCGCCGACGCGAAGTTCGACTTCGTCAGCGTTTTCGCCTGATTCGTGCCTGATTTGCTTGCACTTTGTACCGCGCAACCGGACGACGCGCACGATGCGGTCGCCCACCAGCCAAGAGCGCGGCCGACGACCAAGGCCCCGGAACGACACCCGCGGGCAGGAGAGACGATGAGCACCGAGAATTCCGTCCTGGGCACCGACAAGCCGCGCACCGACCGTCCGCGCCGCGCCTCCGCGCGCGCCGTCGAGTTCCGTCCGCTCGAGGTCGCCGTGCAAGACGGCAACGTCAACCGCGCCCTCTCGATGCTCAAGCGCAAGATGGCCAACGAGGGCATCTACAAGGAGCTGCGCAAGCGCCGCTACTACGAGAAGCCCTCCGAGGAGCAGAAGCGCCGTTCGCGCGAGGCCGATCGTCGTCGCAAGAAGGCCCTCCGCATCGCGCGCGAGCGCGGCTACCAGGGCTAAGAGGTCAACCGATGACGTCGTACCGCTGGCCAGCACCCCTCCAGCTTCGGGCGCTGGCTGCGGTCGCGCTCGTCGCTGCCCTGCTCGCTCCCCTCGCTGCCCCCCGCTCTGCCCACGCCGACGAGGCGGTCGCTGCGGCCCCGGCCACGGCGCCCGCGACCGACGGCCTCGGCACCGCGCTCAAGGCCGCCTGGCAGGGCTTCTTCCTGCAGTTCAACGTGGGCTACGGCACCGACGGCGGCGACGCCGGCCCGGCCGTGCCGACGCCGAACCAGGGCAACGTGACGATCAACGGCTCGTCGTTCGAGCAGTGGCGGACCAAGGGCTGCCTGTTCGGCACCTCGGGCTGCTACAACGACGCCATCCGCACCAACACCGGCAGCGGCCTGGCCGTGGCCTTCCAGATTGGCTACAACATCCTGGGCTACGCCTCGCTGTGGGCCGACTTCGCCTGGAAGGGCTCGTTCGGCTCCAAGGCCGAGATGGCCGGCACCGGCAGCGCGTCGCTGATGGTGGGCTTCCACCCGCTGCGCTTCTGGCGGGCCGATACGCCCGTCGACGTGCGGCTGTACGGTGGCTACGGCTTCTTCGACATCCTCTACTACTACGAGACCGTGTTCCAGGTCGAAGCGACCGGCAAGGCCTTCACCGGCACCGCGATCCCGTTCGGCCTGAGCAGCCAGTACCGCATCCCGGGCTCGGTCTTCGCCATCGGCCTGGATCTGCGCTTTGTCCGTGCGTCGTACGACAAGTGGATCTACAACAACGACAAGGACATCGCCTCGGACTTGTCGTCGGCGCCGGTGACGACGCTGCGCTTCGAGCCGCGCGTCGTCTTCGGCTGGCATTTCTAGCGCCCGCAGTCGAGCGTCTTCGGCCAGATCGGACCATTGACGTCCCGGTCGACCCTGCCCAGCATGCGGGCCCAAGGCGCCACGCTCGCCTGGGAGGTCCCATGTCCGGTTCCATCCATCGCGCCCGAACCATCGCACCGCTCGCCAGCGCCCGTACCGTGGCCCTGGCCCTGGCGCTTGCGCTCGCCCTGCCGCTGGTGACGGCAGCGAGCGCGTCGGCCAACCCGTCGAAGGTCGAGGAGCTGCTGCGCAAGGCCGGCAACGCCGGCGTCGCGCGCGGGCCCAAGACCATCGACGACGCAGCCAAGGCGACGATCGACGGCTACACCAAGGCCCTGGCCAACAAGACCGGCGGCAAGGCCTACGTCGTCGTCCTGCCCGCCGACGCGGCCCCGGCGGACTACGTCGGCCTCTACAGCTCGATGGGCCTCGGCGGCAAGGACGTGCTGATCGCCACCAACGGCAAGCAATGGGAGCTGCGCTGCGACGGCATCGACGCCGGGGCCAAGGCCAGCCTGCTGCAGAAGGCCCTGGGCAGCGGCGGCAACCCGGTGCAGCGGCTCGAGAAGCTGATGAACGGCATCCCCTCGGCCCTGGCCGGCAGCCAGCGCGCCAACGCCGCGGGCCGCACGGTCGCGACGACGCAGGGCCGGCAGGTCCAGCCGAGCAGCGCCGACAGCGGCGGCTTCCCCTGGGGCTGGGCGCTGTTCGGCGCCCTGATCGCCGGCGTCGTCGGCATCGTGCTCATGCGCCGCCGGCAGCGCGACGGTCGCCTCGCCGCCGAGTTCAAGGCCGCGTTGGAGCCCGGCGAGTCGGCGATGGCCGAGATCTTCCTCGGCATGGACGGCCTCGAGTCGCATCCGCGCTTTGACGCCCTGCTCTCGCAGGCGACGGCGCTGTCGAGCCGGCTCGACGAGCTCAAGGCCGGCCCGCCCTCGCGCCAGGCGATCGTCCAGGCCGAGCAGCTCGGTCGCCAGGCGCGGGAGCTGCACGGCCAGTTCCGCGCCATCGGCGGCGCCAGCAACGCACAGCTCGAGGGCTTCTAGCTCGGGGGCTTCTAGCTCGAGGGCTTCTAGCGCGCAGCACCGGAGGACACGATGCGATTGGTCAGCCAGGGTCGAATCTACCTGCCCGGCGAACAGGTGTTTCGCGCACCGCGCATGTGGGACAAGGTCAAGCACTTCTTCGGCAGCGAGATGGACCTGCGCACCGGCGAGCAGCAGCTGACCCGCGACGCGCTCTCGCTGACGGAGTCCGTGCAGAGCGGCCTCGCGCTCGCGGGCATCGACAACGCCGTCAGCCTCGTCGTCGACACCGACGTCGTGTTCCAGGACGCCGAAGGCCGCGCCGGTGACGCCGACATGCTGGTCTCGGCGATGCGCACCGCGCACGAGCGCTTCAGCGTCGGCTTCGAGACGTTGCGCGCGGTCTTCGAGGTCGAGCAGCATGGATTCCACGCCCTGATCGAGATCACGATCAAGGCCAAGACGCCCAAGGAGGCGCCGTCGGCGACGATCGCGATCGGCGCGCGCATCGACGAGCTGCGCCCGCGCGAGGACGAGACGCTGGAGCAGGCGCGCGAGCGCATCGGCCAGCGGCTCGCCGACACCTCGCTGGTGCCGACCTACCGCAACCTGCTCGGCAACCTCGGCACGAAGATCCAGCAGGGCCTGGCGCGGACCTTCCCCCAGGGCCGGGTCGAGATGGACCAGCCCGAGGTCGCTGTCGTGCGTCCGAGCGCCGAGGAGGTGCGTGACGCCGCCGATCACGGCACCTGGCGCCAGGCGCACCTGCGCAACGCGCCGTCCTACCCGCGCGGCGGCGGCTACGGCCCCTACTACGATCCCTGGGGCACCTACTACCGCGATCCGATGGACACGATGGTCAACCTGATGGTGCTCGACGCCATGCTCTCGCCGCGGGCGCATTGGGGCTACGGCGTCGGCGGGCTCGGCTACGGCTGGTCGAGCTACGGCGCGCCGGTGCACGTGATCCACCACAACGGCGCGCAGATCTGCGACGCGAGCGAGATCGGCAGCTACGGCCACCAGCTCGGCGGCGTCGGCGGCGTGGCCAACCTCGACTTCGACTCGGCGAGCTGGGACGACAGCCTGATGGCGAGCTACGATCCCGGCCAGTCGAGCTGGGGCTCGGCGTCGGGCGTCGGCGGCAACGACAGCTTCGACTGCGTCGGCTACGACGACGCCTCGCACAAATCGACCGGCGCCTCCTGGGATTGCTCGAGCGACTGCAGCTGGGATTGCTCCAGCGATTGCTCGTTCGACTGCTCGAGCGACTGCAGCTGGGACTGCTCGAGCGATTGTTCGTGGGATTGAGCGACCCGCCACGCGAGGCCGGGCCCGTCGGCGCGGCGCAGTTGGCCGATCTGCCCGTCTGGAGGGCCGACCGGCTGCTCCAGGGTGCGGTGCGCGGCCGGCGCTATGTGCACAACCCCGCCGTCGACGATGGCCTGCTGCTGCTCTCGCGCGGCGCCGCCGCTGTGCTCGACGGGGCCGACGGCCAGCCGCTCGGCGCGCTCGTGGCCGCGATCCCGGCCCCTGCAGACGCCCTGCCCGGCCTATGGCACGACGCCGGCCGGCTGCTACGACTCGGGATGCTGCGCCATCCGCGCGCCGAGACGCTGCGGGTCGCCCAGGCGCTGGCGATCGCGCCCAGCGCGCCGAAGGAGCGCGTCTTCGACCTCTGGCTGCACGTCACCAATGACTGCAACCTCGACTGCCCGTACTGCTACATCCACAAGAGCCCGGTGCACATGGACCAGGACGCGATGGAGCGCACGCTCGGCGCCATCGAGGCGGCCGCGCGCGCCGGCCACACCGATCGGGTGCACGTGCGCTACGCCGGCGGCGAACCGATGCTGCGGCTCGCGGCGCTGCAACGCTTCCACGAGGCCGCGATCGCGCGCTGCGCGGCCCACGGCGTGCGCTACAGCGCGGCGATCCTGACCAACGGCACGGTCGTCCCGCGCGGGGCGACCGCGTGGGTGCGCGACGCGGGCATCGGCGTCTCGGTCTCGATCGACGGCCTCGGCGCCGGTCAGGACGCGATGCGACCGACGCGCAACGGTCGCGGCAGCTGGAGCCACCTCGAGCGCGGCCTCGACGCCTGGCAGGGCGCGGGCATCCGCCCCTACGGCCTCGTCACGCTCGGCGAGCACAACGTCGAGCAGGCGCCCGAGCTGGTGAGCTGGCTGCTGGCGCGCGGCCTCGGCTTCCGCTTGAGCCTGGTCCGCGACCTCGAGTGGGGCGCCGGCGCGCTGGACGACCGCCACGGCGCCTCGCGGCGGCACGAGCGGGCGCCGCTGGGCCGCGACACGATCTTGGAGGGCGAGGCGCTCTACGCCGTCGTGCGGCCGCTGATGGCAGCCTACGACCGGATCGAGGCCCACGTCGCCGCCAGCCTCGACGCCGGCGCCACGCCATCGCCGCCGCTGCGCGCGACCCACCGCTTCTGCGACCTGTCGCCGCTGCGGCCGATCCGCAAGGCCTGCGGCGCCGGCTCGAGCTACGCCGCCGTCAGCCAGACCGGCCAGCTCTCGCCCTGCCAGGCGGCGTTGCACCACGAGGCCGAGACCTCGCTGCTCGACGGCCAGCGCTCGATCGTCGAGGTCGCCCGCGCCCACCAACCCTTCGGCGCGTTCAGCCGCGACACGGGCAACCCGACCTGCCAGACTTGCCGCCATCAGGCGAGCTGCGCCGGCGGCTGCCCGCTGCTGCTGCACCGACGCGACGGCCACATCGACGGCCGCTCGCCCTACTGCGAGGTCTTTCGCGCCGTGATCCCGCGGATGGTGCGGATCTTCGCGCTCGAGCTGATGGCCGAGCAGCTGCGCGCCCAGGCGCAGGCCCAGTCGCGGGCCACGGGCGCGACGGCCACCGCGGTCGCGTCGCAGCCGACGTCCGGCGTGTCGGTCGGCTTCGCCACCGAGTTCGAACGGGTGGGGTGATGGTGGCGATGCTGGTCGCAGAGGTCGAGGCGTTGGCGAGGACGGTCGTCGCGGGCAACCGGGTCGAGGATTGGTTCAAGGCGCTGCTCCTGCTCGTCGCCGGCGTCGCCATCGCCAGGATCAGCCGGCGGGCGCTGCGGCGGCTGCTGCGGCGCATGGCCGCGATGACGACGACCGAGGTCGACGACGTCATCGCCGAAGGCGCGGTCGGCCCCGTCGCGGCCTCGCTGCTGCTGCCCTTCGTCGTGCTGGCCGCGAGCGCGTTGCAGATGCCGGACGGCCTGCGCTCGGCCATCGACGACGGCGTCCGGGTCGCGTTCGGCGTGCTGCTGACGATGCTGGCGCTGCGGGTGACCGACGCCGTGTTTCGCGTCGGCCTCGAGCCCTGGCTGCGCCGCAACCGCCCGGACTTCGAGGTCGGCCTGCTCGACCTCGGGCGCAAGCTGGCGCGCGTGCTCATCGTGCTGCTGTTCGCGATCAGCACGCTGCGCGCCATCGGCTTCGACGTCATCTCGCTGATCACGGGCCTCGGCATCGGCGGCCTCGCGGTGGCCCTGGCCGCGCAGGAGACGCTGGGCAACGTGCTCGGCAGCCTGCAGATCATGACCGATCAGCCGTTCGTCCGCGGCGACTTCGTCCGGGTCGAGGGCATGGTCGGCCGGGTGCTGGAGATCGGCCTGCGCTCGACCAAGATCCTGACGTCGGCCGGCGTGCGCATCATCGTGCCGAACAAGAAGCTGGCTGAGCTGCCGATCGAAAACCTCTCGATCGACAACGGCTTCTCGGTCGAGACGTCGATCGGTTTGACCTACGCCACCGGCGCAGACGCCATCGAGAAGGCCCGCGAGCTGCTGATCGAGGTGGTGCGCGGCGTACCCGGCACCCACCCCGAGGTGCGGGCGAACTTCCTGGGCTACGGGCCGTACAGCCTCGACCTGGCCCTGGTCTACTTCGTCGTCGACATGGATCGGCAGCTGCAGGTCCGCCACGACGTCAACGTCGGCATCAAGCGCGCGTTCGACGCCGCCGGCCTCGACTTCGCATTCCCGACCCAGACGCTGCACCTCGAGATGGCGCAGCGACGCGGGCCGTTGCGGGTTCGCTCCGAGTAGACACGGCCCCGGGATTGGCGTCGGCTCCGGCGTCGGCTACGGCGCGACCACGCCCGCGTCGGCGGCAGCGCAAGCGTCGCAGAGCTCGGCCCAGGGCGTCTCGTCGAGGACCGCCACCAGCAGGGGCGCCGCGCAGCGCAGACACAGCCCGAACTGCGGGCCGTGGACGCGCTTCTGGGCGTCGCTGATCTGGTCGAGGAACGCGCGCAGCCGCTCGATGGGCGTCGCGCCCGGCTTGCGCTCGTGCGGCAGCACCAGCGTCGCGAGCCGGGCGTCCTGCTTGCCGAGCAGCGTCGTCAGCTTCTGGTTGACGGCCATGCCCTTGCGCCCGAGGTCGAGCGACCAGCGCTGCACCCGCGCCGGATCGCTGCGCGCCGATTCGAGCGCGCGCAGGCGGATGGCGTTTCGGTCGTCGTCGTCAGACATGGCTCCTCCCCCCGGGGCCGGCGCGACGCCTGAGGCCCAGGCCCCAGGCTGCGCCCGCGTGGCCAGCGATGCAAACAGACATGGCACGTCATGGACCATCCTGCGCACCGCACGGCCGAGGTCGCCTTGCGTCGCCGTGACCTTGGGACCATGCTACCGGGCCAACGCGACGAGAGCGCGGAGGGCAAGGTCATGGCGAAGGCAGGCGGCTCGGGATCGCGAGGTGGCGATGGCGCGCAGCCGGAGCGGTTGGCCGAGCCCGCGGCGAACCCTGGCCACAACCACGTCGACGTGCCCGTCCGGGGCGTGTTCGCGGCGCTGACGCGCCAGGTCGTGCGCTGGCCCAAGCTGGTGCTGCTGCTCTGCCTGGGCACGACCGGGGCCTTTGGCTTCATCGCCGCCACGCGCCTGCAGATCGACAGCTCGGTCGAGGCCTTCACCAACAGCAACTCCGGCGAGCGCGAGGTGCTTGAGCGCTTCCGCGACGAGTTCGGCCGCGACGACTTCTACCTCGTGATGGTCGAGGGCGACGTCTTCTCGCTGCCGTACCTGCAGAAGATGCGCAAGCTCCACGACGAGCTCGCGCGGCTCGACATGGATGTGCCCTCGCTCGGCCAGCGCAAGGCCCGGCCCAAGGCGGCGCTGGAGCTGCCGACGGTCGTAGGACAGGCCGCCGTCGCGCCCGAAGCCGCCGCCGGTGATGACACCGCCGGGCCCGGCGCCGCAGCGACCAGGGCCGACGCAGCCGCGGAGGCCGTCGCGCCGGCCAAGGCGGTGACCAGCGGTGCCAGCGACGCCGATTTCGCCGGCTTCGCCACGGGCGACGACGACTTTGGCGCCGACCCGCCAGCCGGCGGCGAAGGGGCCGCGGCGCAGCCAGGGGTCGCGGCGCAGCCTGGGGTGGCCGCGAACGCCGGGGCCGACGCCGGCAAGGGCCCGGGGATGGCCGCGACGGCCGCGCCGAAGCCCAGGCGCGACGATTGGGAGGCCGAGGCCGGCGGCACGATCGTCGACGAGATCATCAGCGTGCTCAACGTGCGCCGGACACGCGCCATCGGCGACGCCATCGAGGTCGGCAGCTGGCTCGAGCCGCTGCCCGCCGAGGCCGAGCTGCCGGCGCTGGGCAAAGCGATGCTGGCCGAGCCGACGCTGCGCGGCCAGGTCATCGGCGCGGCGGGCAAACATTCGGTGATCACGCTGCGTATGGGCTTCATGAGCGAGGACGACGGCGCGCGCGTCTACCGGCGCATCCTCGAGATCTGCGACGCCCACCGCGCCCCGGGCTTCGAACCGCACGTCGCCGGGCCGCCCGCGCTCGGCGCCGCGATCAACGAGATCCTGCTGACGGATCTGCGCCGCACCGGCATCGTCGCCGCGGTGGCGATGCTGGCGGCGCTGTTCTGGCTCTTTCGCCATCCGATGGGCATCGCCGGCCCGCTGCTGGTGGTGGTGCAGGCCGCCGTCTGGACCTTCGGCTTCATGGCCCTGGTCGGCTGGCCGATGACGATGCTGTCGAACATCCTGCCGGCGTTCCTGGTCTGCGTCGGCATCGGCGACTCGGTGCACATCCAATCGGTCTACCGCGACGCGCGGCGACGGGGCATGGCCAACGACGCGTCGCTGATCTACGCCGCCGGCAGCTGCGGCATCCCCGTGCTGTTCACGACGTTGACGACGATGGTCGGCCTGCTCTCGTTCCGCTTCGCCACGGTCGAGGCCATCGGCCAGATGGGCACCGCGGGCGCGTTCGGCGTCGGCGCGGCGCTGCTGCTCTCGCTCGGCTTCTTGCCGGCGTTCCTGTCGCTGAACCGCAGCAGCCTGCTCGGCGCGCGGGCCAGCGGCGGCGGCCGTTCGCTCGACCACTGGCTCGACTACGCCCGCACCTTCTCGGCCGATCCGGGCGTGCCAGCCGGCGGCCTGCGCGGCGCGCCACGCCGGACGCGGGCGCTGCTGCTCGGCCTCGTGCTCATCCTCGGCGCCGTGGCCGCGATGACGGGGCTGCGCGTCTACCACAACCCGGTGTCGTGGATCCCGGACTCCTTCGCCGTGCGCCGCGCCTTCGACGAGATCGACGCCCATATCGGCGGCACCGCCAACGTCCAGCTGCTGATCAGCGCCAAGGAGGGCCGGACGATCAAGGATCTCGAGCTGCTGCGCGGCCTGGAGAAGCTGCTCGACCACATCCGCGCCTGGCGTCACCCCGGCACGGGCGAACAGCTCGTCGGCAACGCGATCAGCATCCTCGACGTGGTCAAGGAGACCAACCGCGCGCTGCACGGCGGCGATCCGGCGTTCTACCGCCTGCCGGACGACGATCGCGCGCTCTCGGACCTGCTCTTCTTCTTCGAGAACGCCGGCCCCGCGCAGCTGCGACGCCTCGCGACCAACGATCTGCGCAAGACCCAGGTCACCATCCGCGTGCGCTGGGTCGACGCGACGAGCTACGGGCCGTTCACGCAATGGGTGCAGCAAGGCATCGACGCGACCATCGGCCAGCGCGCCGTGGTCGAGCCGACCGGGGCGGTGTACAGCCTGTTCAACATCGTCAGCTCGATCATCGACGACCTGATCCGCAGCTTCGGCGTCGCGTTCGTCATCATCACGCTGATGATGGTGCTGATGCTGCGCAACCTGCGGCTCGGCCTGATCGCCATGGTGCCGAACCTGATGCCGATCGCCGCGATCATGGGCCTGATGGGCCTGATCGGCGTGCCGATCGACATGTCGAACCTGCTGATCGCCAGCATCGCCATCGGCATCGCCGTCGACGACACCATCCACTTCCTGCATCATTTCCAGGCCCATTACCAATCGGACGGCGACGTCGAGGCGGCGATCTCGCACAGCTTCCGCCACAGCGGCCGCGCGATGGTGAGCACCAGCGTGATTCTGGCGATGGGCTTCTGCGTCTACATCACGGCGCAGATGTCGAACCTCGGCCGGTTCGGCATGCTCGTGGCGTTGACCGTGGTCTTCGCCCTGCTCTGCGACCTCTTCTTCGCGCCGGCGCTGCTGCGCGCGACCTACCGCGACCGGCGCCGCGATCCGAGCGCGCCGAAGGAGGCCTGATGTCCACGCAGCCCCGAACCACGCGCCCGCGGGCACCGTCCACGCCCTTCGGCCTTGCGAGCGCGACCGCCTGGCAGGCGCCGCTGCGCCGCGTCCTGGCCGGCCTGGCCGTGACCGTCGCCACGCTCGGCGGCCCGCAGACAGCGGCGGCGATCGAGCCGACCGAGACCAACGCCGAGACGATCATGGCGGCGGTCGAGGCGCGCGAGACCGGCGACAAGATGGTCGCGCGCTTGCAGATGACGATCACCGACTCGGCCGATCGTTCGCGCAGCCGCGTGGTGCAGACGCGCTCGATGAAGGTCCCCGGCGGCACCAAGCAGATCATGCTCTTCGAGAGCCCGGCCGACGTGCGCAACACCGGCCTGCTGTCGATGGACTGGGACGAAGGCAGCAAGGACGACGACCAATGGCTCTACCTGCCGAGCCTGCACAAGTCGACGCGCATCGCCAGCACCGACAAGTCCGGCGCGTTCATGGGCTCGGACCTGACCTACGCCGACATGACCAAGAAGGATCCGAAGAACTACAGCTACACGCTGTCCAAGCCGAGCGCCCCGGTCGGCGGCGAGGATTGCTGGCTGATCGAGGCGCGGCCCAAGACCGACAAGGAGAAGCGCGAGACCGGCTACCTCAAGTCGATGGTCTGGGTCAGCAAGACCCGGCTGCTGCCGCTGCAGAGCAAGATCTGGGTCATCGAGGGCAAGAAGATCAAGCTGATCAAGAGCGATCGCATCGAGAAGATCGACGGCATCTGGGTGCCGCGCAAGACGGCCGTCCGCACCATGCGTGGCGACACCGTCGAGTCGCAGACCGTGCTCGAGATGCTCTCGATCAAGCTCAACGATCCGAGCGTCAAGGCGTCGGACTTCGAACAGCGTCGCCTGGAACAGGGCCTGTAGCCGATGCCGTTCGCGTCGATCGCGGGCCGCCTGGGCTCCTGGTCCGTCGCGATCGCGGCGCTGTTGGCGCTGTGCGCCGCCTCGGCGTGGTCGACGCCGGCGCAGGCCGATGATTGGGGCGACGAGGGCGGCGACGGAGACGGCGACGGCTTCGACTTCGGCCCGCCCGCGGCCGCGACGCCGACCACCGCCACCGCCGCCGAGGGGCCCGCCGCGGCCCCGCCACGTTGGTGGTCGGCGACGGCGATCCTGCGCAGCGACGAGGCGATCTGGACCGAGCGCCTCAGCGACAACCCCTTCGCCAAGGCGCGCCAGAGCCTGGACCTGCAGTGGACGGGCAAGCGCGACGCGATCCGCGGCGTGATCTCGCTGCACGCCGAGGGCGACGCCGCCTACCTCTACCGCACCGAGAGCTACGACCAGGCCACGCTCGACGCCTACCGCACGCTGCTGCAGGTGCGCGAGACCTTCGTCGGCCTGTCGCTGGGCGCGTTCGAGCTGACGCTGGGCCGGCAGGTGGTCGCCTACGGCGAAGGCGACGCGCTCTCGCCGCTCGACGTCGTCAACCCACGCGACATGCGGGAACCCGGCCTCGCCGACCTGGTCGACATCCGCGTGCCGGTCCTCGCGTCCCGCCTCGGCTACTTCGTCGGCGCCCATCGCCTGGAGGTGATCGTCGTGCACGAGAGCCATTTCGGCTTTCGCACGCCGCCGCTGGGGCCCTTCTCGCCGCTGCCGGCCCTGCTCGCCGGCCAGGGCGGCGCCAGCGGCGTCGATATCGGCGCCCTGCTCGAGGGCAAGGATCTGCGCTACCGCCACCTGCAGGGCGCCTTCGCGCTCGACCAACAGCAGATCCTGGCGCGATGGGTGATGCGCGGCGAGGGCCTCGATCTGGGCGTCGTCGCGGGCAGCGTGCTCGACAGCAACGGCGTCGCCCGCACGCCCGACTACGCTGCGCTGCTCGACGCCTCGCAGGCGCGCGTGGACATCCCGCTCGACCACCTTCGCTACGAGCTGCTCGGCACCACCGGCGCCACCACGTTCGGCGAGGTGCTGGTCAAGTGGGAGCTCGCCTACCAGCGCCGACGTCCGGTCAGCAGGATCACGGGCGCGACGGTGCCGGAGTTGGGCGTCGAGCGCCGCGACGCCATCGAGGCCATGGTCGGCCTGACGTGGCGTGGCCTGGCCAATACCACGCTCGGCCTCGAGGTCGGCAAGGCCACCTTCTTGCAGGCTCCGACGGCGATGCTGATCCCGCTCGACGCGACCCAACTCGTGGCGCGCGGGCAGTGGACGGGCGTCAGCGACCGCCTCGAGCTGCTCGGCGTCGCCAGCGCGTTCGGCTTGCGCGCGCAGTTCGGCTGGTTGGCGCGGGCCGAGGCGACCTGGCTGCTGCGCGACGGCCTGCGCGCCGGCCTCGGCTTCGTCACCTACCAGCCCGGCGAGGAGCTCGGCCCGTTCGCTGGCCTCGATCGCCACGATCGCCTGTATGCCAGGCTTCGTTGGGACCTGGCGCTGCCGTAGCGACAAGATCACGCGCAAAATGTAGCAACATTGCCTTGACGTGCGCAGGTTCTGCTTGCACTTGAACCACATATCTTTACAATGTCGGCCCGTCCGGGCCAGGCGACCAATCGGCACGCCGCCCCGACGCTGCCGCGCCACGCTACGGCGCTCGGAGTACCCTGGATGAAGACGTTGACCCGGACCGCGCTCTGCGGCCTCGCATGGCTCTCGCTGACGGCCGCCACTCCCCTCGAGCACGCTGGCTCCGTCGAAGTCGGCGTGTTCGCCGGCTACGAGGTGATCTCGGACGACAGCGAGCTCGGCAACTCGTTCAACCCGGGGCATATTCCGGATTCGGGCCTGCTCGTCGGTGGCCGCCTCGGCTTCAACCTGAACAACCTGCTCGGGGTCGAAGGCGAGGTGAAGTACGCGCCGACGACCTTCGCCAGCAACGGCGCGTCGACGTCGATCCTCGGCCTGCGCGCCAACGCGCTCGCCCACATCGACCTGATGGACCACCGCCTGCGCCCGTTCCTGCTCATCGGCGCCGGTAGCGACATGCTGCTCAAGGACAACGGCCTGACCGGCGCCGACAAGGCCAGCACGGACCAGGACTTCGAGTGGCACCTCGGCGTCGGCGCCAAGTACCACATCCTCGACTCGCTGCTGCTTCGCCTCGACGCGCGCTACGTCAACATCGCCGGCCGCAACGACCTGACCTCGAACAACCTCGAGTTCATGCTCGGCGTGTCGTGGTGGATGGAGGGCACGCCGGCAGACACCGACGGCGACGGCGTCATCGACAAGGAAGACAAGTGCATCGAGCAAGCCGAGGACAAGGACGGCTTCGAGGATAGCGACGGTTGCCCGGACGCCGACAACGACGGTGACGGCATCCTCGACAGCGCCGACAAATGCGCCAACGAGGCCGAGGACAAGGACGACTTCGAGGACACCGACGGCTGCCCCGACCCGGACAACGACGGTGACGGCGTCGCCGACAAGGACGACAAGTGCCCGAACAAGGCCGAGGACAAGGACGACTTCAAGGACGAGGACGGCTGCCCCGACCCGGACAACGACGGCGACGGCGTCCTCGACGGCGACGACAAGTGCCCGACCGTGGCCGGCGTCAAGGAAGAGGCCGGCTGCCCGGTCAAGGACAAGGACAACGACGGCATCCCGGACAACCTCGACAAATGCCCCGACCAGGCCGAGACCTTCAACGGCATCGAGGACGAGGACGGCTGCCCGGACAAGAAGTCGCTGGTCGTGATCACCGAGCGCGAGGTCAAGATCCTGCAGAAGGTCAACTTCGAGACGGGCAAGGCCGACATCAAGCCGGATAGCTTCGAGCTCCTGAACACCGTCGCGCTGGTGCTGAACAAGCAGCCGAGCATCACCAAGATCGGCGTCGAGGGTCATACCGACGACGTCGGCAAGGACGACGCCAACCTCGAGCTGTCCAAGGCCCGCGCCACCTCGGTCATGAACTACCTGATCGAGAAGGGCGTGTCCAAGGACCGCTTGGAGTCCGAGGGCTTCGGCGAGACGCAGCCGCTCTGCACCAAGGTCGGCGAGCTGACCAAGGACCGCAAGACCGAGAAGAAGATGAAGAAGGAGCTCGCCGCTTGCCGTGAGGAGAACCGCCGCGTGCAGTTCAAGATCCTCGAGCTCAACGGCAAGCGCGTCGAGGCCACCGACACCATCACCATCAAGGAGCGCAAGGAAGTCCAGCAGGACTAAGAGGCGCGCTGCAGGGTTCCCGCGGGGGGATGTCGCTCGTCGGCGTCCCCCCGCGCTGCGTTTTGGCCACAGCGACCACCAGGTGACGGCCGCAGGCCCTGCCCCTCTGGCGATTTCTCGGGCACGTCTCTACCCTAGCGCGCCGGGCACGGACCGCCCGCGACGAGGAACCATGGCACAGACGATCCAGCAGCTTCAGGAGCGCCTCGACGCGCTGCACCAGCAGTACTACCTGCACTTCGCCGGCCAGCCGCGCGTGACGCGCAACCTGGAGATGATGCGGCAGATGCGGCGCGGCGCCGAGGCCGTGCTCAGCGAGCTCGGCACCCTGCCCGAGAGCGCGGCCCGCACGGCGGCCCTGTCGCTGGCGCGGGAGCGCATCGACCTCTACACCTCCGAGGCCAAGGCGATCGACGAGGCCCGCGTGGCCGTCGGCGACCGCGGCGTCGAGGGGGCCTGGCTCGGCCAGCGCGCCAACCACGTGATCCATCGCTACCGGCGCCATTTTGCCGGCCGCGGCCGCTCGACGCGCGACGTCTCGCTGCTGGTCGAGATGACGGCTGACCTCAAGGGCCTGCGCTCGGAGATGTCGACGCTGTCGAGTGGCTGGCGCAGCAGCTCGGTCGAGCACGACATCAGCGTCGTCGACAGCTACCTCAAGCTGTTCCAGCAGGAGCAGTCCGAGATCAAGGCCGCGCGCGATGGCGCGACCCCCGAGGCGGCCGAGAGCATCTACGCCCAGATGGCCAACGAGCACTTCGAGCTCTACCGGCTGCACTTCGCCGGACAGCCGCGCGTCAGCCGACGCCCGGAGCTGCTCGAGCGCATGATCGGCAACCTCGAGGGCATCCTGAGCCGGATGGAGGCGCTGCCCGCGCAAGGCTTCCACGGCGAGCACAACCCGCAGAACATGCGCGTCGTCGCCGACCGCCTGGGCCAATGGCGCGACGAGCTCGAGCAGATCCGCAAGGTCCGCAGCGAGACGCCGCTCAAGCAGATGATCGGCGAGCTCGGCCGGGCCGGCGAGGTCGTGCTCGAGGTCTACAACGAGCGCTTCGCCGGCGAAGCGCGGGCGACCCGTGACCTCGGCCTGCTCGGCGCGCTCTGCGACCGCCTGTGGGACCTGAGCCGCCAGATGGAGATGCTGGCGCGGGTCCAGTCGATCGTCGAGAACGAGCGCAACCTCGAGATGACCTACGACCTGCTGCACATGATGGAGTCCGAGTACGACGAGATCGAGACCGCGCAGAAGAGCGCAGGAGCGGCCGCCAATGGATAAGCACACCCGGCAGCGCATCGCGGGCACGCTGGCCGAGATCGAGGCCGCCGGCCTGCGCAAGAACGAGCGCGTGCTGCTGACGGCCCAGGGCGCGCACATCGGCGTCGAGCGCGGCGAGGTGACGAACTTCTGCGCCAACAACTACCTCGGCCTGGCCAACCATCCGCGCCTGCTGGCGGCCGCCCACGCGGCGCTCGACAGCCACGGCTACGGCCTGAGCTCGGTGCGCTTCATCTGCGGCACCCAGGATGTGCACAAGCAGCTCGAGGCCGCGATCGCGCGCTTCTTGGGCATGGACGACGCGATCCTCTACTCCAGCTGCTTCGACGCCAACGGCGGCCTGTTCGAGACCCTGCTCGAAGCCGAGGACGTCATCATCTCGGACAGCCTCAACCACGCCTCGATCATCGACGGCATCCGCCTGTGCAAGGCCGAGCGCAAGCGCTGGACCCACGGCGACCTCGGCGAGCTCGAGGCGCACCTGCAGGCCAGCATGGGCGCCCGGACGCGCCTGATCGCGACCGACGGCGTGTTCTCGATGGACGGTGACATCGCCGATCTCGCGACCATCTGCGACCTGGCCGACCGCTACGACGCGATGGTCATGGTCGACGATAGCCACGCCACCGGCTTCGTCGGCCGCACGGGCCGCGGCACGCCAGAGCATTGCGGCGTGCAGGGACGCGTCGACATCGTCACGAGCACGCTCGGCAAGGCGCTCGGCGGCGCCTCGGGCGGCTTCGTCGCGGCCAGCGCCGAGGTCGTGGCCTTGCTGCGCCAGCGCTCGCGGCCCTACCTGTTCTCGAATACGCTGGCTCCGGTCATCACGGCGACCTCGCTGGAATGCCTGCACATGCTCAGCGAGACGACGGCCCTGCGTGACCGTCTCGAGGCCAACACGGCGCGCTTCCGCAGCGCGATGACCGAGGCTGGCTTCGCCATCCGCCCGGGCGTGCACCCGATCGTGCCGATCATGTTGGGCGAGGCGCGCCTGGCCGCGGCGATGGCCGACGCGCTGCTGGCCGAGGGCATCTACGTCATCGGCTTCTCGTACCCGGTGGTGCCCAAGGGCACGGCGCGCATCCGCGTCCAGATCAGCGCGGCACATACCGACGCGATGATCGACCAAGCGGTGGCGGCCTTCGTCCGCGTCGGCCGCTCGCTGGGCGTGCTCGCCAGCGCCTGATCCCTTCCGACGCGACGTCCAGCGGCGATGCAGGCCGCGCGGGCGCTGCGTCGTTGCACGCAGCGCCCGCGGGCCCCCTGGTTCGCGGTGGGTTCGTTACTGGTTGCAGCCGGCGGTCTGCCACTGCGTCGTCGACTTGGCGCCGGCGCAGATCTCGCACGACTTCGACGGGTTGACGGTTCCGTCCGAGTAGCAGACGCCGCCGATGTTGCAGGCGTCGGTCGTCTGGCGCACCAGGCGGATGCGCGCGTTGCCCGTATCGCCGACGACGACGTCGCCGTTGCCGAGCACCGCCACACCGCGCAGCGTGTTGAAGCGCGCGACCGTGACCGATCCGTCGACGTAGCCGCCGCCGATGCCGGCCGCCGTCACGACCAGACCGCTCTGGATCAAGCGCAGCCGCGAGTTGCCGTAGTCGGCGACCCAGATGCGACCGCTGGCGTCGACGTCGATGCCCCACGGCCGGTTGAAGCGCGCGCTCGCCGTGCCGCCGTCGAGGAAGCCGGCGCTGGAGCCAGAGAGCGTCGTCACCGTGCCGTCGGTGGCGATGCGGCGGACGCGGTGGCCGTCCCACTCGGTGAGGTAGGCGACGCCCAGGGCGTCCACGGCGATGCCGATCGGCCCGAGGAACTGCGCCGCGCTGCCCTTGCCGTCCTTGTAGCCGGCGGTCGAGCCGGCCAGGGTCGAGACCGAGCCGTCAGCGGCGATGACGCGGACGCGCTGGCTGCCGAAGTCGGCGACGAGGAAGGTCTGGCCGGAACGGGCGATGCCGATCGGCTGGTTCAGCGTCGCCGTCTTGGCCGATCCGTCCGTGGCGCCCGCGGTGCCCTCGCCCGAGAGGGTCGAGACCACGCCGTCGGTGCCGACGAGGCGGATGCGGTTGTTGTAGCGGTCGGCCACGACGATGGCGCCGTCTGCCCGGACCTCGACGTCGCTCGGGTAGTTGAACCAGGCCTTGGCGCCCTCGCCGTCGAGGAAGCCGACGTTGCCCGAGCCGGCGAAGCTCGTGACCTTGCCGTCCTTGGCGATGCGGCGCACGCGGTGGTTCGACTGGTCGGCGACCCACGTCGTGCCGGTCGCGTCGACCGCGAGCCCGATCGGCGTGTTGAAGCTGGCGAGCGTGCCCGCAGCGTCGACCCAACCGACGGTCGAGCCGGCGATGGTCGAGACGACCGTCTCGGCGGTGGCGCCGGTGCAGCTGCCGTTCTGGCAGTGCTCGTTGGCCGTGCACGGATTGCCGTCGTCGCAGGGGCTCGTGTTCGGCGCGTTCTGGCAGAGGTTGCTGGCGCAGGTGTCGGTCGTGCAGGGGTTCTTGTCGTCGCACTGCGAGGCCAGCTCGCAGTAGCCCTTGCAGCCGATGATCTTGGTGAAGGTGCAAGCGCCGGTCGTGACGTCGCAGGCGTCGGTGGTGCAGGCGTCCTTGTCGTCGCAGGTCACGACGCTGCCGCCGCAGCTGCCCTTGGCGCAGGTGTCCGGGCGGGTGCAGAGCTTGTCGTCGGTGCACGGCGCGCCGTCGGCCTGGGCGACGAAGGCGGTGGCGTCCTTGCTCGCGTCGCAGACCTGGCAGCTGTCGTCGGCCTTGGGCCAACCCTTGCTCCAGCAGACGTCACCGATCTTGCACGGCGCCTCGGTGGCCTGTGCGGTGCGGATGCGGTGGTTCGCCGTATCGCCGATGAAGACCAGGCCGTTCGGTGCCGCCGACAGGCCGCGCGGGTAGTACAGACGCGCGCTCGCCGAGTCGCCGTTGGCGTAGCCGGCGATGCCGCTGCCAGCGAAGTCGGTGACGTTGCCGTCCGGGCTGATCATGCGGACGCGGTGGTTGTAGCTGTCGGCCACGAGCACGTCGCCGGTCGGCAGCACGCGCACGCCCCACGGGTAGTGGAAGCGGGCCTTGAGGCCCTGGCCGGGCACGTAGCCGGCGGCGCCATCACCTGCGACGGTGGTCACCTGGCCGGACGGCGTGATCTTGCGCACACGGTGGCCGGCGTAGTCAGCGACGAAGACGTTGCCGTCCGGGGCGACGTCGATGCCGATCGGGCCGTTGAGCACCGCCGAGGCCCCCGTGCCGTCCGTCCAGCCCGCCGTGCCGTTGCCCGCGAGCGTGACGACCGTGCCGGCGCTGAGGTTGATCCGCCGGACGCGATGGTTGCTGTAGTCCGCGACGTAGACCGCGCCGCCGGGGCTGAACGCGAGGCCATAGGGATTCGAGAAGCGCGCCTGGGTGGCGACGCCGTCGAGGTAGCCCTGGGCGCTGCCAGCTGCGGTGCTGACCACGCCCTTCTCGAGCAGGCGGATGCGGTGGTTGCCGAGGTCGGCGATGACCATGCGACCGGCGCTGTCGGCGTCGATATCGACCGGCGTGTTGTAGCGCGCGCCGGCGGCGGGGCCGTCGATCAGGCCGGCCACAGAGCCCGAGAGCGTCGCGGCGACGCCGTCAGCGCTGACCTTGCGCAGCCGGTGGTTGGCGCGGTCGGCGACGACGACGCTGCCCTCCGGCAACCAGGTCAGGCCCGTCGGGTTGTTGAAGCGCGCGAGGTTGGACGCGCCGTCGGTGTCGCCCGGGCCAACGCCGCTGAGCAGCTCGACCCAATTCGACTTGCCAGCGGTGCACTTGCCGGCGTCGCAAACGTCACCCATGGTGCAGGCGTTGCCGTCGTTGCAAGGCAGGTTGTTGTTGATCCACGAGCACTTGGTGTTGACGCACGAATCGGTCGTGCAGGGGTTGTTGTCGTCGCACTGCGGATCCGTCTCGCAGTACGCGCCGCAGCCGACGATGACCTCGAAGCGGCAGGCGCCGGTCTTGGTGTCGCAGCTGTCCTTGGTGCACGCGATCTTGTCGTCACAGACCAGGGCGTTGCCCGCGGCGCACGAGCCGTTCTTGCAGGCGTCCGAGACGGTGCAGAGCGCGCCGTCCTGGCAGCTGCCGCCGTCGGCGACGGCGGTCCAGTCCTTGGCCGCCTTGGCGCGGTCACAGACCTGGCAGGGCTGCTTGGGGTTGACCATGCCGCCGACCACGCAGACGCCGCCGATCAGGCAAGGATCGGTGCTCTCGCGGATGCTGCGGACGCGGTTGTTGGCGTAGTCCGCGAGCAGGATCGTGCCCTCCGGCCGGATCTCGAAGCGCCACGGGTTGTTGAAGCGCGCGACCGTCGTGCCGCTGCCGTCGGCGAAGCCGCCGCCGACGCCGGCGATGGTCGAGACCGAGCCGCTGACCGAGATGACGCGTAGGCGGTGGTTGTAGCGGTCGGCGACCAGCACGCGACCGGTCGAGTCCACGCCGATGCCCCAGGGGTAGTAGAAACGCGCGCTCGCGGCGGCGCCCTCGACCAAGCCCGCGACGCCGCTGCCGGCGAGGGTGGTGACGGTGCCGTCGGCGGTGATGCGACGGATGCGGTGGTTGCTGTAGTCGGCGACCACGAGGCCACCGCCGGGCATCGTGGCGACGTCGATCGGGTAGGTGAACTTCGCGGCCGCGCCCTTGCCGTCGGCGTAGCCGGCGCTGCTGCCCGCGAGCGTGCTGACGGTGCCGTCGGCGGCGACGTGACGGATGCGGTGGTTGCCGTAGTCCGCGACGTAGGCGTCGCCAGCGACCGTGAGGGCGGTGCCGTAGGGGTTGTTCAGGCGCGCGACGTTGGCGGGGCCGTCGAGGTAGCCGCCGACGCTGCCGGTCCAGGTCGTGACCGCGCCCTTGCTGTCGACCAGGCGCAGGCGGTGGTTGCTGATGTCGGTGACGACGAGCTTGCCGTCGTTGCGCAGGTCGATGTCCGACGGCGTGTTGAACATCGCCTCGGCGGCGGTGCCCTCGGCCATGCCCGCGCTGCCCTTGCCCGAGAAGGTCGTCATCGTGCCGGCCGAGGTGTCGACGACGCGGATCCGGTGGTTGTTGCCATCGGCGACGTAGATGCGACCGTCGGCGCCGGTCACGACCGACCGCGGCAGGTTCATCAGCGCGACGTCAAGCTTGCCGTCGGTGGCGCCCGCGCCCGCGAGGCCGGCGACGGTCGCCACCTCCGTCAGGCTGCCCGACTTGCAGACGCCGCCGGTGCAGACGTCGCCGTAGGTGCAGGGATCGCCGTCGTCACAGGGCTTGGTCGTGACGGTGTTGGCGCATTTGCCGCCGGTGCAGGCGTCGTCGGTGCAGGCGTTCTTGTCGTCGCAGTCGGCGTCCTTGGTGCAGTTGCCGCCGCAGCCCACGATCGGCTTGAACACGCAGCCGCCGGTGCCGTCGTCGCAGCTATCGGCGGTGCAGGTGTCCTTGTCGTCGCATCCCTTGGTCTTGCCGGCGCAGGAGCCGTCGGTGCAGGTCTCGTCGACGGTGCAGACGAGCGCGTCGAGGCAGGCGCTGCCGTTGCTCAGGGTCGTCCACTGGCTGGTCGAGGCCTGCGGATCGCAGACCTGGCAGCCGCCCTTGACGTCCGGCAGGCCGGCGCGGACGCAGCCCTTGCCGATCACGCACCACGGCAGCCCGCCGCCGGCCCAGACACGGCGGACGCGGTGATTCAGGGTGTCGGCGAGCACGACGCCGCCGGTGCCCGGCTCGACCGCGAGGCCGCCCGGCGAGTTGAAGCGGGCCGCCGTGGCCACGCCATCCACCCAGCCGGCGGTCGCGACGCCAGCGGCGGTGCTGACCTTGCCGCCGAAGATGCGGCGCACGCGCTGGTTGTTGCGATCGCTGACGAAGAGCGTGCCGGAGTTGTCGGTCGCGATGCTCCACGGGCCGTTGAAGCGCGCCAGGGCCGCGTCGCCGTCGAGCCAGCCGGCGACGCCCGAGCCGGCGACCGTGGTGACGATCAGATCGGCAGAGACGCGGCGAATCCGGTTGTTGCCGGTGTCGGCGACGTAGAACGAGCCGTCGGCGGCCATCGCGAGGCCCTGCGGCAGGTTGAAGCGGGCGCTGGCGACCGGACCGTCGACGAAGCCGCCGGTGCTGCCGGCGAGCGTGCTGACCTGACCGCCGTCGATGGCGCGGATCCGGTGGTTGTTGCGGTCGCTGACGAGCATCGAGCCGCCCGCGCGGACGACGATGTCGGTCGGCAGGTTGAAGCGCGCGCCGAGCGCGGCGCCCTCGACCAGGCCCGCGAGGCCAGAGCCACCGACGCGGCTGACGCTGCCGGACGCGAGCTTGCGCACGGTGTGGTTGCCCCATTCGACCACATAGACGGCGCCCTTGACGTCGACCGCCGCGCCCATCGGCTGGTTGAACTGCGCCTGCGCGGCGGCGCCGTCGCTGAGGCCCGGCGCGCCGTTGCCGGCCAGCACGGTCACCGTCCCGTCCAGGGCCAGGCGACGCAGCGCGTGGTTGTTGCCGTCGACCACGACGAAGGTGCCGTCGCCCAGGGGCTCGATATCCTGGGGCTGGTTGAAGGCCGCAGCCGCGCCGACGTCGTTCTTGAGGCCGGCGGTGCCGCCCGCGAAGGTCGAGACCGAATCGTCGGTCGTGGTCTTGCACACGCCGCTGGCGCAGGCCTCGCCGAAGGTGCAGGGCTGGCCGTCATCGCAGGGGCCGCCGGCGATGGGGGTCGCGACGCACTTGCCGGCGACCTTGTCGCAGCTGTCGCTGGTGCAGCTGTTGCCGTCGTCGCAATTCTGCGCCTTGCCGACGCAACCGATGACGTTGTTCGTGAGCACGCAGGTGTCGCCGAGGGTGCAAGCCGAGTCGTCGTCGCAAGTGACGCCCTTGGGCAGCGCCACATAGGCGCAGCTGCCGGTCTTGGTGTCGCAGGCGTCGGTGGTGCAGGGGTTGGCGTCGTCGCAGATCGTGGTGACGCCGGTGCAGTTCACGCCCGAGCAGGTGTCCTTGGTCGTGCAGGCGTCGCCGTCGTCGCAAGCCTTGCTGTTCGTCGTCGACGAGCACTTGCCCGCGCTGCAGCTCTCGTCGGTGCAGACGTTCTTGTCGTCGCAGTCTGCCGCCGTGACGCAGTTGCCGCCGCAGCCGGCGATCGGCTTGGCGTTGCAGGAGCCATCACCCGGGTTGCAGGAGTCCTTGGTGCAATCGTCGCCGTCGTCGCACTTCTTGGGCGCGCCGGCGCATTTGCCGTTGGCGCAAGCGTCGTTGGCGGTGCAGACGTCGCCGTCGTTGCAGCTGGCGCTGTTGCCGACGTGGACGCAGCCGGCGGCGGCGTCGCAGCTGTCGTCGGTGCAGGGGTTCTTGTCGTCGCAGTCGACCTTGGCGCCGACGCACTTGCCGCCGGTGCAGGCCTCGTCCTTGGTGCAGAGCGTGCCGTCGTCGCAGGCGCCGCTGACCTGGGTCACGTCGCACTTGCCGCTCTTTGCGTTGCACAGCGCGGTCGTGCACGGGTTGCCGTCGTCGCAGTCCTTGTCGGTGGCGCAGTTGCCGCCGCAGCCGAGGATCGGCGTCTGGCTGCAGGCGCCGGTCTTGGTGTCGCAGGCGTCCTTGGTGCAGGCGTCGCCGTCGTCGCAGGACTTCGCTGCGCCGGCCACGCAGGCCTTGCCGCTGCAGATATCACCCGCGGTACAAGCGTTGCCGTCGGCGTCGCAGGGCTTGACGTTGGCGACCTGGACGCAGCCGGCCTTCGGATCGCAGACGTCGTCGGTGCAGGGATTGCCGTCGCCGCAGTCGAGCGTCGCGCCGGCCTTGCAGCTACCTGCGTCGCAGACGTCGGGGCCGGTGCAGAGCGTGCCGTCGGCGTCGCAGGCCTTGCCCGCCATCGCGGCGCCGTCGTTGACGCAGAGGCCGGTCTTCTTGTCGCAGCTGTCGAGGGTGCACAGCTGACCGTCGTCGCAGGTCTTCTTGGGGCCGGCGGTGCAGACCTTGTCGACGCAGAGGTCGGGCGTGCTGCAGGCGTCGCCGTCGGCGTCGCAGGGGGCCGAGTTGGCGCTGTGGGTGCAGCCCTTGGTCGCGTCACAGGCGTCGTTGGTGCAGGGGTTGCCGTCGTCGCAGCCGACCGTCTGGCCGGCGGCGCAGACGCCCGACTTGCAGGCGTCGCCCGCGGTGCAGACCGAGCCGTCGGCGTCACAGGCCTTGCCGTCGGTCGCCGGCGTGCTGGCGCACTTGCCCGTCGCGGGATCGCAGAGGTTCTTGGCGCACTCGGTGTCGCCGGCGCTGCTGCAGCTGACGACCGTGGCCGGGTTCAGCTTGCAGCTGCCGCTCGACTTGTCGCAGTAGAGCTTGCCGAGGCAGATGTTGGTCGGGTTCTGCTCGGCGCAGTCGGAGTCCTGCTCGCAGGCGCAGATGACGGTGCCCGGGGCGCAGCCGCCGTCCTTGCAGGCGTCGTTGGTGGTGCACGGGTTGCCGTCGTCGCAGCTGCCGATGGAGTTGGTCTTGGCGCAGCCGGTCTTGGGGTCGCAGGCGTCCTTGGTGCACGGGTTGCCGTCGTCGCAGTCCGTGACGTCCTTGGCCGTGCCCTTGCACTTGCCGCCGCTGCAGAGGTCGAAGTCGGTGCAGGCGTTGCCATCGTCGCAAGGCGCCTTGTTCGGCTCGTAGCCGCAGCCGGTCTTGGGATCGCAGCTGTCGGTGGTGCACGGGTTGTTGTCGTCACAGACGATCGACTTGCCGCCGCAGGTGCCGGCGGCGCAGGCGTCGCTCTCGGTGCAGGTGTTGCCGTCGTCGCAGGCGCCGTCGACGGGCTTGGACGCGCACTTGCCCGTCGTCGTGTCGCAGGCCTCGGTCGTGCAGGGGTTGTTGTCGTTGCAGGGCGCGATCTCGCCGCCGACGCAGCTGCCCTTGCTGCAGGTGTCGCCGTTGGTGCAGGCGTTGCCGTCCTCGCAGCTGCCGGCCTGGGCGTTGTGCGTGCAGCCGAGGGCCTTGTCGCAGGCGTCGGCGGTGCAGGGGTTGCCGTCATCACAGGCGACGTTGCTGCCGGTGCAGGCGCCGTCCTTGCAGCCGTCCCCCTCGGTGCAGGCGTCGTCGTCGGTGCAGCTGGCGCCGGTCGCCAGGTTGACGGCGGCGCACTTGCCGGCCTTGGTGTCGCACGAGTCGGTGGTGCAGGGCTTGCCGTCGTCGCAGAGGTCCGTGCCCTCGTCGGTCTGGCCGTCGCAGTCGTCGTCCTTGCCGTTGCAGATCTCGGCCTGCGGAGTCGCCGCGCTGCACGCGGTCAAGCCGGCGTCACCGCAGGCGCGGCTGCCTTTGCAGCTGCCGAACTCGTTGCTGATCGAGCAGTTCGTCGTCAAACCCTGCGCCGCGGCCCAGGTCGAGCAGGTGCAGGCGCCACCGCTGCCGGCCGGGGCGCCGCTGGCGGGCGGCGGCCGGCAGTACGAGCCGGCCTTGCCCTCGGCGGTGCTCGCCTGCTGGCAGGTGGTGCCCGCGAGGCAGTCGGAGTCCGCGGTGCAGGCCATGGCGCAGAACGCGCCCTCGTCGCCGTTGACGACGCAGCTGGCGGCGAGGCCGGGCACCCCGGCGCACTCGGACGACGCCTTGCACGGGAAGCACTGCGAGCCGAGCGGATCGAGGCAGGCCGAGACGTCCGAGCCGGGCACCTTGAGGCAATGGCCCTCGGGGCAGTCCGGGCCGCAGAGCGGGGCGCAGACCTTGCCGGCCGCGGTCACCAGGCAGAAGCCCTTGGTGCACTGGCTGTTGTCCTCGCAGGCGCAGCCGGCCGCGCCCGGGCAGCCGCCGGTGCCGTCGGGGCTGATGGTGTCGGCGCTGGTGTCCTCGGCGTCGGCGGCGTCGGCCGGCGTGCCGGTGTCGGCCGCGGTGTCGCCGACGCTGTCGGCCACGGACGTGTCGTTCGTCGTGCTGTCGACCCCGGCCGAGTCGATCGCCACGTCGCCGCCAGCGGTGTCGCCACCGCCGGTGTTGACGTCCTGGATGCCGACGATCGCCTGATCTTCCCCCGAGCAGCCGACCGCGAGCAACGCGGCCAGCGTCAGCGCCCAGGTCGGCGCTGCCCCCGCGCGCCAGGCGCTCCCGCGTCGCGGTGGCGAGGCTGCCGGCGAAGGGTTGCACGAACGGACCGGACCCCGAATCATGGACGACATCGACGACTCCTCTGCGCGAGACACACCTGTTGTCACAGTGTGTCAGATCTGCCGAGCCGTTGGGAAGGCCTTCGACGAGGCGTGCGAACGCAGCCGCCGCCGCTGACGATTGCGCCGCGAGGTCAGGCAGCTCCCGAGCCCCATCTTGGCGCACGCGCCCGGTTTCGGCACCCTTGCGGCCCGCGCGGCGCGACGCGGCGCCTCGATCCCGAGGCCGATGGCGCCGCCTCCGTGAGGCACTCCGATGGCCGACGCCGCCGAACCCGCCGACGCGCAACGTGACCTGATCCGCGCGATGCGTCGCCTCGCCTCCGAGCGAACGCCCGCGGCGCGGACGCGCATGTACCACTGCTTGATGGCGGCGCCGCTGCTGGTGCCCCTGCGCGACGACGAGGTCGGCCCGCCCTGCGACGCCGAGGGGTTCGCGATCGTCGACCCATCCTTGGCCGGCACCTTCGCCGTGCTCGAGTCCTTGGCCGGCGAATCCGTCTTCGGCGCCTTCGTCGAGGTCGACGCCCTGCATCGCCTGCGGCCCGGCAGCGCGAGCGCGCGGCTGCGCGGCTGGCAGTTGTTCCCGCTGCTGGCGCCCTTGCGGCCGGCGTCGCTCGTGCTCAACCGCGGCGGCAGCGCCGGCGGCGAGCTGTACCGTCACGAGATCGAGATGTTGGCCGAGGCGGCGCATCGTTGGCGGGCGACCGCCGCAGACGCCTGACGTCCCGCTCCGCGCTGCGCCGCGAGGTGGCGACCGGACGCTTCCGTCGTGTTTGCTTCACCTGCGTACGATGTTGATGGTACAGTGCGGGGGTTTCGTGCCACGGAGCTCCATGGACGACCGCTCCTACAACCACAGCCGCCCGACCAATCCCGGCGTTCCGAACCTGGCGGACGACGACGACGGCGTGCGCCTGCCGACGTTGACGCTGCTGCGCGGCGGCCTGCCCGGCCGGATGTTCCGCATCGATCGGGACGGGATCGTCTTGGGCCGCCAGCCAGACTGCGACATCCAGCTCGATGAAGGCGGCGTGTCGCGCCAGCATGCGATGCTGCAGCTCGATCGCGGCGACGCCGTCGAGATCATCGACCGCGGTAGCACCAACGGTACGTTCGTCAACGGCCATCGGATCGAGCGGGCGCGGCTGCGCGACGGCGACAAGGTGCAGCTGGGCTCGTTCGTGGTGCTGCGCTTCAACTACCAGGACGCCCTCGACGAGGCGTTCCAGCGCCAACAGTTCGACTCGATCACGCGCGACTCGCTGACCGGCTGCCACAACCGCCTCTACTTCGACGAGGCGCTGCGACGCGAGCTGGCGTACACCAACCGCAAGGGCGGCGAGCTGGCCGTGGCGCTGGTCGATCTCGACCACTTCAAGCTCGTCAACGACGAGTTCGGCCACTCGGTCGGCGACATGGTGCTGCAGCAGGTGGCCACGGCGCTCTACGGCCAGCTGCGCAACTACGACGTGCTGGCCCGCTATGGCGGCGAGGAATTCGCGCTGCTGCTGCGCGGCGCGACGATCGAGGACGGCCGCTCGATCTGCGAGCGCTTGCGCGGCGCCGTGCAGCGCCTGGTGGTCGTGGTCGACGGACGCGAGGTGCGGCCGACGGTGAGCGTCGGCGTCGCCCACGTCTCGGAGCGTCCCAACGACGGCCGCGGCATGATGCGCATCGCCGACCAGCGCCTGTACGCGGCCAAAGCAGCCGGGCGCAACCGCGTCGCGTGGGGCCAGCTCGCCGGCCAGGTCGAGAAGGAGCAGACGGTGCCGGTGGACGCCGACCTCGCCCGCGAGGCGATCGAGGCGCGGCGGCGGCGCACCGGCGGCGAGCGCGAGGTCTACCCGCAGGGGGGCATCGTCTACGAGACGGGCGCGATCGCGGCGCGATCGACCGGGCCCGTCGCGGCGATCTCCAGCGGCGGACGCGACGACGGACGTGACAATGCCACCCGGAAGTCGGCATCCTTTGCCACGACCTTCGTCGACGGCGCGCTGGAGCCACTCGATCTCAGCGGCTTCGACATGAGCGACGAGGCCCCGGCCGCCGCGACCGATCGCGACGACCGTGAGCCCCACGACAGCTGAGCCGCAGCGCCGTCGCGCCACGACGCCGCCGCGCGGCGGGCACCGAGGCGCAGATGGACCGACGACTCCCCCTGATCTGGCTCCTCGTGGCCTGCTGTGCGTTGGCGGCCTGCGGCGGTGACGACACGCCGACCTCTGGCGTCACGACCGGCGCCGGCGGCGACGGAAGCGGCGGCGACGGGACGATCGCCGCCGAGGACACGGCCGGCGGCGACCCGGCGGCCTCCGACGTCGTCACCGGCGACGCGCCAGCCGGTGACGCAGCCGCGGGCGACGCGACGGCCGCCGACGCGGCCACGGGCGACGCCTCGTCGAACGACGCCACGACGTCCGGCGACGCAGCGACGATCGACAGCGCGACCTCGGGCGACGCAGCGACCAGCGACATCACGCCCATCGGCGACATCGGCTGCGCAGCGGCGGCCGACTGCATCGCCCTCTGCACCAGCGGCGGCGGTGGCGGCGGCGACTGCCTCGCGTCCTGCCTGGCCAAGACCCAGGGCAAGGCGCAGAGCGAGCTGCTCTACCTGCTGACGTGCATCGACAACGAGTGCACCCAGGGCGAGTGCAAGGGCAAGCCGGCCGGCTGCGTCGACAGCTGCATCGGCAAGCGCTGCCTCTCGCCGCTGCTGGTCTGCCTCGACGACGGCACCACCGGCGCCAGCGACTGCGCCAAGGGCGCGCAATGCGTCGAGATCTGCAAGTCGCTCTCGTCGCCGTGGAGCTGCTTCGCCGGCTGCTACAACGGCATGAACGACGCCGGCCAGGCCGGCTTCGACGCCGTCGCCGCTTGCTATGCCCAGGCCCAGCAGGCCGGCAACAAGCCCGACGACGTCTGCTTCGTCCAGATCGCCACCTGCTACGCCGGCGACAAGGCCGGCACCGGCCAATGCTGGGACGTCTTCGGCTGCATCGAGAGCTGCAAGGCCGCCGGCACCGCCGAGGACCTCTGTGGCCTGAGCTGCGTCGGCGCGCTGACCAAGGAGGGCCAGGCCCAGTTCGCCAAGCTGGGCCCCTGCTGGCAAAACGGCCTCGATCCGGGCTGCAAGGACGCCTACCTCGCCTGCGTCCAACCCCAGGGCAGCAAGGACTGCGCGGCGGTGCTCTCGTGCCAGTCGAGCTGCCAGGGCAGCGACCAGGCCAAGGCGCCCGGCTGCATCTTCAGCTGCATGCACCAGGGCAGCCAGGCCGGCGCCAAGGCCTACCTCGACCTGCTCGCCTGCGAGAAGGCCGGCAATTGCGGCCAGGCGCTGACCAGCTGCGCCACGCCGAAGGGCAACGCCACCTGCCTGCAGACCTTCCAATGCGTCCAGGGCTGCGTCAGCAAGGGCGGTGCCGACGCCACGGGCTGCGTCGTCGGCTGCATGCAGGCGGCGACCCCGGCCTCGGGCAAGGCGTTCGCCGACCTGATGATCTGCGACGGCGACTGCAAGAAGGGCTGCGGCGGCCAGGACGGCGCCTGCAAGGAGGCGTGCGTCAGCAGCAAATGCGGCGGCCTGCTCGCGACCTGCAGCCTGAACTGAGCACGACCCGCCTGCGCGCCGACGCCCGTCGACGCCCCCAACGCGAAGCGGCCGCCCGGGAGGTCCCGGGCGGCCGCGTGCGCTCGTCGCGCTGGGGGAGGGCTCGCGCCTAGCCGCGGGCGATGGCCAGGACCGTGGCGACCTGCTGGCGCACGGCGGCGGCGTTGGGGCGCTCGCTGCAGAGCTCCTTGGCCATGGCGCGCATCGCCGAGGCGATCTGGCGGTCGTGGCTGCCGAAGCGGGCGTCCTTGTCGAGCATCTGCGCCATCGGCTCGGCGAAGCCGGCGAAGTTGGCGTTGCCGCCGCGCGCCGCGACCAGGGTCGCCGCGCCGGACCAGACGCCGGCGACGAAGTAGCCGTGGGCGCGCTCGCGGGTGGCGATGCCGCGCAGGCCGGTGGTCAGGGCGCGACCGAGGGTGACGCCGACCATCTCCTGGCCGCCGCCCTGCAGGATCTGCGCGGCGACGCTGCGGCTGTCGGCGTCGAGGACGGCGAGCAACTTCGACTGCTTGCGCAGCTCGGCGGCGATGGTCTCGGCGCCCTGCTCGTCGCCCATGCCGCGCAGGGCCAGGATGTGGCCGAGGCCGACCGAGATGCGCAGCACGTCGAGATCGGCGTCGGTGGCCTGGCCGGCGAAGCCGAAGGTGCCGCGCGTCACGACATCGAGCGGCGCGGCCGCGGCCGAGACCGCCGCGCCGGCGTCGAGCTTGCCGTTCTGCAGGCCGAGCGCCAGGTCGAGCCAGGCGGCGTCGCCACCGCTGGCGCCGACGTAGGCCGGCACGACCGAGACGGTCTTGGCGTCGGCGACCGTGCTGTCGTCGATGACCACGATCTCGCCGCGCTTGTCGACCCAGCCGGTGGCCGCGGCGAAGGGGTTGGCGCCCTTGGTCAGCGGGTCGAAGTCGCGGGCCGCCGCGGCGAGCGGCGAGGCCACGCCACCGACCAGGATCGCGCCGGCGAGGGCGGCCGCGGTCTGGCGGCGGAGGAGGGTGGCGAGGCGGACGAGGCGGTGCGTGTTCATCTCAGAGCTCCGGTGCGGCCTGGGCCGCGGCAAGGTTCGTTGGGTGGGTCGGCGTCGCCGCCCTGGTGATGCTGTTGACGCGCGGCGCCCGGCGGCGATCTGTCGCGCCGAAAAAAAAGTTCGGCACGCGCCGAGGACCACCGCAACAAGGCTTTGCGATCGAGACCTTGGATGGATGTTGGCACCGAGTGCCGTCGCCGCGCAGGGCGGCCCTTGCCGAGCGAGGCCGTGGTTCCGTACCCTGCCGGCGCGGAGGCCCCATGCAGACATTCGACCCCGACTTCCTCGATCTCCCGCCGCGCCTCGATCGCGGCTCGTCCGCCATGGCCGTGGACCGCGCGCGCCGCCCTGCCCTGACGCTGGCGACGCCCGCGCGCCTGGCGTCGACGCTGGCGCTGCTGCTGGCGGCGCTGGGCCCGGCCGGCTGCAGCGACAGCGTCACCGAGGGCCCGGGCGGCGCCGACGCCGAGGCCTCGGGCGACAACGACGGTCTCGGCGGCAGCGTCGGCGGCGACGGCACGGCCGGCGGCGACGGCGCGACCGGCCCGCAGAGCTGCCCGCCGGGCCTGGCCGGCTGCGTCGACGACGACCGCGTGGTCTGCAACGCCGCCGGCACCGGCTTCGCCATCGAGGCCTGCCCCAGAGGCGAGCGCTGCGCCGACGGCGTCTGCGTGCAATGCGTCACGGACGCCGACTGCAGCGGCGGCAAGGCCTGTGTCGACGGCGCCTGCGTGCTCGCGCCGCTGAAGATCGGCACCAAGGAGCTGCCGCCCGCACTGGTGGGCACGGCCTACAGCGTCACGCTCGAGGCGAGTGGCGGCACGCCGCCGCTGGTCTGGTCGCTCGACCAGGGCCTGCTGCCGGATGGTCTGCTGCTGGCGCCGGATGGCGTGATCGCCGGCGTCGCGACGACCCAGACCAAGCTCTCGTTCGCGGTCAAGGCCAAGGACGCCGCCGGCGCCGAGGCGGTCGCGATCCTGGTGCTCGAGGTCAAGGAGGGCGGCCTGATCCTGACGACGACCTCACCGTTGAAGAAGGCGACCGAGGGCAAGCCCTACAGCACGGCGTTCGAGGCCAGCGGCGGCAGCAAGCCCTACTTCTTCGGCCTCACCAGCGGCGCCCTGCCCGCAGGCCTGGTGCTCGCGGCCGACGGCACGCTCTCGGGCACGCCGAGCGAGGACGGCATCTTCACCTTCAGCCTCAAGGCCTTGGACAACGGCAACCCGCCCTCGACCGCGACGCGGACCTACGAGCTCAGCGTCGGCCTCGCCGCGCTCGAGATCATCGGCGCGCAGCAGGTCAACCTCTTCATCACCAAGCTCATCGTGCTGCCACTGATCATCATCGTCGACAAGGTGCCCGTGCCCTACAACGCCCAGCTCGAGGCCCAAGGCGGCAAGAAGCCCTACACCTGGACCGAGGTGCCGCTGCCGGGCGCGGTCAAGAGCTTCATCCCCAACGCGGGCATCCCCAAGGGCCTGACGCTGGGCAAGGACGGCAAGATCAGCGGCGCCGTCACCGACCCCAAGCTCGCGGTCAAGGTCCAGGTGCCGCTGACGCAGATCGCGCTCGAGGGCTTCTTCTTCTCGGCCGACGTCAGCGATAGTCAGGCCAAACCTGCGACCAAGAACGCGATCTTCATCATCCCGACCGTACCGATCGGCGGCAACTAGGTCGCGCCCGCGTCGGGGTCGCGCCGGCGGGCCTAGGCGGGCTCGGCCGGGGCCAGGGTCCACGCGCCAACGTGCTGCTGCCGCCCTTTGACCGTGAACTCGCCACGGCGCACCGCCCGGGCCCGCAGATCCGGGTCGATCGCCTCGTGCACCGCGTCCGAGAACAGCACCGCGGTCAGGCCGTCGACTCCGACCTCCTTGTTGAGCTGCTCGAGGCGCGCGGCCACGTTCACCGCGTCGCCGATGACGGCGTACTTGGCGCGCTTGCGGCTGCCGAGGTTGCCGGCGACCACCGGGCCGCAGTGGATGCCGACGCGCTGGCGCAGCGCGTCGAGGCCGACCTGCTCCCAGCGCACGGCGAGCCCCTCTGCGCGCCAGGTGTCGTTGAGCGCAGCAAGCTCCTTGCCCATCTGCTCGGCACAGCGCAGCGCGGCGCTGGCGTGGTTCGGCAGGTCGTGTGGCGCGCCAAAGACCGCCAGGATCGCGTCACCGAGGAACTCGATGACGACCCCGCCGTGGGCGTCGATGACGTCGTTCATCGCGCCGAGGTAGCGGTTGAGCAGATCCACGACCTCCTTGGGCTCGAGCTGCTCGGAGATCGTGGAGTAGCCGCGCAGATCGCTGAACAGGATGGTGACCTCGCGCACTTCGCCGCCGAGGCGCATCGTGCTGCGGTCCGACAGCAGCGTGCGCGCCACCTCCTCGCTGACATAGCGGCCGAAGGTGTCACGGATGAACTCGCGCTCCTCGAGGCCCGCCGCCATCGCGTCGAAGCGCGAGCCGACGACGCCGAACTCGTCGGAGCGCTCGAGCCGCAAGCGCGTGTTCAGGTCGCCGCCGGCGATCGCCGCGGTGGCATCGATCATGCGCCCGAGGGGTTCCTGGACGTTGCGGCCGACCGCGATGGCCGCCGCGGCGAGCAGCAGCAGGGCGAGCAACGCCACACCACCGCAGATGAGCAGGATGCGCGCACGCGTCGCCTCGATCCGGGCACCGAGCACGTCGATGCCGAGCACGCCCACGCTCTTGCCCTCGGCGTCGCGGATGGGCGCCCAGCCGGCGAGCGATGGCCCCCACTCGTCGACCGTGACCTCATCTTCGACCATCGGCTGCTCGAGCGCCGCGATCATCTTGGGGAAGCGCGAGGCGTCGTAGAGGTCGCCGATACGGGCCGAATCGGCGGGCCGATCGCGGTCGTGGTCGAGCGCGAAGCGCAGCTCGCCGGGGCGGTCGGTGCGCAGCAGGATGTAGAGGTTGCGGATCTCCGGGTCGGTGGCGCTGACGGCGGCGAGGCGCTTGTTGACGCGCTGGAACGCGGCGCCGCCGCGCTCGCGCTCGCTTTGCAGGGCCAGCACGTCCTCGAGCACCAGGCCCGCCGAGACGGCGGTCGCGGTCGTCTGCAGCCGCCGCTGCAGGCCGTTGAGCTCCTGCTCGACGCCGAGGTGGTAGAACAACGCGGCCATCGGCGTCAGCACGCCGAAGACGGCCACCGCGTACAGGGCCGTGAGGCGGAGGTGGAAGCGGTTCCAAGGTCGCAGGCGCACTGGGCTCGTCGTCGTCATGGGCCTCCCGGCAGGCGCGACTGTACCCCGCCACCGCGCAATCGGCCAGCATGACGGGCAGAGCCGCGGCGGGTGTGGCGTGACGGCGCGGGCATGCTATCGTGCCGGCCGCCCGGACCGGTCCGATTCGGGCCAGCCGCAGGTCGACCGCGGCCCGTGCGAACGCGAGGAACCCATGGCCCTGAGCCCACAGCCGGCCACCGCCGCCCCCCATCCCGCAACGCCTGGCGCGCAGCCTGGTGCCGCCCCGGATCTCGACGGCGATCGCGCCCGCGAGACCATCTGCGAGCTGTGCCGGCTGTTCTGGCAGCTCGGCTGGGCCAGCGGCACCGGCGGCGGCATCTCGGTCCGCGTCGGCGAGCGCATCTTCATGGCGCCCTCGGGCGTCGAGAAAGAGAAGCTCCAGCCCGCAGACATCTTCGAGCTCGACCGCGACGGCTGCGTCCAGCACAACCCCGGTCAGGGCCGCAAGCTGACGGCGTGCGCGCCGCTGTTCATGGCCGCGTTCCGTCACCGCAACGCCGGCGCGGTGCTGCACAGCCACAGCCTCGACGTCGTGCTGGCGAGCGCGCTGGTGCCGCCGGGCGAGCCGCTGCGCCTGACGCGGCTCGAGATGATGAAGGGCCTCGAAGGCGTCGGCTACTTCGACGTGCACGAGATCCCGGTGATCGACAACACCGCGCTCGAGCACGAGCTCGAGGAGCGCCTCGACGCCGCCGTGCGCGCCTGGCCCAAGGCCAACGCGGTGCTCGTGCGCAACCACGGCGTCTACATCTGGGGCCGCGATCCGGTGCACGCCAAGACCCAGGCCGAGTGCCTGGACTACCTCTGCCGGGCGGTGGTGCGATTGCACGCGTCCGGCATCGACCACCTGCGGCACGACCGCAGCGCGCCCGACGGCGCGTCAGCCGCGTAGGAGCACGACGATGCAGGCGTACCTTCTCGACTCCCCCTCGACCACGCTCGACGCCACGGCGCTGGCCGCCGAGGGCATCCTCTACTGGTCGTTGCCGACCGATCCCGAGGCGTATGCCGCGCCGTTGGCGGCGATCCGGGCCGAGCGCGGCTACGTCGAGATGGACGAGGTCGTGCTCGGCGAGCAGACGCCGAACCTCGATGCGCTGTGCACCAAGTTCTTCACCGAGCACCTGCACACCGACGAGGAGATCCGCTTCGTCGTCGAAGGGGCCGGGATCTTCGACCTGCGCGACAAGGACGACCGCTGGATGCGCGTCCACGTCGGGCCGGGCGACCTGATCATCGTGCCCGCCGACAAGTACCACCGCTTCGCCCTCGACGAGCAGCGCACGATCCGGTGCAAGCGCCTGTTCCAGGACGCCAGCGGCTGGACGCCCGTCAACCGCTGAGGCGTCCCGGGCCGCGCTACGCCCGGTGCTGATCCGCGAGGCGGCTACGCAGCGCCGCTCGCTCGCGGGCGATGGCGTCGCGGCGGCCGTAGTTGGTCGGCGCGCGTGCCAGGATCGTACCCAGCAACAACGAGGGCATGCTGCCGATCACGGCCTGCAACGGCGTGACCAGCAGCGGCAGCGACGCCGCCATCGCGGCATAGGCGACGCCCATCGCCAGATACGACGACCAGAACAGCCGCTCCTCGTCCGGGGCGCGACGCAGCTGGACGAAACAGAGCACCGGCGTCCAGAGCATCAGCAGCACGACCAGGGCGAAGCCGAGCATGCCATACGCCGCGCCGCCGCCGAGGTAGCTGTTGTGGCAGACGTAGGGCAGACCGATCAGGCGCTCGGAGGCGAGCGGGAAGCCTTCGGTGCCCACGCCGAAGAAGGGGTTGTCGAGGATCAGGTCGACCGCGATGAGGTTCAGCTCGGTTCGGGACGAGTCGTCGATGGTGACGCTGCCGGAGCCGCGGTCGGTCTCGACGGTCTGGACCATGCGCGCCTCGAAGGCTGCCGGCATCGCCACCAAGAAGACCGTGACGACGGCAGCGATGGCGGCCAGGGTCGACAGGCGCTGGCGGATCGTGCGCGGGAAGGTGAACGCGAACACGACGAGCCCGACCGCGACGGCGACGACGGCGCCACGCGACACGGTCATGAACAGCACAAGGACCAGCGAGGTGAACACGGCGAGGACCACGGGCAACCTGGGCAGCGACGCCAGCGCAGACAGGGCCAGGGCCAGCCCTGCGACACCGAGCGCGGTCTGCGCCGTGCCGTTCGGATTGCCGACCAGACCGGCGCCGCGGATGACCTTGCTGCCGAGCCACCAGCCCAGGCCGAGCTCGCGGAAGAGATCGAGGGCCATCAGCGCGAGCAGCGCCAGCAGCACCACCACGACGACGTCGATGTCCTTGCGCGCCTTGATGCCGTGGGCGAAGACCATCAGCGTCAGCACGACGCCGCCGACGCGCACGAGATCCATGCCGTTCTGGGCGTAGCCGATGTCGATCAGCATCGCCCAGACGATGAAGATGGCGTAGAGCACCGGCCAATGGCCCCGCGGCCGCGGCAGCGCGCCGCCCGAGAGCAGGCCCATGGCCATGATGCCGCTGGTGCTGACGAGCATCAGCTTGAACGGTGTGATCGTCGACCCGGGGACGAGCTCCAACGACCAGGACGCCGACGCCAGCGTCACCGCCGCGGCCCACGCCGGCCGCTTGAGCACGGCCCAGCCGATCGGCAAGGCGGCGGTGAGCACCAGCGGCAGCGTGTAATTGCCGGTCCAGACCGAGAACAGTCCAAGCAGTGCCAGCAAGCCAAACAGCAGGATCGGAGCCAAGTCGCACCCTCCACATCATCGTCGCTGCCGCCGAAGCGCGACCTCAGGCCCCGGGGACGTCCGGCGAAGGCGCAGCGTCGGGCCCTGCGGACCCAGCGGCTCGAGCGACGTCACGGCGCAACGATACGACGACCTCCAGGTGAGCAGTCTCGGGAAACTGGTCCACGGGCGTCAACGACTCTGCGCGCCAGCCCGCCTCGAGCAGCAGCGCCAGGTCGCGCTGCAGCGACGCCGGGTTGCAGCTGACGTAGACGATCCGCTCCGGCGCGGCCTGGACGAGCAACCGCAGCGCCGCGGCGAAGAGCCCGGCGCGGGGCGGATCGACGATGATCAGGTCGAAGCGGCCAGGGACGTCGAGCGCACGCTCGGCCATCACCGCCGCGGCGTCGCCGGCCCAGAAGGTCGCGTTGCGCACGCCGTTGGCCGCCGCGTTGAGCCGGGCCATGTCCACCGCCTCGGGCACCAGCTCGACGCCGACGAGCTCTTCGACCAGATCCGCGACCGCGAGGCCGATGCTGCCGACGCCGCAGTAGAGGTCGAGGACGCGCGCCGGCGCGGCGGCCGCCACCAGGGCGCGGACCAGGCCGTAGATGGCGACCGCGCCACCGCTGTGCGGCTGGAAGAAGGCGCGCGGGTGCAACGAGAGCTGCAGGTCCGGCCGCCCCGCGAGCGGCACCGTCTCGTGCCAATGCAGCGGGCCGGCGAGCGCGACCGTCGTGCAGCTGCTGGGCTCGCCGCGGCGGACGCGATGCCGCGACCACCAGATGGCGTCGAGCCGCAGGCCCTCGCGGTCGGCAAACGCGCGCATCGCGTGGGCGAAGTCGTCGGCGAGGGCGGCCGCGTCGCGCCGTCGCGGGGCAACCCCCGGATCGGCAGCGGGCCCTGTCTCGCCGGCTGCGGGCGCCGAGGGCTCCAGCTCGACGTCATCGAGATCGTCGCAGCCGAGCTCGAGGCCTCGGAAGCCGCTGTGCAGGCCGGCGCGGACGCCGAGCGTGCGCAGCCAACCGCGGCTCTTGCGCGCGTCGAACGCCGGCGCGCCGGTGCGGACGCGCCACTCTGCTGCGGCGCGCACCAGGCGCACGACGTCGTCGGCGATCTGCAGGCAATGCGCGAGATCGATGACCTCGTAGCGGAAGCCCGCGGGGTGCAAGCCGAGCGCGGGCCGGCGGTCGCGGTCGTCGGCGAAGCTGAACTCCATCTTGTTGCGGCCGCGATGACGGGGCTCGACCGCCTGGACAGCGTCCCAGCGCGTCCCGCCGAGCTCGATCCCCGCCAACAACCCTTGCAGCTGCGCGAACTTGAAGTCCGCCTGCCGCTCCGGCGCCATGTGCTGCAGCACGCAGCCGCCGCAACCTCGGCCGCTGGCGTCGAGCGGCCCGGCGTGCGGGCACGGCTCCGGCACGCGGTCGGGGCTGCGGACGAGCAGCGACTCGAGCCGCGTCTCGGCGGCGCGACGACCTGCGCGGCCCACCACGACCTCGCAGTCCTCGCCGGGCAGCGCCCCTGGCACCTCGATGCGCCAGGTCGAGGTCGCTGGCGGGTTGCCGACGACGACGGTGGCGACGCCGGCGCCGCTGCCATGCAGGGCGTCGATCCGGACCAGCAGGCGTTCCCCCGGCTGCGGACGGCGTGGCAGCACGCCGTCGCGGGCGTCACTCGCCATCGGTTGCGAGGGCATGGCGCTCCTCCTCCAGCCCGGTCGCCATCGGCCGCAGCTCGATGACGGTGTGCAGCGGCACCGGCAGCCACGCGCAATCCTCGGCCGGAAGCTCTTGGAAGTACGAGTACAGCACGCGCACGATCGCCTGGTGGGCGATGACGAGCACGGGTCGCCGCTGGCGCTCGATCTCGAGCAGGATCGGCTCGACGCGGCCGATCACGTCACGGTAGCTCTCGCCGCCCGGGTAGCGGTAGTGGAACTTGTCGGCCTGGCGGGCGTGGAACTGCTCGGGGAACTCCTCGGCGATCTCGGCGTAGGTCCGGCCATCGCAGATGCCGGCGTCGATCTCGTCGAGCGCACGCCAGGTCGTCGGCGCCGCCCGGATCATCGAGGCCGTCTCGCGCGTTCGCCGCAGCGTGCTGGTGAAGACGGCGACCTCGGCGTCTTCGCCGAAGCGCCACTCGACGAACGTCGCCAGCGCCCGGGCGTAGCGACGGCCTCGCTCCGACAGCGGAGCATCGCCGCCGATGCGGTCCTGCAGGTTGAACTCGCTCTCGCCGTGACGGGTCAGCAGGATCGGCCTCCGCCCCGCGTGGCTGTTGGCCAAGAAGAACAGGATCTTGCCTGGCAGGTAGCCACGGACCTGCTCCGCCTCGAGTCGCCGGCCAGCATCGATGACCTTGATGAAGCTGCCCTCGCCGGGCTGCACGGGCTCGTAGATCGACGAGTAATGCGCCAGCCTGGCCCGAAAATCGCTGAGCGCCTCTGCCGGGTTCATGCCCGCGTAGTCCGGGCTGACGAGTTTGGTGTCGCGGATGTTCGCTTCGATCAACTCGGGGTCGTCGCAGATCGACTCGACAAAGAGCAGGCGGACGCCGGCGCCCTCGACCTGGGCGCGGACCCGCGCGCGCCGCGCCTGGGTCGTGTTGGTCGCGTCGTAGATGCCGACCTCGCCGCCGGTGCGCAGCCAGCCGAGCATGTCGGTCAACGCCTCGTCGGCCAGGCTCTCGCGGGCGCGGACGCCGTCGGCGTTCTGCGGCGAGAAGAACGACTCGCGATGCTGGGCGCCGAGCTTGGCCCGCCGGTACGCGCCGACGTTGAAGACACGGGTGCGGTAGCCGAGCCAGCCCAGGTAGCGGCGCAGGCGATGCGCCATGTAGCTCTTGCCGCGCGCGGGGAGGCCGACCAGCACCAGGACGAGCTGATGGGTTTCGCTTCTGCGTTCGTGCGCCATGCCAGCCCCCGCCCGGCGCGGAACGCTTGCCGAGTGGGCGGGAGCGTGCCACAACCGGCGCGCCTCGCCATCCCCTGGGCGGAGCGCGACGGCAGCGAGGAGCGACGGTGGCCGAACCCGGACGAAACGACCCCTGCTGGTGCAACAGCGGGAAGAAGTACAAGAAGTGCCATATGCTGAGCGATCAGGCCGGCCTGTCGCGCCCGCCGGCCAACGCGACGCTGCCGGCGCCGCCGCCAGCGGTCCGCAGCCTGATGCTCGACGCCGAGGGCCGCGAGGGCATGCGCCGCGCCGGCAAATTCAACGCGCAGGTCATGGATTACATCCGCGACTTCGTGAAGCCGGGCGTCACCACGCTCGAGCTCGATCGTCTCGTCCACACCTACACGCTCGACCACGGCGCCATCCCGGCGACGCTGGGCTACCACGGCTACCCCAAGAGCTGCTGCATCAGCCGCAACGAGGTCATCTGCCACGGCATCCCCGGCGACGAGGTCCTGCAGGACGGTGACATCGTCAATGTCGACCTGACGAGCATCGTCGACGGCTGGTACGGCGACCAATCCGAGACCTTCCTCGTCGGCGAGACCAAGCCGGCGGCGCGCCACCTGGTGCAGACAACCTTCGACAGCATGTGGCACGGCATCGAGGCGGCCACCCCCGGCGGCCTGGTGGTCGAGATCGGCCGCTCGATCTCCAAGACCGCCCACGCCAGCGGCTACTCGGTGGTCCGCGACTACCAGGGCCACGGCATCGGCCGCACCTTCCACCAGGATCCGGGGATCCCGCACTTCCCCGACGCGACGCTCGGCCGCTTCGTGCTCTACCCGGGCATCTGCTTCACGGTCGAGCCGATGATCAACGCCGGCGGCTACCGCACCGAGCTCGACCGCAACGACGGCTGGACGGTGCGCACCGCGGATCGGCAGCTCTCGGCGCAGTTCGAGCACACGATCCTGATGACCGAGACCGGCCCCGAGGTCCTGACGCTGACCCAGCGTGGCCCGCAACGAGGCCACCGCTTCGTCTGATCAGGAGGCCGCCGCTTCGGCCGCGACCTCGCCCCAACCGCAGAAGGCCGCGATCGCAGGCACCGAGTCGAGCACGGCGCCGCGCGGATGATCGGCGAGCAGCGCACGCTCCCACGGCGGCGTGAAGCCGTTGGCCATCAGGCCGACGCGGGCCCCCAAGGCGAAGGGCAAGGCCAGGTCGAGCTCGAAGATGTCGCCGCAGACCACGACCTCGGACCAATCGCAGCCGGCGCGCTGACGCAGGCCGTCAAGGACCTGGAAGTAGGCGTGGCGGCGCAGCAACACGGGCCGATCGAGGCCCGGCAGCGCCATCGACTCCGGCACCTGGCCGAGCGCGTCGTCGACCTCGAACTTGCGCGCCGAGCCGTGGACACGCTCCACCAACCAGGCCAGCGCTCCGCCGTCGCCTCCGCCACCAAGGGTCCGGATCTTGTCCTGGACGGCGTCGCGGTGCGAGTTGGTGACGATATGCACCGGTCGGCCGGTCATCGCGTGCAGGAACGCGCCGGCGCCGGGCTGGAAGGCGATCTGCGTCTTGCGGTAGTTGTACTTGTAGAGCAGGCCTTCGAGCAGTCCGGCGCGATCACGCTCGTCCAGGAAGCGGCCGGCGCGATCGAGCAGGCGCCGCGCCACCGGCATCACCCGCAGGTAGGGGTCGACGGTGGCCGGGGCGACGATGCGGCCACCGAACATCCAGCCGTGCCGCTGCGGATCGGCCGCGATCTCGGCCTCGACCTGCCGCGCCGCGGCGTCGACCTCGGCGTAGGTGCTGCCGATGAGCAGGGCCACGTCCTCGAGCACGCCCTGCCGGTACGGCGCGCCCTCGCGCTCGGCGTCGGTCATGGTGCCGTCGAAGTCCAGCACCAGCAGCTTCGCCGCCGTTCGACCGCTCGCAGCCGCGTTCGTCCCCTGCATCGCCATCTCAGCCTCCCGTCCGGTGCTCCGGCCGGGGGATGGTGCCGGCACCAGGGGCGCTTGCCAAGCCTGACCGGCGCGGCCGCGTCAACTGGATGATTTTGGATCTTGCCGTGATCCAAAATCGCCCACCAACGACCAGCGAACGAACGACAATGGATCAGAGCGATCGCAAGATACGTATCATATTCGCCACTTGGGAAGCGTGCGCCCCATTGACGTCCGCCGTCATCCTGGACCATCATGGGGCCCTACATCGAGGCTCCTCCGCCGAGCCCCGTCCATCGAGCCCCGCAGATCGACCCCCTCGGAGCGGCCATGCCCCAGCACCAGACGAATTCCACCCTGCCACAGCCAGCCCACGGCGAGCGCAGGTCTGGCGGCCCGACGCCCGCCACCGCCCGCGAGAGCGAGCTCGACGTCCACCACTCCAACGTACCCGCGGCGCAAGCGCTGCTCTACGCCTTGGGCCGCCTGGTCGCCACCGAGATCAACGCCGCCGAGCTGCTGCTGCGGGTCATGGACACCGTGCGCGAGCTGCTGGGCGCCGACCGCGGCACGCTCTACGTCATCGACGAGAGCCGCGGCGAACTCGTCAGCGTGGCGGCGCACCTGCCCGAGATGCCGACGATCCGCGTGCCGATCGGCTCGGGCATCGCTGGCCACGTCGCGCGGACCGGCGAGCTGGTCTGCATCGATTCGTGTGCCACGGACTCGCGCTTCTGGAGCAAGGTCGACGAGCGGACTGGCTACGTCACGCGCAACATGATCGCCGCGCCGGTGCACGGCAGCCAGGGCGACCTCGTCGGCGTCGTCCAGGTGCTGAACAAACGCGACGGCGCCTTCTCCGAGGACGACGTGGCGACGATGCTGCTGCTGTCGAACCAGGTCGGCGTCCTGCTCGAAGAGACGACGCTGCTGCCGCCGCGCGGCGTCGACGAGATGGCGCCGCTGGGCACCCCCGCCGAAGAGATCGATGCCGACGGCAGCGTCGGCGCCCTGGGCGGCGGCTACAACCGCATCATCGGCAGCGGCGCCAAGATGCAGCGCATGTTCAAGGAGATCCGCGCGGCGGCGGCGGCAGGTGAGCCCGCCGTCCTGATCAACGGCGAGGCCGGCAGCGGCAAGAGCCGGGCGGCGGCGGCGGTCCATTACAACTCGCGCCGCGCCGACGGGCCGTTCGTGGTCGTCGACTGCGGCGTGCAGAGCGAAGCCCTGATCGAGACCCAGCTCTTCGGCGTCGAGCGCACCATCGGCGCCGGACGGGCCGTGCGCTCGGGACGCTGCGAGGAAGCGAACAACGGCACCCTCTTCCTGGCCGAGGTCGGCGCGCTCTCGCACTCTGCGCAACGACGGCTGCTGAACCTGCTCGAGACGCGCACCGTCCTGCGCGTCGGCGGCGAAGCGCCGGTCGCGTGCACCGCGCGCGTCGTCGCGGCCACGCGCAAGCCGTTGCCGGAGCTGGTGCAGCAGGGTCGCTTCCGCGAGGACCTCTACTACAAGCTGCGCATGCTGCCGATCGAGGTGCCGCCGCTGCATCGCCGTGGCTGGCAGGACCTGCGCGCGCTGATCGACCACTTCGTCGAAGCCGCGGCGCGGCGCCATCGCAAGGCGCGGCCGCGGATCCACACCGACGCGATGAGCGCGCTGATCGGCTACCGCTGGCCCGGCAACGTACGCGAGCTGGGCAACTGCATGGAGTCTGCGGTCCTGCGGGCCGACGACATCATCCAGGTCGAGCACCTGCCGATCCCGAACGGCTCCTCGGGCCAGGGCGCGACCCCGGGTCGCAGCACGTCGCATCGCATGGACGTGTTCACCCTCGAGCCGACGCTGCGCGAACTCGAGGCGCGCTACATCGCCTGGCTGCTCGAGCGGCAGAACGGCAACCGCAGCGAGGTGGCGCGCAAGCTGGGCGTCGGTCGCAACACGCTGCTGCGCAAGATCAAGGAACACGGCCTCGACGGCAGCGCCCCCGACTGACGGCCCGCGGGCGGCGAGCGACCGGCGTGGGCTACGGCTTTGCCACGCGGACACAGCGCGCGTGGTGGCTCTCGGTGAAGACAGCGTAGCCGTCCCCCCCGTCCTTGAAGTCGATGCCCCAGGCGCTGGTATCACTCTGCGGCCCGTAGAGCGTGCGCGTCCAGAACCCCTCTGCCGGTGTGTCGGGGAAGGCTTCGGTGTTGATCGCCGGCGCCGTCGTGGTCGTGACGACGATCGTCGTCAGCTCGTCCTTGTGCGGCAGCAGCCAGTCGTCGTAGCCCGCCAGCGTCAGGTCGACGCAATAGGCCTTGGCGTCGGCCCAGGTGTAGGTCTGGCCGTCGATCTTGCGCTGCCACATCAGGCCGCTGAGATGGTCGACGACGACGGCGTCGTTGGCCGACCAGTCGAGGTTGCCGCTGCTGGTCTTGCCGGAGCCGCACAGACAGGGCGGCGCTGTGCCATCGTCGGCACAGGTGACCTGCACCTTGCTGCCGCCGCCACACTTGCAGTCGACGACGGCGCCCGGCGTGCAGCTGTCGTCGCTGCCGCAGGCGGCGACCGAGGCCCAGGGGATGCAGAAGGCCAAGGGGCCGGCGATCTGGAGCCATCGCCGACGCCAGCGGCCCAGGCCAGCATCCAGAACGTCCCGCCGATGGGGGCGCTTTTGCATCACGGCACCTCGCGAACACGAAGGGACGTCGTTGCGCGAACGGCCGGCGCGCGGGTCGGCGCGTGACGCGACGTCTGCGTCCGCGTAGCGTAGAGCCGAGCCGGGGAATTCGCCAGGGGCGTTGCAGCCGCGACGCCAGCGGACGGCGACGCCTCGGGTCTCGACCCGAGGGCCTCGAAGCGACGGGAGCGACCGGATGCGCAGGCTGGTGCTGATGCGACACGCGAAGAGCTCATGGGACTCCAACGCGCTCAGCGATCACGAGCGGCCCCTCTCGGGCCGGGGCGAGCGGGACGCGCCGCGGATGGCGTCGGCGCTGCTGGCGCTCGGCGCATGGCCGGACGCCGTGGTCTGCAGCGACGCGGTGCGCACGCGCCAGACGTGGGCAGCGATGGCTCCGCGAGGTCCGGAGGTGCAGGTGCTGCGCGTGACGCCCGAGCTCTACCTGGCCGGGCTGCGCGAGCTGCAGCTGGACGCCGCAGCGTGGCCCGAGGATTGGCGGACGGTGCTCGCCCTGGGCCACAACCCAGGCTGGGAGGACGCCGCCGCCCTGCTCTGCGGCCAATGGCAAGAGATGACGACCGCCAACGCCGTGGTCTTCGAGCGCGACGACGCGGACACCTGGTCCGCGGCGATGGCGCCGGGCTGGACGCTGCGCGCCTGGCTGCGGCCGCGCGACCTGCCGACCTGAACCAGGGCGCCAATTCTTGCCGACGGCCCCGGCCGTGCCACGCTGCCGCCAGCGACCTCGCGTCGACGCGCCGCGATCACGCGCCGCGCACGCAGGCCCGGCAGGAGGCGACGATGGCACAACCCGGCACTCCGACCGCAGGCGTCAGCGGCGCCCTGCTCTTCGCCCGCATCTTGCTCGGCGCTGCGCTCGTCACGACGGGCGCCGAGCGCGTCGGCATGGCCAACGGCGCCTGCCTCCGCGACCAGGCGCCGATGTGCGAGGTCGAAGAAGAGGCCGCGTGCGCCGGCGATGGCGGCTGTCTGGCGCTGGTCGCCGCGCGCTGCAAGGACGCGCGCGCCGCGGCGTGCACCGAAGCAGGTCGGGCGGCGGCGCAGTTCTTCTCGAGCCGCGCGATCCTGCACGATCCGGCGCTCGCCATCCCGGGTCCTGGCCGACTGTGGCTGCTCGGCACCGGCGCGGTCGAGGCCTTGTGCGGCCTGCTGCTGCTGCTCGGCTGGTTCACCCGCGTCGCGGCATGGCCGGCGCTGGCCACGCTGTCGATCGCCGTCCTGACGACGCTCTCGCCCACCTGGGAGTCCGGCTTGAGTTCGTTGACGGAGCCGGCGATGCTGCAGTTCGGATTGGCGCTTTGGGTCGCGATGTTCGGTGCGGGCCGGTGGTCCGTGGACGGGATGCGCGGCGGTGGCAAGGCCGCCGGGGCCCGTAAGAACGCTGCGGCCAAGGGCAAGGGCGAGACCAGCGCGGTGGCGCGGCTTGCCGGCAGCCCACGCGCGGCGTAGCCCGCAACGGCGCGCCTCGGCCGCCTGCGCGTGGCGACAGGCGTGGCCGGCAGGACCGCGGCGCCGCGGGCCCGTGGAGGAGTCGATGATGACACCAACCCCAGCTGCCCTGCGCCACGGGCGCGGCATGGCGGCGACCGCGCTGCTGGCCGCGACCCTGATGCTGCTCACCGGATGCGGTGGCTACAGCGCCAAGGTCAGCGCCGAGGCATGGCAACCCTACCAGCCGGTGACCCAGGGCGCGGGCGGCGGCCAGGCGTATCGCCAGGTCGAGGCCGAGGAGCGCTCGCGCCACAGCGTCGTCGCCACCAGCAGCTCGCCGCATACCGAGAGCACGCGCCCCAGCCCCAAGCCGCGGGCGCCGCAGCCGTCGCCGCCGAGCGCCGACGACAGCGACCGTGAGCCCGCGCCGAAGCGACGGCCGCAGAGCCGCCCACCGCCGACGCCGGCAGCGAGCGGCGCGGCCCAAGGTGGCCAGAGCCAGGCGAGCGGCGGCGACGGCAGCGCGGCCGAGGGCGCCGACGGCGGCGGCAAGGACGAGGCGCCCGACGACGACGAGGACGACAAGCCCGCCGACGCCAAGGCCCGCGACGTCGTCTACCTCGGCTACCTGCGGCTCGAGGTGAAGCACCGCGTCGACGCGCTGCAGGCGATCGAGGCCGAGGCCAAGAAGCGCGGCGGCTACATCGACCGGATGGCCGGCAACACCGTCGTGCTGCGCGTGCCGGCCGGCGACTTCGACGAGGCGATGGCCGCGTTCGGCGAGCTGGGCAAGGTCCTCGACCGGCGGATCCAGGCGCTCGACGTCACCGACCAGGTCACCGACCTCGCCGGCCGCCTCGCCGTGCTCAAGGACGCCCGCGAGCGGCTGCTGCTGCTGCTGGCCCGGGCGACGCGGGTCGAGGAGCGGCTGCAGCTGCTGGCGCAGATCAAGCGCCTGAGCAACGACATCGAGGGCATCGAGTCGAGCCTGACGACGCTGCGGGACCTGGTCGCGTGGCAGACGATCACGATCGAGATCGTGGCGCAGGCCGAAGACGGCCGCGGCGTGATGCGCCGATCGCCCTTCCCCTGGGTGCGCGCGTTGAGCCCTGGTCGACCGGGCCCGGGCGGCTCGGCCGATCGCGTGCAGGCGCCGGCGATCGGGGGCTTCGTCGCCCTGCGCGACGCCGAGCCCTTCACGGCGCGTGCGGCGGACAGCAGCGCGCTGCACATCTACGCGGTGCCCAACGATCCGCGCGGCGACGCGACGTTCTGGCATCGCGCCATCGCCTGGGAGCTCGAGGGCCGAGGCGATCGCAAGCTGGAGGTCGGCTCGACGGGCGCGTGGCAATGGCAGCTCTGGCAGTCGCGCGAACCACGGCCGTGGACGTGGCTGCTCGCGGTCCGCGTCGAAGGCGACAACGTCTGGGTCTACGCGGCGTTCCTGCCGGATCTGGCGGCGCTCAAGCGGCATCAGGCCGCGCTGCAGGCCGGGCTCGGCGCGGTGGAGGTGAAGCCATGATCTGGCCGCGACGTGTGGGCCCGACGGCGGCCCTGCTGTGGACGTTGTGCGCGCTGCCGATCGGGGCGGCTGCGCAGGAGCCGGCGGCCCAGGGCGGCGGCGACGCCAAGCCCGGCGAGACCAAGCCCGGCGACGCCAAGCCCGGCGAGACCAAGCCCGGCGAGACCAAGCCCGGCGACGCGGGCCACCGCCTGACCGCCCACGCTGCGCGGATCTTCGTCAAGGTCGCCATCCCCGAGGACGCGCGCAAGGCGATGCTCGGGGCCGTCGAGGCGGCCGGCGGCTACCCGCTGCTGATCACGGCGACGCGCCTGGAGTTCAAGGTGCCGCCGGGCGCGCTCGAGACGGTGTTGACCGCCATCGAGAGCGCGGGCCAGGTCCTCGACAAATCGCGCGAGCGCAAGGACCACACGCTCGACGTCGCCCGGCTCAAGGCCCAACTCAAGGGCCGACGCGTGCTGCTGCGCAAGCTGCGGGGCTTCCTCGACCAGGCCGACGCCGGCGCCACCGCGAACATCGAGGCCCAGATGCTGGGGCTGCTGCGCGAGACCGAGCAGGTCGCAGGATCGCTGCGGCAGATGCAGGACCACATCCGCTTCGCCCGCGTCACCGTCGACCTGCAGTGGCAGTCGAGCGTGCCGATGCAGTACGTGCGGCCGCCGTTCGCCTGGCTCGAGACCGTCGGCGTCGACGCCGTGCTCAGCGACTTCGGCAACGACAACTAGGACTTTGCGAAGCTGCGCGGCGCAGGCTGCGCGCCGACACGAGGCTGGCATGGGCAACGTGACACAGAACGGCGAGGCGACGCGGCGACGTCGATGGCGATGGGGCGCGCTGGCGCTGCTGCTCGTCGTCGCGGCCGGCTGCACCCCGCGGCACAACCTCTCGCTGCCCGGCGCGTTCGCCCGCTACGATCACGGCGACCCCAACCGCTGGGTCACGGCCGAAGGCGTCGTGCTGCGCGCCCGCGAGGTCGCGGATCCGCCCAAGGCGACGCTGGCGTTCTGGACCGAGGCCCTGGTGCACCACCTCGAGCGCCGCGGCTACCGCGTGTCCAAGCCGGTGCCCTTCCGCACCAACGGCGGCATCGAGGCCCAGCGCATCGACGCGCTGACGCATCGCGGCGCCGAGGATTGGCTGCTCGTGACGGCGTTGTACGTCGTCGGCGAGCGCCTGCTGCTGGTCGAGGCCACCGGACCCTGGACCCAGCTGCAGCCGATGGACGCGTCGCTGCAGAAGGCGCTCGCGGGCTTCGAGCCAGCCGGCACGGCGCAGAACTAGCCGATGGCGCGGCCGCAGCTTCCCGATGCGCTCTGGGCGCGCCTGCTGATCGGCTGCGCGCTGGTCGTGGCGCTGGTGACGCTGCTCGACCTGGTCGGACCGAGCGCCGCTTCGGTGGCCGAGCGGGCGCTGACGACGGCCTGGGCGGCCAAGGCGGCCCAAGAGCCGAGCCAGCCGTCGGCGACGATCGCCGATCCCGAGGGCATCTGCCCGTCGACGGCGACGGCGGCGGCGACGCTGCCGGCGTCCCCGGACCGTCCGGTGTGGACCTGCGTCCGCACCGAGGCCGGCATCGCCTTGCGCGACGCCGGGGGCGCGACGATCGCCGAGGGGCGTCCCATCGGCGCGCGCAGCCTGGTCGGACCGCTGCTCGCGGTGATCCTCGTGCTCTTGCTGCGTCGCCCGGCGACCGCGCTGGTGATCGCCGTGGTCGCCGCGACCATGATCGACCGGCCGCCGCTCGAGGGCGCGACCGCGCTGCTGGCCGTCACCCGCGACACGCTGATCGGCGGCGACAACCAGCTGGTGCTGATCTTCACCATCGCGATGCTGGGGATGGTCCACATCGGCATCGACAGCGGCGCCTACGGTGCCCTGGCGCGCGCCATGGCCGGCGGCGCTGCCCGTCCGTCACCTCGGCGGGCGCGCATGGCCACGACCCTGCTCGGCCTCGTCATCTTCTTCGACGACTACGCCAACAGCCTCGTGGTCGGCGGCAGCATGCGCGATACCTGCGATCGAGCGGGCGTCAGCCGGGCCAAGCTCGCCTACCTGGTCGACGCGACCTCGGCCGCGGTGGCTGGCGTGGCGCTGGTCTCGACCTGGGTCGGCTTCGAAGTCGGCCTTCTCGGCGACCTGCGCAGCGCGTTCACCGGCGTCGCGGCGTCGCCCTACGGCATCTTCGTCGCCCTGCTGCCCTACCGCTTCTACTGCCTCGCGACCATCGCCGCCGCGCTGATCTTCGCCTGGACGGGCCGGGATTTCGGGCCGATGCGACGGGCCGAGCACCACGCCGCGAGCGCCACGACCCAGGTGCCGGCCGAGTCGGCGAACGGCGCCAAGGTCCGCGACGCGCTGTGGCCGGTGTTCATCGTGCTCGGCGTCGTCGTCGCCGCCAACATCGGCTTCGGCCTGCACAAGGTCGGGGCCACCGACGCCAGCGTGGTCGACGTCTTCGTCGCCGGCGCCGACGTCGTCGGGCTCAAGGCGCTGGCGCTGGGCGGCGTGCTCGGCCTGCTCGTGGCGGGGGCCGCAGGGGCCAGGGCCGGCCTTGGCGTCGCGGGCGCCGCGCGATCGGCGCTGCGAGGCGTCGCGGGCATGGCGCCGGTGTTGGTGTTGCTGCTCGCCGCCATGTCGATGCGCGCGGCGACGACGGACGCGGGCACGCCGCTCTGGCTGGCCGCCCTGCTCGGCGAGAGCGCGGGCGCGGCGTTGCCCCTCGCTGCCTTCCTGGTCAGCGCGCTGGTCGCGTTCTTGACCGGCTCGTCGTGGGCGACGATGGGCATCTTGCTGCCGGTCGTGGTGCCCCTGGCGGCGCCGCTGGCGGCGGCCCACCCGGCGTGGCTGCTTGCGGCGACAGCGGCGGTGCTGGACGGCGCCATCTTCGGCGATCACTGCTCGCCGCTGTCGGATACGACCGTGATGAGCTCGGCCGCCGCGGGCGTCAGCCACGACGAGCACGTCTGGACCCAGATCCCCTACGCCCTGCTGGTGATGGTGGTCGTCGCGCTCTTTGGCTACATCGGCGTGTCGGTCTTCGATCTGGCGCCGTGGCAGGGGCTGCTGCTCTCGGTCGGCTGCCTCGCCGCGGTGATCCGGCTGGTCGGCCGACCACAGCCCCCGGTGGACGTCGCGGCCGCTGACGGCAACCCCTAGACATTGCGCGTCATTTCGCGTTATTCACATGATTTCGAGCCCTTGGGAGCCGCAACGCCCCCCGGCCGGCTCAGGCTGATCACGGCCTCCCCTGGCGCCAGGAGCACCGGACGGGCCGTTACAACCGCCCGTCATCCTTGATGGTATAGCCGCCATCGCCGGATGGACGCCGCAGCGCCGGCCCGCGACGAGCCGCGGCGCTCCAGACGGGGGACTGCGGGACCATCAACTTTCCAAAGTTGACGCATAATCACCTGACTTCGTTGTCGTTCTCGCGACGCGCCGCGGCATGCACGATCGTGTCGCACCGCAGAACCGGCGAACATCCCGCCCGATTTTGCCGACGCGTGGTCCGATCCGGAGCGGCGCCTGCCACTACCCATAGCGTTGACACCCGATCCCTGCCCCAGTATCTGGTGGTTTGTCGCGTACGCGCATCGACGCGCGCTGGATCCCAGCGGGTGTCAGCTTCGGGTGGAGAGATCCATCCAGGTGGCGCTACGCGACGACACCACCGAAGCGGCCCGCAGGGGTCGTGGTGGCCTCACGGCCACACGTTCGAGCTCGGCTCCGGCTCGAATGGGTGGAGTTTCGTCTCTGCCGTCGGACGGGCCGACGGAGGTTGAGTCGACCCCCATATCAACCAACGCGCCTTGAGCATTGGCGAAGAGAATCACCGGACGATGGAAGGCACCTTTCAGCCCAGCATCTCGAACGCGACCCCGAAGCACAGCTTCGCAACCGTGACCCAAGCCAGCGCCCGCGCCGTCGACCACGCGGAGCTGCAGGAATTCGACCTCTTCCCTGCCCCGGCCGCCCCTGCCCTGCGTGATCTGCGCGTGCAGCTGCAGTCGGGCGAGACCGCACTGCTCCGTGGCCAGGAGCTCGTCGCCCGCGTCGCCCACCTCTTCGAGGGCCTGCGCGGCGTCGACGCCGCGGCGCTGGTGCGCCAGACCCTGCGCGGCCTCTACGACGGCGCCGCCGAGGTCGAGGTGCAGAAGCTCCTGATCACCAACGCCGCCAACAGCGTGACCGAAGATCCGGCCTGGTCGCTCGCCGCCGCGCGCCTGCTCGACCAGGTCATCGTCGCCGAGGTGCTCGATCAGAACATCCGCACCTTCGGCGACTGCATCCGCGTCAGCGCCTCGCTGGGCCTGATCGCGCCGTCCGTGGCCGCCTTCGTCGCCGAGCACGCCGCCGAGCTCGACGCCGCGCTGGTGCCGACCCGCGGCCGCCTGTTCGGCTACTTCGGCCTGCAGACCGTCTACGACCGCTACCTGCTGCGCCACCCGACGACGCGCAAGGTCGTCGAGATGCCGCAGTACTTCTTCATGCGCGTGGCCGTCGGCCTCGCCCGCACCGTCGACGAGGCGCGTGAGCTCTACGACCTCATCAGCAAGCTCGACTACCTGCCCAGCTCGCCGACGCTGTTCAACGCCGGCACGCGCCACATGCAGATGTCGAGCTGCTACCTGCTCGACTCGCCGGCCGACAACCTCGACGCGATCTACGGCCGCTACCAGGACGTCGCGCGTCTGTCGAAGTTCAGCGGCGGCATCGGCGTGTCGTGGTCGCGCATCCGTTCGCGCGGCTCGCTGATCCAGGGCACCAACGGCCACAGCAACGGCATCGTGCCGTGGCTCAAGACGCTCGACTCGTCGGTCGCGGCCGTCAACCAGGGCGGCCGGCGCAAGGGCGCCTGTTGCGTCTACCTCGAGACGTGGCATCCGGACATCGAGGAGTTCCTCGCCCTGCGCGACAACACCGGCGACGAGGCCCGCCGCACGCACAACCTCAACCTCGCCAACTGGGTCCCCGACCTGTTCATGAAGCGCGTCGAGCGCGACGGCGACTGGTCGCTGATCGACCCGAAGGACGCGCCGGAGCTGGTCGATCTCTGGGGCGACGCCTTCGAGCGCCGCTACGAGGAGCTCGAGCGCAAGGGCATCGCGCGCAAGGTGGTCAAGGCCCGCGACCTCTACGCGAGCATGATGCGGACGCTGGCCGAGACCGGCAACGGCTGGATGACCTTCAAGGACGCCTGCAACCGCTCGTGCAACCAGACGGCCGAGCCGGGCCGCGTCGTCCACAGCAGCAACCTCTGCACCGAGATCGTCGAGGTCACCAACGACGGCGAGACGGCCGTGTGCAACCTCGGCTCGATCAACCTCGCCCGCTTCGTCGAGAACGGGGCGGTGGACTACGAGCGCCTGCGGGATCGCGCGGCGGTGGCGGTCAAGTTCCTCGATCGCGTCATCGACCTGAACTACTACCCGACGACCGAGGCGCGCACCTCGAACCTGCGCTGGCGCCCGGTCGGCCTCGGCGTGATGGGCCTGCAGGACGTGTTCTTCCAGCTCGGCCTGGCGTTCGACTCGGCCGAGGCGCGCCACATCTCGGCGCGGATCCAAGAGGAGATCTACTTCCAGGCGCTGACGACCTCGTGCGACCTCGCCGAGCGTGAGGGCAAGCACCCCGCGTTCGCCGAGACGCGCGCCGCACGTGGCGAGCTGCAGTTCGACGCCTGGAACGTGGTGCCGAGCGACACCGCGCGCTGGGACGCCCTGCGCAGCCGCATCCAGCGCAACGGCCTGCGCAACTCGCTGCTGATCGCCATCGCGCCGACGGCGACGATCGCCAGCATCGCCGGCTGTTACGAGTGCGTCGAGCCGATGGTCAGCAACCTGTTCAAGCGCGAGACGCTCTCGGGCGACTTCCTGCAGGTCAACGCGTCGCTGGTCACCGAGCTCAAGACGCTCGGCCTGTGGACCGACGAGGTGCGCGACGAGATCAAGCGCGGCAACGGCTCGATCCAGCACATCGAGGCGATCCCGGCGCGCGTGCGCCACGTCTACCGCACCGCCTGGGAGCTGGCGCAGCGTGACCTGATCGACATGGCGGCCGCCCGCGGCCCGTTCATCGACCAGAGCGCGTCGCTGAACCTCTTCCTCGAGACGCCGACCATCGGCAAGCTCTCGTCGATGTACATGTACGCGTGGAAGCAGGGCATCAAGACCACGTACTACCTGCGTTCGCGCCCGGCGACGCGCATCGCTCAGACCACGACGGCGCCGCGCATCCTGCCGCCCGAGGCGACCAGCGTGCCGGTCGCGGCCGCCGCGACCTCGGGTACGTCGGACGCCGCCATCATCGCCTGCTCGCTCGAGAACCCCGAGTACTGCGAGGCGTGCCAGTAGCGAGCGAGCGCGGGCGCGGATCGCCGGGGTACCGCCGGTCCGCGCCCGCCGCCGCCCGCCTGCCGTCGCCCGCCCGCCTTCGACCGCCTGCCACCGCACTTCTTGTCCAGCAGCCGACCGCTGCCAGCGAGGCCACCATGTTGCTCGATCCGGGTCTGAACCTGACCCTGCGCCCGATGCGCTACCCCAGCTACTACGAGATGTACAAGAAGGCGATCCGCAACACCTGGACCGTCGACGAGGTCGATTTCTCGCGCGACGTCAACGACATCCAGTCGAAGCTGCAGCCGAGCGAGCGGCATATGCTCGGCCGCCTGGTCGCGTTCTTCGCCACGGGCGACTCGATCGTCTCGAACAACCTCGTGCTCAACCTGTACAAGCACATCAACGCCCCCGAGGCGCGGATGTACCTGTCGCGCCAGCTCTACGAAGAGGCGCTGCACGTGCAGTTCTACCTGACGCTGCTCGACGTCTACCTGCCGGACCAGACCGAGCGCGAGCAGGCGTTCGCCGCGATCCACAACATCCCCTCGGTCAAGACCAAGGCGGACTTCTGCTTCAAGTGGATGGACTCGATCCAGTCGGTGGACGTGCTGCGCTCGCCGGCCGATCGGCGCGCGTTCCTGCTGAACCTCATCTGTTTTGCCGCCTGCATCGAGGGCTTGTTCTTCTTCGCGGCGTTCGCCTACGTCTACTTCCTGCGCAGCAAGGGCCTGCTGCAGGGGCTGGCCGACGGCACGAACTGGGTGTTCCGCGACGAGTCCTGCCACATGATGTTCGCGTTCGAGGTGGTGCAGCAGGTGCGCGCCGAGGAGCCCGAGCTCTTCGACGTCGACATGCAGCTGCGCGTGCGCGAGATGCTCAAGGACGCCGTCGCCTGCGAGCTGCAGTTCGCCGAGGATCTGCTCTCGCAGGGCGTACCCGGCCTGTCGCTGGTCGACATGCACACCTACCTGAAGTTCGTCGCGGATCAGCGCCTGGCCAACCTCGGCATGGAGCCGATGTACCACGCCAAGAACCCGTTCCCGTTCATGAACCAGCAGGACGTCCAGGAGCTGACCAACTTCTTCGAGCGCCGTCCGTCGGCCTACCAGGTCGGCGTCTCTGGCGACGTGGCGTTCGACGAGGCATTCTAGCGCGAGGCCGGTCATCTGCCGGCAGGGGTGCGCATCGCCCCGCGGAGCCTCGCCATGCTGCGTCTGAGGGTGCTGACCGCGTTGACGATCGCGTCGACGCTGCTGACGGCCTGTGAGCCCAAGCTCGACGAGGACACGCCGCGCCTGTCGAAGCCGGCCAGCCTGCCGCACGTCGACCCCAAGCCCGTCGCCCCCTCTGTGGCTGACCGGGCCGTGATCCGGGCCAAGGCGGGGGCCAACGCGCTCGCCGCCGGGGACGTCGAAGCCGCGCGCACGGCGCTGACCGAGGCGTGTACGCTCGACCCGGCCCTGGCCAGCGCGCGCATCGACCTCGCCCGCACCTACGCCAGCGCTGGCCTGGGTAGCGTCGCGCTCGACCTGCTCGAGACGCTCGCGGCGCGCAGCGCGGACTGCGGCACCTGCGTCCAGGCATTGATGACGCTCGCCGCCGATGACGCCCGCCTGGCCCACGTCTTGGGTCATAGCCGCGGCGTGAGCCTGCTCGAGGCCGCCAGCCAGCTCTCGCTGCCCTGGCAACGCTGGGCGACCGACGCCGCCGGGGCCTTGCAGGCGTTCCGGCCCGAGGTGCTCGAGACCTTCGTCCACAGCGACGTGCCCTTCGTCCTGGCCCGATCGTGCCCGCAATGCGTCAACAGCGAGCGACGCGGCGTCGAAGAACGCGCCCTTCGCGGCTCGCTGCTGCTGATCAAGGTCGCCAGCCGCTTCGACACGCGCAACCCGATGCTCGGCGGCATCGCGCTCGGCGTCACCGGGCCGCCGACCTGCGCCGACGGCTGCTGCAGCTTCGCCGTGCCCGAGACGCTCGAGCCGGCGACGGCCCAGCTCGAGGCGCTCTGCTTCCGGCCGCTGACGCCGACCCAGGCGGCGCTGACGCAGCTGAAGATCCGCTACGCGCCGTCGCGTCCGGCTCCGGCCGCGGCTGCCCCGCCGGCCGCGAGTGGTGATGGGAAGCCGGCCGCGGGCGGTGACACTCCGGCGGCCGCAACAGCGCCCTGAGCCTTGCGGCAGCCGACGTCGATGGCGCTCCAAGCGGGGGGCTATTCCTCCGGCTGGTCCACCCGCAGCTCCGGCGTCGTGCGCAGCACGCAGTCGTCGGGCTTGGCGTTGACGTCGCCGGTGCCGACGAGGCGGAAGGTCGAGAGCTCGCCGTCACAATCGAGGTCGGCGTAGGCGCTGATGGTGTAGCTCGCCGCGCCGAAGGTGCCGCTGGCCTCGTAGACCCAGACGAAGGGCTGCGGCTCCTCGAGCGCGACGTCGAGCGCGCGCCAGATCGGCGTGTTCCAGCTGAGCTTGCTCGGGTCACAGTCGCGCGTACCCGGCAGGTTCACCGCGGGATCGCAGCACGAGATCGCTTTGGTCACGCGCTCTTCGCCGACCGGAAACTGGCACGCCATGCGGCCGCCCTCGTCGCCGCGCGGCTTGACGTAGTAGATGGCGGCACCGCGGGCGACACGGCCCAGGGTCTCCATCGCCTCGACGCCATGCTGCAGGGCCTGCACCTGCGGCCAGCCGACGAGCGCCGTCCACGCCACGCCAGCGAGCAGCAGCCCGACCGTGGCCAGCTGCAGCATGCCGGGGCGCTCGGTCGTCTGGTTCATGTCACGCCTCCCATCTGGCCCGGACGACGCGGACCGCTTGGATCTGCGGGCTCAGCGCGCCGGCAGCAGCGCCAGCACGACGCCGTAGCCCGCGCCGCGCACCGAGAGCTTGACGCTCTTGGCCTCGGCCAGCGCCGCCGCAGCAGCCTCGTTGCCCGCGGCGATGAACGCCTCGACCCGCGTGCCGCCCGCAGCCCCTGTATGGTCCTTGCAGTTGAGCACGGCCATCGTGTCGGCGAGCGGGCCGTCCTTCTCGAACAAGGGCAGCTGGTCCACGGCCGGGCCGCGGCGCACGCCGACGAAGGGCTTGACCAGGACGTCGCAGGCGAGCTCCTTGCCGAGCGCCGGCGTGGCGTCGAGCGTGAGCGCGCGCCAATCGTTGGCCGGCGGCAGCTGCAAGCCGCCCGACTCGACCGCCTGGTACAGCGCGACGACGCGGTTCTGCACCACGCCCCAGAGCTGGAAGCGCACGACCGAGTCGCCGCCGATGCGCAGCAGCTCGCGCGCCTTGCCCGAGGGGAAGTAGAGATCGACTGGCACATTGCCCTCGGCCGCGGCGCAGGCGAGCGTCGTCCGGCTGGCGTCGAGCGGCGTGCGCAGCAGCGCCCGGGCCTCGGCGTCCGCGGCGCCACCGAGCAGGGCAGACGGCGCGATCAGCACGCGACACGTGGCGTCCTTGCCGACCTGCGGCGCGGGATCGAGCAAGAAGCTGCGCAGCGGATCGGCGGCGGCGTCGACCTCCAGCGCGCCGCTGCGGATCGACACATAGCTCGCGACGAGCTGGTTGCGGGCGAAGCCACGCAGCAGCACGTCGACGACCGTGCCGTTGCCGATCTTCAGCAGCGATCCGCCCTGGCGGGCGCCGAAGTAGGCCGTGACCCCGACCGAGCCGCCGCGGGCGTCAGCGCAGCGCAGCAACGCCTTGCGCGGCGCGAGCTCCTCGCCGATCAGGGCCTTGGCGTCGTCGTCCTCGCTGCCGACGGCGACCGGCATCGCCGGCGCGGTGGCGCGACAGGCGACCGTCTGGCCCTGGAGCTTGTCGGGCCAGAGCAGCGCCGAGAGCAGGTCCGGATCGGTCTTGCCCGGCGCGGCGCGACGCGGCCCGCCGATGACGCCGCGGACGACCGCGACCGGCTGGCCGGCGTAGGTGCCGCGCATCTCGAGCGCGACGATCGTCTCGCGATCGATGTCGAGGATCACGCCCTTCTCGCCCTCGGGGAACCAGGCGAGCACGGGCGTCGACTGCAGCCCCTCGCCAGCGACCTTGCAGAAGAGCGTGGTACGGCGATCGTCGATGGTGCCGGCCCCTTGCGCGGCGGCGGCGCGGATCTCGTCGGCACCGACGGCCACCGGGCTCGGCCCGATCAGCACCTCGCAGCGCACGAGCTTGCCGACGAATTCGGCGGGGCGGTTGCCCAGGGCGACGAGGTCGACGTTGGCCGCGGCCTTGGGGTCGACGTTGGCACCTGCGCTCGGTGCCGCCGCTGCGGCCGAAGCTGCGCCGCCTGCTGCCGCGTTGCCCTCTGCGGGCTTGGCTTCGCCGGCGGCTGCCTCCTCTGCCGGGGCCGCGTTCTCGGCCTGCACGGGCGCCGCACCCTGGGGATCGGGCCCATCGACGGGCGCGGGATCGCGCTTGCAGCCCACGATCGCGAGCGAGGCGATCAGCAGCGCGGCCGCGAGCCGGCGGCCCTGGCCGGGCAGCAGGGTCGAGCCGCCCGGCGCGGCCACCGCAACCTGCAGAAACGTCGGAACCTTGCGCATTCGCCACTCCCCCGAGCGCGGCCAACCCGCCGCCGCACGCCGCGATCGTGGTCGGCCCGCCCTGCGCTGTCAAACCCGTCGTGGTAGATGCGGTCACTTCGCCTTGACGCACCGTGTCATGCGCCGCTAGCGTGACCACACTCGGCCCCAGCGGCGACGCCCGCCGAACCAGCGAGCGCCGAGTCGGAGGTCCTGATGCCACACGGCGGAGAGCGCACGACTGCTTGGATTCTGCGGCCCGGCCCCACCGACGATCCCGCGGCGCCGGCCCCGGTGGAACAGGGCGAGATCGCGCTGCCCGAGCTGGGCGACGAACAATGCCTCGTCGAGTCGCTCTACGGTTGCTGGGAAGGCAACATGAGCCACGCGATCGAGCGCAAGCCGGTCGACATCTGCCGCCAGCGTGGCGAAGACAAGGTGGTCATCGGCAACGCCGGCGTGGTCCGCGTGCTGCGCGTCGGCGAGCGCGTCAAGACCGTCAAGGAAGGCGACCTCGCCATCCTGTTCTGCAACGGCGTCTGGGACAAATGGGGCTACCCGATCAAGATCTTCGGCTATGACGCGCCGAACACCATCGGTCTGCTGGCCAAGCGCACGGTGCTGCACCAATACCAGGTGATCCCGGTGCCCGACAATTCGCGCTTCTCGCTCAAGCAGTGGGCGGCGTTCTCGCTGCGCTACATCACCGCCTGGTCGAACTGGCAGCAGGCGTACGGCTGCTGGCGCATCCAGATGGGCGTCGAGGACTGCCCCTCGCCCTACGTCTGGGGCTGGGGCGGTGGCGTGACCTGGGCCGAGCTGACGCTGGCCAAGTTCTCCGGCGCCCGCGTCGCGATGATCAGCAGCAGCGCCCGCCGCCTGCGCGCCATCCGTCGCGCCGGCATGACCGCGATCGACCGGCGCAACTTCTCGGATCTCGACTACGATCAGGTCCGCTACGGCCAGGATCCCGAGTACAAGAAGCGCTACCTCGAGTCCGAGAAGGTCTTCCTGCGCATCGTCAACGAGAACACCGACGGCATCGGCGTCTCGATCTTCCTCGACTACGTCGGCTCGCCCGTGACGCGGGCGACGATCAAGGCGCTCTCGCGCCAGGGTCTGGTGGCGACGGCGGGCTGGAAGGAGGGCATGCGGATCGAGCTGATCCGCGCCATCGAGTGCATCGAGCGCCACACCCACGTGCACACCCACTACGCCCGCTACCCGCAGGGCCGCGCCGCGGTGCAGTTCGCCGAGAACACCGGCTGGATGCCCGAGGACGTCGCCGAGATGGACGTCTACGGCTTCGAAGAGATCATGCGGCTGCACGAGGAGTACCAGTCGGGCGCGACGTACTCGTACTTCCCGATCTACGAAGTGAACAAGCCGTAGGCGCACCCTGGCCCTGGCCTTGGAGTCCACGATGAGCGAGCTCGACACCCACCTGCAGCGGGCGCTGCAGGTCGGTCGCATGGCGTTGGACGCGGTCACGTCCGCGCTGGCCGCAGCGGTCGAAGATCCCAAACGGCCGGGTCAGCTGTCGACGTCGCGGCTGCACGTCCACGGCGACGCGGCGATGTGGCTGGCGCGGGCGACGGCCGAGCTGCAGGCCAGCGAGACGCTGCTCGGGACCTTCGCCGGTCGCGCCGAGGACAACGGCAGCCGCCGCCTCGCCCGCTACGCCGCCGCCCGGGTGGTGCTGCAGCTCGACGCCAGCCTGCGCGCCGAGGCGCCGTCGCTGCCGGACGCGCCCGAGGGCCTGGCGCTGGGCCCGGAGATCCGGGCCGCCCTGCGCACGGCGTGCGGCGCCGAGGCGATCGACGGCCTCGCGGCGTGGATCTGCGGCGGCGGCGCGTCGGCCCCGGCGGCCTACGCCCTCTCGCCGGACCACGAGGACATCCGCGTGCTCTTCCGCGACTTCGCCGACGCGCAGGTGGCGCCGCTGGCAGAGCACATCCATCGCGAGGACGCGCTGCTGCCCGAGGAGCTGATCGCCGCCTACGCCGAGATCGGCGCGCTGGGCATCACCATCCCCGAGCGCTGGGGCGGCCAGTTCATCGACCACCGCAGCATGGCCATCGCCACCGAGGAGCTCAGCCGCGCCAGCCTCGGCGCCGGCGGCTCGGTCATCACCCGGCCCGAGATCGCGAGCAAGGCGCTGCTGGCCGGCGGCTCCGACGCGCAGAAGAAGCATTGGCTGCCGCGCATCGCCAAGGGCCAGGAGATCGTCGGCATCGCCGTGACCGAGCCCAACGCCGGCTCCGACGTCGCCGCCGTGCGCACCGTCGCCGAGCGCGCCAGCGGTCCGAACGGCGAGGAGGGCTGGCTGCTCACGGGCGAGAAGACGTGGTGCACCTTCGCCGGCCGCGCCAGCGTGCTGCTGGTGCTGGCGCGCACCGGCAAGCCCGAGGACGGCGCCAAGGGGCTGACGCTCTTCTTGGTGCCGAAGCCGCCGACCAAGGCCCCGGCCGACGACCGCAGCTTCGCCCACGAGGACGGCCACGGCGGCACCCTCTCGGGCCGGGCGATCCCGACCGTCGGCTACCGCGGCATGCACAGCTTCAGCTGCTTCCTCGAGCGCTGGTTCGTCCCGGATTCGCTGCGCGTCGGCGAGGTCGGCAGCGGCTTCGCCTTGCAGATGAAGGGCTTCGCCGGCGGCCGCATCCAGACCGCGGCCCGCGCCGTCGGCGTGATGGAGGCCGCGCTGCGCACCGCCGTCAGCTACACCCGCGAGCGCCTCGTCTTCGGCCGCAGCCTCGACAGCCTGCCGCTGGTGCGCCGCCGCCTCTGCGACATGGCCGCGCGCATCGCCCTGAGCCGGCAGATGACCTTCGCCGTCTGCGACGCCATGGACGAGCACAAGGGCGACGTCGACGCCAGCCTGGTCAAGCTCCTGGCCTGCCGCGACGCCGAGTTCGTCACGCGCGAGGCGATGCAGCTGCACGGCGGCATGGGCTACTCCGAGGAGTACGCCGTCAGCCGCTACTGGCAGGACGCCCGCGTGCTGTCGATCTTCGAGGGCGCCGAGGAGGTGCTCGCGGTCCTGGTCATCGCGCGCACGCTGCTGCGCGATCGCCTGGCGGCGGTGCCAGGATGAAGCCACTCGAGCAACGTCCGCCCTGGATCATCCGCACCTACGCCGGCTTCGGCGACGCGGTCACGACCAACGCGCGCTTCCGCGACAACCTGGCCAAGGGCCAGCGCGGCCTCTCGGTGGCGTTCGACCTGCCGACGCAATGCGGCTACGACGCCGACGCCGCGATGGCGCGCGGCGAGGTCGGCCGCACCGGCGTCAGCGTCAGCCACCTCGGTGATATGCGGCAGCTCTTCGAGGCGATCGATCTGGCGACCGCCAACACGAGCATGACAATCAACGCCACGGCGCCGTGGCTCTACGCGCTCTACCTGGCGCTGGCCGACGAACGCGGCGTCGATCGCGCGCTGCTGCGCGGCACCACGCAGAACGACATGCTCAAGGAGTTCGTCGCCCGCGGCACGTACGTCTTCGATCCGGCGGCGAGCTTCCAATGGAGCGTCGACCTGGTGGCGACGGCCCAAACGCAGACGCCGCGATGGAACCCCACGAATTGCTGTGGCTACCACCTGATGGAGTCGGGCGCCAGCGCCGACGAGGAGGTCGGCTACGCCCTGCTCGGCGCCGTCTTTCTGCTCGACGCCGTGCGCGATCGCCTGGCGCCGCAGCAGCTGGCCGCGGCCGCCGAGTCGATCTCGTTCTTCATCAACTCCGGCCTCGAGCTCGTCACCGAGATCAGCAAGGTCCGCGCCTACAGCCAGCTCTGGCCGGCGCTGTGCAAGGAGCGCTACGGCGTCGACGTGCGCTTCCGCGCTGGCTGCCAGGTGCGCTCGCTGTCGCTGACGGCGCAGCAACCCGAGGTGAACATCGTCCGCGTCGCGCTCTCGTGCCTGCCGGTGCTCGCGTCGGCCGACGCGCGGGTCGGCGCGCTGCAGCTGCCCGGCTTCCGCGAGGCGCTCGGCCTGCCCGACGCGGCGGAGCAGACGCTGGCGCTGCGCACGCAGCAGGTCTGGATGTACGAGACCGGCATCGCCGACTGGCCCGACATCTTCGCCGGATCGCACGTGATCGAGGGCGAGACGGCGCGGATCGTCGCGGCGGCGCGGGCCCTGCTCGACGCGGGCCTGGCGCGCGGCTACGAGGCGACGATCCTCGAGCTCTCGGCGCGGCTGGGCCAGCGGATGCGCGCGTGGTCGCAGGCGATCGAGGCCGGCGAGCGCATCCTGGTCGGCGTCAACGCCTTCTTCGAGCCGGTGGACGTCGCCCGGCCGCCGTCGATCGAGGCCCAGCCCGAGGCCGAGCGCATCGGCGAGGACCGCAGCGCCGCGCTCGCCGCCTGGCGCGAAGGTCGTGACCAGGCCGCCTGGACCGTCGCGCGGGCTGCGCTGATCGAGGCCGCGCGCGGCGACGCCAGCATCATCGAGCCCTCCGTGGCCTTCGCCAAGGCCGGCGGCACCACCGGCGAGTGGACCGACGCGCTGCTCTCGGTGCGTGGGCCGCGCTGGTCGGCGCCGCTCGGCGTCGACACCGCCGCGATGCCGGCGCGCTCGCCGCTGGGCACCGGTCCGCGCCGCCGCGTGTTGCTGGCCAAGGCCGGCCTCGACGGCCACACCAACGCCCTGCGCCTGCTGGCGATGACGCTGCGCGACGCGGGCATGGAGGTGATCTGGCTCGGCCCCGGGCACGCGCCGTCAGCGATCGCCCGCGCCGCGGTCAGCGAGGGCGTCGACGCCATCGGCCTGTCGAGCCTCTCGGGCGCGCATGTCTGGATCGCCAGCGAGGTCCGGGCGGCGTTGACGGCGCTCGGCGCCCCGGACGTGCCGATCCTGATGGGCGGCATCCTGCCCGACGCCGACCACGACGCGCTGCGCGCCAGCGGCGTCGTCGGCATCTTCGGCCCGGGCGCGAGCACCGACGCCATCGTCGAGGCCTTCCGCGCCTGCGCGCCTTTTGGCACGCTGGGCGCATGATCACGCCGCCGCCGACGAGCGAGTCCCCGACCGACGACGAGCTCGCCTTCATCGACGAAGCCGCCGCCTACCTCGAGCACCCCAGCTTCGCCCTGCGCGCCTCGCGCCTGATCGGCCGGCCGGTCGAGGCGTTGATCCAGCGCCTGCCGGCGCCAGCGACCCGCGCGCTCGACGCCGCGGGCGAGGTCGCGCTGCGCAAGGCGATGAGCGTCGCGCTGATCGGCCTGCCGCGGCGGCACGCGCCAGCCGCAGACCGCGACCTGCGCGGCCAGGTGGCCTCGACCTTCGCCATGGGCCAGCAGCGCACGATCGCGGTCGGCGCGGCGGGCTTCGTCGGCGGTTTGCTCGGCGGCGTCACGCTGGGCGCCGAGCTCAGCGCCTCGACGGTGCTGATGCTGCGCGCGATCGCCGACATCGCGGCGCGGCTCGGCGCCGATCTCGACGATCCCGCCGATCGCCTGGAGTGCGTCGCGGTCTTCGCGTTGGGTGCGGGGCGGCCTCACGGCGTCCAGCTCGGTGCCGACGGCGTCAGCTCGCTCGAGGGCGCTGCGGCCAGCGAGACGGCCTACTACGCCGCGCGCATCGGCCTGCAGCGCGCGGCGACCGAGGTCGCCCGCATGGCCGCCGGCGCCAGCACCGAGCAGGTCGCCAAGATGCTGTTGCGCAGCAAATCGCCCGTCGTCGCCGAGCTGGTCGGCAAGATCCTGGCCCGCTACGGCGTCGTCGTCTCGCAGAAGAGCGCGTTCCAGCTGCTGCCGGTGGTCGGCGCGGCGACGGCGGCGGCGATCAACGTCGCCTTCCTCGACCACTACCACCACGTCGCGCGCTACCACTTTGGCCTGCGCCAGCTCGAGAAGCGTTGGGGCGCCACCGTCGTCCGGGCCCGCTACGAGCGCGCCGCCCGAGCGCTGCTGCACGACGCCCGCGGCGCCCGTTGACCGCGCCGACCGCCTCGACGAGCACGACGCCGCCCGAGGGCCTGCGGCCGGCTCAGAGCCCCATGGCGGCGAGCTCGCCTTCGTGCTCGGCGACCCAATGGCCGAACAGCCCGAGCAGCAGGCTGGCCTCCTCGCTGGCGCGCAGGCTGGCCAGGAACGCTTCGTCCGCGCTGGGATCGGGCGTGCCGTAGAGGGCGCGGTAGCGGTTGAAGCGGTCGCGCATCGTGTGCTCGTCGAGCTCGGGGTGGAATTGCGTCGCCCAGATCGGCAGCACGCCGACGCGGAAGGCGTGCAGGGGGCAGAGCGGCGTGCTCGCCAGGGCGTGGATGCCCGAGGGCAGCGAGATCGCGCGATCGTTGTGGCCGACCTGGGCGGCGAAGACCTCGGGCAACGAGCCGAAGATCGGATCGGTCTGGGCGACGGGGTGCAGGGCCAACTCGAAGGTGCCGACCTCGCCGCGCTCCGGGTCGCGGATCATGGTGCCGCCGATCGCGAGCACCAGGATCTGGAAGCCAAAGCAGGAGGCGAAGGTCGGCTTGCCGCGCAGCACCAGCTCCTCGCGGCAGAAGTTGACCAGGGCCGCGATCCAGCCGTGCGTGTCGAGCACCGAGTAGTCGCCCGAACCGCCGATCAGCACCGCGCAGCAGCCGCGCAGCTCGGCCGCCGTCGGCAGACGCTCGAGGGCGTTGACGCTGAGCAGCTCGGCGTCGTCGAGCGCCATGCCGCGCAAGAAGCAGAGGCGCTCGTGCTCGATCATCGGATCGCCTGGATTTCGCGCTTGAATCAGCAGGAACGGGCGTCGCAAGGCGGACTCCTGGGCGCAATCGGCGCGGCTGGTTGGATCGCCGCACGTTGTCGCGCGTCGCAGAGTGTGCCCATGCCAGCGGGCATGGCAATCCGATGCGTGGTGTTGCAGGATGCGGCGCCGCCCGTCATCGCCCGGGACCCGCCACGGAGACGTGCGGCTGCCGGCTGGACCATGCGGCGCACGGCCGGTGTCAGGCCGTCGAATGACGCGCCGGAGCCGCCCCGGACGACCGCGAGGCGACCGTCGAGGAGTCGAGCATGACGAGCAACCCGGGCCTCCTGCTGCAGCCGAACCCAGGGCAGCCGATGCCCGCGCCGGCCGCAGCGGCGCCCCATCGGCGGCGCGCGCAACAGGGCCTGCTGGATCGACGCGGAGCGATGCGCGCCGCGCTCGCGGCCACCCTGGCGCTGGGCGCGTCCCTGGGCGCTGTCCTGGGCGCTTCCCTGGTCGGCTGGACCGCGACGGCGCACGCCGCCCCGACGAGCAAGGCCAAGGCGCCGGCGACGCTCGGCAGCCGCGACTTGCGCCCCGGCATGAAGGGCCACGGCCTGACGGTGATCCGGGGCCAGAAGATCGAGCGCTTCGACATCGAGGTCATCGGCGTGCTGCACAACAAGCTGCCGAACCAGGACATGATCCTGATCCGCTGCGCCGGCCTGGGCCTCGAGCACTCGGGCGTGGTCGCGGGCATGAGCGGCAGCCCCGTCTTCGTCCACGACGACAAGCGCGGCGACCTGTTGGTCGGCGCGGTGGCCTACGCCTTCCCGTTCAACAAGGATCCGGTCGCCGGCGTCACGCCGATCGCGGACATGATGCCCGAGATGGACCGTCCGCTGCGCAAGCCCCCGGAGAACCAGCGGATCCAGGGCGCGATGGCGCTGCCGTCGCGGGCCCCGGGGGCGACCCAGGGCGAGCATCTGCGCGCCGTCGCCGCGGCCCAGGGCCCGAGCGAGCCGCAGATGGTCGCGGGCGTCGACGCCGCCGGCCTGCGGCCGCTCGCGATGCCGGTCTCGGCGGCGGGTTTCGACCGCAAGGTGCTCAAGGCCTTCGCCGACGATCTCGAGCAGAGCGGCCTCGGCATGGTCGATACCGCGGGTGGCGGCGGCCAGATCGACATGGTCTCGCAGCCCTTCCAGCCCGGATCGGCCATCTCGCTGGTCTTGGCGCGCGGCGACATGAGCCTGGCCGGCGTCGGCACCGTGACCTGGGTCCGCGACGACCGCTTCATCGCCTTTGGCCACCCCTTCCAAGGCGTCGGCCAGCTGCACCTGCCGGTCGGCAACGCCCATGTGCTCTGGATCCTCGCCAGCCAGATGAACTCGTTCAAGATGGCGGTGCCGACCAGTGACATCGGCGTGCTCGACATGGACCGGCAGCCAGCCATCGCAGGCCGCATCGGGCCCAAGGCGAGCTGGGTGCCGGTGGACGTGCGCGTGCGTGGCCTCGGCATCGGCACGGACAAGACCTGGAAGGTCGAGATCGTCGACCAGCCGCGCTTCTTGCCGATGATCGCCTCGATGGTCGTGGCCAACGCCTTCACCGTCTCGGAGCCGGTCGCGGACGCCGCCAGCGTGCGGCTGAAGCTCACGGTCGAGCTCGAGGGCGACCGCCCGCCGATGGTCGTCGAGGATCGCTTCGTCAGCCTCGACGGCAGCGCGCAGCTCGGCGAGGTGCGCGCGCTGACGATGGGGCTGACCAAGGCGCTGGTCTGGAACGGCTTCGAGCGGCTGCGGATCAAGGCGATCCACGCCGAGATCGACGTCGACGAGGCCCGCGACATCGTCTTTCTCGACTCGGCGCGGCTGCCCGGCGAGAAGATCACCGCCGGCAAGCCGGTGCGCCTGCGCCTGGGCTTCGTCAAGCCGAACGAGGGGCCCAAGACCGTCGACGTGACGCTGCCAGCCCTGCCGCGCGACCTCGCCGGCGAGAAGGTGCAGGTCTGGTTCGGCCCCGCGGCCGAGAAGCCGCCGGAGCGGCCGGAGCCGGCGAACATCGACGACGTCCTGGCCGCCGTGCGCGACTACCAGCCGCACAACCGCCTGGCGGTGATCCTCACCCTGCCCGACCGAAGCTGGAGCATCCGCGGCGAACGACTGACGGATCTGCCCATGAGCACACGCTCGGCGCTGAGCGGCCACGGCCGCCGCGTCCGCAACGGCCACGACACCATCCGCACCACCATCGACCTGCCGTGGACCATCAACGGCACCGGACAGATGACCCTCGAGGTCCGCGACGATCGCTGACCGCTCCCTGGCCCCCGCGACCGCCACCGCCGCCGCTGTCGCACCCGCTCCTGCGCCCTCTCTTGCGCCCATCGACACCCTGCAGGCCCGCCCTGCCGCGAGGACTCGAATGCACCCGACCCTGCCCTCCGCCGCACGCCCGCGCCTCTCCGCGTTGCACGGCTCCGCCCCACGTCGCGCCCGCTCGCTGCGCCTGACGCTGGCCGCCGCGGGGGCCGGCCTGGTGCTGGCGGCCGTCGCCCCCGCCGTGGCCTCGCAGCCCAAGGTCTGGGAGTTCGTCGACGGCAAGGACTTCGCCAAGGGCGACCTCGACGGCCTCGCCTCGCACGCCACCGACGGCCTGACCGTGGCGCCGGGCCTGCAGCGCACCGAGATCGACGCCGAGCTCGTGCACTGTTGGGTCCGCGACGGCAACAAGCTCTGGCTCGGCACGGGCCTCGAGGCCAAGGTCTTCGTCGTCGAGGGCGACAAGGCCCGCGAGGTGGCCAAGCTCGACGGCGCGCTGGTCGGCTCGCTGGCGCTCGACGGCAAGGGCGGCGTCTACGCTGGCCTGATCGGCTCGGGCAAGGTGGTGCACGTCGACGCGGCCGGCAAGGTCGAGCCCGTCGTCGAACTGCCCAAGACCAAGCACGTGTGGGCGCTGCTGCAGCGCGGCTCGACGTTGCTGGCCGCCACGGGCCCCGGCGGCAAGATCTTCGCCATCGACCCGGCGGCCAAGTCGGCCAAGGTCTTCGCCGACACCGACACCGAGCACGCGCTGGTCCTGCTCGAGGACCAGGGCAGCCTGCTGGTCGGCACCGCAGGCTCGCCGATGCTGATGCGCGTCGACGCCGCCGGCAAGGTCACGGCGCTGGCCAGCTTCCCGGGCAGCGAGGTCCGCAGCGTGGCCCGGCTCGGCGACCGGCTCTTCGTCGCGGTCAACGGCGCGGCCGACGCGGCGAAGATGGCGACGCTCAAGGCCACGCCCGAACGCCCGGGCGCCGATGGTGCCAAGCGCGAGACCAAGGCTGCGCAGAAGAAGCAGGCGAGCAGCCCGGACGCCGGCGGCGCAGGCGCGATCTGGGCCCGCCACGACGACGGCCAGCTCTACCAGCTCTTCGCCTCGACCGTCGGCCTGCTCGGCCAGATCGGCGCCTCGGGCCAGGGCGTGGTCGCGGGCGCAGCGCATGGTGGCCGCGTCCTGGTCGGCGACATGCACGGCCAGGTCCAGACGCTCTTCGACCTCGACGAGGGCTCGGTTCTCGGCATCGAGATGGGCCCCAAGGGTCCGCAGACGCTGTTCACCGGCCGCAGCGGCGCCGTCTACCGCGTAGGAGGCCCGAGCAAGCGCGCCGCGTTCACGACCGAGGTCCTGAGCGAGAGCGGCGTCGCCACCTGGGGCCGGGTCGAGGTCCTGGGCACGGGCAAGTTCGAGATCGAGACGCGCTCGGGCTTCTCCAATCCGGCGAACGACACCTGGAGCGCCTGGCAGCCGCTCGCCAATGAGCGCTCGCAGAGCCCGGCCGCGACGATGCTGCAGGTGCGCGTCGTCTTCGCCTCGCCCGACGCCCATGTCACCGAGCTGCGCGTCCACCGCAGGCTGATCAACCGCGTCCCGGCGATCGAGAAGCTCGAGGTCCAGCGCGACGACAAGGCCAACAGCTTCCGCGTCAACTGGAGCGCGCGGGACCCCGACGGCGACAAGCTCGGCTACGTCGTCAGCTACCGCAAGCGCGGCGCGGCGCAGTGGCTGATGCTGCACGACCGCTTCTTCGACAAGACGCAGCTGACGATCAGCCCCAAGGACATGCCCGACGGCTGGTACGAGGTCCGGGTCGAGGCCAGCGACGTGCTCGACAACACACCGGCAGAGGCGCGCACCATCGCCCAGATCTCCGCGCCCTTCCTGGTCGACCAGGGCCGCCCCGAGGTCAGCGCCGCGATCCGCAACGGCAAGCTCGAGGGCGTCGCCACCGACGCGGTGTCGCGCATCGTCCGGGTCGAGGTCAGCTTCGACGGCGAGCCGGTGCAGCTCTGCGCCGCCGGCGACGGCATCTTCGACGCTGTGCAGGAGGCCTTCGAGCTGCCGCTGCCTGCCGATGTCCAGCGCGGCCGCCACACGCTGCTGGTCCAGGCGACCGACGCCGCCGGCAACGTCGGCGTGACCCACGTCGTGATCGGCGGCAACTAGCGACGCGGCCCTGCGCGGCGGATCGCCCGCGGGCCCACCTCAGACCGCGAGGATCCGCGCAGCGACGACCACCACCGGCGGGATCAGCAGCAGCGCCGCGACCAACGCCACCGCGCCGCGCTGCAGCATCTGCTCGCGGCGGAACGCGCCCGTGCTGTAGATGAACTGGTTGCACTCGTCCGACATCGGCAGCATCACGCCGAAGCTCGCGGCCAGGCCGACGGCGAGGCACGGCGCGACCGGCGAGACGGCGACCTGCTGCGCCGTGACGATGGCCAAGGGCGCGCAGATGGCGGACGCGACGGCGCTGCTGGCGACCTGCGTCACGGCCAGGGTGACCGCGGTGAGCAAGAACGTCAGGCCGAGCTCGCCATGCACGCCGGAGCCGCGGACGACGAGATCCCCGAGCCACTGCGACAAGCCCGTATCCATCGTCTGTTGGCCGAGCGCGAGGCCGCTGCCGACCACGAGCAGCACCTGCCAGTCCGCGTGCGAGGCCGCGCCCCACTCCGCGACCGGCTCGGGTGTCGCGTGGCTGGCGTCCGGCTGGGTCGCTGGCATCAAATAGAGCACGGCGCTGGCCAGCAGCGCGATCGGCATGGGCGGCAAGAAGGCGGCGACCCGCGTGGCCGTGGTCGGATCGAGCACCAGACGCGCCAGGCCCGGCAGCGCAAAGAGCGCCAGCATCGCGACGATGACGACAGCGATCGAGAGCTGCGCGCGATCCAGCTCGAGCGCCAGCACCGGGTTGTCCGGGATGCGCAGCATCTGCGTCGTCGGCGGCCGCCGTCGCCGCCCGGGGACCCAGGGCTCGGCCATGCGCACGTCGCCGTGCACGATCTGGTCGCCGTCGACGCCGTGGACGCGCCGGATCACCAGCAGCCACCCAGCCATGAGCACGATCGCCAGCGGCAGGGCGACCAGGGTCCAGTACAGCAGCGGCAGCTCGCGGCCGTCGTATTGCACCAGGGCCGAGAGCGCGATCAGGTTCGCCGGCGCGCCGATCGGCAGGATCAGGCCGCCGAGCAGCGCGGCGAAGGCCACGCTCGATAGCCCGAGCCGGCGAAAACGGTCACCAAAGCGCTGGTGATGCCCCTGGACGATCGAGGTCATCAGCGCGACGACGCCGCGGTTGGGCATCCAGGCCGAGAGCGCGAACGAGGCCACGGCGATGTTCGTCGTCAGCTCGCGCAGCGTCGTCCGTCGCTCCGAGAAGAAGCGCATGGCGAAGACGCGGTCCAGGCGGCGCCATTCTGCGGCATGCGCGAGCAGGTTCAGCCCGAGTAGCAGCCAGATCGTCGGGTACGAAAACGGCGCGAACATCGTCGTCGGGTCGGCGATGCCGGCGAAGACGCCGATGGCCGGAGCGGCGACCGCCGTGACGCCGATCGGCATCGCCTCGGTCAGCCAGAGCACGAGCGTCGCGCCGAGCAAGGCGGCCAGGGCCGCAGCCCGCGGCGCCATGTTGTCCGGGGCGACCAGCAGCGCCAGGCCGGCGACCAGCGGCGCGACGACGAAGCCCACGCGCCGCAGTTGCGCGGCGAGGCGGCGCTGCTCCTCGGAATGCAAGGCGTGGCTGTAGTCCATCGGGCTCCCGTCCGCCATCGTAGGGCAAGGCCGATCGGGCGTCGAGACGGTCGCTTGGGCCCGGACGCCGCGCGCCGCGTCGGCGGCCTCGCGCCGGACGGCCCGACGATCGGCTCAGGTCGCCGGGCGGGAGCAGAACGGGCAATCGCCGCGTGTCTGCGCGATGATCGCGACCTCCTCGACGGCGCGGGCGTCGCCGCAGCGGCCGCAGGGGCGCAGCTCGGCCCGGCGCAACAGCGCGGCGGCGTCGATCAGGGCCGCGAGCACGGCCTCGGCCTGGGTCTCGTCCTGCGGCAACAGCTGCCACGAGGCGCCAGCGAGGCGCTCCTCGACCAACACCGGCCGCGGCCCCCAAAAGCGCAGGCGCGCCGGGCCGATGCGCACACCAGCAGAGGTCAGCCGGACGACGACGAGCGCGGGGTCGCCGCCCACGACCAGCCAGCCGTCGTTGGGCAATGCCTCGGCGCGCGCCGGGGCCGGCAGCAGCGGCAACAGCGCCTGGACCCACGCTTCGGGCGATCTAGCCAAAGAAGGTCGTGCCCTTGTCGGCCATCTCGACCAGCGTCGGGCACGGCGCGAAGCGGCGGCCGAAGCGCATCTCGAGCGCGCGCAGGCGGGCGACGATGTTGCGCGCGCCGAAGCGGTCGACGTAGCGGAACGGGCCGCCCTGGAACGGCGGGAAGCCGATGCCCATGACGGCGCCGAGATCGCCGGACTCGGCGTCGAGCAGGATGCCCTCGCCCAGGCAGCGCACGGCCTCGTTGACCAGCGAGAGCACGAAGCGCTCGCCGAGCTCGTCGTGGTTCGGCGTCTGCAGCCGCTTGCCCTGCGGCAGCATCGCGTAGATCGCCTCGTCGACGACCTTGGCGCCCTTGACCGTCTTGGACTTGCCGTTCTCGTAGACGTAGAAGCCGCGGTTGGCCTTGCGGCCCAGGCGCCCCTCGGCGATGAACTTGCCGATGTCGTCCGGCGGGAACTCCATGTGCGCCGAGTAGGCCGCCTTCATCGTCTCGAGCACCTTCTGGCCGACGTCGATGCCGACCTCGTCCATCAGCGTGATCGGGCCGACCGGGAAGCCGATGCGCTCGGCCGCGGCGTCGATGTCGAGGATCGGGTTGCCCTCGAGCACCGCGAACGTCGCCTCGACCATGTAGGGTGCCAGCACCCGCGTGGTGTAGAAGCCGGGGCAATCGCGCACGACGATGGCGTGCTTGCCCATCAAGCGCGAGAGCTCGACGATCGTCTTGGTCACCGACGGCGCGGTCTTGTCGGTGACGATGACCTCGACCAGCGGCATCTTCTCGACCGGGCTGAAGAAGTGCATGCCGATCACGCGCTCGGGGTGAGCGGCCTCGGCGGCGATGTCGGTGATGGGCAGCGCCGAGGTGTTGGTGGCGAAGATCGCCTCCTTGCGCGTTCGCTTCTCGATCTCGGCGACCATCTCGCGCTTGAGCGACATCTTCTCGAGCACGGCCTCGATGACCACGTCGCACTCGCCGAAGCCGGCGTAGTCGATGCCGCCCGAGAGCAGGCCCATGCGCTGGATCTTGCCGGCGCGGTCGTAGCGCTTGCGCTTGACGGCCTTGCCATAGACGTTGCTGGCGTAGTCGAGGGCCTTGCCGATGGCGTCGTGGCGGATGTCCTTGAGCCGCACCGTCACGCCCTTGTCGGCGAGCACGGTGGCGATGCCGGCGCCCATCAGGCCGGCGCCGAGCATGCCGACGCGCGCGACCTTGCGGCTCGCGACGCCTTCGGTGCCCGGGCCGTCGTTCTTCTTGCACGCGGTGATGCAGTGGAAGAGGTGGCGCAGGCCCTTGGACTCCGGCGTCATCAGCAGCGCGCCGAACGCCTCGGCCTCGGCCTCGAAGGTGCCGGCGGCGACGACGTCGAGGATCTTCAGCGGCGCGGGGTACAGGCCCTTGCTCTGCGCCATCACCTTCTTGCGCGCCTGCTGGAACACGACCTTGCGGCCGACGATGTTGTGCTCGAGCAGCGTGTCCATCGCCTCTTGCTGCATCGACTTCTTGATCGGCTTGCGCGCGGGCTTGCCGGCGGCGAGCTCGGTGGCGAAGGCGCGCGCCGCGTCGAGCAGCATGCTGCGCGGCACGACGCGGTCGACCAGACCCATGCGCAGGGCCTTGTCGGCGCGGATCGTCTTGCCGGTGAGCATCATGTCGAGCGAGGCCTGCAGGCCGACCAGCTTGGGCAGCCGCACCGTGCCGCCGGCGCCGGGCAGCAGGCCGAGCATGACCTCCGGCAGCGCCAGCTTGGTCTTGTCCGACGACGACGCGATGCGGGCGGTGCAGGCGAGCGCGAGCTCGAGGCCGCCGCCCAGGCAATCGCCGTGGATCGCGGCGACGACGGGCTTGCCGAAGCGCTCGAGGCGCTCCATCGCGGCGTGGCCGGCGCGCGACAGGGCGGCGCCCTTGGCGGCGCTGTCGACCGCGTCGAGGTCGTCGATGTCGGCGCCGGCGATGAAGCTGTCCTTGCCGGACGCGATCACGAGCGCGCGCAGCTTGCCGTCCTTGGACGCCTCGGCGAAGCAGGTCTCGAGCGCCGGCATCAGCGCGACCGAGAGCGTGTTGACCTTCTTGCCCGGGACGTCGATCCAGACCACACCGACGCCCGCGGCGTCAGCGGCCTCGTAGCGGATGGCCGGGCGGCTCTCTGCGGCCTCGGTCGTGATCTGGCCGTTGCTGCTGGTCTGGGTGCTCATGGCGCCTCCGATGCGGCGCGCTGCCGGCGCCGCGGGCGAAAGGAACGCGCCGCCAGCGCTCGCCGACGGCTCCGCTCGTGGGCCGGGCCTCAGCCCCGTTCAAAGATCATCGAGACGCCGAGGCCGCCAGCGGCGCAGGCCGTGGCCAGGCCGAGCTCGGCGTCGCGGTGGCGCATCAGGTCGAGCGTCTGCCGGACCATGCGGCCGCCGGTCGCGGCGAAGGGGTGACCGTAGGCGAGCGAGCCGCCCCATTGGTTCAGGCGCGCCGGATCGACCTCGCCGACCGCGGCACCGAGGCCGAGCTCGTCCTGGCAGAACTTCGCGTCCGCCATGCACTTGAGGTTCGACAGCACCTGGGCCGCGAAGGCCTCGTGCACCTCGACGACGCCGACGTCGCCGAGCTGGACGCCCGCCTTCTGCAGCGCGAACGGCACCGAGTAGGCGTTGCCGAGCAGCAGGTTGACGCGCGGGTCGAGCGCGGCGAAGTGGAAGCTGCGCAGGAAGCCCAGCGGCTCGTAGCCGAGCTCCTTGGCCCGCGACTCGGACATCACGAGCACGCCGGCGGCGCCGTCGGTCAGCGCGCTGCTGGTGGCGGCGGTGATGCTGCCGTTGCGGCGATCGAAGACCGGCTTGAGCTTGGCGATCTTGGCCGCATCCATGTCGCCGCGGATCAGGTTGTCCTCGTGGACCGGGCCCTTGGGCGTCTGGATCGTCGCCACGCCCGGGGCGATGTGGCCGGCCGCGATCGCCGCCGCCGCGTCGCGATGGCTGCGCAGCGCGAGGTCTTCTTGCGAGGCTCGCGAGATCTCGAAGCCCTGCGCCATCAACTCGGCGTGCTCGCCCATGGTCTTGCCCGTGTAGCGCTCGGCGATCGCCGGGGCCTTCGGCAGCAGGTCCAAGGGGTTGAGCTGGGCGAGCGTCTGCAGCATCGCCAGGCCCTTCTGCTTCTGCGCCTTGAGCAGCAGGTCGATGACGGCCTTGCGGTGCACGACCGGGGCGTGGCTGGTCACATCCACGCCGCCGGCGAGCACGGCCCGGGCCTCGCCGCTCTGGATCATGCGGGCGGCCGACGCGACCGATTGGAAGCCGGTGGCGCAGGCGCGGGTGACGGTGTAGCCGGGCACGCCGAACATGCCGAGATCGAGGGCGATCTCGCGAGCGACGTTGGGCGCGGTCGGCACGGTGATGACCGTGCCCCAGATGATCTCGTCAAGCGCCTCGGCCGGCAGCTCGTTGCGAAAGAGCAGCTCGCGCGCCACCGAGGTCGAGAGCTGCACCGGATCGACGTCGTTCAGCGTCGACCAGGCCCGCGTGAACGGCGAGCGCAACGCATCGACGATCGCGACACGCTCGGCGCGGACGACCTGCGACACGGGCCGATCGGCCGCGGTCGCCGCGCTGCGGCGACGCTTCGGCGCGGCGGCAGCCTCGGGCTTGGCGGTCGCGGCGACCTCCGGCAGCTCCGTCTGGGAATCGTCCTGGCTCTGCTTGGTCTTGCGTGGCATGGCAACCTCCTGCGCGGCGATCTCGCCGATTTTGACGCAGTGTGTCAAGCGAATCCGGACGCCGCGTCGAACGCCGGGGACGCGACGCCTCGGGGGGCCCGGTGCACGGGCCAAAAGCGCGACGCGCCGCGGCCTCCGGAGAGGGCGCGGCGCGTCGCTGCACCTGGGCTGTGGACCGCCGGGCGGCCCGCAGTGGGCGATGTCGCGATCGCGACGCTACTTGCCGGGGCGCGCCGGGGCGGTGTGGATGCGGAACTCCACGCGCTCGTTCTCGGCCCAGGCCTTCTTGCCGGTGGCGGTGCTGACGGGCTGCTCCGCGCCGTGCGCCATCAAGAGGAAGCGACCCTCGTCGATGCCGGCCTCGACGAAGAAGGCGCGGATCGACTCGGCACGCTGCTGCGCCAGGGCCTTCTCGGGCTCGGGCGCCTTGCCGGCGGTGTGGACGTGGATCTCGATCTTCACCGACTCGAACTCGAGCAGCAGCTCCAGCATCTTCTCGAGCACCTTCGCGGACTTCTTGTCGAGCTTGGCGCCCTTGAACTTCAGGCCGCTGACCGGGCCGGCGAACAGCGGCGCGACGTCGGGGGCGAGCGCGTCGGCGCAGCCGTCGTCGTCCTGGAAGCCGTTGACCACCTCGGCCTCGTTCGGGCACTTGTCCTTGCCGTCGAGGACGCCGTCCTTGTCGTTGTCCGGGTCCGGGCAGCCGTCGTCGTCCTCGAAGCCGTCCTTGTCTTCCTTGGCCTTGGGGCACTTGTCCTTGGCGTCCGGGATGCCGTCAGCGTCGTCGTCGAGATCCGGGCAGCCGTCGGTGTCCTGGAAGCCGTCCTTGTCCTCGGCCTCGAGCGGGCACTTGTCCTGCTTGTCCGGGACGCCGTCCTTGTCGTTGTCCAGGTCAGGGCAGCCGTCGTCGTCCTCGAAGCCGTCCTTGTCCTCGAGCTCGTTCGGGCACTTGTCCGCTGCGTCGACCACGCCGTCGCCGTCGTTGTCGAGCTCGGGGCAGCCGTCGGCGTCCTCGTAGCCGTCCTTGTCCTCGGCCTTGTCCGGGCACTTGTCCGACTCGTCCGGGACGCCGTCGTTGTCGGTGTCCTCGGGCGGGCCACCGATGGCGTACGACGCGCCGAGCAGGACCTCGAAGCCGCTCGCCAGACCCGACGCGCCGGGGCGCACGTCGCCGCCGACCCAGCGCGCGTCGATGCGGGCCGCGCCGCGGTAGCTGAATTCGTAGTTGGCGCCGATGCCGACCAGGTAGGTGTTGTCGACGTCCGGCGACTTCACCGACGGCTGCTTGGTGCCGGGGAAGAACTTGTCGCCGGTCAGGATCGCCTGGCCGAAGCCGGCGCTGACGAAGGGCTCCATGGCGCCCATGCGCATCGGCGAGAAGCGCAGCAACGCGCGCAGGCCGAGCACCGACGCGGACGCCTCGGGCGGCGCGGGCAGCGTCGTCGGCGTGAAGCCCACCTCTGCGTCGAAGCCCAGCATCTCGATCACGGGCACGGACACGCGCAGGCCGAACGAGGGGCCCGACTGCGGGGTGTCCTTCGGATCGAACGCGTTGCCGAGGCCGCTGTTGTCGGCGAACCCCTGGAACCCCGCGAAGCCGCCGACCGAAACGCGGCGAACGAACGGCTGGTCGGCCGCCGACGCCGCAGTTGGCGACAGCGACGCGATGCCGAGCAGCGTGCTGAGGGAGGCAATCACAAGCCTGCGCATGTCGATCCCCTAATCACCCGCGAACGGGGCTGTGCCGGCGCGACAAGAGACGTGGGCGTCGCGACGATACGGGCGTGCCATGACCTGGGGTCGACCGAGACCGGGCCGTGGGCACCTCGATGCGGGAAGTTAGCGCAATCGAACGCCGTGCGGAACCCCCTGCCCAGCTCGCGCGTTGTCACGGAGCGCGCGCAAAACCCTTCGCGGTGTGGACGGGTCAGGGCGCGCACGCCGCAGGCCATCGTGAAGGAACGTAAGCACGCGAGCCGTCGAGGTTGCTGCCGTCCATGCTATCGCGGGACGATCGGCTTCTGCTACGCTCGCGCGGCGACACCAGGACGCTCCCCCCAACGCCGGAGTCCACGTGCCCAACCCGAGCCAGCCATCCGCGACGCCGAGCACGGCCCCGATCCGGGCCCCGCGCCGCGCGGCGTGGACGCGCGCGTGGCCGACGCTGGGTGCCGTCCTGGGGCTGCTGCTGGCAAGCGCGCTGGCGGGCCCCCTGACGGGCTGCGCCGGGCCGGCCCCGGCCGACTCCGGCACGTCGACGGGCGCCGACGCGGCGGTCGACACCAACGCGGGCCCGGACGACGCCACGCTCGACGGCGACCCGGGCGGCCCCCAGGGCATCGACGCGATCGCGGCGGACACGGGCGAGGGCGACACGACGCCCGCCCCGGACACGCCGGGCCCGCAGCTGCCGACCACGACGATCACCAGCGTCTCGCCTGCCGAGGGGCCGACCGGCGGCCTGACGGAGGTCGAGATCGCGGGCACCCTGCTCGGCGACGTCGCGACGGTCTACTTCGGCGAGTCGCCAGCGATCGAGACGTTCGTGCTCGACGATTGGACGGTCCGCGCCGTGGCCCCGCCGCGTCCGGCCGGCTGGGTCGACATCACCGTGCGCAGCTTCGACGCCGACGGCGAGGCGGTCGACGTGACCCTGCCGCTCGCGTACCGCTATGTCGCCAAGATGGCCGTGACGGCGGTCGAGCCGCAGCAAGGCGACGTCGCCGGCGGCACCTTGGTGACGGTGCACGGCGAGGGCTTCGACGCGGACACGACCTTCATCTTCGGCGAGCGCGTCGCGATCAAGCCGCTGGTGCTCGACGAACACACCGCGACGATGCACACGCCACCCGGCGTGGTCGGTCGGGTCGACGTCGTCGCCGCGAGCCCGGGCGGCAGCGCCACCTTCGCCGACGGCTATGAGTACCGGCAGCAGCCGCGGATCGACGGCGCCACCCCGGCGGTGGTCGGCCTGCTGGGCGGCGTCACCCGCGTCCGTGGCGTCGGCCTCGTCGGCGCCGGCGGTGTGGTCTCGTTGGTCGCGGGCGCGAGCGCGACCCTGCTCTCGGTGCAGGGATCCGCGCCGGACGGCAGCTGGATCGACGTGGTGTTGCCCGCGCGCAACGAGGGCGGCACGTTCGGCCTGCGCTACAGCCGGCCCGGCGCGACGGTCACGCGCGAGGATGCCGTCACCTACGCGACCTTCGTCGACATGGCCAGCGGCAAGCCCGTCACCAACGGCATCGCGGCGGTCTCGCCCGGCAGCCTGGCGGCGAACGTCGAGGGCGAGGTCGAGCTGCACCTGGTCGGGCCGATCGCCGCCTGGCCCGGCGCCGAGGTCAAGGTCTGGGTCGGCGGCAGCACGGCGTTGGCGTCGTCGTCGGTGACGGTGCTCGACCACGACGTCGCCGCCTGGGTCGGCCCGCAGCCGGGCGCCACGGTGCGCGTGCGGGTGCCGGCGCTGGCCAAGCCGTGGACGCCGATCGCGCAGGGTGTGCTGGTGCGCGTCGGCAGCCAGGAGGCCTTCTTGCCCGGGGGCCTCGAGCGCACGGCAGCCGAGGCCCGGATCGTCGACGTGCTGCCCAAGCGGCTCAAGCCCGCAGGCGGCTCGGGCATCGTCATCGGCGTCGAGCCGGATCTGGCGACGCTGGGCCCGGTGATCGGCGTCCGCGTCGGCGCGCTCTTCGCCAGCAACGTCACGACCGGCGGCGCGAGCGCGACGGCGCCGCTGACGGTGCATGCCATCGCGCCCGCGGGCAGCCCGGGGCCAGCCGACGTGACGGTCGTGTTCGCCAAGGGCGAAGCGACGTTGCCGAGCGCCGTGCTCTTCGCGGGCGAGCCGGGGATCGTCGCCGTGCTGCCCGCGTCCGGCGCGCGCGCAGGCGGGACGTTGGTGCGGGTGCTCGGTGATGGGCTCGACGAGCTCGATCGCATCTTCTTCGGCGACATCGAGTCGCCCAAGGCGCAGGCGGTGCATCCGGGGCTGGCGTTGGTGCGGACGCCGCGCGGCGAGGTCGGGACCGTCGCGGTCGAGGGCTGGTTCGCCGGGCTCGGTGGCTCCAAGGTCGTCGCCTCGCTGCAAGACGCCTACACCTACTTCGACCCGCAGGCCGGCAACGCCGGCACCTGGGGCGGCCCGATCGACGGGGCGCTCAACGTCACGGCCCTGCGCAGCAACGACGACAAGGGCCCGATCGAAGGCGCCCTGGTGGTCGTCGAGCAGCCCGGCAAACCGATGCGCACGGCCCTGACCGACGATCGCGGCCAGGCCACCGTCAGCGAGCTGGATCTGCACGGGCCGCTGATGGTCTCGGTCGGCCGCTCGGGCTACAGCGCCGCGTCGCTGGTGGCGGTCGACTCGCAGCACATCACGGTCCGCCTGCGCAAGAACGCGACGCCGCCTCCCGACAACGGCGCAGGCTCGGGCGAGGAGCCGGACGAGCCCGTGCCCTACCCCGACGGCGCGATCGAGGGCGTCGCGCTGAACGCCGAGAAATACGCCGCGCTGCCGCTGGGCAGCTGCGTCGACACGCCCGTCACGGGCGGCAACTGCGCCAGCTGCACGAGCGACCTCGACTGCCCGGGCGCGCTGACCTGCGAGACGCTCGCGGACCCGCTGGCGGGCTTTGGCCAAGGGCCGACGCCGCTGCCCGACGCCGCCACGGCCACCCTGCCCCGCCTCTGCGCGGCGCCTTGCGGCGGCGACGGCGATCCGGCCTGCCCGGGCGGCTTCCAATGCCGCGCCACCGGCTGGCAGCAGGGCGTCGCGCGGATGCGCTGCCTGCCGACGATCGGCACGCCGCAGGTGCGCTGCCGCACCTCGACGCCCGGTCTGTTCGGCGGCAACCCGGACCCAGGCCCCGCCGCCAACGCGGCGCCGGACGGAACCTTCCGCATCGAGGCGCGCCTGGGCGAGGTCGCGGTCGCCTGCACCGCCGGCTACGTCGCCAAGGGCAGCGACACGTTCGTGCCGCTGGCGATGGGCCTGGCGCGCCACGTCTGGGTCACCACGGGCGAGACGACCAAGGCGATCAAGGTCGTGATCGACACGCCGATGACGCGGACCATCGACCTCGAGCTCTCGCACCTGCCGATGGGCAGCGACACGGTGGGCATGGAGCGATTCGCCACCGCGGTGCTCGATCTCGGCCCCGAGGGCTACCTGCCGATGGCAGACGTCTCGACCCGGCTCGTCACCGATCGGCTGCGCCTCGAGCGGCAGCCGAGCGCGCTCAAGGGCGGCAACGTCGACATCGCCTGGACCTTCTACGCCGGCATCTCGCAGGTCGGTGGCGGCTCCCCGCTGGCGATCGCGATCGCCGAGCGGCTCAAGCCGACCGACGCCGAGCACCTCGCGGTCTGGTTGGACGCCGCCGACAAGCCCGAAGCGCTCGACGCGTTCGCGCCGCGGGTCCGTGCCGTGGCCAGCGACGGCAGCCAGACGCTCGCGGTCGGCGACCACGGCTACATCGGCCTGTGGGGCGGCACGGCGCTGACGCAACAATCGTCGCCCACGTCGCGCGATCTCGGCGCGATCTGGCTGGATCCCTTCGGCAGCGGCGTCGGCTACGCCGGCGGTGCCCGCGCGACGCTGCTGCGGCGCGATCCGCTGACGGGCTGGCAGGCGGCGGTGGCGCCGATGCCGGTGGCGATCGAGCTCGAGGCCAGCGGCACCGACACGATCGTCGGCCTCGCCGGCAGCAGCGAGACCGACCTCTGGCTGCTCGACGGCGCCAACCGCATCTGGCACCGCGGCGTCGCCGGCTGGAGCCTGAACGCGGCGCCGTTGCCGGCCCCCGCCAAACCGGGCAACACCTGGCCTCCGAAGCCGGTCACGCCCGTGCTGCGGGCCCTGACGCGGCTCGGCGACGGCGCGCTCGTGGTCTGCGGCGACAACGCCAGCGCGGCGATCGCCATGCCCGTGCCGGCGAGCAGCGTGGGCGGCGAGCCGCCCCTGCTGACCTGGATGCCCGTCGGTACGGGGCATTTTGGCGCGCTGCACGCGGCGTGGGGCGTCAGCGCCGCGGACTATTGGCTCGCCGGCGACGCGGGCGGCCTGTACCACGTCGTCGGCGGCAAGGCGTACCCGGTCGCGACGGGCACGCACGAGCCGCTGTTCGCGGTCGGCGGCTTCGACGGCGGCGTCGTGGCCGCCGGTGGTGGTGCGACCTGGGTCCGCATCGGCCTGGACGGCAAGACCAGCATGGAGGTCGCCGCCGGCGCGGCGATGGACATCCGCGCGTTGACGGCGGTACCGGGCGGCGTGCTGGGCCTCGGCGTGCCCGCGCTGCGGGTCGGGCCCTTCGTCGAGCTGCCGTACATCACGACCCCGACGTGGGGCAGCAAGCTCGGCAGCAGCGTGCAATGGCAGACCGCCCCGGGCGTCACGCCGACGTTGAACATGCTGCGCATCGCCACGCCCGACTACACCACGCGATGGGAGATCTTCCTGCGCGGCGACACCCAGCAGGTCGATCTGCCCGATTTCCTGGCCCTCGCGGGCTTCTCGCCGATCCCGCCGGGCCAGCTGCGGCTGCGGCTGTGGCGGATCTACGCGCCCGGCCTGACCATCGACCAGTTCCAGAGCAAGCAGCTCAGCGTCTGGCAATGGGTCAGCTACGCCTACACCTTGCAGGCGACCTCGCTGCCCGTGACGCTTGGCCCCCTGCCGTCCGCCATCGACCCGCCCAAGCTGCCGCCGCCGCCCTGAGCGACCGCGGCGCGACGGCCGGCCTCCTTGACGATCCATGCCCTGCGGCGCGATCGTCGCGGACGCCCGGCTGCCACCTGCCGGGAGGGGCCGAGCTGGCCGCCCCGACGAGGATGCCTTGATCGAACCGTCTCTTCCGCTCCGAACGCGGACCTTCGCCCCGACGCGGCGGCCCGCCGGCATGGTCGTCGCGGCCCTCGCGGCCTGGCTGCTCGCGCCTGTCGCCGGCGTCGGGGCCGCCTCGGCCGCGCCTCCGACCCGTCCCGCCGACCTCGACGAGGCCGAGCCCGAGGGCGACTCCGTCGACTGGCGTGGCCTCGAGCGCATGGACGAGAAGGGCAACACCATCCGGCGCGCGGCCGGCGGCGTCTCGGAGTTCGATCGATTGGTGGCGTCGGCGCCGTACCGCGTCCAGGTGGCGATCAGCGACGCGACCTCGATCCGGATCGTCGACGGCTACACGCTCGAGCGCAGCCGCATCTTCGCCGGTGCCAGGGTTCACGGCTACGGCTTCTCGACCGACGGCGCGTGGCTCTACGCCGTGGTCGGCGACGCCGCAGCGCTCGACGTTCTGGCGATCGACGTCGGCAGCGCCAAGCCGCGGCGGCTGGGCAAGCTGACGCTGGCGGCTGGCGAGCGCGTGGCCCTGGTCGAGGGGGCGGGCGGCAGCGACGACCTGCGCGTCAGCGTCGCGATCGGCAAGGCGACGAGCAAGGCGGGCTGCACCAGTTGGACCGGCTGGCGCCGGATCCGCCTGCGGCAGAAGGCTGGAGGCGCGGTGCAGAGCGAGGAGGTCGCTGGCGGCCCGGAGTTCGACGGTGCGCCGCGCAAGGCCGCAGTCTCGCCCAACACCAAGTGGCGCGCGGAGCTCGCAGGCGGCCTGATGCTGACCGGGCGCTTCGGCACCAACGAGTCCAAGCGGATCGACCGCGACAACCTGCCACCCCGACCGACCGGCCTGTACTGGATGCGCGACAGCAAGGGCGTCGCCGTCACCGGACGCCGCGCCGGCTGCAGCGGAACGGATCTGGTGGTGTACCGCGCCTCGGAGCAGAAGGGCGTCGGCTGGCAGGCCTGGCGCCTGCCCGAGGACGTCCAGGCGAACCGTGCCGAGCACGACGATAGCCACGTCCAGTGGGCCCCCGACGGCATGCGCCTGGTCGGCACCAGCCCCCGCGGTGTCGTGCTGATCGAGCCGCAGCCGCGCTTTCGCGGCAGGGTCGCGCTGATCGCCGAGCCGAGCGCCCACTGGCCGGAGGTCCGCCCCGGCGTGCGCAGCCTCGCCACCGGCGCGGGCTCCCTGCGCTTCGCCGAGATCCTGCTCGAGCAGGGCGACCTGGAGGCAGCGGCCGCCCGCCTCGACCTGGACGGGCCCAGCGCCCCCGTCGCCGAGCGCAAGCGACTGCAGGCCCGCCTCGACAAGCTCAAGAGCATCCGCGACAAGCGTGCCCAGGAGCTCGGCGTCCGCCCGTGCGAGCTCGGCTCGACCGGATGCGGCGGTGTCGCGCCGCAGGCCCCCGCACCGCCCGGCCCGGCGCAGGGTGCCGGGGCGACATCGCCTGCCGGCCCCGTCGGCGTCACCGGCCCGGCGCCAGCGGGCGCACCGCGCACCGCGGCACCAGCGAAGGTTGACCCGGCCCCGGCTGCGGAGTAGACGGTTGCGGCCGCGGCGGCCAGGGTCCGCCGCCACCGCTCACGACGGGCTCGCGCGGATGGTCGCGGGCTGGTCCAAAGGAGGTCCTGATGAGCAGCCTGAAGCAACGCCTCGCCGAGCGAATCCCCGGCTGGCAAGACCGCGTCCGCACGCTTAACAAGGTCCACGGCGACGTGGAGCTCGGCGCGACGTCGATCGGCGCGGCGCTCGGCGGCATGCGCGGCCTCTCGGCGCTGGTCTGCGACACCAGCTACCTCGATCCGATCGAGGGCATCCGCTTCCGTGGCTTCACCATCCCCGAGGTGCAGGAGCGCCTGCCGCGCCCGGCGCCGGGCGCCGAGCCCTACCCGACCGGCCTGTTCTGGCTGCTGTGCACCGGCGACGTGCCGACCAAGGACGAGGTCCTCGAGCTCGAGGCGGATCTGCGCGCCCGCTCGCAGGTGCCGGCCCACGTCTTCGACGTGCTGCGCGCCCTGCCCAAGGACACGCACCCGATGACGCAGTTCTGCATCGCCATCACGGCGCTGCAGCCCTCGTCGGTCTTCGCCGCGCAATACGCCGCCGGCACGCTGCCCAAGGGCGGCTACTGGCAGCCGACGCTGGACGACTCGCTGGACCTCATCGCGCGGCTGCCCGCCGTCGCGGCCTTCATCTACCGTCGCTCGTTCAAGGACGGCACGGTGATCCCGGCCGATCCGAACCTCGACTGGGGCGCCAACTTCGCCCACATGATGGGCATCAGCGATCCGGGCTACCAGGACCTGATGCGCCTGTACCTGCTGCTGCACATCGACCACGAGAGCGGCAACGTCAGCGCCCACGCCAGCCACCTGGTCGGCTCGGCGCTCTCGGACGTCTACCTCTCGGTGTCGGCCGGCATGCACGGCCTCGCCGGCCCGCTGCACGGCCTGGCCAACCAGGAGTGCATGAAGTGGATCGAGGAGCTCGTCGCCGCCATCGGCGAGACCCCGACCGAGGCCGAGGTCCGTCAATACGCCAAGGACACGCTGGCCTCGGGTCGCGTCATCCCGGGCTACGGCCACGCCGTCCTGCGCAAGACCGACCCGCGCTACACCGCCCAGCGCGCCTACTCGATCGCCAAGGGCATGGGCAGCCACCCGATCGTCAAGATCGTGCACATGCTCTACGACATCGTGCCCGAGGTGCTGCTCGAGGCCGGCAAGGCCAAGAACCCGTGGCCGAACGTCGACGCCCACTCCGGCGCGCTGCAGGTCTACTACGGCGTCACCGAGCAGGACTTCTACACCGTGCTCTTCGGCGTCTCGCGCGCGATGGGCATCGCCTCGCAGCTGATCTGGGACCGCGCCACGGGCATGCCGCTCGAGCGGCCGAAGTCCGTGACGATGGCGATGCTCGAAGAGGCCGCTGGCATCGCCGGCTAGCGCCGCGGCAGCGCCATCGCGCCGCCCTCGCCGCGGCCGTCGCTGACGGCCTCCAGCTCCTGCTGCCCGCCGCGCGTCGTGCGACCGATCGCCTGGACGTTGCACCAGCGCGCCTTCTCGACCACGGCGTGACCGCGCTTGGTCAGGCCCTCGACCACGTCGGGCTGGCCGGGCTCGATCCAGACCTCGTCGGGGAAGGCCTGGTGGTGCACACGACCGGCCTGGACCGCGGCGTCGAGGCCCTGCTGGGCGACGAGGTGGCGCCACACGACCTGCAGCACCGACGTCGGGATGCGCGTGCCGCCGGGTGAGCCGACGACCAGGCGGACGCCGGTCTTGGCGTCGCGCAGCACCAGGGGCGACATCGAGCTGACGGGCCGGGCCAACGGCCGGAACAGGTTGGCCTTGCTACCGGCGAGGCCAAAGGCGTTGCTGGCGTCTTCGGCGAACGAGAAGTCGTCGAGCTCGTTGTTGAGCCAGACGCCGCTCTGCTTGCCGACGATGCCGGCGCCAAAGAGCAGGTTGATCGTCTGGGTCGACGCCACGGCCATGCCGTCGTGGTCGATGATGCTGATATGGCTGGTGTTCTCGTGGCTCTCGAGCTTGCCGTGACCTGCGGCGATCCGGGTCGAGACCGCGGCCCTGGTCGGCGAGAACGCGCGGATCAGCGTGCGTCGCTGCGCCTTGGGGTAGACGTCGTCGAGCGTGCGCGCCGGCTTACCCGGATCGCCCGAGAAGGCGAGCCGCAGCAGGTAGGACGCCCGCATCGCCTCGACCAGGTGGTGGGCGTCGGCATCAACCGGCGGTTCGGCCCGGGCGAGCCTGGCCTTGCGCGAGGGGTGTGCGTCGAGGAATTCGGCCATCGCCAGCAGCTGCGCGCCACCGGCCGACGGCTGCGGCATCGTCAGCGCGTCGAAGCCGAACATCCGGCCCGTGAGCGGCTGCACCTGCCGCACCTGGTAGCCGGCGAGATCCTGCAGCGAGAGCTTGCCACCCTTGGCCAGGACCGTCGCGACGAGGTCGTCGGCGACCGCCCCCTTGTAGAAGCCGTCGCTGCCGCGCGCGGCGATGGCGCGCAGCGTCTCGGCCTGGGCCGGCTGACGCAGGACGTCGCCCGCGACCAGGGGCTTGCCACCCGGCGCGACCAGGGCCAGGGCCGAGGCGTCGAGCTGCCCCTGCACGGCGACCGTGGCGTCATGGATCGCGTCGCCGATGGCGAAGCCGCGGTCGGCGGCGTCGATGGCGGGCTCGAGCAGCTCGGCCCAGGGGCGCTTGCCGTAGCGCTGGTGCAGCGTCCACAGGCCAGCGACCAGACCGGGCACACCGACGGCCAGGCCGTGGCGCTGGCTGCGGGCGGCGACGGGCTTGCCGGCGGCGTCGAGGTAGTCCGTGAGCACGCCGGCCGCGGGCGCGGCCTCGCGAAAGTCCCACGCCGTCGCGGCGCCTTCGATCGGCGCGACGATGGCGAAGCCGCCGCCGCCGATGCCGGTCGACTGCGGCGTGACGACCGAGAGGACGAAGCTCGCGGCGACCAGGGCGTCGACGGCGTTGCCGCCGCGGTGCAGCGTCCCGGTGGCCGCGCGGGTCGCCAGGGGATGTGCCGTCGCCACGGCCGCGCCCTGGCCCTCGGCCCGCTGGGGCAGCTGGAACGTCCGCAGCGGCGGCCCGAGCTTGCTCGGCTGCGGCGCGGCGGGGGCCTCGGCCGCCGCCGGTGCGCCTGGGGCGACCGCAGCCGGGGCCGGCGCGGCGACGACGGGCTTGTCGCCGCCCGGCGCCTGCGCGACGGCCTGCGCCGACGGCGGCGTCGCCGGCTCGCTCGGTGGCCGGCCGCAGCCGATGACGAGCGTCAACAGCAGCGCGGGCGCCAGGCGGGGATCGATCGGCAGGGTTCGTCGCATCGGGGCCTCCTGGGTCGAGGGTGGCCGGGTCGGCCAGATGGTGCAAGTCCGCGAGCGGGAACGCATTGACGCAGCGGGCGTCCGCCAGGCGCGGGCGACGCCCGCGGGCTCCTTTGGCCAGGCATTTTGACGCGCTGCGTCGCCCAGGTTGAAAGCGCACGCCCCTGCCGCTAGCTTGTCGGCCGCGACGACGCGCTGCGCCATCCGCCCCCGGTGCGCACGCCACGACCACGCCTGGAGGAATCGATGTCCGACGCACAGCTCCTCGCCGCCACCGGCGGTGCCTTCCTGCTCGAGCCCGCCGGCAGCCGGCCCATCTTCGCGCCGGAGGATTTCGACGAGGAGCAGCGCTCGATCGCCAAGGAAGCGCAGCGCTTCATGGAGAAGGAGATCTACCCGCGCGAGCGGCGCCTCGAGAGCAAGGACGGCAAGGCGGCCAAGGACATGGTCGCGGTGCTGCGCAAGGCCTGCGAGCTGGGCTTCTGCCTGGTCGAGGTGCCCGAGGAGTACGGCGGACTCGGCAGCGACAAGCGCACCGCGCTGCTGCTCTGCGAGAAGCTCGGCGGCAACGGCGACTTCTCGGTGACCTTCGGCGCCCACTCCGGCATCGGCCTCGCGCCGATCCTGCTCTTCGGCAACCACGCCCAGAAGAAGGCCTACGCCGAGAAGATCGGCAGCGGCGAGTTCGTCAGCTGCTACGCCCTCTCGGAGCCCGGCTCGGGCAGCGACGCGCTCGGCGCCCGCACCACCGCCGTGCTCGACGAGAGCGGCGAGTACTACGTCTTCAACGGCACCAAGCAGTGGATCACCAACGCCGCGTGGATGGACGTCGGCGTCGTCTTCGCCAAGGTCGACGGCGACAAGTTCACCGCGTTCATCGTCGATCGCGACACGCCCGGCTTCACCCACGGCGCCGAGGAGCACAAGCTCGGCCTGCGCGGCAGCTCGACCTGCCAGCTGATCTTCGACGGCGCCAGGATCCCCAAGGCGAACGTGCTCGGTGAGGTCGGCAAGGGCCACCTCGTCGCCTTCAACACGCTGAACCTGGGCCGGTTCAAGCTCGGCGCCAGCGTCATCGGCGGCGCCAAGCGCGTGCTCGCCGACGCCCTGGCCTACGCCACCGACCGCAAGCAGTTCCGCACCCGCATCGTCGACTTCGGCGCGATCCGCGAGATGGTCGCGGACTCCGTGGTGCAGATCTACCTCGGCGAGGCGCTGAACTACCGCATCGCCGGCATGATCGACGCCCGGATCGAGACCTCGGACGGCAAGGATCCGAAGTCGCTGATGGCCGCGGTCGAGGAGTACGTGATCGAGTCGTCGATCAGCAAGGTCTACTCGTCCGAGGCGCTCGACCGCATCATCGACCGCTGCTTCCAGTGGTACGGCGGCTATGGCTTCACCGAGGACTACTCGGTCGAGAAGTTCTACCGCGACGCCCGCGTCAACCGCATCTTCGAGGGCACCAACGAGATCAACCGCCTGCTGGTGCCGGGCACGCTGGTCAAGCGCATCATGCAAGGCCGCCTCTCGGTCGACGAGGGCATGGGCGAGCTCGAGACGCTGGTGCGCGGTCGCGCCCTGCCCGCGCTGCCCGGCGAGCCGGGCCTGGCGCGCGCCAGGTGGGCGCTGCAGCGGCTCAAGTGGATCGCGATGACGGTGTTCCAGGCGGCGACGACGCGCCACGGCCTCGCGCTCGACAAGGAGCAAGAGGCGCTGGTGGCGATGGCGAACCTGATCATCGACTGTTACGCCGTCGACTCGGCCATCGCCCGCACGGTGCAGCGCATCGCCAACCACGGCGACAGCGGCATCGGCGACGCAGCGGCCATCTGCACCATCGCCGCCGCCGAGGCGCTGGATCGCGGCGTGGTCTCGGCCTGGCGCCAGATCGAGGCCATGTTCGAGGGCGACGACCTCGCCCCCTGGGCCGAGCGCCTGAACCTGCTCTCGGCGCACCTGCCGGCCAACCTGGTCGCGCTCAAGCGCCAGATCGCGACGACCACGGTCGACGCCGGCCGCTACACCCTCTCGGACTACTAGCCGGCGACCACGGGCGGCGCGACCCGGAGCGGCGGCACCTCGCCACGCTCCAGGGCCGCCAATTCGGGCAGATCGAAGAGCACCGGCGTACGGCGCAGTCCGCCGACGGCGGCGACGCTGCGGTAGGCGTCGACCAGCGTCGCCAGGTCGCCGATCGCAGGCAGGCCCATCGACGACGCCAGCCAGGCGCGCAGCGACGACGCCGCCACGCCGCGCTCGATCAGCGTGCGCACGTGCAGGCTGCGGTTGCGTTTGGCCAGGCGTCGGCCATCGTCGCCGAGCACCAACGGCACATGGCAGAAGCGCGGCTCCGTCGCAGGCCCCGGGCCGCCGAGCTCGGCAGCGGCGACGTGCTCGGCGAGGGCGCGGTGGACCCAGAGCTGCTGGCCCGTGACCTCGAGCAGATCGTCGCCGCGCACGACCTCGGTCACGCCCATGGCGCGATCGTCGACGACGACGGCGAGCATGTAGGCCGCCGTGCCGTCCTTGCGCCGGACGACGAAGTCGCCGCTCTCGGCATCGACGTCCTGGCGCTGCGGGCCGACGAATGCGTCGAGAAAGTCGATGGCCGACCGTGGCACGCGCAGCCGCTGGGCCGCTCCCGTCGGTGTCTTGCCGGCCCTGCCAGCGGCGGCGGCTTCGGCGCGCAGCGCGGCGCTGAGGTCGACGTAGCGACCGCGGCAGATGCCCGGGTAGCGTTGTGCCTTGTCCTCGGCGTGCGGGGCGCGCAGCGCGGTCTCGATGTCCTTGCGCGTGCAGATGCAGGCGTAGACCAGGCCGCGACTGGCGAGCTGCTCGAGCACGCCGCGGTAGACCTGGGCCCGTTCGCTCTGCAGCACCAGGGCCGGCCTTCCGGCGCAAGCGGCGTCGAAGCTGGCGGGGTCCAGGCGGCCGACGACCTCGCCGGGATCGTCCCAATCCAGGCCGAGCCAACGCAGGTCTTGCAGGACGGACGCGACGTACTCGGGCGCCCCAGGCAGCAGATCTTCGATGCGCAGCAGGACGCGGCCACCCTGGCTGCGGGCCGAGAGCCAGGCCCAGAGCAGGCTGCGGGCGTTGCCGACGTGCAGCACCCCCGTCGGGCTCGGCGCCAGGCGGCCGACCACCGTCATCGCCGTCTCCAGGGCACCATCGGCGGCCCTAGTGGCAACCCTGGGTACGGTTCTCGGTGGCCTTGGTGTTGCAGCCGCTGAAGTAGCCGCTGCAGTCCTTGAGCCACTTGCCGACGCCGCCGCACTTCGGCGTGCCGCCGTCCCAGCCGGCGTCGGTCTTGCAGCCGAACAGCTGCCACGAGCAGGCACCCGACGCGCTGTACTGCACTTCGTCCTTGGCGCTGCAGTCGTAGTCGAACGAGCCGTCACCGCGCTGGGTGGTGAACCACGCCGTCTGGCCCGGGAACGCGGCCTTGTTGCCGTCGTAGCAGTCGCCGCCCTTGGTGACGTGCTTGGCGCTCGGCGCCTTGCACAGGCAGCTCGCGGCACCGGCGCCGAAGGTATCGCCGTCGTTGTCGAGGTAGTAGGTGGTGCAGCCCACGGCCGCGCCCTCGTCGACCTCCTTGTTGCAGTTCTCGTCGAGCTTGCCGTCGCAGACTTCCTTGGCACCCGGGTTCACGTTGGCGAGGCTGTCGTCGCAGTCGGCCTTGACCGCGTCCTTGTCGGCGACGGTGAAGAAGCCCTCTGCGGCGCACAGGCACTTCTTCTGCTGCTTGCCGGTGTAGCCGTCCTTGTCCTTGTCGAACCAGAAGTCCTTGCAACCCTGGGCGTTCTCGTCGTCGGTGTTGCCGTCGCAGTTGTCGTCGACGCTGTTGCAGCTCTCGGTCTGGGCCGGGAAGATCTTCGGATCCAGCGGCTTGCAGTCCTTGTCGTCGGGCGACTTGTCGTTGTCGTCGTCGTCGTCGCAGGCGTCGCCGAGCTTGTCCTTGTCGGTGTCGAGCTGGTCCTTGTTGGCGAGCGCCGGGCAGTTGTCCTTGCTGTCGGCGACGCCGTCGTTGTCGTCGTCGTCGTCGCAGGCGTCACCGACGCCGTCCTTGTCGCCGTCGGCCTGGTCCGCGTTCGCGACCAGCGGGCAGTTGTCCTTGGCGTCGAGGACCTTGTCGTTGTCGTCGTCGTCGTCGCAGGCGTCACCGAGCTTGTCGGCGTCGGTGTCGAGCTGGTCGTTGTTGGCCGTCAGCGTGCAGTTGTCGGCGAGGTCGAGGACCTTGTCGTCGTCGTCGTCGTCGTCGCAGGCGTCGCCGAGCTTGTCGCCGTCGGTGTCGAGCTGGTCGGTGTTGACCGTGAGGGTGCAGTTGTCGGCGAGGTCGATGACGTTGTCGTTGTCGTCGTCGTCGTCGCAGGCGTCGCCCGCCTTGTCCTTGTCGGTGTCGAGCTGGTCATTGTTGGCGACGAGCGGGCAGTTGTCGGCGGTGTCGGCGAACGAGTCGTTGTCGTCGTCGTCGTCGCAGGCGTCGCCGCCGCCGTCCTTGTCGGTGTCGAGCTGGTCGGGGTTGGCCGTCAACGTGCAGTTGTCCGTCAGGTCGGCGACCTTGTCGTTGTCGTCGTCGAGGTCACAGGCGTCGCCCTCGCCGTCCTTGTCGCTGTCGAGCTGGTCCTTGTTCGCGGCGAGCGGGCAGTTGTCCTTGGCGTCGACCACGCTGTCGTCATCGTCGTCGTCGTCGCAGGCGTCGCCCTTGCCGTCCTTGTCGCTGTCGAGCTGGTCGGTGTTCGCGGTCAGCGTGCAGTTGTCGGCCGCGTCGACCACGGTGTCGCCGTCGTCGTCGTCGTCGCAGGCGTCGCCCTTGCCGTCCTTGTCGGTGTCGAGCTGGTCGCCGTTGGCGGTCAACGTGCAGTTGTCGGCGGCGTCGACCACGGTGTCGTTGTCGTCGTCGTCGTCGACGCAGTCGGCGCTCTTGTCGGCGTCGGTGTCGACCGATCCCTCGTCGGTGGCGCCGTCGCAGTTGTCGTCGACGCCGTTGCAGGTCTCGGCCTCGGGCTGCTTGGCGCTGCAGCCGATCTTGCCGTCGGTGCAGGTCTCCTCGCCCTTGCAGACGCCGTTGGCGTTCTGGGCGGTGCAGGCGGTGGCGGCGATGCCCTCGTCCGTGCTGCCGTCGCAGTCGTCATCCTTGCCGTTGCAGAGCTCGGCGACGGCGGCGGTGCCCGTGCACGCCGTCAGGCCGGCGTCGCCGCAGCTGCGTGTGCCAGGGCAGGAGCCGACGCTGTTGACCACGTTGCAGGTGGTGGTCTTGGCGACGTGGCCGGCGAACGCCGAACACTCGCAGCTGCCGCTGGTCGGCAGGCAGCGCTTGCCGACGTCCGGCAGGTCGCCGCAGGTGTAGCCGGCGCCGCAGTCGGCCGAGGCCGCGCACTTCGAGGCGCAGAAGCTGCCCTTGCCCTCGGGGAAGGTCACGCAGGCGCCACCCTCGCAGTCGTCGTCGACCTGGCAGGGGCCACACAGGGCGCGGTTGCGCTCGACGCAGCCCTTGGCCGAGGCGCTGTCCTTGGGGTCGGCGGCGGCGCAGACCTGGCCGGTGCCGCAGTCGCCGTCCGCCGAGCAAGCGGCGGCGCAGACCGTGCCCTTGGCCCCCCAGGCGCAGACCTTGGAGCTGCAGTCGCCCGCAGCGACGCAGGGCTCGCCGTTGGCCTTGCCGGTCGTCGCGTCCGGATCGCTGATGTCGTCGGGCGTGGTGCTGTCGTCGCCGCTGCCATCGCCGGTGCCGGTGTCGGTCGTGGTGCCGTCGCCGGTCGTGACATCGAGCGCGGTGCCGTCGCCGCCGGCCGCGTCGAGCGCGCCAGCGTCCTTGCCCGCGACGACCTCGTCGGTCCCGCAAGCAGCGATGGTCGCAAGCAGCGCCAACAACATCCATCGAGTTGGGATGTTGCGAGAAAGCGCCGAGACCGGGACCGTACGAACGAACAGGGAACGAGCCATCGAGACACCTCCATGCGAGGCCGACACGGTACCATCGCCCGCAAGTCGCGTCACGCAGTGTCAAACGATTTGGCCGGAAGGCGAGGCGCTTGCGCCGCGCTCGCGGACGGCGCCGGGTTCGCGGCGCGGCGCGCAGGTTCGGCCCGGTCAGCCCCGGCGCGCGACACCTTCGAGAAGCGCTGCGATGTCCGCGGCCTGTGCCTGCCAGCGCGCACGCGCCGCCTCGACGTCGTCGAAGCGCTCGCCGTCGACCTCGCTCCAGCCATAGGGGCAGTGGCGGCAAGCCGAGCCGCAGCACCGTCCCCGACGCAGGTGCGCGAGCTCGGTCATGACGACAAAGCCGGTCTTGGGGTCGGCGTAGGTGCGCTCGCCACGAGCGACGGCCTCGCGGTGCAAGGCGAAGGCGCGCAGCAGGTCCGGATCGACGGGCTTGGTGGCCACGGTTGGCAATTCCTGGTCGCGTCTCTACGCTCGGGAGGCACGGCCGACGCCGCGCGCGGGCGTGGCCCGCAACGTCAGACATAGGCGGTCCGATCGCGGCGATCAAGCCGCCCCGGCCGCCGCGGCCCGGAGGAGAGCGACGTGACGACGGCAAGCGCGAGGCTCCGCGACGCAGGCAGCCCGCGAACGTGGCTGTTGACGGCGGCGCTCACGCTGGCGGCAGGCATGGGCTGCGGCGCGACGGACGCTGACTCGACGATCGACAAGTCGACGATCGACGATGCCGCCGACGGCGCGTTGGACGCGACGGACGACGGCGCCCGATCTGCGCCGACCTGCAACGGCGACGCCCGCCTCTGCGGCCGCCGCCTCGACGAGATCACCCTGCCCGGCGCGCACAACGCGATGTCGTCCAAGGCCGAGGGCTGGGCGTTCGCCAACCAGGACGTGCCCTTCGACGCGCTGCTCGACGCCGGCATCCGCGCGCTGCTGCTGGACGTGCACAGCTGGTCCGACCCAGCCGTCGGCGGCGCGCCGCAGCTCTACCTCTGCCACGGCAGCTGCCTGCTGGGCGCGATGCGATTCGACGTCGGCCTGCAGCGGCTGCGGACCTGGCTCGACGCGCATCCCCGCGACCTCGTCGTGGTCGTGCTCGAGGTCGCGGCACCGACGGACCAGATCGTCGCGGCGATCGCGGCCGCCGGGCTGGACGCGCGCGGCTACCGCTGGAGCGGCGGCGCGCTGCCGACGCTGGGCGCCCTGCTCGACGACGGCGTGCAGCTGGTCTGGACCGCCGAGTCCGGCGGCGGCGCGCCGGCCTGGTACCACGACGTCTGGTCGCTGGTCCGTGACACGCCCTACACCTTCCACTCGATGGCCGAGATCCAGGACCAGGACGGCGACGACGACGCGTGCCGGCCGAACCGGGGCAAGCCCGAAGCGCCGCTGCTGCAGGTCAACCATTGGGTGGCCAAGGTGCTGCCCGACGTGACGCTCTCGGAGCAGGCCAATGCCCTGCCGGTGCTGCTGCAGCGCGCCGCGCATTGCCAGGCCGTGCGCGGCAGCCGCGTCCACCTGCTGGTCGTCGACCACGCGACGCGCGGCGAGGTCGTGCGCGCGGCCCGGATCCTCAACGAGCTCGAGCCCGCCCCCTGACACCGGAGCCCACGATGCAGCGCAGCCCCCGATCCCTGGTCGCGACGGCCACCACCGCCTGGCTCGTCGCGCTGCTCGCCCTCGCTGGCTGCGGCGGCGGCGGCACCGATGCGTCGTCGAGCGCCGACGCCCACGCCGACGCCGCTGCGGACGTGCCGAGCCAGGTCGCCGACCTGCGGCTCAACCACATCCAGGTGATCGGCACGCACAACTCGTACCACATCGCGCCGAAGGTCGGCTCCAAGGAGTGGATGTACACCCACGAGCCGCTCGACGTGCAGGCAGCCGAGCAACGCGTGCGCAACTTCGAGCTCGACGTGCATTGGAACGCCGACACCGGAGCGTTCGAGGTCCGCCACATCAACGTGCTCGACCCCAACACCACCTGCAGCACGCTCAAGGGCTGCCTGCAGACGCTGCGCACCTTCTCGGACGCCCACCCGGGCCACGTGCCGCTGTGGATCTGGATCGAGTCCAAGGACAGCGTCGAGGTCATGGCGGTGCCCGGCATGGTCGACAAGCTCGGCGCCGAGATCGACGCGATCTGGCCCGCCGAGCGGCGCATCTCGCCCGACGACATCCGCCACGGCGAGGCCGATCCCAAGACCGGGCTGGCCAAGTATGGCTGGCCGCAGCTCGACGCCGTGCGCGGCCGCGCCATCTTCACGCTGCTCGACCACGGCGCCATCCGCGACACCTACGTCCAGGCCGATCCCACGCTCCAGGGCAAGGTCCTCTTCGCCGAGGGCAAGGCGAGCGATCCGTGGGGCGTCGTCACCAAGTTCGACGATCCGCAAGGCTCGGCCGCCGAGATCCAGGCCGCGGCCGCGGCGGGCCTGCTGATCCGCACGCGCGCCGACGCCGGCGATGACGGGCCGAAGCAGAACTTCGCCCGCCGCGACGCCGCGCTCGCAAGCGCCGCGCACGCCTGCGCCACCGACTACCCGGCCGAGGTGCCCCAGGCGCCGGGCTTCGTCGTCCAGCTGCCGGGCGGGCTCGCCGCGCGCTGCAACCCGGTCACGGCGCCGCCGGGCTGCGTCGACGCGCTGGTCGAGCCGTGACGGCGCCGCCCAGCCGCTTCGAGCGCCCGCGCGTCCACCTCGCCCTGCCGCCAGGACTGTGCTAGATCGCGGCGCGATCGACGCCAAAGGGCCGCCGCCCCGGCCCGCACGGAGCAGACGATGAACCTGCGACTCCTCTCGATGGCGACGCCCCGCCGCGCCGCGACCGCCCGCTGGGGCACCGCCGCCCTGCTCTGCGCGACGCTGGCCGCCTGCGGTGGCGAGGACGAGACCAAGGACGCGGCCAAGGACGCGGCCGACGCCACGGCGGACGGTGCCGGCGACACCAGCACGCCCCTGCCGGCCGACGACCCCGCGCCCGACTGCGACCCGCTCCAGCCCTCGTGGTGCGCGCTGCCCTGGCCGAGCAACCGCTTCCTCGCCGACGACGCCAAGACGCCCACGGGCAAGCGCCTGGCGTTCGGGGCCAAGACGCTGCCGGCCAACGCGCAGGGCTACCACATCGCACCCGACGCCTTCGCGCGCCGCGACGGCTACTCGGTGGGCACCGCGATCCTCGTGCACTTCCCGGGCATCGACATCAGCGGGATGGCGAGCGAAGCCGACATGGCGCCCTCGCTGGCCGAGGACGCGCCGATCGCCATCTGGGACCTCGGCCCGGTCAAGGCCAAGAGCGCCAGCCCCAAGCGCGTGCCGTATTGGGTCGAGTTCGACAGCACCGCGGGCGTGCCCGAGAAGCAGGCGCTGCTGGTCCACCCGGCGGTGATCCTCGGCGAGGCGCACCAGATCGTCGTGGCGATGCGTGGGCTCAAGACCAAGGGCGGCGCGGCGATCCCAGCCAGCCCGGCGTTCGCCGCGCTGCGCGACGGCAAGACCGACGGCACCTTCCTCGCGGCGCGCAAGGCGGCGTTCGAGCCGGTCTTCGCCACGATCGAGGCGGCCGGATGGGCGCGCGCCGAACTGACGCTGGCCTGGGATTTCGTCACCGCCAGCGACGAGGCCCTGCACGGCGACCTGCTGAGCGTGCGCGACCAGGCCTTCACCCTGGCCAGCGACCTTGGCGCCGAGATCACCGTGACCAAGGTCGAGACCTTCACCAAGGAGCAGGACCCGCACCGCGCCGTCGCCATCGAGGGCGAGATGACGGTGCCGGACTTCACCGAGAGCTTCGACATCGGGGCGCGGATGGGCAGCGACAGGGTCGGCGACGAGAAGGGCTACCGCCTGCGCCGCGACGCCAACGGCAAGCCGAAGGCCGAGGGCACGCGCAAGGCCAAGTTCTGGGCCCTGGTGCCGCATACCGCGCTCGACGGCACGCCGCACGGCCTGGTCCAATACGGCCACGGCCTGCTCGGCAAGGGCGACCAGGTCAACGGCTCGTTCAACCGCAAGATCGCCTTTGACGGCAAGCTGATCTTCTTCGCCTGCAACTGGACCGGCATGGCCGAAGAGGACGAGCCCGGCATCACGCAGATGATCTTCGATTTCTCGGACTTCTACATGATGCCCGAGCGCCTGCACCAGGGCATGGCCGAGGCGCTGCTGCTCAACCGCGCCATGCGCGAGCGCTTCGAGAAGCTGCCGCAGATCGCGACCTTGGGCATCAAGGTCGACAAGGCGCGCAACTTCTACTCGGGCATCAGCCAGGGCGGCATCTACGGCGGCACGCTGATGGCGCTGAGCCAGGACATCACGCGCGGCCACCTCGGCGTGCCCGGCCAGAACTACTCGCTCCTGCTGCAGCGTTCGGTGGATTTCGCCCCCTTCTTCGTCGTCATGATCGCGGCCTACGGCGAGAGCATCGACCGCGCCATCGTGCTCAACGCCGGACAGATCCTGTGGGATTCGGTGGATCCCTCCAGCCACTACGCCCACCTGGAGTTGTCGCCCTACCCCGGCACGCCCAAGCACCAGGTCCTGCTCGCCTCGGCCAAGGGCGACTGGCAGGTGGCGCTGATCACCAACGAGATCACGGCGCGCTCGGGCGTCGGCGTCGCGCTGATGAAGCACTATGGCCGCAAGGTCTTCGGCGTCGACGAGGTCGCGTACCCGCACAAGGGCTCGGCGCTGGTCAACTACGACTTCGGCAACGCCTGGCCCAAGCCGGGCAACCTGCCGGACGACGTCGTCACGCCGGGCAAGCAATGCGGCCCGGCAGGCGCCTGCCTCGCGCCGTCGCTCTGCCCGAGCGGCGACAGCTCGGCGGCGTGCGAGCTCAAGGATCCGCACGGCAAGCCCCGCAAGCTCGACCACCACAACGAGCAGATGCTGCACTTCTTCGCCACCGGCGAGGTCAAGGACGTCTGCGGCGGCGACGCCTGCACCCCGCTCTGAGCCGCCCGTGACCGACACGCCGCCCACCGTCACTCCGGCCGCGCCGCCCGCCTGGACGCCCGGCCCCGGCCAGCGCGCGACCCGACACCCGCTGTCGATCGCGCCGATGATGGACCGCACCGACCGGCATTTCCGGCTGCTGGCCCGGGCGCTGAGCCGACGTGTCCTGCTCTACAGCGAGATGATCCACGCCAACGCCGTGCTGCGCGGTGACCGCAGCCAGCTGCTCGGTCACGCGCCGCAGGAAGGGCCGCTGGTCCTGCAGCTCGGCGGCGACGACCCGACGACCCTGGCCGAGGCGGCCAAGATCGCAGTGGATTGGGGCTACGACGAGGTCAACCTCAACTGCGGCTGCCCGTCGGAGCGGGTCCAGGCCGGCAGCTTCGGCGTCGTGCTCATGGGCCGCCCGGATCAGGTCGCGCGCTGCGTCGAAGCGATGCGGCAGGCCGTGTCGATCCCGATCTCGGTCAAACATCGCATCGGCTTCGACGAGCTCGATAGCTACGCGCACATGCTCGCCTTCGTCGACACCGTCGCCGCTGCGGGCTGCGATCGCTTCACGGTGCACGCGCGCAAGGCGTGGACCCAGGGCCTGTCACCCAAGGCCAACCGCGACGTGCCGCCGCTGCGCCACGACGAGGTCTGGCGGCTCAAGGCCGAGCGGCCCGGGCTGCTGATCGAGACCAACGGCGGCGTCCTCGACCTCGCCACCGTGCGATCGCACCTGTCGCGTGTCGACGGCGTCATGGTCGGCCGCGCCGCCTGGGACGATCCCTGGATGCTGGCCACCGTCGACACCGCGCTCTACGGCGAGGCCGAGAATCCGGCCCGCACGCGGGTCGAGGCCGCGCGCAGCCTGCTACCGATCATCGAGGCGCGGCTGGCCGCCGGCGACCGCATCGGCCCCATTGTGCGGCCGCTGCTGAACCTCTTCGCCGGCGTCCACGGTGGTCGCCGCTTTCGCCGCGTGCTCGCCGAGGGCCACCACCTGCCGGGTGCCGACGCTCGCCTGCTGGAGCGCGCGCTCGACGAGGTCCAAGAGGTCGGCGACGCGGTTGCGTGACGCGGCGACCCTTGACGCGTCTGTTGGCCGGGCCAATGCTGACACGCAGTGCCGTGTTCGCGCCGCGCAGGGGACCCGCCAGGTCGAACCGCTCCAGCTCGCGCCCGCGCGGCCACGCCACGCTCGCAACCAGGGGAGGCCTCCGATGGCGAACCACTCACCACGCGACCAGGGACGTGACAGACCCGACACCGGCAGCCGGCGGCTGCGGGCGCTGGCGTTGCTGCTGACGTTGCCGTCGGCGCTGGCGCTGCAGACGAGCTGCGCGGGCAAGGCAACCGCGACGGACGACGTCGCCGTGCCGACCGACGCAGACGGCCCCGACACGCCCACCGGCGGCGACGCCTCATCCGACACCGGCCAGGCCCTGGTCGATCCGGCGCCCGACTGCGAAGAGCTCGATCCGCTGCATTGTGCCCTGCCGTGGCCGCCGCCGAAGTTCGCGATCGCCGATCCGACCCGCGTGACCGGCCAGCGCATCCACCTCGGCCCGACCACGCTGCCGGCCAACGTCGAGGGCAAGCACGTCGACCCCAAGGCGTGGAACCGCAGCGACGGTTGGGGCATCGGCACGCCGATCTTGACGGTCTGGCCGGGGCTCGACCTGCAGGGCCTGCCCGGCGAGGAGAAGATCGCGGAATCGCTCGCGTCCGACGCCCCGATCGCGCTGTGGCGGGTGGCGCAGGACGGCAAGGCCGAGCGCGTGCCGTTCTGGGTCGAGCACGAGCAGGACCCGGACCTCGAGTTGCCGAGCGACGAGGTGCTCTACCTGCGGCCGGCGATGTTGTTGCAGGAGAACACCCGCTACGTCGTGGCGTTCCGCCGGCTCAAGGACAAAGCGGGCACACCCTTCGCGGCGTCGCCGGCGTTCGCCGCCCTGCGCGACGGCACCACAGCCGGCACCTACCTGGCCGCGCGCGCGCCGGCCTTCGAGGCGGTGTTCGCGACGATCGAAGCCCAGGGCTGGTCGCGCGCCGAGCTGCAGCTGGCGTGGGCGTTTCGCACCTCGAGCAGCGAATTCCTGCACGGCGACCTGCTGACCATCCGCGACCAGGCCCTCGCGGCCGTCGGCACGGACGGTCCCGAGCTCAAGGTGACCAAGCTGGTCGAGCACAGCGTGGCCGAAGACGCAGAGGTCTGGCTCGAGATCGAAGGCACCTTCCACACGCCACTGTTCACCGAGGCCTTCGAGCTCAGCTATGGCGCGGGCGGCGTCAAGCAGAAGGGCCATCGCCTCGTCCGTGACGCCGCGGGCAAGCCGCAGCAGGCGGGTTGGACCGACCGGCCGTTCTGGCTGCGCATCCCGCAATCGGCCCGCGACGGCGCGCCGATCGGCCTGCTCCAATACGGCCACGGCCTGCTCGGCACAGGCAACCAGGTCAAGTCCGGCCACCTCGGCCGCTTCGGCCACGAGGCCAAGCTGGCGACCTTCGCCTGCAACTGGACCGGCATGGCCAACCCCGACTACCAGCCGATCACCGCGATGATCTTCGACTTCTCGGATTTCGCCATGCTGCCCGAGCGGGTGCACCAGGGCATCTCGGAGTTCTTGACCTTGGCCCGCGGCATGCGCAAGCGCCTCGCAGCGCTGCCCGAGTTGAGCGCGCGCGGCATCCAGGTCGATCCGAGCCGGCAGTTCTACACCGGCGACTCGCAGGGCGGCATCTACGGCGCCACCTACGTCGCGCTGAGCCAGGAGGTGACGCGGGCGGTCCTGGGCGTCCCCGGCAACAACTACTCGACCCTGCTGCGACGCTCGGTCGACTTCGTGCCGTACTTCCTGATCATGCGGGCGCGCTACGACAAGATCGTCGACCGCGCCGTGCTGATCGCCGGCGGCCAGCTGCTCTGGGATCAGGTCGACCCCGCCAGCTACTTGCGCCACCTCTGCGTCGATCCGCTGCCGAACACCCCCGTGCACCGGGCGATCTTCGGCCAGGCCCAGGGCGATTGGCAGGTGGCCACCATCACGAACGAGAACCTGGTCCGCAGCGGCGCCGGCGTCGCCCTGGCCCCGCACTACGGCAAGGGAGTGCCGCTGGTCGAGCCCGCGACCTACCCGATCGACGGTTGCGCCCTGGTCAACTGGGACTTCGGCAACCCCTGGCCACCCGTGGGCCCGGTGCCGCCCTACGACGACATCGGCGATCCGCACGGCAAGCCGCGAGGACACAAGCGCTACCTCGAGCAGATGCGCACGCTCTTCGAGACCGGCACCGTCGTCGATACCTGCAAGGGCGCCACCTGCCCTGGCCCCTGAGCCCGGGCGAGCCGTCGCCGCGGTGCACAGGCGCCAGCGCCCTGGGAGCGACCATGAGCCAGCACCCCACCGCCGCGGACCAGCCTCCGATCGCCATCTGCGGCGGCCGCGGCACGGTCCAGGCCGTCCCCCTGGGCAGCGACAACGTCGGCTGGATCCTCGCTTGCACCACGACCGGGGCGGCGGCGCTGATCGACGGCCCCGAGGCCGGCCCGTACCTCGAGGCGCTCGACGCCCGCCAGCTGCACCTGACGACGTTGTGGACCACGCATACCCACGGCGACCACATCGGCCTGCACCGGGACCTGGCGCGGCGCGGCATGCTCGGAGGCCTCGAGGTCGTCGCCTGCCGCGAGCGCGCGGCCGACGTCCCCGGCGCGACGACGTTCGTCGACCACGGCGATGCCGTGGCCCTGGGGGCGTTGCAGGCCCGCGTCCTCCGCCTGGAGGGCCACCAGCGCGGCCACCTCGGCTTCTTCGTCGAGGCTGCCGCAGGCGAGACCGGCGCGCTGTTCTGCGGCGACACCTTGTTCGGCGCCGGCTGCGGCTACCTCTTTGACGGCCCCGCCGAGGCCATGCACGCGAGCCTGACGACGATTTCGGCGCTCCCGCCAGCGACCCTGGTCTGTTGCGCCCATGAATATACCTGGGACAACCTCCGGTTTGCATTGTCGATCGAGCCGAATCACGCGCCGCTCCGTCAGCGCGTGATCACGAGCCACGCCGATCTGGCGGCCAAGCGGGGGACCCTGCCTTCGACAATTGGCCTCGAGCGCGAGACCAACCCGTTCTTGCGGCTATCGTCCCCCAACGTCCTGCTCTTCTTGGACAATCACACATCTCTCGACGCCGACGCGGCCCCGGCCGAGCGGTTCGCGGCGCTTCGGCTGCTCAAGGATCAGAAGCGGTACCGTGAACTTGTCACAGACGAGGAGATGGCCGCAGTGGTCGCAAGCCGCGAGAATTCCTGACTGTGACCGTGCGACCGAACCGTACGCCGTTCCACCGCTTTCCATTGACACTTCCCATCGCGCAGAACATCCTCGCGCCGTTGCTGATGGGCTTGGCGTGGAGCTTGTCGGCACGGGAGACAATTGCATGTCAAATCAGAGTCGCGGTTCGAGCCGCGGGATTCGTTCCACGGGGCGCAAGCTTCGTCGAACTGGCCGAAATCTCAAACTTCCCAAGCGTGGACAGGCCGATGCGACCCAGTTCGAACTGCCGTCGCTGCAGTTCCTGGACGTGGCCCACAGCCTCGACCATGTGAACAAGATCGTGGCGCGGCGGATCGGTGACGTAGCTCGTGACGTGGAGGCGACACCGGGCCAGCTGCAGGTCGTCGCGGCGGTGGCGCGTGCGCCCGAGGGGCTCACTGCGAAGCAGATCGCGGCCGCGTTGGCCATTCGACCGGGGTCGCTCACCGGCATGCTCGACCAATTGGAGGTGCGCGGCGCCATCGCCCGCCTGCCGGTGCCCGGCGACGCGCGCCAGGCGCGCATCGTGCTGCGCGCCGAGGCCCAGCCGCTGATCGACGCGCTCGAGCGGGTCAATCAGCAGGTGGCGCGGCTGCTGTCGCCGCTTGGCGACGATACGCTGCAGAAGGTCGCCGACCTCGCCGGCCAACTCGAGGACCAGCTGCGCGACGACGTCGGCGTTCCCGTGCCCGAGGTGCTGCGTTCGACGTCTCCGGACGGCATCCGCTTGCCCAAGCTGCGTGACGAGGATCGCGCGACACCGGCCGCATCGACCGCCACGAGCGCCCCGATGGCGACCGATCCCGTCGCAAAGGTCACCGCCGCGGACGAGGACGAGGACGACACGGCCTGGCAGCGCGGCGCGCGCGTGATCGACCGCATCCGCAGCACCGTCGACGCGGTCCGTGGCCGCCGCAACTAGATCTGGCGTCCGACGCCGCGACGGCGAATGCCCCGTCGCCGTGGCGCAGCCTCTCGCCCGGCCCCCGATGCGACGCGTACGCTGGCCGCGTGGGCCACTGCGCGCTGCGGTGACGTGGCTCTGCGCGCACGCGTTGCTGCTGCCTTGCGCTGGCGTCGCCGATGAGGCCCCTGCCGCGACACCGGTGGCCACCGCCCTGCCCGCTGCCGCGACCCCGGTCTCGTCTGCGGCGGTGGTCTCGCCGCCGACGACGACCCGCGCAGCGACGATGCAAGTACCGCGGGCGACGTTTCCTTGGGTTCGGAGCGCACTTGCGGGCATGTGTCTGCTCTTGGCCGCAGGCGAGGGCGATGGCAGCGCGCGCGTCGGCTGGTTGATGCTCGGCGGTGGCCTGGCCGGCTGGGCGGCGTGGGACGCGACGCACCCGACGCGACAGTCCTTGTCGTATATGTCCGGTTCGCGAATTGCCTTCGTCCGCGTCTCGTTCTAGGTCGCGCCTCATCTCGGAGCCCAGATGCGCCTCGATCGCCTCGTCAGTCACCACAGCGGCATCGCCAGGCGCTCGATCGTCGCGGTGATCCGGGCCGGCCGGGTCAAGGTCGACGGCCAGATCGAGCGGGATCCGAGCCGCCACATCTCGACCAGCGTCGATCGCGTCGAGCTCGACGATCAGCCGGTGCGGATGCCCGGCGAGACGACGCTGATGCTGCACAAGCCGGCTGGCTGCATCAGCGCGACCGAGAGCGACGAACACCAGACGGTGCTCGACGTGCTCGCCGCCTCGCTGCGCCGCCCACGCCTCGCGCCGATCGGCCGGCTCGACAAGGACACGACCGGGCTGCTGATCCTGACGACCGACGGCGGCCTCTCGCACCTGATCGCGCACCCCAAGCGCAAGGTCCCAAAGCACTACATCGCCACGCTCAAGGACGGCGTGCTCGACGCCGACGCGGCGCAACGCTTCGCCGATGGCCTCGATCTCGCCGACGGCACGCGCTGCGCGCCGGCCCGGCTGACGCTGCTCGACGGCGGCCGGGTCGAGGTGGTGCTGACCGAGGGGCGCTTCCACCAGGTCAAGCGGATGCTCGGCGCCTGCAACGGCCACGTGATCGCGCTGCATCGAAGCCAGATCGGGCCGATCGGTCTCGACCCCGCGCTGGCACCCGGCGAGGCAAGACCACTGACAGACAGCGAAATCGCGCACCTCCGCGCCGCCGCCAGCGCCGACGTCGCGGCTGCGGACGTGGTGAACGTCCCCGCCTTGCGAACCTGATCCGGCGAGTTGACGACCTGGACCTTGCACGCGCGCTGCGCGCCGAGGGGGCCTGTCGCGCCCTGCTCGGTCCATCCGGCAGCGGCGTCGGAGGCCCGATGGGACGCCAGGACCACGCCGAATCCGCCGCGCTGTTGCCAGCGATCGACGAGCATGCCACACCGCCAGGGAGCCGCCTGAAGCGGGCGTGGGCCGCGTTGACGTCCCCACGGCGCAACTGGCGCTCCGGGAGCTCTTCCGTGCCTACGCCTGCCCCACAGCCACGCGCCGACGACGCCAGGATCCTGCACGTCCTGCACGAGCGACTCGGCCACGCCGGCTTCCGCCCGCACCAGCGCGACGTCTGCACCGCGGTCATCGACGGCGCCGACAGCCTGCTGGTGATGCCCACCGGCGGCGGCAAATCGCTCTGCTACCAGCTGCCGGGGCTCGTGCGCGGCCGGCCGACGCTGGTCATCTCGCCGCTGATCGCGCTGATGGACGATCAGGTGACCAAGCTCAGCGAACGCGGCATCGCCGCCGAGCGCGTCCACAGCGGCCGGCCACGCGACGAGGTCCGCGCCGCGTTGCAGCGTTGGCGCGACGGCACGCTGGAGTTCCTCTACGTCGCGCCCGAGCGCCTGCGCAACGCGCGCTTCTGCGAATGGCTCGAACGCCATCCGCCCGGGCTGATCGCGGTCGACGAGGCGCATTGCATCTCGCAGTGGGGCCACGACTTTCGCCCGGACTACCGGCTGCTCGGCGAGAGGCTGCCGCCGATCCGCGCCGCAGCGCCCGGCGGCGTGCCGGTGCTGGCGCTGACGGCGACGGCGACGGTGCGGGTGCAATCCGACATCCTGACGCAGCTCGGCATCCCGGATGCAAAGCGCTTCATCCGCGGGTTCGCCCGCGACAACCTCGCGATCGAGATTGTCGAATGCGACATAAGCGACAGAAGCGGTCGCATCGCGGAGATCCTCGAAGATCCCGACATGCGCCCGGCGGTGGTCTACGGCCTGAGCCGGCGCAACGTCGCAGAGCTGCAGCAATCGCTGGCCAGCCGCCTGGGCGTGCGGGTCGGGCTCTACCACGCCGGCCTCGAGGGCGACGTCCGGGCCGACGCGGCAGACGCCTTCATGGGCGGCAGCACCGAGATCGTCTGCGCCACCGTCGCGTTCGGCATGGGCATCGACAAGGCGGACGTGCGCTGCGTGATCCACGCCGGCATGCCCGGCACCATCGAGGGCTACTACCAGGAGATCGGCCGCGCCGGGCGGGATGGCGCGCCGTCGCGGGCGATCGCGATGGCGTCCTGGGCCGATCGGCGGCTGCACGACTTCTTGCGCGAGCGCAGCTACCCCGAGCCGAGCGCGCTGCAGGCCGTGCTCGCGGCGGTGCCGGTCGACGGCATCGGCCGGGACGAGCTGCTGGGCCGGTGCAAGCTCGAGGCCGAGATCGCCGAGGCCGCGCTCGACAAGCTCTGGGTCCACGGCGCCGTCGAGATCGACATCGACGACCGCGTCCTGCCCGGGACGGCGGCGGCCGCGGGCTGGCTCGAGCGCTACGCCAAACAGCGCGAGTGGCGCGGCGCGCAGCTCGACGAGGTGTTCCGCTTCGTCCGCGAGCGCGACTGCCGCATGGCGACGCTGGTGCGCTACTTCGGCGACGAGGCGGCGGCCAGGCGTCCTTGCAACGTCTGCGATCGCTGCGATCCCGGTGGCTCTGTCGGCCACCGGCGCCGCGGCCTGCACGCGCACGAGCAGCGCGTGGCCAAGGCGCTGCTGCTGTCGGCGCCGCCGCAGCGCTGGATCTCGGTCGGCCGGCTGTTTCGCGAGCTGGGCGAGCCCGGCGGCGACCGCCGCACCTTCGAGGCGCTGGCCGACGCGCTGGCCGAGGCGGGCCTCGTCGAGGTGCGCAACGCCACCTTCGACCGTGACGGCGAGACCATCCACTACCGCGAGCTGACGCTCGGCCACGACGGTCGCCGCGGCGGTGACGCGCTCGACGCCGCGATCGAGGCGATCGTCGTCGACGCCGACGCGATGCCGGCGACCAAGGCGGCCAAGGCGGCGCGCAGCAAGGCCCAAAGCGCCGCGCGCAAGGCCAAGGCGGCGCTGCAGCCGCGCACCAGCCACGGTGGCGCCGACAGCGCCCTGCTCGACGAGCTGCGCGCCTGGCGAAGGGCGACGGCGCTGCACGAGGGCGTGCCCGCCTTCCGCGTGCTGACCAACGCCACGCTCGACGCCCTGGCGACGCTGCAGCCGCAGAGCCGCGAGGAGATGCTGGCGGTGCCGGGCCTCGGCCCGCGCCTGGTCGAGCGCTACGGCGACGAGCTGCTGCAGGAGATCTGCCGGTGAGCGCCCCACCGCGGCCCGGCGAGGCATCGGGCGTGGCGGCGGCGTCGGCCCGAACGTGGTCGGAGTCCGCGCCGCTGGCGCCGCGCACGACGCTCGGCATCGGCGGCAGCTGCGTGGCCTTGGCCGAGGTCCGCGACGCCGCAGAGGTGCTGGCCTGGCGGACGTTCGCCGCGGCCAAGGGCTGGCCGATCGCGGTGCTCGGCGGCGGCAGCAACACGATCGTCAGCGACGCCGGCTGGCCGGGTCTGGTGCTGGTGCCGGCGTCGTGCGCGCTGGCCACCTGGAGCCAGGGCGACGGCGTGCACGTCCGCGCGGGCGCCGGCCTGCCATGGGACGAGCTGGTGGCCTGGTCGGTCCGCCGCGAGCTGGCCGGGATCGCGGCGTTGTCGGGCATCCCGGGCCGCGTCGGCGCCGCGCCGGTGCAGAACATCGGCGCCTACGGCGAGCAGCTGCAAGACGTCTTCGTCGCCGCCGAGGTCGTCGACCTCGCCAGCGGCAGCGTCGCGGTCTGGACCGGCGCCGACGCCGCCTTCGCCTACCGCGACAGCGCCTGGAAGCGCGCCGGCGCCGGCCGCCACGTCATCACCTGGGTGGAGCTGCGGCTGCGGCCGACGCCGACCGTGGCCGCGCGCTACCCGGATCTGCGCGCCGCGCTGGCCCAGCGTGGCATCGCCCCGGACGCCGCGCCGCTGGCCGCGCTGCGCCGCGCCGTGCTCGACGTCCGCAGGTCCAAGGGCATGGTCGTCGACCCGGAGTGCGCCGACAGCCGCTCGCTCGGCTCGTTCTTCGTCAACCCGATCGTGCCGGACGAGGTCGCCGACGCCGCCGAGGCCCGCCTGCGCGCCGCCGCCGCGACTTGGGCCGCAGAAGGCGCCGTGGCGGCGCTCGCGCCCTTCGGCCGGCCGGTGGCGCCGCGCTGGCCTATGCCGCGTTTTGGCGCCGATCCGGGTCGGGTCAAGCTCTCGGCGGCGTGGCTGATCGAGGCGACCGGCTGGCGCAAGGGTGACGGCTGCGACGGCCCCGCCACCGAGGGGGCCAATCCGAGCAGCGGCGACGGCTTGGGCCCCGGCGCCGTCGGCCTGTCGAGCCGCCACGTGCTGGCGTTGGTGCACCGTCAGGGCGGCGACGCGCGCACGCTGCTCGCCTTCGCCGATCGGATCGCCACGAGCGTCGCGGCGGCCACCGGCGTCGCGCTCGAGCGCGAACCCGTGGGCCTCGGCGAGCCGGGCGACCTCAGCGCGCCGCCGCCGCGAACGACGTGACGATCTCGCTTGCAGGCAGCACCGCCTCGATATGCTCGACGCTCTTGCCCGCCTGCCAGTAGTCCTTGTACGGGTTGGCGCGCTTGATGCTCTGCCGCAGCGACCAGATCGAGTTCAGCGCGTAGTAGGTGCGCATCCAATGCTTGCCGCGCGGGTGCTGCAGCAGGCGGCGGGCGATCGGCCCGGCCTTGGTGCCGACCTTGTCGACGTAGGGCGTGCGGATGACCGCGACCGGGACGCCGCTGATCTTCTCGGTGAGCACGATGTCGGCGGCCCTGGCCTTGACGATCGAGTCCTTGTACTCGGGGTGCACCTGGCATTCGGCGCTGGCGATGAAGCGGGTGCCGAGCTGGGCCGCGGCGTAGCCCATCTGCAGCAGCTCGACGAATTCGGCCGGGCTGCCGATGCCACCCGCGCCGATGACGGGGACGCCGAGGTCAGCGAGCGACTCGTAGAGCTTCATCGCCGGGATGCGGCCAGCGTGGCCACCAGCGCGATCGTTGACCGCGATCAGGCCGTCGACGCCCTCGTCGAGCGCCCGCAGCGCCCACTTTCGCTCGGTGACGTCGTGGTAGACGAGGCCGCCGGCGGCGTGCACGCGCTGCACCACCCAATCGGGCTTGCCGAGCGCGGTGACGAAGAAGCGCACGCCCTCTTCGAGCGCGGTGTCGAGCCATTGCTTGGCGCGGTCTTCGTAGGCCTTGGCGGTCTTCTCGAGGATCAGGTTCATGCCGATCGGCTTGTCCGTGATGTCACGCACCTTGCGCAGGCCGGCGCGCAGGTCGCGGCCGTGGACGAAGGCGAACGCCATCGGCTGGACGATGCCGATGCCGCCGGCCTTGCTGACCGCGGCGACCAGCTCGGGGTTGCTGCACGGGTACATCGCGCCGCAGACGAGCGGGACCTCGATGCCGACGGCGCGGGTGAACGGGGTGTCGAGCAAGGACATGGCGACCTCGTGCGCGGGCGTCAAAGGGGGACGCGCCGGGTGAACGCGCAGGGTCACGGTGCCGCGCAGTCGCGGCGCTGGCAAGGGGTTTTGACGCGGTGTGTCATGGAGGGTGGCGGCGGAGCTGCGGAGCGCGGTCGCTGGGCGACCTGGCGCTGCAGGTTGGGTCCTGGCTGGCCGCGGCGCGGCGCTACTCTCCCGGCGCGTAGCCGGGCGCGCCGGCCTCGAAGCAGTCCTTGGTGCAGCGGATCTTGTCGGTGGTTGAGTCGTAGAACGCCTCGGTGTAGCTGCCTGGGACCATGCAGCCGAGGTGGTAGTACTCCTTGCACTCTGCGCCGAGATGGGTCCTTCTGTACCAGTTCAGGACGCACTTCTGTTCCTTGGGCTTGCAGGATATGGTGTCGACCTGACAGAGCTCGATCGGGAAGGTCCATTCGCCCTTGAGGAGGTACTTGGCGCAGTCGCCGGCGGCGGCGAGGACTTGGTCCTTGAAGGGAGTTTTGTCGATCGACATGCATTGGACGACCACGTTCGTCTCGCACCAGGCCGGCGCGCCCGGGCGTAGCTGAGGGTTCGTGGCGGCGCTTGAGCACCACTGGCCGCCAACGAAGTGTCCATCGCTGAGAGTCGACGTCTGTGTCGCTGCGGGCTGTTTCTTCAGAGTCGGGTAGTCAGAAATGGAAGTCGGTTGGCAACCATGATCCGTATCTGAGCGGACGACGCAAGATACGTAACTTGCGCACACTCCGGCGATAGGAACTCCCGCCTTGAGTCCGGTGATGGACTCGCACGACTCCAGTTTCCAGACTAGCCCATCGGCGGTCATCGTGCATCGAAGCGTGTTCGGGCGGAAGCACCCAATCCCCATGGCGATCGACCAGTCTCGCTCTTCTGCGCCGGCGTTGGAACATCGCGCTGCACCCTCTTCATTGCAGGCTTGACCAGGCTCTGGCAGCTTGACCGCTGCGCAGAGCGGGGAAAGCTCCACATCTTCCGAGGTGTCTACTCCTCCAACGACGTCAGCGACGTCTTCGTCGACGACTTCTTGGAGCGTGTCCTGTACAGTCAGCGAGTCTTCGGCTCCGCCTGTTTCGTCTTCGTCGCTCGCTATGTCCAGGACCGCAACATCAGGCGGAACAGCATCGGCCGTCGCGCCGGACGGCCCCGACCTCAAGCGCTGGCAGCTGCACGCCACCGCCAGCGCCAGTGTCGCGACGCCAATCAGTACAGCACTCGGATACGCAGTCATGTGCGCCTCCTATTGCTGCACCGTGCAGCCCGAAGGCCGCGCGGTGGCGACGAAGTTGACCAGCGCGACGTTGTCGAGGCGGCCCTGGAAATGGAGGTCGGCGTTACTGCCACCATCGTGGCCGATCCAGACGTCGCCAGGTGAAGAGAGGTCGGACGTCCATGCCTGGTAAACGCATGCACCGCCGCTACCTGTGCCGGGATCGGCGTACCAGCCGGTCAAGGGGTCCATGCGCCGCAGCCACAAGAAGTGGCCCTGGTCGTTTTTGCTCGCCGACCAGATGGCGCGATACCAGCGGCCGCGCTGCAGGCCGGACCAGACCAGCGCGGTGTGGCCGCCGACCGAGGCTTCGACGTTGCCGCCGCTGACGATCGTGAGCTGGAAGGCACCAGACTTCCAGAGGACGTGGGTGGTCTCGGTTCCTTGGAAGCCGTCGAAGCGGAAGTCGAAGTGCAGGGTGAATCGGTCTTCGTAGCTGCCGGAGAAGGCCTCGAGCCTGGAGTCGCTTCCCCCGTGGAGCCGGAGACGGTCGTTGACGCCGTCGAACATGGCTGACGCTAGAATGGTCCCTGAACGGTTTCTTCTGTAGCGCCGCTGGACAACGTTGGTTCCCGCCCGGGCCACGCGGCGCGTCGGGTCCACACGCTCTGGTTCGCGTCGCGTCGATCGTTCGCTCATCACGCTACTCTCCGGGCGCGTAGCCGGGCGCGCCGGCTTCGAAGCAGTCCTTCTTGCAGCGGAGCTTGTTGGTGATGGGGTCGTAGAAGGGGTCTTGGTAGGTTTTCTCGTTGTTGCAGCCGATGTGGAAGTACTCTTTGCAGTGCGATGGTGGCGTCTCTTCCTCTCCAACGAGGCACTCTTTGGCCTTGAGCTTACAGTAGATCGGGTCGACCTGGCAGAGCTCGATCGGGAAGGTCCATTCGCCCTTGAGGAGGTACTTGGCGCAGTCGCCGGCGGCGGCGAGGACTTGGTCCTTGAAGGGGGTTTTGTCGATCGGCATGCATTGGACGACTGTCTTCGTGTTGCACCAAGGTGGTGCGCCCGGGCGGAGCTGCGGATTGGAAGCAGTTGGCGAGCACCACTGTCCTCCAAAGGCATGACCTTGGCTCAAGATTGTGGTCTGTTTCGATGGGGAGGTTTTCTCTAGAGGCACGGGATAGGAAATCGACACGGGTTGGCAACCGTGATCCGAGTCTGAGCGGACAACGCAACTCACGCTGTTTGCGCAGATTCCTGCGCCAGGAGGAACCCCAGACTTGAATCCGGTGACGGATTCGCATGACTCCAGCTTCCAGCGAAGGCCGTCGTCGGTCATCGTGCATCGAAGCGTGTTCGGGCGGAAGCACCCAATCCCCATGGCGATCGACCAGTCTCGCTCTTCTGCGCCGGCGTTGGAACATCGCGCTGCACCCTCTTCATTGCAGGCTTGACCAGGCTCTGGCAGCTTGACCGCTGCGCAGAGCGGGGAAAGCTCCACATCTTCCGAGGTGTCTACTCCTCCAACGACGTCAGCGACGTCTTCGTCGACGACTTCTTGGAGCGTGTCCTGTACAGTCAGCGAGTCTTCGGCTCCGCCTGTTTCGTCATCGTCGCTCGCTATGTCCAGGACCGCAACATCAGGCGGAACGGCATCGGCCGTCGCGCCGGACGGCCCCGACCTCGAGCGCTGGCAGCTGCACGCCACCGCCAGCGTCAGCGCCAGTGTCGCAATTCCTAGGAGTGCAGCATTTGGGAGCGCAGTCATGTGCGCCTCCTATTGCTGCACCGTGCAGCCCGAAGGCCGCGCGGTGGCGACGAAGTTGACCAGCGCGACGTTGTCGAGGCGGCCCTGGAAATGGAGGTCGGCGTTACTGCCACCATCGTGGCCGATCCAGACGTCGCCAGGTGAAGAGAGGTCGGACGTCCATGCCTGGTAAACGCATGCACCGCCGCTACCTGTGCCGGGATCGGCGTACCAGCCGGTCAAGGGGTCCATGCGCCGCAGCCACAAGAAGTGGCCCTGGTCGTTTTTGCTCGCCGACCAGATGGCGCGATACCAGCGGCCGCGCTGCAGGCCGGACCAGACCAGCGCGGTGTGGCCGCCGACCGAGGCTTCGACGTTGCCGCCGCTGACGATCGTGAGCTGGAAGGCACCAGACTTCCAGAGGACGTGGGTGGTCTCGGTTCCTTGGAAGCCGTCGAAGCGGAAGTCGAAGTGCAGGGTGAAGCGGTTTTCGTAGCTGCCGGAGAGGGCCTCGAGCCGAGAGTTGCTGCCGCCGTGGAGCTTGATCCGGTCGTTGGTGCCGTCGAATGCGGCGGTTGAAAGCACTGACCACGGCTGCCCTGCTTCACTCGTAGGAGGCACCACGACAGCCGCCTCCCGGGCGGTCACGCAGCGTGTGCTGTTGTGGCAGATATCAGATCCCAGCCCTTGACCCGTACACTCCGCATTGTTCTGACAAGTACACCCACCCCAATCCGTCAAACAAAGCCCAGCCACGCACTGCCCCGATCGGCACTCCAAGTCCCCGGCGCAAGCACACCGTCCAGACACGCAGCTGTTGCTCAAACACTCCGAGTTCTGCGTACAACTGGCCGGATCCGCCGCACAAGTCGCCCCCGCCCCAGCGCAGTCCCCAGCCACGGCGCAGCCCCCCATCGGGTAGTTGACGTTCCCAGCCGTCATCCCCCCTTCGACCGTGATCGTCTCGCCCCAACCGCAGAAGTCCTCGTCCACCTGTGGTCCGTTGAACGTGTTGGCGTACAGGCACATCGCTCGTCCGGTGTCCCTGCTCAGGTATTGGCGACCCATTGAGATCATCCGCGCCCACTCGTCCTCATCCTCAAGCACCTCCTGGTTGCTGACGACGTTGGCGTCGAAGTTCCAGCGCCCAGCCGTGATGTCGGTATTACCCAATGCCGGCGATGTGTCCGTGGGCTGCGTGACTTGGCCGTTCCAATTGAAGTAGCAAGTAGTCGCGGCCCCGGAGCCATCCACGTCGCAGTACGGGCCGAAGTAAGCGCCACCTGACGTACGTAGCGCGAATGCCGCTGACATCGTTCGACAATCGTTCTTGGTGTCGTAGCAGAACATCGACCTGGCAAGGTGCCTCAGTTGCCATTCGGACCAGCCGTTTCCAGGCTGCCATGAGTTGTCGAGACCCGTTTCGCTCAGTTGGCGGCCAAGCAGTCCCTTCGAGAACCTGCTGTGAACGACTTTGCAATCACCGATGGCTTGTGTCGCGCTTGGCGCGGCTCCGCCCAAAGCGAGCATTCCAAAGGGTCGATGCTGGTAGGACATGACGGTGGGCGCTGGGTTCTCGATGACCGCCGTGACGCCTGTCCTTGCCGGGTTGCACGCATGGTTCGGCAGAGCGGGGGTACAGTTCGACCCGTCGAACGTGCACCAACTACAGGGGGTTTGATCAGGCACCGCTCCACACAGCGTGCTGGTCGGTTGCTCAGGGCCAACATGACGATGATAGAGGCCAAAGCCGTGCCCAACTTCGTGGGAAAACGGGCGTCGAGCATTCTCGGGGTCCTGAGCTTGGTTGCCCCACTGCATGAGGCGTCCAAGGTCCGAAACGCCCGAGTTGCCTTGATGAAGCGCAAGTCCGTATCTCGATGCCTCGTAGAACCGCAACGTCTGATTCGCCCGGGCATAGTAGTGGGACCGCACAAACGGAATCGCCCCGCCTTTGATGATCTCCTCCTGAGCCCGGTCGTCGGTCACGACCCAAGAGGTGCCTGGAAACGCGTGCATATTCACGCGATAGCGCAGGTCGGTCGCGCCCGGACACGTCCCGGTTTCCGCGCCATCCCAGCACTTTGCCGGCTCTTCGCCCCACAGCCTGCGCAGCTGGACCTGCTGGTCGTCCGACAGCGCATGCGCATCCGTCGCACCGTCGATCGCCACATCCGAACTGACGATCCAATCCGCCTCGACGAACACATCGTACACCGTCGGGTCCTGACCAAAGAACGGAGAGCCCAGGTCCCCGCTCGCCGGCTCGACCGCGCACCAGTCGCCGCTGCCGCAGGCCCCAAGGACGGCATTGATCCGACCACAGCCGCTGGCAGCTCGATACGGACCCGCCGGAGCACCACTGCAACCAACGGCCAAGGCAAAGAGCTCAGCACCATCGTCGATTCCATCATGATCGCTGTCGCTCGCGCGCCAACAACGAGCGTCGCTCGAGCTTCCGCAAATGCTCGCACCCTCGAAGAAGTTGACCCGGCCATCGACCCACTCGCGCGCCTGCTCGCAGCCCCAGCCACTGACGACCAAGTCGGCGCCGTAGGGGTCGGCCGACGAATCACACGTCCCGAGCTGGCTCTCCACTTCGTAGGTAAGCCCGTCATCGTCGAGATCGTTGTGCGCTGTACTGCCGTACCAACTCCCTCCGTCGGTCGTGTTGCGGCGCAAATGCGCCAAGCGCGCATGCATCCGATAGGACTCACCGCCAGCCACGGTCCCGTTGTTGTACACACCGACCATCACCTTCGCCGCTGTCGGCGAACCAAGCGCGGCGCCGATGGTCATGCGCGTCATGTAGGTCGTGGCGCTGGTCCCAAACGCTGCGTCGTCCTGAAACTGCGCCCGTCCGCAGCCGCTGCTGCACCAATTGCTGCCGTTGCTGACGACCAACACCTTGCTGTCGTGATAATTCTCATAGCCTGCCGTCGCCATGCTGTCAGTTCCGGGATTCTTCGCCACGAGCAAGACGTCGTTCGTGCGTACTTCTTTGCTGCCGACCTTCCATAGCGAGAACGCCTGATTCGCCAACGTGAAATTGACCCCGCTGCTCTGGCTCACGCTCAGATCGCACAGACCCCGCTTGCCCGCACTGTACGCGACAACGTAGACGGCGTACCAGCCGGCCGCCGGCGCGCCGACCGTGATCGAGCTCGCGTAGCTGTAGGGGTCTCCGCCGATGTCGTCGTGGATCGCCACGATATCTCCGGCGGCGCAGGCCGAGGTGTCGCATTTGACGAGGTAGAGCAGCGTATCGGGCGACGAGCCGCCGATGCCCTGCAGATTCGACGTCGCGACCGTCAACGGTTGCGTCGAGCTGACCTCGAACGTCGACACGACGAAGTGAAAGACGTCCGGGTTGGCGCACAGCGTCTTGCTGGAGTCGACGCAGTGGTCGAGGTTCGGGTCATAGGTGATGGCCATCGCCTGCACCCCGCCGTCGTCACCGCCTGCGCCCTGCGCCTTGCACTCCGCCGCCAAGGCCTGCCGCTTCTTGCCGCTGAGCTTGCTCGATGCCAACAGCTGCTCGCATTCGAGCTGGCGCGCGATGGCGGTGTCGATGTCGGCCTCCAGGGTACTCGACGAGGGTGTGCCACGGGACACCAACGAAGGCTGGGCGACGGACGCAGCCGGCGTGGGCGTCGGCTTTGCGGTCGCCGCGGGCGGCGTGAACAGTGCGGCCAGGACCATCAATGCGATGCGGATCCCGCAGCGTCTAGGCCACGTGTGTTGCGTTGCGTTGCGTTGCGTTGCGTTGCGTTGCGTTGCGTTGCGTTGCGTTGC
>CAZPHC010000002.1:268905-282398 GCA_964586155.1 uncultured Enterobacteriaceae bacterium | reverse complement strand
TTGCCGACGGCATCAAGCGCGCCACCTACGTGATGATAGCCGGCAAGGTCGGCGTCGTCTGCGGCTACGGCGATGTCGGCAAGGGCTGCGCGCACTCGATGCGCTCGCTCGGCGCCCGCGTGCTCGTCACCGAGATCGACCCGATCTGCGCGCTGCAGGCGGCGATGGAGGGCTTCCAGGTCGTGACCATGGAGACCGCCGCGCCGCAGGGCGACATCTTCGTCACGGCGACGGGCTGCAACGGCGTCATCAACGGCGGCCACATGTCCGTGATGAAGGACCAGGCGATCCTTTGCAACATCGGACACTTCGACACCGAGATCGACATGCGTTGGCTCGAGTCGACCCCGGGCATCCGCGAGGAGAGCATCAAGCCGCAGGTCGATCGCTTCCACTTCGCCGACGGCAAGACCCTGGTCGTCCTGGCCCGCGGCCGCCTGGTCAACCTCGGCTGCGCCACCGGCCACCCGAGCTTCGTCATGTCGAACTCCTTCACCAACCAGGTGCTGGCCCAGATCGCGCTGTGGACCGAGGAATTCGCCCTCGGCGTGCACGTGCTGCCGAAGAAGCTCGACGAGGAGGTCGCCCGCCTCCACCTCGAGAAGCTCGGCGTCAAGCTGACGACCCTGACCGACGAGCAGGCGTCGTACCTCGGTGTGCCGGTCGAGGGCCCGTTCAAGCCGGACCACTACCGCTACTAGCCGGATCCGCGCGCCCTGCGCGCCCTGCCCTGGCCGGACCCCGGCGGACCGTGAAGGTTCGTCGGGGTTCGGCGCTTGGGGGCACCGACGCATCGTCGCGGGACGTCTCTCCGGGCGTGGGGGTCTTGCGTCGCAGGCGCAGAAGTGCGATCGCTTCGCGGCCCAGGCGCCGAGGCGCCCACCACAGGAGGCAGGACGATGGCAGACAACTGGCTTGCGAGCGGACTCAGCCCGATGGCGGCTTCGCTGAAGGGTTCTTCGATCCTGGCGATCGCTGCGCGCGTGCGCGAGTTGGTCGCTGGGGGCCGCGAGGTCTGCAACCTGACCATCGGCGACTTCGATCCGGTCGAGTACCCCATCCCCAAGGCCCTGATCGACGCGACCAAGCAGGCGCTCGACGACGGCTACACCAACTACCCGCCCGCCAACGGCATCCCGCAGCTGCGCGCGGCCATCGCAGGCATGTACAAGCGCCGGATGGGCGTCACGGTGGACGCCAACAACATCACGATCGCCAGCGGCGCCCGCCCGCTGCTCTTCGCGGCCTACCGCTGCCTCGTCGGCCCCGGCGACAAGGTCGTCTACGCCGCGCCGTCGTGGAACAACAACCACTACACCCAGATCGTCGAGGCGAACTCGGTGGTGCTCAGCGTCGACGCCGACACGGGCTTCTTCCCGGCGATGGACGCGTTCGCGCCGCACCTGCGCGACGCGCGCCTGTTCTTCTTGAACTCGCCGCTGAACCCGACGGGCACGATGATCCGGCGCGAGGTCCTGGTCGAGCTCTGCGCCGCCATCGTCGCCGAGAACGATCGTCGCCGCGCCGCCGGCGAGCGCCCGCTCTTCCTGCTCTACGACCAGATCTACTGGATGCTGACGCTGGGCGAGGTCGAGCACGCCGATCCGATCGGCGTCGACCCGCGCATGATCGACTACACCATCTATGTCGACGGCATCAGCAAATGCTTCGCGGCGACCGGCATGCGCGTCGGCTGGGGCGTCTCGCCGGCGCCGATCTGCGCCGCGATGAACAAGCTGCTGGGCCACGTCGGTGCCTGGGCGCCGCACCCGGAGCAGGTCGCCACGGCCAAGACCCTCAACGACGACGTCGCCGTCGACGCCTACATCGAGTGGATCCGCAACGAGGCGCGCGATCGCCTGGCGATCATCTACCGCCGCGTCGAGGCGATGCGCGCCAGCGGCATGCCGGTGCGCGCGCTGGCCCCCGAGGGCGCCATCTACCTCAGCGTCGAGTTCGACGTGCGCGGCTGGGTCCACGAGGGCAAGACCCTGCAGACCACGGCCGACATCAGCGCGCTGCTGCTCGACGGCGCCGGCGTCGCGGTCGTGCCGTTCGACGCGTTTGGCGCCGAACACGCCGGGCCGTGGTTCCGGCTCTCGGTCGGCGCGGTCAGCCGCGACGCGCTCGAGCGCGCCTTCGACCGCATCGAGGCCGTCTTCGCGGGCCTGACGCGGCCCTGAGGCCGGATGCACGGCCCCTGGCTCTACATCTGTCGGCACGAGCACGAGCCACCGCTGCTGCAACAGCTCCGTGCGCTCGGGGCCGCCGACGCCCGCGTCTTGGTGCCGGGGCTGGTCGAGGCCCGCCCGTCGATCGATGACGTGACGCTCGCGCCAAGCTGGGCGCTGCAGGTGCTGCCGCGTGTGCAGTGGCTGCCGATGGGCAGCGTCCGCACGACGGCACACGCCATCGTCGACGCCATCGCCGCGCCGCTGGACGAGGCCCCGAGCTGGGCCCTGCACGCGCTGCTGCCCGGCACCCTGCGAGGCAACCCGCGCCCCCCCGGCGAGCACCATCGCGACCTGCTGCTCGCCGCGATCGCCGAGCGCATGCAGGCGATCCGCAAGCGGACCTGGCGGCGACGGGTGGCAGGGTCGGGCGCCGACGTGGCGTGGCTGGTGCAGCTGATGCTGCTCGAAGGCCGGATCGGCGTCTCGGTCGCGGCGACGACGACGCTGGCGGTGGGTTCGCGCTGGCCGAGCGTCTGGCCTGCCGGGCATCTGCCGGTGGCGGACGATCCACAGGCGCCTGCGAGCTCGTTCCGCAAGCTCGAGGAGGCGTTCGGCGTGCTCCATTGCTGGCCGCGGCCAGGGGACGTCGGCATCGACCTGGGCGCGAGCCCCGGCGGCTGGACGCGCGTGCTGCGGCGCTACGGCGCGTCGGTCGTCGCGGTCGATCGCGCCGCGCTGGCGCCGACCTTGCAGCGCGATCCGAAGGTGCGCTGGCTCGGAGGCGACGCCTTCCGCTTCGATCCGGCCGAGGTGCTGCGCCCCGGCGAGCGCGTCGACTGGCTGGTCTCGGATATCGTCGCGTTTCCCGAGCGCATCGTCGAGCTGCTCAGCACGCTGCCGCGGCTCGGCGGCGCCGACGTGCGCGGTCCGCGGCGCTTCGTCGTCCAGATGAAGTTCCGCGGCGAGGTCGATCACGCGGCGCTGGCGGCGGGGCTGGCGGCCGCAAGCGCCAGCGGCTACCACGCGGTCGCGCGCCACCTCTTCCACGACAAGAACGAGATCACCCTGGTCGGCGTGCGCCACGACGCCGCGGAGACGCCATGAGCGAACCCTGGACCGTCGCGCGCATGCTCGGCTGGGCCACGCCGTTCCTGACCCGCCACGGCAGCGGCAGCGCCCGCCTCGACGCCGAGCTGCTGCTCTGCAACGTGACGGGGATGCGCCGGCTCGACCTCTACGTCGACCACGAGCGACCGCTGCAGCCTGACGAGTTGGCCCGCTTCAAGGACCTGGTCAAGCGCCGGGCGCGCCAGGAGCCGGTCGCCTACATCCTCGGTAGGCGCGCCTTCCACGACATCGAGCTGCTGGTCGGCAGCGGCGCGCTGGTGCCACGGCCCGAGACCGAACACCTCGTCGATCGCGCCCTGACCTGGCTCGGCAGCAAGGCTGCGGTCGAAGGCCGTGTCGTCGACGTCGGCACAGGCACCGGGGCCATCATCCTCGCCATCGCCAGGGCCCTGCGCGCGCGCGGCGCAGAGCGTCCGCTCGGCGCCACCGACCGCAGCCCGGACGCCCTGCGCTGGGCCCGACGCAACGTCGAGGCGCTCGGCCTGGTCGACGCCGTCGAGATCGTCCAGGGTGACCTGCTCGGGCCGTGGCGCGCCGACGCGAGCCTCGCGGCCGTCGTCTCGAACCCGCCGTACATCCGCTCTGCCCGCATGGCGACGCTCGACGAGACGGTGCGGGCCTTCGAGCCGCGCGAGGCGCTCGAGGGCGGCGCGGACGGCATGGACGTGCTGCGCAGACTGGCGGCGCAGGCGATTCCGGCGCTCGTGCCGGGCGGGCTGTTCGCGGTCGAACTCGGCGACGCCGAGCAGGGTCGGGCGCTGGTGCAGCTGCTGCAGACCTCGGGCGTCAGCGACGCGCGCCACGATCCGATCGGCCCCGGGCCGACGGCCATCGTCTGGGGCACGCGGGACCGCGCGGCGTGAGGCGAAACGCCCGCGGCGTGGATCCTGCGGCGCCAGCGTCAGGGACGCCGAGCGTCAGGGCGCGCCTTCGCAGCGATGGCCGACGCAGCGGGCCGCCATCGGCGCGATCTTGCTGCTGGCGCGCGCGGTGTTGATGTAGCTCGCCCTGCCCTGGCAGTCGGCGTCGGTCTCGCAGGCGCAGAAGGCGACCGCGGCGCTGTCGAAGCAGAGCCAGTCGGACGCGCACAGCACGCCGGGGCCCGTGCCACAGGCGAGGATGTCCGCTTCGGTGTCACAGCGCCTGGCGTTGCCGAAGCGCTTGACCGACGCGCAGTTCGGCACCTCGGCGGCTTGCAGCTGCGGCTCGGCGGCCGGGCTGCAGCCCGAGGCGGCGAACGCGAGCAGGCCGAGGCAGGCGCGCATCCCCAACCAACCGAGCGATCCCGCCCAGGCGCTCACGGCTGGGCCCCGTAGCGGTAGACCGTGAACGGCGTCACGACGAGCCATTCGTCCGCGGCGTGCGGCAGGATCGCGACGATGTCACCGGACGGAGCGGCGAAGGGCTTCGGCGTGCCGACCGGTGGCGCGATGTTGACGACGCTCCACGCCTTGCCGTCGAAGGCGCGCAGCTGGCCCTTGAGCGCGCCGGCCCAGACCGGGCCCTTGGCCAGCCCGCTGACGCTGCGGAAGCCGAGCTTCCACTGCAGCTCGGTCTCGGTCACGAGCTCCTTGCCCGTCCAGCGCGCGACGAAGGCCTCGGCGGTGCCGCCAACGACCCAGACGTCGCCGTTGTCGGCGCGCCAGATCGCCCGCGGCGAGATGGCGATATCGACGCGGCGCCACCCACCGTCGATCTTCTCGAGCAGCGCACCGCCGTCGTTGCCCAGGCTGGCGGCGATCCAGACGACCGCACCCTGATCGGCGACGTCGACACCGACGAAGTCGGCGCCCTCTGGCAGGGCGTCGCCCTCGGTGACGCTGACCTCCTGGGCCAGCCACGCTTCGTCCGCGCCCCGACGCCAGGCGACCCGGTCATCCCCGACGGCCCAGACGACCTTGCCGTCGCCGTCGATGGCGTGGAACCAAGCCGGCGGGTTCGGCGGAATCTCGCCGACGAGCTGCCAATCGTCGCCGCTGCCGACCAGCAACGAAGACTGGTTGCCGGCGGCGAAGGCGAGGCCGGTGGCGTCGACCCAGGCGGCTTCGAGGTTGGCGTTGCCGACGCCGGCAGGCTTGCGCACCGTGCTGCCCTCCGGGGTCATCTCGACCACGCCGGCGGCCTCGCCCACCAGCAGGTAGTGCCCCGGTTTGCCCGGGATCACGGCCCCACCGAGGACCTTGCCGTCCAGCGGCGGCGTCTTCGCCGTCCACTTGACCTGCAGCTGCACCGAGGAGTCGGACGGCTCGGTATCAGCGGTGGTCGTGTCGGCCGCGACGTCCTCGACGTCCGCGCCGGTGTCGGCCTCGCTCTTGGGGCCGTCGTCGGTGCCGCAGCCGGCCAACGTCGCGCCGGCGACGAGCAGCGTCGCGCCGATCGAGACCACTGCGGGCAGCGAAGTCAGGGATCGAAGGGACCAAACCATCATGAGCGTCTCCGGATCGCGCCGGCGACGGCCATCGGCGCCGGACGCCGCAGCGTAGCGTAGCCCGGCCGTGCTGGCGAGGCGGGGCGCCGGAGCCCCATCGCCGCGGCCGCCTCAGGTCACCGCGCTTGTCGCTGCGGGACGAGCGCCCTAGGCTGGCGGGACCAGAGCGCATTGCAGCGCCAGGGAGATCGTCATGCCGGACATCGCCGGGCCCCAGCCCAAGCCAGAGAAGAAGCCCAAGGTCGAGCCGCGGGACCTGCCGGATCCGCGCCTGCGCGACAAGCACCAGGGCGAGGATTGGGGCTACACCAAGGCCGGCCAGAACGAGAAGAACCGCTTGTTCTACCGTGGCGCGCGCGCGACGGACGTGATCCAGGGCGCGATCGCGGACTGCTACTTCGTCGCCGCCCTCTCCGCCGTGACCGCCGAGAACCCCGAGCTGATCAAGCAGGGCATCGTCGACAACGGCGACAACACCTACAAGGTGCGGTTCTTCACCAAGAAGAACTCCTGGCAGAGCGCGTACGAGCAGACCTGGGTCACGGTCGACGGTGACCTGCCGAGCCAGAACGGCGGCACCGATCCGCGCTACGCGAAGGGCGAGGCGCTCAAGAGCGGCGGCCGCGAGCTGTGGCCCGGCATCTACGAGAAGGCCTGGGCCCAGCTCAAGGGCGGCTACAATGTCATGGGTGAGGGCGGCAGCACGTCCGAGGCCATCGAAGCCCTCAGCGGCAAGCGCGTCTCGTATATGGGCACTGACAGCACGCCAGACGATCTGCTCTGGACAAGGCTGACCAACGCGAGCAAGAACAACCAGCCGATGGCGGCCGGCACCCGTGGCGAAGAAGACGCGGCGCTCTACCAAGGCACCAACCTCTATGCCTGGCACGCCTACACCATCCTCGGCGCGTACGAGAAGGGTCGCGGCAAGGACAAGAAGCGCTACGTCAAGCTGCGCAACCCCTGGGGCCGCGTCGAGCCCGGCCAGGACGGCAAGGACGACGGCATCTTCGAGTTGACCCTCGACGACTTCAAGAAGTTCTACCAGAACGTCAACATCGCGAACCTCTAGCCGATGGCAGACGCCCTGGCGCCCTTGGTCCACGGCCCCGGCGACGGACCGCTCGCGGAGCGGCTGTATGCGCTGCCGGACGGCGCGACCCTGCTGCTCGCAGCCGGCACCTACCCCGGCCCCATCGCCCTGCCCCACTCCGTCACGCTGCGCGCCCTCGACGGCCTCGGCAGCGTGACGATCGTCGGACAGCGCGGCCCGGCCGTCTCGGTCGAGGGCGGCGCGCGGGTGTGCCTGGAGCAGCTCGTGCTCCGCGGGCCGGAGTCCGGCGCCGGCGCCTGCGTCCAGGTCTACATGGCGGCCGAGGTCGAGATCACGAGCTGCCTGCTCAGCGGCGGGCGCGGTCGTGGCGAGGGCGGCGGCGCGCTCGACGTGCAGCAAGGCCGCGTGCGCCTGCGACGGGTCCGCCTGACGCGCAACCGGGCGCCCCAGGGCGGCGCGATCCGTGCAGCGGGTGCCTGTGCCGTCGAGCTGGACGACTGCCTGCTGGTCGACAACCAGGCCGAAGGCGTGGGCGGTGGCGCGCTCTTCGCCAGCCGCACCGCGACGATCCGGGCCTACGGCTGCAGCTTCGTGCGCAACCGCGGCGGCCTCGGCAGCGCCGTGCTCGCTGGCGGCGGCTTCGGCGGCGCGGGGGCCATCGAGCTGGCCAACTGCCTGTGGTCGGCCGACAGTGACGGCGATCTCGTGGCGGCTCACCAGGGCGGCACCGTCGCGATGCGCCATTGTCTGCTGCCGCGCGCGGTGGCGGGGGATGGGCTCGCGCTCGGCGAGGAGGTCGCGGCGCGCTCGGTCGATCTCGATCCGGCCGGCGACGCGCCGTTCGCGCCGCGATTTCGTGGCGTCCTCGTCGGCAAGGGCGACGCCAGCCTGGGCGACGGGCTTGACGTCTATGGCCGATCGCGTGGATCGGTCTGGCTCGGCGCCGTCGGCTGATCCTGGCGCAGCGCGAGCTGACCATCGACCCAATCGGCGCGCACGCGCATCCCGGCGCGCAGCACCCCGTCGAGCAAGGCGTTGCCCACGGGCTCTTCGACCTGCGTCGCGATGCGCTGCCGCAGCCCACGGGCGCCAAGCTCGCCGTCCGCGTCGTCCGCGGCCAGGTGGGCAGCAAGCTGTGGCGTGAATTCCAGGCGGATCATGCGGTCGCGCAGCACCGCCGCGGCGAGGCGCTCGAGCTGGGCCGCTGCGACGGCGACGAGCGATTCGGCCTGCAGCGGCAGGAACGAGACGATCTCGTCGACCCGATCGGTCAGCGGTCCGACCGATCGACGCACGGCGTTGCGCACGGCGACATCGTCGACCTTGGCCGCGGCGAGCTGGCCGCCGAAGCCGATCGCGCGCCGGCCGAGGCCGAACATCTCCGGCGCGAGCGTCGTGGTGCAGACGACGACCGCGTGGCGGAACTCGATGGTCCGGCCCTGGCTGTCGACGACCCTGCCCGCCTCGACGATCTGCTGCACGATGGCCGCCACTTCGGGCGCGGCGCGGTCGATGTTCTCGAAGACCAGCACCCGATAGGGCCGCCGGTGCATCGCCTCGGCGAGCAACCCCGGCTGTTGGTGGCCAACGTAGCCGGGCGGCGAGCCGATCAGGCGCGACACCGTGTGCGCGTCCGAGAAATCGGCCATGTCGATCGAGGTCACGGCCTCAGGGCGCAGGAACAGGACCTTGCCCAGGGCTTGGGCCGCGAGCGTCTTGCCACTGCCGGGCGGCCCCGCGAACAAGAAGCTGGCGGCGGGCCGATCGCCGCCGAGACCGAGCTGGTTGCGCGCGACGCGGCGCGCGATGCGCTGGGTCGCGTCGCGCTGGCCGAAGACGACGCGATCGAGCTCGACGTCCAGCTCGCGCAGGCGCCCCTGCTCGTCGTCCAACAGCTGGTCGATGCCGACGTTGCCGAGCGTGGCCACGGCGCGGACGATGTCCGCCCGCCCGACCAACCCGCGCTCGCGACGCCGCGCCTGGGCGCCGGCGCGATCGAGCACCGCGACTGCCTTGGCCGGCAAGGCGCGATCCGGCAGGAAGCGCTGCGACAGCTCCACGGCGCTGACGATGGCCTCGTGCGAGTACGGCACGCCGTGGTGCTCTTCGTAGGTCGGCGCGATCCCCGTCAGGATGGCGATGGCCTCCTCCGGGCTGGGCTCGGGGACGTCGATGATCTGCAGGCGCCGCTCCATCGCCGGATCGGCCTCGATGAAGCGGCGATACTCCGCGCGCGTCGTCGCGCCGATCAGCGGGAACTTGCCGCGCGCGAGCGCGGTCTTGAGGTCATTCGCCGCGTCCAGGGGGCCGTCGCCGGCGCCAGCGCCCATCAAGTTGTGGATCTCGTCCATGAAGATGATGACGCGCCCGTCGGCGGCGGCCACCTCGTCGCGCAGCGCCTTCATCCGCTCGGCGAACGCGCCACGCATCGCCGTGCCAGCCAGCAGGTTCGAGACCTGGATCTCGAGGATCACCGCGGCGCCCAGGCGGCCGTAGCGGCGCTGATTGCCGGCGATCCGCGCCGCGAGGCCTTCGACCAGCGCCGTCTTGCCGACGCCGGCCTCGCCGACCAGGCATGGGTTGTTGACCTGCCGCATCAGCAGCACGTCGATCACCGCGTCGACGAGGTCCTCGCGGCCGATCAGGGGCTGGGCCTCGCCCCGCACGGCCTCGGCGGTCAGGTTGCGGCCGTAGCGAACGAGGTTCGGGTAGATCGCAGGATCGAGCTCGAAGTCGTCGGCGCCGATCCCCAGCGTCGCCTCGCGGACGACGGGGCGCTGGGCAAGCGCGGAGGCCGACGCCGCTGCTGCCGTCTCCGCCACGCCGCCGCTGACGGCCGACAGCACCGCGCTCGGCGACTCGACCGGCATCGGTGGCTCGTCGTCGTTCATCGCCCCTGGCGGCAAGGTGTCTTCGGCCAAGGCCGAGAACCGCTGGGTGGCACCGATCGCCGCGCCCACGTGCGGCCCCAGGGGCGGCGACGTCACGGCCGGCATCGACGGCGCGGTCGTGGCGGCGAGCATGGTCGTGGTCGAGGACCGCGTCTGGCCCGAGAATCCGACGTCGGACGGCCCGCCACGCCAGAGGCTGCCGGCCTGCCGGGCAAGCTCGTCACTGTCGCGACGAGGACGGCGGCCGCGACGTGGTTCGCTGAGGTTGGCGTCGACCGGCAACGCCCGCGCCGGCGGAGGCTCGGCGCCCGCATAGGCGCGGAGGCCGCCCGGACGCGACGGCTGGCGGGCCGGCAGCGCGGGGAAGCGTGGTGGGACCGGGGCACCGCGGTCGGCGCCGGCGGTGACGGCCGCGATGGCGCGCACGCGCAGCGAGGCGGCGTCGAGGCCCGCTTCTGTCGCCAGGGCGGTGGCCGCGCTCGATCGCACGCGCAGCAGGCTGGCGAGCAGCATCGTGGTGTCGGCGTTGTGCGCGTCGGTCCGGCTCGCGAGCATCTCGGCGCGCTCGAGCACGTCCTCGATCAGGCCGGCTGGCTCGCTGCGGTTGCGCATCGTGCGATAGGTCTGGGCCAGGCGCAGGTGATCGGCACCGGCCTCCAGCAGCAGGTCACGAGCACCACACGGCGTGGCAAAGAGGACCAGCAGCAGGTGCGCCGTCGTCATCTGGTGACCGGCGGCACGAGCCACCTGTTCGGCATTGCTGACGATCTTGGCGATCTGGTGCAACTGCTCGGTCACGAACGCCTCGCGCGGAGGCGGAAGCCCCCGGGAGATCGTAGACGATCGTGACGCCGTGCCAAGTATTTGCCCGCGCGAAAGCCGAGATTCCTCCACGGTTCGGTCGACGCCGACCTGGGTGCGCCAGGGCGCCAAAACGCCCAACGGCCGCGTCAGCGGCCGTTGGGGGAAACCGGAGCGAGAGTGCTGTTGGGAGAGGATCCAGGGCGCGGGCCAAGCCCCCGAGGGTGTCGATGCGCTCACTCCCTAACGATGAGGCGACGACGCTGCTTGGTGCGGTACCTGGACCAAGGGAGATTGACCGGCGAAACCGGCCAATCGGCTGAACTTGGTGGATGGGATGGGTATGGAGAACTTAGGGATACTGCTCGCTCCTTGGATATGGGAATAGCATGAACCGTGCCAATTGCAAGTCCGTAGGCGCACGAATCTCGATCCACAGGAACTGTCATCAGGAATCTCGCCGATCACGATCCATTCTGGATCAGCCCCCTGCGGCGTTGTCTCGATTTGGACCAGTGTGCCATGAAAGAACACTGCACCTGATCTGATTTGGGGCACCACACATCGAAACTTGCTCTTTGATTCGATACATCAGCGATGGAATCTCAAATCGATGCACAGTCGCAAATTGCGACACACCGCCAGGCGCGTTCGCCGAAGGTGACAGCCTCGCCGACATCAGGCAGTAGGGTGGAGGCGGCTGCGCGCGGCGCCGTCGCGTGGGCGCAGGGCGCGGGCGCCGCACGGAGGGCAAGGATGCAGGGGTCCGACGCGACGACACGATCTGAAGGCGACCGCAGCGCCCCCCCCGCCACCGCCCAGGGTGCGTCGTGGGGCGAGCCGTGGGCCGACGGGCCGGACGACTTCCTCGACGATCCGAGCGCCGGCGCCGCGATCGCGTTGGCGAGGCGGCTGGAGGCGTGTCGGCGCGAGCTCGCGACCTGGGCCTCGTTGACGATGGTCGCCCGTCATCCAGAGGTCGCGCCTCATCGCGGCGTCAAGGGCACGCGCACGCTCGAAGCCGACGTCGACGCCGTCCTGCGAGGCCTCGTCGCTGGCCTGCACGACCAGGACCCCGACAGCCTGCGCCGTCACGCACGCTGGTATGCCGCGGTGCTCGCGACGCGCCCTGCGGGCGAGGCTGCGCTGGCGGTCGGCCTCGACACCCTGCACGAGGGGCTGCTGCGGTGGCTCGGAGCGCCGGCGGCCGTGGACGCGAGCGTGGCGTTGGCGTCAGCCTACGACCGACCGATGCCCGCGACGTGTGCGGCCTGGCTCGCGGCGGCCGGGGACGGCGAGGCGACGCCCGCCTCCTCCTGACGCGACGAGTCGTCGGTGATCACGCCATCGCGGTAGATCGTCCGGCGCGCTGGGACGTCCTTGCAGCGAGGAGCGTCAGCAGCCCCTGGCGATCCCCAGATGCGCGATTGCCAAACCAAAGCGATCGGGCTAGCCTCTTGACCCCCTTACGCGTGCGCGGATCCCAGGTACCAGTGCCGCAACGGAGGATGGTGTCGATGAAGATCACGTGCCCCGCATGCAGCGCCAGCTATCGCATCCCGGACGAGAAGGTCCAGGGCAAGAACAAGGTCTTCAAGATCGGTTGCAAACGCTGCAGCGCGGAGATCCGCGTCCGCGGCATCGCAACCGACGAGGACCTCGGCCGCACGACGCTGCCGTTCCAGATGGAGCTGCCGGACACGGCCGCGACGACGCCCCAGCGGGTCTGGTTCGCCGGCATCGACGGCAAGCAGGTCGGACCGCTGACCGAGGGCGAGGTCATCGAGCACATCGGCGCCGGTCGCCTGAAGGCCGACGACCTGGTCTGGCGCAAGGGCTTCGGCGCGTGGACGCCGGTGCGCGAGGTCGCGCCCTTCCAGGATCGCCTCGCCGACGAGAACAAGCCTGCGGACGCCGAGCCGGCCAAGCGCAAGTCGCCGCGGCGCGCGCAGACCCTCGAGCTGTCGGCGGCGATGATCGAGCTCCTGGTCAAGCTCGACGCGCAGGGCGGCAAGTCCGAGGCCGAAGCTGCCGGCGAGCCGCCGCAGTTCCCGAACGAAGACGCGGCTGGCGCTCCACCGGCGTTGCAGGCCGGGGCCGCTGCGCCCGCGTTGCCCGAGATCCCCGACTCTGGCGAGGACTTCGTGCCGGTGATGGCGGACGAGGATGAGCCGCCGGCCGTCCCCGCCGCCGATGTGCCGCCCGCGGTGCCCACGGCAGCCGCCGCGGCCGTCGCCAGCGTCGCCGCCCCTGCTGCCGCGAGCGCCAAGAGCGCCGCAGAGCAGCCGCCCGTGGTGCCGGGCTCCAGCGACGCCGGCAAGGGCCGCCGCAGCCCGACCAAGGTGACGCTGCCGGGTCGCGCCGAGGCGCAGGCCAACGCAGGTGACGACGCCGCGACCAAGGTCGAGGCGATGCCCGTCGCCGAGCCCCGCGCGGCCGCCGGCAAGGCGGTCGAGACCAAGGCCGCTCCCGCCACCGCGACCAAGCCCGGCGCCAAGGCCGAGGCCAAGCCGGCAGAGACCAAGCCGGCAGACACCAAGGGCGCAGCTGCCAAGACCGGCGGCGCGGCTGCCGCCAAGCCGGGGACCGCAGCCAGGCCGGCGGGCCCCGCGGGCGCTCCTGCGGTCAAGAAGAAGGACGAGGGTGGCCTCGGCGTGGGCCTGATCATCGGCCTCGTCGTCGTCGCGGCGGCGGTCGGTGGTGGTGCGCTCTACATGAGCAAGAAGGGCAAGGCCGGTCCGCAGGTCAAGGCCAGCGCCAATCCGGTCGCGGTCGCGCCAACGCCGGCGACGCCGGCCAAGGTGGAGCCGCCGCCCGCAAAGCCAGAGCCCGCACCAGCACCGGCACAGCCGGCCGTCGCTGCAGTGGATCCTGCCGTCGCCGCGGCTGCGGCTACCGCACCGGGCGCCGGCGAGCCCGGCAAGATCGAGGCGGCGGCAGCCGCTGGCGACCCGGCGAAGGTGGAGCCGGCGACGGAGGCTGCGAAGGCCGACCAGGGCGCCACCGAGCCGAGCAAG
>CAZPHC010000002.1:0-268805 GCA_964586155.1 uncultured Enterobacteriaceae bacterium | reverse complement strand
GCCGACAGCGCCAAGGCCGACAGCGCCAAGGCCGACAGCGCCAAGGCCGACAGCGCCAAGGCCGACAGCGTCAAGGCGGCGACCAGGACCGACGTCGCCAAGGCCGAGCCCGCGCGGAACGAGTCGACCAAGACGGACACGGCCAAGGCCGAGTCCGGCAAGGCGGCCAGCAAGGGCGACCCGATGGACGCGATCGACGTGATCATCGCCAAGCAGAAGGCCGCCAAGGAGGCCGCCGAGCGCGCCGCCGCCAAGCCGCCGGAGCCGCCAAAGTCGGAGACCAAGGCGGCTGCCGGCCCGCCCGACGACCTGGACAAGCTGCTCGCGGCGCAGAAGGCCAAGCGCGAGGCGGCCAAGATGACGGCCAAGCCGGATCCCGAGGACGAGCCCGCAGGCGGCGGCGGTGGTGCCAAGCTGAGCCAGGGCGACGTCGACAAGATCGCTGTGGGCGCGCGCAGCGACGTGCTGCGCTGCTACATGACGCACGCCGACATCGATGGCGGCGCCGAGACCATCCGCGTCGACCTGTATGTCGCGGCGGCCGGCAATGTCAGCAACGTCAAGATCAAGGGCAAGCACGGCAGCGGCGAGATCGGCAGCTGCATCACGTCCGCGGTCAAGAAGCTGCACTTCCCGCAGGGCTCCGGTGCGACGCAGAAGTACACCGTCCGCTACGCCGTCGGCGGCTGACCGCGTGGGTCACGACGCGTCGATCCCCGGCTCGGTGCACGCGCTGCTCTGGCTGCGCGTCGGTCCGGAGTTGATCGCCGAGCCGTGGCAGGACACGGACTGCGCGTCGATCGCTCGTGCCGCGGAGCTGGCACGCGCCAAGGGCCGCGCGGACGTCGGCGTCGACGGCGCGCTGTCGCTGCGGACCACTGGCGCAGACCTCTGCCGTGACGACCTCTGGGACCAGGTCGATGGGCTGCTGTTGGCCTGGCTGCACGGCCTGCAGGCGCTCGACGCGGGCACGCCGGCCGTCACGGTCGAGTTCCCCGACACGCGGATCGAGGCACAGCTGACGCTGATCACGGCGGATTCGACGCGCCGAGTCCAGATCCGCTACGAAGACATCGACGCCGAGGTCGCGTTCGACGCGCTGCACGAGGCGCTGCGCCTCGCGTCCGCGCGCCTGGTGCGCGCCCTCGGCCCTTGCACCCCGGCGCTGGCCGAGCTCGCGACGTTGGCCGCCTAGCGGCAGAACCAGGAGACACGACGATGGCCGAGCGCCTCGACAACCTCTTTATCGGCATCGCCGGCATGATCGGCGCAGGCAAGACCACGCTCGCGACGGCGCTCGGTCGCCACATGGGCCTCGACGTCTACTACGAACCGGTCGAGGACAACGAGTACCTCGCGGACTTCTATCGCGACACCGCGCGCTACAGCTTCGCGACCCAGATCTACCTGCTGAATCGCCGCTTCCAGCAACATCAGGAGATCATCTGGCGCGGTCGCCCCGCGATCCAGGACCGGACCATCTACGAGGACGCGATCTTCGCCAAGATGCTGTCGAAGACGGGCCTGATGGAGCCACGCGACTACCGGACCTACGTCGACCTGTTCCGCCACATGTCGAACTTCATGTGCAAGCCGTCGGCGATCATCTACCTCGATGTCTCGCCCGAGAGCTCGATGGCGCGCATCCGCGAGCGCAGCCGCGACGTCGAGTCTGGCGTGTCGATCGACTACCTCGCGGCGTTGCATACCGAGTATGATGAGTTCGTCGAGGACATCAGCCGCCGCATCCCGACGATCCGCGTCAGCTGGGAACGCTACCGCGACGTCGAAGAGATGGCCGAGATGATCCGCAGCGAGTACATGAACGCCAGCTTCCTGCGTGAGATCACGAGTTGGGAGCGCCGTCTGGGATAGATCGCCTCGAGCGTCCCATCAGGAGTCCGCATGACGACGATCATCCACACGCTGCCGAAGGTCGACCTGAGCCGGGCCCTGCTGGGCGCGGTCGACGCCGAGCTTCTCGCCCGCCTCGACGACAGCATCGACGCCGAGCGCGCCGCGACCGAGCTCGCCGGCTACGGCCGGGACGGCATCGAGAGCTGGCTCGCCGGCCTCGACGCCGTCGCAGCGCGGCTGCAGCGCCCCGCCCAGGTCGAGACCATCGCCTACGTCATCGGCCAGCGCCTGATCGAAGAGTCGGTCGTGCACGTCGAGCTGCAGGTCGATCCGCTGCGCCCTGCCCTGGCGCCGAACCTCGTCGTCGACGCCCTGGAGCGCGGCTTCGAGCGCGCCAGCGAGGACTCGGACGACGCGCTGCTGTCGTGGTGCATCCTCGCCGAGGCCCGACGGGGCGACGACGCGGCGGCGTGGTCAGCCGCGTTCGCCACGTTGCAGAAGGCCGCCGGCGAACGGCTCAAGGCCATCGTGATCACTGGTGACGAGCGGGTCGAGGCCGACGCCCTCGTCGCCGCGGTGGTGGCCGCCCGGGCCGGCAGCGAGACCGAGCTGGGCCTCGTCGTCACCGCTGGTTTCGGCGGCGGCAAGCGCGAGCTGATGGCGGCGCTCGAGCTCGAGCCGAGCCGCGTGCTGCACGGCGGCTCGCTGCTGCGCGCCGACGACGCCATCGTCACGCTGCGCGCGCGCCGCGTGCCCGTGATCGCCCTGCCCGGCATCGACACACGATGCAGCCTTGGTCGCGCCGGCGCCCCACCGGTGCTCGGCCGACTCATCGACGCCGGCCTGTTCGCGACCGTCGCCTCGGGCGCGCCGGGCATCCTGGCGTCGACGATGAGCGAAGAGCTCGAGGGCCTGTCGCGCAGCCTCGGCTGGCGCCTGGACCAGATGCGCACAGCGACGGCACGCGCGGTCGAGGCCGCGTACATCGACCCAAAGCTGCGTTTTGTCGTGGCCCGCGCGGTCGAGAACTGGCGCCATCGTCCACGCCTGACGGCCGGCGGCAACGAGGACGGCGGCTACGGCCTGTAGCCGCGGCGCCCCAGGCTCGCGATTTCCTTGCCGAGCCGGCCGACGTCTCTATGCTGCCTGGGACCGGCGTCGACGCCGCGAACCCGAGAGGCAGCCCATGCAGACCATTCCCATCGTGGAGAGTCACTACGACTCGGTGCCCGTGTTTCCGCTCCCGACGTTCGTGCTCTTCCCCCAGACCACGACGCGCCTGCACGTGTTCGAGCCGCGCTACCGGCAGCTGGTCAGCGACGCGCTGTCGACCCAGCGACTCGTGGTGCTGGTCGGGCTCAAGCCCGGTTGGGAGTCGGACTACTACGGCACGCCGCCCAGCTACGAGATCGGCACGTTGGCGCGCATCGTCAACGAGGAGCGCCTCGGCGACGGCCGCTACAACCTCTACGTCCACAGCCTGGCGCGCGTGCGCCTGCGGACGCTGCACACGCTGACGCCCTACCGCACTGCCGAGGTCGAGGTCATCCACGACGAAGCTGGCGACGCCCAGGCGGTCGAGGAGTCGATGGTGCGGCTGGTGGCGACCGTGCGCGGCCTGATGCTGCAACGAGGCGAGCACGCGTCGGCCCTGGCCGCCGCCATCTCGTCGACGCGCAAGCCCGCGATCCTGACCCATCGCCTGGCCTCGGTGCTGGCGTTCGACCCGGCGGTTCGCCAGCAGCTGCTCGAGACCGTCTCGGTGCACGACCGCTGCGAGCGCCTGGTCGAGCTCGCCGGCGAGCTGCTGCTGCGCTCGACCGAGCTCGAGCTCCAAGGACGTGACAACACGTCGGAATGGATCAACTGAACGCAGACGGCGCCGTGCCCGTGCTCGACATCCGCGGACTGCACGTCGCCCATGGCCAGGTTGCCGTGTTGCGCGGCCTCGACCTGCGGGTCGGAGTCGCCGAACGGGTCGCCGTGCTCGGCCCCAGCGGTGCCGGCAAATCGACGCTGCTGCAGGCCGTGCTGGGCCAGCTCGGCGGTGCGACGGCCAGGGCCGACCGGCTCGAGGTCGCCGGGGCAGCCATGACCGAGGCGCTCGCCCTGCCGTCCAAGGAACGCGCCGCGGCGTGGCGCTCGGCCCGGATCGCCGGCGCCGGCGTCGGCCTGCTCGCCCAGGACGCGGGGGCCGGGCTGGACCCGCTGTGGAGCATCGGCGCGAGCCTGGCCGAGACCCTGGCCGTCCACGGCCGCGCGCGCGAGGAGGTGGGCCCACGCCTCGCCGAGGTCGCGCTGGCTCCGGAGCTCGCCCGACGCCGTCCGCACGCGCTCTCGGGTGGCCAGCGGCAGCGCGCGGCGCTGGCGATGGCGCTGGCGGGCGAGCCCCGGCTGCTGGTGCTGGACGAGCCGACGAGCGCCCTGGACCCCGAGCTGGCGGCAGGCCTGGCGCGGGTCCTGATCCAGCGCAGCGTGGCGCGCTCGCTAGCGCTGCTGGTCGTCAGCCACGACCGCGCGTTCGCCCGAGCCGTCTGCCCCGTCCGTTGGCGCCTCGAGGCTGGTCGCCTGGTCGCCGCCGAGGTGGCGGGGGCACCATGGAGCTGACGTTGCGCGGCGTCTCGCTGCAGACGCCGACCGGCCAGTCGCTGCTGCAGGAGGTCGACCTGGCGCTGCCCGCCGGAGGCATCGTCGTGCTCGCGGGTGCGAGCGGCGCGGGCAAATCGACCCTGCTCGCGGCGGTCGCCGGCCTGCGCACGATCGCGGCGGGCGAGATCGTCGTCGACGGCCAGCGCGTCGACCCGACGCGACCTGCGGCGCGGGCGGCGCTCTGGCCGCGCTTGAGCTGGATCGGCCAAAGTCCGGGCGCGAGCCTGCCACCGCGATGGTCGCTGGTCCGCAGCGTGATGGATCCGCTCGTCGTGCGTGGCGTCGCCGCCGCCGAGGCCGAGCGTCGGGCCCGGGACGCGCTCGCCGCGCTCGGCTTGGCGGCCCACGCCGAACGCCGCCCGCACGAAGTCAGCGGCGGCCAGGCGCAGCGGGCCTGCATCGCGCGGGCGCTGGCGCAGCAGGCCGAGCTGCTCCTCTGTGACGAGCCGTCGAGCGCGCTGGACGAGGACCTCGCGGTCGAGCTGGCCCGGACCTTGCGGACGATCGCGGCCGATCGCGGCATGTCCGCGCTGATCGCCAGCCACGACGCCGCCTTCATCACGGCGCTCGGCGCCGACGTGCGCGCCATCGACGGCGGGCGCCTGCTTGGGGCAGCATCCGCCGCGTCCTGGCGGGCGCACCACGAGCGAGCGTGGCGGGCGCTGGTCGAGCCGACGGAGTGAGCATGAAGTCCGAGCAGATTCGACGCGGCGTCGCCATCTTCGCCCTCGTCGCGGGCGTCGGCGCCGCCCTGTACACGGTGCGCGACGACAGCGTCGATGCCGAGGCGGTGCTGCTGCTCGGTCACGTCCGCTACGCCCTGCCCGGCGACCCGCCGCTCGCGCTCGGGCGCGACCGCCTGATCGGCCTGCGCGTGCAGCCGGCCCACAGCGCGACGAGCTGGGTCGTCAGCCTCGACTTCGTGCGCGGCCAGGCCCCGGCGGCGACCCACGCGCTCAAGCTCAAGCTGCCGAGCGGCGTCGCGTCCCTGGACGTGCAATGCCTCTACGATGGCGGCGGCACGACGCCGCTGCGTGGGCGCAGCCTGGTGCACGTCGCCCGCCAGACGGCGCTGCAGACGGTGGACGTCGAGCCCTGTGGTGAGGCGCCCGTGGCGGCGGCTGCCACGCCCTGAACCCGGGGCGGCCTGCAGCGCCCTCGGCTCGGCTACGGCTGGCCCGCGGGGGCGACGGGCGCCTTGGCGCCGCCCATCTCGGCGTGCTTGCGGTAGTCGGTCTCGTAGTACTTCTGCTTCTCGGCGTCGCTCATCGACTCGGTGTCGGCGTAGCGGCTGGGGCATTTGACCGTCAGGTTGCTGGCGAGGATCACGCCGTTCTCGACCCGACCCTGGACGATCGCTTCGCGGCCCTCTTCGAAGGGATCGGGCAGCAGGCGGGTGTAGCCGACGGCGATGGTGTGGCCGGCGTCATCTTCGAGATCGAAGCGGAACGACGGGCTCGCGGGTTCGCCGCGGACGCTGCCCTTGACGATGCGACCGGCGACCTTGACGTCCTTGCCCTCGAGCTCGGCCTTGCGCTCGGTCAGCTCGGCCATGGTGTAGCTGAACATGCCCGAGCCGCCGCTGGTGCTGCTGGTGATGACGAAGAAGCCGATCGCCGCGATGACCAGCGCGATCACGATCGGCGCGATGGACTTGCGTGCGGGCTGCAGCGCCGCTGGGGTCGCGGGCGCGTTGGTGACATGGGCCATGGGATCCTCCGGCGTCGATGACGGACGGCCATCGACCGCAGGAAGATAGGACTCACGGGCAGCCAGGGCAACGTCGCGGTCGCGATCCGGTGGCTATTGCTCGAGGACGCAGCGGAAGCCGATGGTGGCCGCGGCGGTGGGCGCCGAGCTGCGGCGACCGGCGCGCATCTCGTTGGCGACGGCGTTGTAGCTGCCGCCGCGCACGACCTGGTTGCCGGCCGCGGTGTTCAGCGGGTCGATCGCCGGTGACGTGCCGGCGGAGTAGGCGCCGGCGGCGTAGGTGTCGGCGACCCACTCACTGAGGTTGCCGACGAGGTCGTAGACGTCGTAGAGGCTGCGGTCGTTGGGCCGCGAACCCGGGTAGAGCGGCCCCTTGCTGTCGCAGCCGGCGACGCCGGTGGCGCTCTGCATCACCGCCATGGTGCAGGAGGCTTCGGGCACGTTGCCCCACGGGTAGCTGCGGACCGCCTCCTTGCAGGTGCCCGAGGCGAAGGTCTCGCAACCGCCGCGCGCCGCGCGCTCCCACTCGGCCTCGGTCGGCAGGCGACCCACCTTGCTGACGAGCGTGCCGTAGTAGGTGCAGAACGTCTTGGCTTCGGTCGGCGCCACGCAGTTGACCACCGCGTTGCCGTCCTTGGCGTCGTAGGTGCAGCCGACGCCCTTGAGCGCCGGCGCCGCGCACTTGCCGGCGGTGACGCAGGCCGTGTACTGCGCGACGGTGACCTCGAAGCGGCTCATCCAGATGCCCTTGGAGAACTGGACCTCCTGCTGCGGCTTCTCGTCGGCCTGGCAGACGGCGGCGTCGGTCGTGCTGCAGCCGCGGAAGGCGTTGCCGGCGGGCAGGTAGACGACGTCGGCCGCCGGCTTCTTGACGCAGCTGCTCTTGCCCTTGCCGTCGCCCAGGCAGATGCCCGGGCTGCCGAGAACGTCGCATTGCAGGCCGTCGGCGACCGGCGTGTGGATGCAGGTGTCGAGCTTGGGATCGCAGGAGTCCGCGGTGCAGGGGTCGCCGTCGCTGCAGGTCGTGCCCGAGACGCTCTCGCACTTGGCGGTCGTGGGGTTGCAGGCGCTGACCAGGCAGCTGCCGGCCTTGGCGGCCTCGCAGGTGATGACCGTCGCCGGGTTGATCTTGCACAGGCTCTTGCCGTCGCCCTTTTCGCAGATGAACGTGCCGTTGCACGGGTTGCCGTCATCGAAGGGCGCGCAGTCGTTGTCGGTCTGGCATTGGCAGAAGTTGGCCCCGGCGGTGCAGGCGCCGGCGACGCACGAGTCGCCCTTGGTGCAGGGGTTGCCGTCGTCGCAGAGGATGACGTTGTCGGGCTTGGGCAGCGACTCGCACTTGCCGCTGGCCTTGTTGCATTGCGCGGTCAGGCAGGAGTTGCCGGGGTCCGGGCAGGTGACGATCGACGCCGGGTTGACCTTGCAGGCGAACTTGCCGGGCACGGTCTTGTCGCAGTAGGGCGTTCCGTTGCAGGCGTTGCCGTCGTCGTACTTGGCGCAGTCGGCGTCGGTGCCGCATTGGCAGAGGTTCGACTCGGCGAAGCAGCTGCCGTTGAAGCAGACCGGGCTGGCGAGGCACGGATCACCCGCGTCGCAGGCCTTGAAGTTGTTGGCGGGCTGCATCGAGCACTTGCCGAGCTTGGGGTCGCAGGTGTTGGCCAGGCACTCGGTGTCGTTGGCGGTGCTGCATTTGACGACGGTCGCCGGGTTGGTCTCGCATTGCTTGGTCAGCAGGTTGCAGAAGAGCGTGCCATTGCAGACGTTGCCGTCCTCTTGCGCGGCGCAGTCGGCGTTGCTGGTGCAGGCACAGATGGGCGTGCCGGGCTGGCACTTGCCGTCCTTGCAGTCCGAAACCGCGGTGCAGGGGTCGCCGTCGTCGCAGTAGACGACGCCCGGCGTCGGCTTGAGGCCGCACTTGCCGGTCTTTGCGTCGCAGACGTTCTTGACGCAGGCCGAGTCGTTGTTGCCGGTGCATTTGACGACGGTGACGGGGTTGATCTTGCAGGTGCCCTGGCCGCTGCTGAGGTCGCAGTAGGGCGTGCCGTTGCAGAGGTTGCCGTCGTCGCCGCAGTCGGCGTCCTTCTTGCAGAAGCAGGTGTTGGTGTCGTCCGGCACGCAGACGCCCTTGTTGCATTCGTCGACCGGGGTGCAGGCGTCGCCGTCGTCGCAGAAGGCGTTGACCCGCTTGACCGGGTACGGGATGACCTTGACCGTCGTGGCTCCGGTCTTGGTGTCCTTGAACTCCTCTTTCTTGATGTTCTCGGTCGGCGTCAGCTTGCACACGCCGAGCTGCGGGTAGCAGATGTTGCGGATGCAGGCGGTGTCGTCGACGGTCGGGCAGGTGCCGACGACGGTGGCCTTGTTGAGCACACATTGGCCGATGGCCTTGTCGCAGAAGAGCGTGCCGTTGCAGGCGTCTCCGTCCTCCTTGTCGGCGCAGTCGGCGTCCTTCTCGCAGCCACAGGTCTTGACCACGCAGTAGCCGTCGACGCAGACGTTGCCGAGCGCGCACGGGTTGCTCGAGCTGCACGGGATGACACAGCTGCCGTCCTCGCAGACCTGCCCGGGGTTGGGCTTGCCGTCATTGCCGAGGCATTGGCCGTTGGCGTCACACTTCTGCTTGAAGGCGCCGTCGCAGCTGCCGTCCTTGTTGCAGACCGTGACCGTCGGCGTGCACGGATCGCCGTCTTCGCAGAGCGTGTAGGTGTTGACTGCCGTCATCTTGCAGACGCCGACGTCCCCCTCGACCACGCATTGGTTCACAGCGCATGGGGTGTCGCTGGCGTTGGGGCATTGCACCACCGACGCGGGGTTGATGGCGCAATGCGTCCACTCCTTCGGGTCGGCGCCCAATGGCGGCGGGCCCTTGCCGGCGTTGGCGCAGTAGACCTGACCCTTGCAGGGGTCGTTCTTCATGTTCTGCGTGGTGAAGCAGCTCTTGAGATCGAAGGGCGTGCACTGACAGAGCATCGTGCCCGGCACGCACTTGCCGTCCTTGCAGATGTCGGTGGTGGTGCAGACGTCGCCGTCGTCGCACTTCTGGTTCGGCGAGCCCTTGACGATCTCGACGGGCGTGAACTCGCACTTGCCGACCTTGGGATCACACCAGTTCTTGAGGCATTCGGTGTCTTCGCTGCTGTCGCAGTTGGCGACCGTCGAAGGATTGATGTCGCAGACGAACATGTTCTTGTCGTCGCGATGGCAGTAGTAGCTGCCCTTGCACTTGTTGGCCGGATTCTTCGCGCTGCAGCTCAGGCTGTCGCCGTCGGCGGCGTCGGGGTTGCAGACGCAGACCCAGGTCGCCTTGGCGGCGCTGCAGGCACCGTCCAGGCAGGTCTCGTTGGCGGTGCAGGCTTCACCGTCATCGCAGGCCTTGCCGTCGGCTTTGGTGTGGACGCACGAGCCGTCGGCGGCCTCGCAGGTGTCGGTGGTGCAAGCGTTGGCGTCGTCGCAATCGGGCGGCGCGCCGGGAACGCAGGCGCCCTTCTGGCAGCGGTCGTCCTTGGTGCAGGGGTTGCCGTCGTCGCAGACGGTGTTGTCGCTGCGGTCCTCTTCGATGCACTTTCCGCCGTCGCATGCCATCTGACGGCAGATGCCCGTCGCCTCGCCGCATTCGCTGGCCGACGTGCAGCCCTTGCCGGCGTTGGAGTCGATCTTGGTCGTGTCGGTGTTGGTCTGGCCGTCATCGCCGCCGCCGCCGCCCGTGGTGTCGGGGGTGTCGACGACGCCCGCCTTGAACGCGGTCGGCTCCGGCAAGCAAGCGGGCAGGACAACCGCGAGCGCCAGCAAGAGCGGCAGGGTCCAGGGGGTTGGGCCAAGACATCGCGCTGAAGCCATCTTCGTCCTCGCTACCTTGCGCTCGTGGCGTCGCCCGCCTCGTTCGCTCGTCTCTCTGTTCGCACCATGCCGACCGCCGCCGGCCCGCCGCAAGGCTTGCGGCGTCCGCGCCTCGATGTCTGCTAGAAGCTGCCACCCAAGGCGAGGCCGACGCCATCCTGCGTCAGACGCGGAAGCAGCTGCCACGAGGTCGTCGCGCCTGCCGCCGCCCCCTTGGTCGCCGGCGCCGCGGCCGGAGCCATCAAGGTCCGGGCGACGGCGACGCCGACCACGATCACGCCGACACCGGCGACCGCGGCGCCCGCGACGTAGGTCGTCTTCGCCGAGCCGAGCGCGTCGTCGTAGTCGGCCTTGGTCTTGAACTTGCCGCTGTCGTTGTCTTCGATGGCGCCGCTGTACTGCATGTAGCCGACACCGACGAGGCCGGCGCCCGCGACGATCGCCACGCCGCCCGCGATGTACAGGACTGTGCCGAGCGTGTCGCTCTTGGGCGGCTCGGGCTTCTTGGGGTCGGGCTGTTGGTTGTTCTGGTTCTGCTGGTTGTTCTGGTTGTTCTGCTGCGTATCGCCGCCCTTCTCGAGCGCGGTGATGCGCTGGCGCACGCGGTTGATGTCGTCATCGACGCGGGCCTTCTCGGCCGGGGTCTCGGCCCACAGGCGCGACGTCTCGTAGAGCTTGATCGCGCGCTCGAGGCTGGCCTTGTCACCGAGGCGCTCGAACGCCTGGGCGGCCTCTCCCTCGAGGCGCGCCTGCGGGTACTTGATGGTGGCCATCGCCAGCGCCTCGGCGCGCTCCTGCGGCGTGGTGGCCTTGAGCTTGTCGAGACGCGGCACGATCGACTGGCGCAGCTCCGGGCTGGTCTCGACCTGCAGGTAGCGCTCGAACAGGCTGATCGCGCGATCCCAGACGCCGACCTGCTCCCAGGCGCGACCGGCGTAGCGCAGGTTCTTCGGGTCGACCGGGTTGGTGCGGTAGGCCGCCTCGAAGTCGCGCGCGGCCTCGGGGAACCGCTCGGCCTTGAAATGCACGGCGCCCGAACTCGCGAGCTCGAGCGCCTTGGCGGCTGCGTCCTGCGCGAGCACGACGCGTGGGCTGATCACGCTCGTCGCGACGGCACACAGGCTCAGGGCGACCACGAACGGCGCGACGCGTCGGCGTTGCAGTGTCGAGATGAACTTCCACATTCGCGGATCCCCCACGTTCATTGCGGGTCGGCAGGCACGCGGAGCGGGCGCTCGGCGCGGCCAACGGCTCAGTCGATCAGCAGCTCACCAGGCTTGGGCTTGGGCTGCGGCTTCGGCTCGGGCTTCGGCTCGGGCTTCGGTTCGGGCTTGGGCTGCGGCGTCGGATCCGCCTTCGCCGCCGGGCGCGGCGCGCCGCCGGGCTTGCGCGCCTCCTTCTCCAGCACGGCGCGCACGGTCTTGGTCTCGCCAGCGGCGACCTCGACGTCCTCGCTCCAATCCTTGTGGCCTGCGAGGCGCCCCTCGACGTGGTGCTTGCCCGGCGGCAACGAGACGCGCTCGCCGATCACCGAGTTGCCGTCGATCAGGATCGCGGTCTCTGCGGGATTGCGCTCGAGCAGCAGCGTCGCCTGCTGCGCCGCCGGGGCGGGCGCCGGCGCGGGCGGCGGCTCGGGGGGCGGTGCCGGCGCCGGCGTTGGCGCCGGGGCGGGGGTCGGCGCGGGCGCGGGTGCCGGGGCCGGCGGCGGTGCGGTCTGCTGCTGCTGGGCCACGGGGATGACCTGGCCGTTGGCGAGCAGCTGCCCCTGCGCGATGACCACCTGCTGCGGCCGGTTCGTCAGGACGACGATCACGACCACCGCCACGAGCGCGATGACGCCGGTGAGGATCAGCGGCATCTTGCTGCCCATGCCGCCGTCGTCACGTCGTCCGCCGCGGCCGCCGCGATCGTCGTCGCGATCGTCGTCGTCGCGGGCCTTGGCGCGGCTGGGACGGCGGTCCCCGCCGAGGTCGCCAGTCGCGTCGGCGCTGGCCGCGGCGGCTGCGGCGGCGGCTGGTGCCGCCGCTGCCGGGGCGGCGGCGCCTGCCCCCGCGCCGGGAGGTCCCGACTTTGGCGCCGGCGTCGCCGCGGCTCCGGCCGGCACGGACGCGGCCTTGATCGTGGCCACGCCGCCCTGATCGACGCGGATCGTCGCCTCTTCGATCGCGGCGTTGATCTGGACGCTGTCGGCCGCGACGGTCGCGTCGTCGTCGCCGCCGCCGGCGTTGACGATGATCTTGCTGCTCGAGGTCACGCTCGCGAGCGCGGCGGCCTCGATCTCATCAGAGTTGACGTCGACGGTCTCGTCCGAGATCGGGATGCTGCCGTAGGCGGCAGTGTGGCTGGCTGCCTGCACCACGACGGCGCTGCCGCCGCCGGGCATCAGCACCTCGGAGTCGAGCGAGGTGGCGAGCGCCTCGGCGAACTGATCGGCGGTGGCGTAGCGATCGTCGGCGCGACGCGCGACGGCGTGCAGCACGACGTCGCAGAGTCGAATCGGCGTCGGCCGCGCGATCGCGTCGTGGACGCGCGGCGCGTCCTCGGTCACGCGACGCAGGATCATCGCCAACGGCGTCTCGGCCATGAACGGCGGCACGCCCGAGAGGCCCTCGAACAGGATGATGCCGAGCGAGTAGATGTCGGTGCGCGCGTCGATCGCCTGACCGCGCGCCTGCTCGGGCGACATGTACTTCGGCGTGCCGATGACCGCGCCGGTCGACGTGATGTCCTCGCTGTCGGTCGCCATCGACTTGGCGATGCCGAAGTCGAGGACGCGGACGAAGTCGGGCTCGCCGTGCACGTTCTGGATGAAGATGTTGTCGGGCTTGAGGTCGCGGTGGACCAGGCCCTTGCTGTGCGCTTCCGACAGCGATTTGAGCACCTGCAGGCCGATCTTGACCAGGCGCTCGGGCGCCAACGGTCCCTCGTCGCGCATGACCTGGGTCAGCGTGCGGCCGTCGAGGAACTCCATCGCGAGGAAGAGGTTGCCGTCGTCCATCTGGCCGAAGTCGAACACGCGCACCGTGTTCGGATGCTTCAGCCGGCTCGTGGCCTTGGCCTCCTGGCGGAAGCGGGCGACGACGTCCGACGCCCCCTCGACGTCGGTGCGCAGGACCTTGATCGCGAGCGTGTCGCCGGTCGCGGTGTGCGTCGCGCGGTAGACGGCGCCGAAGCCGCCCTGGCCGATGATCGCGTCGATGCGGTAGCGCCCGCCGATCACCTGACCGAGCTTGGTATCTTCTTTGACTTTCGGCGGTTGCGCGACGAGCGTCATCTCCCCATCGTTGGGGCAGGTCAGCTCTTCGGTCCGCAAGCCGCACTCGGGGCATTCACGCAACATTCCGCCCCATCCTCATGCGCATCCTGACGATACGCTCGGTCGAATCCAGTTGGCACCGTCAGGCCCACGCGCGTTGGCTCGGAGTGTCTCCTGCTGGCTGACCCCGACAGATAGCCGCAGTCGGCAAATTTCGCAACGGTAGGCGCTCAGGGCCGATCGGTCCAGGGGGACGGCGACCAGCCGTCGGCCGGCGCGGACCGTGGCTGCCCCGCCTGCGGCCCGGCCGGGTCGGCATCATCGTCATCGTCATCGTCGAGGACTCCGGGCTCCGGTCGCCGACCGGATCGCCGCAGGAACGGGTCCTGCAACCTGCAGACTGCGAGCGCGTAGCGAAGGGGATGGCCGACCACGATCAGCGCGAAGCCCGCGATGACGACACCGTTGAGCCGCGCGCTGGCCAGATCCGCGATGATCACGAGGGTTGGCACGAACAGGCCGAGCAAGGTGGTCAGCGCGGCCTGGCGCCAGGCGCCGGCCACCTGGGGCAGCTGGGCCGCCTCGGCCCGTCGCTCGCGCAGGGCGCGACGGATGCCACGCAGGATGCGGGCGGTGCTGGCGAGGGCCCAGAGCGCCGCCATCGCCATCGCGGCGCCCAGTTCGTAGGTCAACTCTGCGCTGATGGTACCGCCGATGAGGCCGACCAGGAGCACGACGCCAAAGCCGGACAGCAGGCCCTGGGCGGGGGGCTGGAGCACGTCGGCCAGGGGCGTCGCCGAACCATCGAGGGCGTCGAGCTGACGGCGCGCCAGGGTCGCCAGCGTCGCCCAGCCCAGCGCGGCGACGAGCGCCAGCACGACGACCGATTCGCCCGACATCGCCGTGGCGCCGTTCGCGGACGCCCAGCCGCGCGAGACGAGGGCCGCGGCAGTGGCACCCGCTGCGAGCAGGCCGGCCGCGACGGCCACCGTCACCGCCGACGCGCGCGAGGCGCCGACCAGGGCGCCACCGAGCCCCAGCCGCAGCGACATGGTCGCGCCACCGAAGCCGAGCCACGCGCTCGTCGCCGCGATCGCGAAGGCGGCCGGCGCCAGGGCGAGCGCGCCAGGGCGCAGCAACGCCGAGAGCGCCAGCGCGATGCACGTCCCGGCCGCGACGCCGAGCGTCGACACCTCGACAGCCAGCACGGTCGCACGCGCACGGGCCTGGGGTGGCGACAACATCGGGGGCCTCGTCAGGGTTCGGTGAGGGGGCGCCGTGCCGCCGGCCGCGACCGGCTGGCGACCGACGACGGTCCGCGTTCAGAACAGCAGCGACATGGCCCAGGCGATGGAGGCGACCTGGGCCGCGGTGGCGGCGATCGCGACGACCAAGGTCCTGGATCCGCTCTGGAGGCCCTGCATCGTCGTTCCTTGGCCCTTCGACGTCCGTGCGGACGCACATGGTGACGAATCTGCCGAGGTCACGACAACGACGACTCAAGTCGGCCACACCGACTGTAGATGCTAGGCGAATCCGGTGGCAAGGTCACGCGTCGAAGCAGCAGGTGCGCGGGCGGTCGGTCCGCGTCGCGCAGCCGGCCCGCGCCCAGCGTGCTGACGGTACCGAACCAGGAGGCGATGATGTCCCCAGAGCCCGATTCCCGCACGCATCTCCCCGTCGTGCCGACGCGACCGCTGCGTCGCGCCGTGACCGCCATCACCGCCCTGCTGGTCGCCTCGGGCCTCGCGCCGGGCGCTGCCAGCGCGGCGAGCTGGACCTGCCAGGCGGCGGCCGGCGCGCGCATGCCGGTCCATCCGTCGTGCGAAGAAGGTCTGCCCGTGGTCGTCGGCGAGGTCCTGCTCGTGCCGCGTGCCTGCAGGCTCGAGCTCGACGGCAAGCCGATCGATCGCCATACCGTCGAGCTCCGCGACGCCAAATCGGGTGCCAGGCGCGGCCAGACCTCGCTGCCGCCCGGGCCGGCGGTCGCTGGGACGGAGCTCCCCGCGGTGGGCGCGATCCTCGGCGGCCCGTTCCCGCTCTACGTCTGGCCTCGCGGCGTGGCGACCGTCGACATCGCGTCGCGCAAGATGGAGGTCGTGCTCGAGCCGACGCACCGGCTGGTCGCGCTCGCACGCCTGGGAGAGGTGCTGAGCGTCGTCGAGGCGATGCCGCCGGACGAGCGCTTCGCCGCCGGATCGCTGCATTGGACCGTGCTCGACTTCGGCGCTGGCCATGTCCTGGGCGAGCTGCGGGTCGCGGGCCAGGACCTGCGCGGCCTCGGCATCGAGCCGATGGTCGGGCGCAAGCACCCGGTCTGGTTGCGGATGCAAGGCGCCAAGGGCGTCTCGGACCTGGTCGCGCAGCTGGACGCCACCGGCGTCGAAGAGGGCACGCCGGCGCCCGGCATCGTCGCCACGGCCGTCGCGCCCCGGGATCACGTCGATCCCCACGGCTCGGATTGGGTCGCGGGCGCGCCTTCGCCGGGATCTTGCGCCGCGTTGACCGGACGCGACGCGATCCTCGCCGCGACGCCGCCGGTGCGCGTGCGTCCGGGCGCGGCCGAGGCGAGCGTGCCGGCCAAGGCGCGCGGCAGCGTGATGCTGGCGGGTTGTCTCGTGGCCACGGCCCCCGACGACGACGGTCGGGCGTGGGCCTGGATGCGCGCCGAGGCTGGAGCGGTGCTGACGCCGCTGCAGTGCAGCGAACGTGCGGCCACCGCGCCGGCCGCGCCGGGCAAGTCCGAGGCCAAGCCGGGCGCCGAGGCCAAGCCGGGCGCCGAGGCCAAGCCGGGCGCCGAGCCGGCAGCGGGCTCCCCGGGAACGCCGAAGCGCTAGAGAAAGATCTGCGCTAGAGGAAGATCTTGGTGACGGGCCGCTCGGAGAGATCGGCGACGTGCAGCTCGTAGGCCGAGGAGACGGCCACGACGCGCTGGTTGTCGCCGTTCAGGCGCGCGTGCAGGGACATCGGGGCGCTGCTGCCATCGCGGCTCTCTTCGCCGACGAGACCGTGACGCAGGCGCATCTCGAGCAGCGTCGTCTTGCGCAGGCGCAGGCCGGGGGCCAGGGCGACGGGCTTGAGCACGGGGCCGTCCTGGTCGCCCTGATGCTCGAACAGCACGATGCGGGCGTCGTCGGTCTGGAACGTCAACTCGGCGTTGGCGGCCTCGAGCTCGTCGTCGACCTCGATCGCCCAGTTGGCCTTGAAGGGCTGGTGAAACCGAATGACGGAGGGCTCGATCGACAGGATCTTGATCGACGGCTTCTTGTCCATGCTTCCTTTGCTCCTCTCCACCTGGCCCGGACGGGCGCAGCCCGATGGCCGCACGCCCCGCGCGCTGGCGTCCGAGCGGTCGGCGTCGGGCGGTGGGGGCGGCAACCTGCGGCAGGTGCGCCGATCGGTCAAGGACTTTTTGCGAGCCGCGCTCGCCTACGTCGACGGCGTCGCGACGGCCGCGGCGAGGATGCGCTCGAGCAGCGGGCCATACGGGATCTCGGCTGCTGCCGCGGCCTTCGGCAGCAGCGACGCGGCGGTCAGGCCGGGCAAGGTGTTGGTCTCGAGCAGCCAGATCGCGCCGCTGGCGTCGAGGATGGCGTCGGTGCGCGACACACCGCGGCAGCCCAGGGCGCGGTGCGCCGCCAGCGCGAGGCGGCGCATCTCGGCGTCGGCCGCGGGCGCGATGCGCGCCGGCACGATCTCCTCGACCAGGCCCGGATCGTACTTGACCTCGTAGTCGAAAAATCGGCCCGCCTTGGGCGCGATCTCGACCGGCGGCAGGCTCTGGTCGCCGTCGGGCCCGGCCAGCACGCCGCAGGTGAGCTCGGTGCCCGCGACGAAGCGCTCGACCAGCACCTGCGGCCACAACGGAGCCAGGCGACCGAGCACGTCCGGCAACGACGCAGCGTCGCGCACGATCTCGACGCCAACGCTCGATCCGCCGGCCGCGACCTTGGCGACGCACGGCACGCCCACGACAGCGACGACATGCGCAGCTGCGGCGCTGCGACCCTGCTCGGTCGCGAGGTCGGCGCTGGCGAGTTCGACCGCCGGAGCGACGGGCAGACCGACACCGCGGTAGACGCGGCGCGCGACGACCTTGTCCATCGCCAGCGCCGACGCCAGCGGCCCGGAGCCGGTGTAGCGCAGCCCGGCGAGCTCCAGCGCCGCCTGCACCCTTCCGTCTTCGCCGAAGACGCCGTGGAAGCCGAGGAAGCAGACGTCGACGCCCAGGCCGATCAGCGCCCGCAGCGCTTCGGGCAGCTCGAGGCCAGCACCATGGACCTCTGCGATGCCGCTGGCTTCGCCACCGAGGTGCCAGCGACCGGCGCGATCGACGAACGCCGGCAACACGGCATGACCACGGCCGCGCAGCGCGGTCAGGACGCCTTTCGACGAGATCAGCGAGATGTCGTGTTCGGTCGAAGGTCCGCCGTGCAACAACGCGACGCGCCAGACCTGATCAGGGGTGCTGCTCATGCCCTTCCTCCTGCGAGAAGACCATCCGTTTGCGGCAATGGCCGCAGTTCCACTCGAGCGGCCAGACCATCGGCTGGCGCGGCACGGCCACAGCGCTCCCGCAGGCCGGGCAGCTCGCCTCGACGCCGAGGAGCTCGGCGCCCTGGGCCCGGATCCGCCGCCAGACCAGCACGGCGACGATCGTCATGAGCCAGGGCATGACGAAGTGCACGATGGGGATCGCGAGCGAACCGACGGCGATCGCCATGCAGATGCCGGCCCCCCGCGCCGCCCGGCGCGTCCGCTCGCCCGGCTCGATGCGTGACACCAGGACCACGGCCCGGCCTGGATCGCGTCCGGCGACCGACAGGACGGCTCGCACGCGATCGGCCGCTTCGACCGACGCCGCCGCCTCGTTGCCCCTCTGCCCTGTTCCTGCCTCAGACACGCGATCTCCTCGACTGGCCTCGGCCACGCTTGGCACGACGGCCAGCACGGCGGACAATACGGTCGGGTGACGATGGGGACAACAAATCCCCTGGTCGCGGCCACCGCAGGCCGACGCGCCCCGGAGGCTCCGTGCGCCACGACGACCCGACGTCTACGCCGCCGCGATCTGACGCGCAGGACGCGCACGACGCGCCGGGCCCTGGCGCAGGCCCTTCGATGGCGCAGCTGCGCGTGATGGTGGCGTTGGCCCACGCCGGCGTCGAAGGCGTCGTCCCTGGCGACCGAGCGGCGCTGGAGCGAGCCACGTTGGCATGGATCGCCCCGGATGGCCGCGGCCTGGAGCTCGCCGACGCCGACGGCATCAGCGTCGCCGCCTGGCGCGACGCCAACGGCCCGGACTCGGCCACCCTGCCGGTGACGGACGAGCGCGCCCCCCTGCCCGAGGCCTTGGCGGCGGCGCTGCCGCCATGGACGCACGATCTGCCGATCTGGCGGGCGCCGGCAGGTCCGGGACGCGCCCTGCGCTTGCGCCTGCGCTTGTTCGCGGCCGAGGACGCCGCGCGGATCGCCGACGCGCTCGCGCTCTGCGGCCCGCTGGCGCAGGCATTGGCCGCGCCCTGCCCCACGATCCCGCTCGCGATCGCGTCGGCCCGCGCGCGCTGCGTCGATCTCTTGCTGACGGTCGGGGCGCAGCCGACGGCGGTCGACGTCGCGATCGAGGTGCGGGACATGGCGGAGCGTGCCGCACGCCTGGCGACCGAAGAGGCGCGGGCCCAGGTCCCCATGGGCGGCGACGTCGGCGCGGCGGCAGCCTCGGAGGCGACACGGCGCCGCGCGGGGGTCGCCGACGGCCTCGGCGTACGCGCCCTGGTCGCGGTGCGCCTGCACGCCGGGACGGCGCCGTCCGAGGGTTGGACCCTGGCGCTGGCCTGACGTGCGCGCCGCGTGCGCGGCAGACACCACAATTTCACGACCCGGAAACAATCTCGAAACAATCCTCTCGTAGAGTGCGCGCTTCGTCCGCCCGCGCTCGGAGCGCGCGGCGCGACCGCGGCGTCTTGAGCTGGCGATTCCGCCATCTCCGTCCGCGAGAGAGGCATGGATGAGCGTCTACAAGGCCGAATACATTTGGATCGACGGCGCGAAGCCGACCCCGAAGCTGCGCTGCAAGACCCGCGTGCTCGCCGCTGGCGAGGCGCCGCCCGAGTGGGGCTTCGATGGCTCGAGCACGGGCCAGGCCGTGGGCCACGCGTCCGACTGCGTACTCAACCCCGTGTTCACCTGCCCGGACCCGATCCGCGGCGGCGACAACGTCCTGGTGCTGTGCGAGGTGCTGAACATCGACGGCACGCCGCACTCGAGCAACACCCGCGCCAAGCTCGCGGCCTCGGCGGCCAAGTACGCCGGCCACGGCATGATCTACGGCATCGAGCAGGAGTACACCTTCTTCGAGGGCATCCGCCCGCTCGGCTGGCCGGACAACGGCTTCCCCGCGCCGCAGTTCGGCTACTACTGCGGCGTCGGCGCCGATGAGGTCTACGGCCGCGCGATCGTCGAGACGCACATGGACGCCTGCATCGAGGCCGGCCTGCGCATCTGCGGCATCAACGCCGAGGTCATGCCGGCGCAGTGGGAGTTCCAGATCGGCCCGATCTCGGCGCTGGAGGTCAGCGACGAGCTGTGGATCGCGCGTTGGCTGCTGTACCGCGTCGCGGAGGACTACGGCGTCAGCGCGACGCTCGCGCCCAAGCCGGTCAAGGGCGACTGGAACGGCGCCGGCGCGCACACGAACTTCTCGACCCGCAAGATGCGCGCCAGCATCGACGCCTGCACCGCCGCGGCCGAGGCCCTGCGCCCGCGCCACGACCTGCACATCGCGCACTACGGCGCCGGCATCGAGGAGCGCCTGACGGGCCTGCACGAGACCTGCTCGTACAAGGAGTTCAAGTACGGCGTCAGCGACCGTGGCTCGTCGATCCGCATCCCGTGGCAGGTCGCGCGCGACGGCAAGGGCTACATCGAGGATCGCCGCCCCTGCGCCAACATCGATCCCTACGAGGTCACCCGGCTGATCCTCGAGGGCGTCTGCGAGAACGAGCGCGCGCTCGGCATCGACAGCGGCAACTAGTTCCCGCCCTGGGTTCGCTGCGGCGCCGCGGTCGTGGGGGTTCGCCCCCCGGCCGCGGCGTCGCCGTCTGCGGGCCAGACCCAGCTGCCGATCTGCTCGCCCTTGCGCCACTGCCCGCGATACAGCTCGCTGCCGTCGTCGAGGCTGCCGATCCAGAGGCCGTCGCGCTCGCCGTGATCGTAGCTGCCGCGCTCCCACGGCGCGCCGCCGGGCCAGTTCAGGCGTGCAGGGCCCTGCTCCAGGCCGTCGACGTAGGCGACCTCGCGCTCGACGCTGCCGTCCTCGTACCACCAACGCCACAACCCGACGCGTTTGCCCGCGGCGTAGCGGCCCTCGTAGCGCTTGCGCCCATCGCTCCACAGCCCCGACCACGCTCCGTCGGGCTCACCATCGGCGTAGCGTTCGTGCTCGAGCGCCTTGCCGCGGGCGTCGAACTTGCGCAGCTCGCCGTGCAGCTTGCCGTCCAGGTAGTGCAGCTCGTGGCGCTCGCCGGTGTCGAGCTTGGTGATCCACTTGCCCTGCTTGACCCCGGCGGTGTAGCTGCCGCTGTCGCTCGAGAGCAAGAAGCGATGCATCCACGGGCCGTCGCGCTCCCCCTCCTGGTAGCGGCCGGTCTCGGCGACGCTGCCGTTGCGCTTGAGGCGAAGATACGGGCCGTGCTGGACACCGTCGCTGCGGCGCACGCATTGCTCGACGCGCGCACGGCCGCCGGAGCGCTGGACCTGGGGCCGGGTGCCCTTCGGACAGCGAACGCGGGCGCGGGCGGAGGCGGACGCCAGCGCGGCCACCAGGGACAGGCCCAGCACGGCGAGCCACAACGCCGCGCGCCGCGGCCGCGCGATGCGACCTCGGCCTGACGCGACCGGCGACGCAGCGACTGGCGCGACGAGCGACGCGCTACGCTCCATGTCGGGCGGCCGAGCCAGCGGCGGCGTCTTGGATCAGCTGGCGATGGGCGGCGGCGAGGCGCGCGACCGGGACGCGCCAGGGCGAACAGCTGACGTAGTCGAGCCCGGCGCCGTGGAAGAACGCGATCGACGCCGGATCGCCGCCGTGCTCGCCGCAGACGCCGATCTTGAGGCCCTCCTTGGCCTCGCGACCGGCACCGACCGCCATCTCGACCAGGCGACCGACGCCGCGCACGTCGATGTGGGCGAAGGGATCGTCGGCGATGAGGCCGCGCTCGCGGTAGGCGCGCAAGAAGGCGCCGGAGTCGTCGCGCGAGAACCCGAACGTGGTCTGGGTCAGGTCGTTGGTGCCGAAGCTGAAGAAGTCTGCAACCTTGGCGATCTCGCCGGCGACGACGCAGGCACGCGGCAGCTCGATCATCGTGCCGACGAGGTAGCCGACGCGCATGCCTTGCTCGGCGAAGACAGCCGCGGCGATCTCGTCGACGATCGCGCGCTGATCGGCGAGCTCCTCGACGCTGCTGACGAGCGGGATCATGATCTCGGGGCGCACCTCGACGCCGCGCCGATGGACGATGCAGGCGGCCTCGATGATGGCGCGCGCCTGCATCCGCGTGATGCCGGGCGCCGTGATGCCGAGGCGACAGCCGCGATGACCGAGCATCGGGTTCATCTCGGTCATGCTGCGGGCGCGCTCGAGCTGCTGCAGGCGCGTGGCCAGGGTCCGCTCGCCGGCGGCGATCGCTTCGTGGACAGCGACCATCGCCGTCGGATCGCTGCCGCCGAGCTCGAACAGCCGCACCGTCGCCTCGCGGGCCGAGAGCGCGCGCTGCAGGGCCGCGACCTCCTCGACCAGCTCGGCCAGGCGCGGCAGGAACTCGTGCAGCGGCGGGTCGAGCAGGCGGATCGTCACGGGCTGGCCGGCCATCGCCTCGAAGAGCTGGACGAAGTCGGCGCGCTGGAACGGCAGCAAATCTGCGAGCGCCGCGGCGCGATGGGCCGGATCCTCGCTCATGATCATGCGCTGGACGACGGGCAGGCGCTCGGCGGCGAAGAACATGTGCTCGGTGCGGCAGAGGCCGATGCCGGCGGCGCCGAAGGCCGCGGCGCGACGGGCGTCCTCGGGCGTGTCGGCGTTGGCGCGCACGCCCAGGCGGCGGTAGCGGTCGCAGAGCGCCATGAAGCGGCCAAAGCGCGCGTCGTGCGGATCCGGATCGACCAGGCGCAAGCGGCCGGCGATGACCTCACCGCTGCTGCCGTCGAGGCTGATCCAGTCGCCGGCCTTGAAGGCGTGGCCGCCGATGAGCAGCGTGCCGGCGTGGGCGTCGATGATCGCGTCGTCGCAGCCGGCGACGCAGCAGGTGCCCATCTGGCGCGCGACGACGGCGGCGTGGCTGGTCATGCCGCCGCGCGCGGTGAGGATGCCGGCCGACGCGTGCATGCCGGCGATGTCCTCGGGGCTGGTCTCGACGCGGGCCAGGATGACGGCGACACCGGCCTCGGCCATCTCGACCGCGGCCTCGGCGGTGAAGGCGAGGCGACCGGTCGCGGCGCCCGGGCTCGCCGGCAGGCCGACGCCGAGCACGACGCGCTCCTGACCGGGAGCGAAGACCTTGTGCAGCAGGTGCTCGATGTGCTCGGGCTGCACCAGGCGGACGGCGGCGCGCTCGTCGACCAGGCCCTCGTCGAGCAGGTCGAGGGCGATGCGGACGGCGGCGCGGCCCGTGCGCTTGCCGCTGCGGGTCTGGAGCATGTAGAGCTTGCCGGATTCGACTGTAAACTCGAAGTCCTGCACGTCGCGGTAGGTCTGCTCGAGCGAGATCGCGATGGCGGCGAGCTGGTCGTGGACCTCGGGCAGCAACTTGCGCAGCTCGGCCAACGGCAGCGGCGTGCGGATGCCGGCGACGACGTCCTCGCCCTGGGCGTTGAGCAGGAACTCGCCGTAGAGCTTGCGCTCGCCGGTCGAGGGGTCGCGGGTGAAGCCGACGCCCGAGCCCGACGTCCAGCCGAGGTTGCCAAAGACCATCGCCTGGACCGTGACGGCCGTGCCCATCGCCTCGTCGATCCGGTGGATCTTGCGGTATTCGCGGGCCCGGTTGTTGAACCAGCTGCGGAAGACGGCGTCGCGGGCCTGGCGCAGCTGCTCGAGCGGATCCTCGGGGAAGGGCGTGCCCGTCGTCTCGGCGATCAGGGCCTCGAAGCGGCCGGCGAGGGCCTGCAGGTCGTCGACGTCGAGCTCGGTGTCGAGCTTGACCCCTCGCTCGGCCTTGCGCGCGTCGATCGCGTGTTCGAACGCGTCGGCGTCGGCGCCGAGCACGACCTCGCCGAACATCTGCAGCAGGCGGCGGTAGCAATCCCAGGCGTAGCGCGGGTTGCCGGTCTCGACGGCGAGGCCCTCGACCGTGCTGCGGCTCAGGCCGAGGTTGAGCACGGTGTCCATCATGCCCGGCATTGACACCGGCGCGCCGGAGCGCACCGAGAGCAGCAGCGGACGCTCAGGGTCGCCGAGCTTGCGGCCGTGGGTCGCTTCGAGCCTGGCCAGGGCGGCGCGCATCGCGGCGTCGATCTCGTCGGGGCAGCGCTTGCCGGCCGAGAAGTACGCGAGGCAAGCGGTCGTCGGCAGCGTGAAGCCCGGCGGCACCGGCAGCCCGGCCCTCGTCATCTCGCTGAGCCCGGCGCCCTTGCCGCCGAGCAACGCCTTCATCGAGCTGTCGCCGTCGGCCTCGCCGCCGCCGAAGCTGTAGGCCAGCATCTCTGCCATGGACCCCTCCGCGCCTGCGCAGCCTCGAATCGAGGCGGCGCGCTCGGCGCAGGGCCAGGGTGCCGCAACGACGGCGCAGGTCGCAACGGGGGCGGGCGCGGCGGCAGCAGATGCCACTCGAGAGGCGCTAGCCGATGTCGGAGATCGCGCAGAACTGCTCGTAGTCGATCAGGCCCGTGACCGTCGGATGCGTGCCGCAGAGCGGGCAGTCGTGATCGCGGCGGGTCTTGAGCGTGCGGAACGACATCGCCAGCGCGTCGAACGTCAGCAGGCGGCCGACCAGCGGCTCGCCGATGCCGAGGATGATCTTGATCGCCTCGATCGCCTGGGCGACGCCGACGATACCGGGCAGCACACCGAGCACGCCGGCTTCGGCGCACGACGGCGCCATGCCCGGGGGCGGCGGCTCGGGGTAGAGGCAGCGGTAGCACGGGCCCTCGTTGGGCTTGAACACCGTGACCTGACCCTCGAAGCGGAAGATCGAGCCGTGCACGTTCGGCTTGTTGAGCATGTAGCAGGCGTCGTTGACCAGGTAGCGCGTCGGGAAGTTGTCGCAACCGTCGATGATGACGTCGTAATCCTTGAACAGCTCGAGCGTGTTGCTCGAGTCGATGCGGAACGGGTACTTGACGACCTTGACCTCGGAGTTGATGCCGGCGATCGCGATCGCCGCCGAGTCGACCTTCGGCATGCCGACGCGATCCTCGGCGTGCAGCAGCTGGCGCTGCAGGTTCGACATGTCGACCGAGTCGCCGTCGACGATGCCGAGCGTGCCGACGCCGGCCGCCGCGAGGTACATCGCCGTCGGGCTGCCGAGGCCACCGGCGCCGATCAACAGCACCTTGGCGCCGAGCAGCTTGATCTGGCCCTCCTCGCCGACCTCGGGCATCAGCAGGTGGCGCGAATACCGCGCGATCTGCGATTGCGTCAGCGAGGCGCGGGTCGCCACCGGGAAGCCCTGGCGCGCCCAGCCGGTGAAGCCGCCAGACATCGAGCTGACGCGGGTGTAGCCCATCTCCTCGAGACCACGCGCCGCCAGCACCGAGCGATTGCCGCTGGCACAATAGAGCACGATCTCCTCGTCACCGTTGGGCGCGACGTTGCTGATGCGCGACTCGAGGTGGCCACGGCCGAGCAGGTTGGCGCCCGGGATGAAGCCATTCTCCCATTCGTCGCGCTCGCGGACGTCGACCAGGATCAGGTCGGCGCCGGCGTCGATGCGGGCGTGGACGTCGGCCGCTGTGACCTCATCGGTCTCACGGCGCAGCGATTCGAGGTGGTCTGAAAACGATGGCATGGACAACACTCCTGGCGACCCGCATCGCGTGGTCGAAGGGCCCGCACAACGGGGCGAGGCGGCAAAGTAGGGCGCAGGTTCGCCCTCGGCAAGTCCGACGGCCCGAGGTCAGCGACGTGACAGGGTCCTGCCAGCGTGCGCCTTGCGCGACCGCGTCGTGGTCAGGGCCCGATCGCCGGGGCTCCGAGCCGCGCCCGGAGCAACAACCGCAGCAGCATCGGGCGGTCGTGATGCAGGACCAGCGCGTCGCCGTCGGTCGCGAACGCGCTCGCTCCGTCGCGTGCCCGTACGCGCAGCTGCCACAGGTCGCGCTCGCCCTGCACCGCCCGCACCCGCCAGGCCAGCACGGCGCCAGGATCCACGACATGGATCCGCGGCTCTGCGCCCTGCAACGCGAGGTCTTGCTGCACCGTGTCGAGCAGCGCCAGCGTCGCGACGATCAGCTCGCCCGTGTCGTGGATCGGGTCGTGCGGCGCCTTGGCTGCGCCCGCGTCTGCGCTCGGGACGCCTGCGATCTTGCGCACCGTCTCGATCACGGGGCCCCAGGTGCCGAGATCGAGGCCCAGGGACTCGAGGCCGAGGTCGGCGCCGAGCACGAGCCCCTGGCGTAGCAGGGTCGCGCCCTTGCGAACGGCCGCGCCGAGATCGCGCTCGGCGTCCCAACGCAGCAGGATCAGGCGCTGATCGGTGAACACGAGCACGGCGCACTGCAGACGCTTGGTACCGACCGCGTCCGCGCTCGCGGCGCTCACGGCCTGGCCGAACACCGTCTCGAGCACGACCTCGCCCGGCCGCAGCGTCGCCGCCAGCGCGGTGCGGGAACGCGCGCTCATCGCGGTGGCGATGCGCTGGCCGCGCACCATCGCGTCGCCGGGCGTGTAGCCCGAAGCGCCGTCGAGCGCCAGCCGCGCGCTGGCCCATCGCTGCGGCTGGCCCTGGACCAAGGCGACCGCTGCCTCTGCCTCGGCGACCCCGACCACGTCGCCGCCGGCGGCCCGGACGTCGCGCAGCAGCTTCGCCGCGTCCTCGGCCCGTCCGAGCTCCAGCAGCATCGCGATCGCCCGTCGCGCCGAGGCCACGTCGTCCGGCTGCAGGCGCCAGACCTGCTCGAACATCGCCGCCGCCTTCTGCTGTTGCCCAAGGCGTTCCAGCGATTCGGCGAGCAAGCGTGCTTCGACGCTCGACAGACCGCCAGCGGCCCAAGCCTCGGTCATCGCGGCCACGCCACGCACCGGATGGCCGTCGAGCAGGTCGACGACGCCGGCCCAGAAGCGCGCCGCGACGGCGTCCGGCCGGACGACGCGGGCCACCCCGACCAGCTGCCGCGCCAGCGCGAGATCGGCCTTGGCCTGCTCGGCGTCGCGGTCCGGCCGGCGGCTGCGTTGGATCCAGCGCACGGCGCCGTCGAGATAGACCTTCGCGTCGCGCGGATGCGCCGCGATCGCTGCGTGCAGGTCGCGGCGCTCGGCGTCGCCGACACCGACGGCGGCGAGCACGTCGACGTTGGATCGGGTGGCGTCGATCGCGGCCTGGATCGCCTGGGCCCGGCGCAGGCCGAGCTCGTGGATCGGCACCGTCGGCGTCGCCGTCGCGGGCAGACCCGCTGCGCCGGGCACGGCGATCGCGGGGGCCTCGCCGCCCTTGCCAACCGGTGCCGGCGCGACGTCGAAGGTTCGCAGCTTGGCCCAGGCCTCCGCAGCGGCCGACCAGCGCCTGGCGGCCGTCGCGAAGTCGTGCTCGGCCTCGGCGCGCTCCGCTCCGACGACCTGCAAGGCGTAGCCGACGTCGGTGCCCATGCGCAGGGCGTCACGATCCTCGACGGTCGGCGGCGGCCCGCGGCTGGCGACGGTCAAGGCCTCGATGGCCTCCGCGAGCCTGTCGTTGGCCTCGTCGATCTGACCGGCCCGCGCCAGCTCGAGCACCGCAGCGACGCTGACGCGGACGCGGGCGCTCCGCAGCGGCGCCAGGACCCGGTCGCGCAGCTGGCCGCGGATGCCCCGGCAGACCAGCCGGTGGGTCCCGGTGCAGATCCGGTTGGCGACCGCCGCCTCGGTGGCCTCGAGCACCTCGGTGGCGGCGGTGTGGTCGCCCCGGGCGGCGAGGGCTTCGGCGTGCCCCGTGCCGGCGCGGACCCGGCGCACCAGAAGCTCGAGCTCCAGCGGCAGCGCCGGCTCGACGGTCGGCGGCGACGCGCCGGTCGGCAGGGCGTTGGGGCCGAGATCATCGCGATCGAGGTGCGCGTCGAGCACCGACGCGCCAGCGGACAGGGCGTCGTCGCAGAGCTGCTGCGCGGCGGCGTGCTCACCGGCGCCGACTTCGGCGTCGATCCGGTGCAGGGCCAACGAGAGCTGCTGCTCCAGCGGCCAGGACGCCGCACCGGCCGCCGCCTGGGCAAACGCGGCGCGCGCGGCGGGGAGATCGCGCTGCGCGGCCTTGACCCGACCCGTGGCCCAGGCGAACTCGGGGGCCGCCGCGTCGCCGTCGGCGTCGAGGAATCGGCGCAGCGCCTCACCCGCGGCCGCGGTCGTCCCGCGATCGAGCGCCTCGTGGGCGTCGCGCAGGGCAGCCTCGCGTGCCGCCGCGACGCCTTGCGCCCGCAGTCCCCAGCCGATCGCGGCCGCAGCGACACCGACCAGGACCGCCAGCCAGATCCAGCGCGCCGGCACGCGGGCCTGACCGCCTGCCCCGGCTTCGACTTCCGGTCCTTCGTCGGGATCCGGCGCGCGACCTTCGTCCGTGCCCCGTGGGCTCGCCCCGTCGCTGTCGTGTCCCATCTGCCCTCCCGAACGCCCGGCAGCCCGGAGCGATCGCGCGGGCCGCGTTGACGCCGCGCGCCCGCGTGGCGATCGTCGGTGCGCGTCGGCGCGCGAGGTCCATGCTGCGCCAGCGGTGTCGTCGCGACAACGGCACCTCGACGTCGGCACCCGACCGCCGCCGCCCCCACAACCCCAGGAGCCCCGGCCCCATGCCCACGCCCGCCCCGACCAGCCGCGCCCTCGTGACCACCGCACACGGCGGCCTCGACGTCATGCAGCTGCAGCAACGGACGATCCCCGAACCCGGCCCCGGCGAGGTGCGCGTCGCGATCCGCGCGGCCGCGTTCAACCACCTCGACCTCTGGGTGCGCCGCGGCATCCCCGCCGGCCATTGGCCCGTGCCGATCGTGCCGTGTGCCGACGGCGCCGGCGTGATCGAGGCCCTCGGCCCTGGGGTGGTCGACGCGCGCGGCGACGGCGGCTTGGGCGTCGGCAGCGAGGTCGTGCTGTACCCTGTGCGCGGCTGCGGCACCTGCCGCGCATGCCGCCGCGGCGAGCCGATGCTCTGCCGTGCGTTCGGCATGCTCGGCGAGAACCAGGACGGCTGCGCACGCGATCACGTGGTCGTGCCGCTGTCGACGCTGCTGCCCAAGCCAGCGGGCCTCGACTGGGCCCAAGCCGCCGCGCTGCCGACGACGATGTTGACGGCGTGGCACATGCTAGCGACGGTCGCGGCGGTCCAGCCCGGCGAGACGGTGCTCGTGCTCGGCGCACGCTCGGGCGTCGGCAGCGCGGGCGTGCAGATCGCCCGCGTGCTCGGCGCGAACGTCGCAGCCGTCGTGCGGCGGGACGAAGACGTCGAGGCTGCGCGCGCACTCGGGGCCCACCACGTCCTGCGCAGCGACGATCCGGGTTGGTCGCGACAGGCGCGCGCGCTCGCCGACGGCGGCGTGGACGTCGTCTTCGAGCACGTCGGCGGCGCCGTGTTCCAGGACGCCCTGCGCACGCTGCGGCGCGGCGGCCGGCTGGTGACGTGCGGCGCGACCTCCGGGCACGAGGTGCCGCTCGATCTGCGCAAGATCTTCTTCCACAGCATCGCCGTGCTCGGCTCGACGATGGGCACGATCGCGGAGCTGGAGACCGTCCTGACGCTGGCAGGACGCGGCCAGTTGCAGCCTGTCGTCGGGGCGACCTTCCCCCTCGCCGACGGGCGCGAGGCGATGGCAGCGCTCGAAGGCCGCGACGTCTTTGGCAAGGTCGTGCTGACGATGGCGTGAGGGCGACCGGGCGAAGGCGACGCGGCGATGCGGCGACCGCAGTGACAGGTGCTTGCACCCAGCGAAGGCTTGAGGCACTCTCCCCGGCCATGAACACGACCTACACCATCGTCCGCAGCGTTCTTGGCCTCTCCTTCGCGCTCTCGAGCGTGGTCCTGCCCGGCTGCAACAAAGCCGAGCAGGCCAAGCCCGCCGAGGCGCCCAAGACCGACGAGGCCGCCAAGCCCGCCGAGGCGCCGAAGGCCGACGAGGCCGCCAAGCCCGCCGAGGCCAACGCTGCTGCGGCCAACGCCAACAACGCCGCCGCCGAGGCCGCCAAACCCGAGGAGGCCGCCGTGGCCGCGAACCCCAACGCTGGTGGCATCCCTGCCCCGTCCGACGTCGCCGCGCCGCCGGCCGACGCCGAGAAGACCGCCTCCGGCCTCGCGAGCAAGGTCCTGCAGGCCGGCACGGCCGCCGATCACCCGGGCGCCCGCGACACCGTGCGCGTGCACTACACGGGCTGGACGACCGACGGCAAGATGTTCGATTCGTCGGTGGCGCGTGGCGAGCCGATCTCCTTCCCGCTCGATCGCGTGATCGCGGGCTGGACCGAGGGTCTGCAGCTGATGGTCAAGGGCGAGAAGCGTCGCCTCTGGATCCCCGAGAACCTGGCCTACCAGGGCCGCCCCGGCGCCCCGGCCGGCATGCTCGTGTTCGACGTCGAACTGCTCGACTTCCAGAAGGCGCCCGAGCCGCCGGCCGTGCCGAGCGACGTCGCGGCGCCGCCCGCTGACGCCGAGAAGACCGCGTCGGGCATCGCGAGCAAGGTGCTGACCAAGGGCACGGGCACCAAGCATCCGACCGCCGAGAGCATGGTCGAGGTCCACTACTCGGGCTGGACCACCGACGGCAAGATGTTCGACTCGTCGGTCACCCGCGGTCAGCCGGCCACCTTCCCGCTCAACCGCGTCATCGCCGGTTGGACCGAGGGCGTGCAGCTGATGGTCGAGGGCGAGAAGCGCCGCCTGTGGATCCCCGAGAACCTGGCCTACCAGGGTCGCCCCGGGGCGCCGGCCGGCATGCTCGTGTTCGACGTCGAGCTGCTCAAGATCAAGAACTAGCGCGGGCGGCCGGGCAGCGCCCCAGCTTCCTTCGCCCCCCCGCTTGTCGCGGATCCAGCGCACCGATACGATGGTGCGCGGACGGTGCGATTGCGCGACGAACGCCCGATGGGCGACGCCGCCGGGGGTGTCATGGGTGACTTGACGGTCTCGAGCAAGGGCATGAGCCCGGAGCAGCTGCGCGACTTCACGCGGGCGCTGCTGGTCGACGTTCACGCGCTCGAGAAGATGCTCGACAACGGCATGATCGAGAGCGGCGTACGTCGCATCGGCGCCGAGCAGGAGATGTTCCTGGTCGACGCCGGCCTGAACGTCGCGCCGCTGGCCGACGAGATCCTCGCGCACATCGGCGATCCGCGCATCACCAACGAGCTCGCGAAGTTCAACCTCGAGGCCAACGCCAGCGTCCAGGTCTTCGGCGCCAACTGCCTGCGCGCGATGGAAGACGAGCTCAAGGAGCTCTACGCGCTCGCCCAGCGCGGCGCCGAGCATTTCGGGGCGCGCGTGGTGCTGACCGGCATCCTGCCGACGATCGAGCAGTCTGACCTCGGCCTCGACAACATGACGCCGCGCCAGCGCTTCTACGAGCTGAACGAGGCGATGCTACGCCTGCGCGGCGGCTCGTTCCGCACGATGATCAAGGGCATCGACGAGCTCGAGGTCACCCACGACAACGTGATGCTCGAGGCCTGCAACACCAGCTTCCAGGTCCACTTCCAGGTCGGGCCGAAGGAGTTCGCCAAGCTCTACAACGCCGCCCAGGCGGTGACGGCGCCGGTGCTCGCCGCGGCGGTGAACTCGCCGGTGCTGCTCGGCCATCGCCTCTGGAGCGAGACGCGCATCGCCCTGTTCCAGCAGAGCATCGACGCGCGCTCGGGCGTGCACGCCTCGCGTGGCCAGCGCGCGCGTGTCCACTTCGGCGACGGCTGGGTCCGCGACTCGGTCCTGGAGCTCTACCGCGAGGACATCGCGCGCTTCCGCATCCTGCTCTCGCAAGCCGTCGACGAAGACCCGGTGCGCATGGTCGAGCAGGGCCTGATCCCGCAGCTGCGCGCGCTGCGCCTGCACAACGGCACGGTCTACCGCTGGAACCGCCCCTGCTACGGCATCCACGAGGGCATCCCGCACCTGCGCATCGAGAACCGCGTCATGCCGGCGGGCCCGTCGATCCCGGACGAGGTCGCCAACGCCGCGTTCTTCTTCGGCCTGATGGCCGGCATGCTCGAAGAGGCGACCCGGGTCGAAGACAAGATGTCCTTCGACGACGCCAAGGCCAACTTCGTCTCGGCGGCGCGGCGCGGCCTGCACGGCGAGATGGTCTGGATGGGTGGTCGGGCCTGGCCGGCGCGCGAGCTGATCCGGTCGGAGCTGCTGCCATTGGCGCGGTTTGGCCTCGATCACGCCGGCGTCGATCGCGGCGACATCGACCGCTACCTCGGCATCATCGAGGAGCGCGTGCAGAAGGATTGCACCGGCGCGCAATGGTCGCTGGCCTCGCTGTCGAAGATGACGCGCGAGGGTGGCAACCGTGACGAGCGCCTGCGCGCCCTGACCGCCGCGATGATCGACCGCCAGCGCAAGGGCGAGCCCGTCACCCGCTGGGAGCTCGCCTCGTTGCACGAGGGCGCCGACGGCTGGATGTCGAGCTATCGCACCGTCAGTCAGTTCATGGAGACAGACCTGTTCACCGTCCGCTCGGAGGACATCGTCGACCTGGCCGCGTCCTTGATGGAGTGGGAGGGCCTGCGCCACATCCCGGTCGAGGATGACGACGGCAAGCTCGTGGGGCTGGTGACCAACCACGATCTGCTGCGCCTGGTCGGCAGCCACTACGAGCAGGGGGGCTTCGGCAACGTGCCGATCAGCCAGATCATGCGCCGCGATCCGCTGACCGTCGGGCCGGAGACGCCGACCGCCGCTGCGGTCGAGTTGATGCGCAAGCATCGCGTCGGCTCGCTGCCGGTCGTGCGCGACGGCAAGCTGCTGGGCATGGTCACCGACCGCCACATCGTCGACATCGCGGCGCGACTGCTCGGCGCGCGCCCGGTCGTCACGCCGCCGCGCGCTGCCGTGTTGGTCGACGCGCCGGTGCTCACGGGCGACAGCGCCACGGTGGTCGCCACCGTCGTCGAGTCGGCTACGCCCGCCGACGCCACGGCCCTGGTCGAGTAGCCACGGCCCCCGCGCCGGACGCCGCCAACAACTTCCGGAATCCGCCGTTTGCCTTTGTAAAGGCAGCGCAGATCCGCGATACTCGGGACGGTCGCGGAGGACGTTGTGCCCCCAAGCGAGCAACGCCGTGGACCGGGAGCGCTGGGTGCCAGATCGCCGTCCGCAGCCGCACGCCTCGTCGCGTGGTCGGGAGCCCCGCCAGGCACGCCCGCCCCTGGGCGGCGTGGTGCGCGTCGCTGTCTGGGCGCTGGCGTTCGCGGCCACAGTGGCTGGATGTTCGGCGGTGCCGGACCCGTCGCTCGGCTGCACCAGTGACGGCCAATGCGAGAGCGGGCGCTGCGTCAACGGCGTCTGCATCGCGAGCGTGACCAACGACGCGCAGGTGCAATCCGACGGCCAGATCGCGGACGCTTCGCCCGACGTCGTCATCGCCTGCACCTCGACCGAACAATGCCAGGAGGCATGGGCCAAGCTCAGCGCCTGCGTCAACCCGACGTGCAAGGACGGCCTCTGCTCGGCCCAGCCGATGCCCGAGCAAGCGACCTGCACGACCATCGGCCTGTGCCCGGCCTATGGCCACTGCAACGTGGGCAACTGCCTGGCCGACTCGGCCCCCTGCGACGACAACAACCCGTGCACGGCGGACCAATGCTTGCCGACCGGCTGCAACCACGTCGCGTTCGGCGGCGGCATCAGCTGCACCGACGACGGGATGCCGTGCACGGACGACATCTGCAAACAAGGCACCTGCGTCCACCCGCTGCGCCAGGGCCGCTGCCTGGTCGACGGCATCTGCGCCAACGACGGCGAGCGGGCCTTCGCGACGGGCTGCGAGCAATGCGACGCGACCCAGCCGACGACCTGGCAGCTGGCCACCAGCGGCGGCTGCGACGACGGCGACCCCTGCACCGTGGCGGAGTCGTGCGACGCCGCAGGCCAATGCGTCGGCCAGAAGGCGGCGTGCAACGACGAGAACCCGTGCACCGACGACGACTGCGCGCCAGGCACGGGCTGCGTCCAGCTGCCCAACAGCGCGACCTGCAACGACGACGATCCATGCACCAGCGGCGATGGTTGCAAGGGCGGCGTCTGCGCCCATACCGCCGCGATGGACTGCGACGATCAGAACCCTTGCACGCTCGATACCTGCAACTCGGCGCTCGGCTGTTCGTCGGTGCCCACCGAGGGCACCTGCCTGGCGGACGCGGATCCGTGTACCGACGACGTCTGCATCGCGGGCAAATGCGTCGGCGTGCCCTCGGTCACGGTCTGCCAGATCGGCTCGATCTGCGTGCCCGGTGGCGTGTCGTCGGACGCCAATCCGTGCCTGATCTGCGCGCCGAACGTCGACTCCACCGCCTGGACGGTGCTCGACGGGGTCGGCTGCAACGACGGCAACGCCTGCACGACCCTCGACACCTGCAAGAACGGCGGCTGCTTCGGCTCTGCGATCGAGTGCAACGACGGCTCCGGCTGCACCTTCGACAGCTGTGACCCGTTCGCTGGCTGCGTCTACGCCCCGTCCACCGGGACCTGCGACGACGGCTCTGCCTGCACCACCAACGACGTGTGCGTGCAGGGCAAATGCAAGGGCACCGTGGTCGGCCCGGCGGACTGCCTCGACGGCAACCCGTGCACGACGGATTGGTGCGACGACGTCGCCGGCTGCACGCACGCCCCGAATTCCGGGCCTTGCGACGACAATGACCCTTGCACCAAGGCTGATTTCTGCAACACGGCCGCCTGCTTGCCCGGCTACATCGTCTGTCCGTGCGAGTTCCACAGCGACTGCGACGACTCGAACAGCTGCACGCTCGACGTCTGCGTCATCGGTGACGGCTGCTCCAACACGCCGGTCGGCGGCGGCAAGGCGTGCGACGACAGCGATCCCTGCACGGGTTCGGACACCTGCAACGGCGCCAGCTGCGCCGGCGTGCCGGTGCAATGCAACGACAACAACCCGTGCACGGCGGATGTCTGCCTCTCTGAGCTCGGCTGCATCCACAAGCCGCTGCAGGGCATCACGTGCGACGACGACTCGAAGTGCACCAAGGCGGACATCTGCGTCGACGGCTCGTGCGTCGGCGTGCCGCTGCTCTGCGACGACGGCAACGACTGCACGATGGACACCTGCATCCCGAACCAGGGCAAATGCAAGGCAACACCGCGCGAGGACGGATCGCCCTGCCTGACTGACGGCATCCCCTGCACCCAGGACGTCTGCCTCAGCGCCAAGTGCAGCCACAGCTTGATCGTCAGCGGCTTCTGCTTGATCGACGGTGCCTGCATCTCGGGCGGCGCGTCGCATCCGGCCAAGGCCTGCTTCGGCTGCCTGCCTGCCGCCTCGGCCACCGGCTGGTCGTTGCTGGTCGGCGCGGCCTGCGAGGACAGCAACGCTTGCACGGTCAACACCTCGTGCACGGTGGCCGGCACCTGCGTCGGGGCGCCTTGGGACTGCGACGACAACGACGCCTGCACGCTCGACGCCTGCTCGCCCCAGGCCATCGGCAAGGATCCGTGCCTGCACGTCACCAAGACCGGGGCGTGCGACGACGGCAGCGCCTGCACCACGGGCGATGTCTGCAAGAACGGCGTCTGCCAGGGCAGCACCGCGGTCTGCGACGACGAGAACCCCTGCACGCTCGACGCCTGCTCGCCATCGAGCGGCTGCTACGCGACGCAGGTCGCCGACGGGGCCGCATGCGCCAGCGACGACGTCGCCTGCACCGACGACATCTGCGACGACGGCGTCTGCAGCCACGTGCTGGCGAGCACCAGCTGCTGGATCGGTGGGGCGTGCGTCGCCGAGGGCAAGTCCGCGCCGGGCGCGCCCTGCAGCTCCTGCCAGCCGAAGGTCGCGTCCAAGTCGTGGACACCGTCGAGCGGTGGCGCGTGCGACGACGGCGATCCTTGCAGCGGTGTGGACGTCTGCACCAACGGCGTCTGCGCCGGCGACCCGGCCAAGGCGTGCGACGACAACAACCCCTGCACGACCGACAGCTGCTCAGTGACCAACGGCTGCAGCTACGCCGCGGTCGCGGGCAGCTGCAGCGATGGCGATCCCTGCACCATCGGCGAGAGCTGCGACGCCGGCATCTGCACCGGCGGGTCTCCGGTCGTCTGTTCGCAGCCGACCAGCGGCGACTGCAAGGCGGCGGTCTGCGTCCCGGCGGCGGGCGGCTGCACGCTGGTCTCGACGTGCGCGGCGCTGCACAGCTGCGTCGATGGGCTCTGCCTGACGACGCAAGCAGGCACCCCCGGCCCGGTCGAGCTGCCCCTGCCCAACGCGAGCCAGCCGCTGCGGCCGACGCTGGGCTGGCAGGAGTCGTTCGTCGGGCCCTTCGGCAGCATCCCGCAGCTCTGGGTCGCTGCCCAGGACCGCGGCTGCAAACCCGACCTCGGCCTCGCGAGCACCATCTTGCTGGCGCGCCTGGCGTCCGGTCAGCCCGCGCCGTCGGTGACGCCGATCCAGGGCGCGGCTCCCGCCGGAACCTCGGTCTGGTGCGCGGCCCAGCCGGTGCTCTCGGCGCATCCCAGCGGATTCGACGCCCTGCTGCTGACGTGGCTGGAAGGCGGCGCCAAGGGCGGCGCGTGTGGCATCGAGTCCAACGGCGGCGCGGTCCGGGTCGGGCTGATCGGCCAGGGCGGCGGCAAGGTCGTGACCCAGGCCGCGGCCCCCTGCCCGGCCGGCAGCGCGGCGCCGCTGCCGTGGCGCCCCGAGCCGCTGGCGACGTCCGCCGTCGCGGGCAGTGGCGGCGAGATCTCGCTGAACCAGCTCAGCGGCGTGCTGCTGCGGGCGAGCCCCGCTGGCGGCCTGGCGTGGCAAGGGCCGACGCTGAGCGCCTGGGGCGGCACCAAGGCCAGCACGCCGCCGACCGTGACGGTCCCAGGCATGCTCGAGGTCAACATCGCGGCGCGTTCGTCGATCGCGCCGTGGCTGACCGGCCACGTCGCCTTGACCCCAGCGCGCTACCTGGGTCCCAACGGTGGCCTCGCGGCGTTGCTGGCCTGGAACATCGACGCCAGCGGCAAGCCTGCGCCCAGCCGCCAGGTGGTCGTCACCGGCGCCGGGATCAGCGGCGACATCTCCTACGCGGCGGTGGACGCGGCCCTCGACGCCCCGGCCGGCAAGATCGGCGTGCTGATCTCGGGCCTCGCCTCCGACGGCGGCAAGGTTCGCGCGTTTCTCGCGTTTTCGCGCATCGCGCCGCAGCAGGCCACGGCCGCGAATCCGCCCCTGATCCACGTCAGCGAGCTGCCGGCCGGCGTGCCGGTGCGGCCGCTCGACGCCTTCCGTCTGGCGCAGCTACCCGGCACCGGCGCGTTCCTGGCGGTGTGGGTCCAGCCCGGCGGCACGGTGATCCAGGGCGCGCGGATCGTGCCGACCAGCGACACGAGCGTGCAGCTCACCTCCCTCGGGCCGCTGGGCGCGACCTACGCCAGCCACGCCATCGACGCCGGCGCGGACGCGTTCGGCGGCCTGTCGGAGCTCGTGGTGGACCCCACCGGCACCCGCTTCTCGCTCGCCTGGGAGGGCATCGGCAACCTGTGGCTGCTGACGGCCGCCTTGCCCGCTGCTTCGCCCTGAGCGCCACGGTCGCTGGTCGCGGTCGTTGCCGCGACGATCGCCTCAACGCTTGCGCTGGCGAAGCGCGTTCTCGGGCAGCCTCGTCAACGGCCGCCGCTTGGCGTGGGCGACGATCCACGGGCCGAGCGTCCGCTGCACGCCGGGGTCCGCGCTCGCCACGCCGACGAGCCAGCGGCCGTCGTGATGCCAGCTCCAGGGCGTCGGCGCTGCGGCGGCGACCGCCTTCGGCAGCAGCCGTGCCATTCGCGCGGCGTCGGCACCGCGATCCCAGAACGTGGCCCAGACGGCGGCGCAGTTCGAGGCCCCGCACCAGAGCTCGAGCCGATCGCCACCCCAGCCCTCTACCGCCTGCGCGGCGGCGTCGTCGCCCAACGTGCGGGCGAGCAGCACCGCGACCAGGCGCTCGCCCAGCACGTCCGAGGCGACAGGACGGCCTCCGAGCGCGCGCAGCGCGGGTGGCGACGGCCATCCCAGCCGAATCGGCGGATCGAACGCGGCGGGGTCCCAGATCTTGGCCGGATGCAGCACCTGCTCGGTCGAGAGCGGCGGACGACCGTAGAGCGCGTCAACGCCGCGCCAGCCGGCCAGGCGCTGGCCTGCGGCGACACAGAGGGCGGTGCCGCCGACATAGGGGAAGACGAGCCGCTCGGCCAGGGCGCGAGGGGCCCGGTCGAGGCCGCCACCGTCGGGCAGCAGGCCCAGGCGCGCCAGCGCCATCGCCTTGTTGAGCAGCCAGGCGACGCTCTCGCCGGCCGCGAACAGCATCATCGGGGTCATGGCCTGGCCGCGGTCCTGCATCGCCCAGGCGAGGCCGGCGAGCGTCGCGTCGCCCTCGACCACAGCGGCGATCGCCATCTCGAGATCCGTCTCGCCCGGCCGGTCGCGGGCGAACCGCTCGAAGTCCCAGCGTTGATCGCCCAGGGCGTGGACCAGTTCGTGCGCCATGACGAAACGCAGCTTATCTTCGGCCGAGCCGAACAGCCCGGCGAATGGGTTTGGCAGCTGGACGCCCACGGGCACCACCGCCCGCGAGACTCGCAACACGCCGCTGCCCGGCAGGTAGAAGCCCGCGACTTGGGCCTGCAGCAAGGCGAGCCAGCTCTGGTCGAGCGTCGGGCTCTCTGGCACCAGCCCGAGGGCGGCCCAAGCGCGCCCGATGCGGCGCAGGCCTTCGAGCCCCGTGCCGCGCTCGACCTCGGCGACGGCGACCTGGCGCAGGCTCTCGGGATCGTGGACTCCGATGTCGACGGGCTTGCGCCACGGCAGCTCGCGCACCCTGGCGACCGAGGCGGCGATCTGCGCCGCCAGGCGACGGGCGATGCGGGTCGCGGCGTCGTCGCCGGCCGCAGCCGCCGCCGGAGCCGTCGGCGCGGGGGGCGGGCGAGGCGGCCCGGCCCAAGCGAGTTCGACGCCGCCGATACCGGCCAACGCGACGACCAAGCCGACAGCGAGGCGCTGTCGAAGGCGCGACGGACGTTGCATGTGACGATCGGCGTGCTGCATCCAGACCTGCCTCGACGCGTGCGCCCGCCCGCCGCGGCCCGCGGTCTTGCGTCGCCCGGATGACGCCCCGCCGTGGCTTGCGGCGAGCGCGCCGCTCTGGGTAGCGTGCGGCGCAATCGGTGGCCCTGGCAACCCAGGGAGCAGCACAGACACGACCACCGCCGAGGCCCCGATGACGAGCCCCCATCCGCGCGCCCTGTCGCCGCTGCCTGTCGACGATGCGTGGCCCGCGTTGCTGGCGGCCTTGCAGGGGCCCGGGGTCGCCGTGCTCGTCGCGCCCCCTGGCGCGGGCAAGACCACGCGCGTGCCGCCCTGGCTGCGCGACGCGCTGCGTGACGGGCTGCTGCCGGGCGCAGCACGCGACGGCACGGTCATCGTGCTGCAGCCGCGCCGACTCGCGGCGCGCGCCACCGCCGCCCGCATGGCCGCCGAGCGCGGCGGGCACCTGGGCGGCGAAGTCGGCTACGCGATTCGCTTCGAGCGACGCGTCTCGCCAGCGACGCGGATCGAGGTGGTCACCGAGGGATTGCTGCTGCGCCGCCTGCAGCGTGACCCCTTCCTCGAAGGCGTCGCCGCCGTCGTGCTCGACGAGCTGCACGAGCGCAGCGCGGACATGGACCTGACGCTGGCGATGCTGGTCGAGGCGCGCCGCGAGCTGCGCCCGGATCTGCGGCTGGTCGCGATGTCTGCAACCCTCGACGCGGGCGCGGTCGCCGCGCTGCTGGCGTCGTCCATGCCAGGCGACACGCAGCCGAAGCTGGCTGTGGCGCCGGTGATCACGGTCCAAGCGCGGAGCTACCCGGTCGACGTCCGCCATGACGCCGCCCACGACCACCGACCGATCGGTCAGTCCGTGCTCAGCGCCGTCGTCGAGGTCGAACGCTGGCTGGATGCGCCGGAGCGGGCCGCGGATCGCGCCGCCCACGGCCCTGGCCATGTGCTGGTGTTCCTGCCGGGGATGGCGGAGATCCGGGCCTGCAGCGCGTTGCTGCAGCAATCGCCCGACGCCAGCGGTCGACCCCGGGACGTCCGCCCGCTGCACGGTGCGCTGCCCGTGGCGGCGCAGGACGCCGCGTTGGCGCCGAGCACGACCCGCAAGATCGTGCTGAGCACCAACGTCGCCGAGACCTCGCTGACCGTCGACGGCGTCGCGGCCGTCATCGACAGCGGCCTGGCCCGGCGTCCGCGGCTGGACCCGGCGCTCGGGCTGGAGCGGCTCGAGCTCGGGCGCATCAGCCGCGCCAGCGCCGACCAACGCGCCGGGCGCGCCGGCCGCCAGCGCCCCGGCTTCTGTCGCCGGCTGTGGACCCTCGGCGATCACGCAGCGATGGACGCCTACGATCCGCCCGAGATCGCGACCTCGGAGCTGTCGCGGGTCGCCCTGCAAGTCCGGGCCTGGGGCAGCAGCCCCGAGCGCTTCGGCTGGTTGGAGGCTCCACCCGCGGGCGCCATCGACGCCGCCGAGGCGTTGCTGCGCGAGCTCGGCGCCCTCGAGGACGACGGCCTGACGCCGATCGGGCGGGCCATGGCCGAGCTGCCGCTGGTGCCGCGGCTGGCCCGGGTGCTGATCGAGGGCATCCGCGCCGGCGACCTCGCGACGGCGGCGGCGATCTGCGCGCTGGCCAGCGAGCGCGACATCTTCAGCCGGGTGCCGGTCGGTGGCGGCGAGAGCGACCTGGAGCTGCGGCTGACGGCGCTCGCGGACGCCGAGCGCAACCAGTTCCGGCCCGAGGCGCTGGGCCGTTGGGGCCTGGACCCGGCCGGCAGCCGCCGCGTCGTCGAGATCCGCGACGCCCTGCGCCGCGCCGGCGAGGCCGCCCGGGACGCCCTGAGCGAGGCCGTGCGTGACGGGCGTGGTGCGGCCGTGATCCGGCAGCCAGCGGCCTGGTTGCTGCGCGGATTCCCGGACCGCGTCGCGCGCCGGCGAGCCGTGGGCGGCGATCGCCTGTTGCTCGCGTCGGGACGCGGGGCGCAGCTGGCGCCGACTTCCGTGGTCCGGGGCGCGGAATTCCTGGTCGCGGTGGTCGTCGAGCCGGGTGCGCGCGGCGAGCGGGCCGAGGCCCGCGTCCCGGTCGCGGTCGCGCTCGACCCGACCTGGCTGCCGACGCGCGAGGCCCTGCGTACGCGCTGGGACGGCGAGCGCCTGGCGGTGAGCCAGACCCTGGCCCGCACCTTCGGCGCGATCGTCGTCTCCGAGCGACCAGCGGGTCCAGACGGCGACCCCGAGGCCGTCGCGGCGCTGCTGGTGCGTCGGGCGCTGCGGGCCCCCGAACGCGCGCTGGCGCTGCGCGACGAGGCGCTCGCGACGCTGCTGCGCATCCGGTGGCTCGCCGCGGTGGCCCCCGAGCTCGAGCTGCCGACGTTCGCGGCCCTGGGCCATTGGGTCGCGGGCGACCAAGACGCCGCCGGCCACGGCGTGGACGCCCACGGCGGCGCCAGCGACGACGCCCGGGCCCACGATGGCCCAGGTGGCGAGGCCGACGCCGGCGCGGACGCTGACGCGGACGACGCCAGCCTGCTGGTGCTGGCGCAGCTCGCCAGCGGCCGCCGCAGCTTCGCCGAGCTCGCACGGGCCGACGCCTCCGCGGCGCTGGTGGACACCCTGAGCTGGCCGCAGCGCCAGGCGCTCGAGTCGATGACGCCGACGCGGCTGCAGCTGCCGTCGGGGTTCAGCGGCCGCCTGGCCTATCGCCCCGGCGAGGTGCCGACGCTCTCGGTGCGGCTGCAGGACGCCTTCGGTCTCGACGCGTCGCCCCGCGTCGGCGGCGGCAGGGTCGCGGTCCGGGTCGAGCTGCTGGCGCCCAACGGCCGTCCGGCCGCCGTGACCTCGGATCTCGCGGGCTTCTGGCGCGGCAGCTGGCTTGAGGTGCGCAAGGAGCTGCGCGGTCGCTACCCCAAGCACTCCTGGCCTGAGGTGCCGAGCGCCGAGCTGGCGCGTCGTCCGCGGCCGCCACGCGCCTGAAGCCGCCGCCGTTGCGGTTCCGCGGCGCTACGGTCAGCACACTTGCCAGCGGCCCAACGCCACCTACCATGCTGCCTGCGACGCGCCGCTGCCGTCTGCGGACGGGCGCGGTCGTTGGAATCGGGGGCACAGGCATGGCGCAAAGGCCGGACGAAGAGCGCGAGGACGGAGTCCTCACCACGACGAGGCCGCGGGTCAAGCGACCGCCGCTGTACAACGTCGTGGTCCACAACGACGACTACACGACCCAGGAGCTCGTCATCGAGATCCTGCGGGTCTTCTTCCATCACAGCGACACCGACGCACGGCACATCATGTTGACCGTGCACATGAAGGGCAAAGGCGTCGCGGGCACGTATGCACGCGAGATCGCCGAGTCCAAGGCAGCGCAGGTGACGGACTACGCGAGGGCGCACGGGGCGCCGCTGAAGTTGACGGTCGAACCGACCTGAGACCGACGAGCGCCCCCGGATCGAGGAGAGCAGCGATGGAACTTTCGACAGACCTGCAGATCGCCATCCAAGTCGCTGCATCGGAGGCCAGCGAGCGCCGGCACGAGTTCTTCGGCCTCGAGCACCTGCTCTACGCGCTGATGCACGACCCGGCCACAGCGCGCATCGTCCGCCGTTGCGGCGGCGATCCCGAGCAGCTCAAGCGCGACCTCGACGAGTGGCTGCGCGACGAGGTCGAGGCCCTGGCTGGCGACGTGGCGGTCGTGGCGCAGCCGACCATCGGCCTGCAACGCGCGATCCAGCGCGCGGTCATGCACGTCCGCGGCGCCGGACGAACCGAGGTCCAAGGCGGCAACGCCCTGGTGGCGATGTACGCCGAGGCGGATTCGTTCGCCGTCTACTTCCTCGAGAGCCAGGGGGTCACGCGCCTCGACATCGTCAGCTACCTCAGCCACGGCCACGACGACGACGACGGCGACGACGCCGCCGACGACGACAACGAGGGCGCGGCGGCCAGCGACGACGACGAGGACGGCGGCGCCAAGGGCTCGGCGCTCGAGCAGTACTGCTCGGACCTCTGTGCCGAGGCCACAGCGGGCCGCATCGACCCGCTGGTCGGCCGCGACCACGAGGTCGAGCGGCTGGCGCATATCCTGCTGCGGCGGCGCAAGAACAACCCGATCCTGGTCGGCGACTCCGGCGTCGGCAAGACGGCGATCGTCGAGGGCCTCGCGCGGGCCGTCGTGCGCGGCGAGGCGCCGGCGCCGCTGCTGGGGACCCGGATCTTCGCGCTCGACATGGGCTCGCTGCTCGCCGGCACCCGCTACCGCGGCGACTTCGAAAAGCGGCTCAAGGCGGTGCTCAAGGAGCTCGCCGCGGTCGGCGATCACGCGATCCTCTTCATCGACGAGATCCACACCATCGTCGGCGCCGGCGCGACCTCGGGCGGCAGCATGGACGCGAGCAACCTGCTCAAGCCCGCGCTGGCTGCGGGCAAGCTGCGCTGCATCGGCAGCACGACCTACGAAGAGTGGCGCGGCCACATCCAGCGCGATCGGGCGTTGGCGCGAAGGTTCCAGAAGATCGACGTCGGCGAGCTGTCGACCGACGCGACGATCGCCGTCCTGCGCGGGCTGCAGGCGCGCTACGAGGAGCACCACGGCGTGCGCTACTCCGGCGCGGCCCTGGTCGCGGCGGCGACGTTGGCCGGGCGCTACATGCACGACAGGCGCATGCCGGACAAGGCGATCGACCTCATCGACGAGGCCGGCGCCGCCGTGCGCATGCGCATCGCCACGCGGACGCGCAAGGTGGGCGGACCGATCGCCGTGCCGAACGCTGCGCCGGCCACGACCGAAGCCGACGCCGCCCAGGCCCTGGGTGACGCCGAGCGGGCCGCGGGTCTGCAGCCGCCGCGCGCGCAAGGCCGCGTCACGGTCCGCGATATCGAGGCGGTGCTGGCGAAGATGGCGCAGATCCCGGCCCGCAGCGTCAACACCGACGACCGCAGCTCGCTGCAACGCCTGGACGCCGACCTCAAGGGCGTCGTCTTTGGCCAGGACGCGGCGTGCGACGCGGTCGCTGCCGCGGTCAAGGTCGCGCGCTCGGGCCTCGGTCCGACCGATCGGCCGACGGCGACGTTCTTGTTCACCGGCCCCACGGGCGTCGGCAAGACCGAGCTGGCCCGGCAGCTGGCGTCGACCTTGGGCTTGGAGTTCCTGCGCTTCGACATGTCGGAGTACATGGAGCGCCATACCGTCAGCCGCCTGATCGGCGCCCCGCCCGGCTACGTCGGCTTCGACCAGGGCGGCCTGCTGACCGAGGCGATCTCCAAGACGCCGCACGCGGTGCTGCTGCTCGACGAGATCGAGAAGGCACATCCCGACGTGTTCAACGTGCTGCTGCAGGTGATGGACGCGGGCAGGCTGACCGACAACAACGGCAAGACCACGGACTTCCGCCACGTGATCCTGATCATGACCAGCAACGTCGGCGCCTGGGCGCTCGAGAAGGGCCGCCTCGGCTTCGGCGGGGCCAGCGCCGACGACAACCACGAGGAAGATCGCGAGTTCAAGCGCCTGTTCGCCCCGGAGTTCCGCAACCGCCTCGACGCGCGGATCCGCTTCGATCGGCTCAGCCCCGCGGTGATGGGCCGGATCGTCGACAAGTTCATCGCCGAGCTCGAAGGCCAGCTCGGCGAACGCAAGGTCGTGCTCGAGCTCAGCGACGAGGCCCGCGCCTGGCTGGCGACACGCGGCTACGATCCGCAGTTCGGCGCCCGGCCGATGCGACGGCTGGTGCACGAAGAGCTGCGCCGGCCACTGGCGGACGAGCTGCTGTTCGGCAAGCTGGTCAAGGGCGGCGTGGTCGAGATCGAGCTGGAGGGCGAGGGCGAGGCTGCCAAGCTGGTCTTCCACATCGAGGGCAACGCCAAGGACGCCAAGGACGCCAAGGCGAAGGCCTCCTAGGGCGTCGCGAGCAGGTCCACGACGGCCTGGACGAGGTCGGCAGTCTCGGGCAGCAGCGCCTTGCCGTCGGCGAGCCGCGGCCGCAGGACCTCGACGCCGAGGTTGGCCAGCGTCGCGAGGCTCTGGCGCGTGATGCTGTTGAGCATCGTGCCGTGCATGGTCGGCACGACGACGATCCGCGTCTGGCCACGCTCCATCCTGCCGACGGCCGAGCTGAGCGCGGTGGTCGCGGCGTTGTCGGCGATGCCGACCGCGAGCTTGTTCAGCGTCGACGCCGTCGCGGGCGCCACCAGCCAGAGGTCGACGTGCGCATCCGCGACGTGCGCGGCCGCGCCGTCGAGTTCGACGATGGGCGGCGCAGCGGCGGCCCATTCGAGCGCGACGCGGCTGACGAAGGCCAGCGCCGCCGGCGTGCACATCACGCGGACGGTGGCGCCTTCGCGGCGCAGCGCGCGCACGACGTCGGGCGAGCGATAGGCCGCGATGCCGCCACAGACGACGAGCGTGACATGGCGGCCCGCCAGCGTGCCGGTCGAGGTGACGGCCCGATCTCCAGCGAGCTCGTCGCCAAGGGGCCAAGCGAAGTCGGCGGCGACGAACGGCCGATCGCGTCGCTCAGCCACGGCCGCCTCCGCGCGACGGGGGGCCCTTGGTGCCGCCTTTGGTGCCGCCCTTGCCGCCGCCCTTGCCGAAGCCCTTGCCGCCGCCGCCGGTGCGGCCGCCGTTGTTGCTGGTGCCCGTGCGCCCCGAGGGCGCACCGCCCGGCCGCGGCGACGCGCTGGAACGTGGCGCAGCGCCTGGCGTCCCCGCGGCGCCGGCCGCGATGGCCAGCTTGCCGACGCGGACCTCGCGCTCGCCGCCGCGCCCCTGCGACGAGACCGCATCTGCGGGCAGATCGATGGCCTCGCCGCGACCGCCGCGCGCGATCCAGGCCGGAGCGCCGAGCTCGTGGGCCAGGGCGACCACCCTGCCCTCGGCGCCGCAGAGGTAGCGACGCACCAGGGCGTCGGCACGCATCGGGCCACCGATGACGCGGTACGCGTGGGCGGGCGGCGAGGCGTCCGCGGCGCCGCGCAGCAGCAGCCAGCTGGCGTCGAGCGTGAGCCGGGCGTGTCCAGTGGCCTCGTCGCAGGCGACGACGACGTCCGGGCGACGCCAAGGCATCGAGAAGAAGCACCAATCCTTGGGGCTCTGCAGCGGGCATGGCCCGGTGTGGCAGCAAGGGCCGACCGGCTGGGCCAGGGCGCCGGCGAGGCGGAGGTGCTCGCGGACGTCGATCAAGCGCCGCGACGCCGGCCGCGTTGCCGGATCGATCACGACCAGCACACCGCCGGGAGCCAGGTGTCGCTCGAGCAGGCGCTGCACCAGGCGCAGGCCGGGCGGCGCGTCGTCGCCCCGCAGGGGCGGAAGCTCGTTGATCACGTTGGCGACCAGGATCACGTCGTAGCGCTGCAGGCCCGCCCGATCCAGCGCGAGCGCGTCGCGCAGATCCGCCTTCGAGGTCTGCACCGCGACACCGGGCGCGAACGCCTCGAGCACCGCCTGGCCATCGGCGAGCACCCGCGGCGTGGCGTCGATGGCCCGGACGGCGAGGCCCGGACCGACCGGAGCGCCCTGCTTGCGCTCGAGGTACAGCGCCAATCCCATGCTCGCGCCCAGGCCGCCCGCGCCGACGTCGAGCACCCGCAGGGGCTGCTCGTCGGTCGGGCTGCGCAGCGACCAGCCCTGCCGCTCGCCAAGGGCCAGCGCCGCCGCCACCGTGGCCGCGGTCGTGGGCGTGTAATACAGCAGGTACGCGGCGCGCGTGCCGGGATCGCTGAGATAGCCGCGTTCGCGCTCGCCGCGCTCGACGGTGAACCCTTGCCACAGCCGCAACAGGTCGTCGCGGTGGGCGACGGCCGGCGGACGCCCACGTCGCTTGGGCGGCGTGTAATGGGTCTCGACGTAGCGTTCCACGAGCGCGCCGAGCCGATCGAGCGGCTCCCACGCGCTGGGTTCTGCAGGTGGCTGCGGCGTGCGTGAGCGCTGGGGGCCGCGAGCGACCATGGCTGCGCTACGCGCTCGGGCGCATCAGCGAGCGCCAGTTCAGCGGCGCGAAGTCGCCCCGGTTGACGACGCTGAGGTGACGCGTCTCCTGGAAGTCCGCCGCCAGCTGCGAGATCGCCGGGCCGTTGCGGAGCACCAGGCAATGCTCGACGTCCTCGAGGAAGCGCTTGGTCCGGCGCTGCAGCGTGGCGTCGGTCAGGGTGCCGAGCATGGCGACCGCGACCTTGCCGTCGCGCTCGGCCCGGGCCTGGGCTTCGGCGTGGGCCGGTACCTCCGCCGCGATGGCCGCACGCAGGCTGCCTTCGTGGGCGCCACCGACGTAGAGCAGCTCCAGCTCCTTCCACAAGTCCGACTCGGCGTCGAGACTGGCGGCGACGATGGCGTAGAAGCCCGACTCGCCGAGCACGGGGTGCTTGGACTTGCCGACCTCGTTGAGCGGCACGACATCCGGGTCCCAGGTGACGATTGCGCGATCCATCTTTCCTCCGTCGGCGGGGGCTGCCTCGCCCGACCTGTAGCGGTGTGCGCCCTGGGTGTCAACTGTCGACGCCGCCTCAGGCGCTCGGCCGCCAATCCGGCGCCATGCCGAGCGCGACGGCGCAGAGCCCGAGCCGCAACCCCGAGAGGCCGACCCGCCAGCTGCCGATGCCGAGTCCGAGGCCAACCCGCTCCAACAGCAGCGCGCCGGCCAGCAGCGAGTCGACGCGATCCAGGTCCATCCCCGGCAACGCCGCGCGCTGCTGCAGGTCGCGGCACGCGAGCGCCTCGACCGTCGCGGCGAGCGCATCGGCCTCGATCGGCACGTGCGCCAACGAACGGCGCAACTGGCCGCGCCCGGCCGCGATCAGGCGAGCGACACGCTGGACGCTGCCCGAGGTGCCGACCGCCCGGCCCGCGCCGGCGAGGCCCGCGAGGTCGAGGTCTGGCGCAAAGGCCTGGACCTGCGGCAGGATCCAGCGATCGAGCCGTTCGCGCGCGTCCTGCAGCTCCGCGGACGACAGCGCCGCCGCCCCCAGGCCGAGTCGTCGTGACGTCTCGATGGCGCCGAAGGGCAGGCTGATCATGCGCTCGGGCGTCGCGCCGACGCCCCAGACGAGCTCGGTCGATCCGCCGCCGATGTCGATGCCGAACAGGCCGCCGCGACGGACCTCGAGCCGCATGCCGGCGAAGACCAATCGCGCCTCGCGCTCGCCGTCGATGACCTCGAGGTCGATGCCCGACGCCTCGCGCACCGCGCTGCAGAGCGCGGCGCCGTTGCGCGCTCGCCGCAGCGCCTCGGTGGCCACCGCGCGGATGCGCGCCACGCCGTGGTCCCTGGCCAGCGCGGCGAAGCCGATCATGGCCTCGACCGTCAGGGCGAACGCGGCGTCCGAGAGGTGATCGTCGGCGTCGAGCGCGGCAGCGAGGCGCAGCGGCGCTTTGGCCCGGGCCAGCACGTCGATGCGGCCACGCTTGCCCGGCGCGACGACCATCATGCTGGCAGACGCCGAGCCGAGGTCGACGATGGCAGCGACGTTGAGGACGGGACCAGCCATGGAGCGCGCTCCGCACACGGGTTCGCGCCACCGTAGCCGCCTGGGCCGTCGCTGCAAATTCCAGCGGCCTTTCGTGCTCCACCGTGGCATTGTTTGCCAGCGGGTCGGCACCCACGCATGATGGGCGGCCTCGGGGTGCGACGCCCTGACCTTGGAGCGTTGAGATGGCCCGAGTCCTGATCGTCGACGACGAAGACCTGATCCGCCGAATGCTGGCGCGGCTGCTCAAGCGCGCCGGCCACGACATCGAGTTGGCGGAGAGCGCGCGCGCCGCGCGGGTGCGCCTCGAGTCCGAGACGTTCGACCTCGTGCTCTCGGACGTGAACATGCCCGGCGAGAGCGGCCTGGACCTGGTCCGCCACGTCCTGCTGCACCATCCCGGCACAGCCGCGGTGATGGTCACGGGCGTCGACGATCCGACGATCGCCGAAGCCGCGCTCGACATCGGCGCCTACGGCTACATCATCAAGCCCTTCGAGACCAACGAGGTGCTGATCAACGTCGCCAACGCGCTGCGCCGGCGCACGCTCGAGATCGAGAACCGCAGCCACCGCACGCGCCTCGAGTCGCTGGTCGCAGACCGCACCGCCGAGCTCGAGCGCACGATCCACGCCCTCGAAGCCATCAGCGAAGAGCTGCGCGGCAGCCGCGAAGAGACGATCCAGCGGCTGGCGCTCGCCGCAGAGTTCCGCAGCGACGAGACGGCCTTCCACATCCGCCGGATGAGCCTGTACTGCGAGCTCCTGGCCAAGCGCGTCGGCATGAGCGACCGCCACGCCGAGCTGATCCGCATCGCCAGCCCGATGCACGACATCGGCAAGATCGGGACGCCCGACTCGATCCTGATGAAGCGCGGCCGCCTGACCCCGGACGAGTTCGAGATCATGAAGCGCCACGCCGAGATCGGCTACCGCATCCTGGTTGGTTCGAACTCCGAGATGTTGATGCTCGCCGCCGACATCGCCTGGACCCACCACGAGAAATGGGACGGCTCGGGCTACCCGCGCGGCCTCGTCGGCGAGGAGATCCCGCTCGAGGGCCGGATCACCGCGCTCTGCGACGTCTTCGACGCCCTGACCACGGCGCGCTGCTACAAGCCGGCGTTCTCGGTCGAGGACTCGCGGGCGCTGATGGACGCCGGCCGCGGCAGCCACTTCGACCCCGAGCTCTACGACGTCTTCTGGGCCCACATCGACGAGATCCTCGCGATCAAGCAGCTCTACGACGATCCACCGCAGAAGGAGGCCATCGAGACCTCCGACGCACCCAGGCCAACCTAGCGCGGGCGTCCGATCGGCGCCGGCACGGCGCGCTGCTCGGCGGCGCGGGCGTGCGCTTCGAGGCCCTCGAGCCGGCCGAGGCGCGCCGCGACAGGTGCCAGCGCCGCAGCACCGTCCGCCGTCATGCGCTGCGAAGCGGCCAGGCGCACGAACGTCGCCACCGACAGCCCCCCGGTGAAGCGCGCCGCGCCTGCGGTCGGCAGCACGTGGTTGCCGCCGGCGCAGTAGTCGCCGAAGACCTCGGACGCGTCCGAGCCGACGAAGACGGCGCCGTAGCAGCGGACCCGGGCGGCGACCGCGTCGGCGTCGCGCAGGTGCAGGTGCAGATGCTCAGGTGCCGCACGATCGGCGGCCGCGACCAGCGCGTCGACGTCCGCGACCACGAGCGGCGCCGGTGAACGCGCGATCGCCTCGCGCGCGGTCGCCGCGGTCGGCAGGGTCTGCAGCTGCAGCTCGATCGCGGCGGCCACGCGCGCCGGCAGCGCCGCGTCGGTCGTCACCAGCATCGCCCGCGCGTCGTCGTCGTGCTCGGCCTGCGCCAGCAGGTCGGCGGCGACGCGCGCCGGATCGGCGCTGTCGTCGGCGAGGATCAGCACCTCGGACGGGCCGGCCACGCCGTCCAGCCCGAGCACGCCGAAGACCTGGCGCTTGGCCTCGGTGACCCAGGCGTTGCCCGGCCCGACCAGCAGGTCGCAGGGAGCCACGCTCTGGCTACCGTAGGCGGCCGCGGCGACCGCCTGGACGCCGCCGAGCGCCACGACCTCGGTGGCACCCGCCAGCCGCGCAGCCGCCAGGATCGCCGGATGCGGCAGACCGTCGGGGCCGGGCGGGCTGAAGACGACGATCTCGGCGCAGCCTGCGACCTGGGCCGGCGTCACGGTCATCAGCACTGTCGAGGGCAGCGGATGGCGACCGGCGGGAACATAGCAAGCGACGCGGCGCACCGGCACCACCCGCTGGCCGATCGACACGCCGGGCTCGACCTCGAGCTCGAAGGCGCCAAGCGCAGCGCGCTGCGCGGCCGCGACCGCCGCGATGTTGCGGTGGGCGCGCGTCAGCGCGTCGCGGTCGGCGGCGGGCATGGCCTGCCAGGCGCGGTCCCAAGCGTCGCGAGGCACGACCAGGCTCGGCGGCCGCACGCGATCGAATCGCTCGGTCATGGCGAGCAGCGCCGCGTCGCCGCCCTGTTGCGCCTCGCGCAGCAACGCCGCGACCTTGGCCGGATCGGCGCCCGCGCCCGCCATGCCGCGCGCGGCGACCGTTGCCACCGCAGGCGCCGGCGCGGCTGCAGCTGCAGCTGCGGAGGACGCCGCGACCATGCCGCCGTCGCCAGCGCGCCGTCGGCCTTGCCGACCGTCGAGCTCGCGCAGCACCGCCTGCAGCGGGATGCCCTCGCGCGCCAGCTTCGCCAGGGTGAAGAAGAGCACGTCGGCGGCCTCCCAGACGATCTCGCGCCTGTCGGTCGCTTCGGCCAGCTCCGCCGCCTCTTCGAGGATCTTGGCCTCGGCGAGCCCGGGTTCGCGCATCAGGCGGGCGCTGTAGCTGCCAGACGCGGCGTCGTCCGCCGCCTGCCGGGCGCGGCCCTCGAGCGTCGCCATCAACCGTTCGAGGCCAAACTGTTCGCTGCCGAAGCAGCTGTATTGCCCCTCGACGTGGCAGGCGCGGCCGGTCTGCTCGATCTGGTAGACGAGCGTGTCGTGGTCGCAATCGCTGCGCACCGCGACGACCCGCTGGCCGTGGCCGCTGGTCGCGCCCTTGCGCCAGAGCTCCTGGCGGCTGCGCGACCAATACCAGGCGTCACCGCTGTCCAGCGTGCGCTGCAAGGCCTCGCGATCGGCCCAGGCGTGCATCACCACCTGCCGCGCCTGATCCTGGACGACGACCGGCAACAGACCGTCATGCTTGGACCAATCCAGCGTCTCGACGATGGCGTCCGCGAGCTTGACCACGCCGGTGTAGATCGACATGCCGAGCTGGCACGAGGCGCCCATGCGCTCCAGGGCCACGATCTCCGCGACGCTGGCGATGCCGCCGGCGGCGACGATGCGGTTGCGCGTGCCGCGGACCAGGGCCTCGACCGCGTCCAGGTCGATGCCGCCGAGGCTGCCCTCGCGGTCGACCAGGGTGTAGAGGAACTCCGAGCAATGGGCCTCGAGCGCGCGCGCCCGATCGAGCACGGTGTCGCCGGTGGCGCGGGTCCAGCCGTGGTCGACGACGCGCCCGGCCCGGGCGTCGAGCGCGACGATCAAACGCTCGCGCGGGTAGCGGCCGAGGAACTCCGGCGTCGCCTGGGTGCCGATGATCAGCTTGCGCGCGCCGGCGCGCAGCAGGCGGTCGGCGCGATCGTGGTCGCGGATGCCGCCGCCGACACGGCAGTCGAAGCGTTCGCAGAGCGCGGCGATCAGCTCGAGGTTGTCGCCCCGGCCGAGCGCGGCGTCGAGATCGATGACCGCCAGCTCGCCCGCACGGTGGAAGGACTCGGCGACGCCAAAGACGTCGTCGATCGCGACCTTGCAGTCGTCCGGGTTGCCGCCGCGCAGCTGCACCACGCGGCCGCCGAGGATGTCGATGCTGGGGTGGATCACCTTGCCTCCTCGCTCACGAGCTCCGCCAGCGGTGCAACGAAGCGCGCGGCGTTCGTGCCGTCGACGGCGCCAACAGGTCGCACCGGCAGCCCCGCGGCCGCCATCGCGCGCTTGACCTCGGCGATGCTCAGCTCGCGCCGATGGAAGACGCTCGCGGCCAGCACCGCCGCGGCGCCGCCGTGGATCACCGCGTCGGCAAAATGGCTCGCCTGCCCTGCCCCGCCCGAGGCGATGACCGGGATGTCGACCGCGCCGGAGATCCGGGCCAGCAGCGACAGGCCGAAGCCGTCACAGGTGCCGTCGCGGTCCATGTCGTTGAGCAGGATCTCGCCGGCGCCGGCGTCGGCCATCCGGCGCGCGAAGTCGAGGGCGTCGATGCCGGTGTCCTCGCGGCCACCGTGCGTCGTCAGGTGCACGCTGCCGTCGGGGTTGCTGCGGGCGTCGAGGCTGACGACCAGGAACTGGCTACCGAACTCGGCGGCGGCGCGGGCGATCAGGTCGGGATCGCGCAATGCGGCGGTGCCGACCGAGACCTTGTCGGCGCCGGCCTCGAGCACGACGCGCATGTCGTCGAGGCTGCGGATGCCACCGCCGACGGTGAAGGGGATGCACAGCTCGCGGCTGACGGCCTCGACCAGGTGGACCAGCGTCCGGCGGCGATCGGACGAGGCCGTAATATCGAGGAAGCAGAGTTCGTCAGCCCCCTCAGCATCGTAGCGACGCGCCAGCTCGATCGGGTCTCCGGCGTCGCGCAGCCCCTCGAAGCGCACGCCCTTGACCACGCGGCCGTCCTTGACGTCGAGGCAGGGGATGACGCGGTGGCTCAGCATGGTCGCTCCCACCAGCGGCTGCCGAGCAGCGCCGACCAGAGCTGCAGGCCCGCAGCGCCGGACTTCTCGGGGTGGAACTGCACCGCCAGCAGGTTGTCGCGCTGCACCGAGGCGACAAAGCGCTCGCCGTGGACGGCCGTCGCCGTGATCACGGACGGATCGTCAGGCACGACGTGGTAGCTGTGGACGAAGTAGACGTGCGCGGCCTCGCCCATGGCGTCGAGCGGCGTGCCGTGGCGCTGCAGCTCCAGCTGGTTCCAGCCGATCTGCGGGATGGTGACGCGGCCACCGTCGGGGGCGCGCTCGGCGAAGCGGCGGACATGGCCGGGCAGCAGGCCGAGGCCGGGAACACCGGGCGCCTCGTCGCTGGCGTCGAAGAGCAGCTGCAGGCCGAGGCAGATGCCGACGAAGGGCCGGCCGCTGGCGACGTGCGCGCGCAGCACGGCGTCGAGTCCACGCTCGCGCAGCCGCGCCATCGCCTGGCCGAACTGCCCCTGGCCGGGAAAGACCAGCATCGTCGCCTGCGCGAGCTCCTGCGGATCGGCGGTGAGGCGGGCGTCGGCGCCGAGGTGCGCGATGGCCTTGCGCACGCTGGCGACGTTGCCGGCTCCATAGTCGACGATGGCGATCACCGCACGTCCTCCAGCTCGTCGAGCGAGAAGCCGCCCGAGCTCGTCGCGATGGTCGCGGGCCCTGCGCCCCTGGCGCCGCTCGCCGTGGTGGCCGCGGCCTTCGCCGCATCGGCCGCGCCCGCGACCGAGGCGACGGCGTGACCGGCGCTGTCGAGCGCGCCCTTGGTGCTGGGGATCTCGGCCGCCGCGCGCGGGTGGATCGCCGCGGCGAGCTCGAAGGCGCGGGCGAAGGCCTTGAACAGCGCCTCGATCTTGTGGTGGTCGTTGGCGCCGCAATGCAGGCGCAGGTGCAGGTTGGCCGCGAGCGCGTTGGTCAGCGCGGCGAAGAACTCGACGACGAGGTCACTCGCCAGCTCGCCGACGTGGGCGCGGGTGAACGCGGCGTCGAAGAGCAGGTAGGGCCGCCCCGAGAGGTCGATCGCGCAGACCGCGCGCGTCTCGTCCATCGGAAACTCGACGCTCGCCGTGCGCCAGATGCCGCGGCGATCGCCGAGCGCGCGACGCAGCGCCTCGCCGAGCACAAGGCCGGTGTCCTCGACGGTATGGTGCTGGTCGACCTCGAGGTCCCCGGCGACCGCGAGGTGCAGGTCGATGTGGGCGTGGCGGGCGAAGGCTTCGAGCATATGGCTGAAGAAGCCGATCGGCGTCGAGATCTCGGCGCGTCCGACGCCGTCGAGGTCGACCTCGCAGAGGATCTGCGTCTCCTTGGTCCGCCGCTCGGTGAACGCGCTGCGCGGCCCGGGCCGCTCGATGCGACGAAAGCTGCTCAGATCTCCAACCATTGCACGACCTCCGCGATGTCCTTGCAGACGATGTCGGCCCCCGCCGCCGCCAGCCGCTCGGCGCCGCCCTGGCCCCAGCCCTCGCCCGGACCCAGCACGCCGATGGCAAAGCATCCTGCGGCCTTGGCTGCGCGCATGTCGTCGACCGAGTCGCCGACGTAGGCGACGTCCGCGGGCGCCACGGCCATCGCGGCGCAGGCGCGCAGCAGGCCGTCGGGCGCAGGCTTCTGCCGCGGCATGTCCTCGAGGCCGACGACGACGGCGAAGCCGGGCCCGCCGCCATCGTCCGGGCGCAGCCCGAGCGGCGCGTCTGCGCGCGCCAGCGTGAACAGGGCCTCGTCGCGCGGTCGGCCGGTGACGAGGCCGACGGCAAAGCGCGTCGCCAGCGCGTGCGCGACGGGCGCCGTCCAGATCCACGGCTCCGAGGCGATGGCGCCGTCCCAGCGCTCGCCGCGGTAGACGGCCTGGTGGCGGGCGACGATGTCGGCGCGCGCCGCGTGCACGCCGAGATCCCGCAGCATCGCGTCGGCGCAATCCCAATCGTTGTTCAGGCCGCCGCGCGCCTTGTAGCGGTCGACCAGGGCGGCGTCGACGCGAGCCAGCGTGGCGGCGTCGGCGCGGCCGTCGGCGGCCAGGGTGGCCCGCACCGTCGCGGCGATCGCGGCCAGGCACGAACCTCGGACGTCGACGAGCGTGCCGTCCATGTCGAGCAGCACGGCCCGCAGCGCGGGGCGGCGGCGCAGGGCCTTGCGCAGGGCGGCCAGGGTCCGGGCGACCTGGTCGGGCGCGCCGACGCCGATGCGGACGCAGCCGTCGAGCAGCGGATGCTTGCCGTGGCGGTCGCGGATGAGGATGCCGTCGCGCTCGAGAGCGGCGGTGACCTCGGCGTGCGCGTCGCCGACGTGGGCGATCAGGAAGTTGGCGTCCCGTGCGCCGACCCCGAGGCCGAGCGCCTGCAAGCCCGCGGCCAGCGCCTCGCGTCCGGCGAGCGTCTCGGCGACGCGCGCGCGCCACCAGGCCGGCAGCTGCCCCGGAGGCGGTTGGCCGCCGTCTGGCTCGCGCAGCGCGGCGAGGCCGGCGATGAGCGCGGCCCGGTTGACGCGGTAGGGCTCGATCGCGCGCTCCAGACGGTCGATCTCGTGCGCTGGGCCGAGCACGGCGCCGAGGCGCACGCCGGCGAGCCCCGCGGACTTGGAGAACGAGCGCTGGACGAAGAGGAACGGCACACGACCGACGAGATCGACGACCGTCTCGCCGCCGAAATCGATGTACGTCTCGTCGACGATCAGCGGCACGGGCGTCGGCAGCGCGGCGACGTGCGCGATCGTGCGCTCGATGGCGGCGCGCGGCACGCTGCTGCCGGTGGGGTTGTTCGGCGTGACGATGGCGATGGCGCCCAGGCCGGGGCCATCGGCGGCGGCCTGCAGGGCGGCGAACCACGCCTGCTCGTCAAAGGCGGCGTGGCCGGGGGCCTCGGCACGCAGGGGCGCGGCACACACCGGCGCGTGGTGCAGCGAAGCCCAGAGCGGGAACATGTCGAAGCCCGGCGCGTGGGTGACGACAGCGCGGCCGGGCCGCAAGAACGCCCGCAGCAGCAGCTCGAGGCCCTGGTCGCCGCCGTTGCAGAGCAGCACCTCGGCCGGCGCGCAACCGACGGCGCGGGCGTAGGCGGCGCGCAGCTCGGTCGTGGCCGGGTAGGTCGCGATGGCGTGGCGATCGAGCCCGGCGGCGAGGGCGGCGACGACGTGATCCGGCGCGCCGCGTGGGTCTTCGTTGACGTCGAGGCGCAAGAACGCGGTCCGATCGCGCTCGCCGGCCGGGTAGGCGGCGACGGCGTCGACGGCGAGGTTGCACGGCAGCCCGAGCGCCGCTGCCGCCTGCTTCATGCCATGACCTTGCGGATGCTGGTCTCGAGGATGTCGGTGGCGCCGAGCGCGCGCAGATCCGGCAGCAGGCGCGCGACCTCGTTGCGCAGCACGGCGGCCTTGACCGCGTAGCCCTGTGCGCCCCAGAGCTCGGCGACGGTGGGCGACTTCATGGCCGGCAGCCGCTCGATCAGCGCCGGCAGCTTCTCGGCCGGGATGTTCATCTCGAGCAGCACGCGGTCGCGGCCGTCGAGCACGGCGCGCATCAACAGCAGCACCGCGTCGATCACCTCACGCCGCGCGGGATCGGCGAGGGCGGCGCGGTTGGCCACCACCAGCGTCGTCGAGTGCAGCAGGGTGTCGAGGATGTCGAGGCCGTTCTCGCGCAGGGTCGTGCCGGTCGCCGTGTTGTCGACGATCAGGTCGGCGTCCTCGGGCGGGAAGACCTCGGTCGCGCCGTAGCTGCGGATGATGCGGGCGTTGAGGCCGCGAGCGTCGAGCCAGCGCCGGGTCAGCGCCTCGTATTCGGTGGCCACGCGCAGCGGCCGCTCGGCGGCGAGGGCGTGCAGATCGAGGCCGCGCGGCGCGGCGGCGACGATCCGCACCGGATCGAAGCCGAGATTGAGCAAGACCTCGAGGTCGGCGCCCGTCTCTTGCACCCAATCGCGGCCCGTGATGCCGAGATCGTGGCTGCCGAGCTCGATCAGCGTCGGGATGTTCTGGGCCTTCATGATCTTCACGGCCAGGCGATCGTCGCGGCAGGTGGGCCGGTACGCGCGATCGGGCACGTGGATGTCGAGGCCGCAATCGGCGAGCAAGGTACGGACGCGCTCGAAGATGCGGCCCTTGGGCAAGACGACCTGGATCATCGGGACTCTCGTGGCTGGGGTCGGGGGCCAGACCTGCGGCGCAGATCCGCCCCGTTCGGGACATCGAAGCGGGGAAGCTAACGGATGCGCCGCCCCGCGCAAGCCCGCCGCGCCCTCGCGGCGCGATCGGCCGAGCGAATCTCAGCCGCCGGTGCAGGCGCCCTGGACGCAGGTCTTGGCGATGCCGCATGGGCTGGCGTCCGCGAGCGGCGTGTGCAGGCAGCCCTTGGCGGGGTCGCAGCTGTCGATCGTGCAGGGGTCACCATCGTCACAATCATGCAAGATGGCAGGACAACCGCCGGCGTCCGCGCAGCTGTCGAAGCCCCAGGGGTCGAGACGGATCGCCCGGGCCGGCCCCGGCTGGCCGTCGCCGTCGGGGGTCGCGGGCCCGGCGAGCCAGATCGCGTCGTCCAGCGGCAGCAGCGCGTGCGCCGCGAGCAACGACGGCACGGGTCGCGACAGCTCGAGCGCGCCCCACGGGCCGACACGGCCGAGCCAGGCGATGGTCGCGGGGCCGCTGAGCCCGGCGTCGACCGACCGGCTGCCGACGATCAGGACCGAGCCGTCGGCGCGCCAGGACGCGTCCAATCCGCGCAGATCCGGCGGTCCGGCCAGCGGGATGGTCGCGATCTGCAGCCACGAGGCGTCAAAGAGCAGCACCATCGGCGCGCTGCCGCCGTCGTCGGCGATCAAGGCCGCGACCGCGCCGTCGCCGCGTCGCTGCAGCCGCACGACCCGTCCGGTCTGCTTGGGCTGTGCGATGGACTGCAGGCTGCCGTCGACCCCGACCCGGGCCAGGAGCGGCCGCAGGGACAAGCCGTTGCTGGTGCGCTGCGAGCCGCCGACCAGGGCGTCGAGGCCGACGGCGACGACGTCGTGCAGTCGCGTCGCGGTCGGCCCGGCGTAGAAGAAGTCGGCGGACTGCGCGCCCGCCTGGCCGAAGGCGACGAACCAGCCCTCGGGCGGGGCGACCTTGCCGTCGACCGCCGTGGCGCCGATGCCCCGCGTGCCCACCGCGACGAATGAGCCGTCGCTGCGGCGGGCGACGGCGTCGAGGCGATCGTCGAGCGCGGTGCCGTAGGACGCGCGCCAGAGCACCGCGCCCTGCTCGTCGAGCGCCATCGCCACGCCCTGCCCTGGCGTCGCCGGGGCGTCGGGCGTCGCGGGGGCGCCCGACGCGTCCGGGCCGTCGCTGCCGACCACGACGAAACCGACACCGTCGGCGACCGCAGCGCTGGCGCGGGTCGATTCGAGCGGCAGCTGCGCGATCGACGCACCGCCCAGGGTCATCAGCGTCAACGCCGCGGCCGGCATACCGACGGCACCGACGCCCCAGAGCAGCCGGGTGGGGCCGCGGGCGCCCCAGGCGACGCCCTGCGCGCCGATGGTGGTCGCGGCGTCCGGCAGGTCGACGGTCGCGTAGATCGACGACTCCTGACAGCTGCCGGCGACGCAGACGCCGACGTTGCAGGCGGTCGCGCTGGGGCAGCCGACATCGGTGGCCGTGGCGGCACAGGCGCCGCCGAAGGGCTCGCAGGTGCGGATGGTGCACGGGTTGCCGTCGTCGCAGGACTTCGGGGTGCCGGGCTGGCAGGAGCCGCCGAGGCAGCGGTCGTCCAGGGTGCAATCGTCGCCGTCCTCACAGGCGTCGCCGTCGGCGCTGGTCTTGCGCACGCAATGGCCGACCTGGCAGACGGCGAAGGTGCAGGGAGGGCCGGCGAGCTCGAAGCTCTTGCAGTCGGCGTCGGTGCCGCAGGGGCCGGTTCTGGTGGTCGACGAGTCGCCGAAGCCGCCGTCGTTGCTGCTGATGTCGGAGCCGCCGACCTGGACGTCGTTGGCCGGCTGCTGCACGTCCTCCTCGCCGGGGCCGCAGGCCGACGTCAGCAGCGCAAGGACGACGACACAGCGCGCGCCGACCCCGCGCCAGGACGACGCGGCGACGGTCCCGGGCGGGCGCCCTCGGTCAAGGTGGAGACGGTGCAGATCCATGGCGCGGCCTCGGTCTGGGGCTCAGGGCACGACCAGCGTAGCAGCCCCGGCCCCGATGGAAAGGATCGCGACCTCGTGCCCATCTGGGTCGCTGCGCGCCGCCACGCGACCCAGGTTGACGCACTTGGGCGGACGGCACACGCTGACGGCGACAAGGGCTCCAAGTGGCAGACGCGGGAGGCGGGTCGATGGCGAGAGTGACGGACGTGGCCATTCGACGTGCGACGCTGATCCAGCGCCTCGAAGAGCTCGCCCAGTCGACCGACCTCGAAGAGCTGCGCGTGCTCGGCGGCGCCCTGACCGCGCTCGACGACGACGAGGCTTCGGCGCAGATGGCCGACGCGGTGCGCGCGACGGCGCTGCGCCTGGCCAGCGCGATGTCCGAGGGTGACCGCGAGCAGGCGCTGCAATTCGCCCGTCGTGAAGCCATCGAGCAGGTCGCGCTGGTGCTGCCGGAGTGGGTGGCGCGGATCGTCGAGCAGCGCGTGCCGCCGACGCGCTCGCAGCAGGTCATCGGTTCGCCACGGCTGCTGGAGCAGGTCGCCCAGGAGCTCGAAGCGCCGACCGAGGCGCTCGAGACGGCGGTGCAGCATCTGCGTCGGCTGGAGCTGGAGCTCGAGGCCGATCGCGCGGCAGCGTCGGTGACGGCCGCAGCCGAGTCGCTGCGCCTGCTGTTGAACGACCTGTTGGATCTCGCGAGCCTGGGTGACGGTCGCTTCGCTGCGGCCCGGATCACGTTCGGTGTCCGCGATTGCGTCGTCGCGGCGCTGGACGGGCTGCGGCCACGCGCGACCCGCGTCGGCGCGCGCCTGGTGCCGGAGATCGACGACAACGTGCCGGACGCGCTGATCGGCGACCCCGGCCGGCTGCGGCAGGTCCTGCACACGCTGGCGGGCAACGCCATCGACGGCGGCGGCGGGGTCGAGGGCGTGGAGGTCCGGGTCCACGTCTCGGCCGCGATCCAGGGCCAGGATGTCACGCTGCACGCCGCGGTGCGCGCTCGGACGCAGGCGACGCAGCGATCGGCGGGGCGGCGCGACAGCGGTGCCTGGGTCTGGCGCGGCGGTGCCCGCACGGGCCTGGGCCTGTCGATCGCGCGGCAGCTCGTCGAGCAGATGGGCGGCCGCACCTGGGTCGGCAACGACGCCGACGGCCGCAGCGAGATCCACTTCGAGGTGGCGCTGGGCCTGCCGCCCGCCCAGCTGGCGGCGACGCCGGGTACGCGAGCGCCGCTGGACCTGCGCGTGCTGCTCTGTGCGCCGGGGACCGAGCCCGTCGACGAGGTCCTCGTCCAGCTCGACGACCTCGGCACGATGGTCGTGCCGTGCAGCTCGATCGCGAGCGCCCGATCGCGGATGCGCGAGACGCAGATCGACGTGATCCTCATCGCGGGATCCTTCGCGACCCGCGAGGGGAGCCGCTGGATCGAGGACGCCGCGCGCCTTGGCGGCGACGACGGCCCGCCGAGCGTGCTGATGGTCCGTCGCGGCCATCGCGGCGACGCCGCGCGCTGCCGCAGCCTCGGGATCTCGGCGTACCTGTCGCGTCCGTGCACCTCGCGCGATCTGCGCGACACCCTGCGAGTCGTCGGGGGCAGCGTCGACACCGCCGGTCGTCGGCACTCCCACACCGGTCGCGGCTCGCTGGTGACGCGTCACTTCCTGCGTGAGTCGCGACGCCGACTGCAGGTGGGGCTGCGGGCGGCGGGGCCGTCCGCGCTGGGGGCGCGCCTGATCGCGATGGGCCACGGCGTCGAGTTGCACGGCACGTCGCTGGACGTCGACCTGGTCCTCATCGACGCCACCGCGCTCGGCGATCGGGCCCGCGATTGGGTCGAGGCGACCTGCGCTGATCTGATGGGACCCTCGCGCCCGCCGGTGCTGGCGGTCCTGGCGCCGGAGGCGGCGCAATACGGCCTGCCACAGCGGGTTCCGGTCGACGAGATCGTGGTCGCCCCCGTCAGCGACGCCGTGCTCGCCGGCGCGTTGCCGCGGCTGCGCTCGCACCGCGACGAAGCCAACGGCAGCGCGGCCGAGCCGTACGATCTGCGCGAGATCGCCGAGCGTGTCGGCGGCGACGTCGCAGTGGCGCGGATCCTGCTGCGCGCGTTGCAGACCTCGATGCCGTCGCTGCGTCGGGACATCACCGAGGCGCTGGCCCGCGAAGACTTGATCGAAGCCTGCAACGGCGCCCGCGCGCTGGGCTCCGCGATGGGGCACCTGGGCTGGCGCGCCCCGGCGACACAGGCGCTCGAGCTCGCCGAGCGGTGCCGCAGCGGCGATCTGAACCAGGCGCTCCAATCGTCGGCGGAGCTCTGGGGCCGCGTTCGCCACGTCATGGCCGCCATCGCCGCGACACTCGACAGTGATCCTGCGCTGGTCCAGGATGGAGCCGGTCCACGCCCCGTTCGACTGTAGGGCAACGACCCGGGCTTTGGGTGATGCCCCGGCCCCAGGAGCCTCGTCGCTGCGCACCTGCGTCGCTGGGAGCCACACATGGGAACGCCGACCGGCCTGGATCTCGACGCGTTGCTGGGGCGCATCCACGGCAACCGCGCCGCGCTGGAACGTCTGATCCAGGTGATGCTCGAGCACCTGCCGCAGCGGGTCGCGGCGCTGCAGGCCTCGCTGGAGGCGGGCGACACCGCCGCGCTCGCGCGCGCCGCCCATACGCTCAAGGGTTCGCTGTCGGCCTTCACCGTCGGCGCGGCGTGGCAGGGCTGCAGCACGCTCGAGGAGGCCGCGCTGGCGGGCGACACCGCAGGAATGCGCGCCGGCGTGGCCACGCTCGCGGCGCAGATCGACGACGTGATCGCCGAGCTTCGGGCCCACGCCGCCTCGACGGCCAGCGGCGACGCGGCGCCCGCCGGAGACGCAGGCACGGACGCACCATGAGGGCGATCCTGCTCGACACCGATCCAATCGCCCGCGCCCTGCTCTGCGAGGTGCTGGAACGCGGCGGCCACGTCGCCGAGGTCGCCAGCGATGGGCACGACGCCTGGAGCCGCATCGATGGGAGCGACCCGCCCGAGATCGCCATCCTCGACTGGCGGGCGCCCGGCATCGACGGGGTCGAGCTGTGCCGACGGAGCCGGGGCCTGGGGCCGAAGGCGCCGTTCATCATCCTGCTCGCCGCCGAGGGAGAACGGGCCGCCCTGGCCGAAGGCGCCGCGGCCGGGGCCGACGACGTGCTCGAGAAGCCGCTTCGCCTGGACAGCCTCGACCTGCGCATTCGCCTCGCTGGCCGCAGCCAGGCGGCGAAGCTGGAGCTCGCGGCGCTTCGGCTCGAGGCGGCGCAGCGCAGTCGGGTCGACCAGCTGACCGGCGTCGACGACCGGTACGCGATCCAGACCCGGCTGGACCACGAGCTCGCCCGTGCCGCCCGGACCGGGACGCCGCTCGCGATGATGCTGTTGGACATCGACCAGTTCCGTCAGATCAACCTCACGTTCGGCGTCGCGGCCGGCGACACCGTGCTGACGACGGTCGCCGCCCGCACGCGGCGCACGCTGCGCCGCTACGACGCGATCGGCCGCTGGGGCGCCGAGGAGTTCCTGCTGCTGCTGCCCGGCTGCGGCACCGAACACGCGCGCCAGCTGGCGGAGCGCGTGCTGACGGCGATCAGCTCCGAGACGGTGGCGACGCTGCAGGGTCGGGTCGCCGTGACGTGCAGCGTCGGCGTGCTCTGCTGGCGGCCCGCGGCGTCGGGCACGTCCGATGACGACAGCTCGGTCGACGAGGTCATCGTCGCGCTCCAGCGCGCGACGGCGGACGCGACGATGCGCGGCGGCAACCGCGCGTCGGTCCTGGCGAGGCGTCCGAGCCCGTGACCACGCTGTACGCACCGGACCTGCCGTCGGCGTCGGGGCGCCGCTGGCCCTGCGCCGTCGCGGCGGCGCTCGGCGCCTGGGCGGTTCTCGCCACCGGCTGCGGCGAACGGCGCGCGCGGGCCGAGCGGGCGCCAACCTCTGCGTCGCCGGATCTGCCGGCGGCGGCGACGGCCACATCGGTCGCCACCCTCGGATCGGGCGACGCCGCGACCACCGTGGCGCGCCCGCCCCTCTCGCTGCAGGCGTTCACGATCCCCGAGGCGCTGCTCGACGCCGAGGCGGTGCGCTGCGAGCCCGTGACGGTGTCGGCGCTGCGGCAGGGCGAGGCCGTCGAGATGGAGGTGATCGCGCGCGCCGAGGCCAGCCACCTCGTCGTCGCCCCGGCGGCCGGCACGCTGACGCGGACGGCGCGGGGATGGCCCAGGCTCGGCGAATGGACCGGCCAGGGCGGCGCGCCCGGCCCCGGCGGCTCCCCCGCCCTGCTCGGCCTGCTCGTCAGCGGCCCGACGGCCCGCGCGGCGAGCGGTGACGGCGCGTCCCAGCCCGAGCGGTGGCGCCCGGCAACCGTCGAGGTGGGTGGACGTCCGAGCGCCGATCCGCAGCATCTGCAGCTCGCGTTGCCGGCTGGCTGGATCGAGCGCGTGCTGGTCGGCCCGGGTGCGCGCGTCGCCGTCGGCACGCCGCTGCTGCGCTGGGTCGCCGACGACGGACTCGCGGCGCGGCTGCGCCTGTCCGCAGCGGACGTGCGACGCCTGGGCAGCCTCGTGGACGCAGACGTCGTCGTGCTCGAAGGCAAGCGCGCGCCCTGGGTCGAGTCGGCCCTGTGGCAGGACGATCCCGGTGGCGATGGCGGATGGTTGGTCGCGCGGCTGCCGCCGGGCAACGCAGCTCCGGCCGACGCCAGCCCCGGCGACCGCGTCGCCGCCCTGCTGCGCACAGGAGCGGCCCAACCCCGCCTGGCCGTGCCGCGCCAGGCGGTGGTGCGACGCGGCGTCGAGCGCTTTGTCTGGGTGCGCGCAGACGCGCGACGCTTCGGCCGGCACGAGGTCGCGCTCGGGGTCGACGGCGGCGACCGCGTCGAGGTGCTGTTCGGGGTCGAAGCGGGCGCCTGCGTGGTCGTCGCCGGCCAGGACGTGATCGAAGCTGCGGTCGGCCAGCTGCGCGGCGCGGACACGACCCCACCCCCTTGATGAGTCGCGACGGCGCGACGGCGCGACGCGCCTTGACGCGCATGGCCGCGGGCTGCGATCCTGCCGCGCGCAGCGCGGCCCCTGGCGGTCACGCACGACGGGAGGAGCGGCCATGCGGACCAAGGCGAAGGCGAACCACGCGCGAGCGTACGCCGCAGGCAGACGGTCCCTGGCACCGACGCGTGCTGCGACCTGGTCCTTGGCGGCGCTGCTCACGCTCTCGGCACCGATGGTCGGCTGCGGCGTCGGCGAGATCCTCAAGCGCGGCGACTCTGCGCTGCTGGCCGGACGCTTCGACGAGGCGATCGCCGCCTACGATCGCGCCGCCACCGACGCGACCGACACCCACGAGCAGACGACGGCCCAGCGCGGAGCCCGCGAAGCCCGCCTGCGCGCCGCCCTGGTCTTTCTCGGCGAAGGCGACCGGGCGCTCGAGCGACACAACCTCGCCGCGGCCGGCGACGCCTACAGCAAGGCGCGGAGCTACGCCCCGACCGAGCCGCGCGTCGTCGGCGCCTTGTCGCGGCTGCTCGAGCTGCGCACGCGCATCGAGACGACGCTGGCGTCCGCGACCAAGACGCTCGACACGCTGGCGGCCTCGACCGAATCGGCGAAGCTGCCGGAATGGCGCGCCCTCTGCCAGGAGCTCAGCCAGCTGCGCGCCTGGCGCACCGACTACCCGCAGGCCGAGGCGATGTGGGACCGCGCGCGCAAGGCCTTCGCGGCGCTGCTCGTCGTCGCCGCGCGCCAGGCGAACGCCGAGGGCCGCGGAGATCTCGCGAGTGCGCTGGCTGGCGAGGCGCTGCGCTACGATCCGACGCGAACCGAGGCCACCGAGCTGCGCGAGAGCGTGGCCAGCGCCGAGGGTGCGACCGAGCTGCTCGAGGCCGGGCGTCGCCTCGAGGCCACGGGCGACCTCGACGCGGCGCTGGCAACCTACGCCAAGGCCGTGACGGCCGACCCGAGCAACGCCGAGGCGCGGGCCACGTTCGACGCCGCGCGCAACATGTGGGTCTCGGCCCACCTGGACGCGGCGCGCAAGGCCGAGAAGGCGCGCAAGCGCCGCGACGCGCTGCTGCTGCTGCGCCAGGCCGCGGACTACGGCGCCGCCGACCCCAAGCTCGCCCAGCAGCTCGAGACCGCCTCGGCCAAGCTGCACAGCGCCGCGGCGGCGGAGTTCTACAAGCGCGGCGTCGGCTACGAAAAGCGCAAGCTCGACGGCGCCGCGATGATCGCCTACCGCACGGCGACCGCGCTCGGCGGCACGCAGAAGGATCTCGGCAGCCGGCTGGAGGGCACGCTGCGTCGGCTCGACGTCGCGCGGCGCTACGGCCTGACGCTCGAGCCCATCGCCGCGCCCAAGGAGCTCGAGCCCGAGACCTTCGCCGCCCTGCGTGGGACGATCGAGGCGCGCATCGGCGACGCGACGCTCGCGGCCGCCGGCATCGACTTCGTGCCGGCCGACAAGCGAGCCAAGACGGCCCCTGGCAGGCTGCGCCTGGAGCTGGCGCGCTTCGACACGATCCGGGTGAAGCGCGACGAGGCTCGCAGCAAGAAGATCCTCGATCACGTGGAGTTCCCGCCGAACCCGGAGTGGGCGACCGCGCAGTCGGCGCAGGCCTCGGCGCTGGCGACGTTGAACGCCGCCGGCGACCGCCTTCGTCCGCTGGAGGCCGAGGCCAACCAGATCGAGACCAAGATCGCCGAGGCCGACGCCAAGCTCGCCGAGATCCGCCGCCGCATCGACGAGGAGGACGCCGCGCACTACGCGGGCAAGAAGGGCCCGTGCGCCGACGGCTCGACCCGCTGCCCGGAGAGCCACGGCCACCAGCGCTGGGCCAAGCAGCTGCAGTGGTACGAGGACAAGGTCCGCACCGAGACGGCGAAACTCGCCGCCCTGGCCGACCGCCTGCGCCAGGCCCGCGCCGACGAGCAGACGGCGCAGACGGCGTTCAACGCCGCCGAGCGCAAGGCCCGCGAGACGCCGCGCACGTTGCGCGAGGAGATCTGGCGCGACCACGCGTACAGCGTCCTTGTCGACGAATTGCGCATCGACATCGACGCCAGCCTGGCCTGGTACGACGACACCTCCGGCCGCGAGCTCGATCGCACCACGGCGCGGATGGAGGACCTGCGGGTCGACTATTCGACGCCCGAGATCATCGTCAAGGAGCAGCTGGTCGAGGCCGCGCGCACCAGCGCCCTGCCCGACGCCGCCGCGCTGCGCGCCGAGCTCGTGCCCCGGCTGATCGACCGCCTGGTGCCGAAGATCTGGGCCTCGTTGACGCACCAGGGCAAGCGCCTCGCCCTGCGCGCCGAGGCCGCGCGCAACGCCGACGAGCGGCTGCACTGGCAGGTGCTGGCGCTGGGTGTGGCCGAGGGCCTGGACGAGGGCCGGCGCAGCCTGCTCAGCGACGAGGTCCGGGCCAAGACCGGCTACGATTGGGACCGGCTGGCGGTCGACCTCGCGCAGATCCCCTGGTAGCCCGCGCACGGCGTCTGGCCGGACGGGGCCCGCGCCCGAGGCTCAGCCGATCGCAAGCGCCGCGAGCGCGTCGAGCTCCTGCTCCAGCAGATTGGCCAGACGCGCCGCCTGGTCCTCGGCGACGACCGAGTCCTTGAAGTTCAGGTTCAGGGTCGCTACGTCGCGATGGCGCGTCGCCGTCAGCAGCACGCCGTAGCGCGGCGCCACGGGCGTCGTGACGCGCACCGCCTCGCAGCGGAAGCCCCGCCCCTCGAAGGCGGGGATCGGGATCGCCAGCACGTTGCTGACGTTGAGCTGGACGACGACCTGCTTCGGCGCGCAGACCGCGGCGCGCAGCCCCGCCAACGGCAGCGCCAGCAGCGGCGCACGCTCGAAGAGGCTGCGCGCCAGGGGCTCTCGGCGGTCGGTCTGGCGGCGCAGCTCGGTGTGCAGCGCCCGGCAGACCGCGGCGCGGCCCACGTCGCCGTCGAGCGCGCCGAGCCGGGCGACGTCGAGCTCCGGCAGCGCCCAGCCGAGGTGGTTGGCGAAGGAGCGAAAGCCGCCGTCACGGGGCCGCAGCTCGACGATGGAGCTGAGCACCAGGCGCTCGCACGTGACGCCCGCCTCGGCGTTCCAACGCAGGTTGGCCAGCACCCAGGCCGCCAGCAGCGCCGCGTGCAGGTTCCAGCCGTGGCGGGCCGCCGTGGCGCGCAGCGCGGCCTCGCGCTCGCCGCGCAGGACACGGTGCAGGCTGCGATTGCGCCCGGAGTAGTCGAGGCTGCGGTTCTGCCGCAGCGCGGTCGGCGCGCGTCGCAGGCTGCGCAGCAGGCCGCGGACGTAGATCCACAGGCCGCGCAGGGCCAGGCGGCGGCGCTGCCACGGGCCAAGGCCGGTGGCGTCGAGTTCGCCGCGGCGCGGTGACGGCGCGAGCGCGTCGTCGTCGGGGCGTCCGCCGGCGGCCGCGAGGTCGAGCAGCGCGGCGAACCGGTCGAGCAGTTCGATGAACGCGCGGCCGTCGGCGAGGCCGTGGTGCTGCTGGAACCAGAAGCGGCTCTTGCCCCCTGGCAGCCACGCGACGTCGAGGCGGGCGCCGGGCTCGCGCTCCAGGTCCAGGAACCGATCGCGGATGGCGTCGCCGTGGGCGTCGATCTCGGCCGCGGAGGCAGCCCTGAGATCGACGTTTCGCAATTGCGATATCGCTAGCTCATCGCCAGTCGACTGGATCCATCTCCAGTTCCATGTCTTCGATCGACCACCATCAGCGCCGGATGGCGCGGCGATCGCGAGGCACCACGGATAGATATTCATCAACCACGACCACGCCAACTGGATATGTAACCAGTCCGGCTGGCCGTCCAGCGTCAGCTCCCAGGTCGGCGCGTTCGACAGCCCGTGGGCGCGGCTCGACGACGCCAGGCAGGCCTTGTCCAGCGGCTCGAAGGGCTGGTCGGGGCGGCTCACGCGAGCGACACCACGGTCAACGTGCGCGGCACGCGATCGCCCGGGAAGGGCACGCAGTCGCCCTCCTCGCGGCCGAGCAGGGCCAGGGCCATCGGCGCGTGCACGTCGGTGGCGAAGACCTCGTGCCCATCGACCTGCAGCGTCTCGCCGACCTGGAACGGCAGCAGCAACAGCCAGCGGTGCAGCACCTGCTCGCCGCGCTCGACCTCGACGCCGACCAGCGCGCCGAGGCCGACGCGCTCGGGCACGCCGGGCGGCGGCACATAGAAGTGCACGGCGGCGATCAGGTCGCGCAGCGCGGCGATCCGGGCGTTCTGGCCGGCGCTCAGGTAGCTCTGCTCGAGGGCCCGCGTGTCGTATTTGTTCTCGGCCCGCGCTTCTTCGTGGGTCGCGCCGGCGAAGGCGTCTGCGGCCGCCTGCTGCGAGATCGCGAGGCGCGAGGCGAGCTGGGCACGCAGCTCGGCCAGGATCGCGGCCTTGGTCGGCGCTGGGCGCGACGGGGCGGCGGCGGCGGCGGGGTCAGGGTTGGTGCGCGTCTGGGCCATGGGCCGATGGTGCCACGGCGACCGTCCTGCGCAACCCGCGTCAGGGTCCCGGCGCGGAGCCGTCGAGGCCAGAGGCGTCGTGCCCGGCCGAGCGACGCGCCTGCTGGCGGGCCAGGAGCCAGCGCAGATGCGCCACCTCGACGGCCTGCCCCTGCTGCCAGGGCGCGGGCACGGGGCGCGTCGCGAACGGTGGGTCGAGCGTGGCGTCCGGCGGCAAGGCGTCGACGCGCACGCCGGCGCGACGCAGCGCGAGCGCGACGCCACGGCGGTGATCGTGGTGCCACGCGACGATCCAGGCACGATCACGGGCCGCGCGGGCCTGAGCGTGCGCCATGCGGGCAGAGCGCGCGATCAGGGCCAGGAGCGCCGGAGCGGCGCCGGCCAACGCGAAGGCCACGACCCAAGCGCCGAGCGAGGACGCGTCAGCACGGGCGGCGAGCAGCCAACCGGCGACGCCGCGCGGCCACGACGATGGCTCGAGCCGCAGCTCGACGCTGGCGTGCGCGGCCAGAGGCAGTGTCCAGATCGCGGCCGAGCCGAGCTGCCACAACGGCGCCAGCCACGCCGGGCGATAGTGGAGCGCGGCCGGCGGCGTGGCCGTGGCGGCGGACGGTGGCAGCTCCGCTGGCGGGGCGTCACGCGCCGGCAGACCACCGCCGGCCACGAGCAGGCGCGTCGTCCAGGCCGCCAGCACGGCGACGGCGACCAGCGCGACCAGCGCCGCCGGCGCCCCTGCCCCTGCGTCGAGCAGCCAGCGCCGCGCGCCGAAGCCGACGACGAGGGCGGCGGCGGGCGTCGTCAGGCCGATCAGCCCCAGGCGGCGCTGCGCGCCCGGGGCGAGCGCCTCGACCAGACCCGACTCGTAGCCGGCCCAGGTGGCCAGCCCCTGCCAGCTCACGCTTCGCTCCGCGCGGCGTCGGAGGCGGCAGGTTCGGCCGCCGCCGGGAACGCGGCCGGATCGGCGACGTAGCGCTCGGGATGGACCGCGATCTCGGCCTCGACGCGGTCGCGCCACGCCTGGTGCACCGCGCGGATCAGCGCGACCTCGTGCTCGCGCCGCTGCCGCCGCGACTCGGCCACGGTGTCGGCCGCGTGGTAGACCGGCTCGATGACGATCTTCTTGTCGCCGATGAACTCGACCCGCTTGGGCTCGACGCCAAAGCGCGCCGCCGCCAGGCGCTTCTGGTTCTCGAGCAGGGCGTCGTAGGCGCCCTCGATCAGCATCATCTTGAAGAAGATCGGCCCGACCTCGATGCTCAGCAGCAGCAGCATGATGACCCAAGGCACGGCGCCGCCGATCTCGTGCGAGATGTGGATGCGCATCATCAGGCCGTCCATCTTGGCCGCGGCCTTGGCATTGTCGTCCTTCTCGGACTGGACCTCCTTGGCGATGGCGTCGAGCTGCTGGCGCCAGCGCGTGATGTCGGCGCGGACGGGCTCGTCTTGCTCGGCGGTCTGCGTCTTCCAGCCTTCCAGTTCGGTCTCGAGGCGGTCGAGGTTCTCCTTCTTGTCGCGCCAGGCCGGGCCGCGCCCGGGCTTGCCCGACCCCGTCGCGCCCTCCGCCTCGAGCTCGAGCAGGTGGCGCTGGGCGAGGATCTCCTGCCGACGCTTCTCGTACTCTTGCACCCGAGCGTCGAGGCGCGTCCGCGCCTTGTCGATGCGCTCGGTCAGCTCGGCCTTGTCGCGCTCGGTGCGGGCGTCGGTGCTCTTGTCGAGCCGCTGGCGCTCGGCCTTCTGCCGGCTGGCGAGCTCGGTGTCGATCTCGGTCTCGAGGATGCGGATCTCGAGCGGCGCCGACAGCGCGATGCCGATGATCACGGCCATCGCGATGCGCGGCAGCGCGCCGAAGAGCTCCGAGAGGGTGATGCGCTCGGTGCCGTCGCCCTTGCCCGTGCTCGCGACGATGAAGCGGTCGATGTTGAAGATGATCAGCGACCACAGCAGGCCAAAACCCATCGCCAGGCCGAGCGCCTGCGGGTCGACCGCCTGATCGACCAGGGCCGTGCCACCCTTGGGGCCAAAGACGACGTAGAAGGCGTAGCTGCCCGAGACGAAGGCGAGCACCGCCGTGGCGAAGACGACGCCGCCGAGGCCCTGGAACTTCACGCGATCCGACGAGGGGCAGCGCGCGAGCAGCTGCGCGTCGGCGCCGCAGGCGTACCAGAGCAGGCGGGTCCACCAGCCAACGTCGGCCAGGGTGCCGTAGACGTACGGGTCATGCGCCAACAACGGATCGTCCTGCGCCGTCGCGTCGTCGCCGTCCGCGAAGCCCTGCTTGGGGTCCAACGTGCTCATCGTCGCTCCTGCTGCGCGCGCTCTCGGCGTACGCGCTGCCAATCCTCGCGTGTTGGTGGGGTCCAGCGCGGCGTCAGTGCGCGCAGGGCCGTGATCGTCGGCGCGGTCCGCGGGCCGGGGACGCTCGCTGCCAGCCGGCGCAACGCGTCGTCGCGCCCGGCCGCAGCCGTGGGAGCCGCCCGATCCGGTGCTGGCGGACACGGACCGGGCCGCGCGGCGGGTGCCAGCGTCCGGCCCAGCTGGCTCCGGCGCTGCGCCGCAAGTTGGCCGGCCGGCTCCAGGGCCTCGCGCAGCCACGAGGCCGCAGCGTCCGGGCCGACGGCGGGATCCACCGAGACACGCGGCGGCGGTGGCAGCGCCACGCCATGCGGCCGGGCCCGCTGCCAGAAGCGACGCCATGCCCGACGCAGCCGCGTCCACGCACCGTTCATGGCGCCTCCGTGGCGGTCGCGGCCTCGGGGGCCGGGGCGGCAGACGCGCCACAGCGCAGCATGGCCTCGACCCGGCGGTTCAGGCGATGGCTGTCCTCGTCGTCGGGGCTGCGCGGCGTCACCAGGGGCTGCGTCGCGCCGATGCCGACGGCTTCGACCCTCCCGGCGGCGATCGCGCCGCGGTGGATCAGCCACGCGCGGACGGCAGACGCCCGCCGCAGCGAGAGCGCGACGTTGGCGGCGGCATCGCCGACGCCGTCAGCGTGGCCCAGCAGGCGCAGCGAGGCCTCGGGATGGCGGCGCAGCAGCGCGGCCAGCTTGCGCAGATGCGGCGCGGCGCCGCGCGCCAACTGGGCCTCGTTCCGGGCGAAGAGCAACTCGTCGGAGAGGTGCACCGTCCGGCCGCAGAGCGCGGTCGGCGGCCAGTTCATCGCCAGCGCCTGGTCGAGGGAGATCCGCCCGCCACCGCCGGACTGCAGCTTCGCCGCGCGCTCGGCGTCGGCGTCGTGGGCGGTCTCGTCCAGCGACCACTGCTGCGCCGCAGCCATCGGCCCGTCGACGCAGCCGGTGTGGGCGTAGCCGTGCAGCGCCAGCGCGAGCAGCGAAAGGCCCAGGAGCACCGGCCGCGTCGCCCGCGCCGCGCTCGTCGCGCCGAAGACGACGGCCAGGGCGAGCGCCAGCCACGTCAGCGCGCCGCTCGGGTCGCAGTCGCCGCGCAGCCACGCCAGCGCGCCCGGCAGGACGGCGAGCAGCGCCAGCAGCCAGGCCAGCGCCGTCAGCGCCCAGCCGCCACGGCCGGCGGCGACGAGGCCCCATCGTCGGGCGGCCAGGGGCAGCAGCAGCAGCGCCAGGCCGACGCCGGCACCCGCCAACGCCAGGCCCCATCCGAGCGCGCCCCAGAGCGCGGCGCCGAAGCCGGCCACGGCGAGCGGCGTGGCGAGGCAGCCCATCGGAACCAACGCCGCGCCGAGCGCGATCGAGGCGCATCCAGGCGGCGCGTCGCTGCCGACCTGGGCGTCGGCCCAGGCGATGCCGCCGGCCTGGACCGGCAGGGCGTGGGCCGCGATCACGGCCTCTGTCGCCCCGACGCTGCCGACCTGGGTGCCGATGTTGGCGGCCCGGGCCCCGACACCGGCGAAGCTGGTCTCGGGCGCCGCGAGCCGGCCGACCAGCGTGCCGCTGACGATCGTCAGGCTGCGGTCGCCGTCATCGCGGGCGAGGCGGATCGACGGCCCGATCACGACGGCGTCCTGCACAGCGACCCGCAGCCAGGTCGTCGCGTCGCGCAGCTGCACCCAGAGCGGTTCGACGTGGCCGAGGGCGAGCACGTCACGACCCGCGGCGGCGATCGCGCGGGCGGCGCTGGCGGCGTCGAGGCCGTCGACCGGCGTCACCCGGGCATCGAGCAGGCGGACACCGTGCAGCCGCGAGCTGCCGCCCCACGCGTCACGCTGATCGCCGGCCATGGCGCAGCGAAAGGCGCCGTGGAGCCATGTGATCTCGGCGGCCTCGATCGGTCGTGCTTCGGCCATGGCCCAGCGTGCTACGCCGAGCGGGCCCCGGCAAGCGCCTGCGCCGCACGGTCGAAGTGGTCACGGGCCCACATCTCGAGCAGGAAGACGCGCAGCAGCGGCGGCGGGATCGACGGCCCCGCGTCGGCGAGGAAGGCGTCGCGGGCCCGGATCACCGCGGGCACGTCGTACCAACCGCGGGCGGCCAGCGCGTCGGCGTCGAGGATCTCGTCGAGGTGCGGTCGCAGCGGGCCGCGCAGCCAGCGGCCCTGCGGCACGGGGAAGCCCATCTTGTCGGCCCGTTGCCAGACGACCTGCGGCACCAGGCCGGGCAGGATCGCGCGCAGCAGGTACTTGTTGCGGCCGTCGCGACGCAGCAGCCGCGCCGGCGCCTGGCGCGCCAGGCCGACCAGGACGGGATCCAGGAACGGCAGCCGCGCCTCGATCGAGAGCGCCGACGAGTTGATGTCCTCGACGCGCAGGTAGAGCGGCAGCGGGCTGCGGCGCAGGTTGGCGTCGAGGTGGCGCTGCAGGTCCATCGACGCGGGGCGGGTCGTCAGCGGCGGCTGGCCGAGCGGGCCGTCGGCGCGCCACATCGGGCTGCTCGCCGCGTGATGCCGCCGCTGCAACGCCGTGCGCGCCGCCGTCTCGAGCGCCGGCGGCAGGCCGCGCATGCCCAAACCCGCGATCGCCTGGCCGAGCAGCTGCAGACCGCCGGCGCGGCTGCCGGCTTCGAGCGCCGCTTGCTCGAGCGCGGCGGCGACGCCCTCTTGGCGCACGAGGCTGCGCAGCCATGGCAGCCGAGACGACGGATAGCCCGCGAGCAGCTCGTCGGAGCCCTGGCCGTTGAGCAGCACGCGGACGCCGGCCTGCGCCGCGAGCCGCATCAGCAAAAAGCCCGCAAATGCGGCCAACGAGTGGACGGGCAGGTCGTGGGCGCGGCGGAACGCCGGGAACGCCTCGATCAGCACGTCGTCCTCGGCCTTGGCGACGTGCCAGCGCGCGCCGATCTTGGCGACGACCGGCTCGATGTAGCGGCTCTCGTCGAACTCCTTGGCCAGGAAGGTGAAGGCGTGCTGCATGTCGGCCGAGCGCTCGGCGCCGAGCGAGCTCGCCGTGGCGCAGGCGATCGACGTCGAGTCGAGGCCGCCCGACAGGCAGGTGCCGGCCGCGACGTCCGCGCGCATACGCAGGCGCACCGAGCTGATGAAGGCCTCGCGGAACGACTCGATGCAGGCCGCGTCGTAGAGCGGATCGTCGACCTCGACGCCGTGAACCGGCAGCGTCGGATCGACCATGCCGACGTCGGCGCCCGCGTCGCCGCGCGCGATGGGCTCGCCCGAACGCAGGCGCAGCAGCTCGCCGGGGCGCACCGAACGCACACCGCGCCACATGGTGCGCTCGTCGACGTCGAGCTCGTGGTCGGCGAGGAAGGTCAGCGCCGTCTCGCCGTCGATCGGGCCCAGGTCGAGGCCCATGGCGATCATCGCCTTGATCTCGCTGGCGAAGACGACGCCGTCCGGCGCTTCGCACAGGTACAGCGGCTTGATGCCCCAGGGGTCGCGGCAGGCGAACATCGTCCGGGTCGGCGCGTGCCAGGCCAGGAACGCCCACATGCCGTTGAGCCGCGGCAGGCAGGCGACGCCGTCGCGCGCGAGCAGCTCGAGCAGGACCTCGGTGTCCGACTCGCTGCGCAGGACCAGGCCGTCGGCGACGAGCTCGCGGCGCAGCTCCAGGAAGTTGTAGATCTCGCCGTTGAAGACGATGGTCCAGGCGCCGTCGGCCGAGGTCATCGGCTGGTGGCCGGCGATGTGCAGATCGAGGATGCTCAGGCGGCGGAAGCCGAGGCCGCACGGGCCGTCGATGGCGATGCCGCTGTCGTCGGGGCCGCGGTGGGCGATGGCGTCGCAGCCGCGCTGCAGGTCGCCGCGGCGGACCTCGGCGTCACCCCGGCTGTGGAACACTCCGACCAATCCGCACACGCTGCCCTCCGCGCTCGCGCTGCCGTCCTCACCCCGGCCGCCAGGACGTCGACGCACGCGCCGCGAGCGCAGACGGCCGGGCCGTCCCGCGTGTCCGGCCCCAGGAGCCTTCGCTACGACGTGGAGGTGGCGCGCGACGCTGGATTCGAACCAGCGACCCCTGCCTTCGGAGGGCAGTGCTCTATCCAACTGAGCTAGCCGCGCATCCGGCCCGCCGAGACGGACCGAGCGGCGTTCTAGCCCTTGCGGCGATCTGCGTCAACTTGAGGTCGCCGCGCCGCCGTCGCGCCGCGGACGCGCCGCCGACGCTGGACAGCGCACGCGGCAGGATCGAACCTGGGAGGCGCCGCGCCAAGGGCGCACGGAGTTCCATGTTGCCACCCACCGACGCCAGCCAGGGGCCCGCCGCTTCGCCGCAGCAACGCGCGCGCCTGTGGCCGCACGTGCCGGCGTCGTGGCGGATCGGCGCCGCGCCGGGCCTGGTCCTGCTCGACAAGCCGAGCCAGGTGGGCTGCGCGCCGCGCCGCAGCCGCGCGCCCGCCAGCGACGCCAACGAGGTGCTGCTGCGGCTCGGAGCGGCCGAGGGCAGCCCGGACGCGGCGTGGGAGCAGCGCTGGCAGCTGTCGGGCGACGCGATCGGCGGCCACGGCGGCCCGCACGGCGACGAGGACGCGCTGGCGTCGGGCGTGGTCTGCGTGGTCAAGGACGCGGCGGCCCAACAACTGCTCGAGCGCGCGCTCAAGGACGGCGAGGTGCGCTCGACCTGGCTCGCCGGCGTGCTCGGCTGGCCCCTGGTCGGTGGCGCGGCCGAGTCCGCCATGCGCGCCGGCCTGGCCAGCGAGGGCCTGCGCTGCGAGGTGCGGCAGCAGCACGGGCCGCGGACGCTGCTCGAGATCCACACGGTCGACGGCGCCGGCCTCGACGTCGTCGCCCGGCTGCGCGCCCGTGGCGTGGTCGTCGCGAGCAACCTCGGGGCGTTCCCGGTCGCCAGCGAGGGCGACGACGTCCGCGCCGGTCGATCCGCCGAGGCCGAGCGGCGGCTGTGGCATCGCGCGGCCTGGCAGGCGCCGGACATCCGGGCCCTGGCGCCACGCCCGCCCGCGTTCTCGGCCTGGATCCAGGGCAAGCTCGAGCCCGAGGCCGATCGCCTGCAGCGCGCCCTGCGCCGTCGCCACGGCCTCGCCCACAGCGGCCGCAGCGACGCCATCCGCCTGTACGACGACGAGAGCAGCCTGGTCATCGAGCGCTTTGGCCCGCACCTGGTCGTCGCGGTCTACGACGCCCTGCCCGACGAGGGCGACGACGGCCTGATCGCCCCGGCGCAGCTCCAGGCGGTGCTGCAGCGACAGCGCGAACGCGCCCTGGCGCTGGCCGATCGCCTGGGCTTCACCACCGTCTGGCTCAAGCTGCGGCCGCGTCAGGCCAACGTCGTCGGCGACGCCGTGGCCGCGGGCCTGGTGCCGAGCACGCCGCTGCGGGCCGGTCCGGACCTGCCGCTGGTGCAGGGGCAGCCCGGCGTGCGGCTGATCGAAGAAGACGGCGTGCTGTACCGCATCGATCTCGCGGACGGCCTGCAGAACGGCATCTTCCTCGACCAGCGCGACAACCGCCGCCGCGTCGCCGAGATGGCCGCCGGCCTGACGGTGCTCAACACCTTCGCCTACACCTGCGCCTTCCAGGTCGCCGCCGCCGTCGCCGGGGCCCGGCGCACCGTCAGCGTCGACGCCAGCGCCCGCGCCCTCGCCCGCGGCCGCGAGAACCTCGCCGGCAACGGCCAGGACGATCCGACGCGGCACGAGACGCTGCGTGGCGACGTCTTTGGCTGGTTGCCGCGGCTGCAGCGCCGTGGTGAGCCCTTCGACCTCGTGGTGCTCGACCCACCGACCTACGCCCGCGTCGGCAAGCGGCGCTTCTCGGCCGGGCGCGACTACGCCGAGCTGGTCGCGTTGGCGGCCCCGCTGGTCGCGCCGGGCGGCTGGATGCTCGCCTGCATCAACCACAGCAAGGTCGATCGCCGCCGCTTCGCCCAGATGATCCAGGACGGCTGCCAGCGCGCCGGCCGACGGGTCCTGGAGCTACGTCAGCAGCCTGCCACGGTGGACCACCCCGGGGCGCGGATGAAGTCGGCCTGGGTCCGTCTCGGCTGAGTCGTCGGCGTCGGCGCGGGCGGCCTGCGTCAGAGGAAGCAGGTGGCGCCGCAGCTGACCAACGCGATCGCCTTGCTGTTGTTGTTCAGCTTCGACTGGCAGCCGAGGATGCAGGTGAGCTGCTCGTCGCAGTCGAGCGCGCATTGGGCGGCGACGCCGAGCACGCTGGTACAGACCGGATCGCTGGCGCATGCCGCAGTCTGGCTCGGGCACGTCGACTGCACGCAGGACCAGGCCTTCTTGCCGTCCTTGTCGCAGTCGAGCGGGCACGACGAGGCCGACTCGTCCTTGCTGCAGACGTTGTCGCCGCAGTAGGGGCCGGGCTGCGGCGGCTTGCAGTCCTGCGGGCACGACCACTGCGACTCGGGCGACTTGCAGACGCCATCGCCGCAGCCGCCGGTGGTCCCGCTCGACAGGCAGCCGTTGGCCAGCAAGCAGCTGCCGAAGGTGATGGCCTGGACGTTGGTGCCGATCTTGGCCTGGCAGGCACCCGAGCAGATGAAGTCGTTGGGCTTGCAGCCGTCGAGGCAGGTCAGCACCGTGTTGAGCGAGGCGACGCAGACCGCGTCGGCCTGGCACGCGGCCAGCGATTGCGGGCATTTCGAGCTGGCGCACGATTGGGTGGCCTTGGCCGTCGGGCTGCAGTCGAAGGGGCAGGCCTCACCGGCGACGCAGACGGTGTCGCCACAGACCGGTGCCGGCCCGGCGTCCGGCGTGACGGCCGTGTCGGCGGTCGTCGTATCGGGCGCCGTCGTCGTGTCGGGCGCCGTCGTCGTGTCGGGCGCGGGCGTGGTATCCGGCGACGTCGTCGTATCGGGCGCCGTCGCGGTGTCGGGCGTGGTCGCCGTATCCGAGCTGGCCGCCGTGTCGGAGGTGACGGCCGTGTCGGAGGCGACGGCCGTGTCGGAGGCGACGGCCGTGTCGGATCCCGCCGCCGTGTCGGCTGCCACGGTCGCGTCGTCGAGCGACGCGGTGTCGGCGACGACGCTGCCGTCAGCGACCGGACTGGCATCGCCGACGGTCGCGTCGGCCGACGCGGTCGGCGTGTCGTCGCTCGCGAGGTCGTCGTCGGCGCCGATGGCCGCATCGCTCACGCCGGCGCCGTCGGCCGCCAGTGCGCCGTCGAGCGAACCGGAGCCATCCATCCCGACGCCGGTCAGCAGCACGGGGCCACCGACCTCGGTCTCGCTGCTGCAACCGCTGCCTGCCACCGCGAACAGCGCGCAGATCCGGGCCAGCAAGGCACGTCGGCGCAAGGAACCGGTCCAGGTGGTCGCGCGCATGGTGGCCTCCGACCCCGCGGTGGCGCGGACGTCCCGAGGAAGGTACCATCCGCCGCGCCGATGCGCCAAACGCGCGTTCGGCGGCCGGAGCCCCGCGACATCGGCGCCTGTCGTGCAGCCGAACGCGACGGCCGGCGCCCTCCCCTGGGTCGTGGAGCCGCAGCCATGAACGTCCGCATCATCGAGCTTTCCTCGGCCGCCGCACCTTCGGCGACGCTGCGCCGGGCCCGGCTTGGCCTCGCCGCGATGATGCTGGCGGCGACGCTGGTCGGCTGCGGCAGCGAGGACGGCGCCGGCGCGGCCAACGACGGCGGCACGCTCGACGGCGGCACGCTCGACGGCGGCACGCTCGACGGCGGCACACTCGACGGCGGCACAGTGGATGGCGCCGCAGACGGCACCAGCGCGGACGCGCAGCCGGACGACGCGAGTCAGGCCGACGCCTCCAGCGCGCCGACCACCTTCGCCATCGGTGTGACGACGATCGAGGTCGTCGGCGCCGCCGGCCGCAAGCTGCCCGTCGAGGTCTGGTACCCGGCCGAGCCGAGCCCGGGCGCCAGCGCGACCAAGTACGCCGGCGGGCTGGCGACGTCGCCGTTCGGCGCAGTGCGCGACGCCAAGGCGCTGGCGGGCCCGTGGCCGCTGGTGATGTTCAGCCACGGCAACGGCGGCATCCGCGACCAATCGGTGTTCCTGACCGAGTGGTTGGCGCGACACGGCTTCGTCGTCGCCTCGCCCGAGCACGTCGGCAACTCGATCTGGTCGATGGACAACAACCTGGGTGGCGTGATGCCGATCTGGCGGCCCAAGGACATCCGCGCCGTCGTCGACACCCTCGCCAAGCCCGACGCCAAGGTGCCGGCGTGGATCGCGGGCCTGGCCAAGACCGAGGCCTACGCGATCATGGGCCATAGCTTCGGCGGCTACACCAGCCTCGCCATCGCCGGCATGCGCGTCGGCATACCGCCGGCCTACAAGCTCGACTGCGACGCCGCCGGCGCGCCGAAGGAGCTCTGCGCAGAGGTCGCCGCGCTCGGCCCGGATCCGTGGGATCTCAGCGATCCGCGCTGCGTGCTCGCGGTGCCCCTGGCGCCGGCGGGCTACTCGTTTGGCATGCTGCCGAAGATCCAGGCGGGCCAGACCTTCCCGCCGATCGTGCTGATGGGCGCGACGGGCGACACGTTGACGCCGGTCGCGAGCGAGGCGCGGGCCATCTACAACGACCTGCCGGGCGTCGCGGCGCTCTGGGTGCTCACGGGCAGCAACCACTACGTCTTCTCGGACATCTGCGCGCTCGGGCCGGTGCTGCCCGCCGAGATGAAGAAGCAGCTCGGCACCATGTGCAATCCAGACGCCCAGCCGCCGCTCGAGCAGGTGCACGCCGACATCGCCGATCGGGCGCTGGCCGCCGCGCGCATCTGGCTGCGGCTCGAGCCCGCGGCCATCGTCGATCTGCTCGCGCCGACGCAGAGCTGGGCCAAGATCGAGAGCAAGAACATCCAACCGTAGCCGCGCGCGGCCGCGACCTGATGGGGTGCAGATGATCCAGTCGTACAAGGGCGTGGCGCCCCGGATCCACCCGAGCGCGTGGGTCCACCCGATGGCGACGATCATCGGTGACGTCGAGCTGGGAGCCGAGGTCAGCGTCTGGCCCGGCGCGGTCCTGCGCGGCGACTGCGGCCCGATCCGCATCGGCGCGCGCAGCAACATCCAGGACGGCTCGGTCTGCCACACCACGGGCGGCCGCAGCGAGCTCGTCGTCGGCGAGCGCGTCACGGTCGGCCACCGCGTGATCCTGCACGGCTGCCAGATCGGCGACGACTGCCTGATCGGCATGGGCAGCACGCTGCTCGACAACGCGGTGGTGCCATCGCGAAGCCTGGTGGCGGCGGCGAGCCTGCTGCCGGTGGGCCGCGTCTACGAAGCGGGCCTGATCGCCGGCACGCCAGCGGTGTTCAAGCGCGGCCTCGACGCCAAGCTGCAGGCGATGATCGACGAGGGCTGGCAGGCCTACGTCTCGTACATGCGCGCGTTCGTCGACGGCGAGGTCGAGACCATCGGCTGAGTCGCCGCGGCGCCCGGAGCGAGCCCACCTTCGGCGGCTAGTTGCAGCCCGACAGCTGGCCGAGCCAGGTCGTGAGCAGCGCCGCGGCCTGCGGCTGGACGATCGACACGCCGAGCTGGGGCATGAACGGCGCGCTGCCGGGCTGCGCCTGGACGCGGGCCAACAGCACCGACGACGCAGCCGCGCCGGGCGCGAGGATCTTGGCGTTGTTCAGGCCGAGATCGCCGAACGCCGGCGTCACGTTGCACGCGCCCGAGGCGGCCAGCGCCGTGCCGAAGCGCAGGTCGATGCTGGCCTGCGAGCTGCCGCCGGGCCGGTGGCAACTCGCGCATTGCACGTGCAGCCAGGTCCGGGCGTGGGTCTGGACGCTGAGCGGATCGGTCGTGTTCGGCAGCAGCAGCTGCGGCGGGAACGCGGCGTGCTTGTTCGGGTCGCCGGCGTAGCCCGTCAGCGCGCCGCCCGCGGCCCAGGCCGCGAGCTGGTTGGCCTGGACGCTGCCGAAGCTGCCCTGGCGGTTGAGCTGCGCCGCCGACATCCCGAGCAACCCCGGGCCGCTCGGCCCCTGATGGCAGGTCTTGCAGCCATCGACCGAGGGCAAGGGCCAGGTCTGGCTGCCGCCGCCCGGGAACGCGACCGCGACCTTGTCGCCAGCGAAGACGACGTCGGCGTCGCTGCCGTCCGCGCGCCAGCGGTAGGTCAAGAACACCCAGCCGTCGGCGTCGCGGCGCATGAAGCGGGTCTCGACCGGCACGCTGCCCGGTTGGCCGATGGCGGCGTTGCCGAGCGCGAAGTGCTTGATGACGAGCGTCCCGACGGGCGCGGTCGCCACGTCGAGGTCGTCGGCAGCGAGCGCCAGGGGCGCAGGCTTGGGCGGCGCGGCGGGAGCACCGCTCGCGTTCGGCAGCACGACGAAGCGCGCCTTGCTCGCACCGTCACTCCACAGCGGCGCGTTGACGTCGTAGGGCAGCACGCCTGCGGCCGGCGTGAGCGTCTTGAGGTCGCTGAAGCAGTTGGTCGCCGAGAGCGTCGCGGGCGGCGCGGGCTCCGCGATCGAGGCGGAATCCTCGACCAATCGCTGGATCGTCGCGCCGAAGAGCTGCACGGCGTAGAGCTCGCCCTGCTCGTCCTGGCCGATGTCGACCGGCTTGGTCGGCAGCACGCCGAGGACCGTGGGCGTCCAGCCCCCCTTGCCGTCGGCGTGCAGGGACCAGAAGCGGCCCGAGCCATAGTCGGCGAAGACGTAGGCGCCGACCAGGCTCGGGTTCTGCTTGCCGCGGTAGACGTGGCCGCCCGTGATCGACGTGCCCTGGCCGTGATCGTACTCGAAGACCGGCGGATCGTACGGCTTGGGGTCGCAATTGGCCGGCGCGTAGCAGTGGTTGCCCTCCATGACGTTCCAGCCGTAGTTGCCGCCGCCCTGGACGATGTCGACCTCCTCCCACTTGCCCTGGCCGACGTCGGCGACCCAGACCTTGCCGGTGGGCTTGTCGACCGAAAAGCGCCAGGGGTTGCGCAAGCCGATGGCCCAGATCTCGGGCAGCCAGTCCGGCTTGTTCGGGTTGTCGGCGGGGATGCCGTAGGTCTTGCCCGGGCTAGGCGTGTCGACGTCGATCCGCAGCATGGCGCCGAGCAGCGTCTTGGCGTTCTGGCCCGAGCCGAGCGGATCGCCGCCGGAGCCGCCGTCGCCCATGCCGACCAACAGCTTGCCGGCGTTGTCGAAGGCGAGCTGGCCGCCGTTGTGGTTGCTGTAGGGCTGCGGGATGTCGAGCAACACGAGCTCGGAGGCGGAGGGCGCGACGCCGTTGCTGCCCTTGGTGTAGCGGGCGACGATGGTGTGGAAGTCGCCGATGCGCGTGTAGTTGACGTAGACGTGGCCGTTGCTGGCGTACGCCGGGTGGAAGGCTGCCGAGAGCAGGCCGCCCTCGCCCTTCTGGTCGATCTTGCCCGTGATGTTCAGAAGCTCCGTCGTCGTCGCCACGGCCGGATCGTTCGGGAAGACCCGGATCCGTCCGGCACGCTCGACGACCGCGATCTGGTTGGTCCCGTCGCCCGGCGTCGTCAGCTCCACCGGCATCGCGAACGTCAGGTTCGAAAACGCCGGCACCAGCTTGGCCTTGGCAGGCGCAGGCGGCTTGCCCGGCACCTTGCACGGCGACTGGCCCATGCCGGGCGGCAACGCCGGCTGGCAGCCGGCCTCCGACGCGACGCAGGCGCCCGCCTTGCAGGCGTCGTCGGAGGTGCAGGCCTTGCCGTCGTCGCAGGGCGCGCCGTCCTTGAACGGGACCTCCTGGCATTGGCAGCCGACGCAGAGCGTGGCCTGGCACGGCTTGCTCGGACCCGCGGCGCAGTCCGCGTCCTTGCTGCAGCCGCAGGTGTCCACGGGGCCGGCGTCCGGGGCCGTCGTATCGGTGCCGGTCGTGTCGGTGCCGGTCGTGTCGGTGCCGGTCGTATCGGTGCCGGTCGTATCGGTGCCGGTCGAGTCTGGGGGCGTCGTGTCGGCAGCGCCTGTGTCAGGTCCGCCCGTGTCCGGGTCGACGTCGGCCCCCGCGTCGGCGGCCCCGATGTCGTTGCCGTCGGTGTCGTTGGCCGAGCCGTCCTGGCCGCCGCCGTCCTCGACGTCGGTCGTGTCGCTGGGATCGGCGTCCACGTCGCCCGCCGCGTCGCCCGCCGCGTCGCCAACGACGTCGGCCACGTCGCTGGCCGCGTCCATGCTGTCGGCGCCGATGTCGCCCGCGCCGACGTCCACGCCGACGTCCGTCGCCACGACGTCACCGTCCGAGGCCGGATCGCTGCATCCTGCGCCGAGCGCGGCCACGAGCGCCAACGCGCGCGCCCACGCGCCGGCCCCGCGGACCTCGTGCAGCCCGCGCCGCCCGTCCATCCTCTGCCCCTGCCCCATCGTCGCCACGGCCATCGTCACACTCCTGCTGTGTGCGCAGGATGGCGATGTCGCCGCGCGACGCAAGTCAGCGCAGCATCAACACGGCACCAGGCAGCGTCCAGATGCGCGCAGGCACGGGACCGCAGGGCTCGCCGTCCGCCTCGAGGTAGCACGGTGGGCCGTCGGGATCCGGCGCGATGTCGAGGCCTCGGGTGCGCCAGGTCTGCGCCAGGGGGTGCTGTCCGATCGAACCGTCGTAGAAGCGCCGCGTCGCCAGCAGCAGCGGCAGGTCGGCAAGCGGCCCGAGCGTGATGGCGTCGAGCTCGCCGTCGTCGATCCGGGCCTCGGGGGCGATGTGCATGCCGCCGCCGTTGTATTGGGCGTTGGCGCAGACGACGTAGCGGACGTCGACGCTCCTGGCCTCGCCCATGGCGGGATCGAAGGCGTCGATCCCGCCGGTGCCTGGCCTCGGCCGCAGGTCGCGCAGCGTCAGCCGCCAAGGGCGTGTCCGCAGCACGGACTCGATGCCGGCGAGCAGGAACGGCAGCGTCGAGCCGATCTTCGGCCGCATGTTCACGAGGCGGCAGGTCATGCCGCCGACGCCGAGGGTGATGATGTTCGCGGCGACGCGGAACTCCGCGCGTTCCTGCCCCTCGCGCATCGCCAGGGCCAGCAGATCGGTGGGTTGGGGCGTGCGCTGCGCCAGCCAGGCGACAGCGAGCTCCGGGGCCCGCGGCATGCCGAGCGTGCGACCGAGATCGCAGCCCGTGCCGGCAGTGACGAAGCCGAACACGGCGTCCGGTCGCAGCGGTGCGCGGCGCACGGGGTCGATCATGCCGTTGAGGATCTCGTGGTTCGTACCGTCGCCGCCGACCGCGATGACGCGGACTGTCCGATCGGTCAGCGCCGATCGAACCACCTCCGCGCCGTGGCCAGGGGCCGTGGTCATCACCAGCGCGAAGTCGCCCAGGTGTTGACGGAACAGCGGCTCGAGGGCTGGCCAGCGCTTGCCCGTGCGGCCGCCGGCCGAGGCTGGGTTGACGACAACGAGGGTCTCCATGACGCAGCCTCACTCCGTCCCAACGGACGCATCGCTCCACGGCGCCGGGCCGTCCGCCGGATCAGCCCGCGTCCCCGGGCGCTGCGTCCGTCGCCGGGCGCGGCGGGGCGGGCAGCCCGACGTGGACGCGTCCGCACGCGACCTCGGCCAACCAACACGCGCAGCCGGCATCGGCGACCGCGACGACCGCGCCGTCGGCGACGCCTTCGAGCATCGCACGGGCCATGCGCGCGCGCAGCCCAGGATCGCCGACGGAGGCGGGCAGCCGCGCCCCGCAGCAGGTCGAGCCGAGCGCGGGCCGATGCTCGGGCACGTCGTCCGCCACCAACGGCTTGCGCCGGAGCGGTGCCATCTGGGCGCGGTCCGCCGGCAGCAGCGAGCGGGCGCGCGCGTCGATCGGCGGGGTGTCGGCGCAAGTGGCGAGCCAGACCGTCGGCGGCGCGTCGAGTCGCGGCGCGTCCGGCCCGACGTCCTGGGGCGGCTCGGCGGAGCCGCTGCGATCGCGCGCGTGCGCCAGCCACGACGCCACCGGCACCGACAAGAGACATTGCTCGGTGCAGGCGCCACAGCCCGTGCAGGCGGCGAGGCGCTCAGGCCAGATCCCGAGGGCACCGGCGCCGAAGACCGCGGCGGCCGAGCGCATCTTCTCGCTCGGGACGAGATCGTCGCGGCCGGCGTGCACCGAGACGGGGCAGGCGTCCCGGCACAGGCGCGGGCAGACCACACACTCCATCACGACACTCTCGGCCGTCCCGGCGAGCGGTTGCGTCATGGCGGCGTCTCCACGACCCAAGCGCCGGCGGGTTCGCAGCCGACGAGCAGGGCCCCAGGGGCGATCTCCGACCAGCCGCGCCAGGCCGCTCGGCGCATGCCGAGGTCCGGCGCAGCGAAATCGGCGCGAGCGTCGGGCAGCTCTGCCAACCACGCCGCGCGGATCGGGCCGGCGAGGGCCTGGTCGGCAGCCGTCTGCCAGGGCAACCAGACGCGCACCCGCCCCGACGCAGCGGTGACGGCGAAGGGCGCCGCGTCGGTCCAGACGCGGGCGCAGAGCGCACGCGGATCGCCGCTCGCCTCGAGGCGCACCATCTGGGTCGGACGCCGGCTCAGGCGCAGCAGGACCCCGTCGAACGCGGCCATGCCCAGCAGCGCGTGGCGCAGATCCGGACCGGCGGCGTGGCGCGGGGCGCCTCGGGTGCCATAACGCGCGCCATCCGCGAGGTCGCCGCGCAGCGCCACGAGGCGGTCGCGGGCCGAACCGAGGCTCGCGGCCGCGGGCGTCACGAGATCCTGCAGCAGCCATGCGCGCACGGTCAGGGTCAGCTCCGGTTCGACGCCGAGCGTCCACCCCTGCTCGCGCGCCGCCGCCTCGACGAGACCGAGCGCACAGTCGGGGTCGCCGCTCCACAGGCCATTGGCGGCGTCGAGACCGGCGGTTGGGTCATTGGGCGCGTCCGTGCCCAGCGGCGGCGCCGGCCACGGCAGGGGCGCGACGACCAACGCGTCGGCAGCCGGATCGGCCCCGGCGGCGGCCGTCGTCGGCGGCATGGACGGCACGGCCGCGCGCGCTCCGTCGCCTGGCTGCGGCGCGGGGACGCGGTCGACGTGGCCGAGGCCGAGCACGCCGGGGTTCATCCGCCCGTGCGGGTCCCAGGCGTGCTTGCGCTGCAGCAACACCGGCCACGCGCCGCCCAGCTCGGCACGCAGCGCCGGCGCCTTGAGCCGACCGACGCCGTGGTGGTGACTGATCGTGGCGCCGGCGTTGGACGCGGCCGCGAGCGCCCGCCGCCAGACCTTGTCGTAGCCCTCGACCTGGCCCGACATCGAGAAGTAGAGCGCGCAGCCCTCGCTCCAGGCGTGGCTGAAATGGGCCATCGCCAGGGCGTCCGGCAGGACCGCGGCGCGCACGGCGCGGTAGACGCCCTCGACCTTGGTCCAAGGCGCGGCGACCTCGATCGTGTCGGCGAAGAGCTCGTCGCGCAGGACACCGATGGCCTTGAAGCTGACGTCGTGGCGTCGATGTAGCCAGAGATCGCCCGGCTCCTGGCCGAGATCGAGGCAGCCGTGGCGTTCGGCGAGGTCGAGCGCGGCGGCCTGCGCCGCGGCCTGGGCCGGCCCGTCTCCTTCCCATCCGACGACCACGAGGCAGCGACGGAAGGTCGAGCGCATCGCCAGATCGACCAGCCGCGGCACCGAGAGCATCGTGCGCAAGTGCCGCGTCAGGCCGCCGCTGCCGTGCGAAAGCGCGATGCGCGAGTCGATCGGATCGTAGACGCGCAGCACCGACGGCGTCGGCCGCTCGCGCACCAGGTCGCGCGCCAGCGCCAACGCGGTCGTCAGGTTCGGTGCTTGCAGGCCGCGCAGCGTCCAGCCCTCGCGCACGGGCCACAGCCGCAGCTCGACCTCGGTCAGGACGACGAACGCGCCCTCCGAGCCGATCCACTCGGCCAGCGCTGGATCGCCGCGCCGTGCGTGGACGATGGAGCCGTCGGCGCGGACGGCGGTGGCGCCGACCGCGATGTCCTCGATCTTGCCGTAGCGGCTCGAGAGTTGACCCGCGCCCCGGGCCGCGAGCCAGCCGCCGACGGTCGAGGTCGCGATCGACGAGGGGTGGTGGCCCATCGTCACGCCCAGCGCGTTCGCGGCGGCTTCGGCGTGGCTGCCGAGCACGCCGGCGCCGAAGCGACCGACGCCGTTGGCCACATCGATGTCGATCGCGCGCAGCCCCTTGAGGTCGACCATCAGGTCGTCGGGCCCGGGTCGGATGCCACCGCAGACGCCCGATCCGGCACCGAGCGCGACCAGCCCGGCGCCCGCAGGCAGCCGCAGGGCCCGCAGCATCGAGGCCAGGTCCGCGGTGCTGCTCGGGCGCAGCACGCCGGCCGCCATCGGGCGCGGCCCGTCACGCAAGGCGGCGATCGCGTTGCCGACCCAGAGATCGCGCGACGCGCCGTCACGCTCGGAGGCGTTGGTCGAGATCGCTGCGTTGGCGGCGGCGGCGTCCACGCCACCAGTCTGGTCGAAGCACGCGAGGACGCAAGCGTTCGTTGTCGATCTGGTGCGCCCGGACCTCGGCGTCACCGGAACGTCACGAGGCCGGTGCGCCTTCCCTGCTGCGCGACGCGCTGCGGCGCGGCGGTGCCCGGGGCGACAACCGGGTTGCCGTCCGGTAGAGTCGGGCCTTCCTTGTGGTGGCCGGGCCCGGGTCCCCGGATCTCGCCCAGCCCTCCGCGACAGGAGCCAGACGATGAGCGGTAGCTTGTTGCCCCGACGGGTGCAGATCGCCGGTGTGGACGCGATCGAGGTCGTCGTCCCCGGCAGCTCGCCCGCGGCGTTCACCGGCGTGATCCTGCACGGCTACGGCGCAGACATGACGGATCTCGCGCCGCTCGCCAACGTGATGGGCGCGCCGCCTGGGACGCGCTGGATCTTCCCGAACGGCATCCTGCGCATCCCGATGGGCCCGTTCTGGACCGGGTCGGCGTGGTTCCCGATCGACATCGCCGCGCTCGAGGCCGCGATGGCCCGCGGCACCCACCGCGACATGGCCGAGGTCGCGCCCCCGGAGCTGCCAGCCGCGCGCGAGGCCATCCTCGGCCTGATCGCGGCGCTAGGCGTGCCGCTGCAGCGGCTGGTGCTCGGCGGCTTCAGCCAGGGCGCGATGTTGGCGACCGACCTGGCCCTGCACCTGCCGGTGGCGCCGGCCGGGCTGCTGCTCTGGAGCGGCACGCTGCTGCAACGCGAGCTCTGGCAGGCGCTCGCGCCCAAGCACGCCGGGCTGCGCTTCGTCCAGAGCCACGGCCGCAGCGATGCCCTGCTCGACTACGGTGCCGCCGAGCGGCTGCACGCGCTGCTGCTGGACGCCGGTTGGCGCGGACGCTTCGTCGGCTTTGGCGGCGGCCACGAGATCCCGGACGCCGCGATGGCGGCGACCAGCGCGCTCCTGGCCGAGATCGCAGATGAATGGGCCCGGCAGGGCGAGGACGCGCCCGGCACGGGACGCGCGGCAGCGGAGGACGCATGAACCCCGATCCGGTCATGGCCCACGACGCGGACACGTCTGGCGCGGACGGCGCGACGCCGGCCGAGGCGCTGTTGCCGGACGCGCCGGTGCCGCCACGCGCCATCGAGGTCCACCACCTCACCTACAACGACTACCTGCGCGTGCCGGAGCTCTTGCAGCTGCAGGTGCCGCAATCCGATCCGCCGCACCACGACGAGATGCTCTTCATCATCATCCACCAGGCCTACGAGCTGTGGTTCAAGCTGATCCTGCACGAGCTGCAGCAGGCCAAGTCCTACGTCGACGAGGATCAGCCGCTGCGCGCGCGCCACTTCGTCGATCGGGTCGTGGCGATCATGCGGCTGCTGGTCGATCAGATCCACATCGTCGAGACGATGCAGCCGATCGACTTCCTGTGGTTCCGCGACCGCCTGATGCCGGCCTCTGGCTTCCAATCGCTGCAATTCCGGGAGGTCGAGTTCTTCTGCGGGATCAAGGACGCGCGCTACTGCACCTTCTTCGACAACCGCCCGGAGATGCGCGAGCAGCTGGAGCAGCGGCTCGAGGGCGACGACCTGCGCGCCGCGACCTTCCGCATGCTCCAGCGCGCCGGATTCGCGGTACCGGACGAGGCACTCGACGTGCAAACGCGCGACGATCCCGAGGTATTTGCCCGCGCCTCCGCGTCGCTCGTGCCGATCCTCGAGGCACCGGACGAGCACCTGGCGGCGTCGCTGCTGCTGGAGTCGCTCATCTCGTTCGACGAGCAGCTTGCGCTCTGGCGCGAGCACCACGTCCGCGTCGTCTCGCGCGTGATTGGCTGGCGCATGGGCACGGGCGGCAGCTCGGGCGTCGACTACCTCAAGTCGACCACGAGCAAGAGCGCCTTCCCGGAGCTCTGGGACGCCCGGACACGGCTGGTCCGCTCGGAGCGCAGCGGCGGCATGTCCGTGCGCCGTTCGAGCCAGGTTGGTCCGGGCGCGTCGCCGCCAGCCGCGCCTCCGCCCGGATGTCCTGCCCACCAGGGCGACGGACGCTAGCGCCTGCCGCGGGGCATCGCCCCCGGCCGGGTCCGCGCGTGGCCCCACGGCGGACCGGCACCCTTGGATCGCGAGTCGCTCGTCGCTCGCGAACAGATCCCACGCCCAAAGCCGCGACGCGCCGGCGGACGGGCGGCTCGGAGCCTGCATGGCCGATCTGATTGACGTCACGCTCCAGGGGGACGCCGCGTTCACCATCGCCCGCGACGCGCACGGCGTGCCGCACGTTCGCGCCAGCTACGACACCGATCTGCTGCGCGGCCTGGGCTACTGCCACGCGGTCGACCGCGGCATCGCGATGCGCATCACCAAGGCCATCGGCTGGGGCCACGCCACCGAATGGCTGGCCGACACCGATGAGCTCTTCGCCGTCGACAAGGCGATGCGGCGGCTCGGCTTGTTCCGCGACGCCGAGGCCGAAGTCGAGCGCCTGCCGCCGGCCCAACGCGCCCTGCTCGACGCCTACGTCGACGGCGTCCGACGCGGATTCGAAGCCACCGGCGTGCCTTGGGAGCTGCGCCTCGCCGGTTGGGTCGAGACACCGTGGACCGCCGCGGACTGCATCCTGCTCACGCGCCTGATCGCCTGGGTCGGGCTCGCCCAAGGCCAGGGCGAGATGGAGCGCCTGCTGGTCGAGCTGGTCCAGGCCGGCGTGCCGCGCTCGCACCTCGAGGCGCTCTACGGCGACCAGATCGACGATCTCGACCCCTGGTTGCTGCGCCGCGTCCAGCTGGGCGAACGGGTGGTGCCCGGTGGCGTGCGCTGGCCGGCCGCGGTCGCGCCGATGATCGCCTCGAACAGTTGGGTCATCGCGGGGCGCAAGACGCGCTCCGGCAAGCCGATCCTCGCCAACGACCCGCACCTCGAGGTCAACCGCCTGCCGGCGATCTGGTACGAAGTCTGCCTTGAGGGCCCCGACGGCCACGCCCTCGGCGCCTCGATGCCCGGCATCCCCGCGATCCTGGTCGGCCGCAACGCCCACATCGCATGGGGCGTCACCTACGCCTTCGCCGACGGCGTCGATTCGTGGATCGAGGACTGCAAGGACGGCGCGTATCGACGGGTCGCCAATGGCCGCGAGCGCTGGATCTCCTTCCGCAGCCGGACCGAGACGATCCACCGGCGCAAACACGGCAAGGTCGAGATCGTCGTCTACGAGAACGAGCACGGCGTGCTCGACGGCGATCCGACGGTGCCGGGCATGTACCTGGCGACCCGCTGGGCCTCGGCCGAGAGCACCGGCGCGGCGAGCCTGACGGTCGCGCTCTCGCTGCTGCGGGTCCGTGACACCAGCGCCGCGATGCGGCTGCTCGGTCACCTCGAGACCGCCTGGAGCTGGGTCGTGGCCGGCGCGGACGACCACATCGGCTTCCAGATGAGCGGGCGGCTACCCAAACGCCAGGACGGACGCTCGGGGCTGGTGCCGCTGCCGGGCTGGGATCCGCACAACGATTGGCAGGGCTTCTTGCCCGCCGATCGGCTGCCCTGGTCGCTCGATCCGCAAAGCGGCTTCTTCGCTACCGCCAACAACGACCTCAACGCCTACGGCAAGTCGCGACCGAGCAACCTCGCGATGGGCAGCTGGCGCGCGGACCGCATCGCCGAGCTGCTGCAGGCCAAGGACGACTGGACGGTCGAGGACGTCCGGGCGATGCAGCTGGACCTGCAGTCGCGCCACGCGCTGCGTTGGCTCGAGGTGCTGCGTCCACACCTGCCGCCGACCAAGGCTGGCGCGGCGCTCTCGGCCTGGGATGGCCGCTACGACGTCGACAAGGTCGAACCGACCGCGTTCGAGGCGATCTGGCACGCGCTGCTGCGCGAGGTCTTCGGCACCTGGCTCGGCGGCCCCGTCCTCGAGCACCTGATCGGCGAGACGGCGATCGTCGCGGATTTCTACGACGCGTTCGATCGCGTGCTGCTCGACGGAGCGAGCCCCTGGTACGCCGAGCGTAGCCGCGACGCGCTGTTGCACGAGATCTGCGCCAGGGAGTTGGGGCGCAAGCACGCTCGTTGGGGCGAGCACAACCGCATCACGCTGCGGCACCTGCTCTTTGGCGCCAAGCTGCCAGCGATGCTCGGCTTCGACCGCGGCCCCATCGAGCTTCCGGGCGGGCGCGCGTCGTTGCGCCAGGGCCAGGTCTTCCGCGCCGGCGGTCGCACCACGACCTTCGCGCCGAGCGTGCGCTTCGTCGCCGACCTCGCGGAGCCCGGCGCGCATACGTCCTTGCCCGGCGGCCCGTCGGATCGACGGACGTCGAAGTGGTACGCCAGCGACCTGATGCGTTGGCATCGCGGCGAGCTCAAGCGCCTCGAGCCCGGCAAGACGCCTCCTGCCCCACCCGCCGAGGCCGAGCCGGCCGGGGGCGACGCGCCTAGCGGTGGCTCACCCAGCGGCCGTTGACCCAGCCGATGCTGCCCTGATCGGGGCCTTCGACGACCTGCACCCGCAGCCAACGCTTGTTGCGGCTGAGCACGCGCAGGCCCGTGCCGTCGGGCAGCTCCGCGAGCAGCTGGCTGCTGGCCGACGCCGACTCGCGCAGGGCGAGCCAAGGCGACTCGCGATCGGCGGCGGTGCCGACGACCTCATGGGTGGCCGAGGGGCGGGCCGGTCGCGCGGTCTCGTCGCCAGGCTCGTCGGCGGCAGGCGCAGCTTCTGAAGGCGCAGGGTCGAGGGGCGCAGGCTCCTGGGGCGCAGGGTCGAAGGGCGCAGGCTCCGGGGGCGCAGGGTCGATGGGCGCGGGGCCGGCGGCTCCGGCCGCCACTGCGCCGAGTTCGTCGGTTCCGGCCTCGTCGGTTCCGGCCTCGTCGCGTCCTGGCGCGTCGGTCCCAGGCTCGGCCGCCGCAGGCACCGCCGCCGCAGGCGCCGCCGCGACGCGCTCGTCGGCCACCCGCGCCGCGCTCGCGGCCCTGGCCACCGCCTCCATCTGCGCGTGGGCGGAGGCGACGGCCTCGTTGGCGGCGCGATCCTGCTCTTTGGCCGCGATCCCGGCCTCGACGCGCAGCGCCAGCCAGGCGCCGAGGCCGATCAACGTCGCGATGCCGGCGGCGAGCAAGGCCATCGCCAAGACCGACATGCCGGCCTTGGCCCGCGCTGGCGCCCCGCCCTTCGCCACCAGGGGCGACAACGCGCGCTCGGTCTGGATCGCGGCCGTCGCAGGCGCGACCGGGCGCAGCGGCTCGGCCTGCGCCGCGGCGAGTCCGTCGGGCAACAGCGTCGGCAGATCGCGCCGCGTCTCGGTGGCGCGACGGTGGCGCGACGTGGCGTCAGCGAGGTCGGGGCGCAGGCGCAGCGAACCGGCGTCTGCGGCCGCTGCGGGCGTGGCGGGACGCGCCGGCGCGTCGGACGGCGACGAGATCGCGATGCGCGCGCGCTCCGAAGGCCCCTCGGACAGCGTCGCCTTGCGCCCGCGCGCGAGGTCCGGGTCGTCGAGCGTCATGTCGGCGGCAGCCGCCGCCATCGGCCGCGCCGGGGTCAGGGCGTCGACGTCCTCGACCACGGCGGCGACTTCGGGGTCGTCCTCCCCGGTCGCGGCGACGAGCGCGGCGCCGATCACCACGGGTGGCGGCCCGGCGCCCGGCTTCGGTGGCGACGTCTGGACCACGATCGACTCGATACCGACCTGCGAGGTGTGCAGGATGTCGAGCCGGGCGCGGCCAAAGTCGTCGAGCACGAGCATCGCGCCTTCGCCACACGCCGGGCAGCGGATGCGTCGGGTCAGGTTGGGTGCAGGCCGTAGCTGCAGGTCAAAGGCCTCTTGGCAGCTCGGGCAGGTCAGGTTCATCCCCACTCAACCCTCTGCGCGGCGTCGGCCGAGGCGCCACAACGCGGCGTCCACGACCGCCCGGGCGTCGACGCCGAAGTGCCGCCGCAGCGCTTCGCGCGTATCGCTCATGCCGAAGCCATCCGTCCCGAGCGAGAGCAGGCGGCCGCCGAGCCAGGGCGCGATCTGGTCGGGGACCAGCCGCATCCAATCCGAGGCTGCGACAATCGGGCCCGAGCTTGCACCCAAGGTCTGCTCGAGCCAGGTCGGGCCGGGGTCCGGCTGCCCCTGCCAGCCGGCGACGTCGCGCGCGATCTGCTCGTTGCGCAGGGCCTGGTAGCTGGTGACGGCCCAGACGTCCGCGGCGATGCCGTGCTCCAGGGCCAGCTCGCGCTGCGCGTCCAGCACCGACGGAAGGATCGAGCCCGACCCGCAAAGCTGCAGCCGCGGCGCGTCGGCGGCGAGGCTGGCGCCCGGCACGTCCGCGGCCCTTCGCAGCAGGTAGCAGCCGCGCAGCACGCCAGCCTCGGCGTCGGCCGGCATCGCCGGCATGGCCCACGCCTCGTTCTGCAACGTCAGGTAATAGATGACGTTGTCGCCCTTCTCGAGCATCCGCTGCAGGCCGTCCCGGGTGATGATCGCGAGCTCCCAGGCGTAGGCCGCCTCGTAGCTGACGACGGCCGGGTTGGTGCTGGCCAGGATCAGGCTGTGGCCGTCCTGGTGCTGCAAACCCTCGCCGTTGAGCGTCGTGCGCCCAGCCGTGCAGCCGAGCAAGAAGCCGCGCGCGTTCATGTCTGCGGCCTGCCAGACGAGGTCGCCGACGCGCTGGAAGCCGAACATCGAGTAGAAGAAGTAGAACGGCACCATCGGCTTGCCGTGGGTGGCGTAGGCCGTGCCCGCGGCCAGGAACGAGGCCATCGAGCCGGCCTCCGTGATGCCCTCTTGCAGGATCTGGCCGTCGACCGCCTCGCGGTAGGCGAGCAGGAACTCGGCGTCAACCGGCGTGTAGCGTTGGCCGAGCGCCGAGTAGATGCCGAACGGCTTGAAGAAGGCCTCCATGCCGAAGGTGCGGCCCTCGTCGCAGAGGATCGGCACGATATGCCTGGCCAGCTCGCCTTCGCGCATCAGGGCGCCGAGGACGCCGACGAAGGCGCCGGTGGTCGAGACCTCGGTGGTGCCCGAGCCGCCGAGGAAGCGCTGCCACATCTTGGCCGCCGGCATCGCGACCGAGGTCGTGTTCGTCGTGCGCATCGGGATGGGGCCACCGAGCAGCGCGCGACGCTCGCGCAGGTACGCGACTTCGGGGCTCGCCTCGCCCGGGTGGTAGAGCGGCGGATCCTCCATCGCCGCGTCGGGGATCGGCAGCTGCAGCCGGTCGCGGAACTTGAGCAGCGCCTCGACGTCGAACTTCTTCTGCTGATGCGTGGTGTTGCGCGCCTCGAACGCGCCGCCCAGGGCGTGGCCCTTGATCGTCTTGGCGAGCACGACGGTCGGCCGGCCATTCGCCGCCGTGGTCGCGGCGTGGTAGGCGGCGTAGACCTTGGCCGGGTCGTGGCCACCGCGGCTCATCGACTGCAGCTCGGCGTCGGTCATGGCGTCGGCCATCGCGCGCAACGCCGGGTACTTGCCGAAGAACTGCTCGCGGACGTAGCCGACCCCTGCGGTGACGTACTTCTGGTACTCGCCGTCCGGCACCTCTTCCATGCGCTTCTTGAGGATGCCGGTGTGGTCCTGGGCCAGCAGGCGGTCCCAGTTGCTGCCCCAGACGACCTTGACCACGTTCCAGCCGGCACCGGCGAAGATGCTCTCGAGCTCCTGGATGATCTTGCCGTTGCCGCGCACCGGGCCGTCGAGCCGCTGCAGGTTGCAGTTGACGACGAAGATGAGGTTGTCGAGGCCCTCGCGTGCCGCGATCGAGAGCGCGCCGAGGCTCTCGGGCTCATCGGTCTCGCCGTCGCCGAGGAAGGCCCAGACGCGGCGGTTGCTCGTGTCGGCGATGCCGCGTGCGTGCAAATAGCGGTCGAAGCGCGCCTGGTAGATGGCGGCCAGAGGGCCGAGGCCCATCGAGACGGTGCTGTATTGCCAGAACTCCGGCATCAGCCGCGGATGCGGGTAGCTCGAGATGCCGCCGGAACCGGGCGCCTCGCGGCGGAAGGCCTCGAGCTGCGCAGCGCTGAGGCGGCCTTCGAGGAAGGCGCGCGCGTAGACGCCCGGGGCCGAGTGGCCCTGGAAGAAGACGTGGTCGCCACCCTTGGGGTGGGCCGGCGAGCGGAAGAAGTGGTGGAAGCCCACCTCGTAGAGCGTCGCCGCCGAGGCGTAGGTCGAGAGGTGCCCGCCGAGGCCGTCGTGGTGCTTGTTGGCGCGATGGACCATCACCGCGGCGTTCCAGCGGATGATGCTGCGGATGCGCCACTCCATCGCCTGGTCGCCCGGATACGTCGGCTGCTGGTCGACCGGGATCGTGTTCACGTACGGCGAGCGCACCAGGTACGGCAGCTGCACGCCCTCTTCTTGCAGGTGCTCCTGCACCTGACCGAGCAGGTAGTGGGCCCGCTCCTTGCCGGCGTAGTGGACGACGGCGTCGATCGAGTCACGCCATTCTTGCGTCTCGAGCGGATCGGGGTCTGCGACCAGGGTCTGGCGAAAATCGTTGCGGGCCATGCGTTGCCTCCGTGCGCCCCCGAAGGACGCGCGGCGCATGTTCACGCCAGTTGGGTCGCGTGTAAACGACGCGCCGCGTCGTGGCCGGCCGCGGCGGCGGGGGCGCGTTCTGTCGCGCCTATTTCGTCTCGCAGATCCCGGCCTTGCACGCGGCGGGACCGATGCTCGGGCAGGCGCAGACGACGTCCTTGGCGCAGGCCATCGCGACATAGGCCTGGGCCATCATCGTCACATAGAGGAAGACGGGCTTGCCGGGCGCCATCTTGTTCAGGTTGACGTTGACGCCACAGCCGCATGGCAGCTCGCCCTGCATGCCGAAGGGCGAGCACTCGTCGTCGCTGGTGCAGGAGCGGCCGATGGCGACGGCCTTCTTGACCGCGGCCTCGATCGCGGCGCAGGTCAGCGATTGCGCCTGGCAGGCACCGGCGACGCACGCGCCGATCGTGCCCTTGAGCGACTGGCAATCGACGTCCGGGCACGAATCCGGGCAGCCTGCCTTGGTGTACTCTGCCGCGATGTCGACGACCGCCTGGGTCTCTGCCGCGCCGCCGTTGTAGTAGGTCTGGCAGCTGCAGCCGGGCTTGATCGGCGCGCCGAACACCCAGCCCTTGCCTTCGATCGCCTCGGCGTGGCCGTAGCAGTCGAGGTCGTCGGCGCATGCCTTGGCCTTGCCGACGACGCCGTTGAACTTGTTGACCTTGTCGGCGCAGGGCCCGCCAGCGTCGACGCTGCCGGTGTCGGCCGTGGCGGTGTCTGCGGACCCCGTATCTGCGGGCCCCGTATCTGCGGACCCCGTATCTGCGGACCCCGTATCGGCTGCGACCGTGTCGACTGCGGTGGCGTCGGCCGCCGTCGTATCGTCCGGCTGCGCCGTATCTTCGACCGCCGCGCTGTCTGCGCCGGCGCCGTCAGCCGCCGTCGCCACATCGTCTGCGTCGCCGATGATCGCGACGTCCGCGGCCGCGCTGTCGCCGAGCGTGCCGCCCTCCTGGACATCGCCGACCTGCGTGTACCCGGTCGATGCCCCCGTGTCGGTGTCGTTGCCGCAGCCGCCGACGAGCAGCGCCGCCATCGCCACCAGCAGCGTCGCGGCCGCGGGCGACGTCCGCCACGGCGCCTCGTTCGCGCGCTTGGTGGCTCGTTCGTGTCGCATCTCGTCCCGCATCATCGCATCCCCCGTCGCGGCCGTCGCGTCCGCCGCGCCATGCTATCGGCTGCCGTCGCCGCTTCCCAGCGCTGCCGCCCGACCTTCACCGACCACCACGGCCTGCTCAAGGGCACGGCGCCTGGATCACCATCGCGTCGATGTGCAGGCCCTTGCCGTCCTCCTTGGGGAAGGCGACCGACACGTCGAACCACCACCGCAGCTGCACCGATTTGCCCGCGAAGGCCGCAAGATCGACGGTGAACGGCTTCCACGCCCCGGCGGTGTTGCCCTTGAGGTCGCCGTTCTTGGTCCAGATCGGCGTCTTGACCCCGGCGACCACGGCGTCGAGGCCAAAGAGGTGCACGCCCGCACCGGGATCTCCATCGAAGAAGACGAAGAACGTGAGCTTCGCGCCCGCCGGGACGACCAGCGGCGCGCTGATCGCCGCGCCGTTGTTGGGCAGGCCGCCCTTCCAGGTGTCCTTGCCGGGCACACCGTAGCGCAGCGTGCCCTTGCCGTGGGCGGACCAGCCCTGCGCCGCGTGGAACTTCGCGGTGGTGTTGCCGGCCTCGACCGTCCAACCATCGAGACCTGCCTCGAAATCCCAGCTTTGGTGCGGGCCGACGTTGCCGTTGGTCACCGCGGTCGTCGCGCAGCTCCAGCCCTGGCAGGCGGGCGCCTTGCAGCTGGCGCCGAGCGCGCAGGTCGTCGCGGTTTCGCAGCATCCGGCGGCCAGCGTCGGCGCGAACGAACACAAGCCTCCGAGGCAGCTCGCCGCCGCGCAGCCGGTACCCTTGCAGTCGGCGACGGCGCCGCAGGTCTTGGGCTTGTCGGCCAGCGCGTGGACGCAGTTGCTCGGGCTGCCGACGCAGGCATCGACCGTGGCCGCCTCGCCGTCGTCACATTGGCTGTCCTTGCTGCAGCAGCTGGGGATCGACGCGTATTTGCAAGCTCCGCCGACGCAGGTGTCCTTGGTGCAGTCGTTGCCGTCGCTGCAGCCCGCGTCGTCCTTGCAGCAGTTGGCGACGCCCTTCCAGGTGCACTGGCTGTTGGCGCAGCCCTCGACGGTGCACGGATCGCCGTCGTCGCAATCGGCGGCCACCTTGCAGCAAGCCGGGAACTTGGTGTGGCTGCAGCTGCCCGTCTTGAGATCGCAGAGGTCGTCGGTGCAGCTGTCGTCGTCGAGGCATTGGGCGTCGAGCGTGCAGCCGGTCTGCGGCGTGTAGCAGGTGTAGTTGATGGTGTTGCACTTCTGCCCCGCGGCGCAGTGCTCGTCCTTGCCGCATTGCCAGGCACGGCAGGTGCCATCGGGGCAGTAGAAGGTCTCGGCGCCTGCGGGCGGCGCCGGATCGTTGCAGTCGGCCGCCGCGGTGCACGCCTTCGGCCCGCAGAGCCCGGCGTCGCAGCTTTGGTGCGCGGGGCAGGCCGGCAGGCAGCCGACGGGGCCCGTGTCGACCGTCGCGTCGTCGGTCGTGACGTCCGCCCCTGCGCTGTCCGCGGTCTGCGCGCTGTCGGCCGCCAGGGCGGTGTCGCCACCAGCGGCCTGCGTGTCGTCACCGCTGGCACCGACGGCGTCGTCCACGGCCACCGCCTGCTCGCAGCCGGCCGCCGTCGCCGCGACGACCATCACCGCGAACAGCCCCGCCCGCCACGTCCCGCGTCGCATCCTGCCCATCCCGAGTCCCTCCGCTGGTGTCCGTAGCCCGGACCGCCGCACCCCGGCGCGGCGACGCCCCAGCCTGACGCCTGCCGCCGGCAACGTCGAGCCCTGCGACGCCGGACGACCGGTCGCAAGGGCCGTGGCCGCGGCGACCTGGCGCTGGACGGCGGACCGAAGGTCCGACACCAACGACGTTCCCCTTCTGGACAACCAGTCGCCTTCTGGACAACGCAACGGCCCGAGGTGTATACCGCCCGCGACGAAATCGGGGGCTCGCGCCCGAAGCCGTCAAAGCCTGCGTCCACACGAAGGAAGTCTCCTTTGGCGCCCATGCAAGGCAGCGAACAACCCGCCACCTCCGAGCCCATGGATCCGATCCGTCCCGCCAGCGCAGAGCCATACGTCAGCGACGCGCTCGCCGTCGACGACTTCGCTCGCGCGCGCTTCGACGACGCGGCGTCCGGCCCGCGGGCGAGCGTGCTGGCCCGGATCCGCGGCCTGTTCGAGATGACGCGCCCGAGCGTCGTGGCCCTGGTCTTCTTCACCGGCGTGCCGATGCTGGGCCTGCTGCCCACCGGCTGGCCGGCGATCTCGACCTCGATCACGCTGCTGGCCGGCATCGCCGCCATCGCCGGCGCCAGCTCGGTGTTCAACGCCTGGATCGAGCGCGACATCGACCGTCGCATGCCCCGGACCAAGACCCGCCCCTTGCCGACCGGCCTGTTGACGCCGAACGAGGCGATGGCCTGGGGCCTGGTGCTCTCGATCGTCGGCCTGGCCCTGATCGGCGCATCCGGTGACCCGCTCGGCGTGGTCGTCGGCCTGGCCACCATCCTGTTCTACGTCTTCATCTACACGATCTGGCTCAAGCCTCGCACGCCGCTGAACATCGTGATCGGCGGCGCCGCAGGTGCCGCGCCGCCGCTGATCGTCGACGCCGCCCTGACCGGGACGATCGGCGTGCAGAGCCTGACGCTGTTCGCGCTCATCTTCCTGTGGACGCCGCCGCATTTCTGGGCCATCTCGCTGTTCCGCAAGGGAGAATACGAGAGCGCAGGCTTCCCGATGCTGCCGCTCACCCACGGCGACGAGCACACCCGTTGGCGGATCCTGCTCTACGCCCTGAGCCTCGCGCCGCCCTCGCTGCTGCCGGTATTGACGGGCCACCTCAGCCTGGGGTACGGGGCCGTCGCGCTGCTGACGAACGCATGGTTCGTCTGGAAGTGCGTGAGCCTGCTACGGCAGCGAAGCAACAAGGCGGCGCGCACAGTGATGCTCGCGTCGCTGGTCTACCTGCACCTCATCTGCACGGCGATGACCGTGGACCTGCTCGTCTGAAGACCCGCGCCGGCTGCACGCAACTGCACCACAGGGATTGACCCATGAACCATCGGAACCTCTACGCCACTGCAAGCGCCGCCCTCGCCAGCGGTGTCGCGGCGACGAGTCGCCTCGGCAAGGCGCTGCCCCGTCTGCTGCCCATGCTCGCGGTCCTGCTCTTCGCGCTGCCGGCCCTCGCCGGCCACCCGCGCGACACGCTCGATCCCGCCGGCGACGGCGCCGAGGTCAGCGCCTGGTTCTTCTGGCTCTACCTGATCCTCGACGTGGTGATCTTCATCATCGTCGCGGCGGGCTTCTTCTATGCGATCACGAAGTTCCGCAAGAAGCCCGGCGACAATGACGTGCCCGCGCTCGAGTTGCACGGCAACACCAGGCTCGAGATCATCTGGACCGTCATCCCGACGCTGATCATCCTCGTGCTGTCCGCGATCACCGTCGGCGGCGTGTTCCAGCTCTCGGCCGAACCGAACAAGGAGCAGAAGCTCATCGAGATCGACGTCATCGGCAAGCAGTGGTGGTGGGAGTACGACTACAAGCAGTATGGCTTCTCGTCCGCCAACGAGATGCACGTCGAAGAGGGCACCCAGGTCCAGCTGCACATCACCTCGGCGGACGTGATCCACGCCTTCTGGGTGCCGCGCGTCTCGGGCAAGCGCGACGCGACGCCGGGCCGCACCTACCCCTTGACGTTCAAGGCCTTCCCGAGCGCCAACGGCGAGGTCCAGGAATACGTCGGCCAGTGCGCCGAGCTCTGCGGCGCCAGCCACGCGCGCATGGGCCTCAAGCTCTTCGTCCACCCGAAAGAGGGCCCGAACTCGTTCGACGCCTGGGTCAAGAACCAGCAGCAGAACGCCCGCGAGCCGGTCAGCGAGCTCGAGCAGAAGGGTCGCCAGGTCTTTACCTCCAAGGGCTGCGTCGCCTGCCACAGCATCAAGGGTGTCGCCGAGTTGACGCAGCGCTCGCGCACCACCGGCCCGGACCTGACCCACGTGGGCGAGCGCACCAGCATCGTCGCCAACACGCTGCCCAACTCGGTCGAGAACCTCGCCAAGTGGATCAAGAACCCGCAGGCGGTCAAGGAAGCCGCGCTGATGAGCAACCTCAACCTCAGCGATGAGGAGGCGACCGCGGTCGCCACCTACCTCTACTCGCTGAAGTAGCTCGCCGCGCCGGGGTTCGCCCCGGGAGTCAACCCGGTTGACCGCGTCGGTCGGCCGCCCGCAAGGATGGAAGCCACCATGTCCTCCAAGCTCTACGACATCGAGGATCTGAACGCGCCGGAGCCCCACGAGCACCGCGAACGCGAGATCAAAACCGGCCTCGTCGATTGGTTGACGACCGTCGACCACAAGAAGATCGGCGTGTTCTACGGCACCGCTGGCTTCTTGTACATGCTGCTCGGCGGCATCGAGGCGATCCTCTTCCGCATCCAGCTCATCAAGCCGGACAACGACTTCATGGGCGGCGACACCTTCAACGGTCTCGTCACGATGCACGCCACGACCATGGTCTTCCTCGCGATCATGCCGATGACGGCCGGTTTCGCGAACTTCCTGATCCCGCTGGTGATCGGCGCGCGTGACGTCGCCTTCCCGCGCCTGAACGCCTGGTCGTGGTGGACGTTCCTGCTCGGCTCGCTCGTGATCAACGCCAGCTTCCTCTTCCCGGACGGTCCGCCCGCCGCTGGTTGGACCGGCTACGCCCCGCTGACCGGCGCGCAGTACAACGGCACCGGCATCGACTTCTGGTGGGCTGGTCTGGCGATGCTCTCGGCCAGCTCGCTCGCGGCCTCGGTCAACTTCATCGTCACCATCCTCAACCTGCGCGCGCCCGGCATGACCCTGCTGCGCGTGCCGGTCGTCGGCTGGATGATGCTGGTGATCCAGTTCCTGCTTGCCCTGTCCTTCCCGCCCGTCACGGTCGGTCTGATCCTGCTGGCGTTCGACCGCATGTTCGGCACGGTGTTCTACCAGGTCAGCATGGGCGGCGACCCCCACCTGTGGCAGCACCTGTTCTGGCTCTTCGGCCACCCCGAGGTGTACGTCCTGATCCTGCCCGCGATGGGCATCGTCTCGGAGATCCTGCCGGTGTTCGCGCGCCGTCCGCTCTTCGGCCAGACCGCCGTGATCTTCTCGGGCATCTTCATCGGCTTCGTCGGCTTCGGCGTCTGGGCCCACCACATGTTCACTGGCGGCATGGGCCCGGTGGTCGACGCTGCGTTCGCGGCGACGACGGCCATCATCGCCATCCCCACGGGCGTCAAGATCTTCAACTGGCTCGGCACGCTGTGGAACGGTCGCCTGACCTTCCCGACGCCGATGCTCTTCGCCACCAGCTTCATCCCGATCTTCACCATCGGCGGCCTCTCGGGCCTGATGCACGCCAGCCCGCCGCTGGACCTGCAGCAGCACGACACCTACTTCGTCGTGGCGCACTTCCACTACGTGCTCGTCGGTGGCGCGTTGCAGGGCCTGTTCGCGGGCATCTACTACTACTACCCGAAGTTCACGGGCAAAATGCTCAGCGAGAAGCTCGGCAAGCTCCACTTCTGGCTCTTCCTCATCGGCCTGAACACGACGTTCTTCCCGCAGCACATCCTCGGCAACAACGGCATGCCGCGCCGCATCTACACCTACCCGGCCGACGCCCAGTGGGACTTCGAGAACATGCTCGGCACCGTCGGCGCGCTGATCATGGGCGTGGCGACGATGATCTTCGCCTACAACCTCTTCACCTCGCTCAAGAGCGGCAAGACGGCCGGCCGCGACCCGTGGGACGCCGCGACGCTGGAGTGGATGACCGACTCGCCGCCGAAGCCGCACAACTTCGACTTCACGCCCATCGTGCTGAGCGAGCGCCCGCTCTGGGACCACAAGTACACGCCGGACATGCAGATCATCGCGCCGGAGCACGGCGAGGAGTTCCACATGCCCTCGTACTCGTGGAAGCCGATGATCTGCTCGGGCTTCGTGTTCGTGCTGGTCGTGGGCCTTCTGCTGAACACGTTCATGCCCGGCAACTACCTGTGGCTGGTCTCGGTCGTGGGCGCTGTCGGCATGATCGGCAGCGTCTGGGCTTGGGTCAGCGAGCCGGTCTAGGCCAGCGAGGCCCGTCGCCAATCGGCCGCGGGCAGGGACGACGGCGCCAGATGGCGCCACACGGTTCGGAGCGCGGCCCAGCGGCCGCTGCAGACGGGAGCAGAGATGTCCGCCACTGCGCACGCACATGACCACGAGCACGGCGCCGACGACCACGGTCACGGCAACCTGGTCGAGAACAACTACCTCAAGGTGCCCAACATCAAGTTGGCCATGTGGACGTTCCTCGGCTCGGAATGCATGTTCTTCGGGTCGCTGATCGCCACCTACTTCTTCTACCTCGACAAGAGCATCTCAGGGCCGCTGCCCGCCGAGATCTTCAGCATCGAGATCACGTCGATCTCGACGTTCGTCCTGCTGATGAGCTCCTACACGATGGCGCTCGCGGTCGACGGCATGAAGGCGGGCAACCTGAGCCGCACCAAGTTGATGCTGGTCTTGACCGCGATCTGCGGCACGATTTTCGTCAGCTTCCAGGTGTACGAGTTCTACCACTTCTTCCACGAAGGACACCTCGCGCTGCAGACCTCGCTCTTCGGCTCGACCTTCTACACGATGACGGGCTTCCACGGCGCGCACGTCTCGGTCGGCGTGATCTGGCTGCTGATGGTCGCGATGCTGGTGCACCAGGGCAAGATCAAGCCCGAGCGCGCGGTCGTGGTCGAGTCGGCGGGCCTGTACTGGCACTTCGTCGACATCGTCTGGATCATCATCTTCACGTTCGTCTACCTCTTCGAGTTCGCCAAGTAGTTCGCTGCGACGCACGAACCGAACCCGTAGCCGAAAGGCCGTGTCGACGGCACGGCACCCAGGGAGAGCCAGCGCATGAACCCCGCTCTGCACGATGTGTCCAGCTACCACACACACGCCAAGGTCTACACCCGGACCGCGATCATCCTGACGCTGATCACGGCGTTCGAGATCGCCGTGCTCTACGTGCCGGTCCTCAAGCCGATCCTCGTGCCGATGATGACCGTCCTGGCCATCCAGAAGCTCGCGATGGTCGTCGGCACGTTCATGCACCTGCGTGACGACAAGAACGTCTTCCGCATCGTGTTCCTGGCGCCGATGCTGATGGCGTTCCTGATGATCTACGTCATGACGCTGCTGGTCATGCCGCACTTCGAAGCGTTCGGCACCGGCTACGTCCGCCTCGCCGCGCAGAAGTCGCACGACGAGCGCATGGGCACCGGCGCGGCTGCGGCCGCCGCCTACACGCCGGCCAAGTCGGCCGAGGAGTACGACAAGCTCTTCGCCTCGACGACGGACTTCAGCGCCGGCGAGAAGATCTGGGGCGAGAAGTGCGGCGCCTGCCACCGCGCCGACGGCGGCGGCATGGCCGGCCTCGGCCCGAACATGACGGACGACTGCTACCTGCACGGCGGCAAGGTCCACGACATCGTCAACACGGTCCTGAACGGTGTCCAGGGCAAGGCCATGGTCAGCTTCAAGGGCCAGCTCACCGACGATCAGATCGAGCAGGTCTCGCTCTATGTCCGCAGCATGCGCGGCAAGAACGTGGCCGACGGCAAGCCCTGCGAGGGCGAGAAGGCCGCGGACTAGCCGCGACGTCGCCGCTGCTGCTGATCAGCGCGGCACTTCCTCGAGCGCCCTCGCATCGATCCCGTGAGCCGACGCGCCTGCTGCGGCACAGGGAGCCCCCATGCGAGACACGATCCCCCGAGTCGACCAACACGACGCAGCCGCCCCGGGTGGCCGCGACCTGCGTCGTCGCCTTGGCCTCGGCGGCCTGCTGGCCGTGCTGATGGCCCTGCTGCCGAGCTGGAGCTGGGCGCACCCATCGGGCCTGCCGCAGCTGCGCGAGCGGGCGAACTTCCTGGTCGCCACGACGTCGGACTGGCTGTTCTGGGACTTCCACCCCTCGATCATCATCGGCATCGTCGTCCTGACGACCCTGTACACGGTGGCGATCCGGCGCTGGCGCCGCCCGGACGAGCCGCTCGACCTGCGGCGCGCGCGGTGGTTCTACGCCTCGATGGTGCTGGCGTGGTTCACGCTCGACGGCCCGTTGCATCACCTGGCGGACGAGCTGCTCTTCGCGGCGCATATGGTGCAGCACCTGGCGCTGCAGCTGGTGTGGGCGCCGATGTTCTTGTTCGGCATCCAGCCGTGGATGGTCACGCGGTTCTTGAAGCGGGTGCCGATCACGAACGCGGCGCGCTGGATGACACGGCCGACGCAGGCCTTCTTCATCTACAACGGCACGATCTGGCTCTGGCACCTGCCCGACTTCTACAACATGGCGCTGCTCTCGCACGAATGGCATATCGTCGAGCACCTGCTCTTCATGTCCACCGCGGTGGTGTTCTGGTGGCCGCTGCTCAGCGGCGCGCCGGAGATCCCGCGGCCGGCGTTCGGCAGCCAGATGGTCTACGTCTTCAGCAACATGGTGGCGATGAAGGCGCTCGGCATGATCATCAGCTTGCAGGACAGCGTGATCTACACGTTCTACATCAACCAGCCGCGCGTCTGGGGCCTGAGCCCGATCGCCGATCAGCAGGTCGGCGGCATGCTCATGTGGCTGCCGGGCGGCTTCTTGCTGTGGGGCGGCCTGGGCTATGTCTTCGCCCAATGGGCACGTCGCGGCACGCCGAAGCGCGGGACGTCGGGCATCGCGTCGGTGGATCGGCTGCGGGCGGCGCGGGCCGCGTCCTCGAGCAAGCCAGCCGCCACCGTGGACGTCGCATGATCACCGCCCTGCCCTCCTCGCGTCCGTCCCCCAGCAGCCCGCGCTCGCCGCGCGCGCCCCGGACCGTCAGCGCGGTTCGGTCGGGGCGCGCGGCGCCGGACTTGCACACGACGACGGCCTTGTTGGCGACGTTCGCCGTGATCGCGACGTTGGCGGGATGCGGTCGAACCGGCGGCGGCGCGTCCCAGCCGGCCGGCGGCGTGCCGACCGCAGCCGAGGCGCCGCCTTCGTCGCGCTCGCCCGTCGAACTCAAGGGCGGCGGCCTCGTCGCCACCGTGACGTTTGCCCCGAGCCAGCCCAAGGTGGGGGAGCTCTTCGCTGCGACGACCGTGCTGCGCCGCGACGACGGCAGTCCGGTCCAGGCGAGCGCGTTCACCCTCGACGCCACGATGCCCAGCCATGGCCACGGCATGATGACCGATCCGCAGCACACCGCCACCGCGGCGGGCTGGGCGACCACGGGGATGAAGCTGCACATGCACGGCGCGTGGAAGCTCGCGATCGAGGTCACCGTCGACGGCAAGCCCGTGCACCTCGAGGCGGATTGGCAGCAAGCGCCGGAGGCGTTGTAGCGAATGCGCCGCATCCTGGCCCTCGGCTTGCTGTCGCTCGTTGCTGCCTGCGGCGAGGGCGCTCCGGCCGGGCCGTTGGCCTGGACGCCCGACGAGCGCGCCCTCATCGCCAGCCTCTCGCCGCTGAAGCCGCCGCCGCCGTCGCCCGGCAACCGCTTCGCCGACGTGCCCGCGGCCGCGACGCTGGGCCAGGCCCTGTTCTTCGACCAGCGCCTGTCGGAGACCGGCGACGTCTCGTGCGCGACGTGCCACCAGCCGAGCCTGTACTTCACGGACGGGCTGCCGCTGGCCAAGGGCAAAGGCACGACCGCACGCCACGCGCCGACCGTCCTGGGCGCTTCGCACCTGCCGTTCGTGTTCTGGGATGGGCGCAAGGACTCGCTGTGGTCGCAGGCCGGCGGCCCGATCGAGAGCGAGGTCGAGCACGCCTTCAGCCGGACCGGGGTGGCCCACGTCGTGGCGACGCACCATCGCGCGCGGTACGAGGCGATCTTCGGCCCCTTGCCGCCGACCGAGGCCGTCGCGGCCTGGCCGCGCGAGGCCCGGCCAGTGCCCTCGATGTCGACCAGCGCCGCCGACCGCGCCTGGCGCGCGCTGCCGGCCGAGGATCGCGCGACGATCGACCGCATCTACGCCAACGTCGGCAAGGCCATCGAGGCCTATGAGCGCAAGCTCCAGCCGCAGCCCGCGCCCTTCGATCGCTTCGCCGAGGCGCTGGCCAAGGCCCCGGACGGCGTCGTGCCCGCGGACGCGGCGTTGTCGCCCGCGGCCCAGCGCGGTCTGCGCGCGTTCCTCGGCGCCGGTGGCTGCGTCAACTGCCACAACGGGCCGCTGCTGACGGACAAGGGCTTCCACAACCTGGGCCTTCCGGCCGTGCCGGGGCAGTCCGGGATGGACGTCGGCCGCACGCTCGGCGCGCAACAGGTCAAGGGCGACCCCTTCTCGTGCGGGGGCGTGGTCTCGGACGACCGCGACTGCGCGGAGCTTCGGTTCTTGAACCCACGGTTCGAGGACTTCCTCGGCGCGTTCAAGACGCCGACGCTGCGCAACGTGGCCAAGACCGGCCCGTACATGCACGACGGTCGCTTCACCACGCTCGAGGAGGTCGTGCGCTTCTACAAGGAGCGGCCGGGCAAGGCCCAGATCGGCCACCGCGACCTCGTGCTCGACACGATGGACGTCGACGCCGTCGATGTCGGCGATCTCGTGGCCTTCTTGCAGACCTTGACCGGACCGCTGCCGCCGACCGAGCTGCTGCACCCGCCGTCACCCGCGGCGGCCACGGAGACCCCATGACCACGCCCCGATGGGCACGCGCGGCGCTCGTGGGCGCGGTGCTTCTCGGCCTCGCGGCCTGCCAGACCCCGCCCGAGGAGCTGACCTACCTCGGCGACCTGCCGAGCTGGTCGTTCGAGACCGAGACCGGCAAGGCCATCGGCAGCGAGTCGCTGCGGGGCAAGCCGTGGGTGGCGAACTTCTTGTTCACCTCGTGCCCGACGTCGTGCCCGCCGCTGGCGCAGGCGACGGCGAAGCTGCAGGAGCGGGTCAAGGTCTGGCGCAAGGCCGGCGGCCCGCGGATCATCAGCTTCACCGTCGACCCGATCACCGACACGCAAGAGGCACTGCGCACCTTTGGCCGCAAGTACGGCGCGGATCCCACGGTCTGGTCGTTCGCGCGCGCCGACTACGGCCCGACCAACGCCCTGGTCACCGAGGGGTTCCTGCAGCCGCTGCTGCGCCGCGATCACCCGCCGGGCTCGCCGCTGGCGGCCGTCGCCGACAAGCCGACGCCGATCGACACGGCGCACAGCCTGCGCTTCGTGCTGGTCGACGGCCAGGGCCGGATGCGGGCGTTGTACGACAAGGACGAAGAATCGCTTGCCAAACTGGACCGCGCGCTGCAATGGCTCGCAGAGCACGGAGACGCACCATGAGCCCGCTGGCCCCCGACCTGAGCAACGACGCAGAGACGACGGGCCCGACGCGACGCGTGTTCCGACCCAAGCTCGCGGCGAGCCTGATCGCGTTGGTGATGTTCGGTTGCTTGCTGGGCCTCGGCACCTGGCAGGCGCGGCGCTACCAGGAGTCGACCGCGACCATCGCCGCCTACAGCGCGCAACATGACCAGCCGCCGCTGACGTCGCTCGGCGGCGTCCCGGGCGACGGCGAGGACGATGCCCGGCTTCACGCGCTGCATTTTCGCCGCGCCGAGCTCACGGGCACGCTGGAGCCGGATCAGACACAGCTGCTGACGGCCCGCTACATGTTCGGCCAGCGCGGCTTCGGCGTCATGATGCCGATGCGCGTGGCGGGTGGGCCGCTGCCCCGGGTGCTCGTCTATCTGGGCTGGGTGCCCGAGGACAAGGTCGAAGACTACATCGCGGAGATCCGGGCCAAGCCCGAGCGCACCGTCCTGGGACGGCTGCAGGTTCCCCCGCTGGATCCGCCGCAACACACGGTCGGGACGTTCGTCGGCCACCCGACGTGGCTGCGGGCCTGGCCCAAGGGCGTCGCCGCGACGGTCGCCGGGATCGAGCCGCGGCTGATGCTGCAGGCCGGCGTGCAGGCCGTCGGCGAGCCGGTCGATCCCTCCAAGATCCCGCTCGACGGCTACGCCCATCCGGTGCGCATGCATCCGAGCAAGCACGTCGAATACGCCGCGACCTGGTACGGCCTGGCGCTGACGTTGGTCGCGGTCTGGTTCTCGTTCTCGCTGACGAAGATCCCGGTCGATCCCGTCCAGGGCGCGGCCGGCGCCGCCGTGGTCGCGTCTGCGGGCCCGACGGACGACACGCCGTGATCCGACGCCCCGCCCCTCGGCGTCGTCCCGTCTGGGCCACGGTCGTCGTCGGGACGTGGTGGGCCTGGTGCGGAGCGTCCACGGCGCAGGCCCAAGCGGTGGCGCCGCCGTCGATCCTGGCGGTCAATCTCGCGACGGCTCCGACCGCCAGCGTCGCGCTGCCGGTCGCGGACCAGATCGCGCTCGGTGTGCCAGTCTGCGGCGTCCAGGGCGCGCCCTGGGCGAGCGCGAGCGCCGATGGCGACGGCATCCAGGTCGACAGGGCCGGCTTCGCGCCCGCCTGGCTGCGGATCGAGCTTGGCCGGCGCGAGTCGGGCCGCCGCAGCTGCGCCATGCCGACCACGCTGCGCGCGTGGATCGGCCCTGGCGGCTGGTTGCCGGCGAGCGAGAGCGCCGCCACGGTCCTGCCCGAGTCGGGCATGGTCGAGGTGCGGGCCACGTCGGTCGACGCCTACGACCTGGTCGCGCACCGACGCGGCACGGTGCTGGCGCGCGGCGAGTGCATGGGCGGCCGAACCTGCGCCCTGCAGCTGGACGAGACGCTGATCGGCGCGTGGCTGCGCGCTGCCAGCGACGTCGAGCTGCAGCTGTGGCCGCACGACGTGCCTGCCGACGTCGGCCAATCGCTGCCGGCGCTGCACGACGGCACGGCCTTCCTGGCGCGCGAGACCTGGAACGTGGCGTCGATCCGCTACGCGCTGGTGCATCCGCTGCTGCAGACCCGGACCATCGACGGCACCGCCGAGCGCACGCTCTTCCCCGTCACGGTGCCGATGGCGGTGGCCGACGTCAGCTGCAAGTTCGCCCGCTGCGCGATGACGCCGCAGGGCCTCGAGGTCTACGCCGTCGATCCGACCAGCCTGCGGGTGCAGGTCCGGCTCGAGCTGCGTCCGGACGTGCAGCGCGTGGTCGCGGGCAAGCTCGCTCGCTCCGAGACGTTCTCGCTCGAGGTCCAGCGCTGCGCCATCCGCTTGCCGTCGGACGCGCCGCTGCTCGCCGGCGTCAGCAACCACGCCTATGTGCTCGCGGTGTCCAAGGAATGCGTCAGCGGCGACTTGCGCGAGCTGCAGATCGGCACCCAGCCGCCAACGACCGCCTGGGTCCGCGGCGAGCTGCAGTCGCGCGACCGCGGCTACCGCGCCTTCGAGATCGTCTTCGCCGAGGTGCCCGAGCGCGTCGGCCACCTGGAGCTGCTGCTGCGCCGCGCCGACGCCGTCGGCACCACCCTGGCGGCCGCCCGCGTGCCGATCGCCTCGGACTTCCAGCCTGTCGGCATCCGCCTCGAGGCCAACGAGCTCGGCGCGCTCGACTTCATCCCGCGCAATCGGGCCGCGAAGCTGGAGATCGTGTTCGCGTCGCCGCGTTGGGCCAAGGAGATCACCGTCGTCGCGCGGCCGGGCTTCTACACCATCGGCGACGACGGCAAGTCGATCCGGGGCGCCGCGACCGGCACCGGCGCCGTGCCGCTGCGCCTGGCCTACGCGCCCGCGGCGCTGCGCGAGCTGCTCGGCCGACGCGCCCCGGTGGCCATCTTCGAGACGGCGGCGCGGTTCTCGGTGCGGACGATGAACGTGCCGCTGCCGTTGACCCGCCCCGCGGCCGAGGGCAAGGGCGCCATCGTGCGCGTGGCCTGCCCTGGTCGCGGCGATACCGGCGTCCACGAGATCCGCGACGTCACGCCCGGCCGCACGGTGTCGATCGCCTACGAGGACCGCTTCGGCTGCCGCCTCGTGCTCGATCGCAGCGCGATCCCCGAGGAGGCCGGCGAACAGCGCCTGCGGGTCAAGGCGCCGGGCGTCGACGAGGTGATCACCCTCAGCGGCCGTCCGGGCACGCTGGAGATCGCCATCCCCGTCGGATCGCGCGAGGAATTCGACGCGATCGACATCGTCGTCGCCCACGAGTACACCGGCGCGCACTACGACTTCAGCCCGCGCCAACGCCTCGGCGCCGACGCCGCCTGGCATTTGATCCTGGGCGACCGCAGCTTCCGCGCCAGCGTCGGCACGGCGATGCCGACTGGCCTGTTCCGCTTCGACTCGGCGGGTGGCAAGGGCGCGGTGGCGTTCTCGGCCGGCGGCCTCGCCCGGGTGAGCTGGCTGTACAAAGAGGGCCGCGAGTTCCCGATCGGCCTCGACGTCGGCGTGCTCGGCACGAGCCTGTCGTCGGATCCGCAGCTGAGCCTGGTCGCGGGCCTCGGCTTCTCGGTGCCGGTGCTCAACGCCAACACGAGCCTGCAGGCCAGCTTCAACCTGCACGCCTGGGTCGAGTTCTCGCCGACGCGCAATTCCGGGCCGATCGCGTTCTTGTTCGGGCCGTCGTTCGCCGTGGGCCGCTTCTCGACCAACCTCTGACGTCGTGGCCTCAACGCGCCTTGGGCACCCAGGCGCCGTCGCGCAGGGCGAAGCCCTCGGTGTAGGCCTCGTCGTCGCGCGGCGCGACCTCGCGCTCGATGGTGCCGTCGGCGTCGAAGGTCCACTTCTCGTCCCATCTCTCGTTGCGGTTCAGGTCGACCTTGGCCCGGGTGAAGCGGCCGCCCTCGCCGTAGAGGTTGACCTTGTACGGCTTGCCCTTGGTCGCGTCCTTGACCTTGTCGACGCCGCGGCCGCGGATCAGCGCGAGGATGTCGCGGTCGACCGGGCGCAGGCCGGCGCCGTCGGCGGCGCCTGGCGCTGGCATGGCCTCTGCCGGCGCGTCGGCGGTGCCCGGAATGGCGCTGGCGGCACCCGCCGGGCTGGCGTCGATCCAGCCCGCCGTCGCGTCGAGGCGGAACACCTGGCTGTAGCGGCTGTCGTCGGCGGGCGAGACCTTGCGCTCGACGCCGCCGCCCTCGGCGAAGGTCCAGCTCTCGTCCCAGGCGCCGTCACGGTCGAGGTCCACCTTGGCCCGCTCCCAGCGCTTGCCGCCGTCCGAGTAGAGGTTGACCTTGGGCAGCGACGGGCCGAGCGCGTCCTTGCGCTTCGGGTCGACGACGTTCGACGCCGCCCGCAGGATCTGGCCGTCGATCGGCCGCAGCCCGGGGGCGGCCAGCAACGCCGCGTAGGGGCCGACCAGGCCCGCCTCCTCATCGGCGCGGGCCAGCGCGGCGCGGGCGTCGGCGGCGGCGCGCTCCTCCAGCTCGAGCTGGCGCAAGACCTCGTGCTCGCGGGCCTCGGCGTCACGCCGCTGCTGCACCAGCCAGTAGCTGGCGCCGGCGATGGCGCTGACACCGACGACGACGACGATGGCGCGAAAGGTCTTGAACTTCATGACGTCACTCCTGTGCGCCCGGCTGCAGCCGGTCGACGACGGCCTGCAGCGGCATCATGCCGCGCGCGATGGGCACCGTGCAGTTGCAGCTGCGGTAGCGGCAGGTGGTCGGCCCGTCCGCGAGGCGCAGCGTGCCGTCGAGCAGGTTGCCCATGTGCTCGAGCCGGTAGCGGCGCGCGGGATAGCAGCGAAAGACCTCGCCGCGGTCGTCGACGATCAGCGAGCGCGCCCCGGACCAGCAAGGCTGGCCGCCAAAGTCGTGGGCGATCCGGCCGAGGCCGTTGTGGCCCCCGAGCGCCAGCAGCGTCTCGCGCTCTGCCGTGTCGTAGTCGATGATCTCGCGGTCCTGCTTCTCGGGCTGGACCTTGAGCCGGACCCCGGCGGCGCCAAAGCGCGCGACCAGGCCGGGCAGCTCGGCGAGGCGGGCGCGCTGGCCGACGACGGTGCAGACCAGCGAGGCGGTCGGCGGCAGCCGGGCCTGCAGCGCCGCAGCGCCGGCGACAAACGCCTCGACCTCGGCGAACTCCAGGTGCAACGAGAGCGAGACGACGCGCAACTGCGGGCCAACCGCGTCGATCACGTCGTCGAGCACCGCGGGGCGCGAGAAATTCGTGACGAGGCTGACCCACAGGCCGGCGTCGGCGAGGCCGGCGACGACCTCGACCACGCGCGGGTGCACCAGCGGCTCGCCGCCCGAGAGCTTGACCTCCCACGGCACACCGGTCCGGGCAGGCAGCGCGGCGAAGCCGGCGACGAAGGCGGGCACGTCGCGCGCCCAGCGGCCACGGTCGTCCAAGAAGCGCTGCGTGCAATAGCTGCAGCGGTAGTTGCACGAGGTGTTCATGTTCCAGCTGGCGACGCCCTCGGCGGGCGGCGGCGGCGCCGGCCAGATCGGCCGATCGGCCGGGATCTCGGGCAGGACGCGCTTCACGCGGCATCCTCGTCGCCGGGCGCGCCGTGCATCGCCAGGCGGGACGGCACGCCCTCGATCATGCCGCGGTTGGCGGGCGGCGCGCACGGGCAGATGGTGTAGGGGCAGGCCTTGGGCCCCGGATGCAGCGTGACGCCGCGCTCCAGATCGCCGAGCCTGCCTTCGCCGGCGCGCCGGGCGCTGCGGCACGAGAAGGCCTCGCCATCCTTGGTCAGCACCAGGTAGCGCGCGCCGGCCCAGCAGCGGCGGCCGGTGTAGGCCGGCGCGAGGTTTGCGCTGCGCTCGACCTCCGCGACGTCGAGATCGCCGACGATCTCGACCACCTGCGCCATCTGCGGCGGGCTGTAGGCGAAGACGCCGCCCTTGACCTTCATCAGCTGGGGGAAGAAGCGATGGCCGCGCGCGCGCACCTCGTCGGCGGCGACGGCGACCTCGGACAGCCGATCCGGCACCAGCACGGCGTTGACCACCAGGCGCGTGCTCGGCGCCACCGCGTCGCGCAGGGCGTCAAGGCGGTCGAGGAAGGCCGACGTCGTCGTGAACTCGAGGTGCAGGCTGGCCGAGACGATCCGCAGGCGGCCGTGGGTCAGCGCAGCGAAGCGCTGCAGCACCGGCACGGCCGGCGAGAGGTTGGTCAGCGTCGAGAGATCGTGCCGTGTCGCCATCACGCCGGGCACGACGCGCTCGAGGAAGCCGCGGAAGGCGAAGGGTTCGCCGCCGGTGGTCTTGACCTCCCAGGTGCCGGGCAGGTCAGCGAGGAAGGCCAAGGCGCGGTCCAGGGTCGCCGCGGTCGGCACGCCGACGCGGTGTTTGCGCGCCTGGATGCAATAGCTGCAGTCGTAGTTGCACTGGCCGAGCACCTGCCACTCGACCAGGGGCTGGTGCGGCCAGGGCGGCGCCGGCAGCGCGTCGAGGCCGAGCATCAAGGCCGCCCCGCGTCGCCGCGCCCGGAGCATTCGCGCCAGCGACGCTCGCCGTACACGGCGCGGAACCGTTCAGAGAGCTTGACGTTCTGGTTGAACTTGCCGCATTGGCGGCAGCTCGGCAGGTAGTCGCCCGCGCGCATGCGGTCGCGCCAGCCCTGCCATGATGGCCCGTGCCAGAGCGTCGAGAAGCGCGCGCCGACGAGGTGGCCGACGACGACCTCGGTGTTGCAGCAATACAGCACCGTGCCGTCGACCGTGACGCGGGCGTAGCTGGTGCCGATCCAGCAACCGACATCGGCGATCGCGGCGGTGACCGGAGCGTCGCTGTCGGCGTCGTGGTCTGCGTCGGCCGCCGCCGCGTCGCCGAGGCCGTCGATCCGGGCCGCAAGCTGGGCCTGCAGCTGCTGCCGGAACACGCCCAGGTTGGTCGAGACGCCGCGCAGCAGGGCCTCGACCTCGGCTGCCGCGATGCCGTGGTCGAGCAGCGCGTGCTGCTGATCGGCCGTCAGCGCCACGACCTCGGTGCCTCGGCGCAGGCTGGCCAGCTTGAAGTTGACATGCGCCGCCCGCGTGGACGCCGCCAGCTCGACCATCGCCACCAACTCGTGGGCGTTGTGGCGGCAGACGACCTGGACGTGCTTGACCTGGACACCCCGGCCACCCAGGGCCGCCAGCGCCGCCTGGAGCTGCTGCCAGTGGCGCGGGCCAAAGCTCGGGTGGAAGTCGAGGTAGCTGCGCTCGCTGGCCCCCTGCACGCCGACGAGCAGCGCGTCGACCAGCGGCTGCGGCTGCCCTGGCGCCAGGACGCGCTCGAGGTCGGCGGCGACGAGGTTGGTGATGACCGTGATGTGCAGGCCTCGCGCCCGCAGGTGCGCCAGCAGCGCGTAGATGTCCGGGTGGGTGAAGGGCTCGCCCATGCCCGAGACGACGACGGCCCGCAGCCCGCCGAGCGAGGCGATGTCGTCGACCAGGGCGCAGAGGCGCTCGACGTCGGCGCGCTGCCGCTTCCAGGCGATCGGCTGCGCCACGCGCAGGTGCGGGCTGTGATCCCAGCAGGTGACGCAATCGGTGTTGCAGGCGTTGGTGACGTCGAGGTGCACGGTCTCGGGCCCCAGGCGCAGCTGGCCGTCCTCGATGGCGGCGAGCCGCGCGCGCCAGCCCGTGGGTGCCCGCGCCGGGGCCTGGCCGTCCGCCGAGGCCGCAGAATCGCGATCGAGCGCCACCGCGTCGCTCATGACGCCGCCTCGCGCGCCGCGCCGCCGGCCAGTTCGGCCTCGACGCGGGCGAACGCGACCTGGTTGGTCGAGCGACCCTCGCTGTCGGCCCCGCGGGCGTCGCCGAGCTTGCGCGCGAGGGCGAAGAGGTCGACGCCGGCGTTGGCGGCGGTGTCGGCGAGCGACGCCAGGGCCTGCACCAACGCCGCGCCGCCGAGGCGATGCTCCTGGCAGAGCGCCGCGAGCAGCGGAGGCACAGCGGCGAGCGCGTCGGCGAAGATCGGGGCGTCGAGCAGGGCCTCGAGCGCCGGCTCGACTTCGGCCGCCGGCAGCTTGCGTCCGAGCCGCTCCGCGAGCTGGCGCAGCAGCGCGGGTCCGACGTCCCGGCCGGCGTCGCCGGCGCAGAGCTCCAGGGCGGCGTCGAGCTGCAGCGCCGCAGGGTCGTCGTCGCCTGCGAGGGCGCTGGCGAGCCCGACGAGCTCGGCCAGCGACAAGCCGAGCCGGGCCTGGGCGCGCAGCAGCTCGTCGTCGAGCTCGGCGAGGGCCTGGCGCAGCACGCTGCGAGGCAGCACGTCGGCGAGCACCGCGGCGGCGGCGTCGCGGGCGCCGTTGTGCGGCACGATGGCGCGGGCGGCGGCGCGCAGCGCGGCGCGGGCCTGGGCGTCGTCGAGCAGGGCGCAGACCGCCGCGCGGGTGGCGGCGATGTCGCCAGGTTCGGCGCGACGGGCGGCGCCGGCCGCGACCAGACGGTCGATCCGGGCCTGCTGGTCGTCGGCGATCTTGCTCTGCGCGACCATGACCGATGGCACGCCGACGAACGCCAGCTCGTGGACGACGTTGTAGCCGCCCGCCGTCAGCGCGACGTCGGCCCCGGCCCAGAGCGGACCGAGGTCGGCGTCGGCGAGCCAGGTGCGGTGGGCGCCGCGACGCGGCGTCGAGCGACAGAGCGGCCCGGCGGCGAAGACGAGGTGCACGTCGTCGCGGCCGGCGACGGCAGCCTCGGCGGCGTCAAAGAGCGCGTCGACGCCGAGATCCCCGCCCCCGCCGGCGCAGGCCACGACGACCTTGCGCCCCGGCACGACGCCAAGCGCCGCGCGCGCGTCGTCGACGCCGAGCAGGTCGGCGCGCTCGACGCGCAGGATCGGCGCACATCCCAAGACGCGGTCGGCCGCGGCCCCGAGCACCGCGCGCATCGCGTCGACGCCGTCACCGTTGGCGTCGTCGGGCACGATGACACGGTCGTACAGGCCACACAGCGCCTCGTAGGCGCCGCGTCGAGCGAAGTCCTCCTTGACCGGCCGCAGCACCAAGACCTTGCGCGGCACGACGTCGAGCAGGACGGCCAGCTCGTGGAACGAGCCGTTGGGGAAGGTGTCGACGACGAGCACGTCCGGCCGCAGCTGGCCCAGCGCGCTCCAGGTCCATTGCCGCGCCATCGCGACATAGCTGGCCTTGGGCACGCCCGAGCGCTCGACGATCGACTTCGAGGGCAGCTTCAGGGCCGGGAATCCGGCCGCAAAGAGCACGGTGTCGGCCTCGGAGGTCGTCAGGAACCAATGCTGGCTGCGCACCCCGGCGAAGGTGCAGATGCGCTCGAGCCAGCGCTGGATGGCGAGCTGGCGCATGACGTGACCCAAGCCGGCGCCGTTGACGGCGTACGAGGCGAAGGTCAATCGGGTCGGCAAGCTACGCAGCGGGGCCTCCGTCGACGCTCATGAGACGTCGCTCCAGCTGGCCTCGGTGCCGTCCCAGCCGGTGCTGGTCCCCGGCGCGAGGCCAGGTGCCCAGGCCTGCTCCGCCGCGCCCGAGGCGACAAAAGCGGCGCCGTGCTGGTGGCTGCCGTGGCTGTGGCTGCGGCCGCCGCGATCCCAGTACGTCTCGTCGATCTGCAGGATGTGCACGTGCGTCTCGTGGAAGCGCATGCGGTGCTTGGCGAGGGCGGCGCGGCGGTCGCGGCCGATCCGGCGGGCGATCTCGCTGTCGGGCCAGGTGGTGCCGGCGTACTTCGGCCGCCGCAGCTTGTCCATCTGCCTGCGCAGCTTGTGGATCGCGGTGTCGATGGACTCGACGTGCGGTTGCAGCTGCTCGATGACCAGCGTCTCGAGCTCCGCGGCGCGGCGCTGCCGGCTCAGCACCCTGCGCGCCGCCAGGTCGAGCGTCGGATCGTCGCGGAACAACGCCAGCAGATCGTCGTCGGCGAGGGCCAAGAGGTGGGTGCGCGCCACGGTGCGCGCGTAGCTCAGCGTGCGTGGGCCGAGGCTCTCGCGTTGCTCCTTGAGCGCGTAGAAGCGCGCGACCACGGCCTCGACCGCCGCGAGACCGCGCGCTTCGGCGTCGCGGGACGACTGCAGCTGCAACAGCGCCTCGCGCTCGCTGCGGTAGGTCGCGGCGATCGTGGCGAAATCCTGCGCCTGCATCCGCTCGCCCATGGCCTCGACCACGAGATCCGCCATCTCCCAGTCGCGGTAGTACGAGAGCTGCCAGAACTTGCGCGGGTAGGACTCCGTGCCGTAGCCGACCTCGACGAGCTCGACGAAGCGCTCCATGGCTTCGAGCGCGTTGACGCTCTCGGCCAGCGGCGCGATCGCGTCGTCGAGGCCTTGCAGCGAGATGGCGTAGGTCGCGCGAAACTGCTCGGCGCGGCGAAAGCGATCGTCGCGCTCGATCTGCGCCCGCTCCTGGTCGATGCGCCGGGTCTCGTTGAGCATCCGATCACGCAGCGAGCTGGCGCCGATCTTGGGCAGCCGGATGCGCGCGGCCGCCGCGTCCAGCACCGCCGTGTCGATCGATGGCAGCAGCGTGTCGACCAGGTGGTGGCGTGCCTCGTCGACGGCGTCGGGGGCAGCCTGCCAGTCACGACGCGCCGCCGCGAGCAGCTCGGCTGCGGCGTCGCGCTCGCGGGCCAGCTGCGCGGCGCGCTGGCCGATGGCGTCGATGAGTTGGACGGTCCGCGTCATCGCCCCTGTCCCCCGCCGGCAGCGCCGTTGCGCGCCTTGCGCCGCATCACCTCGTCCAGGAAGGCGTCCGCGTAGATCTCGAGCGCGTGGGCCGAGTCGAAGTCGGTCTCATCGACGACGAAGATGTGCAGCTCGTCCCTGGCCATGCGCGCGCCCAGCCGGTCGAGCTCGGCTGGGGTCAGGTCGTCGTGGTCGCCCTCGCTGCGGCTGAGGAACTCGTAGCCGACGCGCTCGGCGGCGTCCCAGCCATCGATCTCGAAGGCCACCGCCAGGTCGCCCTCGCCCTCGGCGAAGCCCACGTTCGTCGCGATGGTGAAGCCGCGCCGGGTGAAGACGTCGTAGAGCAGCGCGCAGCCTTGCGCTTCGGTCCACATCGGCGCCCTCCTTGCCCCGGCGGGTGCGTCGGCTTGCCGTGCGCACGGGTCGCGGGCGACGATCGACGTCCTGGGCTCGGGTGGGATGCTGCGACGACGACGCCGTCGGGTCAATCGGTGGCCGACAACGGCCGACGCGACCTCCTCCGGCTGCTGTGCGCCGCAGCGTCGCGGTCATCGCCGACCGACGCAGCCGGTCGGCCAGTGGGCCGCGTCCTCATCCGACCCCTGGCGCGCGCACACCACAACCCGTCGAGATGACTTCGTGAGCGAGCGCTTCGCAGGTCAGTTTCGCAAGCGCGTGGCATCCTGGCACCGCTGCGACGCCGGATCGTCCGGTAGCCTCAGCAGCGCCGCAGCCTCGAGGGAGCCTTCGATGACGCCGACCAAAGCGACCTGGTCCCAACGCATGCTGGCGGCCTCGGTGGCGCCGTTCGTGCCGCTCTCGTTCGGCCACGCGGGCTTCGCTGTGCGCTCCCGCCTCTTTGCCGATCCGCTGCTGGCGTTGGATCTCACGGGCCAGACGCACGTCGTCACCGGCGCGACCTCGGGCATCGGCGAGGCGACGGCGCGGGGCCTGCTGCAGCGGGGGGCCGACGTCGTCGCGCTGGTCCGCCCCGGCGCCAAGGCCGACGCCTTCGCCGCGCGCGCCCGGGACCTGACGCCAATGGCGCCCGCGACCGCGCCCGGACGCCTGCACCTCGAACCCTGCGACCTCGCCGACCTCGACCAAAGCGTCGCGGCGGCCCGGCGCGTGGCGGCGCGACACCCGCGGCTGCACGGCCTCGCGCTCAACGCAGGCCTGCTGGCCGGGACGCGGACCCTGACGGCGCAAGGCCACGAGACCAGCTTCGCCGTCCACGTCGTCGTGGCGTCGCGCCTGATCGCCGAGCTGCGCCCCGCGCTCGCCGCGGCGGCGGGCCGCGTCGTCTTCGTCAGCTCGGGCGGCATGCTGCTGCAGCCGGTCGATCCGACCGATCTCGGCTGGCTGGAGCGCCCGTGGGACGGCACCCGCGCCTACGCCCAGGCCAAGCGCGTCCAGGTCGAGCTCGCGCAGCGCTGGGCGACGCTGCTGGACGCCTCGGGCGTCCGCGTCGACGCGATGCATCCAGGCTGGGCCGCGACGCCGGGGGTCGATCGCTCGCTGCCGACGTTCGCGTCGGTGCTCGGTCGCGCCCTGCGCAGCCCGGAGGAGGGCGCCGATACGCTGCTCTGGCTGCTCGCGACGCAGGAGCCACGCGGGCCGAGCGGCGGCTTCTTCTTCGACCGCGAGCGGGTCCAGAGCGACGCGCTGCCCTGGACGCGCAGCGACGGCACGACGCGGGCCAGGATCTGGCGCCAGGTCGCGGCCTGGGCGGGCCACGACGACGGCGGCTGGGTCGCAGGCCAGCGCGCCTGAGGCCGAACAGGCGCCTGGTCCGCGTCGTTAGCCGTCGCCCTGCACCGGGCGCATCGCGTCCAGGCGGTCCAGCGCGGCGTGCCAGGGGGCTGGTGCCTGCTCGACCAACGCCCGAAGCCGCTCGAGCGTCGCGAGCGCCGTGTCGCCACCGCTGCCGCCGCGGTCGGTCTGGTACGAGAGGCCGAGATCGCCGACCCAGAGCAGCGCGCGGGCCGTGGGGCCACGTCGCGCCACGGACAAGTCGACGCGCGGATCCTCGCAATGCAGGCTGATCCGGCCTTCGTCGGGGCTGGTCGCGACCGAGAACACGAGATCGCCGAGGCTCGACAGGGCCCCCTCGACCAACGCGGCCACGCCCTCGTCACTCTGCACCATCGCCCCGTGGACGACGTGCGTGTAGGCCGCAAACGCCGACGCGCGGAAGGTCTCCCCCAGCAGGAAGGCCTTCTGCACATGGTTCGCCACGGCGACCTCGCGCAGCACGCGCCCCTCGTACCAGAAGCTGAAACCCTCGATGGCGCGCTCGAAGTTGGCCTCGGCCTTGTCGTGGTAGCGGGCGGCGTCGAGCGCCGACCAGCCGCCACGTCGCAGCTTGTCCGCGAGCTGGAGCCCCTGGTTGACGGCGAGGCCGGTCCCGACCGAGTACACGGGGTCGGCGAACGCGAACGCGTCCCCGACGAGGATCCAGTCGGCGCTGGCGGCACGCTCGGCACGTCGGGCAAAGCCACCGCGCTGGTGGAAGGCGCGGGTCGCGGGCGGTGGGGTGACGCCGTCGGGTCGGGCGCACTCGTCGGCAGGGCGGCCGAGCCGCGGGCGCGCACGCCACGCCGGAACCAGATGCTGCTCGACGAGCTGGCTGTAGGTCTGCTGGTCGACGGCGCCGCGACGGCTGACGACACCGACGCTGAGGATCCGCTGGCGGAACAGCGGGATCTGCCACATCCACAAGCCGTCATCGATGCGGACCAGGGTCGTCAGGCTGGCCGGGTCGGCGTGCCCCTCGGGGTCGTCGAGCAACCGGCCTGACGGGACGTCGAGCGCCGTCGAGCGCCAGTCGGCGGCCCGCGCATGCTCCCAGAAGGTCTCGCGGCCGAGCGCCTCGACGTCGTAGTAGCCCCAACTCGCCCAGACCGGCCAGAGGTCCCGCACCGCGCCGAGGGAGGAGGCCACGAGCATCGCCGGGCCACTGCAATCGATCAGGGGCGCTTCGCTTCGCCACCAGCCCGACTCGGTGCGGACGCGCCGCCCCGCGGCGTCGATCTCGACCACACGCTCGCGCGCCACCGTGACGCCCAGCGCCGTCGCCATCGCCGGCTCGAGCTCGTGACGCATCACGTGCATCGCACGATCGCAGTGTTGTTGCAGGGGAAAGAACCCCGCCTCGCCATGGTCGACGAAGAGGGTCCCGAGCTTGGGCGACCAGCTCGGCAGCTCGCGGACCTTCGGCAGCAGGGCCGCCATGCGCGGATCGTGGAACTGCTCGGGGATGACGGATTCGCCGATCTTGTAGCCGTCTGGCGACGCGTCGAGGACGACGGCGCCCTCACCGAGCGCGGCCGCCGTCGCGATGCCTGCGACGCCTCCGCCGACGACGAGGTAGCGCGCGTGGCGCTCGCTAGGCTCCTGCTGCATCGCATGCCCCCCGCTGACCCCGGCGATCGGCCGGGCACGACAGCGTAGCGTCTTCGCCCGGCGCGGACCAGGGAGCGACGACGCGGACCTCGTCGCGGGCCGGCGTCGTCGCGGGCTGGCGTCGTCGCCGGCTGGCGCCGTCGAGGCCGGCCCCCCGGGCGGCGTCGGCCGAGCCGCCCGGCGATCCAGGCCGACAGGCGTCTCAGAGCAACGCGCGGGTGCCCTTGCCGACGAAGGTCGAGTTCGGATCACGCCGGTACGGTGGGTCGAGGAGCCCGTCGATCCGGTCCATCAGCGCGTCGGTGACGGCCTGCAGCGCCGGGCGGTTCGCCGCCTCGTCGTCCGGATCGAAGGGTCGGAAGCCCGCCGGCATCAGATCCGGCGGCAGCTCCATCAGCTGCCCGACCCGCACCGTGACGGTGCCACCGCGCGTCAGGGGCGAGCTGCCGATGAAGGCCTCGGGGCAGCCGCTCATGCCCACCGGCAGCAGCGGCAAGCCGAGGGCGACAGCCAGCTGCACCGCGCCGATGCGGCCCGTGCCGAGCGTCGGCGAGACGGTTCCCTCGGGGTACATCTGCACATGACATCCAGCGTCCACCGCTTCGCGCGCCAGGCGCACCGTCTCGCGCAGCGCGTCGCGATACCGGTCACGCAACCAGTCGCGATACGGCTGGCGCGTCGGCTCGAAGGGCACACCGAAACACGAGCGGGCGCGGTGACGGACGGCTTCGAGGGCACCGGACGGCAGCGCCTGGCGGTGGTCGACATGGTCGCGCAGCGCGCGGTACTCGGCGTCGGTGGGCCGGCGACCGAGCACGCGGGTGGCGTCGACCAGGATCAGGTAGCCCTTGGACGCGATCGGCACGACGCCCAGGCGACCGAGCGCGAACCCCATGATCGCGCTGTGGTAATTCTTCGCTTTGGTCACGGTCACGCACGGCACGCCGCGCAGCGCAGCCACCGTGCGCAGCGCCATGAAGTCCTGATTCTGGGTCGAGTTCGTCGCGATCAGGCAGGGGCGGTCAGGGATCGACTCCCAGCCCTCGGCGCGGAACGTCGTGCGCGTCGCCGCCATCCAGCTGCGATAGAAGGCGTAGGATCCCCAGTACATCCATGGCGTCGGCAGGACGCGATAGTCGCGATAGAAGGCGTCGGTCAGCATGGGTGGTTCTCCAGGTGGTGCAGGACGACAGCGACGAGGCGCTGCCGCCGAGCGACCGGCAGCTCCGGGCTGACCGGCAACAGGACGAGGCCTTGGACCAGCCGGGCCGCGGCGACGCCGCCAACCGCCGTGACGTTCGAGGCGCCACTGGCGTCGAGCCCGACGGCCAGCAGCGAGGCCCGCAGGCGTTCCGGCTCGGCGACGCTGACGGGGACCAGCCAATGGGTCCGCCGCGCCTGGGCGTGCCCAGGGCAGACCTCCGGTGGCAGCGCCGAGACCACAGCCTCGCCCGCCTCGGCGCGACGACGCAGCCGCGACGGCTCGAAGCGGCGCAGGCGATGCGCGAGCATGCGCAGCAACGCCGGCGCGGGACGATGCCGCAGCGCGACGAGCAGCTGCGCCGCGTCCATGCCGCCAAAGCCGCGGGTCATCGCACGCACCACGTCGCCGACCGGTCGACCGGCGAGCGCGCAGCCGAAGCTCAGCAGCGAATAGCCCGGCACCGTCTGCGCCAGCATCATCACGGCGACCTTGGCGAGCTTGCGCGCCACGTCGCGGTTGCGCTGGGCGGGCCAGGCCTGCTGGACCTCGGCCATCGCCCGACGCAGCGCCGCGTCGCGCACATAGGCCAGCGCTCCGCCCAGCGCGGTCGCGGTCTTGAGCGTGCCGAACGACTGCAGGCAGACATCGGCTGCGCCGTCGCCGCGGTCCCCCGGGCCGGCGAAGCCCTGGGCGAGGTCCTGGATGACGAGCAGGCCGTGATCGCGCGCTGTCCGCGCCAGGGCCGTGAGATCCAGACGGCCACCAAAGAGGTCCGCGACGACGACGGCGCGCGTGCGCTCGGTGCACAGCGCGGCGAGCGCTGCCGGGTCCGGCGCCATGGTCGCCGGATCGATGTCGAGCGGCACCGGCACCAGGCCGTGGGCGCGGACGATGCGCGGCATGTCGTCGATCGTGACCGCCGTGAGCACGATCTCGTCACCCGGCGCGAAGGCACATGCGCTGAGCAGCGCGTCGAAGGCCGAGCGCACCGACAAGAAGGCCAACGCACCCGCCGCCGGCCCGTCGGCACCTTGCAGCGACGCCCGCGTCCCGGCCTCGTCCCCTGGCGCCGTCAACGCCACGGCCATCGCCCATTGGTGCCACGTCAGGTCGAGGCGGTGCGGCGGATCCACTCGGCGCAAGCGCGGCATCGGCAACGAGGCCCCCACCGCGCGCTGGCGCCAATTGGCTCGGCGCGGGTTGCCGCAGGATCGACGCGCATCGAGGGGGCGGTCAAGGGGAGAGTGGGCCTCGGCGCGTGCGCTGGCCCGGGATCGGCACAGCTGGCGCCAGACAGGTCGCGACGCGACGCCGGGGCGTTCAGCGCGGCGACGGCGGCGGTGCGCGCCGAGCGAGCAGCCGCGTCGCCACGGCGCGGATCTCCGCGTCGGTGTCGAGGCGGGCGCGTTCGAGCAGCCGGGTCGCGGCGTCGCCGTCGACGTGGCCGAGCGCACGGACGGCGGCGTCGCGCAGGAGGGCGTCGGGCGAGGCGAGCCAGGCCGACGCGAGCGAGAGCGCGGCGGGCAGGTCGATGCGGCCGGCGAGCACGACGGCGCCGAAGCCGACGTGCCAGCGCAGGCGCGGCTCCAGGGCGTCGAGTCGCAGCAAGGCCCGGCTCTGGCGCAGCGCGTCGGCGTCGCCCAGGGTGTGGATCGACGCGGCGGCGCGCAGACGGATCGTCCCGGCGACCCGCGGATCTGCGACGATCGCGGCCAACAGCGTCGCGGTGTCCGGGCCACCGAGGGCGCGCAGCGTCGCGGCCGTGACCTCGGAGTCGAGGCTCGCGAGCGCGGCCTGCAGGCGCTGCCCCGCTGTGGATGGCGATGCCTCCGTCGCAGGTGCGCGGGCCGCCGCGGCCGGGCGCGCCCAGGCGGGGCCGCTCCCCAGCAGCACCGCGACGCACAGCGTGGACGCGGCCAACGTCGGGCGTCGCGTCGAGGTCCGAATCGGGGTCGAAACGCTCATGGCTGGCCTCCCATCGACGACAGCAGCTGCACCCAGGGGTTGGTCCGCAGCACGGCGCCCTGTTGCGCGCTGAGCTTGGCGCCGCCCGAGCCGCCGTCGAAGTACATCAGGTTCGTCGTGTCCTTCTCGGGCGTATCGGGCAGCGGATCGTGCAGCTTGGGGCCGAAGCCGCCGAAATCGTTCTCGCTTGAATGGAAGAGCCCCAGGTAGTGGCCGCCTTCGTGGGCGATGGTCAAGCCGACGTCGTGCGACTTCGCCGGGCTGCCAAAGCCTGCGGGGATGTCGGGGAAGGCGACGACGACCATCGACCGCGCCGCGCCCGGCACGGCGACCGGGCCGGGGATCCCGCCCGAGACGCCGAGCACCGCGCCCATGCCGCCGAACGGGCTCGTGATCTCGCGGACCATCACCAGGTTCAGGCCCGGCGGCGCGCTCGCGGTCAGCGCGGCGAGGTCGGCGAAACCGCTGTTGTCGCTGGCCATGGCCTCGACGACCTGGTGGCCCGCAGGCAGGTCGAAGTGGCGGACGGCACCGACGCTGAGCCCGACCTGGGCGTAGAGCTCGGCGTAGCGCTGTAGCCAGCCCTGGACCTTGGCGTCGCCGGCGGCGCTCGCGGCCGTGTAGCCCTCGGCGCCGCTCCAGAACACGTTGAGGTCGATGCGGCCGAACGCCGTCAGCGGCCCGGGCTGCAGCGCGAGCGTGACGCTGACGGTGCCCTTGTAGGGCGTCTTCTTCGGCAGCGTGAAGCCGCCGCCGGTCTGGGTCCAGGCGCGCACGCGCACGGTCCAGGTGCCCGGGGTCGCCTCGACGCCCGGCACGTTCGGCACCAGGATCGCCGACGAGCCCTGCTGCGGGGCGACGCGGATCTTGCAGCTCAGGCACATCTGGCCGCCCGTGCCGACGTCCTTCTCGATCCAGCCGGCCGGCACGATCGCCGCGCCATCCGGCGCGATCAGGCCCTCGAACGCGAGGTGGACCTTGGCCTCGGCGGTCGCCGTCAGGGCGAAGCCAGCCGTGTTCGCGGGGATCTCGAAGACGAGATCGCCGGATTTGCCGGCCTCGTCGGTCTCGAGCGCCTGCGGCGTCTTGGCCTCGATGACGTGATCGCCAACGTCGACGCCCTGCCCGTCCGCCGCTGCGTCGCCGGCCATGCCGCCATCCGCGCCGGCAGCGTCGGAGGCGTCGTCGGCGGTGGCGCTGTCGCCCTCCGCGTCGGCGGGGCCCGCGCCGGCGCCGTCCCCGGCCGAACCGTCAGCGCCGACGCCGTCTTGCGTGGCGACGGCCTCCTTGCCCGCTGCAGCCGTATCGTCGGTGCATCCCACAGCCGCCAGGGCGACCCAGACCAAGGCCCAGGCCGTTGCGGCTGCTCGATGGCGTCCGGGTCCTCTCATGGATGCTCCTGCGTTGCGTTGGTCGAATCGGACCGGAGGCTGCCCCCCGGGGGGCGCAACGGTAGCGAGGCAGATGCGCCGCGTCGAGGCGAGATGCGCGCCACGACCGACTTGCGGCTTGTGCACCGATGCAGCCGCCACTTCCGCAAACGGGCGCAACGCGCTATGGATCGGGCTCCAGCAGCGGCGACCACCGCGCCGTCGCCGCGCACGGAGCCCCGCGATGTCCGACCGGCCCCGCCACTTCTCGATGCTGCGCGAGTTCACGCTGGCCGACACGATCACCCTCGGCAACGCCGCCTCGGGCACCTCGGCCATCCTCTGCTGCCTCTCGTACGTCGCCGACGGCTCGCGCGCCGCGCTGTGGACGGCGCTGGCCCTGATGCCGGTGGCCTTCGTGCTCGACGCGCTCGACGGCTGGGTCGCGCGCAAGCTCAAGCGCGGCTCGCGGCTCGGCGCCGACCTCGACTCGCTCGCCGACATCGTCTCGTTCGGCGTCGCGCCCGCGGTGCTCGCCTGGACCCTCGGCGCCCGCGGCGGCTGGGATTGCGCGATCCTCGTCGCGTTCGTCTGCTGCGGCATCAGCCGGCTCGCGCGCTTCAACGTCACCGCCGCAGAGCTGGCCGACCAGAGCACCGGCAAGGTGCGCTACTTCGAGGGCACGCCGATCCCGACGTCGCTGCTGCTGGTCGCCATGCTCGCGGCCGCCTTCGGCAGCGGCGCCACGGGCGCGGACCTCTGGGGCGGCGAGATGACGCTCGGCCCGTGGTCATGGCATCCGCTGATGCTGAGCTACCTGGCCATCGGCAGCGCGATGGTCTCGGGCACCTTGCACATCCCCAAGCCCTGACGTTGCCGGCCGAGCGGCCTCGCGGATCGGCGACGCGTCAACCTGCGGCGTGACCGGGTTCGCGCGCCCATTGCTCGACGCAGGCGTGGACGCGGGCGAGCAGCTCGGCGTGGGCGCGGCGGTTGGCCACACGCTCGGTGCGGACCACGACCAGGCGCGCCCCGGCGCCGTCGCGGCCGACGGCGTCGCGCAAGGCCGGCAGCGTGGCGACGGTCTCGACGGCCAAGCCCAGGCCACGGCCGATCTCGGCGATGTCGCGGTCGTGCGCGGCGGCGAAGCAGGTCTCGAACACGTCGTCGTGGCCGGCGATCGGCAGGAAGTGGAAGATGCCGCCGCCGCGGTTGTCGACGCAGACGACCGTCACGTTCCAGTCGTGGCTGGCGAGCGCGAGCAGGCCGCCGACGTCGTGCAGCGCCGCGAGGTCGCCGATCAGCGCCACCACGCGAGCGCCGCGGGCCAGCGCCGCGCCGGCCGCCGCCGCGACGAGGCCGTCGATCCCGGACGCGCCGCGGTTCGCCAGCACGGTCGGCGGCTCGGCCCGCGCGGCGGCGTAGCTGTCGACGTCGCGGATCGGCATCGACGACGCGAGCCAGAGCGTGGCGCCGGGCGCCAACGCCGCGACGACGGCGCGGGCGACCTGCATCTCGTCGCGGATCGGGCCGTCGGTCTCGAGCGCGTCGCGCAGCAGCGGCCCGAGGCGCGCTTCGAGCGTCCGCAGCGCGGCCAGGCGCGACGAGGCAGCTGGCAGGTCACCGGCGTCGGCGTGGCGCTGCAGGAACGACGCCAGCGACGCCACGCTGGCACGCAGGCGCAGCCGCTGGCCGTGCTCGGCGTCGCGGCGTCGTGGATCGTCGCGCACCGCGACGCGGCGGCCCGCCTGCTGCTCGAGCCAGGCGCCGATCCGGGTCGAGACGACGTGGCCGCCCAGCTCGAGCACCAGCGCCGGGCGCAGCCAGCGCGCCATCGCCGGCGCCGCGACCGTCAGCTCGAGGCCGGCGCACAGGCCGGGCGTGCCGGCGTCGAGGCGCAGCCCCGAGGTGACGTCGGCGAGCACCGGCCAGCCGAGCAAGGCCGCCACCCGCCGCGCCGCCGCACGCTCGGCTTCGTCGTGCAGGCCGCCGACCACGAGCAGGCCGTCGCCGGCAGCGCGCCGCAGCGCGTCGAGCAGCGCCCGTTCGCCGGCCGCCGAGAGCGCGATCTCGGCCCCTTCGACCTCGACCCACGCCGCGTCGCCGTCGAGCCAACGCCGCAGCGCCGGCTCGGCGCTCGCCTGCGGCCAGACCGCTTGGACCATCGCGGCCATCGCCCCGGGGACGGGCTCCAACGGCTTGCGGAACATGAAGTTGCAGTGCACCGGCCCCGGCAGCCCCTGGCCGGCGTGACCGCGCGCGCTGGCGACGGCGTCGGCCATCGTCGACAGCCACCAGGCCGGCGGCAGGGCCTCGTCCGGGCACGGCAGGTCGTGGAAGGCGCGGACATGATGGCCAAAAAGCTGCACCTGGTCGAGCGTCTGGTTGGCCCCGGTGGCGCGGGCCTCGGGGGCGCGGTCGGCCGAGAGCAGCAGCATCGGCACCTGGTCGGCCTCGGCCTCGAGCAGCGCCGGCAAGGCGTGGGCGATGGCCGTGCCCGAGGTCGTCAGCATCACCGCCGGGCTGCGCGCGGCGCGGCCCCACCCCAGGGTGGCGAAGGCCGCGACCCGCTCGTCGACCACGACATCGACGCGGATCGCCGGATGCCGGGCGAAGGCGACGACCAGGGGCGTGCTGCGCGAGCCCGGCGCGACGAAGCATTGGCGCACGCCGCTGCGGGCGAGCTGCTCGACGACCAGCGCTGCGGTCGCGGTCGCGACCAGCGCGGCGCGCTGCGACGCTGGGCGGGCGGCCTCGGTCAATCGAGCTCCTGATCGGGCGCCGGCGGCACGCCGAGGGCTTCGAGCATCGCGACGATCTTGCCCTCGACCTCGCGCCACTCGGCGTCTGGCTCGCTGCCGGCGACCAGGCCCGCGCCGGCGAAGACCGAGACCTCGTGGCCCGCGACCAAGGCCGAGCGGATGGCGACGCAGAGCTCGGCGGCGTCGTCGCCGATCCAGCCGACAGGCGCCGCGTACAGGCCGCGGTCGAAGCCCTCGTTGGCCGCGAGCCAGGCCTGGGCCGGGGTCCGCGGCGTGCCACAGACCGCCGGCGTCGGGTGCAGGCTGTCGATGAGCTGGGCGTCGACCGGCGCGCGCTCGGCGACGTCGGGCCGCAGCCGGCCGCGCACATGCGTCCACAGGTGCTGCACCCGCGACTGGCGCAGCAACAAGGGCGCAGGCGCGGCCTCGACGGTGTCGCAGCATTGGCCCAGGGCCGTGCGCACGGCGTCGACGACCAACGCGTGCTCGTGGCGATCCTTGCCCGACGCCCGCAACTCGACGCCGAGGCGCTCGTCGTCGCTCTCGCTGCCGCCGCGACGCCGCGTGCCCGCCAGGGCCTCGGAGGCGACGAGGCGGCCGTCGCGGCGGAACAGGCGCTCCGGGCTGGCGCCGACAAAGGCGAGGCCGGCGTGCGGGCGCAGGCAGAAGCGGTAGCTCTGCGGCTCGCGTACCGTCAGCGCCTCGAGCAGCGCGATCGCGTCGACGTCGCCGCCGAACTCGAGGTCGCAGCGACGCGCCAGGACGACCTTGTCGACGCCGCCGCCGTCGATCGCCTCGAGCGCCTCGTGCACGCCAGCGAGGTAGCCGACGCGATCGGGCTGGGCTCGCCGCGACACCAGGCTCGGCTGCCGCTCGAAGGCGGGTCGGGCCACGGGCGCCGCCAGCAGCCCACGCGTGCCCTCGACCGCGGCGGCAGCCTCGTGGGCGCCGGCGATGACGGTCGCCGCCATCCAGGCCCCCGCCTGATCGACGCCGACCTCGACCGCAGGAATGGCGAAGCGGAAGCCGCCAAAAGCCCGCCAACGCGGGTCTGCAGCGCCGTCGCGCCCGAGATCGAAGCTGACGCCGCCGAACGCCCGCGCCCGCCGTCCGGCCCCGCGCAGCAGGTTGGTCAACGCGCCGACGCCTTCGCCGAGCAGGTGCCGCGGCCCGCGCACGGCCAGGGCCTCGCCGCGACCGGCGACGCGCAGCCCGGCGTCACGGCTGGCCCAAGCGACGCCCGGGCCGTCGACCGCGGCGAGCCAGCCCAGCGGATCGACCGCGTCGAGGCGCACCTCGACCCGAATCGCCAGATCGACGCCGTGGCGCTCGCCTTCGAGGGCAGCCAACGCCGCGTCGAGCCGCGCGGCCGCAGACGCCTCGTCCGGCGCGACGCCGATGTCGATGCAGCGCAGGCTCATGCGTCCGCCTCGGTCGCCGGCAGCTCGGTGTAGGCGAAGGTCCAGGGCGCGTCGCGCAGCGCCAACTCGCCGAGCTGGCCGCGACGCAGGGTGGCCAGGCGCGGCAGGATCTCGTCGAGTGAGTCGCCGCCGAGCTTGAGCAGCATCGCGTCGGCCAGCACCAGCGCGGCCATCGACTCGGCGATCGGCAGCGCGCGCGGCACGGCGCAGATGTCCGAGCGCTCGTAGGCCGTCTCGCTCGGGCTGCCGTCGCGCAGGTCGACGGTGGCGATGCCACGCAGGGTGGTCGCGATCGGCTTCATCGCCACGCGGATCACCAGCGGCTCGCCGGTGCTCATGCCGCCTTCGAGCCCGCCGCAGCGGTTGGTCTGGCGCCGCAGCTTGCCGTGGGCGTCGACGTCGATGGCGTCGTGGACCTCGGTGCCGCGCTGCGCGCTCTGGGCGAAGCCGGCGCCGAACTCGACGCCCTTCATCGCCGGGATCGACGCCATCGCCATCGCCAGCTTGCCGTCCAGGCGATCCTGCCAGGCGACGTGGCTGCCGAGACCCGGCGGCAGGCCGAGCGCGACGATCTCGATCTCGCCGCCCAGGGTGTCGCGCGCGGCGATCGCGGCCTTGACCTCGGCGCGGAAGGCCTCGGCGTCGTCCCGCGTGGTCGCGCCCATCTCGTCGTCCGCGGCCACGTCGAGCGCGGCGGACCAGGCCGCCACCGCCGCGTCACCGCCGCCAGGGTCGACGAACGCGGCGCGCGCGGCGCCGATCCGGCGCACATGGCCACCGACGCGCACGCCGAGCGCCGCCAGCAGCTGCAGCGCGACGCCTCCCGCAGCGACCCGGGCCGCCGTCTCGCGGGCCGAGGCGCGCTCGAGGCCGTGGCGCAGGTCGTCGTAGCCGTATTTCTGGGCCGCGGCGAGGTCGGCGTGGCCAGGGCGCGGCCTGGTCATGGGCGCGATGGCGCGGCCGCGCCACGAAGCCCAGTCGCGGTTGCGGACCTCGAGCGCGATCGGCCCGCCGCTGGTGCGGCCATCGCCGAGGCCGGCGTGGATCGTCGCGCGATCCCGCTCGATCTTCATCCGCCCGCCCGCGCCGAAGCCGCGTTGCCGCCGCGCCAGCAGCGCGTCGAGCTGGCCTTGGTCGAGCGTCAGCCCCGCCGGGATGCCTTCGAGCAGCGCCGTCAGACGCGGCCCGTGGCTCTCGCCGGCCGTGGACATGCGCAGGCGGGTCAACATCATCGGCTCCATGCGCCCGGCGCGGCGCGGCGGCCCGGCGCACCCCTGGGTGTCCGGGGGCCGAGGCGGCCCGGCACACTAGGCGCTGGCCCGGAGCGGGTCAATCGTCAGCGGGGAACGTCGCGACGTCGAGGCCAAGTTCGCGCAGCGTCCCGACAAAGCCGGGGAAGCTATCGTCGCTGCAGCCGGCGTCGCGCACGCCGACGGCGACCCCAGCCGCCAGGCCGGCGACGGCGAAGGCCATGGCCAGCCGGTGATCCCCGACCGAGTCCACCTGGCGTGGCCGCAGCAGATCGCCGTCGCCGGAACCGGCCGCGCGCAGGCCGCCACCGTGCAGGCGCATGCCGTCGGGACGCTCGTCGACGCCGGCGCCGATGGCGCGCAGCCCGGCGACGACGCTGGCGATGCGATCGCTCTCCTTGACCCGCAGCTCGTGGGCGTCGCGGATCTCGCTGGGGCCCTCGGCGTGGGCCAGGACCACGGCCAGCAGCGGCACCTCGTCGATCAGGGCCGGCACCTCGGCGCCGTGAACCTCGACGCCCCGCAGCCGCGTGCCGGGGGCCGGACCGCGCACCCGCACGTCGCCGACCGGCTCGCCCAGGCGCTCGCCCCGCGCGACGATCTCGACGCTTGCGCCAGCGCGCCGCAGCACGTCGAGGAAGGCGACGCGCGTCGGGTTCAGGCAGAGGTCCGGCACGCAGACGTCGGCGCCGGGGATCATCGCGGCGGCGCCGAGCAAGAAGGCCGCCGAGGACGGATCGCCGGGCACCCGGAAGGCGAAGCCGGGCCAGGCGCGCTCGAGGCGCTCGACCCGCACCGCGAGGCCGTCACGGCGCAGCGGCGCGCCCAAGGCCAGCAGCAAACGCTCGGTGTGGTCGCGGCTGGGCGCGGGCTCGACGACCTCGGTCACGCCCTCGGCCTGCAAGCCCGCGAGCAGGATCGCCGACTTGACCTGCGCCGACGCGACGTCGAGCACAAAACGCCGGCCGACGAGGCCCGCGCCGCCCTGGCCGGCGCCGGATCGCAGCGCGAAGGGCGCAAGGGTATCGCCGGCGCGCCCCAGGACGCTCGCGCCCATCGCGGCCATCGGCGCGAGGACGCGCCGCATCGGCCGACGCAGCAGCTGCAGGTCGCCACTGAGCACCGAGGTGAAGGGGCGCCCAGCCAGGATGCCCGTGAGCAGGCGCATCGTCGTGCCGGAGCGGACGCAGTCGAGCGGCGCCGCGGGCTCGCGCAGGCCGTCGAGGCCGGCGCCGACGACCCGGACCGAGGCGAGGCCTTGGCGCTCTTCGACGGTCACGCCGAGCGCGCGCAGCACGCCGACGGTCGCCGCCGCGTCGCCGCCGCCGAGCAGGCCGTCGAGCTGGCTCTCACCGTCGGCCAGGCCGGCGAAGAGCAGCGCGCGATGGCTCAGCGATTTGTCGCCGGGCACCGCGACCGTGCCGACCGGCACGCCGCCGCGCATCACGAGGTCGAGGCGGCGGGGTCCGGGCGTCCTGGCGATCGCCGGGTCGGAGCTGGTCGGCGCGGGCTGGTTCGGGGCAAGGGTCATCGTTGCGTCCTCGACGTGCGGCCCGCAGCGCGGGCGAGGCGCGCACGGTAGCGCACCCGACGCGCGCAGCCTACATTGCGCCAGCCGGAGCCCACCGGCGCGAGGTGTCCGTGAACCCGTTGCCCCCGACGACCGAAGTGAGCGCGCGTGTGCAGCAGCTGATCTTGCTGCAGGGTGGGCGCTATCGCTCGCGCGTCGACGAAGCGACCTGGAGCCAGCAGCCGGTCTGGATGGAGCTGCCCGCGGCCGGAGAATTCGCCGCAGATCCGCAACGCCGGCTGCCGCCGGGCGAGATCCTGGTGCTGCCGTGGGACCAACCCGACCCCGCGTTGCTCGAGCTCTGGCTCGCCAACTGGCTGCGACGCTTTGGCCACCTGCCGGCCACGGTCGTGATGATCACGGCCATCGGCCATGTCTCGCCCGGCTGGCTGCAGTCGCTCGGGGCCCGGTTCCAGGTCCGGTTCGCGGCGGTCGCCGTCGCGGCGGGCGAGGTCGTCGGCCCGGACGCGCTGGCCCTGCCGCTGGCGCTCGTGCTCGACGACGACGCCGCCGAAATGCTGCAGGAGGTCAACCCGCTCGAGCATATCCGCGGCGTGCCGGCCGACCCGCGGGATCCCGCCGTCTTCGCCGAGCGCCTGCGCCGGGCGGCGCCGCGGACCTGGCTCAGCCGCGCCGTGCTGATGACGAACATCGGCGTCTTCGTGCTGATGCAGATCGCCGACGGCATGCCGCTGTTCTCGCGCTTCAGCTACGACACCGTGATGCAGTTCGGCGCCAACACCAGCGGCCGCACCGTCGGCGCCGGCGAGACCTGGCGCCTGCTGACCGCGACCTTCCTCCACGCCGACCTGATGCACCTGGCGATGAACATGTGGGCGCTGCACGTGCTCGGCGGCGTCACCGAGCGGCTGTTCGGCGTGCGTTCGTTCGCCGTCATCTACCTGGCGTCGGCGCTCGGCGGCTCGGTCGCGAGCCTCGGCTTCACCCTCGCCGAAAACCCGAACCTGCCGACCGTCGGCGCGTCGGGGGCGATCTTCGGCCTGATGGGCGCCCTGCTCGGCTTCGCGCTGTCGCGCCGGGGCTCGGTGCCGCCGCAGCTCTATCGCTCGCTGACGCGCGACTCGCTCTTCTTCATCGGCCTGAACGTGCTGATCGGCTTCTCGATCTCGTTCATCGACAACGCCGCCCACCTTGGCGGGCTCGCCGCCGGCCTGGTCGGCGGCCTGCTGCTGTCGCGGGATCTGCCGCCGGCACCACAGCCGACCTTGGCCCGCCGCGGCGGCGCGATCGCCGTGCTCGCCGGCCTGATCGGCGCGGCGTGGAAGGTGCTGGTGTAGGCCACCGCGGGCGAAGACGGCGGGCTCAGCCGCCGATCGACGACATCGCCTCGACCGTGCGCGTGCCGACCATGAAGCGGTGACCGTCGACCTTGCCGGCGAGCGCCGAGCGCACGATGACGCGCAGCTCGTCGTCGTCGAGGCCGGCGCGCATGGCGTCGCGCAGGCTCAGACGGCCGGGCGTGCTGAGGCATTCGCGCAGCGTGCCACTGGCGTTGACCCGGACACGGTTGCACGTCGCGCAGAAGTGGTCGCTGACGGCGGTGATGAAGCCGAGCGCCAGCGGCGCCCCCCCTTGCGGCGGCGTCGCCCACTCGTAGCGCGCCGGGCCGCCACCGACGGCGGCGCCGAGGCCGTCGCGGGTCTCGGCGGCGGCGAGCGACCAACCGGCTGCCGCCAGGCGCTGTCGCATCTCGGTCGCCGCGACGAAGCTGTCGGCGCCCCAATGGGCGTCGAGGCCGATGGGCATGTACTCGATCAGGCGCAGGACATAGCCGCGGGCGTGGCAGAAGGCGGCGAGTGCGGGCAGCTGCCGATCGTTGCTGCCGCGCACGACGACGGCGTTGATCTTGGTGGCCGTGAATCCGGCCCGATCGGCGGCGTCGAGGCCGACCAGCACGTCGTCGAGCGCGCCATTGCGGGTCATCGCGGCGAAGGTGACCGGGTCGACGCTGTCGAGGCTGACGTTGAGCCGGCGCAGGCCGGCCTCACGCAGCGGCGCCGCCAGCTCGCCGAGACGGTGCGCGTTGGTCGTCATCGCCAGGTCGTCGAGGCCGGGAATCCGGGCCAATTGCCCGACCAGGTCGACGATGTCGCGGCGCACCAGGGGCTCGCCGCCGGTCAGACGCACACGGTTGACGCCGAGGCTGACGAAGATGCGCGCCAGGCGCTCGATCTCGTCGTACGCCAGCAGCGCGTGGCGCGGCTCGACCTTGGCCCCCTCGGCCGGCATGCAGTAGGTGCAGCGGAAGTTGCATCGATCCGTGACGCTGAAGCGGACGTAGCGCACCGTCCGACGCTGCAGGTCCACGAGGTCGAAGCGCGAACCCGTACCAGTCCCCACGGTGGCGCAGCCGCCGAGGGTGGGGGGCCGGACGGGCAGGTTCTGGCTCATGCGGCTTCGACGGCTTCGACGCGCGCCCTGGCGCCATGGTAGCCGACCTCGGCGACGACGTTGGCCGCGGCGTGCTCTTCGACGTAGGTCGCGATCACGCTCGGCGAGCCCTCTTGGACCCGCGTGACCAGCGCCTCGAAGGCGTGGTGGTCGAGCTTGCGGTTGTGCTTGTGCACGACGCGCTCGATGTGCTCGCGGCGCGCGGCCGGGAACGACTCCAAGATGACGCGATAGGTGCCTGCCATGTTGTCCCCCCTTGTTGCTACTTGGCGCCGGCCTTGGCCTTGGCGGCGTGACCGTCCTTGGCGTTGCCGTCCTTGGCGTGGCCGTCCTTGGCGGGCGCCGCTGCACCCTGCTCTGCCAGGATCTGGCCGCGCGCGGCGGCGATCGGATCCTTCTGGCCGATGCCGTCGACCTTGGCCCAGGTCCACGTGCCCTTGCTGCGCACGACCTTGCCCGGGACCATCATGCCGACCCACGGCACCCGCACGGCCTCGCCCTTGCGGAAGCTGGCGGCCACGGGGATCGGCACGAGCTTGTCTGCACCAAACAGCGCGAGCCGGCCGCCGAATCGCTGCACCAGCCAACCCTCGGGCGTGTCGGACAGCAGCAGCACGATGATGTCACGGCCGTCGTCGTGGACCATGGCGAAGGTGCCAGGATGCAAGCCGTCTTCGAGTTTGGTCAGCTCGCGGGCCGCGCGCGTCGCCACGACCTTGTCGTCCGGCCAGCTCTCGGGCAGGTCGGTGTAGCGGATCTTGACGCTCTCGGGCGCGTCTGCCGGGCCGACGAAGCCCTCGACCACCGCGTGCTTGAGCGAGCTCGCCCACTCGGCCAGCACGGCGTCGCCGACCTTGAGCGCCGAGGCCTTGGCCACGCCGGCCGGGATCACGAACGACGAGCCGATGCGGAAGGTGCCGCCGCCGACCTCGGCGATCGTCACCACGTCGCCGTCGACCGAGGCCACGTCGTGGGCGAAGAGCTGGTAGACGGCCTTGGCGTCGACCATGGTCCGGTCGCGGCCCTTGGTGACGACGTAGACGCGGTCGCCGCTCTTGACCGTCGCCGGCCGATGGCTCAGCCCCCAGGCGTTCGCGCGCGGATCCGGGCCGGCGGGGGCCTCGGGCGCGGCTGCAGGGGCGCCGGCCGCAGCGGCGGCTTCGGCCTCGGCGGCGGCGGGCTCGGCTGCGGCGGGCTCGGCTGCGGCGGCAGGGGTCGGCGTCGCTGCGGTCGGCTGGGCCTCTGCTGCCGGCGCGGCGGGCGCCGCTGGCTCGCTGGGCTTGCTGCAGCCGGTCGTGGCCAGCCACGCCGTGGTCACCGCCGCGACCGCCGCGGTCCGCAGCAGCGTGGCGCCAGGATGTCGCGCGATCCTCGTCATCTCGATGCCTCCGTGTCGCACCCGTGGGTCCAGGGGACCCGTGTCGAACGTCGCGACCGCTAGAAGCGGTCGAAGTACCAGCCGTCGTCGCGCCTCTGGACGATCGGCCGCAGCACGATGTCCGGCTCGGCCTCGATGACGAGCTGGAGCGAGTCCTTGTCCGGCCCGGGGCTGGTCTCCATCTTGAACCCCTGCGAGCCGGCCGTCACGTAGCGCGCCATATGGGTCCAGAAGCGCTCCTCGTGCTGGCCGATCGTCGCCTCGGTCGAGGCGGCCAGCCGCGGCGTCATGTAGCGCGACAACGCCTTGAGGTCGCGGTTCGCGGCGGCGTGGCGGACACGGCGGATCAGCTGATCCGGGCCCTCGAAGCGGCGCTCGCCGGGGGCGCGGACGGCGCGCAGGTTCTCGCGGACGATGTCGTTGGGCGCCATGTTCGGCACCAGATCGCCGACCTCCGGCACGGGCATCGCCGCAGCCCGGCGCTCGATCTCGGCGCGCTTGGCGGCCGCGGCGGCCTCGTCGGCGGGCGGCAGGCTCATCCAAGCCTCGCCAGACGGCGCGGACGGCGCGGCCGGCGCGACGGCGGTTGGCGCCGGCGCGGCGGCCGGGGCAGCGGCCTCGGCCTGCAGCTCGGCGGGACGGGCGACCGCGGCGCGCTCGCGCTCGGCGATGGCGGCCAGCTCGGCGTTGCGGTCCGGCGGAACGGTGGGCGCGGCGGCGGGTGCGGCGACCGGCCCGGCGCTCGCGGCCTTGGCGGCACCGCCGGCCTCGGCCTCCGTGCTGCGGCGGACGCAGCCCGTGGCCAGCGTCCAAGCAGCGAAGGCCACCACCCAAGGCACCGCTCGCGGTCGCGGCTTGCGGCGAACGTCCGGCATCTGCGTCATCCTGATCGACCTCTCCCCGCCCTCCACGGCGGCCGCACAAGCTAGCACCTGTCGCTCGATCGCGCCAACACGGTCCGGCCGGCGCCGTTGCTCGCGATCGGCCGCCAAGCTAGACTCGTTGCATGACCGTGCCCCCGCGCATCGTGGCCTGCAGACCGCATCCGGCAGCCCCTCGATCGGCGGCCGTCCGCGCTGGCGGGCGGATCGGGCTGCTGGTAGCGATCTCGCTGGCGTTGGCGGCCTTCGTCGGCTGCGGCGCCGGCACGCGGCTCGACGCCCACCCCTTCTGGCTGCGTAGCCCGGGCGAGGTCCGGGCGCGGCTGGAGTTCCACGGCGCCGAGTCCGGCATCGCCGTCAGCGTCCCCGGCGTCATCGCGCGCGCCGACGCCGCCGGCCGGGTGGTCGACATCACGCCGTCGGCCCTGCCGGGCTTCTTGCACCGCATCGAGCTAGAGCGCGACGACGGCACGCGGGTCTCGCTGCACTACCGCCTCGGCGACACGGCGCGCCTGCCGGTCCTGGTCGGCGAGAACGTGCGCCTGCGCGTCTACCGCCGCCGCCACGCCGACGACGACGGCGAAGACAGCGGCCTGCTCGTCTGGCATCGCCTCGCCAGCGACGCGCGCAGCCCGGACGGCTCGGCGAGTCGCCTCGAGCGCCTGGTCGTGCTGGCCGAGAGCCGCAACGTGATCGGCGGCACCGAGCTGCCCGAGGCCCTGCGCGCGATCACCGTCACCGACTCGGCCGTCTACCACGAGACCGACGTGACCAAGGCCGACTGCGAGGAGACGCTCGCGCATTGCTGGTTTCGCATGGGCCGCGCCGGCAGCATCGAGTCGGTGATCGGCCGGCGCAACGACCTCGACCCGCGCCAGGTCGCGCCCGGCAGCAAGGTCGTCGTCCGCTCCGGCACCAGCCGCTACCTCGTGCTGATGGTCGAGAACCGCCAGACCGTGAGCTCGGCCTGCCGCGTCCCGAGCGAGCCGTCGTGGTCCTGGGTGGCGACGCTGCAGGACCAGGTGACGGTCCGCGACGAGCGCGCGGCGCCGGGCGACCCTGCAGCGCCGGTCACGACCGAGCAGCCTTCGCTCGACCCGACGCCGACAGCGCCCACGGCCCCCACCGCGCCCGCCACGCCACGCTGAGCGCTGCGTCAGCTGGCCGGGGATCCGCGCGAATCCGTCGGTGTTGCGGCTTCAGCGACGCTCGGCGGCGCGTCGTTTGGCTGCGGACGGCAGCGGGATCGGCGTGGTCGCCGTCGGGCCGATGCGCAACGACGGCGCGTCGCCCGGATCGGCTGCGGCCAGCTCGACCGGGCCGCTGGCCCCCTCCTGGGCGAAGCGCTCGAAGATCCACGGCGGCATCCACGAGACGAAGTCCATCTCGGGCATCGAGCCCGGGTGGCGGAACAGCCGCGCCGACCAATCCTCTTGCTCCAGCTCGGCGCCGAGCGCGGCTTCGGCCAGCGCCATCGCCGTGGCCCGGGCCGGGTCCAGGCCCCGGATCGCGCCAAACGTCACGAGCTTGACCCGCAGCCCGCCGATCTCGCCCGCGGCCCGCAGGCGCCGGCCGATGGCGCGGACCTCGTCGGCCTGGCGCGCCATGTCGGGCGGCGGCTGGCCCCGCGGGAAGTTCGGCACCGCGATCAGCAGATCGGCCACGTCCGTCGCGCCCTCGGCCGCGCCCGCAGCGCGACGCAGGCCGCGCAGCAATGGGCCCCAATGCAGCGAGACGGAGGGATCGTCGAGCAAGCGCACGCCGTCGCCGATGTTGAGCAGCAGGCGCAGCCGCGGCATCGCACGCCCGGCCTCGCGCGCCTCGCCCAGCAGGCTCAGGCCCTGGCGCAGCTCCTCGAGGTTGCCCTTCTCGAGCACGCGCTGGGCCAAGAAGCGCTGATCCATCGGCGAGCCGACCAGGACGAGCTCGCCGAGGCTGCCCTCCTCGCAGAGGTCCGCGACGGCCTCGGCGATCTCCTTGCGCTCGCTGCGTTCGCAGAGCCCTGTCATCCACGCCGCGGGTGCCCCCAGCGCAGCGACCCCGCGGATCGCGGCGCGCAGGCTCGCCGGCGTCAGCAGCTCGGTGCCGGCGAACATCAGCCCCGAGCCGCCAGCGGCGGTCTGCGCGGCGGCACGCGCAGCGCGGGCGCCGGCGAGGACGTCGTCGACCAGCTGCTGCTGCGGGGTCTGCTCGACGCGGAAGCCCGGGCAGACCTCCTTGCACGTCGCGCAGGCGTCGATGCGGAACCACTGCCGGGCCTTGAAGGCGCGGAACTCGCCGGGCGCCTCCTTCTCGTACTCGCGGAACGGCTTGATGCCGTAGAACTGCGCCTCGACCACGTCGCTGCCGAGCGGCGTCAGCAGGCAATTGGGCACGTTGTACGGCTTGACCCGCGCCTTGTGCCGGCGCAGCGCGGGCAACGCGGCCTTGACGCTGGCGACGACGTCGTCATAGGGCACGAAGAAGCGACCGATCTCGTCGGAATTGCTGCGCTGCGCGATAAAGGGCTGGATCATGAACAGGTGCACGCCCAGCGGCGCCAGCAGCTCGACCATCGCGCCGATCTCGCCGACGTTCTCGGGCAGCAGGATCTGGTTGTTCATCAGGTGCGCTTGCAGGCCAAAGCGCTTGCGCACGTCCGCGATGTTGCGCAGGCCGGCCAGCGCCTGCTCGAGCGCGCCCTTGGCGTTGGCGATGCGGTCGTGCAGCTCCGGCGTGCTGCCGTGCAGGCTGAAGGTGAAGCCGTCGAGGCCGGCGCGCATCGCCGCTTCGGTGAAGCTGCGGTAGGCGAACATGCGGCCGTTGCTGGTGACGCCGATGCGGCGGAAGCCGTGCGACTTGGCGTAGGCGATCAGCTCGACGAAATCGGGCCGGATCGTCGGCTCTCCGCCCGAGAAGCCGACCTGGTCGTACCCCCCCTCGGCGGCGTAGCGGATGCGCTCCTTGATCTCGTCGGTGCCGAGGTCGAGCTTGTCGGCCTGCGGGATGACCCGGTAGTCGAGCTGGGTGCAGTAGCGGCAGCGGCTGTTGCAGGTGAAGCCGGTCTCGATCGTCAGCAAGCCCGCCATCGTCTGCCCCTGGCCCATGCGGCGACGCGCGCACGCTCGCGAGATGCGAAGGAGCGCGCCAAGCTGCTAGCCTAGCAGCGACCCGGCCGACCGCAAACGTCGGCGCCGGCCGGTCGCAAGCCTTGCAGGGAGTTGTCGTGCGCGGATGGTCTTGGATCCTGGCGATCGCGCTGGTCGTCGGCGGCTGCGGCGCCGCCCCAACGCGCCCGGAGGCGGGGTCGGCGCCAGCTCCGACGGCCACGTCCGCCGCGCGGCCGATGGCGCCGGCGCTGCAGGCCAAGGCCCTCGACGGCAGCACCGTCGCCCTGGCCGACCTGCGCGGCAGCGTCGTCGTGCTCGACGTCATGGCGAGCTGGTGCACGACCTGCGTCGAGATCCTGCCGCGCTGGCAGGCGCTGGCCGAACGGCTGCGGCAGCGCCCGGCGCGGATCCTGCTCGTCAGCCAGGACGAAGACCTCGGCGCGCTGCGGGCGTTGGTCACGCGCGCCGCGATCCACGAGACCGTGCTCGTCGACGAGGGCGAGGTGTGGTGGAACGCCTTTTCGCTGCGCTTTGTGCCGACGGCGATCGTGATCGGCGCCGATGGCCGGATCGCGGGCCAGATCCGCAACCTGGCCGAGGGTGGCTTCGAGCGGCTCGAGGCGCTGATCGACGCCGAGCTCGCCCGCGCCGCTACCAGCGACGCAGGTTCCGCACCGCCACCTCGTCGACGTCACCTCGCCGATCGGCGCGGCAATTGACGGCGCGCGGCGCACGCACGATCTCGACGTCGAAGTCCTGATAGATCTCACGGATCAGCGCGCAATCGCTGTTCGAGAGCAAGAAGCGCACGCCCATGCGGTCGAGCTCGCGGCAGACATCGCCGAGCTCGCGCTGGTCGCGCGCCGAGAAGCCGCCGCCGGCGTAGGCGTTGAACGCCGAGGTCGCCGAGACCGGATGGTAGGGCGGGTCCAGGTAGACGAAGTCCGCGCCGTGGTCGCGGGCGAGCTGCGGCAGCTTGCGGAAGTCGCTGATTGTCAACTGGACACCTGTCAATTCCCGCGACGCGGCCTGCAGGCGGTCGCTCTGGGCGATCTGCGGCCGGGCGTAGCGGCCGTGCGGCGTGTTGAAGCGGCCCGAGCTGTTCTCGCGCCACAGGCCGTTGAAGCAGGTGCGGTTCAAGAAGAGCATCCGCGCCGCGCGCTCGACCGGCGCCATCGGCTTGCCTGCGCGCTCGAGCTCGGACGGGTGCCGGGCGCGCACGTCGTAGAAGTAGGCCGCGCGGCCCTCGTCGTCGCGGGCGACGTAGCTGCGCTCGTGGCGATGCAGCGCGGCGATCAGGGCGTCGACGTCGTCGCGGACGACCGTCCAGGCGTTGACCACGTCGCGGTTGGCGTCGGCGAGCACGCTGGCGCCGGCGAGGCCGCGGCTGCGCAGGTGGAAGAACATGGCGCCACCGCCGACGAAGGGCTCGATGTAGCGCTCGATGTCGTCGGGCATCAGCGCGTCGAGCTGGCTGAGCAGCCGGCCCTTGCCGCCGACCCATTTCAGGAAGGGACCGGCCTGGCCGAAGCCGCCGTCGGGCTCCGTGAGCCCCTCGTCGCCGCGCCGATCCGGCGTCCGCGCCGTCCGCCGCGGGTTCGCCTTGCCGCCGTCGAGGGCGCGCAGCCGCGGCGACGCGGTCCGTGCCGCGGGAGCAGCAGCGGGCAGGGGGTCAAGGTGGGGAGCGAGCGTGCGAATCGTCATGGCGCCTCCGGTGGCCTGCCGGAAGCATCCCGGGGTCAGCGGTGCAGGCAAAAAATCTGCCCCCGCGTCCACGACGCCAGATCTCCGCGAGATCGAGCGGGATCTTGGCTCTCATCGAAAGTCGATCGATTTCGGACGGTTGCCCGAGCGGTCGTCTGCGGCGGCGGCGCGGGCCTAGCGTCAGCGACCTGCGGCGTCAAGATTTGCGACTGCCATCGCAACCGTTCAATCCGACGCGGCAATCTCCGATCGCCGCCGCCGTGCTTGCAAAGGTCCCTATGAATCCGCTGCGCTCGACGCATCCCCCTTGTTCGGCGCGCATCGGTCGCGTACACCCTGGCCCGCGCCGCCGCCCTGGCGGAGCGCCGCCACACCGCCGCGGTCCCATCGACCCGGCATGGAGTCGAATCATGAGCGTCCTGGTTGGCAAAGCAGCCCCTGATTTCAAGGCCGAAGCGGTCCTCGCCGACGGCACCTTCGCGGAGCTCACGCTCTCGCAGTTCAAGGGCAGCAAGTACGTCGTGCTCTTCTTCTACCCGCTGGACTTCACGTTCGTCTGCCCGAGCGAGATCATCGCGTTCGATCACCGCAACGAGAAGTTCGCCGCCAAGGACGTGCAGGTCATCGGCGTCTCGGTCGACAGCAAGTTCTCGCACTGGGCCTGGCGCAACACCAAGGTCAAGGACGGCGGCATCGGCCCCGTCTCGTTCCCGCTGGTGGCCGACCTGAGCAAGCAGATCGCCCGCGACTACGACGTGCTCAAGGACGGCGAGGTCGCCTACCGCGGCTCGTTCCTGATCGACAAGGACGGCATCGTCCAGCACCAGGTCGTCAACAACCTTCCCCTGGGCCGCAACATCGACGAGATGCTGCGCATGGTCGACGCGCTCAAGTTCCACGAGGAGCACGGCGAGGTCTGCCCCGCCGGCTGGCAAGAGGGCAAGGACGGCATGAAGGACAACGCCGAGGGCGTCGCCGGCTACCTGGCCAAGAACGCCAAGAAGCTCTAGAGACGCGATCAATGATCCGCAGCAGGCGGATAATTGGCGCGGCTCTGGAGGGGGAAGGTTCGCTGGAACCACGCTTCTCGCCGCCTGGGGGCGCCGAGCCCCCAAAAACAGACGAGAGACGGGCCAGATTTGCCCACCTGGGCAATATTTGGTCGCGTCTCTAGGCAGAGGTCCAGGCCCCTCGCTGCACGGGGGGCCTGGACGGCCTGGGCGCAACCTCCGCCCAACGCGAAATTGCGCAACCTGCGCTCCGTGGTAGGGTCTCCGTCGGCGCACCTGCGTCGACGGAGGCCCCATGGACGCGCCTGACTGGCTCGCGGATGTGCAGCTGGTGACCTTTGACTGCTTCGGCACGCTCGTCGACTGGCGGGCGGGCATGGCGGCGGTCGAGATCGAGAGCGACGACGACTTCCAGCGCTTCTTGGACGCATGCCGCGAGCAGGAGCGCGCCGATCGGCCCGGACCTTGGGCCAACTCGGTCAAGGAGGCGCTCAAGCGGCTGCGGCCGAGCCTGCGCCCTGCGGTGATCGGCCTGTTCGCCGACGATCTCGGTCGGTTGCCGACCTTCCGCGACGCGCCGGGCGCGGTGGCGGCGATCCAGACCATGACGCGCGTCGGCGTGCTGGCGAACAGCGACGCCAACCACCAGCTCGACGTGACCTCGAACCTGCGCCTCGCCTGGGACGTCGTCATCACCAGCGCCGAGATCCGCGCCAGCAAGCCCTCGGAGCGGGCGTGGGACGCCGCCGTGCGCATGGGCGTGGCGCGCACCGCCGTGCCACGCGACGCGTGGCTGCACGTCTCGGCCTTCGGCAAGCTCGACCTGGAGCCGGCGCGTGGCCGCGGCCTGCGCACCTGCCACGTGCGCCGACGCGCCGCCGACGATCGCGCGCAGGCCGACCTGGTGGTCGACGACCTCGACGCCTTGGCCACGCTGCTCGCCGAGGCCAAGAAGGGCCCGGTCGTGCTCGAGACCGAGGTGCTGGTCGAGGATCCCGCCCGGCGAGCCACGGTGCGCGCGTGGTGGGTGCAGACCCAGCTGCCCGAGATGCGCAACGTCGCCGGCGTGCGCGAGGCGCGGCTGTTCGAGCACGAAGACGGCCGCCTGGTCGAGCACCTCGTCTTTGGTGGCGAACGCGAGCTGGCGCACTACAACGAGCTCTTCGCCGCCGAGCACCGCGCGACGTTCCGCGAGGCATGCGGCCGCGATCTCGAGCGTTCCTCGCGCAAGGCCTCGCTGCGCGGCCGCGCCTGACGCGCGACCCTGACGTGCGACCCTGACGTGCGACCCTGACGTGCGACCCTGATGTGCGCGCAGCGTCGGCCCCTGGGGTCGTCGCGGGCGCCGACCGCTAGCGAAGCCGCCCGAGCGCCTCGGCGACGTCTTCGACCGCGAGGCCGCAGCCACGCCACTCGGCGCCCGGCAGACGCCCGGCCGGCCGCAGGCCCAGGCCCCAGGGGCTCGGGTGCAGGCTGCCCAGGTCGGCGGTGAGCACGAACGCGCAGGTCTCGACGTTGGCGAGGTCGATGTGGCCGACGAGGCCGACCTCGCCGAGCGGCAGCGGTCGCAGCGTCTGCGGGTCGAGCACGACGCTGCGCAGCCAGGGCGGGCCGACGTAGAGCTCGCGCCAGCCAGCCGCGTCGCGGGCGGTCGTCGAACCCGCCGCAGCCGCGACCTGCACCGGCTCGTAGCGCTGGCTGCAGAGCTCGGTCATGCCGAGCTCGCCGACGATATCGCTCGCGTCGAGGCCGAACGTCGCGCCGATCCAGGCGTGGGTCGCCGCGCGGTCGAAGCGCAGGGTCCGGCCCTTGGCGCCACCGGTGTCCATCCAGCGCGAACCTGCGGGCAACGCGACGCGCAGGCCCGTCGGCCAACGCTCCATCAACAGGCCCGTGGCCAGGGTCGTCGCCAGCGTCAACACGGGCCGACCGAGCGCGACGGCCTGCTCGACGTGGCGGACCATCGCGTCGAGATCGACCACGTCGACGTCGCCCTCGCCGTGGATCAGCCAGCCACCAGCGTCATCGCCGAGGTGTCGGGCGAGCATCGTCGCCATATGGCTCAACGAGGAGTGCGGCCGCAGCGCCGGGCTCGGCAACAGGCAGAGCACGCGCCAGCGCCGGCCCGGCGTCGCCAGGGCCTCGGGCACGACGGCGCGGACGAAGGTCGCAAATGCGGCCCGATCGTAGAGCGAGGTGTCGGCGAGGCGGACGACGCCGGGCTCGCCGTCGCTGGTGCCGGAGGTCTCGAAGCGCGCGCTGGGCGTCGCCACGGCCCAGGGCAGCTGGGCGTCGTAGCGCTTGAACGCGCTGACGGGCAGCAGGGGCCACGCCATCCCGGCGCCCGCGCGCGCGCCAACATAGCCGCCATACGCTGCGATGCCATCGCGCTGCAGGGCGAACAGGCGCTGAGCGAGGGCGTCGAAGCGCGCATCGTCGCCCGGTGCCGGCACGAACAGCCCGGCGGGATCGGTCGAAGCGGCGCGCTCGTCGATCCAAGCGGCGACGTCGTGACGCAGCCAGTCCGCGCGGCTGACGAGCGCGTCCGCAGGAGCGGCGGCGGTGGACGACGACGATGGCGGGCGCGGCGACGACATGGGCTTCCTGGCGGGCGCGGGCACCGCGGCCGGGCCGGCGTTGTAGCGACGAGCTCCCGGCACCACAAGGGCGCACCGGCGGGCAAAGGCGCGTCGGCTGGCCAAAGCGCCGGTGGAGCGTATGATGCCACGCGGACATGCCGTGTTGCTGGACCACGAGGTCGCGGACACGCGCGTTGGAGGCAGCGTTGAGCCGAACCCCACCACGAGATCGCACCCCGTCACGCAGGTCGAGGCCATGGCTCGCGGCCCTGCTGATCGCGTGGACGGTCGTCGGCTGTAGCGCCGATCCGCAGGACGGGAAGGATCCCGCCGTGCAGGACACGGGCCTGCCGATCCAATTTGGCGACGGCGCCGTGCTCGACACCGGCACCCAGGACACGGCGAGCCAGAGCGACGGCGCGGCCCCCGACGACGCCGCCCAGGACGCCGGGGCGAACGACGCCGTCGACGAGACGGCCGACGCGGACGGCGCCGCAGCCGACGTCGTCTCCCCCGACGACAGCACGGGCGACGGCGCGGGTTCGCCGATCATCGCGCTGAAGCTCAACCTGCCCCCGACCCTGACCCTGACGGCGAGCACCGCGGTCGATCTGAGCGCCAAGGATAGCCAAGGCACGACGTTCGACGCCTCGGCCAACCCGGACCTCGTGATCAAGGTCAACGGCCAGGCGCAGACCGTCGGCTTCGACCTCGCGGCCGGCGCTGCGGCGGTGCAGCCCGTGGCGGTCTGGAAGGACAAGGCCGGGGCGCTGCGGCTGGTGGCGCTCCGCCCGGGCAGCGCCAGCGTCGTGGCCCAGATCGGCACGGCGACCTCGCCGCCCGCGACCCTCGAGGTCGGCTGGCCCGAGGGCGACGGCATCTGGGCCGCGGTGCCCGACGCGGCCGGCAAGACCGACGCCGAGCAGATCTTCGACGTGCCCGAGGCGACGAAGATCTCGGGCTCGACCATCGGCGCCGGCGGCCTCGACGCCAGCGTGCGCTTCGCCTCGTCGAGCACGGGCGGCAACGTCCTGGAGCTGGGCAAGGCGCCGACGCTGGCGGTGGCCGCGGGCTTCGCCGACCTCGCGGGCACCAAGTACAGCGGCGCCCAGGGCTGGATCTGGATCGACCAGACCAACAAGGGCGTGTTCCGGGGCACGGCGTGGGTGCGCAGCACCTCGCTCAAGCCGATGGCCGTGGCCTTCCGCATCGAGCGCAACGGCACCTTCGGCATCGATCCGCTCGACGAGGCCGCGACCGAGCTGGCCAAGAGCGACAACATCGAGCCGACCACCGGCACCCACCACAGCCGCGTCAGCGTCCTGGTCGGCGCGCCCGGCAAGCACCGCTTCCACCTCGTCTGGCGCGAGATCGAGAACGGGCTCAAGGCGCGGCTGCGCCGGGTCGACGTCGACGCCAAGACCGGCGCGATCGACACCACCCAGCCGCCGCTGCTCGACGAACTCAACGCCTACGACACCACCCCCGACGTACCCGCCGCCGCGATCGGCTCGGTGCGGCTGGCCTGGTCGTCGGGCAAGGGGCTGCTGGTCTGGGAGGGCCGCGACGGCAAGGGCGCGACCAAGCCGCATCGGCTGTACGCGGCGCTGGTCGACGCTGATCTCGCGTTCCTGACGCCGTCCTTCGCCCTGTCGGAGGACGCGTGCGCCGGCTCGTGCCGCCCCGAGGTGCGCGGGCTCTCGTCGGGCCGCTTCCTCGTCGTCTGGAGCGGCCCCAACGGCGGCGTCTTCGCCCGTCGGATCAAGGGCATCCTCGAGGCGGGCGCGCTCTCGCCGGTCGAGACGCCGGCGTTGACGATCTCGGCCAGCGGCAAGGACTCCTCGCTCGCGGTGCACGGCACCAACGTGCTGCTGACCTGGTTCGATCCGGACGAAGGCCCGGTCTGGCGCCTGTACCAGGACAAGGCCACCGGCTCGCTCTCGGCGACGGCGCCAGCGCAGGGCTTCGGCGTCTCGTCGCCGCAGGCGCCGCCGGTCTCGCTCGACGCGCTGACGCTGGCGACCGGCGCGCCGAACCTGCTTTTTGCCACCGCCTGGATCGACCTGCTGCCGAGCCAGACGACCTTCACGCGCAGCGTCGGCCTCGACGGCAACGCCATCGGCAAGGCCACCGAGGCGCCCGGCCTCGCCTGGGACCAGATCCTCGCCCGCGCCGGCAAGCCCGGGCAGCTGCTGCTGATCGGCCGGCCGGCGGACGGCGCGATCGTCGCGCGCAAGCGCAGCTACCAATCCTACGGCGACGTCGGCAGCAACCTCGGCGAGATCACGACCTTCCACGAAGGCAGCGCCGACGCCGTCGATGCCTCGTACGGCTGGAACCCGGACGTCGACACCTGGCTCGTCGCCTGGAGCGGCAAGCAGAAGAGCAAGGGCGTCTGGATGCGCCGCTTCCGCTGAGCCGGAGTTCGCCGCCGCCCCTCGACAAGCCGAGCCCCCGTCCTATCCTCCCGGCCCGCGTCGTGGCCCTCGCTCGGGAATGCGGCGCCGGAGGACGTGGTTGAGACGGCCGTCCGAACCTGCCCGCAGGTGGCGGGGCGCAGGAACATGGAGAAACAGATGCAGGACATCCGGGTGTTGAACGAGATGGTCCGCGCCGAATCCGAGTTCATCGACCGAATCTTGGGTGAGGTGCAGAAGGTGGTCGTCGGCCAGACGCAGATGGTCGAGCGCCTGCTGATCGGCATGCTGACGGGCGGCCACGTCCTGCTCGAAGGCGTGCCCGGCCTGGCCAAGACGCTGACGTGCAAGACCCTCGCCGACGCGATGGACGTGGGCTTCCAGCGCATCCAGTTCACGCCGGACCTGCTGCCCGCCGACATCCTGGGCACCCAGATCTACAACCCGCGCGAGGCGAGCTTCAGCGTCAAGAAGGGCCCGATCTTCAGCAACCTGATCCTGGCCGACGAGATCAACCGCGCCCCGGCCAAGGTGCAGTCGGCGCTGCTCGAGGCGATGCAGGAGCGACAGGTCACGATCGGCGACACGACGTTCAAGCTCGAGGATCCCTTCCTGGTGCTGGCGACGCAGAACCCGATCGAGCAGGAGGGCACCTACCCGCTGCCCGAGGCGCAGGTCGACCGCTTCATGCTCATGGTCAAGGTCGGCTACCCGACCAAGGACGAGGAGCTCAAGATCCTCGACCTCGTCACCGGCGGCACGGCCCAGGCGATCCAGAGCGTCGCGAGCAAGGAAGCGATCCGCCGCGCCCGCGACGTCGTCCGCGAGATCCACATCGACGACAAGCTCAAGCGCTACATCGTCGACCTCGTCTTCGCCACGCGCGACCCCAAGGCCTACGGCATCACCGACGTGGCCGAGTTCCTCGACTATGGCGCCAGCCCGCGCGCGACGATCTACCTGACGATGGCGGCGCGGGCGCACGCCTTCCTGCGCCACCGCGGCTACGTCATCCCCGAGGACATCAAGTCGGTCGGCGTCGACGTGCTGCGCCACCGCGTGATCCTGAACTACCAGGCCGAGGCCGAGTCGCTGACGTCCGAGGACGTCGTCCAGCGCATCTTCGACCGCGTCGACGTCCCGTAGCCAGGGCGACACAGGGGTGGGGCAGCGATGGCGCGCTCGGAAGAAGTCCTCAAAAAGGTAAAAGAGATCGAGCTCGTCACGCGACGGCTCGTCAACGACGTCATGGCCGGGCAGTACCACGCTGTCTTCAAGGGCCGTGGCATGAGCTTCGACTCGGTGCGCGAGTACCAGCCGGGCGACGACGTGCGCCTGATCGACTGGAACGTCACCGCCCGCGCCGGCGAGCCCTTCGTCAAGAAGTTCGTCGAGGAGCGCGAGCTCACGGTGCTGCTGGTGGTCGACGTCTCGGCCTCGGGCGAGTTCGGCACCCGCGACCAATCCAAGCGCGAGCTCGCCGCCGAGATCGCCGCGACGTTGGCGTTCTCGGCGATCCAGAACAACGACCGCGTCGGCCTGGTGCTGTTCTCGGACCGCATCGAGCGCTACATCCCGCCCAAGAAGGGCCGCAGCCACGCGCTGCGCGTCATCCTCGAGCTGCTCGAGGCCGATCCCAAGGGCAGCGGCACCGACATCGGCGTCGCCTGCGACTACCTCAGCCGGATCCAGCGCAAGCGCGCGGTCGTCTTCTTCCTGTCGGACTTCCTGGCCGACGATTGGGGCCGCGCCCTGGGCGTCGCCGCGCGCCGCCACGACCTGGTGCCGGTGGTGATGGCCGACCACGGCGAGGCCGACCTGCCGAACCTCGGGCTCTGCGCGCTCGAGGACGCCGAGACCGGCGAGGTGATCTGGGTCGACACCGGCACCCGCGCCGGCCAGGCCGCGTGGCGGCGCATCGCCGCCGGCCACGCCAAAGAACGCGACATGCTCCTGCGCAAGCATGGCCTCGAGCCGATCGACGCGACGGTCGGCGAGCCCTGGCTGCCGGCCTTGGTCGGCTACTTCCGGCGGCGGGCGGCGCGGCAATGATGCAGATCCGTGCGACACGCGCGACCGCGCGGACGATGGCGTCGCTGCTGGCGCTGCTGGCGCTGTTCGGCGCGCCGGCGGTGGCCCAGGTGCCGACGCCGACGCCCCAGATCGAGCCCGAGCCAGCCGAGCCCGAGCCAGCCGAGCCCGAGCCCGAGCCAGCCGAGCCCGAGCCAGCCGCGCCTGAGCCCGCCGAGCCCGAGCCCGCCGTGCAGGCAGCCGCCGCGCCGGCCAGCGCGGGCCTGTTGCCGCCGACCGCCGCGAACCCAGCCCCGGCCAAAGCGCCCTCGCCCGTGACGGTCGAGGCCCACGTCGAGCCCCAGGATCCGGCCTTCGGCGCGCGCCTGGAGCTGGTGGTGACGCTGCGTTACCCGAACGACGTGCGCGCGTTCTTCCCCGGCAAACCCGAGCTGCGGCCGCTGCTCGCCATCGCTGGCGATCCCGGCAAGACCGAGCGGCGCCAGGAGGGCGACCAGACGGTCGAGGTCCTGCGCATCCCCGCGCTCGCGGTGCGCACCGGCCTGCTGCGCACGCCACGGATCGAGGTGCCCTGGCACCGCGTCGTCGCCGGCGGCGCCGCGGGCGAGAGCGGCACGGTCGAGGTGCCGCCGCTGTCGATCGAGGTGCGCTCGGCGCTCGGCGACGAGACGGCGCCCAAGGCCGCGCCCTTGCCCGCGCCGCTGCCGCTGGTCGAGGACAACACCCCGCTGCGCATCGGCATCTTCGTGGTCTTGATGATGGTGCTCGGCGGCGTGCTGACGCTGATCGGCCTGCGCGTGCTGCGCAACCGGCTGCGCCAGGCCGACCCCGAGCCGGTGATCCCGCCGCACGTCCTGGCCTTCCAGCGCCTCGACGCGCTGGTGGCGTCAGGCCGGGTCGAGGCCGAGGAACCGCGCCTGATCTACGGCGAACTCAGCGAGATCCTGCGCGCCTACCTGACGGGCCGCTACCGGATCTCGGCGCTCGACATGACGAGCACCGAGCTGCTCGAGGCGCTCAAGGGCCGCGAGCTCGGCGGCTTGCAGCTGACCGAGGTGCAGGACTTCACGTCCGAGGGCGACCTGGTCAAGTTCGCGCGCCTGCCGCTCTCGCCGCAGGAGCTGCTGGGCCGCCTGGGCTGGATCCGCCGCGTCGTCGAGCGGACGATGCAGACGGCCGAGGAGCTCGAGCGTCTGCGCGAGCAGCAGATCGCCCGCCTGGCGCGCCAACGTCGCCTGCGCATCGAGGTGATGGCGCCGGCGCAGCTGCGGCTGGCGGCGTTCGGCATCGACGCGGCGTTCGGCGGCCTGATGACCGCCCTGCTCGCCTGGCTGGCCATCGACACGCAGCAGCAGGGCCTGTTCGACGCGGCCTACGCCGTGGCCTGGCTGTGGATGGCCGTGCGCGACCTGCTCGGCGAGGGATCGCCCGGCAAGTCCTTGGTCGGGCTGCGGATCGCACAGTGGGACCCACGCGCCGAGGTCGACCCTGACGCCGCGCTGCACGACGAACGGGCCGCGCGCGAAGTCAGCCGCCGGGCCCAAGCCGCCACCGCGGGCCAGCGCATCTTGCGCAACGCCGCGCTGCTGTTGCCGGGCGCGGGCCTGATCGCCGAGGCCGTGACGCTGTTCCGCCTGCCCGAGCTGCGTCGCCTCGGCGACCATTGGGCCGGCACCCGCGTCATCGACGCCCGCTACGGCTTGCGCCGCGGCAAGCCGAGCTGGCGTGACGCCATCGTCTGGGGCCTGGTCGCGGCGCTGCTGCTGGCGCTGCCGCTGCTGCTGGGAGGGCGTCCGCAATGAGCGCACTCACCTTCGAGCATCCGTGGTTCCTGCTGCTGCTGGCGCCGCTGGCCTGGCTGGCCTGGCAACGCCTGCGCGCCCGCCCGGCGGCCCTGCTGATCTCGTCGCATCGCGTCGCCGCGAAGATCCGGCCCGGCCTGCGCGCGCGCCTGCATTGGCTGCCGGATCTGCTGCGCGTGGTCGCCATCGCGACGCTGATCGTGGCGATGGCCCGGCCGCAGACGATCGACCAGGAGCTGCTCAGCGGCGAGGGCATCGACATCATGATCGCCCTCGACATGTCGGGCTCGATGAACGCCATCGACGCGACCGAGGACGAGATCGAGGCGGCCCAGGCCCGCGGCGAGGAGCCGCTCAACCGCTTCGGCACCGCCCGGCGCATCCTCAAGGAGTTCATCCGCCGGCGCAAAGCCGACCGCATCGGCCTCGTCATCTTCGGCGGCGAGGCGTACCTGCGCTTCCCGCCGACGCTCGACTACGTCCGCCTGCTCAACGCGCTCGACGCCCTGGTGCTCGACGACGGCCGGCGGATGTCGCAGGACCAGCCGAACTGCAACAACGGCTGCACCATCGCCGGCTCGGGCACCGCCATCGGCGACGCGGTGAACCGCGCGTTCCTGCGCCTCGAGAACAGCAAGTCGCGCAGCAAGATGTTGATCCTGATCACCGACGGCAAGCAGGAGGGCGGCTCGCTCGACCCGCTGACGGTGCCGAAGTACATCGCCAGCCTGCCCGAGGCCGAGCGCGTGCGCGTCTACACCTTCCAGGTCGGCTCGGGCCGCGACTCGCGCCTGCCGGCGATGGACCCGCTGCGCGGCACGCTGCTGCGCGATCGCTTCGGCCGCGTCGTCTACCAGCGGCCGGATCGGCCCTTCCCGACCGACCCCGAGCTGTTGCGCCAGATCGCCGAGCTGACGGGCGGACGCTTCTACCAATCCTACGATCCGCAGAAGTTCGAAAAGGACTTCGAGGATCTCGAGCGCACCACCTTCGAGGTCAAGGTCCACACCAGCCGGCGGGAGCTCTTCTACGGCTGGCTGATCGCCGGGCTGGCGCTGCTCGGCCTGGACCTGATCTTGCGGCGCACGGTGTTGGCGCGATTCCCGGCCTGAACGGACCGGCGGCGAGGAGGGCGAGCACATGGATGAGCTGACCTTCGGCAGCCCCGAGATGGCGTGGGCGATCCTCGCGGTGCTCGGGCTGACGGTCTGGGGCCTGCTGCGCGTGCGCAACGCCGACCGCGCGCTGGCGCGCCTGGGTCGGGGCGCGGTGGTCAAGCGCCTCGTCGCCACCGCGGCGCCGCGCAACCGGCTGGCCGTCGAGCTGCTGGTGGGCTTCGCCGCGCTGCTGCTGGTCGGCGCGGCGACGCGGCCGCGCTACGGCCTGCGCGAGACCGAGGTCAGCAACGCCGGCATCGACGTCGTCTTCGTCGTCGACGCGAGCAAGTCGATGCTCGTGCGCGACATCGTGCCCAACCGCCTGCGCGGCACCATGCTCGAGATCTCGGCCCTGCTCGACAAGCTCGCTGGCGGCCGCGTGGCGCTGGTGCCCTTCGCCGGCATCCCGTTCGTGCAATGCCCGCTGACGACCGACCACGAGGTCATCCGCACCTACCTCAGCGAGCTCAAGGTCGACGACATGCCCGTCGGCGGCACCAACCTCGGCCGCGCCATCACGACGGCGGCGGACCTGCTGACCGGCCAGAGCGAGGCGACCGAGGCGGCGCTGCGCGACAACCTCGTGCCCGAGTTCAAGGGCAGCAAGCACAAGGCGATCGTCGTCTTCAGCGACGGCGAGGACCACGAGGGCGATCCGGTCGAGGCGGCGAAGAAGGCCGCGACCCAGGGCATCCACATCTACACCATCGGCGTCGGCAGCTCGTTCGGCGATCCCGTGCCGATCGTCAGCAGCGACGGCACCGTCACCGGCACGCTCAAGGACGACCAGGGCAACCCGATCTTCAGCAAGCTCGACCTCGACAAGCTCAAGGCGATCGCGGCGGCCTCGGGCGGCAAGTCGTTCCACTACGCCAACAAGACCGTCGTGCCCGAGCTCTTCGCCGCGCTCGACAGCCTCGAGAAGGCCGAGTACCGCGAGCGCTTCAAGATGCTGGGCGAGGATCGCTTCCAATGGCTGCTCGGACCGGCGTTGCTGCTGCTGCTGGCGGCCCTGGCGATCGGCGAACGCAAGCGCAGCGCCGGCTCGGCGGCGGCCGCGGCGTCGGCAGCGGCGCGCGCGGCGCTGGTGCTCGGCGGCCTGACGCTGACACTGACGCTGCAGCCGGCGCAAGCGCTGGCCGCGGGCGGGACGGCCGATCCGGCACCAGCGACGGCCCCGGCTCCAGCGGGCCCGGCAGCGGCGAGCGCTGCTCCCGGGGCGCAGGCTGCGGCGGCGGACGGCGCAGCGACGACCGAGGCAGCGCCCAAGGAGCGCGAGCGCAGCCAGATCGACCGCCGCCGCGATCCCTCCTGGCTCGACCGCGAGAACCCGGACATCGCCGACGGCCGCGAGGCCCTGCTCGCCAACCGCGCCGGCGAGGCGCTGACGGCGTTCCAACAGGCGCAGAAGTCGCGGCCGGAGCACGCGGTCATCTGGTACGACATCGGCCTGGCCCAGGCGATCCTCGGCCAGCACAAGGACGCGGCCATCGCGTTCTCGCGCTGCCTGAGCGCCATGGCCGAGCGCGACCCCGACCTCGAGGCCGACCTGCACTTCGCCGCCGGCACCAGCCAGATGCAATGGGGCCAGGCGATCGAAGACGCCAAGCGCGCCGAGCAGGCGACCAACGCCAACACCGGCGCCGCGCAGCCCGATCCGGCGCCCGGCCAGCCAGCGCCCCCCACCCCGGGCGAGGGCCCGGCCGCCGAAGACCCCGCCGAGCACTACCGGCTCGCGGTCGAGAGCCTGCAAAAAGCCCTGATCGCCGCGCCGCAGCGGGCCGACGTGCGCCGCAACCTCGAGCTCGCCGTGCTGCTGGCCTACCCGCCCTGCGAGCGCCGCGACACCGCCTACGAGCCGAACAACCAGCCCGGCGCCGCCATGCCGCTGGAGCTCAAGACCGACAGCAAGCTCAGCCAATTCGAGCTGCGCTCCTGCCCGCTCGATCGCGACGTCTTCTCGCTCGACCTCGAGCCCGGCGACCGGCTGACGGCGACCATCGCGGTCAAGCCCGAGACCGAGACGCGCGCCGTCGATCCGATGTTCGGCGCTGCCGCCGGCGCGGCCAAGCTGCGGCTGGCGCTGCTCGACGCCAAGGGCGGCCAGACCCTACGCGGCGCGCTCGCGCCCGAGCCCGCCGTGACCGAGGTCCAGCTCTCGGCCGGGCGCAAGCCCGAGCGCGTGCTGCTCGACGTGCGCAACGACGCCGGCATCGAGACGCCCTACGGCCTCGACGTGAAGATCCTGCCGGCCTGCCAGCGCCTCGAGGACAAATACGAGCCCAACGACGTGCCGGCCGCGGCCAAGGCCATCCCGGTGGGCGAGCCGCTGGCGGTGCGCCTGTGCCCGCGCAACGACGACCACCTCGCTGTCGACCTCGACGTCGGCCAGGGCCTGCTGGTCAAGGCCAAGCGCACGCTCGACCTCGGCAGCGACGTCTTCGAGCTCGCGATCCTCGACGAGGGCGGCACCGTCCTGAGCAAAGGCGTCGCCCGCGGCGAGGGCTGGATGGCGCGGCTGGCGTTCGCGCCGGTGCGCGGCCGCTACATCGTGCGCCTGCGCGGCGGCATCGACACCGAGGCCGACGTCGAGCTGCAGACGCAGATCACGCCGGCGTGCGCGATGCGCGACGACCCCTGGGAGGACAACGACCAGGCCCTGAGCGCCAACCCGATGGAGCGCGAGGATGTGCAGACGCCGATCGACGGGCTGCAGCTCTGCCCCGGCGACGACGATTGGTACCGCGTTGAGCTCAAGCAGGGCGAGAGCCTCTTTGTCGACCTCGTCGCCCAGATCGAGGAGCTGCCGGACGTGCCGGAGCTCGCTGGCGCGCTGACGGTCACGGTCTACGACGCCAAGGGCGAGATCTGGGGCGAGGCGCGCGGTGGCCCGCTGGCGGCCGACGCCAAGGCGCTGACCCGCATGGCCGCCGTGCTCGAGCCGCCCGCCGGCGCCTACTTCGTCCGCGTGACGGGCGGCGGCGTCGCCGACCCGATCTTCCCGCTGCCGCCGCTGCCGGACGACGCCCAGGTCGTCGTCACCGACGCTCCCGCCGCCGACGGCCCGGGGGCAGGCGGGATGCCGATGGCGCCGCCAGGGCCGGGAACGCCGCCCGTTCCGGGCATCACCGCGACGCCGCTCGGCCGCGGCGCGCCCATGCCTGGGCAAAACCCGGGTCAGCTGCCCGGTCAGGGCCAGGCGCCGGGGCAAGCGCAGCCCGAGCCGCCGCGCAAGGTCCGCCGCGTCGTCTTCCCCAGCGGCATCCCGGCGCCGGCCGTCCGGCTGGCCGACGCCCGCATCGACCTCGGCTACCGCCTGGGCCTGCGCGTGCTGCCGCCCTGCCCCGACGGCAACGACGAGCGCGAGCCCAACAACCAGGCGAGCGAGGCCAAGCGCATCGAGGTCGGCAGCGAGCAGCTCAACCGCATCTGCAAGGGCGACGTCGACTGGCTGGAGATCCAGCAGAAGGCTGGCCAGAAGCTGGTCGTGTCGGCGCGCTACGACTTCGCCCACGGCGCGCTCGCGATGACGGCCCACGACGAGGCCGGCACCAAGGAGATCGCCAAGGGCGAGACGAGCGCGCCTGCGCTGCCGGGCGGCGACGCCGCCACCGCGGACGACACGCCCAAGGCGCGCCGGGGCCGCACCGCGACCACCGCGCTCGGCATCGACGCCGACAAGGCCGACCGCGTGGTCAAGCTGCGCATCTCGGCCGCCGACGAGGCCGGCGAGAACTTCTACATCCTGCGCGTCGAGGAGCCACCGCCGCCGTCGGAGGACCAGAAGAACAAGGACCAGCAGGACGACAAGGACCAGGATCAGGACAAGGACAAGGACCAGAACAAGGACCAGAAGCAGGATCCCAAGGACGACAAGCAGGATCCCAACAAAGACAAGGACCAGCAGCAAAAGGACCAGGACGACCCGCAAAAGGACGAGCGCGAGGCGCAGCGGGCGCAGATGCAGCGCCACGACCGCAACCCGCGCAACCTCGAGGCCGAGGAGGCCATGCGCAAGTCGCCGTTCCGCAACACGCGCCCGACGCGGGATTGGTGAGGTCGCCCGTGCTCGGAGCCCTGCTGCTGTCGCCACGCACGTCGTCGCTGCTCGCGAGCACCCTGCTGCTCGTCGCGGGGCTCGTGGTCGCGGCGCCAGCGCGGGCGAACCCGGCGCGGGTCGAGATGAGCGTCTCGGCGGCCCGCGTCTCGGAGGGCGACGCGCTGACGGTCGAGGTGGTGGCGTCGGGAGATTACGACCGCATCGACGCGCCCGTCTCGGACGGCTTCGACTTCCAGCAGACCGGCCGCTCGAGCCAGGTCAGCATCATGGGTTCGCAAGTGCAGCGCTCCGAGCGGCTGACCTACTCGGCGAACCCGCGACGCAAAGGCCGCTGGCGCATCCAGGGCGCGCGGCTGCAAGGCGGCGGCCAGGTCATCGCCTCGGCCGGCGACATCCTCGTCGAGGTCGTCGACGCGCGCGACGCCCTCGGCCCGGCGGTCGATCCCACCGAGGCTGGCAAGATCGAGAACTTCGTCGGCGAGCCTTTCTTCGTCCGGCCCGAGATGCTGGTGGCGCGTCCCTACGTCGGCCAGCAGGTCGTGCTCTCGTTCCAGTTGTTCTGGACCCGCAACCAGAACGTCAACCATCTCAGCGAGATCAGCGAACCCGACTACGGCGAGCTCCACGTCGAGGACCTGCTCGCGGGCAAGACGACCGAGCACGAGGCCGTGCGATTCGGCGGCCAGCCCTACCTGCGCCAGCTGACGCGCCAGGTGCTGCTCAGCAGCCCCAAGGCTGGCGTCTACGAAGTGATGGGGCCGCGCTACCGGGTCGACGTGACGAACTTCTTCGACGCTCGCTCGTTCAAGGTCGGGCCACCGCCGCTCAAGATCGACGTGCGGCCGCTGCCGACGGAAGGCCGTCCGGCGTCGTTCGTCCCCGGCGCGGTCGGCAAGCTCGCGTTGCGCGGTTGGCTGCTCGAACGGGGGCGCCAGGTCAGCCGGACCAAGCTCAGCACCGGCGAGCGCGGCGTCATCGCGTACGAGGTCTCGGGCAACGGCAACCTCTACGGCGTCGGCGAGATCGCGCCGCCGCCGCAGCCACACCTCTTCGTCGAGCGCCTGCCGGACGACCAGGACGTCCAGGTCCAGATCGACGCCAACGGGCCGACCGGCAAGCGCATCTGGCAGCACACAGTCTCGTTCGACGCGCCGGGCACCTACGTCATCCCGGCGCGCGCGTTCGCCGCGTTCGATCCCTTCGAGGAGCGCTACGTCGAGAGCCAGGCCGACGAGCTGACGATCGAGGTCGAAGGCGCGCCGCTGCAGGGCGCGACCGTGGCCGCAGCCGATCCGGGTGGCGCCGGCCCGGGCGACGCCGCGGCGACGAAGGGCGGCGCCGACGACCCGGCCGCGGGGGCTGCGACCAACGCCGCCGCGACCGGCACCGGCACGCCGGCCGCGGCCCCGGCAGCGACGCTGCGGCCCCTCGCGGCGAACCCGGGCTTGCAGGCCGCCGAGCAGGCTCCGCTGGTGGCCGCGGTCTGGTTCTGGCCGACCGCGCTGGCGCCGTGGCTGTTCGCCCTGCTGGCGCTGCTGGCGGCGGCGGCACGACGGCGGCGCGAGGCCCAGCGCCCGGCGGCGGCGCGCGACCAGGCGCTCGCGACGGCCCTGCGCGCCATCGAGGCCAGCGCTTCGAGCGCCGACGGATTCGCCGCCCTGCGCGCCGCCGTCGACGCCTACCTGCAGCTCCGCGCCGGGATCGCGAGCGCCGGCATGACCTACGCGACGCTGCGGTCGTCGCTGGTCGGCCAGGGCGCGAGCAGCGACGACGCCGCGGCGCTGGTCCGGCAGCTCGAGCGCTGCGACACTGCGCGCTTCGCGCCGGCAGGCGACAGCGCCACCGACGTACGCCAGGCGGTCGCCGCCCTGATCGACGTGCTGCCGCGCATCGAGGCGGCGCTGGCCAAGGCGCCGGCGAGCCCGGGCGGCGGGCGCGGCGGCGCGCGCGCTGGCCTTGGTCTGCTGCTGCTCGGCGCGGCGCTGGCGTCGTTGCTGGCGGCAACCGGCGACGCACACGCCGCGACGCTGGAGGATACCTTCGCCGCCGCGAACGCTGCGGCGCTGCGCGGCGACAACGCCGACGCCCAACGTGGCTACGAAGAGCTGCTGACGCACAAGCAGGACACGGCCGCGGTCCACTACAACCTCGGCAACGTGCTGCTGCGCCAGGACCGGTTCGGCGCGGCGGCGGCGCACTACCGTCACGCGCTCGGCCTGGTCGACGATCCGGCCCTGCGCTCGGACATCGAGGCCAACCTCGCGCTGGCGCGCGATCGGCTGGCCGAGGCGTCGCGGCGGCGGCACCGGATCCTGCACGTCTTCGACGAGTCGCCGGAGCTGAGCGTCGCCCTGGCGCGGGCTGCGCCGCTGGACGCCCTGGCTGCCATCGCCCTGCTCTGCGGCTGGCTCGCGCTGGTCCTGGGCCTGGCCTGGCGCAAGGACCTGACGCCCTGGACCCGACGCGGCGCGCTCGCCACGCTGGTCGTGGTCCACGTCGCCAGCGGCGGCTGGTTGTGGCAGGCACGCGCGACCCTGGCGGCCGTTCGGACCGCCGTCGTCGTCGCGCCAGACGCGCCGCTCGCCGCCTGCACCGGCGTGGCCGAGCCGATCGAGCTGCCCGAGGGCCTGGAGGTCCGCGTCCTGCGTGAGCGCCCGGACGGCCGACGTGAGGTGCGGCTGCCCAATGGCCGCACCGGCTGCGTCGAGCCCGGTGTGCTCTACCAACTGCCCGGCGCATGATCGCGGGCTTGGAGGGTCGCCTGCCGGCGGCGCGCTTGCTTGCGGCGACGACGAAGCGGCATGCTCGGTCCATGAGCCAGTCTCCGTCCGCCCACGCCGTCGCAACCGCCCCCACCACCAGGTCCGGCCGCCACGCGTCGCGGACCGCAACGAGCGCCGGTCGCGCCACGAGCGAGACACGACCGGCGCGCCGGTCGCCGCCGACGCTGCCGCCGCGTGTCGCGGTGCTCGTAGTGCTCGCGCTGCTCCTGACGGCCTGCGGCAAGCAGGCGGCATCACCCGCGCCGGCAACGCCGCCGCTGCCCCAGGCGCAGGCCGCCGCCCCCGCCCAAGCCCCGGCGCAGGCCAAGGGCAGCGTCCAGCCGCCGCCCCGGGCCGAGGCGTCCGCGCCGACGCAGGCCGCCGCCAACGCAAGCGCGCGGCCCTGGTGGCCTGCGACCAGCCTCGCTGCACCGAGCCCTGCCGGTCCCTTCGACGGTCTGGTGCGCATCGACGCGCCGCAGTTTGGCGCGCGCTCCCTCGATGACGCGCTGCGGCCGACGATCGCCGCCCTGCAGAGCCTGCCTGGCGTGGTCCACGTCGCCAGCGCCGCCCGCCACGGCGGCGCGCGGATCGTCGTGCGCTTCGCCGACGACGTGACCGCCGCCAAGGCCGCCACGACGCTCGACGCGGGCATCGATGGAGCCGGTTCCGCCGCGCTCGGCCGCCTGCAGCGAGGCCTGATCCCGCGCGGCGCCAGGACGATGACCGCCATCAGCTGGGTCGGCGCAACCGACGCGCTGTCCACGACGGCCTGGGCCGAGTCGACCTTGCTGCCCGTGCTGCTCCGGCAGCCGGGTACGGCGACGGCCGAGCTCGTCGGTGCGACCCGCCCCGTCGTCGACCTCCACGTCCAGCCGCCGGCGATGCCGCGCTTCGGCGTCACGATCGGCGAGCTCGTCCAGGCGACGAGGCGCGCCATCGAGGCGGCCCCGGCGGGTGCGGACCTCGACGCCGTGCTGACCGGGACGACGTTGCCGCGGCACCGGCAGCCCAACGGCGCGAGCACGCCGCCGACGCTCGCGGACCTCGTCACCACCGGACGCGGCGAAGGCGACGACACCCAGCGCGCCTGGATCGGCTCCCGCGCGGTCCTCGTCGCCAAGGCCACCGGCAACGCGGCGAAGCTGACCAACGAGATGCAGACGGCCCGCGTCGCGCTCGAACGGGACCTAGCGGGCTTGCGGCGCCCGGGCGACGAGTCCTTCGTCCACAGCCTGCACGCGATGGCGCGGTACCGCGTGCGGGTGGCTCCGGACCGGACGGCCGAGGCCCCCGAGGCATTGGCCCGACGGCTGCACCAGGTGCTCGTCGACGGTCAGGCCCACGACGCGTTGCTGGTCGAGGGGATCGACGGCATCCCGTGCGCCCTCGACGCGCATTGCCACGAAGGCCGCGTCTTCACGCTCTGGATCGCGAGCTCCGGCGGGCGCGAACGGCCTGGCGCGCTGCAGATCCTGCAAGGGACGCTCGAGCCGGGCGGCTGGCAGGTCCACGCGCTGCACGACCGCTGGGACACCGCGACGGGCTGGCTCATCGACGATGACGCGACCTTCGCCGTGCTGACCGCCGGTCGCGACGGCGGCGAGACCTCGGCGGTGGCGCGGTCGATCACCGAGAGGCTCGTGCGGTCGCCGACCTTCGCCAGCGTGCGCGCCGGGCTCAAGCCGATGACGCCGCGCGGGGCAGCGGCGATGGTGGCGCAAGAGGCCGTGGCGACCAAGGGTGTGGCGGCGGGCGATCTGGCGCTCGCGGTCGCCCTGCTCGGAGGGACGGTGCCGGTCGGGACGCTCAAGGGCGCGCAGATCCGCATGGCGCTGCCACCCGGGGTGATGGCGGCCGAGCACGGCCGGATGCTCCTGGCGACGCGCGACGACACGACCCAACTCGCGAGCCTGCTGCAGACGCCGGGCACCTCGCCCGAGCCGGGCCTGTTGCGCCTGGACGGGCGACCCGCGCTCTACACCGCGGCAGACAGCGCCGGCGAGGCGTCGTGGGTGCTCGCCGAGCACGGCCATCAAGACGTCGAGCGCGTGGTCGAACCGAACGGCGAGCTCAGCGTGCTGCCCTTGATCCTGGGCCAGGCGGCCCTGTCGACGCGCGGCGGGCGGTAGCGCTTGCGGCGGAGTTCGGGCCCATTCGCGGCGGCGACGCTGCTGCTGGTGCTCGCCGCCGGCTGCGGCGCGGGCGACGCCGACGCGCCGTTGGTCACGCCGCGGCCGTCATGCCCGACCTTGGATGAGGCGGCCGCGACCTGGCTCGTCGACGTGGACGCTGGCGCCTACGCCGGCACCGCGCGGCTGCTGCGCGAGGTCGTGCCCCAGGACGCCGTCCGCACCCTGGTCGGCGCGGCGCTGCGCGCCCTCGGCCCCAGCGGCGTCGACGCGCCGAGCCAGGTGCTGACGGTGCTGCGGGCCAGCGAAGGCGCTTCCTGGACGCGCCAGCTCGATGGCCTCGCGGCCGCTATCGAGTCGCCCCAGGCCGAGGCAGCGGCGCTGGCCCTGCGCACCGCCGGCCACGGCTGCACGACCCCGACGCAGCTGACGACCCTGGCCGATCTGCTGGACGATCCACGCGCGCGCAGCGGCGTCGCGGCGCTGCTCGGCGGCGAACCCGAGGCGATCGCGAAGGCCTTCGCCGGCCTCGGCGTCACGAGCCGCAAGGGCGCCCAGACGTTGCTGGGGCTGATCCTCGACAGCGCCGCACGCCCCGACTTCGACCCCGACGCCCTGCGTTCGACCCTGAGCGACGCCCGGCCCGCCGCCGGCAGCGCCGCCGGCACGCTCGACGCCCTGATCGCCGTGCTGGACGGCGCGACGCGCGACGCCGACGGCCAGCTCGATCCGGCCCGGATCTCTGCGAGCTCGAGCCTGATCGCGTGCATCCGCGACGCCGACCCGGACGACGGCTTGCTGGCGCTGCTGACGTGGGTGCTGATGCCGCCCCCGCCGCAGGCTGGCCTGCCGACCGCGTCGACGCCGACCACGTCGGACCCCGACCAGCCAAGGCAGGGTGCCAGCAACGCCGTGTTCGATGGCGCGTTCGACGCGATCGTCTCGCTGCTGCGCGTGTTCGCCGCCGAGCCGACGACCGTCGCTGCCTTGCGCTCGCTGATCGACGCCGTGGCCACGGTCGACGCGCTGCGGACGGTCACGCCGGAGCTGCAGCACCTCGTCTCCTCGGGCGCGCTGCCCGCGCTCGCCGACGCGCTCGACCTCGCGCTGCACGCCAGCTGCACGGGGCTGCCGTGACGCTGCCGCCTGGTCCACGCTGCGTGACCACGATGCGCGCGTGCGCGGCGCTCACGGTCCTGCTGGCGCTGGTGCCTGCTGCGCCGGCGGTGGCCAGCGTGTTCGAGCTCTTCGGCGCAGGCGCGCGCGGCGTCGCGTTGCCCGGCGCGCTCGCGGCGTCGGCGGACGGCCCCGAGGCGACCTTCTACAACCCGGCGGGCCTCGCGCTCGCGCCGTCGCAGTCGGTCTCGCTGGGGTTGGCGGCGACCACGATGCAGCTGCGGGTCCACCTCGCCCGGCCCATCTGCCAGGACACGCGCGAGCGGTGCACGGCCGCCGCCGGCGGACTCCCGACCGCGCGCTACGAACCACTGCTGCCTGGCGGCGGCAGCCACCTGCAGCTTGCCTGGAACGGGCGTCATCCGACGTTGGCGGGCGGCCGCGTCGGCTTCGGTTTCGCGCTGACGCTGCCCTCGCGAGGCCTGATCCACCTCTCGGGCCCCGACGCCCGCCAGCCGCACTTCCCGCTGCTCGAGAGCCTCGCAGACCGCATCTCGGTGCGGGCTGCGACCGGCGTTCGGGTCCACCGCCGGGTCTCGCTCGGCCTGGGACTGCAGATCCTGGCGGCACTCGGCAGCGTCATCGACGCCGCGCTCGACCCGCCCGGAAAGCGCCTGGAGCCGGCCTCGGTGACGATCTCGCTCGAGCCGACGGCGCGCCTGACGGCAGGCGTGCTGGTCGAGCCCCTCGACGGCCTGCGCCTCGGCCTCGGCGTCCGCCAGGAGATGCAACTGCACAGCCGCATCCCCTCGCACCTGACGGTGGGATCCCTGGTCGGCGCCGAGATGCTCGTGGCCCAAGACGCGCTGTTTTCGCCGTGGACCTTCGAGGCCGGCGCGCAATGGCGCGGCATGGCCGGTCGCCTCGCCCTGATCGCCGGGCTGCGCGTCGCGCTCTGGGGCCGGATGCCCGATCCGTCGCCGCGCGTGATCATCGACGTCGGAGGTGGGGCCGCCGGGCAGATGGGCGTCGACGACCTCATCGACGTCGGCACCCGGCGCACGGCGACGCCGCCAGATGCCCACACCACGGTCGCGCCTTCGCTCGGCGCGGAGTTCGCGCCGCGACCACGCTGGATCGCGCGCCTCGGCTACAGCTACCGCCCGTCGCCGCTGCCCCGCGCGACGGGCGGCACCAACCTGCTCGACAACCCGGTGCATGCCGTGGGCCTCGGCTGCGAGCTCGGCCTCGGGCCGGCGCTCCCAGGCCCGGACGGCGTGGCCAGGGCGCCGATGGTCCACCGCGGCTTCGTCCAGGTCGGGGTGCAGCTGCAGGTCTGGCCGCGTCAGGCCGTCTACAAGGTCGATCCGGACGACATCCAGGGCGACCTCGACCACGGTGGATGGGTGGGCCACGGCGTGGTGCAGACGGGCGTTCGCTTCTAGCGGCGCGACCCACGTCCCGGCTGGCCGTCTCCCTCGTCGGTCGGTTGGGGGCTGGCTGCGCGCAGGTCCGGTGGCCGCACCGTCCACCTGGCCTCGCCGCACGGACGCGTCGTGGGAACCTTTGGCGTTGCGACGATCGCGTGGTAGCCTGGGGCGTGCCGGAGGCGTAGGAGGCTGCATGGCGTCGATCGTTTCTTCATCGGTTCGCTGGACGGTCGCGGCCTTGGTCGCCGTGACGTCGCTCTACCTGGCCGGCTGCGGCTCGGACGGCGGCACCACCGCGAGCGACACGACGACCGCTTCGGACACCACGAGCGCGGCCGACGGCGCGGGCGGCAGCGACGCGGCCAGCGACAGCGGCGGCGCCGGCGACACCACCTCGGCCGGGACGGACACGTCGACGGTGGTCTGCAAGCCCGCCGGCAACACGGGCTGCCCCGAAGGCAAGCATTGCATCTACGACGGCGACACCATCGCCTGCGTCGACGACGGCGAGCACGACGTCGGCGAGGCCTGCGACGACGGCAAGGGCTGCAAGGTCGGCATCTGCGTCAAGCCGCAGAGCGGCGAGTCTCGCTGCGCGCCGTTCTGCAACGCCGACATCCAATGCGCCTCGAACAGCTGCAACCCGCTGCAATCCGGCAAGGGCAAGGTCTGCGACATGGGCGGCGACAATCTGGTCGCCTGCAGCGTCCTGACGCAGAACTGCCAGGAGGCCGGCAAGGCCTGCTACTCGACGCCCAAGGGCTTCGGCTGCCTCGACGCCGGCAAGGTCGCCGCGGGCGAAGCCTGCACCGAGGACAACGCCTGCGTGCCCGGCTACGCCTGCATCGGCAAGAGCCAGCTGCAGCCGGGGCTCTGCCGCAAGATCTGCCGCAAGGGCGGCGGTGAGCCGTCGTGCGACAGCATCACGGCGCAGTGCAGCAGCTTGTTTGGCGATCCGGTCGCGGGTTATTGCGGCGAATAGCGGCGGAGTCGACGTGAGCGTCATCGAGACCATCGACACGACCGTCACGGTCGAGTGGGACCAGCATCGAACCATCGGCACGTTGGTCGAGATGGGCGGCTTCAGCGCCGTCCTGACCGCGCTGCGGGCGCCCGAGGCCGGCGCGACGATCGCGTTTCGCGTCGAGGGCGACACCGAAGAGGAGGCCGTGACCGTCGACGGCGTCTGCGTCGACGTCAGCGACACCGGCTGGGGCGAACAACGCTGTGAAATCGAGCTGCTGCGCGTCGGAACCACCTGCTCCGCGAGCCGCCTGCGCGACTTCATCGAGAGCTGGATGGTCGCCCGCGGAGGCTCGGTCCACATCGGCCAGGCCCGCGACGGCGTCGGCACCAAACGCTTCGTCTACCACATGCCCGAGCGCAACTCGGCGGCGCGCAGAGGCCCTTCGGCTGGCCAGCGTCCAGCGTCCGCCGGTGAGACGGGCCAGCTGACGACCGGCGCGACGCCGCTCGATCTGCCGGACGCCATCGTCAGCCGCCAATGGCAGTCGCAGACCTCCCCCGAGGGCAGCGGCGCGGTCGACAAGATGATCAGCGCCCACACCGAGCGCCGCCGGCCGGTCCGCGAGACGATCCCGGCGTCGTTCGACGCCGCCAACGTCCTGGTCGGCGAATACGGCTTCGACGACGACGAGATGCCCATCGGCACGACGCCCGAGCGCACGCTGAACACCGAGGTCGCCTCGGGTCTGCTCGGCAGCAGCGGGCTCGACGCCGCCTTCCGCGACGCGCTGCTCGCGGTCGAGGCGCCGCGCATTCCCCGCACGATCAAGGAGACGACGGTCGACCCCTTCCGGCGCGCCGGCCAGGCCACGGGTGGCCCCACGGGCTTCGAGGCCGAGCCGCCGATGGCGCCGCGGCGCCTGACGCCGTCGTCGCTCTGGCAGGACGACGAGGACGACGAGGACAGCGACGGCGACGACGGCGACGAGCTCGAGCCGACGCGGATGATGGACGCCTTCGATCCCGACGCCCCGGACGAGCCGCCACGCATCGCGTTTGAGACCGGCGAGCTGAGCAGCGCAGAGACCAGCCAGCTGCTCGAGAAGATCGACAGCGCCATCGAGTTGGAACGGGTCCTGGCGGGCGGCGAATCGTTCGACATGGACGAGCCGATCATCGTCAGCACCGTGCCGCACGACGTGCCCTTCGCCGACCCGATCCAGCTCGGCCACGACAACAAGGCGCCGAGCATCACGGCCATGCCGCTGACGATCGAGATGCCGGCGCCGCCGCCGCCCAAGTTCACGGGGCGCGAGCGCAAGATGACGGTCGCCGAGTCGCTGTCGTTGCCCTTGCGTGCGCCCGCGCCGCGGACCGTCGCGCCCGAGCCCGAACCGTTGGTCGCCGAGGCCGAGGCCGACGCCGCGTTCGAGGCCTCGGTGCACAAGCCGCAGACGCGCGAGCCCTCCGAGGCGCTGCGCCGCGTGGCCGAGATCTTCGCGGTCGACATCGCCGTGCGCTGCGAACTCGCCTGCCAGGTCCAGATCGGCCGCAAGAAGGGCAACGCGACGATCCTGCGCCTGGCCGAGAGCAAGCTGCGCGTCCGGTCGGAGATCGAGCCGACGCTCTACCAGCGCTTCACCATCACGCTGCCCTCGCCCGACGGCGGCAAGAAGCCCTTCACGCTGCAGTGTGAGGTCAGCCGCATCCGCGAGCGCGAAGAAGAAGGCGAACTGCTGAGCTACGACGTGCGCGTCGTCTCGGGCAACCAGCCCAAGGACATGGCCCTGTTGCGCGCCGTGATCCAATCGTTCCAGGCGCCGGGAGTGGCATGACCTCGCGTGCGCAGGCGCGGTGGGCAGCCCGGATGCTGGCGCTGCTTGCCCTGATCGTCACGAGCGCGGCGTGGGCCCGCGATCCCTGTCGCGTCTGCCGCATGTCGGTGTCGTTGGCCGACGGCGGCGAGTCGATGGCCGCGACCTACGTCCGGCCGCCGCACGGCGTCGGGCCTGCCGAACGGATCGTCGTGTTGCTCCATGGCCTCGGTGGCGACGCTTCGTCGTGGCTGCAGGTGCACGAGGTCCGCGATCGCCTCGACGCAGCGATGGCCAAGGGCGAGCTGCCGCCGACCACGCTGCTCATCCCCGACGGCGGCGACGGCTATTGGGCCGACTGGCAGGGCGGCAAGCGCCACTATGCCGCGTTGGTCGTGCGCCTGGTCGAGGCGTTGCAACGGCAGATGCCGCCCGCGCGAGGATCGCCACGCCGCCATGCCATCGTCGGAGCCTCGATGGGCGGCTTCGGCGCGCTCTCGATCGGGATGCAGCATCCTGCGCTCTTCGAGGTCGTGGTCGCGCTCTCGGGCACCGACCTCGAGATCGCCGCGACGGCTGCGCCCAAGCGCAAGGTCTACCTCGACGTGCTGGGCCGGGCGCCGTGGACCAAGGCCCTCGAGCGGCTCAACCCGCTGCAGCTGGTGCGCCAGGGCGCTGGCAAGGGCCAGGCGTTCTGGATCGGCTGGGGCAGCGCCGAAGCCGCCAAGTTCGCCGAGGGCGGCCGCCTGCTGGTGGCCGAGATGCAGACCGCCGGCCTGCAGGTCGAGAGCAGGGTCGTCGAGGGCGGCGTGCACGGCTGGGAGTCGACCTGGTCTGCGCTGCACCCCTGGTGGCTGGGCGGCCTGCTCGAGACCTGGCGAAGCGCCGCGCCGGGCACCGCCACCAGCGCCGTCCCTGCGCATTCCCTGGCCGTCGCGCCGACCCGGACGACGCGATGATGCCGGGCCGCCCGACGCGATCGAGGCCGCTGCAGGGCCCGCTGCGCCTGTGGGTCGCGGCCTGCCTGGCGTTGGCCCAATGCACGCCAGCGGCCCAGCCTGTCGCGACGCCAGCGCCGACGCCACCGGCCCCCAAGCCACCCGCCGCGCCGGCAGAAGGGGCCAAGGATCCGGCGGCCGACTCCGGCGAAGGTCAGGCGACCACACGCCGCCGCGAGGCGCCGCCCAAGCCGCTGCAGAAGGTGCAGGCGCGCAGCACGGTGACGGGGGCCATCGTCATCGCGCCGGTCAAGGACGACAACACGGCGTGGATCCAATGGCAGGGCTGGTCGAGCAACGCCCGCAAGCTCGGCTGGCGCCAGGGGCCCGCGACCGAGATGAACCGCATCGGCGACCCGCTGGACATCGCGCGGCTCGGCACGACCGAGGTCGAGGATCGGCTGCACGTCGTCGACAACGTCGGCGAAGCCATCCGTGGCCGCAGCATCGGCATTCGCAACCCCGCGCGCACAGAACGCAAAGGCCCCGAGGACGTGCTCGTCGAGGTCACGGACGGCGTCGTCGCGATCATCGCTCGCCCGGATCGCGGCGCGCTCGGCGTGCTCTGCCGCAGCGCCAGCGGCTACCGTCCGGTGATGACGCTGCCGCTGCGTGGCGCCGAAGGGGTCGTGCAGGTCCAGGCAGAGCACGCGGCCGACGACAGCTGGACGGCGATCGTGGTGCACGTCGGCGAGGGCAATCGCCGGCGGGCGTGGCTCCTGGGCATCGCGGCGGGGGTGGCCGCCGTCAGCAGCGACGGAAGTTGCGGTGCGCTGGCGGTGGACGCGTTGGACGCAGACGCCGAGTCGAGCGAGTAGCGGGCTCCCCGGCGCAGCCGATGCGTGGCGCGCCCGGCGTGCTGGCCCGATCGGGCTACTTGAGCAGGTCGCCCCAACGGCCCTGCAGGTAGGCATCGCCGACGCGCACGCCGTTGATGATGGCCGCGACCGCGACATCGCGCCGATCGTAGTGGCTCTCGAGGTCGTCGAAGATCGGGTTGGCCTCTTCTTCGGTGATGTGCTCGATGGCCTCGACGTCCTCGTTGATCGCCTTGACGTGCTTCTGCAGGTCGCCGTAGAGCTGGTACTGCATCTCGTCCCAGTTGTAGATCACGAGCTGGGCGAGCAGGCCGTTGCCACGGGCGAATTCCTTGCGGAAGACCTCCTCGAGGTGCTTGGCCGTGATCTTCATCGAGCGGTAGCCCTTGAAGTGACGGAAGTACACGGCGCGGTCGAGGCGGGCGAGCTCGGCCAGGAACGTGCGCATCGGGATGCCACGGCAGAGGCGGCCGAACAGGCGGGGCGAGAGCTTGCCCAGCGCCTCGATGGCTTCACGGCCGTCGGCGGCGTCGTTGGCCGTCTGGTCTTCGGCGTTCGCGGTGTCCTGGGCCTCGGGCTTGGTCTCGGTCATCGGTCGATCTCCTGATGCGCACCGCCAGTCGGGGTACGGGGCGCGGAACCTAGCCGAGCGTGCGAGGGCATGCAAGCCACCGAACGCGTTGCGAGCCGCTGGCGTCGTCGTGAGCGGGCGCGGATCGCGGCCTGGTCAGGGCGCGGGGTCGGCCGCGGGGCGGGCGGGGCGGGCGGCCGCGGGCGCGGCGTCTGCGGCGGGCGGGGCGACCCCCCGGGGCAAGAAGCGGTCGTTGCGCACCGGCAGGGGCGACGCGTCGCGAGGCGCTCGCTCGATCGGGCGCACGGTGGGTGCGGACGGCGCGATCCCGGCCTCGCCGGCGTCGTCTCGTGCCAGGGCCCCGGGCGCGGCTGCATCCGACGTCGGCGACGACGAGGCGGCGACCGACGAGGTCCACCGCGCCGCCGTGGTGAAGACTTGCTCGCGCAGCGCGACGAACGAGCGCTCGTTGACCCGCGGCAGCGTGAGCTTGGCGTTCCAGACCTCGAGCAGGACGCCCAGCACCAGCACCGCGACACACGACCAGGCGACCAGCGACGCAAAGGCGGCGCTCCGCTGCAGCTCGAGGTCGGCCACCGGCTCGGCAGGCGCCTTGGCCGGCCTGGCCTTGGCCGCGGGCTTGGCCTCGGCCCCGCCGAGGTGCACCGCCAGCGCGGGCGCGATGTCGTCGGCGTCGCCACCCGCCGCGCGCAGGGACACGGCCTCGCTGCGCAGCGCCGCGACGTTGCTGCTCTCGACGTCAGAGGAGCGGCTCGCCCGGCGCGAGGCGGCCTCGGCCCGGCGCACGGGGTTGTCGGCGCTGCGCGTGCCCGCGGGGCCACCCGCGCCGCGTCGCGACGAGAGGGCGATGACCTCGGCACCGCCGCCGACGCCGGCCGCCTCGAGCGAGGGTGCCCGCGACGGCGCGCCCTTGCCGGTCTGGCCGGTCAGCCGCGCCGCGACGGAGCCGCCGCCAGCAACGTGCGACGCGCCGACGAACGATCCGGAGATCGGTCGCTGCGGCGTCAGCACGAGCCCCGGCGGCAGAGGCACTGGCTTGGCCGTGGAGTTGCGCTTGGACAGCTCGCCGGGGCGGAACAGCATCTGCGGCCGCGCTCCAGGCTCGACGCTGGCTGCGTCGAGCTGCTGGCGCAGCGTCCCCGGCTTGATCCGCGTCGCAGCGACGACCTTGACCGCGTTGAACGCCGCGAGCATCGAGGTCGCGTCGACGAAGCGGCGGTCGCGCTCGGGCTGCAGCGCCTGCTGCAGCCATTGGCGCAGGTCGTCGGGCAGGCCGCGCAGGGCCTGCTCGTCGAGGGCGATGCGGCCCGACGCCACGCGCGCCTGCAGCGCCTGCGTCGCCTCGGCGCCGAGGATCGGCTTGCTCGTCAACATCTCGTACGCGACCACCGCGAGCGAGTAGAGGTCAGCGCGAGCGTCCACCTCCGCGCCGCGCGCCTGCTCCGGCGACATGTAGTGCAGCTTGCCCTTGACGGTGCCGGTGCGCGTGCGATCGCTGCGGTGGTCGCCGCGGGCGATGCCGAAGTCCGTCAGCAGCACGCGCTCGTCGCTGGCGATCAGGATGTTGTGCGGGCTGATGTCGCGATGGACCAGGCCCATGCTGCGACCGCCGCGTCCCGGCAAGGTGTGAACGTACTGCAGCGCCTCGAGGATCGAGCGCATCACCGCGACCGTCACCGGCCGCGGTAGCGTACGCCGTGCCACGGCCACGGACTCGAGCACGCGCGCGAGGTTGCGGCCCTCGATGCGCTCCATCACCAGGAAGTGCCGGCCGCGATCCTCGCCGACCTCGAACACGCGCACGATGGACGGGTGCACCAGCTGCATCGCGACGCGGCCTTCGTCGCGGAACATGCGCACGAATTCGTCGTCTTCGGCGAGGTGCTCGTGCAGCAGCTTGATCGCGAGGTCCTTGCCCGCGAGCGGATCGTTCGGATCGGTGGTGCAGGCGCGGAACACCGAAGCCATGCCGCCAGCGGCGATGCGCTCGAGCTGGAGGAAGCGGCCGATGCGCGGGCCGTCGGGGCTCGGGGTCGCGACCATGATGCCGTCCTGCACTGCCGCACGCGTCGCGGCGAAGAGAGCCGGCACCTACGGTAGCGCGATGGCGGGGATCGTCCAGTTTCCGGTCGCACGGCGGCGGTCATTGCGCCGTCGCCGGAGCGGCCGCTAGAGCCGGATCAGGCGCGGCGTCTCGGCGCAGACGCGCTCGACGTCCTCGACCGACTTGACGCAGGCGGCCGTCAGCACGTCGGGCGCGCCTTCGGTCACGAGCACGTCGTCTTCGATGCGGACGCCGATGCCACGGAACGCCTCGGGCACCCGCGGGTCGTCGGCGCGGAAGTACAGGCCCGGCTCGACGGTCGTGACCATCCCGGGCTCGAGAAGACGATGCGCGCCGCCGAGGGCGTAGAGACCGACGTCGTGCACGTCCATGCCGAGCCAATGGCCGGTACGGTGCATGTACCAGGGCTTGTAGGCCTCGCGCTCGATCAGGCCGTCGATCTCGCCTTCGAGCACCTTCAGGTCGACGAGGCCCTGGACCAGGATGCGCACCGCGACGTCGTGCGCCTCGGCGTAGGCGAGCCCTGGCCGCGTGACGTCGATGGCGGCCAGCTCGGCCGCGAGCACGATCTCGTAGACCTCGCGCTGCGCGGCCGAGAAGCGGCCGTCGACCGGGAAGCAGCGGGTGATGTCAGCGGTGTGGTAGCCCATCTCGGCGCCGGCGTCGATCAGCACCAAGGCCCCGGGATCCAAGCGCATCCGGTTGGTGTTGTAGTGCAGGATCGTGGCGTTGTCGCCGCCAGCGACGATCGACGGGTAGCCGTTGCGCGGCGAGCCGCCAAAGCGGAACACCGCCTCCATCGCCGCCTGCAGCTCGTACTCCCAGCGGCCGGCGGCGGCGACGCGCATCGCCTCGTGGTGGCCGTCGGCCGAGATCTGCGCCGCGGCCCGCAGGGCACGCAGCTCGACGGGCGTCTTGCGCAGGCGCAGCTCGTGGGTCAGGGCCCGGGCGTCGACGATGCGATCGGGCCCGCGCTCGAAGCCACGCGGCGCGCGACGGTGCTTCTGCGCGGCGTCGACGATGACGCGGTCGAGATCGGCGCGCACGCCGAGCGTCCAGTAGACCGTCTCGACGCCGTGCAACAGCCGCGGCAGCTCGGTGGCGAAGGCGTCGATCGGCCACGCGGCGTCGGAGCCGAGCGTGGTGATGGCGCCGTCGACACCGAGACGGCGGCCGGTCCAGGTCTCGGCCTCGGGATCGTGCGGCCGGACGAAGAACGCGAACGCAGGGTCGAGGCCCGGGCGCAGCACCGCGATGGCGTCGGGCTCGTCGAAGCCCGTCAGGTAGAACAGCTCGCTGTCCTGGCGGAAGTCGAAGTCGACGTCGCTGTTGCGCACGGACATCCGCGCCCCGGCGATGATGACGGCGCTCTGCGGCCCGGCGGCGTCGAGCAGGCGCTTGCGGCGCGCGGCGTAGACCTCGGCGTCGGCGAAGCGGCTCGACGGGTCCAAGGCGTCGGCGGTGTCGAACATGGAACCTCCCTCGGCGCGACCTGGCGCGCGGCGGCGAGATACTAGCGGCTCGACCCGAGCAGCGATAGCGTCCGACGCGGCGGTCGTCGCACCAGGAGGCTTGCATGTCTGCGTCAGCGTCGTTCCGAGGGGCCACGTCCACGGGCGGCCTCCAGCCCATCATCACCGTGCTGCGCTGCGATGACGTGCCCGAGCCCGACCGCAGCCGCCACGGCGACACCCACGAGCGCACGGCGCGCCACGTCCAGGCGGTCGCCGCAGCGATGGGTTGGCAGCCCGTGCTGCGCGTCGTCGACGTCCGCAACGGCGCGCTGCCGCCCGACGACGACGACAGCGACCTCTACGTCACCACGGGCAGCGCCACCGACCCCGACAGCGACGAGCCCTGGGTCGTGGCCTTCCGCGCCTGGCTGCGCGAGGCCCTGACCCAGCGTTCGGCCCGGATCTACGGCATCTGCTTCGGCCACCAGCTCGCGGCGCACGCCCTGGGCGGCGAGGTCGGCCGGGCGGACGGCTGGGAGGTCGGTGCCGTCGCGACGGACCGCTCGGTGCGCCTGCGCGAGGCCGGGGCCGACGCCGCCGATGGGGGGTGCGTCCCGGCCGCCTCGTTGGCCCCCGTGCGGCTGTTGCAGAGCCATCAGGACGAGGTCCGGGCGCTGCCGCCAGGGGCGGTGCACTGGCTGCGCACGGGGCAATGCGCCAACGCCGGCTACGCCTGGCGTCACGTCGGCGGCGGCGCCATCGTCGGCGTCCAGGGCCACCCCGAGTTCGAGGCCGACCAGGTGCGCGACCTCTACGCCCGCCGCCGCGAGCGCCTGGGCGAGGCGCTGTGGGCCGCCGCCGATCAGAGCGTCCAGCGGGGCCACGACGGCCTCGAGGTCTCGATCGAGGCCATGGCCTGGCTACTCGGCGACCGCTTTCCGGTCGCGCGCTCGGGGGCGGCAGAGACACGTTGACTTTCGGCCGCAACGCGGGGATGCTACTGGCCTTTGTTTGAAGCGAAACCCGCTGATGTTGTGGCGATTTCGCACCGAGTCCAGGGAGTTGTCCAGATGTCCATTCGCCGACTTCTTTCCGCGAACCTGCTCTGCGTCCTCGCGATCGCCGCCGTCGGATGCGGCGGCGCGGCGCTGACGCGCGAGCCTGGCGCCAAGAAGTACCGCCCGCTGCCCCTCGGCACGCCCGTCCGTGTCGCAGGGACGCCCGAGGAGCTGCCCCAGCCGGTCGAGATCCTCGGCACGCTCAAGCTCGTGACGACCACCACCGATCCGGCGCCCAACGGCACCGACGCGACCGAGGAGCTGCGCCGGGTCGCTGCGGGCTACGGCTGCGACGCCGTCGCCGCGATCGTGCCGACGACGCAAGAGAAGGTGTTCAAGCGCAAGGTCCGCGAGCTCGGCTCGGACGGCCAGCCGGTCTACAAGGAAGAAGAGAAGAAGTCCTACGAGCACACCTGGACCGCGCGCTGCGTGCGCACCGCCGAGGCGCCCCCCGAGCTGCCGCCGGGTGCTCGTCGCAACGGAACGACCGAGTCCCAGACGACCGACACGACGCCGGCCGTCACCAAGCCCGCCGACACCAAGCCGGCAGGCACCAAGTCGAAGGTCGTGACGAAGCCGGCCGATCCCAAGCCGAGCGACACGCCGCCGACCGAGACCAAGCCGGCGGACATCAAGCCTGCGGACACCAAGCCCGTCGAGGCCAAGCCCGCAGACACCAAGCCCGCAGACACCAAGCCCGCAGACACCAAGAGCGGCGGCCAGGAGGGCTCGAACGTCATCCCGCCGCCGTCGACCGACGAAGATCCCGCGATCGCGTCCGAGGTTGCGCGCGCCTTCATGCAGTACTCCCGCGCGGTCGCGAGCAACGACACCGGCACGATCTGCAAGTTCTTCGACCCCGAGCGCATCTACTTCGACATCCGCGTCGACAATCCGGCGTGGGAGTTCAAGACGGACATGACCGGCGAGGCCGCGTGCCAGTCGATCAACGGCGGCGACCTGGCCCGCTACGTCCGCGATCTCGGCCCCGCCGAGGTCCACACCGAGATGCCGACGCTGATCCCGACGCTGTTCCGCATCCACGGCGGTGCCTTCCTCAAGCTCGACGACGCGCGCCAGACCGACTACCGGACCAAGCTCGAGCAATCGCGCGCGGGCAAGGCGCCGCTGGCTTGCGACATGTACACCGTCCACGCAGCGGGCAACCTGTTCAAGGTCACGCTCGACTGCCGCGGCGTGAAGTCGTACCGGATGCTGCTGCGCCGCGACGGCGCCGATGACTTCAAGCTGATGGCGCTGACGCACGGACGCTGAGGCCACTCGGCCCTGCCCTCGCCCCCCCGCTCCGCGTGCGTCAGCCCGCCTCGACCCCCCGGCCGCTGGCCCGGACCAGGAGCGCGCGATGGCAGGCTTCCACGACCATGTCGGTGCCCACGCCCCTCGCCGGCTGCGCCACGTCGCGGCCCTCGCGGCGCTGACGACAGCGGCACTGTGGGCTGTCTGGCCCCGCCCCGCGGCGGCCCAGGCGCCCCTGCGCGAAGCCGGCATCGACCTCGCGCTGCAGCCGGTCGCCATGCCACGCGGCAGCCTCTCGCTGGTGGCGAACCCGGCAGGCCTCGCCGACCTCGGCGGCTGGGAGCTGCGCTTGCAGGCCGCAGGGTCGGGCCGTGAGCTCGCCGGCTCCGCAGGCGGCGGTTGGGGCGCGTTTGCGGCCACGCCGCTGGGGCCGCTGGTGCTCGCGAGCTCGTTGGAACGGCGCAACGAACCGGCGACGACCTCGGCGCTCTCGCCGCAGACGACGACGCGCGTCGGCCTCGGCGCGGGCGTGGCGCTCGGCGACCGCGTCGCGCTTGGCAGCACGGCCCGCTGGCTCGGCGGCGCCTCGGGCGGCGCAGACAGCCCTTGGGCCTGGGACATCGGCGCCCTGGTGCGACCGTGGAGCTGGGTCTCGCTCGGCTGGCGGGTGACCGGCCTCGGCGACGCGGGTCCGGCCGCCGGAGACGGCAACGCGGCGTTCACCACCCGCTATGGCGCGGGCATCGCGTTTCGGCCCGTCGGCGGCTCGGACCGCTTGTCGGCCGCCCTCGACTTCGAGTGGCCGGCGGGCGGCAGGCTCAGCGCATCGCGCCTGACGATCCAGGGGCGCCCGCTGGCCGGGCTGGGCATCGGCGTGCAGTTCGCCAGCTTCCCGGCGCGCGGTCGCCCGGGCGCCGTGGACGAGCAGCAGACGACGATCCTGATCGATGCCGGCCTGGGCCGCTGGGGCGCCGAGCTCGGGCTGCGCGGCGACGACTCGTCGGTGCGCGGCAACGGCGCCGCCATGCTGGCTGGTGTCCGCCTGTCCAAGGAGATCCCGCCCTCGCTGATCGACCCGGGTCCGCGCGCGGTGATCGTGCCCCTGCGCGGGACGCTGAGCGAGGCAGACGGCGCCAACAGCTTCCCGCGGCTGCTGCTGGCCCTGGACGGCCTGGCCGAGGACCCGGCGGTCGGCACCGTCGTGTTCCGCATGGACGACGCCGAGTTCACGTGGTCACAGGTCGAGGAGCTGCGCGCGCTCATCGCGAAGATCCGGGCCCGCGGCAAACGGACGGTCACCTTCGCCGCGACGCTGGGCACGCGCGGCCTGATGGTCGCCGCCGCGACCGAGCGCATCGTGCTGGCCCCGGCCGGCGCGATGCTGGCCCGCGGCGTCGGCACCGACTTCATCGGCCTCGCCGAGGCGCTGCACCGGCTGGGCGTCCAGGTCGAGGCCGTCCGCTTCGGCGACCACAAGACCGCGCCCGAGATGTTCACGCGCACGACGATCTCGGCCCCGCTCAAGGCCACGCTCGGCCGCATCGTCCAGCGCCGCTGGACTGACTTCACCGAGGCCGTCGGCCTGGGCCGCTCGCTGACGCCCACCGCGGTCGAGGCCGCCCTGGCCCACGGCGTCGTCGACCCCGAGTCGGCGCGCAACGCGATGCTGATCGACGCCGTCGCCACGCCGCAGGACTTCGAGAAGACGCTGCGAGAGTGGAACATGCTCGAGCCGGGCGCGTCGCTGCGCCTGTACGAGCCGCCGATGCCGCGCCGCCGACGCTGGGGACGCCGCGATCGCCTGGTGGTGCTGACGCTCACGGGCGATATCGTCGACGGCGAGGGCGGGCGCGGGCTGCGAGGCAACCAGATCGGCGGCACTGCGGTCGCGCGGCAGCTCGAGGCGCTCGGCGACGACGACTCTGTCCGCGGCGTCGTGGTCCGCGTCGACTCCGGCGGCGGCGCCGTCTACGGCAGCGAGCTGATCCACCAAGGCCTGCTGCGGCTGTCGGAGCACAAGCCGACCGTGGCGTCGATGGCCTCGGTCGCGGCCAGCGGCGGGTATTGGCTCAGCCTGGGCGCAGACCGGATCTTCGCCGATCGCGCGACGGTCACGGGCTCCATCGGCATCTGGACCGCGAAGCCCAACATCGGCGCGCTGCTCGGCAAGCTCGGCGTCTGGGTCGATCACATCAGCGCCGGCCCCGGCGACGACACCTTCGGCATCCTGCGCGGCTGGCGGCCCGACGACCGCGCCCGCGTCGAGCGCAGCCTGCGCGCCTACTATGCGATGTTCCTGCAGCGCGTCGAGCAGCGGCGCAAGATCGGCGCGTCGGGCGCGAACCTGCACCAACTGGCAGAAGGGCGGCTCTGGCTCGGCGACGAAGCGCTCGGCCACCGCCTGGTCGATCGCCAGGCCGGCCTGCTCGACGCCCTGGCCGACGTGCGCCAGCGCGCCGGGCTCGCGGCGGACGACGAGGTCCAGGTGCTGATCCGGCCGCGGCCGCGCTCGCAGCTCAGCCTCGCGCTCGGCATGGCCGCGCAGCTCGGCCTGCCCGTCGGCGACGACGACGCAGCGCAGGCCTCGGACGCCCAGGCCGCAGCGCAGCGCAAGGTGGTCGGCGCACTGCTCGGCGCCGCCGGCCCGTGGCTCGATCGCGTCTCGGTGCTGACGCAGCTGCCGGCCGGCACGCCACTCGCGCTCTCGCCGCTGACGACCGAAGTCCCCGAACGCTAATCCGCGCGCGCGCCGCCTCTGGCCCCGGCGCGGGGGATCCCGTACCGTGCAGGCGAAGGGGGCAGCCGTCAGCCGGAGTTCCATGCACACGCCGCAGCAACGAGAGCCCCACGGACGCAAGCACGCCCTGCCCGCCGGTGCGACCGCGCGCCGCGCCGGCTGGCCCTGGACGCTGCTCGCCGCTGCGGTGGTCGCCATCGCCCTGGGCGGCTGCTCGGGCCCGAACGACGGCCCCGCCAGCGACGCGAGCGCCGACGCGAGCGCCAACGACGGCCTGCACAACGACGTCAGCGGCATCGAGCTGCACCGGATCAGCCCGGATCGTGGCCCGCTGGCCGGCGGCGACGAGGTCGAGCTCGAGGGCCTCGGCTTCGGCCCGGCCGCGCAGGTCTACTTCGGCAAGCGCGAGGCCGAGGTCACCTGGCGTGCCGGATCGACGCGGCTCGTCGCCGTCGTGCCCGAGGCCGGCGTGCCGGGCCCGGTGGACGTGCGCATCGTCGACGTCGACGGCACGGCCACGCTCGCGAGCGGCTACGCCTACCTGACCGAGGTCCGGGTTGACGCCATCGAGCCCGAGCTGGGCCCGGACGTCGGCGGGACGCCGATCGTGGTGCGCGGCGCTGGCTTTTCGCCCGGCGATCGCGTCCTGATCGGCTGGCGCGCGGCCCAGGGCAGCGTCGTCGCCGACGGCACGTCGATCCTGGCGACGACGCCGGCGATCACCCTGCCCGCCGGCAAGGACGAGCTCGTGGTCCCGGTCGCGGTGCGCCACGCCAGCGGCGTCACGAGCCTGATCGGCGGCTTCCGCTACGGTCGCCGGCCGCGGCTGCTGCGCCTCGAGCCGGCCGTGGTCGGCCCAGCCGGGGGCGCGGTGACGCTGCACGGCGAAGGCCTCGGCACGCTCGACGCGGTCTGGATCGACGGCCGCTACGGCACGTTGAGCCCCGGCAGCGCCAGCTCCGTGCGCGGCGCCACGGTGCCGACGCTGGCCAACCTCGGCGGATCGCCCCGCGCCGTCGCGGTCGCCGTCCGCAGCCCCTACGGCGACGCGATCCTCGACCCGGGCCTGGTCTACGGCGGAGCGGCCTCGCCGGCGCTCTACGGCGTCGCCCCGGCCGACGGCAGCAGCGCCGGCGGCGACACGGTGGCGTTGTTGGTCGATCTCGCCGGCGGCACGGCCTCCGCCGCGACCTTCGGCGGCGCTGCGGCCACAGGGCTCGACGCGGCCGCCTCGGCGCCGGTGGCGACGTCTCCGTCGCTCGCGGTCGGCCTCCACGACGTCACGGTGCAGACCAGCAAGGGCAACGCCTCCAAGGCCCAAGCGTGGCGGACCTGGGCGCCGGTCACCATCGCGAACCTGAACCCGCCGCAGGGCCCGGTCGCGGGCGGCACGACGGTGGCGCTCAAGGGCAACGGCCTGCGCAAGGACTGCAGCGTGCGCTTCGGCGCGTGGCCGGCACCGATCCTGGCCGAGACCAAGGACGGCCTGAGCGTGCGCAGCCCGGCTGGCCCGCCCGGCCCGGTCGACGTCACGGTCCGCTGCGGCCCGCACCAGGTCGTGCGCGTCGACGGATTCGACTACCTGCCCACCAAGCCGCAGCTCGACATCGTCACGCCCGGCGACGGCGCCAGCGGCGGTGGCGCCATCGTCACGCTGCACGGGGCGGGCCTCTCGACCGGCTGCGCGGTGGCCTTTGGCGGCAAGGCCGCCGAGGTCATCGAGGTCGTCAGCAGCGGCGCGATGCGGGTCAAGACCCCAGCCCACGAGCCCGGCACCGTCACGGTGGCGATCAGCTGCAAGGCCGGCCACGACGCGCTGATCGACGGCTTCACCTTCTTCTCGCCGACCAACCCCCAGGGCGGCACCCACGGCGCCCCGGTCGCCGGCACGCTCAACGTCACGGTGCTCGACATCTACACGCTCAAGCCGCTCGCCGGCGCCACCGTCGTCGTCGGCCAGCCGGGCGACGCCGTCTTCGGCACCTACCTGGGCAAGACCGACGCCAAGGGCCAGATCATCTTCAGCGGCCTCGACCTCGTGCCGCCGCTGACGGTCTCGGCGTCGAAGAACGAGTACTCGGCGAGCTCGATCGTCCAGTTCACCGTCAGCAACGCCACGCTGCTGCTCTTTCCCTATGTGCCGCCGTCTCCCGGCGGCGGCGGCGGCGGCGGTGGCCTGCCGCTGGCGACCCTCGAGGGCCGCGTCCTGGACCTCGACAAATACGTGCTCGTGCCGCCGACGTCCTGCCTCAAGCCCGAGACCGGCGGGCCGATCTGCGACTTCTGCAGCGACGTCAGCGCCTGCGGCGCAGAGACCGAGTGGGCCTGCTCGCTGACGGGCGGTGTCACCCGCCGCTGCTTCCCCCAGTGCAAGACCAACGACGACTGCCCGCAGGACTACCGCTGCTACGACGACACCGAGGTCCAGGGCCGCCGCGTCTGCAAGCCGTCGATCGGCGTCCGGCGCATCACCTGCCAGACGAGCACGCGCGGCCTCGAGACCGAGAATCCGCCACCCGGACCCGGTTCCGTCGTCGACGAGGCCACGGGCAAATGGTCGATCTCGGCGCGCCTCGACGAGCTCGCGGTCTATTGCGTCGCGGGCTACGTCATGGCCGACCAGAGCTTCGTGCCGACGTCGATGGGCGTGCGCCGCCACATCTTCCCGCAGCCGGGCGGCACCATCAGCAACCTCGATCTGCGCCTGGACATCGCGCTGCAGCGCAAGCTGCCGGTGCGGCTCGACCATCCGCAGCGCTTCTTCCCGGCCCAGAACGGCGGCACGCTGGACCTGCGCAGCTGGATCGACCTCGGCTCGGACGGCTTCATCCCGCTCGCCACCGAGCTGCGCGAACCCGAGGGGCTCGGCAGCACCGGCGTCGTCGACGCGCTGACCATCCCCTACCAGCCGCTGATCCTGCCCGAGGCGCTGACCGACACCAGCCAGACCTGGCGCGCCGTCGTCGGATTCGGCACGGCCCTGACACCGATCGAGACCGGAACCCAGCACGAGAGCATCATCCGCCCCGGCGACAACAACCTGCTCGTCCGTTCCAAGGCCGGACAATGGCAGGCCAGCCCGCTCGCCGTGGCGATGCCGCTGAGGGGCATGGTGCGCGGCGACGGCGACGAGGTCCTGCTCGTCTCGGACCGCGGCCGCCTGCTGCGAGGGCCGATCGACGGCCCGTCCTTGCTCTACGTGCCAACCGTCGCCGACGCCTACGAGCAGCCGCCCGCCGTGCTCGCGATGGCCGGCACGCCCACCGACGCGACGATCGTCGGCGAAGCGGGCCTGATCCGCCGCCTCGACGGCGACACCGTGCTCTCGGAGTCCGGTGCGCTGGTCGAGGACCTTGTCGGCGTCTGCCAGGTCGGCACGCTACGCGCCGTCGTCGGCGCCAAGGGCGGCATGGCCATCGACAGCGGCGGCGGCTGGACCAAGGTCGGCAGCTTCGGCGCCCCTGGCCGCGCGGTCGCCTGCAACGCCGAGCGCGTCGTCTTCACCAGTGCTGACGGCCACTTCGCCACGCTCGACGTGGCGGGCGGCGCGACGAGCGCGTCGATCCAGGTCCTGGCGGGCGCGACGTCGATCGACGCCGCCCTCGCCGAGACCGGTGGCAGCTTCCTGCTCGCGGGTTCGACCGCGGACAGCGCCAACGCCGGCCTGTGGCGCCTCGGCAGCGCCGGCACCACCAGCAACGCCTGGCCCAGCGGCGCCAAGCAGCGACCGGCGTTCACGCTGCTGGTGGCCGGCGCTCCAGGCACGATCTACGGCGTCACCGAGGCCGGGCAGGTGCTGCGCATCGACGCCCTCGGCAGCCATGACGAGGGCCCCGAGCGCCGCGACATGCGCGCCCACGCCGGCGTGCGGCTCAGCGACGGCACGATGGTCCTCGCCGGCGAGCCGGGCCTGTGGCTGGGCCCCTTCTTGACCGTGCCCGCCATCGCCAAGCCGGCCGAGACGCAGAACGTGCCGCTGCTGCTCGAGTGGTCGGCGGCGCCCGGCACGCTGCCGACGATCAACCGCGTCCACATCGACGGCGCGACCACGGGCTTTCCGTTCTGGTGGATGTACACCGCGCCCGCGGCCACGGCGATCGTCGTGCCCGACTTCCTCGCCCTGGCCGGGATCTTCGTCTGGAACGACCAATCCTTCGTCGCGCGGGTCGACCGGATCTGGACCCCCTCGTTGTCCATCGACGCCTTCGGCACCTTCGACGTCGAGTTCGGCGACTGGCGCTCCTGGGCGACCAACGGCAAGGGCTTCCAGCTCTGATCGCCCGCCGCGCTTGCGCGTCCGGTCGCGCCTCGGCACCCTTGCCGCCGCCACTGGAGCCATGGTCATGAGCTACCGCACCCTCAGCACGCGCGACGCTGCGTCCCTCGACGCCGCGCGGACGCGTGCCGCGATCTTCGGGCGCGACGATCTGGTCGCCGTCGTCGCCACCGGCAAGCACCACCGCCGCTTCCTGCACGCGCTGACGACGGCGCCGTTCCAGGACGCGCCGGCGGACATCGCCTTCGCCGCGACCCAGACCGACGCCCAGGGCCGCCTGCTCGCGGCGCTGCGCTGCGTGACGAGCGCAGACGCGGTCGAGGTCTGGCTGGCGCGCCCCTCGGCCCAGCCCTGGATCGACAAACTGCTTGGCCATCGCGTCGCCGAGCGGGTCCAGCTCGCGCTGGTCGAGGACGCCGCCCTGGTCGAGCTGATCGGGCCCGAGGCGCCGGCGATGATCGAAGCCGCCCTGGCCGCTGCAGCGCCGGCCGACGGCGACGCCGCCGCCGACGCCGACGCCGGTCCCGGCGTGGCGACCGCCGCGACCGGCACCACGCCGGTCCGGACGCGGCTCCTGCCCGGCGGCGACGGCAAGAGCTGCCGGGTCTGGGCCGACACGACCGGCGGCGCCGAGGGCTCACCGCTGGGTCCTGCGCTGCCGCGGGTCTGCATCTCGCTGCAGCGCGACGATCTCGGCCTGTTGGTGCCGGCGCTGCTGCGCCGGGGCGCCGCCATCGGCTGCTTCGCCGCCGGCGAGGTGCTGCGCATCGGCGCGGGCGAGCCGCGGGTCGAACTCGACGTCCACGACGGCAGCACGCCCTGGGAGGTCGGCTTGCACGACGGCGTCTCGCTGGCCAAGGGCTGCTACCTCGGCCAGGAGGCGTTGGCGATGCAGGCCTGGCGCGGCCAGCTGCGGCGGGCGCTGTGCTGGGTCGAGCCGATCGGCGCGCCGCCGCCGCCCGGGACCCAGCTGCGCGACGCCCACGGCCGCAAGGCCGGCTTCAGCGGCAGCGGCGTCGACTTCGGGGACGGACGCGCCTTCGGCCTCGCGACGATCCAGCGCAAGGCGGCCGTGCCGGGCACCGAGCTGACGTGGTCGCTCGCGGCGATCGAGGGCGAAGATGGCCGACCTGCGTCAGCGGGTGGCATGCGGGTGGTCGCGACCACGCGCGCGGGGGCGCTGCAAGCATGATCGTCGGTCTGACGGGGCGCAACGGCGCCGGCAAGGGGCGGGTCTCGGAGTGGTGCGTGGCCCACGGCCTGCGCTACACCTCGCTCTCGGACGAGCTGCGGGCGTGGCTGCGCGCCCAGGGCAAGGAGCCGACGCGCGACAACCTGATCGTCGGCGGCCGCGCACTGCGCAGCGAAGGCGGCAGCGGCGTGCTGGCGCAGCTCGTGCTCGACCGCATCGAGCGCGAAGGCGGCGATTGGGTCGTCGACAGCATCCGCAACCCGGCCGAGGTCGAGGTGCTGCGCTCGCGGCCGGACTTCCTCTTCCTCGAGGTCGTCGCCGACGTCCGCACCCGCTTCGACCGGATCATCGCGCGCAAGCGCGGCGGCGACGCCCTGGACTTCGGCGAGTTCATCCGCCAGGAGGCCGCCGAGCTCGACTCGCAAGACGCCGCAGCGCAGCAGCTCGTCGCCACGGCCGCGCTCGCGGACATGGTCGTGCGCAACGACGGCACGCCCGAGATGCTCGAACACGCCCTGGCCGTGCTGCTGCCCGAGATCGCCGGTCATTGAGCCGGGCGCGCCACCTCGGCCGGCGCTCAACCGGCCGCGGTGCGCGGATCGCGGGGCCCCTCGGCGCGCTGGACCTCGACGCCGTGATCTTCGAGGTAGGCGCAGCCGTTGGCGCCGCCGTAGCCGCCGTCGACGACGATGACGCGGCTGACGCCCGCGTGGTGGATCAGCTTGGCGCACATCAGGCAGGGCTCACCCGTGACGATGATCCAGGCGCCGCGCGTCGCCACACCCGACGCCGCCGCGTTGCAGATCACGTTCATCTCGGCGTGGTGGCAACCGATCTCCATGCGCTGGCCCGACGGGATGCCCATGTCGTCGCGCAGGCAGGTCGCGCCGCCGCAGAGCTCGCCGCCGCCGCGCGGGCCGCCGTTGTAGCCGTCCATCAAGATGACGTTGCGGTCGGGGTCGAGCAGCAGCGCGCCGAACTTGCGCCGTGGGCAGTTGGACGCGCGGCTGAGCACGAGGCATTGATCGATGCGGATCTGCAGGTGCTTGTCTTTCATCGCCATCCTGAGGCGCTTCGCTGCGCCGAGGACGGTGCCTGGCGATGGCGAGCGCGCGTGGGTCGCTAGTCGTTGTCGATCACGACCATGCGCTGCACCATGCCATCAACGGCGGCAAAGAGCACGCCCAGGCCGACGCCGTAGGGCTCGCAGGCGACCATGAACGCGCGGGCGCCGAGGTCGCTGACGCCCATCGACTGCATGCCGTCGCCGCAGGCGCAGGCGAAGGCGTCGACGTTCGGCAACGCGGCGGCCCCGGCCTCGACGATGCGCATGCGCACGCGCAGCGGCTCCAGCGGTGGCGACGTCGCCCCCGGCAGGTCGACCGACACCCAACGCACACCGGCGCGGCCGTCGGCGGGCAGGCAGGTCGTGACGCCGGTCGGCGAGCCGGTGCGCTTGGCGACGTCCAGCGACGGCAAGGTATGCGCCAGCTTCCACCCTGCGGGGCAGGCGCCGAGCGCGCGATCGGGCGCGGCGGCCTCGGGCAGCGCGATCGGGCTCGGCGCCGGCGGCGTCTTGGATTGGCAGCGCGGCGCGCTGGCGACCGACGCAGGCACGACGCGCTTGGGCAGCTTCGACAGCGCGTCGACGAGCGCGAAGAGCTGCGGATGCGCCGAGAATCCGCGCTTCTTGATGCCGAGCTGCTTGCCCCATTTGGCCAGGGCCTTGGCGTCGGTCAGCGCCGGCGTCGTCTCGACGGCCAGGACGCGCAAGAAGTCGACCAGCGCCTGGTTGGCCTGCATCGCCTCGCGCACCGGCTTCGGCGCCGACTTCGGCACCAGCGCCATCGCCTGGTCCTGGTAGCGGTCGGCCACCTCGTGCTCGCCGAGGTAGAACGCGACGCAGGCCTGACCAGCCGTGGTCGTCAGCTTGCCGGCCCCCATCTCCTCGGCCTCTTGCAGCAAGCGCCGTGCCAGCAAGAGGTTGCGCTTGGCGGCCTCCTGCTCGTCGCTCGCGCCGCGCGTCGCCGCTCCGGCCTCGGGCTCCTCCCAGAGCGCGGTGTGCGCGGCGAAGATCGGCGCGCAGCGCAGGTGGGTCGCGTCGACGGGCAGCTTCGCCTGCGCCAGCCACGGCGCGTTGGGCGCGGCCTCCATCATCAGCACCAGCGCGCGGGCCACCAACAGCTCGGGCAGCGGCACGCCCTTGCCGCGGATCAGCTCCTCGGCCCAGCCGAGCAGGCGCGCCGAGGCCGACGTCTCGCCCGACATCGCGAGCGCGACCGCGGTCTGGTACAGGCTTTCGAGCGCGTCGAAGCTGCCGAGCGCGTCGATCAGCGACTCCTTGCGCTTGATCAGGTCAAACCGACGGACGCCGAACTCAGCCGCCAGGAAGGCGCCGACGATGTCCTGCCTGGCCAGCTTGCGCGTCGAGTAGCCCGCGATCGCGGTGAAGAAGGCCGAGCGCTTGTCGGCGAGGTCCTCTTCGTTCTTGCCCTGGCCGGGCCGCTGGAACGCCGCGAGCTGACAGCCGGCCGGCGTGAAGTCGTTGGCGCGGTGGCCGAGCTCGTGGCCGAGGACGAAGGCGAGGAACTCGTCGGGGTACTTCTTCTTTTCGTAGACGAGGTCGACCAGCGAGTAGGGAACGTAGACCGTCGGCGGCGCACCGGGGCAGATGAAGGCGGTCGGCGAGAACGGCTTGGCCGCGTCGCCCTCGCCGACGCGGGCGGCCTCGGCCATCACCGAGAGCGCCGTCTCGCGCCCGGTCAGCGCGGCGAAGGGCCGCTCGACGCGCGACCAGACGACCAGGATCGCCTTGACCCGCGGGTCGTCGTTGGCGAGGCGCGGGGCCGACTCGGCGGCCTGGCACATCCGCGGCGGTGGCTCGCCGCCGCAAGGCGGCGCAGCGGCGGCCGGCGCGGCGGCGCTGGCCGGGGCGGGTGCCGCCTCGGTCTCGGCGAAGGCGTTGCCCGCCACCGCGCAGCACAGCAGCAGCGCGAACGTCCTGGTCCATCCATGGCTCATCTCTGTCTCCTCCTTGCGAGGTTGGCTAGGACGCATCATACGCGGACGCGGTCTACACTCCACCTCGAATCAGGCTCGCATCAGGACGCAGCAGCGCCCCCGTCGCTTCGCGTCGCGACGCGACGGCGACCGCCCGCCAGCGACGCGTCGCTCATGGGCGACCCGCGACCGGCACGAACGCGCCCCACAAGAACGCCGAGCGCGGCACGCCCTGCTTCTCCAGCGAGGCGATGAGCGCGAGGCGCGACGCCCGCAGCGCGTCGACCACCGCGATCGAGCCGAGCGCGAGCTGGCCCTTGCCGCCCTTGAGCCGGCCGTAGAAGTCGCGGAACAGCTCGGCCGTCTGGGCCGACGGCACCTGCCACAGCGACGCGACCACCGAGCCGACGCCGGCGACGATCAGCGAGCGACCGAGACCGATGGCGCCGTCGGCGTTGCCGTTCTCGCCGAGGCCCGTCTCGCAGGCCGAGAGCACGGCCAGATCGGCCTTGCGCAGGTTGAGCCGGGCGATGTCCCGGGCCGTCAAGACGCCGTCGCGGTCGCCGGGGCTGCTGCGGTCGGCGTTGCGTCCCGAGAGCACGATGGCCGACAGCCGCATCGGGTCGATCAGCGGCTCGCGTCGCACGTCCTCGATCCGGCGGTTGAGCAGGCGCTCGACCTCGTCCTTGCTCTGCTTGATCTCGGCACAGGCAGACGCCGGGGCGAAATAGCCGTGCGTGGCGAAGTGCAGCACGCGCGCGCCCTCCATGGCGGCGACCACCGAGGCCTCGGTCGCTCCGGCGCCGACCATCCAGGTCGCCTCGCCGACCAGCTTGCCGAGCTCCTGGGCGACGTCGGCGGCCTCGGTCGTCGGCAAGGCCATCCAGCGCGCGTCCTGGCCGCAGATCGACGACCCCGCGCGGGTCGCGGCGCCGGTGTCGGCCATCGCCACCTGGGTCTCGCCGCCGACGTCGGGTTCGGCGCAGCCCTTGGCGTCGCAGTGGCGCCAGACCTTCGCCGCGTCGCGGATCGACGGCGCGGCCTGCTCGAAGTCGACGTCGCCGACGACCAACGCCGCGGTACTCGCGGCGACCTTGGCCTGCGACGCCAGCAGCGCCGCCGGATGCGGCAGGTAGCCGATGGCGCGATCGTGCACGAGGTAGCGGCCCTTGGCGTCGGGCAGCGCGTCGAACGAGACGGCCAGCAGCGACTCGGTGGCGACGATCCAGACCCGGCTTGCCTTGCCGAGCGCGGCCTCGTTCGGCGCCCAGATCCGCGTCCGCAGCTTCGCCCCCAGCTCGTCGAGGGTCGCGGCCTCCTTGGCGCAGAACTGCGCCTTGCGCCGCTTGGTGAAGCACGCCGTCATCGCCGTCATCGCGTCACGCCAGGCCGTGACCTCGGCGTCGATCTCCTTGCTGCGACCCAGGCGCTGCGCGCTGACCTTGCAGCGGCCGTCGACCACGAACGCGGCGTAGTCCTCGAGGAAGCTGCCGTCCCCGCCCGCGCGACGCGCCGGCACGAAGTGCACCAGCGCCGCCTTCTGCTTCGCCAGGGTCGCGCACAGCTCCTGGAGCCCGGGCCGCAGCAAGCGCCGCAGCTCGGCGAGGCCGGGCAGCGTCTTGGCCAGGCTGCGCTCGACCTGCGCCATCTCGGCGTCGACCCTGGCGCGTTGATCCCGGCGCTGCGCGGCAGTCAGCTGCAGCTCGCCCGAGGCACCTTCGAGCGCCAGGCGCTCGCGGGCGCCCTGGCGGTAGCGCTCGAGCAGCGCCTCGGCCTCGGTCGTCGCGGCCCCATCGGCCCGGCGCAGCGCGCGCCACACCGACTCGGCGCGTTGTGGCAAGCCCGTCAGCCGCAGCGCCGCCCCGTAGACACGCCCCTGGTCGAGCTCGGTGCCGGCGAGCGCCAGGGCGGCCTCGCGCGCGGCGTCGAGGCCGCCGAGCAGCGTCAACAGCTCCAGATCCGTCGCCGCGGCCGGGATCGCGGCCTCGACCCGATCCACCAACGCCGCGACCAGCCGGTCGCCGCTGTCCAGCAGCGCCGTCGTCGTGCCCATGCGCAGCGAGACCGAGTGGATGTTGACGCGGATGGTCTGCGTCGTCGGATGCCACTCGCCCAGCGCCGCCGAGGCGATCGCCAGGCCCTTGTAGTAGGCCTCCAGCGCTTCGGCGTACTTGCCCTGGTCGACCCGGCAGACGCCGAGGTTGTTCCACGCCGCGATCAGGAGGCTGTGCTCGTGGCCGAAGCGCTTGGACAGGCCCTCGATGGCGACGAGGAAGTATTTCTCGGCTTCGTCGTACTTCTTCTGCGTCGAGCGCGCGTTGGCGAGCACGATGACCATCTCGAGCACGTCGGGGTGGTCCTTGCCGCGCAGGGCCAGCGTGGCGTTGGCGGCCGCCTCGACCATCTGCACGCCCTCGCGCACCAGGTCGTCGCGCTCCTTGCCAGCCATCAGGTGCCCGGCGATCGACAGCAGCACCGCGCCGAGCGTCCGGATCGAGAGGATGCGGTCCGGGTGCAGCGGCGAGAGCTTCTCGCGCAACGTCACGACCTTGCGCAGCAGGATGAGGCCCGCTTCCATGTCGCCGGCGTCGACCAGCACCATGCCGAGCATGCTCATCGACACCGCCCGCTCGAGCGGATCGGTCTTGGGATCGCGGTCCCAGACGCGCAGCGCCTCCTCGAGCAGCTTGCGCGCGGTGCCGTAGGCGCCCATCTGCTTGTGCATGCCAGCGACGTTGTTCAAGGAGATCGCGAGGTCCCGCGCCGGCCAGCCGGGCTGGCGACGCAGCCGCAGCGCCTCTTCGAGCATGGTCTGCGCCTTGGCCATGTTGCCCATGCGCAGCTCAAAGGTGCCGAGGTTCGACAGCTCGGTCGCGACCTGCTCGGAGTTCGGGCCGTAGTGCAGCTTGCGCAGCGTCAGCGCCGTCTCGAGCGCCTTGCGCTGGCAGGCAAAGTCCGCGAGCTCGCCGCAGACGAACGCGAGGTTGTTGTTGTACAGCGCGACCTCGCTGTCGTCGCCGCCGTGGGTCTTGCCGCGGCGCTCGATCGCGCCCTCGAACAGGGCGCGGGCCTCGGCGAAGCGCAGCTCTTTGTGCGCGAGCTGGCCGAGCATCACCATCGCGTCGGCCACCGCCGGATGGTCGTCGTCCATCGCGGCGCGCTGGATCGCCAGCGCCTCGGAGAAGCTGGTCTTGGCGCCCGTAAGGTTGCCGAGCGCCATCTGGGCGTGGCCGAGGCGCACCAGGCAAGCGGCCGTATCGACGTGTTTGCCGCCACGCTGCGCCCGGACAGTCGCCAGGGCCGCGACGAAGCCACGCTCGGCCTCGAGCAGGTTGCGCGCCCGGAACGCCTTGACCGCCTCGACCGTCATCGCCTGGGCCTGCGCGAGCTTCTGCGCCACGGCCTCGCTCGGCTCGCCGCTGCGATTCCAATCGACGCGGACGATGTTCTCGTGGTCGGCGTACAGCCGCAGCCGCCGCCCCCACTCCTCGGTCTGGCCGGCCTGCTTGGCGACCTCGCGCACGTCCAGCTTGTTGTTGCGCGCGTGGATGGCGACGTTGATGCCGAGCGGCCCGTAGACGCGGACCATCTTGCACGCCGTCTCGGACGGCCAGGTCGCGCAGCCCGAGACGCACCACTCCATCGCGTCACCGCGCTGGTCGACGCAGAGCGCCTTGGCCGCCGGCGAGGCCTTGGCGTAAAGCGTGGCCGGGTCGACCTTGGGCTTGGCCTCGGCCTCGCCGCCTCCAGCTTGCTCGCTCGCCGCACCGTCGCCCGCCTGGGCGGCGGCGATCCTGGGCGCCGACAGCGCCAGCGACGTCGCCAACGCGAGCAGCGTCCATGCGCGGACGACCGTGACGAGGGTCGCCACCCGCGCGCGACGGCGCGTCGTCCGCCCCGTGTGCCGTGCCGTCGGCGCGGCGATGGCGCGGCCGGCGTGGTTGGCCGTGCCCGTGGTGCCGAGCGCTGTGGAGATGCCGAGCATGGATCGCTCCTGGTGTCGTGGCGCGGCCGCGGCGGCGCGCTCTGCGGAGGGCCAAAACGCGAGCGGCCCGCGGCTGGTCCAAGACCGGCCGCGGGCCGCGTTGCGGGAACCGCGCCAGCAGGACTACTCGGCCTTCGGCGCAGCCTTGGCCTCATCGGCGCCGAGACCGAGGATGGCCTCGACCTGGGCACGCACGACGGAGGCGTCCGGCGACTCCTTGCGCAGCTCGGCGGCGATGGTGCGCATGTGCGCGGCCATCGTCTTGTCCGAGCCGCCGAACGAGGCGTCCTTGTCGAGCAGCACGCAGATGGGCTCCGCGAGGTCGGCGAAGGTGTCGTTCTGGCCGCCGAGCGAGGCGAACATCAGCGACATGCCGGTCCAGATGCCGGCGATGTAGTAGCCATGGGCGCGCTGCGGGCCCTCGGCGATGCCGGCCATGCCGCTCTTCATCGCGAGCGCGAAGATCATGCCGATCATCTTGCCCTCGACTTCCTTGTCGGTCACGCCGAGGCCGATGAAGACCTTGGCCGAGTCGACGGTGTCCTTGGTCAGGCCCTCGAGCGAGTCCATGGAGCCGGCGAGCTTGGTCGCGAGGCCCTTGGCGGCCTCGGTCTTGCCCGCGACGACGAGCGCGGGGATGAAGCCGAGCGCGATGGCCTGGTGCAGGACGCGGATGTCCTTGGCCGACGAGGCGCCAGCGAACTGGTTGGCCTCGCCCTCGGCCTTCTTCGGCGCGCCGACCTGCAGCTTGCCGATCTCGGCGACGCCGGCGGCGCCGGCCTTGCGCGAGGCGACCGACGCGGCGAGGTCGAACCACGCGGCCTCAGAGCGCTCGCCGACCATGAAGACCGGCTGCACCGCGACGACGTTGTCACCCGAGGTGATGATGGCGTCGGTCGGCTCGGTCATCGCGGCGGCGTTGGTCGCAGCCGGGGCAGCAGCCGGGGCGGCGGCCTTGGCGGCGGGAGCGGCAGCCGGGGCGGCAGCCGGGGCGGCAGCCGGGGCCGCAGCTTCGGCCTTCTTGGCGTCGGTCTTGGCCGCGGCGGGACGCTGCGGGGCCGGCTTGCCGGCGCTGGCGACCATGGGGGTCATCGCCATCGAGGCGGCGACGATGGCCGCTGCGATGCGCTTGTTGCTCAGAATCTGGATCTTGTTCATGTCCGTGTCCTCCAAGGTGTGTGCGCGTACCGTACGCGCCGGCTCTCTCGAACCAGGCGCGTCACGCGCCTGGGATGGCGTCCGCTATTGGATGCGCTTCTCCCAGGCCATCCGACCGACCCCGACCGCGCCGCAGGCTTTCGCCGTCGCAGCGGGGGGGTTGACCAGGACGACCGCGTAGATGCCACTGCCCGGCAGCGTCCACGCCGCGAGCAGGTTCTGGGTCAGCACACCCTTGCTCATCAGCTGATCCCCACGGATCAGGCCGAAGAACAGCGGCGTATTCTCGGTCTCGAACTTCAGCGCGGCGACGAGGTCGGCGACACCGACGACCTGCACCGGGGCGATGAGCTTCTCGCCCGGCTCCAGGCAGAACTTGCGCTGGACGTCGAGCGTGATCGGGAAGTTCTTGGGCTCGAAGGCGGTGGTCAGCGCGACGCCGCTCGAACGGCGGCCGGCGTCGATGACCTTCTGCACGCTCCACGCCGGGGTCGCGAACGACTGGCGCAGGGCGAGGTTGATGCTCTTGTTGATGCCGAGCAGCTCGCCGTCCTCGCTGTAGAGCGGGCCGCCGGAGCTACCCGACGAGATGTCGGCCGAGTGGACGATGTTCTCCATCGTGCGGTTGCCGACGACGTTGGTGACCTCGCCGGTGTAGCGCGACAGGCCCTGGCCGCCGGTGTTGCCGATGGCGAGCACCTTGGTACCGCGAAGCTCCTTCGGATCCTCGGGGCGCTGCACGAGCTGGAGCTCGGCGGCCTCGGACGCCTTCTCCGAGCGCAGCACCGCGATGTCGAGGTTGCCGTCGTAGGCGAGGATCTCGCGGAACGAGAACTCAGCGCCGTAGTCATCCTTGCCCTGCATCTTCAGGGCCTTGCCGGCGACGTGGGCGTTGGTCAGGATGGTCTTCTCGTCCAGCCAGACGCCGGAGCCGCTCCAGCCAACACCTTTGATCTCGGTGCCCTGGAACTGGTAGCCCGCCGCCGAGAGGCTGAGCGTCTGGCGACGCCAGTCGACGCCGCCGCCACATGCGCTGGCGAGCAACGCGATGGCGATCAGCAGCCCTGTCACCCCGAGGGTGCGCTGCTTGGACGTCATGAAGTCGACGTGGACTGGAGATGCGAGCCTCATGGTCTTGCCTCTTCTGTAGTCGACCCCTTCGGCAGGGGCCATTCGCGGCTCGCATCAGGCAGGCCACCGTGGCCTGTTGGGTCCTTCAGACGTGCGAGCCATTTCATCGATCTAGGCCGGGAGAATTTTCTTCCGCCGAGTGGTGGCAGCTAGATAGCCCAGCGCCGCTAGCCGGTCAACAAGACACGGTTTGCCGCCTTGCGATGTGCCGCGCCGCGTCGGGTCTGCGCCGGTCAGGGGGCCTTGCCCTTGCCCTCGGCCGGCGCCGCAGCCTTGTCCGTTTGGAATCCGGGCACGTAGCGCTCGAACCAGGCGATGTCCCAGCGCAGCTTGGCCTCGCGGTGGGCGCGCTTCTGCAAGCCGTGGCCCTCGCCCGGGTAGACGACCAGCTGCGTCGGCACGTGCAGGTACTGCTCCAGCGTGCGGAACAGGCCGCGGCCGTGCTGCACCGGCACGCGCTCGTCGTTCTCGCCGAAGTGGATGATGGTCGGCGTGCGGATCTTCTCGGCCGCGTAGAGCGGCGAGCTGCGGTGCATCTCCTCGCGCGCCTTCCACGGCAGGCCCTGCATGTAGTTGATGACGTGGCCGGGGGTGTCTTCGATCATCCACTGCATCGCCTGGTCGAACACGCCCGCGCCGGACGACGCGGCGGCGAAGCGCTGGTCGGCGGCGATGACGCAGTTGGTCAGGAAGCCGCCGTTGGACCAGCCCATCACGGCCATGCGCTTGTCGTCGACCAGGCCCTGGGCGATGAGGTGGTCGACGCCGCTGAGGATGTCCTGCACGTCGCGCTCGTTCTCGTGGCCGACCAACTCGGTCATGAACGCGTCGCCATAGCCGGTGGAGCCGCGGTAGTTGGGGCTCAACAGCGCCCAACCGCGCGCGGCGAAGATGGTGCGACCGTAGATCCAATAGCGCAGCTCGAGCTTGGTCGCCGACGTCGGGCCACCGTGCAGCTCGACGACCAGGGGCAGCTTGCCGTCCCCGGGCTTGTAGTCGGGCGGCAGCTCGAGCACGCCCTCGACCTCGCGGCCGTCCTTGCTCTTCCAGCGCACGGTGCGGATCTGCGGCAGCTTCCAGGTGTCGACCTGTGGGTTCTGCTTGGTGATGCGCCGCGTGCCGCCCTTGCCGCCGAGCATCCAGACGTCCGGCAGGTCGGTCGTGCTGCCGGCGACGATCGCGAGCTGGCCGTTGCGGGCGAAGGCGAAGTCCGCGACGTTGCCGACGCTGGCGGGCGTCAGCCGCGACGCCGCCCCGACCTTGCCGCCGGCGACGCCCTGGACGCAGAACACGGCGTCGAGCGCGGCGAGCGTGCCGCGGCTGCACAGCTCGCGCGTGCCGGGCCGAAACGCGATGCCGCCCTCGAGGCTGAACTCCTCGGGCCGCGGCATCTTGGTGACGTGCAGCGTCTTGGTCCCATCGAGCTCGACGGCGATCGTCTCGGCGGGGAAGCCGTCGAAGCCGACGGTGAAGGCGGCGACCTTGCCGTCGTCGCTCCAGGTCGGGTTCTCGAGCCAGCCGTAGGGCGAGGGCGCGTTCTTGCGCCAGACCTCGTCAGGCACGGTCGCGATCACCGGCTTGGCGGCGTCCTTGGTCGCGGCCACGTCGAGCAGCTGGATCTGGCTCCAGCCTTCGTTGTCGATCAGGCGGCGGGTCGGCACCGTGACCATCAGCACGCGACGCGCGTCCGGCGCCAGGGCGAAGCTGCGCACATAGGCGGGCACATCGGCGAGCTTGTCTTCGCGCCACGATTGCAGGTCCAGGCGCCACAGGGTCGACCAACGCCGCACGCCGCGGCCGTAGTCCAGCTTGTGGCTGGTGCGCATCTTGGCGAAGCCGTCGTCGTCCTGGTGGTCACGGCCGACGCTGGTGACCAGGGCGTTGCCATCGTCGCTCAGGCGCCAGCCCTCGATACCCCCCTCGACGCCCGTCACCGGCTGCAGGCCGGTGCCGTCCCAGCGGATTCGCCAGACCTGGCGGCTGCCCTTGGCCAGGGCCGGGCTTCGATCGTCCTTGCGCGTCGACGCGAAGTAGATCCACTGGCCGTCGCGCGACCAGACGGGCTCGCCGTCGAACGCGGCGTGGAAGGTCAGGCGTCGCGCCGGACCGCCGCGGGTGTCGGCGGCCCAGAGGTCGACGTTGCGCGCAGGGAGGCCCGCCTGCCAGCGCATCTCGCTCCAGACCACGCGGCTGGCGTCCGGTGCGACCGCGACCTGCCAGACGTGGGCGATGCTGAAGTAGTCCTCGACCGTGATGGCGTGGTCGCGCGCGGCCGCCGTCGCGGCCACAGGAGCCGCAGCGAGGGCCGATCCGCCCGCGGCGGTCGCGAGCGCCGCGGTCAAGGCGAAGGGCGCGGCCAAGGAGCGCGCGCGGCGAAGGCGCGGCAGGAGCATGGTGCGGATCATCGTGCGTCCGTGGTGGCGGCGGGCGCGGCGGCCGGCGCAGAGGCGGGGGCGTCGGTCGTGGCGCGCGGCTTGCGTCGCACGACCAGGAGCGCCTGGAGGATATCGACCGCCCGGTTGAGCGCGTCGTCGTCGATCTGCAGGTGGGTCACGGCGCGGAACCCGCCAGCGCCGCTGGTCAGGCCGAGGCCACGCGCCGCGGCGAGCGCCACGAGGTCCGCTTCGCCCCGCATGGCGGCCCGAGCGACGGGGTGGTCGCCGCCGAGGCGGAAGCGGACGATGTTCGTGTCCGGCGCCACGACGTGGACACCAGGGATCTCGGCCAAGGCCCCGGCGAGCAACTCGGCGCGACGATGGTCGTCGGCCAGGCGCTCGAGGTGATGGTCGAGCGCGTGCAGGCCGGCGCCAGCCAGCACCCCGACCTGACGCATCATGCCGCCGAACATGCGGCGGAGCCGGCGCGCCCGCTGGATCAGATCCGCCGGGCCGGCGAGCACGCTGCCGGCAGGGGCGCCGAGGCCCTTGCTCAGGCAGACCGAGACGGTGGTGAACGGCGCCGCGAGCTCGCCGAGGCTGCGCCCGGTCGCGATGTGCGTGTTCCACAGGCGTGCGCCGTCCAGGTGCAGGGCCACCCCCGTGCGGCGTGCCAGCGCGGCGACGGCGTCGATCTGTGGCTGCGGCACGATGCGGCCGCCGCACATGTTGTGCGTGTTCTCGATCGCGACCAGCCGCGTCGGCGGCGTCCGGCCGTCCTCGCCGACAAAGAGCAGCGCGGCGACGTCGTCGACGCCAAGCGTGCCGTCGTCGGAGTCGACCTTGAGCAGCGTGACGCCCGAGAGCGCCGGGGCCGCACCCGCCTCGTGGTGCGCGATGTGGCATTGCGCGTGGCAAATCATCGCGTCGCCCGGCTGCGTGTGCAGGCGGATCGCGATCTGGTTGGCCATCGTCCCCGACGGCACGAAGATCGCGGCTTCCTTCTGCAGCATCGCCGCGACCCGCGCTTGCAGCGCGAGCACCGTCGGATCGTCGCCGAAGCCGTCGTCACCGACCTCGGCTTCGACCATCGCCTGGCGCATGGCGGCCGTGGGACGGGTCACGGTGTCGCTGCGCAGATCGACCAGCGGCGTCGAGGCCGACGGCGCGGCCACGAGCGCTCCGCTGCGACGCCGAGGGGGCGCAGGACCGATATCTGCAGGAGCCTTGGGTGGGGCGGATGTCGGCGGCATGGGGCCTCCCAGGTGGGGTCAGCAACCGGACGGGACTTCGGGGCCGGGAGGGTAGCACGGGGACGCGCGCTTGCCCATCGGCCGCGGCTGCGCGATGGCGCGGCCACGAGGCCCGGCCGCACGCCGCCCCGCGGACGTCTCGGCCAGAAGAAGGATCCGCCGGGGGGGCTAGGCAAGCGGGGCCGCTTGATCCACACTGTCCCACGAGCTTTGCACCACGGGTGCCGTGGTCAACGAACCTCACGTTGCACAGCGTTGTGACCGTTTGGCGGTCCCGAACGGACCGGAGCGCGCACCGCGTCGCCATCCTCTTGGACCACGCAGGGAGACCATCCCGATGACAACCGCCACGTCGAAGAACAGCCAGCCGGTCATCCGCGTCAGCAACTCGTTTACGCGGACCGAGATCCGGATTCTCAAGGAAATCATCGACACTGCGACCACGACCGAGTTTCGTGGCCGCAACCATCTGATGAAGTACATCCAGAACCCGGACTTCTCGCAGCTCTACCGCAAGGTCGCGAACATGCAAGAGAAGGCTGACAAGCTCCACTCCGATCGCCGCGAGACCAAGACCGGCGCGGCCAAGAAGCCGATTGCATGAAGCGCTGGCGGTCCGATCGGCGGACCGTGCTCGCACGCGCCGCGCTGATCGTCCTCGCTGGCGTCGCGCTCGTCGGCCCCACCGGCTGCGCCGCGATCGCCTCCCTGCGTGAGTCGCTTTTCGGCACCATCGAGCCGGGTTCTGGTGGCCTGGCGCCGGGAGCCACCGCCGCGACGCTCGCCCCCCTGACGCTCTCCCGTCCGCTCGCTTCGGCCGTCCCGCCGCCTTCGACCGCGACGCCGACCCACCTCGTCGTCGTCGGCGACACGGGTGAGAACGACGACGACCAATGGTCGGTGGCCAAGGCGATGGGCCGCCACTGCCGCCAGGCGCGCTGCGACGCCTTCCTCCACGCCGGCGACATCATCTACCCATCGGGGATCCGGTCCAAGGACGACCCCGTGCTGCAGAGCCACTTCGTGCGGCAGGCGGTGGCGGTGGGCACGCCGACGTGGCTGACGCTGGGCAACCACGACTACCAGGGCTCGCCTGACGCCTGGATCGACGCCTTTGGCGACGCTCCGGCACCCGGCGGGCCCGACGTGCACTTCCCGGCGCGCTACTACACCACCGTGATCGGCGGGGTGCGCCTGGTCGCGCTCGACACCAACCGCCTCGACACCGCGCAGGGGCGCTGGCTCGACGCCGTCCTGGCCGAGAGCCAGCGGGTCGGCGACCGCTGGGTCATCGTCCTGGGCCACCACCCGTGGATCTCAGGCGGGCGGCACGGCGACGCCCCCCCCGAGATGGCGCGCTGGTACGCCAGCCACCTCTGCGGCAAGGCGGACGTGTTCTTCGCCGGACACGACCACGACAAGCAGATCCTGACGCCGGAGTGCGACATCCTGCTCGTGGTGTCCGGTGCCGGCTCCAAGCTGCGTTCGGTGACGCGCACCGAGCGGACGCGCTTCGTGGCCAGCACGCTCGGCTGGGCGGACCTGGAGCTGCGCGGCGACGAGGCCACGCTGCGCTTCTTCGACGTCGAGGGCCGCGCGGAGGTCGTGCAGCCACTGCGGCGGGTGCCGCGCGGATCGCCGTGAGCCGCGCTTGGACGCGGAATTGCGCCGGTCGCTGGCGCCGTGACAACGATGTGCTAGGCTCGGTGGGACTGCCGAGCGGGCCCGCAACACGCGGTCCCTGCGTCCCAACCCGCCCCTCGGCGCCCGCAGTCCCTGGTGCACGCAGGTTCCTGCGCCGCGCCCCATGGCCCTGACCCGCGCCCTGGCCGACGACCAGGGCCCGATGCGACGCCCATGACCGAACGCTTCGCCCCTTCGCGGTCCGCTTCGTCCCGGCGCTCGGCTGCGGCGGCGACGACCTCGTCTCGCGAGCGTCGCGGCCCCCGGCGCGTCGGCCTGGGTGCCCTGCTCCGCATCGCCCTGGTCCTGGCCACGATCGCCACGGCGCTGGCCTCGGTCCCAGAGGCGAAGGCCCAGGTCGACCTGCCGGCCGCGCTGAGCCGCTACAACCGATCGCCGTCGTCGACGCTGGCGATGGAGGTCGCCGAAGACCAGCGCAAGCGCGGCAACGTCAGCTCGGCGGCGAACTGGGCCGAACGCGCACTGGTCGCGCCGGACCGTGACAACGCCCACCAGCGCGCCGAAGCGATGCTGCGCGATCTGCGATGGCCGCTGCGCGACGCCAACGTCGGCCGCGTCGAGATCCTGGTGCAGCCCGTCACGGCGACCATCTCGATCGACGACGTCCCCTTGCTACCCAAGCGCGCGCGCTACAGGGTCTGGCTGCGCAGCGGCTCGCACCAGATGATCGCGTCGATGCCCGGCTACGGCGGCGAGGACCGCATCATCGACGCCAAGGCTGGCGAAGAGCGCAGCGTCACGGTGCGCCTGGTCGACGTCCGCCCGGCGACGATCCAGGTCGAGGTCGCGCCGGTCACCGCCGAGGTCTGGATCGACGGCGTCTACGCGGGCCTCTCGACCCGGCGCAGCTTCAACGTGCCGGCCGGCAAGCGCATGGTGGAGGTCCGGGCCGACGGCTTCGAATCCTACACCGACGCATTCCAGCTCGAGCCGGCGCAGCAACGCCTCGTCACCGTGACGCTCGAGCGGGCCGGTGCCCTGCGCCGCAACCGCCCGACCGCGTCGAACGTCGACCGGCCGCTGACGCCGCTGGAGCTGGCGAACCGGGGCGAGCGCCACGAGCTCGGCCACCGCCCGCACGACCGTCTGCGCAGCAAGGGCGTCCGGCCCGAAGTCAGCGGCAGCGCCGAGGACGCCCAGCCGAAGGGCCGCGACGACGGCGAGGACGACCCGGAGGCCCCGCGCAGCAGCGAGCCGCGCGGCGCCGAGCGCGAGCCCCCGCGGGGCGGCCCGGATGGCGGCGACGACGGCGGCGACAGCGGCGACAGCGGCGACACGGCCGGCGACGGCGGATCGGCAGCGTCCGGGCCGGCTTCGTCCAAGCTCAAGGGCGTCGTCTGGGCCGGTATCGGCACCCTGCTGGTCGGCGGCGGCGTGGCGACCGCGCTGCTCGGCGTCCAGCAGGCGCAGGCCGCCAACGCGATGCGCGTCGGCGCCTCGGGCTACGCGGCCGCCTACAGCAAGGGCGAGACGCTGACCTACACCGGCTACGGCATCGCTGGCGCTGGCGCCGTGGCGCTGGGCGTCGGCGGCGCGTACCTGCTCAGCCGTGACGGCCTCTCGCGGACCGGCCGCGGCCTGCTGCTGATCGGCTTGGGCGCGGCGGCGTCGGGCGCGGGCGGCTGGCTGATGCTCTCGTCGGTCAAGGTCGGCGAGGCCGCCAACGGGCTGCCGCTGCGCGACAAGCGCTACGACGCGGCCTTCGACAGCGCCCAGGGCACCTGGCGGATCGGCGCCATCGCCAGCGGCGTCGGCGCGGTCGGCGTGCTGGGCGGCCTCTGGATGCTGATCGGCAGCGACGGTGGCGCGCAACAGGCGCAGCTGCTGCCCGCATTCGGCCCCGAGTTCGCCGGCGCGAGCCTGCGCGCCGCGTTCTAGCCGCCCGGGTGTCCGGCGCCCGGCTCTCAGCCCTGGCGGCGCCCCGAGACCTTGGCCAGCTGCTGCTCGACGCCACGCATGCGCAGCTCGACCTCGGCCAGCCGTGGGCCGCCGCCGCGCTGCGTCAGGTAGTGGACGTAGCTGCGCAGGCCGGCGAGCTGGCGCACCAGGTCGCCCATCTTCGCCAGCGAATCGAGGGCCTCGTCGAAGGTCGTCGTGGTCTCGCGATCGAGCAGCGTGCTGCTGCTGCCGCTGCCGAGCAGCGCGCGGGTGCCGAGCACGCAGCCTCGCACCAGCAGCGCGCGCGCGACGCTGGCCTTGGCGTTGGACTCGCGCGCGACCTCCACGGCCTTGAGGCTGTCGAGATCGGCGGTCTCGTAGGCTTCGCGCTCGAGCGAGACGCTGGCCTGGACGCGGTAGAAGCCGCTGCGCAGCTCGGGATCGTCGACGTAGCGCGCAGTCTCGATGTGATCGACGAGCAGCGCCGCGGCCTCCTGCCATTGCCCCGCCGCGATGGCGGCCTCGGCGTGGCAGAGCGCGATCTCCAGCTTGCGCGCGGGATCCCCCAGCTCGGCGGCCAGCTCGGAGGCCTGGTTCCACGAGGTGACGGCGCTGCGGAAACGACCGGCCGCCGCGTGGACCTCGCCCAGGACCAGGCGTGACTGCGCCATGCCCCAGCGGTCGACGATCTGCTCGCAGATCTGCACCGCCTCTTCGGCGGCCTCGAGCGCGTCGTCGAGCAGGCCGCGCGCGACGTGGACCCGTGCGATATGGCAGAGCGAGCGCGCGAGCACGCGGCGATCCTCGGAGCGACGGCGCAGCGCCAACGCCTTGAGGAAGTGGGCGAGCGCGTCGCGCAGCGCGTCGTTGTCGCCGCGGCTCGCGTGGCAGAGGCCGAGCTCGTCCATGACGTCGGCGATCCAGCGATGCTCGCCGGCGACGCGAAAGTGCTTGAGCGCGCCGTCCAGGAAGCTGATGGCGGTCTCGTAGTGGCCGCAGACGCGAGCGACCTGGGCCACGCGCAGCTGGGCGACGCCGCAGCGCCGGTCGTCTTCGAGGGTGCGCGCCATCTTCAGCGCTTCGAGCAGGATCGGCTCGGCCTCGGACGCGCGCGCCAGGCGCAGCAGGCCACCGCCGAGCGCGATGCGCAGGTCCGCGCCCAGGTCGGCGTCGTCGCTCTCGACCAGGCGCGCCCCCGTGGCGAAGAGCTCGACCGCGCGCTGGGTCTGGCCGACGCTGCGCGCAGCCTCGCCGGCCTCGAGGTAGCGCTCCGCCGCCTGACGCAATCGGCCGCCGGCGAGCAGCAGGTCGGCGATGCGCGCCGGATCGGCGATCGGATCCTGGATCGGCCTGGCGCTGAGCCATTGGGCGGCCAGGCGGGCCTGGAGACGCCGTCGCTCGGGCGAGAGCGCCGCCGACAGCAGCGCGGCGTCGCCCGACGCCTCGAAGGCGAAGGCGACGTCGGCACCGCGGCGCGCCTCGTCGACAAACCGGATCAACTCGCCGGCCTGCAGCTGCATGAGCGCAGCCTTGAGCCGCGTCTTGTCGCGATCGCTCATGGCGTCCGCGGCGTCGCGACGGGTGCCACGCAGCACCGAGAGCGCGCCGCCGAAGTGGAAGATCGGGCCGAAGATCGCAGCTGCGTCGACGACCTCGCGCAGCTCCTCGGGCAGCCGGGCGATGCGATCGGGCAGCGCCTCGCCGTGCGACGACTCCGGCAACGGGATCAAACGAGCGCTGCCGGGCTCGGTCTGGCCGCGCCAATGCCACGCCGAGTTCGTCGTCACGAGGTCGCGGGCCGAGACCATGCCGCGCACGAGGTCGACGATCCGCTCGGGCGAACCCGCGGCGCGGTCGACGATCTCCTTGGCCAGGCCATCGGGCGCCCCTTCGACGCCCTGCAGGATGTGCTGGACCAGCGCCGCGGACGCCTCTGGCCCCAGCGGCGAGAGCGCGATCGGCGTGGCTGCCAGCCCACGCGGAGGCGAGCGCCGGGATTCGAGCAGCAGGGCGGCGGCGATGCCGGCCAGCGCCTCGAGCAGCGAGCGACAGGCGGCGGCGACCTCGTCGACGTTGCCGCGGCTGGCGTCGATGCGCAGCACCAGCGGACCCTGGCGCGCGCGCGCCCGCAGCAGACCACCGAGCAGCTGCAGCGCGAGCTCTGGCTGGGCGTCGACCACGCGGCCGGCCTCGCCGTCGATGTCCGGGTTGCCGAGGCCCAGCAACGGCCCGACGATGGCCATGCTCTCGGCGGCGTGGCGGTCACCGATGAGCTCGGCGACGCGCTGGCTGAGCAGGCGCCAGGCGTCCGGGCTGCCGAGCAGCGAGTCGGCGCCGAGCAGGGCGAAGAGGATGCGGCCGACCAGCGACGGCGGCCCGGAGGCATCCGGCGCGGCCGAGACCTCGAGCCAGGCGACGCCGCGGCGCGTCGGCGCGACCGCGCGCTCGAGCTCGCTGATCAGGCGGCTCTTGCCGACACCAGCACCGCCATGGACCCAGGCAGCGCGGCAATCACGTTGGTTCAGCGCTGCGCGCAGCACGTCGTACAGGCGCTCGAGATCGGGGCGGCGACCGACAAAAGGCACCGCGCGGCCCAGGACCGTCGGTTCCTTGGACGTCGCGACGCGGAACTCGTCCCAGTTGGCGCGGCCGCTGCCGCGGATCGTCGCGCGCACGCCACCGTCGGCGCTGGTCTCTGCGCGGGAACCCGGGCGCGCCGCTCGCGTTGGCATCGATTCGCCCTGCATCGCCCCGCCCCCCTGCACATGCCTTCCGCAGCCGAACGGGCCGATGATAGGGTGCGCCCCCCGGACGGGCAAGCGCGGTGGGAACCCGCGCGACGCGCCGCTTCGGGTGACCGGCCCCGCGCCGGACCTTGGGAGGACCATGCTCGAAGTCCCCGGCCTGCAACGAGTCCGCGAGGCGCTCGCCCGCAGCTGCGACAGCGACCTCGGCGCCGAGCGCGCCATGGACCGGCGCCCCGCGTCGAACGCGGCCGAGGCCGACGAGCGGCTGCGCTGGGTCGGTGAGGCCGTCGCGCTCGCGGATCGGCAGCTGGCGATCGCCGTCGCCGACCACCTGGCCATCGACGACGCCGTGGCGCGCGCGCGGCGCGGATCGGTGCTCGACGCCGTCGAGTTGCGGCGGATCGGCGCGATGTTGCAGTGCAGCTGCGAGATCGCGCGCCGGACCGAGGCCTGGCGACCGGTCGCGCCCTCGCTGGCCGAGCTGGCGCGACGGATGCCAGCGCCGCGTGCCGTCGCGACCGATCTGGTCGAGTCGTTCGACGAACACGGCGAGCTGCGTGACGACGCGAGCCCGGCGTTGCGCCGCCTGCGCGGCGAGGTGCGCAGCCTGTCGGCGGGCATGCGCAAGCGCATCGGCGAGCTGGTGCGCGACAGCGACAGCGCCGGCTTGCTGCAAGACGACTATTGGACCGTGCGCAACGACCGCTTCGTCCTGCCGGTCAAGGCGTCGGATCGGCGGATGGTCGAGGGCATCGTCCACGGCAGTTCGGCCACGGGGGCGACCGTCTACGTCGAGCCGACCGAGCTCGTGGCGCAGAACAACCGCCTGGCCATGGCGATCGAGGACGTCCGCGCCGAGGAGCGCCGGATCCTCGCGTCGCTCTCGGCCGACGTCGGCGGCATCGCCGACGAAGCGTTGCAGGCGGCCGACGGCCTCGCCACGCTCGATCTCGTCTTTGCCAGCGCACGGCTCGCCGTCGCGCTCGGCGCGACCCGACCGACGCTGGTGCAGGCGCCGTCGCTGACGCTGCGCAAGGCGCGCCATCCGCTGCTGGTGCTCGAAGGAGGCCGGGTCGTCGCCAACGACGTCGCGATGGTGCCGGCGCACGTGCGGCTCGACTCCGCCGCGGCGGACGACGCCGACGGTCAGGGCCCGCGCTGGCTGGTGATCAGCGGCCCCAACGGCGGCGGCAAGACCGTGACGCTGACCACCGTCGCGCTCGCGACCGAGATGGCGCGCCTCGGCCTCTACGTCTGCGCCGCCGAGGGCTCGGTGGTGCCCTGGGTCGCCGGCGTCGACATCGTGCTCGGTGACGCCCAGGACCTCGACCGCGGGCTGTCGACCTTCTCGGGCCACCTCGAGCGCCTGCGCGGCGTGCTCGATCGCTGCGAGGGCGCGCCACGGCGGCTGGTCCTGATCGACGAGATCGCCTCGGGCACCGAACCCGCGGCGGGCTCGGCCCTTGCCCGCGCCGTGCTCGAAACGCTGGCCACGACCGCCTCGATGGGCGTGGTGACGACCCACGACGAGGCCGTCAAGCTCATGGCGACCGCCGATCGCCGCTTCGCCAACGCCGCGCTCGAGCTCGACGCCAAGACCTCGGCGCCGACGTTCCGCCTGCACCTGGGCGCGGTCGGCTCGAGCAACCCGCTGGCGCTGGCCGCCCGCGTCGGCATGCCCAGGGCGGTGCTGGACCGCGCCGGCGCGCTGCTGGGCGGCGGCGGCGCCGACACGACGGCGCTGCTCGAACGCCTCGACGCGATGCAGCGCGAGCTGCAGCGATCGCTCGACGAGCAGCGCGCGGCCAGACGACAGCTCGACGAAGCGCGCGAGCGGCTCGAAGCGCAGCGCCGTCACGAGCAGCTCGCCGCCGACAAGCGCATCGCCGAGGCCGCACGCGCAGCGATGGCCGAGATCGACCGCGTGCAGGCACAGCTGCAAGAAGCCAAGGCCGCCGCGACCAGCCAGGCGCCGCCGCAGGCGTTGGAGAAGTGGAGCAGGCAGCTCCTTGCGCAGCAGCGCGAGCTTCGGGCCAAGACGGCGACCGCGACGGACGGCGCGGCAGCGCGACGCGAACCCGTCGCCGTCGAGGCCTTGCGCCCCGGCAGCGAGGTCTTCCACCCCGGCCTTGGCCGCATCGTCCGCGTGGTCGAGATCGACGAACGGCGCGGCGAGGTCCGGGTCGCCGCTGGCGCGCTCGAGGTCCGCGCCAGCCTGGCCGACCTGACGCGGCCGTCCGGCGGCGACAACCGCCCGCCGCAGCAGCGGGCCCGGCGCGACACAGAGGCAGTGCACCAGGTCAGCGACCGTCCACAACGCGCCGGTGTCGGCCCTGGCCACGGCCGACCGCCCCCGACGCCGCCCCCGTCCTCGTCGCCATCGACCGCGTCGGGCGCGCCCGGCGCCCACCCCGCCGTCGACCTCCCGGCCGAGGCGGCCCACGAGGACGCCGCGGCGACCGCGTCGATGCGCTCCGAGGACTCCACCTGCGACCTGCGCGGCATGCGCGTGGACGAGGCGCTGGCGCAGGTCGATGCCTTCCTCGATCGCGCGATCGTCCAGGGCAAATTCGGCGTGACGATCGTCCACGGTCACGGCACCGGCGCGCTGAAGAAGGCGGTCGAGTCGCACCTGCGCGGCCATCGGCAGGTCGCGTCGAGCCGCAAGGGCGGCCGGAGCGAAGGCGGCGACGGCGCCACGTTGGTCTGGTTGCGCGTCTGAACGCGGTGCGGGCGACGCCTACGGGCGGGCGTAGGCGGCGAGGCACTGGCCCGTGGTCCACGGCGCCGGCTGCCCGGGCCACTGCACCAGGCGGGTGTTGACGACCTGGCCGTGCTCGTCGTGAACGGCGGTCGGGCGGCTGGGATCCAGCGCCAGGCGGCGCACGCGACCACCGCGCCGGGCGATGACCACGACGCGCCCGGCCTCGACCCGCTCGACCAGCGCCGCGAACGTCACCCCATCGTCCGGGCGACGGTTGCCGTTGAGGTCGAGGGTGTCGCGAAAGAACGCGACGTCGCCCGGGGCCACGGCGCCGCGCGCGACCTCCTTGCCCTCCTCGCGCAGGTGCGCCAGCAGCCCCGCCGCATAGACCACGCGCGACGAGATCGCGATGCCCTGCCCGGCCGCGTGCAGGATCTCGTCCACGAGGGGCTGGTCGGCGTTGCCGACGCGGTCGAGCAGGCGCTGGGCGGCGGCGACGCGCTCGGCCGCGCGGGCGTCCGGGGCCGCCGTGCCCGCTGCGGCGGGCGGGTTCGCCGCTGGCTGGGCCTTGGCCTCTTGTCGCGGCGCCTGCGTGGGTCCTGGGGCAGGCGCCGGCGCGCTCGCTGCCTGCGGCGAGGTCGATGACGCCGAGCCCGACGCCGGCTTGTGCGCAGGCGCCGGAGCGCGCTCGGGTACGGGTCGCGACGCCCTCGGCGGCGGCCAGGTGCCGATGGGCCCGACGGGGCGCTCGCTGGTCGAGACCTTGGCGACGCGCCGTCCTGCCTGCCGCGGCGACGGCGTCGATCGCCCCGGATCGGTCAGGCCGGTCTCGAGCGCGCCGCGGTCTGCGAGCCAGCTCGCGGCCAGCGGCGGCGTCACGGGCCCAAGCTGCAACGAGACGCAGCCACCGGCGGCGAGGCATACGACGCCGATCGCGCCCACCCCCAGACGCATTGCCACGCGATCGAGGCCGGATCTCCGGCCCGCCTGCGCGTCGTCGATGTCGGATCGCTGCGGGACCACGTCGCGCCCTCCTCGGGCCCCATGGTCCCAGGCGAGGGCATCCGGTCAAAAACTCGACCCAGACGGCCAGGTCCGCAGCGCGCTTGCATCAAGGAGGTCATCGAATAGACTCCGCGTCCAGGCGTTGACCAGGGCGGAGGTTCACCATGACAAAGACCACATCCATCGTCCGTTTGCCCTCGTCCACACCACCCCGCGGCGCCCTCGGGCCGCGCCGCTTCGCCACGCTGCTGCTGACCGCGCTGACGACGGTGTTCAGCACGGGCTGCATCGTGAACACGAGCACGTCCGGCATGGGCACCATCGAGGTGCAGTGGGCCACCGGGGACTGCAACGCCCTCGGCGTCGCGTCCGTCCGGGTCCGCTCCGTCGCCGCCGGCTTCGCCGAGGTCGCCAAGGGCGGCATCGCATGCGACAAGGGCTTCACGACGCTGGTGGTGAACCCGGGCGTGCACACCGTGACCATCGACGGCTTCAGCAACGGCAACACGCTCGTGACGCAGGTCAGCATCAGCAACCTCTTCGTCGAGGCCAACGGCGTGACGACGACCCCGATCGTCGGTCTCAACGGCGGCGGCGTGTCCACCGGCGGCGGCAAGGGCGCGGTCCAACTCTCTTGGACCATCGACGGCCAGTCGCCGCAGGTCGCCTGCGCCCAGCGCAGCCTGACCAAGGTCACCGCCTCGATCCTCGACTCGACCAAGTCCAAGGTCCTGGCCTCGGGCAGCGTCGCCTGCAGCGCCGGCGGCGCGAACCTGGTCGATGTGCCCGTGGGTACGGTCTACCTGCAGCTCGACGCCTCGACCGCCGACGGCAGCATCATCTACGGCAACCCGACTGCGTTCGGCCCGATCCAGGTCTCGCCGTCGGCGACGATGCTGGTGCAGACCCCGATCGACATCGTCGACCTGCGGGCCATCATCAGCCTGGACTGGCAGTTCTCGGACGGCGGCACCTGCGGCCAGCACAACAGCCAGTCGGTCTTCATCGAGGTCAGCGACACCGCCACGGGCAACAAGGTCGTCGTGCCGATGAACGACCCGTGGGCCAAGAAGCCTTGCAACATCGGCCCGAACTCGAGCTACGAGGCGCGCGTCATCGACATGCAGTTCGCCACGCCGACCTGCGCCATCCCGCCCGGGGCCAAGGGCCTGGTCATCTGCGGCATCCAGACCTCCGCGATCGGTGTGCGGGTCTCGGTCCTCGACGCCAACCAGAACGCGATCTTCGAGGGCGGCAGCATGACCATCAAGGACATCCCCGCCGGCCAGCACACCGCGATCACCGTGCCGCTGATGCTCTCGGCCTGTGACTCGGTGAAGAACGTCTGCGGCGCGCCCTGATCCTCGCGATGCCGACGGCCGCGCGGCGCCGCTTCGCCCTCGGCCGTCGGCTCCCGGGCTCCCTTGCCCGCTGGCTCCTGGTGACGTGCAGCGCCCTGCCCGCTGCCGTCGCGCTCGCCAACGACGCCGTGCCACTCGCCGACGCGGCGACTCCCCAGAACGCCGGCGCGACGCCGCAGGCCCCGACCATCCGCGTGCATGGCCGTCACCGCGAGCCCCCACGCGCCGACGCGCCGACGCGGATCGAAGGCGACACCGTCCGCGGCCAGCACCGGGACCTCAGCGACGCCCTCTCGGTGCAGCCGAGCCTGACCGTCGAGCGCGTCGGCGGCTTTGGCAGCAGCACCGTCGTCCGCGTCCGCGGCGCCACACCGGCGCAGACGACCTGGGCGCTCGACGGCATTCCGCTCGGCAGCCCGATCGGCCAGCCCTTCGACGTCGAGTCGCTGCCGTTGGGGTTGCTTCGATCGGCGGCGATCTACCCGTCGGGGGCGCCGCTCACGCTCGGCCCGGACGCGATGGGCGGCGCGATCGACCTCTCGTTGCACGGCGGCGGCGATCCACGCGCCCGGGTCGGCGTCGGCAGCTTCGGCGCGACCTTCGTCGAGGGGTTGGTTGGCTGGGGCGAGGACGAGCGCGCGCCGACGGCGACCGTCGATCCGACCGACAGCGCCGCGTCCACCCGTCGCGCAGGCGGGATCTTCGGCCCCGGCGTGCTCGGCGCGCGCTGGCTGACCGCGACCAACGACTTCCGCTACCGCGATGACGGCGGTACGCCGCTGGTCGCCGGCGACGATCGCGACGCCGTGCGGGCCAACAACGACGTGCAGCGCCTGGGCCTGCTCGCGGCGCAGACGCTGCGGCTCGGCCGGCGCACCCGACTCCGCGGCCGCTGGCTCGTCGACCAGCGCACCCAGGGCGTGCCGGGCGCGGCGAGCAACCCGGCGTTGCATGCGCGCCTCGACCACCAACGCCAGGACGTGGCGCTGCAGCTGCAGCACCAGGGCGCGCTCGGGCTCGGCGAGGCTGTCGTCCGTGGCGCGTTCCAGCGCCAGATCGTCGACGACAGCGAGGGCGAGCTCGCGGCCCGTCGCGCCCGCACGATCGACGTCGACGCGGTCGAAGCCTCGACCCGCTGGCAAGGTCGGCGCGTGGGGGGTTGGCAGCCGTCGGCGCGCTTGCTCGGCCGCTACGGCAGGGTCGAAGGCGTCGACGCCGCGAGCGCGCGGCGGCAGCCGACCTCGACCTTGCTCGGCGGCGAGCTCGGGGTCGCGGCGCCGTGGCAGAGCAAGGCGGGGCTCGTGCGTGTCGAGCCGCGCGCCGGCATCGCGACCGCACGCAGCGAACGGGCCGACGATCCGGCCTTCTCGGGGGCGTGGCAGCGCAAGGTCGTTCCGTGGCGGGCGCTGCCGACCGGGCGCATCGCCGTGGCGCTCCAGCCCGACAGCCGTCTGCGCGCCACCGTCGGCGCGACCTGGGCTCGACGGGCGCCGAACCTGCTCGAGCTCTTCGGCGACGACGGCGTCATCCGCGGCAACGCGACCCTGCGCGACGAACGCAGCGCCGGCCTCGATGCCGCGCTCGAAGGCGCGCTCGGCCCTGGCGTGCCGGGCCTCGGTCCGATCGCCCTCCAGGCCCGGATCGGCGCGAGTTGGCGGCGCCACGACGACCTGATCACGCTGGTGCGGGCGTCGCCGACGACCTCGGTCTGGCAGAACGTCGCGACCGCCGACATCGGCAGCGCCGAGGCGTCGCTGAGCGCGTTCGCGTGGAGCGTCGTCGAGCTCCAGCTCAGCGGCCAATGGACCCGCGCCCGCGACGAGTCCGCCGATCCGGCCTACGTCGGCCGAGCCCTGCCGCTGCTGCCCGCGAGCCGGGGATCGGCGCGGATCGCCGCGCTCGACCTCGCGATCGGCCCGCTCCGCATGAGCCCCTTCGCCGCGGTGCGTTGGCGCGCTGGCCGCTTCGCCGACCGGGCCAACCTCGTGGTGCTGCCGGCCCGCACCCGCGTCGACGCCGGCCTGGGCCTCGCCTGGAACGGCCTGCGCCTCGACGCCCGCGTCGACAACGCGCTCGACGCCGGTGACGACGATCTGGTGGGCTTCCCGTTGCCGGGCCGCGCCTTCCTCGTCACACTCTCGGTCGACACCGCCGCGCCGGCATCCGGCCCTGGCGAAGGGACGCGATGACCCACACCCCACCCCGCGCTCCGACGAGCGGCGCCCCGCCAAGCGGCGCCCCGGCCCGCCGGCACGCGGCCCTCGCGCTGCTGGCCGCGTCGTTGGTCGCGGTCGGCTGCCTCGACGACACCACCGCAGCGGCGGCTGGCGGGGCCGCGGCGGGCGGCGCGCTGGGCGAGCGCGGCCTGCTGGTCGTCGGCGGCGACTACCAGACCAGCGTGCTGAGCCGCGTCGACGTCGACAGCGAACAGGTCGTCGCGGCCGGCTTCCTGCACTCCGGCAGCAAGGTCGGCGCGACCGGGACGGCGTTCTCCGGCGACGTCGTGGTCGGCAGCGTCGAGGACGGCAGCGGCGACGCCATCGCCCTGGACCGCGGACGCGGCGTCGTCACGCGCCTGAGGGGCCTCGAGGTCAGGGCGCAGTTCGACGTCGCGACCGGCTTCTTTGCCAACCCGCAGGACGCGCTCGCGGTCCCAGGCGAGATCTGGGTCGCGCGCGGGCAGAGGGCGCCAGGCGCAGGCGCCGTGCCCGGCGACGGCCGGGGCGACGACGTTCCAGGCGACGACGTCCTGGTCGTCGACGAGACCGGCAAGCCGCGCACCCGCCTCGCGCTCGGCGCCGAGGCGACCGTGGCCGGGCACCTGGCGATGGCCGGCGCCGGCGCGTGGGATGGCCAACGTTGGTGGCTGCCGCTGGCCTCGATCCGCGACGACTTCCAGGCCGTCGGCCCAGGCAGGGTCATCGCCGTCGGCCGCCCGGGCGGTGCCGGCGACGGGCCGCTGCAGGTGCTGGCGCGGGTCGATCTGCCGTCGTTGCAGAATTGCCGGGCGCTGCGCCGTGGCGCCGGCGTTGCCGAACGGGCGGGCACGGGCGCACAGGCTGCACGGCTGGTGGTGGCGTGCAGCGGCAGCTTCGCCGGCACCGTCGCTGCGCAGATCGCCGGCTCGGGCGTCGCGGTGCTGCGCGGCGACGGCAGCGGCGTCGAACGCGTGATCCCGGCGGTCGAGATCGGCCAGCGCCCGCTCGGGTTCGCGCTGGCCGTGACCGCCGACGCCGCGCTCGCCTGGGTGGTCGATCTCGGCGATCTCGAGGCGCAGACCGCCGATCGCCTGTGGCAGCTCGACCTGACGGCCGGCAAGGCGAAGCTGGTGCGCGTCGGCTCCGGCGCCTTCAGCCTGGTGAACCTCTGGCATGACGACGTCCGTTCCCGGCTCTGGGTGGTCGACCACAACGATCTGGTCGGCGATCTCGGCATCTACGACAGCGGCCCGGCACGCGCGGCGCCGTCGATGCCTGCGCTGCTGGTGGCGCGGCGTCCGAGCAACCCCGGCGGCCTGCGCGCGCTCGAGGTCGGCAGGTGGTAGCGCCGTCCGTGGTCCCGGATCGCGCGGCGGGCGGACGCCGGACGTCGGAGCTGCCGCGGCAGAAGCGCGCGCCGGCGCTCCTGGGCCTGGCGCTGCTCGTGACCGTGGCGACGGGCTGCCGTCGCGTGCCGCCGTCCACGGCCGCGACGACGTCCACGACCGCGACGACGACCGCGGCGGCCGCGGCCGCGGCGCCCCTTCGCGTCGTCGACGACCAGGGGCGATCCGTGGACCTGGCTGCGCCGGCGCGCCGCGTCGCCAGCCTGTCGCCGGCGCTGACGGAGATCCTGTTCGCGGTCGGCTGCGGCCGCGCGCTGGTCCTGCGCGACCGGTGGAGCGATGAGCCCGCCGAGGCCCGGGCCGCCCCCGCGGTCGACGCGCTCTCGCCTTCGGTCGAGTTGATCTTGCAGGCGCGGCCCGATCTGGTCCTGACGAGCTTCCCCCCGGCGCGGCTGCGCGGCGCGCTCGACGACGCGGGCATCGCCTGGCTGGGCCTGTCGCCGCAGCGGCTGGCGTCCATCGCCTCGGACATCGAGCGCATCGCGTCGCTCTGCGGCGCCGGTGCGCGCGGCGCGGCGGTGCGCGACGCCTACCTGTCGGATCTCGCCGAGGTCGAACGTGCGCTGGCCGGGCGTGCCGCGCCGCGCGTGTACCTCGAGCTCGATCACGCGACGGGCAAGGGCTGGACCGCCGGCGACGACACCTTCTTGGGCGACCTGCTCCGCAGCGCCCATGGCGTCAACGTCTTCGGCGGCGAGCGCGGCTGGCCACAGGTGTCGAGCGAGTCGATCCTCGCCGCCGATCCGGACGTCGTGATCCTGGCGTGGCCCGCCGCGCCGGATGACGCCGCTGCCGCCGCGGCGACGTTCGCGGCCCGGCCTGGACTCGCGTCGCTGCGTGCGGTCAAGACGGGCCGCGTCCATCGGATCGACGCGGCGATGCTCGGCCGGCCCGGGCCGCGGGTCGTGCAGGCTTTGCGGACGATCGCCGCCCTGCTACACCCCGGCGCGGCGCCGGGCACGGCAGCGCCGGGCACGGCAGCGCCGGGCACGGCAGCGCCGGGCACGGCCGGCGGCGCTGCCCCCGCGCCCGGGCCAGCGGCCGCGACGGCCGTGGAGACGCGATGAGCACGCCACCGACAGCGACGCCGCCAGCGCCGCCGCAGCCTGCCGCCAGGGGCGCGCGCCCTGCGGTCGAACGCTCGAGCGCGGCCGCATGGCTCTGGAGCGGCGCGGCCCTGGCGCTGGCAGCCGTGGGCGGCCTGACGGTCGGCCCGGCCTCGCTCGGTGGTGACGCGCTGCTCGACGGACTCGGCCTCGGCGCAGGCAGCGGCGACGGCCTCGACGCCATCGTCCGGCTGCGCGCGGTGCGCAGCGCCGGTGCCGCCCTCAGCGGCGCGGCGTTGGGCCTCGCCGGGCTGCTGTTGCAGACCGCGACGCGCAATCCGCTCGCCGACCCCTACCTGCTCGGGACCAGCGCCGGGGCGACGCTGTCGACCGTCGGGCTGCTGACGCTGGCGAGCACGCTCGGCGTCGTCGGCCTGGTCGGCACGGCCGAGCCGGTGCTCGCGCTGGTCGGCGCGCTGCTGGCCGCGACCCTGGCGATCCGCATCGGCCAGCGCGCGGGAGGCACCTCCGAGCGCGTCGTGCTCGCGGGACTCGTCATCACGGCGTTCGCGGGCGCCGCGACGTCGCTGTTGCTGGTGCGCGCCGACGACGCCGGCCTGCGCGCGGCGACGCAATGGTTGATGGGTGGCGTCTCGGTGACGTCGCCGCTGCAGCTCGCCCTGCCGGCGCTGGGCGTGGTCGCCGGCCTGCTCTGGACCCAGCGCCGCGCCGCGCAGCTCGACGCCTTGCGGCTGGGCGTGGACTCGGCTGCCGGCCTCGGCGTCGACGCCGCCCGGATCGAGCGCGGAGCGGTGCTCTTTTCGGCGATCCTGGCCGCGGTCGCGGTCGCGATCGCGGGCATCGTCGGCTTTGTCGGCCTGCTCGTGCCGCACGGCGCCCGCGCCCTGTTCGGCCCCGGCCATCGCCACCTGGCGCCGGCGACCTGCCTCGGCGGCGGCGCCTTCCTGCTCGCGGTCGACCTGCTCTGTCGCGTCGCGTTCGCGCCCGCGGAGCTGCCGATCGGCATCCCGACGGCGCTCGCTGGCGTGCCGCTGCTGCTGGTGCTGCTGCGCAGGCGCGACCGTCCACTGCCGCTCGACCGCGACGCCGCCGCCACCCAGGACCGCCGCCCCCGGCCCCTGGCCGCGGCCGGCCTCGATCCGAGCGACAGACCGCCCCCGACCGACCGACCGGTGCCCCTGCTCGCCTGCCGGCAGCTGTCGGTCGCCTACGCGGGCCAGCCCGTGCTGCGCGAACTCGACCTCGAGCTGGCCCCGGGACGCCTGGTCGCGGTGCTGGGCGCCAACGGCGCGGGCAAATCGACCCTGCTGCGGGCGCTGGCGGGCGCCGGGCCCGGGCCGCATCGCCCCGAGCGCAGTGGCACCATCCTCGACCGCGGCGTCGCGCGCGCCGACGCGGCCACACCGAACCACATCGCGTGGCTGCCGCAGCGGATCGAGCTCGACGACGAGATGACGACCGACGAGCTCGTCGATCTGGCCGGGCGCCTGGACGGTCTGCCTCGACGCGCCCGCGCCGAGCTGCGGGCCCGCGCCCTGGCCCGAGTGGACGCCCAAGCCCTCGCAGACCGCCCGCTCGGCACGCTCTCGGGCGGCCAGCGGCAGCGCGCGGTCCTGGCCCTGGCCCTGGCCCGACCGGCCTCGGTCCTGCTGCTCGACGAGCCGACCGCGGCGCTGGACGTCGTCGCCGCGTCCGAGGTGCTGGGCACGCTGGCGCGCATCGCCCACGAAGAGCGCCGGCTCGTCGTCGTGACGGCGCACGATCTGGTCGCGGCGCTCGCGGTGGCAGACGACATCGTCATCCTGGTCGACGGCCAGGCGGTGCGTCACGACGCCGGGGACGACGCCGGCATCGACGACGCGCTGCGCCGCGCCTTTGGCGACCGGGTGCTGGCCCTGCTCGGGCGCATCGCGTCCCTGTCCGCGCTGCCGACGCAAGGCGCACAGACGCCGACGGCGGCCCAGATCCTGCAAGCAGGCAAGGCTGGACCAGACCGCTAGCCCCCCGCGCGATGCTCTGGTATCGTATGGCGCGCGCGTCCTATGACGCAGCCGGAGCGAGTCGCCATGCACCTTGAGTCCCGCCCCTCGACGCCCCAGCTGACCCCCCCGATGGCCCGCCTGCGCAAGCGCTCGTGGCTGTCGGCCACCCTGTCGGGATTGTTGCTCGTTTCGACGTCGGCCTCGCTCACGTCGTGCAACAACTACCCCGTGCACAGCTTGCTCGAGAACTTCCGCGTCCGCGTCACCGACAAGCTCAACGCCGACGAGGCGGTGAAGCTCGACTTCCTTTGGGTCATCGACCACTCGCCGTCGATGTGCCAGGAGCAGCGCGACCTCGCCAAGGGATTCCAGCAGTTCATCACCAAGCTCCAATCCATCGGCACGATCGACGCGCAGATGGCCGTGGTCACGGTGCAGCAGGCCCAGGACAAGTCCGACGTCCGCGTGATCGGTCGCTTCAAGCACGAGCCGGCGACGAGCTTCCCGCCGAACTGCATCGAGCGCGTGAAGATGCACTGCCAGGACGACAAGCAGTGCACGACGCCGCACAAGTTCCCGTTCAACACCACGACCGACAGCTCGCTCTGCACGCCGAACCCGCAGGACGTCGTCAACCCGTACACGACCGGCTCGTGGGTGTGCAAGGCGCCGACCAACGCCAGCGCGATCGCCAACTACAACTGCTCGATCAACAGCGCGTGCCAGTCGCACTGCACCGACATCAAGAACCACAAGGATTGCCGCGCCACGTTCGAGCCGAACGTGCCGCCCGAGCAGCAGCGCATCCGGTGCGTCGTCCCGGGCGGCGGCACCAACATCGAGTCGGCCGGCTGCATGTACCCGCCGGACACCGAGGGCTGCCCCCCGGCTGACCAGCTGCCGCCGGTGCTCAAGAGCGACCAGCTCGACCTGTTCCGCTGCATCGCCACCGTGGGCGCGGCGCAGACCATCGAGTCGACCTTCGAGGGCGGCTTCCGCTCGGCCTGGACCGCGCTGGACCCAGAGGGCCCCAACTGCAACCGCGACGCCTGCGTGCGTCACCTGCGCAGCTGCTGCGCCGACGATGGCGCCTTCTGCAGCCCGACGTACCTCAAGGACCCGAAGATCAGCGAGGACGACAAGAAGAAGAACTGCTGGTGCTACTCGGACTTCAGCGCCGCCAAGTGCGCCGCCGACACCGCCGCGCTCTGCGACCCGCTGCTCGACGAGGCCAACTGCCAGACCAAGCAGCTGCTGCGCGACGACGCGTACCTCGTCATCGTCTTCGTCAGCGACGACGACGATTGCTCGATGCCGCTCGACCTCAACCCGCTCGACAAGAACGTGATCACCAAGGAGGACTGGCAGCGGTGCCAGACCTACGGCGACTCGCTCGGCAGCAACGACGCGCTCAACGAAGGCAACTGCGAGCAGAAGCGGCGCAAGAACGGCGACCTGTTCTGCCCGTCCGACTGCCTGGCCGGCAGCCAGACCAAGGACAACGGCGGCAAGCTCAAGTGCCCGAACGGCTGCGCCGACGGCAGCGCCGAGCAACAGGCCTGCCTGGCCAAGGTCGACGCCAACTACACCGCGCACGTCAAGAAGACCAAGCAGTTCGCGCCCGTGACCGAGTTCGTCAACCGCTTCAAGTCGCTCAAGAGCGACCCGGCCAAGGTCATCGTCGCGGCCATCGCGGGTGATACGACCGAGAGCTCGTCGCAGCTGCAGGCCCACCGCGACCGCGTCAACTACTACACCACGACGATCCCCGAGAACGCGCCTGGCGCCGCCCCGTACGTCTGCATCGGCTCCCGCGGTGAGGCCAGCTACGGTTCGCGCTACTTTGAGCTCGCCGAGGCGTTCCGCAGCAACGGCGTCGTGCAGAACATCTGCAAGGGTGCGGACTTCGGCCCTGCGCTCGAGAACATCGCCACGACCATCCTCCGGCGCGTGGTCAAGCTCTGCCTGCCGCAGCCGCCGTTCGTCGTCGACGGCGTGCGCAAGCTCACGGTCACGCGGACGCGCGACGGCAAGACCGAGACGCTCAAGCTCACGGACGGCCCGGTCCCGGGCGACACGACGTCCTTCTACATCGCGCCGTCGCCCGACTGCCGCACCGGCAAGACCGGGCTCAAGGGCGAGCTCGCCGCGTGCAAGGAGACGCGCGACTGCAACGCCGGCCTGACGTGCATCGACGGCCTGTGCCAGGTCTACAACGAGGCGATCTTCTTCTCGGAAGTGCCCGAGGCTTCGGACTTGATCGAGATCAACTACGCCGCCGACCTGGGCCTGTAAACTGTAAACAAGGCGCGCTGGCGGGTGCGTGACGCCCCGACCGGCGCCAAGGTCCGGGCGTGCGCCCGGCGACCTCTTGAGAACAATTGCGAGGGTCCGCCACGGGATCGCGGTTGGGTCTGGCGCTGGGTCCTCGCGAATTGGTACACTCCCAGGGCGTTGCGACCACGGTCGACCCGGTTCGGAGCGCCCGCGCGGTCGACCTCGTCCGGCGCAAGGAGTGCTCGATGCGTCGTCAACTGTCGCTTGTGGTCCAGCCAGAGCTCCCGACCCGGTGCACGCCGCGCGGCCCCGGGGGCGAGCGACGGCCGGCGACCGTGCGATCGTCGACGCCGGGTTGGCTCGTCGCGCTCGCGTTGGCGGGCGTCGTCGCGTTGGCAGGCTGCGGCCCGAGCAAGGACGAGGCGGTCAAGGGCTTCACCAACCCCTACGCGGACACCCAGGGCGACGGGGGCCAGATCGCCGACACCTCGGCCCAGCCCGACGGTGCCAGCGGCGACGTCAACGCCCCGTGCAAGGTGGACGGCGACTGCGGCAGCAACCAGATCTGCCATCCGACCCTGGGCTGGTGCGTCGGCAAGACCTGCACGCCGGGTGCCAAGAGCTGCCTGGGTCCCTACGCGGTCGAGTGCGCGCCGAGCGGCACGGGCATCCTGACTCCGGCGAAGCTCTGCCCGAGCGGCACGACGTGTCTGGCCGGCAGCTGCAGCGCAAGCGGCTGCGGCGACGGCCTGTGCAGCGCCGGCGCGGGCGAGACCTGCAGCACCTGCGCGACCGACTGCGGCACCTGCGCCGAGGCTTGCGGCAACGGCGTCTGCGCGCCGACCGAGTCGTGCAAGGAGTGCCCGGCGGACTGCGGCGCCTGCGCCGACGACGGCGGCTGCAAGGCCACCGGCGACCCGGGCTGCAGCGGTTGCGCCTGCGAGAGTTGCGTCTGCCAGATCGACCCTGCGTGCTGCACCGGCGCGTGGGACGACGCCTGCGCCTCGCTCTGCCAGCAATGTGGCAGCCCGTGCAACGCGACCTGCGGCAACGGCCTGTGCGAGCCCAAGGCCAAGGAGAGCTGCAGCAGCTGTTCGGCTGACTGCGGCGCCTGCCCGGCGAGCTGCGGCGACGGCATCTGCGCGGCGGCGGCCGGCGAGACCTGCAACAGCTGCGCGGTCGACTGCGGCACCTGCGCGGCCTGCGGTGACGGCATCTGCGCGCCCACCTTCGGCGAGAGCTGCGAGACCTGCGCGGCGGACTGCGGCGCGTGCAAGGTCTGCGGCGACGGCGTCTGCAACGTCATCGGCGGCGAGAGCTGCAGCAGCTGCCCGGCGGACTGCGGTACCTGCCCCAAGGCCTGCGGCGACGGCGTCTGCAGCGCCAAGGACGGCGAGACCTGCGCCAGCTGCAACGCCGACTGCGGCGCCTGCGACAGCTGCGGCAACGGCGTCTGCGACGCCAACAAGGGCGAGACCTGCGCCAGCTGCGACAAGGACTGCGGCGTCTGCCCGACCTGCGGCGACGGCAGCTGCCAGCCCGAGATCGGCGAGTCGTGCGAGGGCTGCCCGGGCGATTGCGGCGTGTGCAAGGCGATCTGCGGCGATGGCCTGTGCGAGGCCGGCAAGAGCGAGTCGTGCAGCGCCTGCCCGGACGACTGCGGTGCCTGCCCCGCCAGCTGTGGCGACGGCGCCTGCCAGGCCAGCGAGAGCTGCAAGGATTGCCCCAAGGACTGCGGCGGCTGCGCGCCCGCCTGCGGTGACGGCACCTGCAACGGCAACGAGACCTGCAAGGACTGCCCCGGCGACTGCGGCGTCTGCCCGCCCAGCTGCGGCGACGGCGAATGCCTGGGCACCGAGTCGTGCTCGACCTGCCCCAAGGACTGCGGCTCCTGCCCCGCCAGCTGCGGTGACGGCACCTGCAACGGCCTCGAGGCGTGCCAGACCTGCCCCGGCGACTGCGGCGCCTGCCCGGCGTCGTGCGGCGACGGCACCTGCAACGGCAGCGAGACCTGCAGCAGCTGCAGCAAGGACTGCAAGGACTGCCCGGCCTCGTGCGGCGACGGCACCTGCAACGGCACCGAGAGCTGCAAGACCTGCCCCGGCGACTGCGGCGCCTGCCCACCGAGCTGCGGCGACGGCACCTGCAGCGCCGCGGCGGGCGAGAGCTGCCAGAGCTGCCCGAGCGACTGCGGCGCCTGCCCGGCCAAATGCGGTGACGGCCTGTGCGAAGCGGCCAAGGGCGAGAGCTGCACCAGCTGCGCGCTCGACTGCGGCACCTGCCCCGGCTCCTGCGGCGACGGCATCTGCGCGCCGAGCCAGGGCGAGTCGTGCACCAGCTGCGCCAAGGACTGTGGCGCCTGCCCCGGCTCCTGCGGCGACGGCCTGTGCACGCCCAAGGACGGCGAGAGCTGCAAGAGCTGCGCGACGGACTGCGGCGCCTGCCCCGACAGCTGCGGCGACGGCGTCTGCAGCGCGGTCGCGGGCGAGACCTGCACCAGCTGCGCCAAGGATTGCGGCCCCTGCGGCCCCGGCTGCGGCGACGGCGTGTGCAACGCGCTCGGCGGCGAGGACTGCAAGGCATGCCCGGCCGACTGCGGCAGCTGCGGCGACGGCTGCACGACGACCCAGACCCCCGGCTGCGGCGGCTGCGGCTGCGAGTCCTGCGTGTGCAAGCTCGACGCGTTCTGCTGCAACAGCGCGTGGGACGGCATCTGCGTCAACCTCTGCGCCACCCAATGCGACGGTGGCTGCAAGGGTGTCTGCGGCAACAAGACCTGCGAGCAGGGCGAGACCTGCAGCAGCTGCGCGGCGGACTGCGGCCCCTGCCCCGTGACCTGCGGCGACGGCAAGTGTGACGCGGCCGCCGGCGAGAGCTGCTCGAGCTGCAGCAAGGACTGCGGCCCCTGTGGCCCGGTCTGCGGTGACGGCCTGTGCGCGGTGCAGCAAGGCGAGAGCTGCAAGACCTGCAGCAAGGATTGCGGCGCGTGCCCCGGCACCTGCGGCGACGGCACGTGCGGCCCCGGCGAGTCCTGCTCGAGCTGCCCCGGCGACTGCGGCAAGTGCGGCGCGACCTGCGGCGACGCCAAGTGCGAGGCGGCGCTCGGCGAGACGTGCAGCACCTGCGTCAGCGACTGCGGCGCCTGCCCGGCGGTCTGCGGCAACGGCCAATGTGAGGTCCTGCTGGGCGAGGACTGCACGACCTGCCCGAAGGACTGCGCCTTCAACTGCCCGGCCAAGTGCGGCGACGGCCTCTGCGACCCCAAGGGTGGCGAGAACTGCAAGTCCTGCGCCTCGGACTGCGGCACCTGCGCGCCGATCTGCGGCGACGGCGCCTGCGCCACCACCGGCGGCGAGACCTGCAGCAGCTGCGCGATCGACTGCGGCGCCTGCCCGGTCAACGACGGCTGCACCAAGTCGCCCAAGGCCGGCTGCGACGGTTGCGGCTGCGAGAAGTGCGTCTGCGACCTCGATCCCTTCTGCTGCGCCACGGCCTGGGACGCCAGCTGCGTCGACAAATGCAAGGGCAGCTGCGGCGGCTGCGGCCAGACCTGCGTGCCCAAGTGCGACGGCAAGCAATGCGGCAGCGACGGCTGCGGCGGCACCTGCGGCCTGTGCCCGGGTGGCACCGCGTGCGACGCCAACGGCGCCTGCGCTGTCATCCCCAAGGGCTGCGGCGACGGCGTCTGCAAGCCCGTCGACGGCGAGGACTGCAAGACGTGCACCAAGGACTGCGGCGCCTGCCCGTCGGTCTGCGGCGACGGCAGCTGCTCGCCGGGCGAGAGCTGCGGCGGCTGTCCGACCGACTGCGGCATCTGCCCGCTGCAATGCGGCAACGGCACCTGCGAGGTCGGCGAGTCCTGCGCGAGCTGCGCCAAGGACTGCTGCCCGACGCCGTCGTGCGGCAACCTGCAATGCGACCCGACCAACGGCGAGACCTGCGACAATTGCCCGCAGGATTGCGGCCTGTGCCCGTGCAAGACGACGTGCTCGGGCAAGGTCTGCGGCGACGACGGCTGCGGCGGCACCTGCGGCAGCTGCAAGGCGGACCAATACTGCAGCAGCGTCGGTCAATGCCAATGCGCGCCCAACTGCAAGGGCAAGCAATGCGGCGGCGACGGCTGCGGTGGCAGCTGTGGCACCTGCAGCGCCGACACGCAATGCAACGACGCGGTCGGCCTCTGCCTGCCCAAATGCGTGCCGCAGTGCGGCAAGAAGGTCTGCGGCAGCGACGGCTGCAACGGCAGCTGCGGCACCTGCGGCGCGGGCACCCAATGCGTGCAGGGCCAATGCGTCAAGCCGGTCGAATGCTTCGACGACGTCGACTGCAACGACAACGACAAGTGCACCATCGACTTCTGCGCCAGCGGTATCTGCGGCCACCAGCCGTCGAGCTCGCCGGCCTGCTGCCCGGACAAGGACAAGGACGGCATCTGCGACGCCAGCGACAACTGCCCGACGACGGCGAACGCGGGCCAGCAGGACGCCGACAAGGACGGCACCGGCGACGCCTGCGACGACGACATCGACAACGACGGCGTCGCCAACGCCAAGGACAACTGCGCCAACGTCTTCAACCCGACGCAGCTGAACACCGACGGCGACGCCCAGGGCGACGCCTGCGACCTCGACGACGACAACGACGGCATCTTCGATCCGAACGACAACTGCGCGCTGATCAAGAACAGCGGCCAGCAGGACGCCGACGGTGACCTGGTCGGCGACGCCTGTGACCTCTGCCCGGCGACGCCCGACGACGGCAAGACCGACGGTGACGGCGACGGCCGCGGCGACGCCTGCGACAACTGCAAGCAGACGCCGAACCCGGACCAGACCGACACAGACAGCGACGGCCTAGGCGACGTCTGCGACAACGACATCGACGGCGACGGCTACCCGAACGTCAGCGACTGCGCGCCCAAGGATCCGGGCGCCCCCTACGCGATCGACCTGCCCTGCAACGGCAAGGACGACAACTGCAACGGCAAGACCGACGAATCCGCCGTGTTGCTGTGGCATTGGGACAGCTCGACCGAGGGCTGGACCTTCTCGCCCAAGACCCAGAACGTCGGCTGGCAGCGCAGCGAGGTCGAGTCCTGGTCGCCGCCTGGCGCGCTCTACTACGGCAACGGCGTCAACTTCGACTCGGGCGGGACGCCGAACCAGGGCGACGCGACCTCGCCGGTCGTCGAGCTGCCGCCGGTGAAGGTGCTGTCGCTGGCCTATCGCTACCTGTTCGCCATCGAGGGCGGCACGACCTACGACAAGGTCTCGCTGGCCATCGCGACCGAGACCGACGGCTTCGCCGCCTACACCGTGCTGATGCAGAAGGGCGCCAACACCGTGGTGCAGAAGTGGGCCGTGCAGCTGGTCGACCTGTCGAAGTACGCCGGGCAGCGCGTGCGCTTCCGCTTCCGCTTCGAGAGCGTCGACGGCGTCGAGAACGACAAGTACCTCGGCGTGCTCATCGACGACTTCGCCATCTCGGCGCCCGGCAGCACTGCGCTCGACACCGACAAGGACGGCACGGCCGACGCCTGCGACAGCGACGACGACGGCGACTCCGTCCTCGATGCGGCCGACAACTGCCCGCTGCTCGCCAACGCCAGCCAGGCCGACAACGACAAGGACGGCATCGGCGACGCCTGCGACGGCGACGACGACAACGACGGCATCGTCGACGGCCAGGACAACTGCCCCTTGGTGTCGAACCCCGACCAGAAGGACAACAACGGCAACGGCACGGGCGACGCCTGCGAGGACGGCAGCGCCCTGCCCTGGCTCGAGACCTTCAACAGCTACGCCACGAGCTTCACCCAGGGCGGCTGGTCGACGTTCGTCGAGCCCGGCACGACCGGCAGCGACCTGTTCAAGCTCGCGGGCACGGGCAACAAGCGCGCCGAGTTGGTCGTGACCAGCAACTTCCCGACGCTGAAGTCCGTCGCGACGTGGCTGACGGGCCCGGACGTGGCGGTCGGCCCGACCAAGGTGGCCAACCTCTCGTTCAAGCTCGACTACAGCATCAGCGGCATCCCGGGCGGCATCTCGCTGCCGTCACAGGTCAACGTCCGGCTCTCGCTCGACGGCGGCAAGACCTGGCTCTCGGCCGGCTTCGTCAACTTGACGGGCCCGGGCAACTCCCTGCAGATCCTGTCGCTCGACAAGTTCCTCGTCGGCAAGGGTGCGGTCCGCGTCGGCTTCTTCATCAGCGCGACGACGCTCGGCACGATGACGTGGCGGATCGACGACGTCAGCATCACCGGCAAGTAAGCGAGCCCGCACCGTGACCGATCCCCACGCCCACGTCGGCGGGCCGGCGCCCGCGTCCGCGCAGCCCGACGCCGAGATCACCGCGCGCTTGAAGATCGCGCTGCGCGCCGCCGAGGCCGCCGGCGGCATCCTGATGCGCCACCTCGGCAAGCTCGAGGCCATCGAGAAGAAGGCGGCCGTCGATCTCGTGACCGTCGCCGATCGCGAGAGCGAGGCCTGTGTCCTGACCGAGCTGCGGCTCGCCTTCCCGGGCGACGTCGTCATCGGCGAGGAGTCGGACGGCGCCGACGGCCGCGCGGCGCTGCAGGCGCGCGCCAACGGGGCGCGATACGCGTGGCTGGTCGACCCGCTGGACGGCACGACCAACTTCGCCCACGGCTACCTCCAGTTCTGCGTCAGCATCGGCCTGCTGCGCGACGGCGTGCCGGTCCTGGGCGTGGTCCACGCGCCGGCGCGGCGCGAGACCTACGTCGGCGGCGAGGGCGTCCACGCGACCTGCAACGGCGAGCGCATCGCGGTCAGCCGCGTCGCCAGCCTCGAGGACGCCTTGGTCGCGACGGGCTTCCCCTACGATCGTCGCTCGCGCCTGGACCTCATCCTCGCGCGCCTGCGGGCGGCCCTGCTGCAGGTTCAGGGCGTGCGCCGAGGCGGGTCGGCGGCGATGGACCTGTGCGAAGTCGCGGCGGGCCGGCTGGACGCCTATTGGGAGGACGGCCTGCAGCCCTGGGATCTGGCGGCCGGCGTGGCCATCGTCCGGGCTGCCGGCGGCGAGGTCAGCGGCTGGGCCGGCGATGGGACCTGGCACCCCTTCGCCGGGCTGGCGCTCGCGGGCAACGCCACGATCCGCGCGCAGATGCAGGGTTTGTTGCAGGCCTCGGATGCCGCGTTCACGGCCGCCGCCGCCACGGCGTCGACCCACGCTGCCGAAGCGAATCGCTGACCTCAGTCGGCTCGCTGGCTCGGCATGAGGAAGCCGAGCGTCGCCGCGGCGGCTGGCCCCGCATCCGACGCGCCGCCGGCGCGTGACGCACCAGCGGACGGTTGCGAGGCCGCGGCGAGCGCGGCGCGGGCGGCACGGGCCTGGGAGGTCCGGATCTCCGCTTCCGACAGCCGCTGCTGGGCGTGCTGGTCGCCAAAATGGGCCCAGAATCGTGCCCACGCGCGGTGCCGATGCCGCGGCGTATCGGCGTGCGCGAGGCGCTGCCCACCAGACAGGATCTCGAGGGCACGCTCGGCGTTGCGCGCCAGGACCAGATCCGGCCCGCGCAGCAGCTCCAGCAGCCCCGGCACGAGCTCAGAGGCGGTCGAGGTGGCCGGCAGGCCCATGCGCAGGAACCCATCGACCAGCCATCGCAGCGGCTGCACGGCCGCCTGGCCGCGCCACCACGCCCGCGCGTGGTCCAGGCCGGCGAAGCGCTGGTTGGCAAGGACCTCGAGCGCGACCCGAGCGGCGCGACGCGAACCAGGGCGCGGGTCCCGCAGGACGCCCGAGAGCGCCGCCGCAGCGCTCGGATGCGGCACCAGAGCGAGGCGGCGAGCAGCCCGAGAGCGGATCTCGGAGCGCAGCGTCGATGTCAGCGGCACGCGGAAGCCCTCGGGGCGATCGCTCAGCAGCCCGACCAGTCGCTCGCCGTCGTCGTCATCGGCCACCGACACCGCCAGCCGCAACAGCGGCTCCATCAGCGTTCGCTTGGTCTGGGCCTTGGCCGCCCCGAGCAGCAGCTCCGTGGCGCAGGGGACGCGTCCTTGCTGCAAGATCGCGACAGCACGCTCACGGACCTTCGGCTTGTCGTCCCAGGCGGCCGCCCAGGTCAGCGCCGTGCAGGCCTCGCGATCGAGGCTGCGCCACGGGGCGAGCTCGTCGAGAGCGGCGATCCGGACGTTGGGCTGGGCTGCGGCGAGCCGCGCGCTGGCGCCGTCGACGCGGGCGCGGACGGCGGTCGAGACGTCGCGCGACCAGGGCCAACGATCATCCTCGTCGACGCAACCCGAGCCGATCTCGAACTCGGCGCAGAAGATCCGCACATGCAGGTGGTCGTCGTGTCGGCCGGCGTGGCTCGGCTCCTCGAGCATCACGCGCGCACGCTCGACCAGCGCCGCGTCCGCGCCCGATTCCTCGGCGTGCTGGAGCACCAGCCGCGTCAGGGACGCCGACAGGTACAGGCGTGCGACGTCGACACGCGGGTCGCTGATCAGCGTCGCGACGAGGTTCCAAGTGCGCGGCGCGTCGAAGCGGTACGGCTTGCGCTTGTAGCGGCCGTGGCCGTGGTCGTCGAGCACGACGAAGCCGTCAACCGACGCGGGCTTGCCGCGGCCGTCGAGGACAAAAAGCGGGAAGTCGACATCGCGTCCGGCGCGGTGGCTATGGCTCCAGCGCATCGTTCCGCCGCCCTGGACGCTGAGGTTGCCGACCCGCAGCGGCACCCCGGCATGCTCTGGCAGGGCGGCGAGGCGGGACGCGGTGCGCAGCACGAAGGCCACGAGCCGCGGCGTGCCGAAGCCCGTGCCGCGCTCTGCGACCACGCCCAGACGGCGCATCGCCGAGCTCTGTCGCGGCAGCTCGACGCCGCCGGGCAGCGCGCCATCGTGGCAGGTGCCGATCGAGGTGACACCGCCGGGAGCGGCCGCCGCCGCGTCATCACGCGCGTCGGCGTCGGCTTGCAACGCCCGGTCGGCGTTGGCATCGACGGTGGTCGGGACGGGAGGTGGCGCGAAGTCCTGACCGGCCTCGGGCCCCTGCGCCTGCTCGGGCTCCTGGTCGGGCTCCTGGGCCCACGCCGAAGCGCACGGCGTCGCGAGCGACGCAGCCGCGACGGCGAGCAAGAGCACCGTCCGGGCGGCGCTGCGAGCGACGGGTTGTGGCCGAGGAGCGGGCAGCATGGCACCTCCACCGACAGGATGCCTCCACATCGCGTGATCGGCAAATTGTCAGACGCCTCGGCTCGCGATCGTCCGGGGATGCAGCGGTGCAATTGCCGCCGCTCGGGAATCTACGCGGCCGATGATCCGTTTTGCTGGCGCGCGCATCAGAGATCCGTAGGCTCAAGAGGAGCCCGGCGGGTCGGGCCGCCAACGCGAGGTGAGCATGGTCCAAGCGCACGCAGACCGACGCCACCTCCTCCTGTTCGCGGCAGCGGTGGCCGCCATCTTCGCGCTCGGCGCCCGGTTGCAGCCCGAGCCGCCAACGCCGGCGCCCCGCGTCGACGTCGGCAGCGGCGACAACCGCGTGTCTGGCCTCGGTCGCTTCGTCGTCACGGCACGCTGGGGCCACACCGACGGCCCCCGACGCACGGCGCCGCAGACCACGGCGGCGGCCGCGGTGGACTGGACCGGCGAGCTCAGCATCGACTGCGGCCAGCTCAGCGACCTCGAGCCCTTGGCGATGGATGACGGCATCGAGGCCGACGGCCTCGGCGCGATCGAGACCACGGCCCAGGGCGCGCGCGTGGCGGTGCGCAGCCAGACGCGCGACGGTTGGGACGGCCTGCGTGCGGTCGTCACGACCTGCCCCGAGGCGGCCGAACGCGGCGCGACGCTGACGCTGCGCACCCAGCAGCGGTCGATCCGCGCCCGCCTGGATTGGAGCACCGACGACTTCCTGTCGCTGCCGGCCGGACGCCCCGGCCAGACCATCGAGCTGCGGATCGCCGCGCAGATGGATCCGCGCAGCATCCGCGGCAGCCGGCTGACGCAGGCCGAGCGCGGCCTCGAGCTGGCGGTCGCGGACACCGGCAACCGCTAGCAACGCACGAGACCTCAGCCCTTCGGCGGCGGCGGCGGCACCTTCGGCCCGGCGCTCGGCGGCGTGCTGCCGCCCTCCCCGCCGCCCCTGGCCTCGCCCTCGGCGTTGTCGATGATGCGCCCGAGGGACTCCGGCAGCTGCACGCCGCCGATGTCGCGCATCATGTGCATCACGGGCGGCACAGCCCCTGCCAGGCTCTTGAGGAAGCCGGCGGTCGAGCCGCCGCTGCCGTCGCTGTTGCCACCTTCCCAGACGGTGATCTTGTCGAACTTGATGTTCGAGATCGCCTTGGCGCTCTGCTCGGCCAGGTGGTCGATGTGCTCGAGCACCAGCAGCTGGAACGCTGCCTCGGCGCTGCCGCTGGCGTCGACGATGGCGCGCAAGCCGGCGCCCTTCTGGCGCAGGATCTCGTACTGGCCGCGGGCTTCGGCCTCGAGGCGAGCGTAGTTCGCGGCGGCCTCGGCGTTGGCCTCGATCTTGCGCTTCTCGGCCTCGGCTTCGGCGTCGACGATGACGCGGGCCTTCTCGGCCTTTGCGACGGCCTCGACCTCGGCGCGCTTCTCGGCCTCGACCTTGTGCGCGAGCTCCATGGCCGCCTTGGCCTCGGCCCGGTACTGCGCTTCGAGGACGGCCGCCTCGGCCTCACGGCGACGGGTCTCGGCGCGCTGCATGGCGTCGGCCTTCTCGACCTCGAGCGTGGCGTTGGTCGCGACGATCTTCGCCTTGGCGATGTTCTCGCCCTCGACCGAGCTGGCCTCTGCATCGGCGACGCGGACGCGCTTCTCGCGCTCGGCTTCCTTGACCTGCGCCTCGCGCTGCATCGCTGCCTGCTGCTCGCCGACGACGCGGTCGCGCTCGAGCTGGGCGACGCGGATGTCCTGCTGCTGCTTGGCCTCGGTGACGCCGATCTGGCGGTCGCGCTCGGCGGCGGCGACGTTCATGGCGCGGTCGCGTTCGGCCGCGGCGACGCCGATGGCGCCGCGCTTCTGCTGCTCGGCGACGTCGATGACGGCCTGCTGGATCGCCTCGGCCGCCGCCTTGCGACCGATGGCCTCGATGTAGCCGGACTCGTCGGTGATGTCCGTGATGTTCACGTTGATCAGCACCAGACCGATCTTGCGCAGCTCGGGCTCGAGGCCCTCTTGGATGCTGTGGCGGAAGGTGTCACGGTCGCGGTTGATGTTCTCGATCTCGAGGCTGGCGATGACCTGGCGCATCTGGCCGAAGATGATGTCGCGGGCCTGCTCCATGATCTGCTGGCGCGAGAGCCCGAGCAGACGCACCGCGGCGTTCTGCATCACCGCCGGCTCGGTGCCGATGGCGACGGTGAACACCGACGGCACGTTGATGCGGATGTTCTCCATCGAGAGCGCGCCCTTGAGCGGGATCTCGATCTGCAGCGGATCGAGGTTGAGGTAGGCGAAGTTCTGGATCAGCGGCCAGACGAAGGCGCCGCCACCGTGCAGGCATTTGGCGGACTGGCCGCCGCCGACCTTGCCGTAGACGACCAGGATCTGGTTCGACGGGCATCGGCGGTAGCGCTTGAAGACGAGCAGGACGAAGCTGAACATCACCAGCGTCGCCATCACCGCCATCATCACCAAAGCGTCCATGCGGAACTCCTCCTACCGTCACGCAGCCCGAGGCTCGCGACGCTTCGACCTCGAACGACGCCCTCGGCGCTACGCGCGCACGACCTCGAAGCGGTCACCCGCCATGCGCTTGGTCACCTTGACCGTCGCGCCGGTTGGGATCTCCGGGCCCGCGGTGATCGCCGTCAGCTCCCGCTCGCGTCCCTGCACCTCGACCATGATCTTGCCGTCGCCCTTGGAGGCCGCCGGGATGCTCAGGTAGACGCTGGCGGTCTTGCCCACGACGTCGTCGAGGTTGACCGTGCCGGAGGCCTGCAGCTTCGACAGGCCACGCATCAGGACCATGACGACGCCGCCAGCCGCGATCCCGGCGCCGATCGCCAGGACCAGGCGCAGGGCGTCGCTCTCGATGCCCCCCTGGGCCGCAGCGAGGCCGGCCAGGCCGAAGAAGGCCGCGAACGCCGACAGCGTCTTGAACGAGAGGATGCCGAAGAAGAGGTTGCCGTCGCCCTCGTGGCCTTCGACGTCGGCGTCGAGGTGCGCGTCGCCGTCGCCGCCCAGACCGAGCAGCTGCAGGCCGACCTGCACGAGCAGCGCGGTGCAACCGACCGCGGCGGTGATGGTGTAGACGACGTCCATGGCACGCTCCTCTCTGCCCGCGATGGTACTCCAAGGCAAGGTAGACGCAACCTTGGACGCGCCATCAGGCGATTCGGTTGCCCTGGGCGTCGTAGCGGTAGAAGCCCTCGCCGCTCTTGCGCCCGAGCTTGCCTGCCGCGACCAGGTCGCGCAGCAGCTGCGGCGGGGCGAAGCGCGTGGCGTCGATCTCGCGCGCCAGCGTCTCGGCGATGGCGAGGCGGACGTCGAGGCCGACCAGATCGGTCAGCGCCAGCGGCCCCATCGGGTGGCGATAGCCGAGCGTCATCGCGCTGTCGATGTCGGCGGCGCTGGCGACGCCCTCTTGCACCATGCGGATGGCCTCGAGGCCGAGCGCGAGGCCGAGGCGGCTGCTGGCGAAGCCGGCGACGTCGCGCACGACGATCGGCTCCTTGCCCATCTGCCGGGCGAAGCGCACGGCGCGCTCGATCACCGCCTCGTCGCTGCCGTCGGCGCGCACGACTTCGACCAGGGGCTGGATGTGCACCGGGTTGAAGAAGTGCATCCCGCAGAGCCGCGTCGGCCCGCCCACGGCGTCGGCGAGCAGCCGCAGCGGGATGCTCGAGGTGTTGCTGGCGATGACGGCGTCGGCGGGCGCGCTGGCGGCGGCGAGCCCGAGGACCCGGCGCTTGAGCTCGAGCTGCTCGGGCACGACCTCGACGATCAGGTCCGCGTCGGCGACCGCGGCCGCGAGGTCCGGCGCCGGCCGCAGCCGGGCCATCGTCGCGTCGCGGGTGGCGGCGTCGACCTTGCCGCAGGCGACGCCCTTGTCGAGGTTGCCGCGGATCTGGGCGAGGCCGTGGGCGATCGCGGCCTCGGTGACGTCGTGCAGGGCGACCTGCGCCCCAGCCTGGGCGGCGACGTGGGCGATGCCGTGGCCCATCGTGCCGGCGCCGATGACGACGACGCGCGAGAACGCCAACTGCTCCATGGGGGGCTCCTACGCCTCCGTGACGAGAGGAGGACGCGAGTGGGAGGGGACGGGCCGGCGGCTCAGCTCGACGTGGCCGCCTTGGCCGCGCGCTTGGCCAGGAAGGCATCCATGCGGCGGAACTTCTCTGGGGACTCGAACAACACGGCCTGCGTGGTCGACTCGGCGGCGATCGCGTCAGGACCGCCCACGCCGCCCCGTGCCAGCGCTGCCTTGGTCAAACGCACGGCGAGCCCGTCGTTGCAGGCAATTCGCTGGCCGAGGGCGATGGCGGCATCCAGCACCTCGGCGTCGTCGACGACCTGCTCGCACAGGCCGATGGCGAGCGCCTCGTCAGCGTCGACGATCCGCGCGGTGAACAGCAGCTCGCGGGCGCGGCCGAGGCCGACCAGCGCCGGCAACCGGTAGGTGCCGCCCGCCGCGGCCAGGATGCCGAGCGAGACCTCCGGCTGGCCGAAGCGCGCCGACCGCCCGGCGATGCGCAGATCGCAGGCGATCGCGAGCTCGCAGCCACCGCCGAGGGCGAAGCCGCGGACCGCCGCGATGGTCGGCACCGGCAACCGCGCGACGCGATCGAACAAGCGGCTGTTGATCGCGGCCAGCGCGTCCGGGGCCCGGCGCTCGCGCAGCTCGGCGATGTCTGCCCCGGCGACGAAGGCGCGATCCCCGGCTCCGGTGACCACCACCGCGGCGATCTCGCCGTCGATGCCATCATCGGCGCGGCCCGCGATCGCGGCCTCGACGCGGCCACAGGCGTCGTGCAGCGCGGCGATCGTGGCGGCGTCGAGCGCGTTCATCTTCTCGGGCCGGTCGATGGTCAGCACGACCACCGCGCCGACCTGCCGCCAGGCGACCGGCGGCCGCTGCGTTGCGTCCATGTCCATCCTCGCGGCGGGCGGCGATCCCGGCGCTAGCCGAAGCGCACGTACTCGAACTCGAAGGGCTGGCCGTTGATGCCACGCTTGGGCGGGGCGATCCAGTTGGCGCACTTGCCCGGCTCGTAGCACGGCTGCATCAGGCTGCGGACGTAGGCCTTGTCCGACTCGCTCGGCAGCCAGGCGGCGACGTTGGCGTCCCAGGTCGCCGCGTCGATCAGCTCGCCCTGCGGGTTGAACAGGTGGTTGCTGTACAGGCCCTGGCGGCGGTGGAAGCGACGGTTCGGCACCGTGAGCTCGAAGTCGACGCCAGTCTCGGAGATGGCCTTGTTCCAGCGCCGCACGGCGTTCTCGCACTCATCGAGGTAGCCGTCGCGCAGCTCCTCGTTCATGGCGTTGCGCAGCGCCACCTCTTCGGTCGTCAGCTTGCCGTCGCGCACGACCTCGACGGTGCGGTGCTGGCCGAGCGCGGTGTGCTCGGTGTAGCGCTTGGCCTCGTTGAAGCGACCCTTGAGCGAGTGGCCGAAGTAGTCCGCGGCGTTGGTGCTGACCTCGGAGCCGAACAGATCGAGGCAGTAGCTGAGCCAGTAGTTGATGAAGCGCTGGATCGTCGGCAGGTCGATGCCACCGAGCTTGCGCGCGTCGCCGTTCGGGTCCTGGCGCGTCAACTCGGCGCTGCGGCGGATGATGCGCTCGAGGCCGGTGTCGCCGACGAACATGTGATGCGCCTCTTCGGTCAGCATGAAGCGGCAGGTGCGCGCCAACGGGTCGAAGGCGCTCTCGGCGAGGCTGGCGAGCTGGTACTTGCCGTCGCGGTCGGCGAACATGGTGAAGCAGAAGAACGACAGCCAGTCGGTGCAGGGCTGGTTGAAGGCGTCGAGGATGCGCGGCTTGTCGGCGTCGCCCGAGCGGCGGGCCAGCAGCTCGTCGGCCTCGTCGCGGCCCTCCTTGCCGAAGTAGCTGTGCAGCAGATAGACCATCGCCCACAGGTGGCGGCCCTCTTCGACGTTGACCTGGAACAGGTTGCGCAGGTCGTAGAGCGACGGCGCGGTGCGACCGAGCTGGCGCTGCTGCTCGACGCTGGCGGGCTCGGTGTCGCCCTGGGTGACGATGATGCGGCGCAGCATCGTGCGGTACTCGCCGGGGACCTCCTGCCAGGCGTCCTGGCCGATGTGGTCGCCGAAGTGGATCTTGCGGTCCGGCTCGGGTTCGGCGAGGAAGATGCCCCAGCGGTAATCCGGCATCTTCACGTAGTCGAAGTGCGCCCAGCCGGCCTGATCGGCCGAGATCGCCGTGCGCAGGTAGATGTCGGAGGTCTGGTAGCCGTCCGGGCCCATGTCCTGCCACCAGGCGAGGTAGTCGGGCTGCCAGCGCTCCAGCGCACGCTGCAGGCGCTTGTCGTCGCTGAGGTGGACGTTGTTCGGGATGCGGCTCTGGTAGTCAATGGCGCCCATGTGTCGAGTCTCCCAGGCGAGGGCGGGCCTGCCGGCCCGACGTCCGTGCGATGCGCTGCGACCGGCTCAGGTCCGCGTCCAGTCAAAGATAGGCTTCTCGGGCTGGCCGTACATCACCAAAGCGCCGCGGGTGCCGACCGCGTTCGGGCGCTGGAAGATCCAGTTCTGCCAGGCGGTCAGGCGGCCGAAGACCTTGGTCTCGCAGGTCTCGGCGCCGGCGAAGCGCAGGTTCTGCTCCATGCCGGTCAGCGCGTCCGGGCTCAGCGAGACGCGCTCCTCGATCTCGATGCGCACCTCGTCGTCCCAGTCGAGCTCGTCCGGCGCGCGGGTGACCAGGCCCAGCTCCTCGGCGTCGGCGGGCTCGATCGGCTCGCCGATGCGCTCGTAGCTGGCGGGGACGGCCTCGGGCGTGCCGAGGAAGCGCGTCTGCAGGCGGGTGCTGCCATTCCAGCCGACGTAGGCGCCGAAATTGACGTCGTGCAGCTGGATCGCGTTGGGCTGGTCGGGATCGTCGAGCATGTAGCTGCGGTCGGCGGCCAGGGCGATCTCGAAGAGCGTGCCGACGAAGCAACTGCCGGGCTCGATCAGGGCGAACATCGAGCGGGCCATGTTGTCGAGGCGGCGCAGCACGCGGCCCTGGTGCAGCTGGATCTCGCGGGCGAGCCAGTCGCCCTTGGCGCGCAGGCCGCTGATGGCGTCGTCCCAGGCGATGACCTGGTCGGCGTCGCCGGCGGTGCGCAGCAGGATGAGGCCCTCGGCGGCGTGGTTGAAGCGCAGCTCGAGCAAGGCTTCGTCGAGCTCGCGGAAGGCGGCGAGCGCCCAGGATTGGTCGCCGAGCGCGTGCAGGCTCGCGGCGTCGGTCGGCGGCGCCGCGTCGGGTCCCCGCAGCGTCAGCGACGCGGTGCGCGCGTCGGCGTCGATGGCCAGCGTCACCCAGCGGCCGGCGAACGTGCTGGTCGCGCCGTCCTGCGTCTGGCGGAGGGTGACGGGCCCGAGCTGGATGCCCTGCTCGCTGCCGACGCCACCCGCGGCCGCGACCATCTCCTGCGCCCGGGCGCCGATGCCGTCGTCCCAGCGCGAGCGGGCCCAGCCGCCGTCGACCAGGCCCATGCGCCTGGCGTCCTTGAGCCGGAAGCCCTCGGCCTTGGTGCAGAAGAGATCCGCGAGATCGCGCCGGACCTTGCGCTTGTCGACCAGGCGCGTCAGGCCGCCGGTACCGGGCAGCACGCCGAGCAGCGGCACCTCGGGCAGCGAGACCGAGGAACTGCCGTCGTCGATCAGGTAGATCTCGTCGCAGGCCAGGGCCAGCTCGTAGCCGCCGCCCGCGCACGCGCCGTTGACCGCGGCCAGGCTGGCGATGCCGGACTGCGCGCCCAGTTCCTCGAGCTCGCAGCGGGTCTCGTTGGTGAACTTGCAGAAGTTGACCTTGAAGCCGTGGGCCGAGCTGGCGAGCATGCGGATGTTGGCGCCGGCGCAGAACACGCGCGACAGGCCCGAGGTGACGACCAGCGCCCGCACTTGCGGCTGCTCGAAGCGCAGGCGGCGGATCGCGTCGGCGAGCTCGAGATCGACGCCCAGATCGTAGGAGTTGAGCTTGAGCTCGTAGCCGGGGCGCAGGCCGCCGTCGAGGTCGACCGCGAGCGTCAGCGTCGCCACCGCGCCGTCGACGGCCACGGACCAGTGCTTGTAGCTCGCGGGCTCGCGGTGGAACGCGATCGGCGCTTGTGGGGTCGTCGGTTCTGCCATCAGGTCCTCGTTCAGCAGCGGCGGGGGGGGCCGCAAGGGGGCGCAGGCAGCGGGACGCGGGTGCGTCGGCATGGGGTTCGGCCCAGGGCCGCGCACGACCGCCGTGCGGTGCGTGGCCACGCCCGGGGCGGAGCGCAGGGCCGGCAGCGTAGGTCTGCGGCCGGCAAATGGCAACGGATTCGAGCCGGGGCGTCAGGCCTTGGGATCGACGATGTCCACGGCGTCCACGAGGTGGCGGGCGTGTTCGCGCAGCGCGTCGCGGATGCCGTCGAGCAGCGCGCGGCGGGCGTCGTCGCCGAGCTCGGCACCGTGGCGCTCGACCAGCGCCGGCAGCCGCTGCCAGGCGACCTCGTCGTAGCCGTCCCAGATCTGGCGCAGCAGCGGACCATGCTCACGACGGCGCAGGACGCCGCGGTGTTCGTCGACGGCGTCCTCGACCAGGGCATGGACGTGGTGCAGCTCGTCGGAGCTCGCGGTCGGCGCGTGGCTGATCAGCAGGTCATCGAGGTCGAGGCGGCGCCAGCGAGCATCGGTGGCGGCTGGCAGCCCGACCTGACCGGGCGCGCCGAGGTCGACGATCCAGAGCGGGCGCTGCGCCGTGCCGCGTCCGTCGGGGCGCTCGCCCGCGCCGTCCAGGGCAAGGCCGATCAGGTCCTGCGTCAGCACCGGGCTGCGGGCGCCGGTGGCGACGATGACGGCGTCCACCTCGGCCAGCAGGCGCGGCAGCTCGTCCCAGCGGTGCCAGGCCCCCTCGTGGGCGGCGTCGACCGTGCGGTTCAGCCGCAGCACGCCCCAGGCGCGCTCGCGCTCGGCCAGGGCGGCGGCCTTGCGCCCGATCTCGCCCATGCCGACGACCAGGATGCGGCTGGGCGCGACGCCGAGCCTGGCGCGCAGGACCTCGACCGCGAGCGCGTGCACGCCGCGGCCGTGGGCCCGGAAGGCCGTGCCGCGCTCGACGGCGCGCACGACGCGGCCGAGAGAGGTCTGCAACGCGTTGAGATCCGGCGAGGTCGCGCCTGCCTCGCGGGCGGCGTCCATCGCGCGGTTGAGCTGGCCGGCGATCTCGCGCTCGCCGGAGACGAACGATTCCAGGCCGACGACGACGCGCGCCAGGTGGCGCACCCCATCCTCGCCGACGTGGACGTAGGGCTGCGGCGGCGCGCTGCCTGCAGGCAGGCGCGGCTGCCAGCGCGCGACCATCGCGGCCCGCGCCAGATCGGCGGCCCAGCGCGGGTCGGGCGCGTCGATCCACCACTCGACGCGGTTGCAGGTCTCGAGCACGACCAGACCGCGGGCACCGGCGGCGCGGCGCATGCCGTCGAGCAGGCTGCGCCGGGCGTCGGGATCGAGCAGCGCCGCGTTGCGCCAGGCGGTCGAGGCGACGCGAAAGTCGCAGCCGACGACGGCGAGCGGCAGCAGGCCCTCCTGGCGCGGCTTCGGCGTGGGGCCGAGCGCGTGATCGTGGCTCATGGCGTCCCCCAGCGTTGCAGCAGCGCGTCGGCCTGGGCCTGGCCGCTGGCGGCGGCGTCGTCGATCGAGATGCCGTCGCAGCCGGCGCCAGCGAGGGCGATGGCGGCGCCCGTCGCGTCGATCAGGCCGCGCGCACGCTCGACGCGGCGACGATGGCCGACGATGTACTGCGGGATCGCGGCCTGCCAGCGAGTGACGTGGGTCATCGTCGGCGCTTGATCGACCGCAGCGCCGAAGACGGCCGCCCTGCCGCGCAGCGCGAGCTCGATCAGCGCGGCGTCGTCGCGGTCGACGAGGCCTGGATCGGTGACGCCGCCGAGGAAGACGGCGTAGAGCGCGTGCCCGTCGGGTGCACGGCCGGCGAAGAGCGACGAGGGCACCAGCACACCGAGCGCCTCGATGCCCTCGCCGCGCGCGACCAGGGCGCCAAAGCCGGCGGGCGCGGCGCGCTCGGGATCCGGGCCGCCGAGGTGGACCACCGCGACCGGAGCCATCGGCGTCGCGCGCATCGCCTCGGCCGCCTCGGCTTGCCAGGGCGCCAGCAGCGCTGCCATCGCGGCGGGCGGCAGCGCGAGGATCGCGGCGTCGGCGCGCTCGACCACGGGGCCGTCGGCGCGCTCGACCTCGACCACGACGCCCTGCCCCTCGGGTCGCAGCGAGCGCACCGTGGCGCCGAAGGCGATCCGCGCGCGCGGTCGCGCCGCAAGCGACGCCGCCAGCGCTCGTGGCAGCGTCACCAGGCCGTCGCGGAAGTTCCACAGGCCCTTGCGCGCCGGCGTGCCGCCCCGCTCAGCCTTGCGCGCGCGCGCCAGGGCCACGGCGCCGCGGATCAGGCCGCCGCCCTCGGCCTCGAGTCGCCACATGCGCGGGAAGGCGTCGCGCGCGCCGAGCTGGCGCGGATCACCGGCGTAGACGCCGCTGGTGAAGGGCGCGATCAGGCCATCGGCGAAGCCCGCGCCGCAGCGCCGGGCGACAAAATCGTAGAGCGTCTCGTCCTCGCGCGGATCGGCGGGCACGAAGAGCTCGCGGGCGACGCGGATCCGGTCGCCCCAGTCGAGCCAGTTGCCGCCGAGGGCCGAGAGCGGACCGCGCGGCAGCCGGCGCAGCGTGCCGCCGCGATAGACCCAGCGATCGCCGGGCCCCTGGGCCGCCAGCAGCTCGTCGCCGAGGTCGAGGCGCTCGATCCAGGGCCAGAGCGCGCGCGCGCTGCCGAGGAAGCTGTTGGGGCCGCGCTCGAGCAGATAGCCATCGCGCTGAACGACGCCGATCTTGCCGCCGGGCTCGTCGGCCTGCTCGAGGACCAGCACCTCGTGGCCAGCGTCCGCCAGGCGGCAGGCCGCGACGAGGCCGGAGATCCCGGCCCCGACGACGATGACACGCCTCTGGCCTGCCTCGCTCACGACGCCCGCCTAGCCCAGCGCCTGGACCGCCGCAGCGAACGCGGCGACACCCTCGACCGGGGTCTGCGGCCAGACGCCGTGGCCGAGGTTGAAGACGTGACCCGTCCGGCCCGCGACTGCCGCGTGGATCGCCTGGACGCGGCTGCGGATATGCTCCGGCGAGGCGAAGAGCTCGGCTGGATCGAGGTTGCCCTGGATCGCGACGCCGGCGGCCCCGGCGCGGGCGGCGACAGCGCCGATGTCGGCGCGCCAGTCGAGGCCGATGGCGTCGGGCCGGGCGGCGATGGCGACGTCGTCCAGGTGGCCGCCGCTGCGGACGAACAGCACCAGCGGCACGCCGCGGGCGCGCACGGCCTCGACGATGCGGCGCAGCGACGGCAGCACGACGCGCTCGTAGTCGGCGGCCGACAGCTCACCGGCCCAGGAGTCGAAGAGCTGCACGGCGTCGGCGCCGGCTTCGATCTGCAACAGCATCAGGTCGATCACGACGTCGGCGAGGCGCTCGAGCAGCGACGCCAGCAGCGCGGGCTCCTGCCAGACCATCGCCCGCAGGATCGGGAAGCTCTTGCTGCCGGCGCCCTCGACCATGTAGGCGGCGAGCGTCCACGGCGCGCCGGCGAAGCCGAGCAGCGCGCGGTCGGGCCCGAGGCCAGCGCGGCATTGGCGCATCGCCTCGGCGACATAGCCCAGCGAGACGGCGACGTCGGGTCGGCGGAGCGCGTCGACGTCGGCCGCGCTGCGGATCACCGGCGCGATCTGCGGCCCGCCCCCCGGGAAGGTCACGTCCAGGCCCATCGCCTCGGGGATGGTCAAGATGTCCGAGAACAGGATCGCGGCGTCGAAGCCGAAGCGCGCGATGGGCTGAAGCGTGACTTCGCAGGCCAGCTCTGGCGTGCGGACCATGTCGAGGAAGGTCACGCCCTCGCGCACCGCGCGGTACTCGGGCAGGTAGCGCCCGGCCTGGCGCATCATCCAGACGGGCGGGCGGTCGACGGGTTTGCTCGCGAGGGCCGCCATCATGCGGTCGCGGGGGGTCATGGTCATGGCTGCTCCGAAGGTGGCGCTGCCGGCGCGCACGCGGGGGCCGGCGACCCGGCTCGACGCGGCCATGCTAGGCCTCAGGGCGTCGCTGCGGGATCTTTGAACGGCTCCTTCCAACACTCGCGCAGGCAATACTTGCCCTGGCTGGCGCCCTTGTCGTCCTTGAGCTCCTGGCAGCCGTAGCCCTGCGGGCAGGGTCCGCTGGCCGCCGTGGAGCACGCGAGGCCGCAGAAGTCACCGACCTTGTTGCCGTCCTTGTCTTGGAACGAGAAACATTTGTTCGGATCGCCGCCGCAGGCCGTGGCCTTGTCGTCCTGGGCGTCGCATTTGCCGCAGTAGGGGCCCTCGGCCTTGTTGCACTTGCCGGTGCCGGGATCGCAGACCTCGCCGAAGCTGCACTCCCAGTTCTCGAGGCAGCCCTTGGCGACGCAGCCGTTGGCCTGGCACTTCATGCCGAATTCCTTGCAGTCAGCGTCGACCAGGCATCCGTTCTTGCACTTGTGCGTCTCGTTGTCGCAGTAGGTCGCCTTCTCGGGGCAATCGGGAGCGCCGAGGCAGCCGCCGGGGATCTTGCAGCGGCTGTCCTGGCAGACGGCTTCGGCGGCGAGCGACTTGCAGACCTCATCGCCGGTGCAGGGCGCGACGCAGCGGAACAGCGCGCAGACCTTGCCCTGCGGGCATTCGGTGTCCTCGCTGCAGCCCTTGATGCAGGCGGCATACTCCGGGTTGCAGACGGTCGTGTAGGGGCAGTCGGCGTCGACCTTGCAGCCGCCGGCGATCGGTCCGCACGAGCCGGTCTTCGGCACGCACTGCTTCTCCTTGGCGCCGACGTCCTTGCAGGCGTAGCCCTTGGAGCAGCCCGCGTCGCCGAGGCAGGCGCGGCCGCAGAAGGTGCCGCCCGTGGCGAAGGGGATGCAGGTCGAGCCCACGTCCGCCTTCTCGCACTGCACGTCGGCGTTGCAGGGCGCGCACAGGCCGCGCGGCGTCTCGCAGGTGCGGCTGCACGGATCGCAATACTGCTCGGAGCTGCACTCGCTGGCGCTGTCGCACTCGCCCATGCCCGGCGCGACGCAGACCGTGGCCTCGGCGTCAGCGCCGCCGGCGGTGTCGCCGCTGGTGGCTGCGTCTCCCCCGTTGCCGACCGTGTCGCCGCCGCTGCTGCTGTCGCCGTTGCCACCGCCGCCGCTGCCGTCGGGCAGGCCGAGGCCGCCGCTGCCGGAGCTGGTGCCACCGCCGCTACAGGCCGCCGCCAGGAGCGCGAGCGTCAGCGCCAGGACCGGGACGGACCACGGCGACGTCGCCACGACTGCCCGCCGTGATGGGATGCGATTCATGGCTCCCTCCGCCTCGCGCTCACGGGCGCGGTGTGTGCAGGCGCATCGCGTAGACGCTGCCGTCGTTGCCGACGACCCAGGCCGCGTCGCCCGCGACCAGCGGTGCGGCCGCGAAGCCATAGGGGTCGACGATTCGACCGCGCGCGTGCAGCGAATCGCCGTCGAGCAACCACAGGCCATCACCGGCGGGGACGAGCACCCCCAGGTCGCAGAGCGCCATGTCGCCACTCGGTTCGCCGTCGAGCTTGCGGCTGCGGAGCACGGCGCCGTCGGTCCATCGCAGCGCCACGAGCTGGTGGTCGCCACGCAGGGCCAGCGCGACGGGGCCGCGAATCAAGGGCGTGCGGAACCCTTCGCCCGGGACGTGCCAACGCTGTTCGCCGTCCTCGAGCCGCAGCGCGTACATGCCGCCACGTTGGCTGGCCGCCAGGACCAGGGCAGCGGGGCCGGCGCCGATGGCGACCGGCGTCGTGTCGACGTCGGGCTGCCCCTCGCCGCTGCCGGCGAGCTCGCGGCTCCAGACCATGCCACCGTCGCGGCCATGCACCACGACCAGGGTGCCGTCGGCCATGCCGGCGACGACCTGGTCGCCCACGACCAACGGCGAGCTCGTGCCCTCGGCCAGGAAGTCACGGCCGGCCGCGCTCGCCCGTCGCCACAGCACCTTGCCGCTGCGGCGATCGATCGCCATGACGTTGCCGGGCTCGGTGACGGCGTAGATCCGCTCTGCGTCGCCCGCGAGCGGTGCGCGGACGGTGGCGTTGAGCTGACGAGGCGTCTCGAAGGCCGCCACGCCGTTGCGCACGCCGAGCGCATGGAGCGCGCCGCTGACGTCGGCGACGTAGACGAGCGTCGACGCGACCAAGGGGGTGCTGGCGATCGGATCGTCGGTCTCGGCGGTCCAGAGCAGCGCGCCGGTGTCCGCACGCAGCGCGCGAAGGCCCTTGGCTCCCGGGGCGAAGATCGTGCTGCCGTCGTGGCTGGCGACGATCCGCGCCGTGCGCATCGGCTTCCAGGCCAGCGCCGGCAGTCGGGCGCCAGGGACCTTCCAGACGACCTCGGCGAAGCCTGGGCCGGCCGACGCCGTGGACGCGCCCGTCAAGGACGTCGCCCAAGCAGCCAGCACGGCGCACCAGACGGTCCCGAGCCTCGATCGCGTGCGCGACGGGCGCGACCGCACCGGGGTCCCGGCCGAGCCTGCGAGCATGATCAGAGTTGCCCGAGCTTCGCCGTCGCTTCGATATGCAGGAAGCCGGCGTTGCCGTCCGTCGGAGCCTTGCCCTCGACGGCGAGCGCGGCGATGGCGGCCTCGTAGGCGGCCTTGGCCTTGGCCGGATCGGCGGCCTTGCTGCCGGCGTTGGCGTTGTAGAGGTCACCGATGCGGATCTGGGCCAGGCCCTTGAGCGCGGCGGTCGGGGCGGCCGCGGCGACCTTCTGCCAGGCCTCGGCGGCCTCGGCCGACTTGCCGGCAGCCATCAGCGCGGTGGCGCGCTGCGCCTGCAGGCCGATGGCGAGGGGCGCGTCGCCAGCGGCGGCGATGGCGGCGTCGAGCGCGGCGATCTGCGCGTCGAACTGGCCCAGCGTGCCCTTGGCGGCGCCGACGACGACCTCGGCGAGGACCTTCTCGTCACCCTCGAGGCCGGCTGCGGCGTTGACCACGGCCTCGGCGCGCTCCTTGGCGGAGCCGAACGTGGCGCCGAGAGGCTTGGCCGGATCGTCGGCGGGCGCGTCCGGCGCAGGCGTGTAGATCGGGCGCAGCGCGGCGGCGTACACCGGGGCGTTGCTGGCGGCCGTGGAGCGAGCGCCACGGGCCGAGACGATCTGGTACAGGCCGATGCCTCCCCAGATGATCGTCACGGCGCCGAGCACGGCGACGATCGGCCGCCAGTGCTCCTCCATCCACTCGGACATCGACCAGAGCTGCTCCTCGATGATCTCGGGCGTCTCGACGATCTCTTTCTGGGACTGCTTGTAGGTCTTGCGGATGCGGCGTCGGTTGCTCATGCACTCTCCTCCCGGCCAGGAGCGGGCCAAGACAGTACGCCGGCCCTGCGTGGACTTCAAGGGCTCGGGCCGCCAGAGGCGCGCAGGGGCGCCGCGTGCAACGGCTTGCCGCTCGAAGCAGGAAGCGCGACGCTGGCGCAGGCGGCACGGCGGACCGACGGTCCCGCCCCGGATGCCCGAGCCAGGGGGAGTCGTGGACAGCTTCCATCTCGCGCACATCAGCGATCTGCACGTCCTCGAGCTCGCCGGCACGCCGCCGTGGCGGATGCTGAACAAGCGCCTCACCGGCCTGGGCAACCTGATCGGGCCGCGGCGCGGCGCGCACCCGAGCTGGCTCGCCGACGCGTTGGTGCAGCGCCTCGACGACGCTGCGATCGATCACGTCGCCTTCACCGGGGACCTGACCAACCTCGCCCTGCCGTCGGAGTTCGCCGCTGGTGCCCGGCTGCTCGCCCGGATCGGCGACGGCGGCCGGCTCTCGGCGGTGCCGGGCAACCACGACGTCTACACCGCTGGCGCCGCCCGTGCCGATCGCGCCGACCACGCGCTCGCCCCGTGGACCTCCGGCACCGCGCGCCGCGACGACTACCCCTGGTGCAAGGCGCCCACGCCCTGGTTGCGGATCTACGGCCTGTCGAGCGCGATCCCCGCGCCGCCGATGATCGCCTGGGGCGAGGTCGGCCGGGCCCAGCTCGACCGGCTGGCCGCGCGCATCGCCCAGGAACCGAGCGACGTGACGACGCGCGTCGTCCTGGTCCACCACAACGTCCATCGTCGCGGCAAGGCGACCGAGTGGACCTCGCGGATGCGCGACGCCGACGCCGTGGTCGACGCGCTGCTGGCCCTCGGCGTGCAGGTGCTGCTGCACGGCCACACGCACCCGCCGCATCGCGGGCGCGTGGTGCGCGGCGCGTCGTCGCTCTGGGTGCTGGGTTGCGGTTCGTCGACCTGGCACCGGCCGGGCCACGGTCAGCTCGCACACCTGAGCGTGCTGACGCTCGGCCCCGACGGGCTGCGCGCCATTCGCACCGAGGTCTGGGACGAGGCCAGCAGGCGCTTCGTCGTCGAGCACGCAGACGCCCTGGCCGCGAGCGCCGCGGTGGCGGTGCCGCTCTGAGCCCGCAGGCCGCCGGCAGCGCCCGCGGGGCGAGGTCTGCACGCGCGGGGACCCGCAGCGGCGGCGATTCGCCCTGGCAGTCGTACCTGCGCGAGACGGCGTCGCCGCTCGGCGCCGCGGCGTTGACCCTGCCGCTGCTGGCGGTCCACGGCCTGGGCACGATGTTCGCGCCAGAGGTCCGCAACGGCGCGGACCTGGTGACGGTGGGGCTGGACGCGGCGTTCCGCGCGGCGGGTCTGGTCGGCGCGATGCCCTGGGTCGTCTTCTACGCCGTCGTGGCGCTGATCCAGGCCGGACTCGTCGTCTGGCTGGCGAGCAAGGGCCGGCTGGCGGCGCGCTGGCTGGTGCCGTTCTTCGTCGAATGCGCCAGCTACGCCGTGCTCTGCGGCGTCCTGTCGGGGCTTGCGACGCACCACCTGCTGGACGCGCTGGCCACGCCGGCCGCGCGGGTCGCTGTGCCCCTCGCGGCGGCGGGCGCGCCGATGGGAGCCCTCGACGCGATCCTGATCAGCTTTGGCGCCGGCTTCCACGAGGAGCTCGTCTTTCGCCTCGGCGGCATCGCGGCGCTGGGCCGGCGCTTCGGCGGCGAGGGCTGGCGGCGCCAACCCGCTGTGCTGCTTGGTGTCTGGTTCGTCAGCTCCGTCGTCTTCTCGGCCGCTCACCACCTGGTGGAGCCGTGGGCCTTGGGCGCGTTCGTCTTTCGCGCCGCGATGGGGCTGCTGTTCGGCGGCCTGTTCCTGCTGCGCGGCTTCGCCACGGCAGCCTGGACCCACGCGCTCTACGACATCTGGGTCCTCGTCGTCGCGTCGTAGATGCGCCGCCGCTCGGCATGCGCCTTTTGGCGTGCACGGGGCGATCTTCCTTTGACGGCGAAGGGGTCGAGTCGCTAGGCTCGGCTGGACTCGCGACCAGACTGTCGCTGCATTGAGGCGTTCATGGCGAATCGATTGGTGTTGGATCGGCGGCTCGTGGCCCCGCTCCGTGGAACCCTGGCCGTCCTGGCGCTGATCGCGAGCGCGAGCTGCGGCGAGGTCACGATCGAGGACATCGACGGCGTCGCCGACCTCGACACCTTGGCGGACGTGGGAAGCGACACCGCCAGCGATATCAGCGTCGACAGCGTCGGCGGCGAGTGCATCACGGACTTCGACTGCGCCGGGATCAAGGGCAAGACGCCCTGCAACGTCCCGACGTGCCAGGCCGGCTTCTGCAAGCTCAAGAACCGTGACGCGGGGACGCCGTGCAAGGATCCGTCGATGGTCGTCGGCACCTGCCAGGAGGCGCTCTGCAACGAGGCCGGCACCTGCGTCGCCGAGGCCAAGAAGCAAGGCACCGTCTGTGATCCCGGCACTCCCCTGGGCAACTGCGAGCAGGCCGCGTGTGACACCGGCGCGACGTGCAAGGTCGGGCCCAAGGCCGACGGATCGCATTGCGGCCTGGGCATCTGCGGCACCAAATGCGTCGAGGGGGCCTGCGTCGCTGCGACGGACGCGGACTACGACGACGGCAACCCCTGCACCAAGGACTACTGCGACCAGGGTGCCAAGGTGATGCACGACCCGATCACCGACCTGACGCTGGCGTGCGACGACGGCGACGCCTGCACCAAGTCCGACTTCTGCCTCGAGGGCGCCTGCAGCGGCAAGCTGGACTCGTGCAACGACGGCCTGCCCTGCACCGTCGATACCTGCGACAAGACCAAGGGTTGCCAGCACCTGGGCGACGACAAGGCCTGCGCCAGCGACGACGCCTGCGTGATCCTGGCCTGCCAGCTCGCGGTCGGCTGCACCGCGACCGGCGTCAACGAGGGCGCCACATGCGACGACGGCGACGTCTGCACCAAGGTCGACGCCTGCGACAAGACCGGCACCTGCGTCGGCAGCGACAACGAGTGCTCGTGCGAGAAGGATGGCGACTGCGACCAGACCAACCTCTGCCTGCCGCGCCTGTGCGACGCGAGCACCTCGAAGTGCGTGATCGACGCGGCCAAGGCGATCGTGTGTGACACCTCGTCGGACGGCTTCTGCGCCAAGACGACCTGCGACGCCAAGACCGGCAAGTGCGCGACCGCGGCGCTGCAAGAGGGCAAGCCCTGCGACGACAACGACGTCTGCACCGGCACCAGCACCTGCAAGGCCGGCCTCTGCACCGGCTCGGCCGACAAGGCCTGTGACGACAAGAACCCCTGCACGCTCGACTCGTGCGATCCCGTGGCCGGCTGCGTCTCGAGCCCGGGCGGCGACGCGTGCAACGACGACAACCCCTGCACCGAGGGCGACAGCTGCAGCAACGGCGCCTGCACCGGCACCGCCAAGGCCTGCGACGACGGCGTGCCGTGTACGTTCGACGGCTGCGACAGCAAGACCGGCAGCTGCACCAACAAGGCGACGGACGCGAACTGCAACGACAACAACCCCTGCACCACCGACACCTGCGACGCGACGGGCGCCAAGGGCTGCGCGAGCAAGCCCAACGATGGCGGCACCTGCGACGACGGCGACATCTGCACGCAGACGGGCTGCAAGTCCGGCCAATGCATCGTCACGGCGGTGAACAAGGAGATCGAGGGCTGCGGCTGCGAAAAGGACAGCGAGTGCAACGACAACAACCCCTGCACCGCCGACTCGTGCAAGGCCGGCAACTGCGTGTTCGACCAGGCCGCGAAGGAAGGCGGCAGCTGCTCACCCAGCAACGTCTGCCTGAACCCCGGCTCGGGCGCGTGCAAGGCCGGCGCTTGCACCGGCGGCACACCGAAGGACTGCTCCGCCGACGCGAGCAAATGCGTCGACACCGCCTGCAACCCGGTGACGGGCACCTGCGACAAGGCGACCAAGGCTGACGGCAGCAAGTGCGACGCGGACGGCAGCCTCTGCACCGTTGACGACGTCTGCCAGGCCGGCGCCTGCATCGCGGGCAACGCGGTCGACTGCGCGGGCAGCGGCGACGCCTGCAACGTGGCGAGCTGCGACGCCAAGACCGGCACCTGCAAGACCACGCCGGCGACCAAGGGCACGCTCTGCGATGACGGCGAGTACTGCACCGACAACGACGCCTGCGACGGCAGCGGCAAGTGCGTCGCGGGTGCGGCACGCGACTGCAGCGGCGTCGCGGACACCTGCAACACCGGCACCTGCGACGCCAAGGCCCAGCAATGCGTCAAGACGCCCAAGTCGGCGGGCGCGGCCTGTGACGACGGCCTGTTCTGCAACGAGGGCGAGGCCTGCGACGGCAAGGGCACCTGCACCGGCGGCAAGCCGAAGCTCTGCGCGACGACGTCGAGCTGCCTCGTCCCGGTCTGCGACGACGTCAAGGACGCGTGCGGCTCGGCCCCGGCGACCAAGGGCACCAGCTGCAACGACGGCGACGCTTGCAGCCTGACCGACACCTGCGACGGCGCGGGCGCCTGCGTCGGCGCCAACCCCAAGGCATGCGCCGGCGACGCCTGCAACGACGGCACCTGCGACGCCAAGACCGGCGCCTGCGGCCTCAAGCCCAAGGCCAAGGGCGCGGGCTGCAACGACGGCAACCTCTGCACCCAGACCGACACCTGCGACGGCGCGGGCAAGTGCGCCGGCGCCAACCCCAAGACCTGCGCCGGTGACGCCTGCAACGAAGGCATCTGCAGCCCCGAGTCGGGCAACTGCGGCAAGAAGCCCAAGATCGACGGCACGGCCTGCGAGGACGGCAGCGATTGCACCAGCAGCGACAAATGCGCCGCGGGCGTCTGCAAGCCCGGCACCTACAACTGCGCCTGCAAGGTCGACGCCGACTGCAACGACAACAACACCTGCACGGTCGACAAATGCGCCCCTTCGGGCACCGCCGTGACCTGCACCAACACCGTCACCGCCGGCGCCGCCTGCAACGACGGCGACGCCTGCACCACCGCCGACACCTGCTCGTCGACGGGCGGCTGCCTCGGCAAGGCCGTGGTTTGCGACGACGGCAACCCCTGCACCGCGGACGCCTGCAGCCTCAAGACCGGCTCGTGCGCGACGACGCCGCAGGCCAAGGGCTTCCCCTGCAGCGACGGCCTGGCCTGCACCACGGGCGACGCCTGCGACGGCGCGGGTACCTGCGCGACGACGCCGGTCAACTGCGACGACGGCAACCCGTGCACCACCGACGCCTGCGTGCCCAAGACCGGCTCGTGCAGCCACGTCAACAACACCAGCCCGTGCGAGGACGGCAACCTGTGCACCTTGAACGATGTCTGCGCCTCGGGTGCCTGCGTCTCGGGCAAGGCCAAGTCCTGCGCAGACACCACGATCTGCACCGCCGACGCCTGCAACCCGAAGACGGGCGCCTGCACCAACGTGGCGACGCTGGAGGGCAGCACCTGCGAGCAAGGCAGCTACTCGGCCTGCAATTCCGGGGCGTGTGGTTGCCGCGTCGGCATCAAGCAGATCGGTGGCGCCGTCACCAACCGCCTGTACGACGTCGTGCCGACGCTCGATCAGGGCACGCTCGCGGTCGGCGAGACGACGGGCAAGGGCCTCGACGGCCAGATGACCCGCCGCGACAAGGTCGGCAACATCGTCTGGGCCAAGACCCTCGCGTTCTCGTCCGCGGACAACAACGCCGACGCCTTGCAGGCCGTCGCGGCGATGTCGACCTCGTCCACCTACCTCGGCGTCGGCTACCGCTACACCGGCACCGCCAACAACAACGACGGCTGGGCCGTGCACGTCGACGACAAAGGCAACGTGCTCAAGAACTTCCTGATCACCGGCGGCGCCAAGCCCGACATGCTGCGCGACGTCGTGGCCGTGAACGCGACCACCGCCTACGCCGTGGGCTACTCGCAGTCGTTCAACAACCAGGCTCCGGCCTACTACTGCGGCTGGCTGGTCAAGCTGAACCTCGCCAAGTCGGGCTACGTCGAGTGGCAGAAGGCGAAGATCGGCGTGAAGGTCATCTCGTCCTTCCCGTCGATCTCGTTCAAGTACGACCACTACCTGTTCATGGGCCTGGCCGTGTCCTCGACGGGCAAGATCTTCGCGGCGGGCTACACCACCGACGGCGCGTTCGGCGGCAATGATGGCGTGATCACGGCGTTCGACGCGAACGGCAGCCAGGTCGGCCAGAACACCTTCGGCACCAGCGGCAGCGACGTGCTCAACGCGATCCAGATCTACGGCACCTCGACGATCTGGGCCGCGGGCGGCGTCAGCAACGGCAGCAACAGCACCGACGGCTGGATCGTGCGCGCCGATCAGACCACGCTGGGCGCGCTCGGCGACAAGCGCTTTGGCTCGACGTCCTACGACGAGTTCCGCGACCTGACGCCCTATGGCTCGGCCGTCATCGCCGTCGGCCGCAAGTACGACACCGCGGCCGGCCGCTACCGCCCGTGGATGCTGCGCACCACGAGCGTCGGCAACATGTCCGCCGAGTACGTCTTCGACTCGACCGCGCAGAACCGCTACCTCTGGGCCGCCGCGTACAACCCCTCGACCGGCTACGTCTCGGCGGTCGGCGAGACCTACACCGGCGCGATCTGGGACGGCTACCAGGTGATGACGATGGCCGCCGGCATCACGGCCTGCGGCAACCAGACCGTGCCGACCAAGTAGTCCGCCCGGGTCGAGACCTGGGTCCGAGCCGCCTGCGCCTCGGCGACGTCGTCAGGGCTCGTCGGGCGAAGGCCCGGTCGGTTCGATCAGGCCGGATCGCTCGAGCACGCCGCGCATCACGTGGTCGAAGTCCGCGGGCAACGCGTCGGCCGGTAGCTGGCGCAACGCAGCGCGGACGGCGACGTACTGCGTGAAGTAGCGCTCACAGTTCGGGCACATGGCCAGGTGCAGCGAGAAGCGCGTCCGTTCGAGGGCCGTGACGTCGCCGTCGATGACGGCGTCGATCCCGGCGAGCACGTCTTGGCAGTGGCGCAGCGGCATCTCAGCCTCCCTCGAATTCGCTGGCGACGACGTCGCGCAGGGCCCGTCGCGCCCGGAACAGGCAGACACGGAGGTTCGCCGGCGAGATGCCCAGCGCCTCGCAGATCTCCTCTGGCGCGAGCCCGTGCACCTCTTTCATCAGCAGCACCTCGCGATGCAGGTGCGGCAGCGTCGCCAGGGAGCGATCGACTGCCTCCAGGACGCGTCGTGCGTCGATCTGCGCCCCCGGGCCGCCCTCCCACGACGACGGTGGGCTGCGCCAATGGCGCTGGTCGAAGCGGGACTCCCAGGCGCCGTCCTCGCGCTGCTCGTCGACCTCGACGAAGCGCCTGGCGCGCCGCAGTTCGTCGATCGCCTTGTTGTGCACGGCGCGGTAGAGCCAGCTCTTCAGGGAGCAGCGTCCCTCGAAGCTGGCGAAGCCAGCATGGACCGCGACGACGGCCTCCTGGACGATCTCCTCGGCGAGCCCGCGCTCCTTGACCATGCGCTGGGCGTAGGCCGTCAGACGCGGAACGTACTCGTCCATCAGGGCGCGCCAGGCGGCCGGATCGTTGCGCCGCAAGGCCGCGATGCGCTCGGACTCGGCGCTCGGAGGCACAGCGCCGAGGACGGCAGAGAGGTGCAGGATCCAAGCAAGCAAGCGTCGCCTCCGGGGTCAGGCTCGCGGGACGGTCCCAGCGGCGTCGGGCTCGTGCCGAGGCCGCGTCCCTTGGGCCGTGATCTCGGCCCGTGCACGGACGACGGCGTCGCGCTCGCGTTGCAAGAAGGCCGCGATCGGCGCCGCCAGCTGGGAGTCGAGCACGCGGTGCGCGCTGTGGCAAATGGTCGGCTCGAGGCCGCGCTTGAGCTTGTGCTCGCCGCCCGATCCAGCTTCGACGCGCACGATGCCCTCGGCGATCGCGTACTCGATCAGCGAGTAGTAGGCGAGCTCGAAGTGCAGCATCGGCCACTCCTCGTCGGCGCCCCAATAGCGCCCGTAGAGCGCGTCGCCCTGGCGCAGGTTGAAGGTCATCGCCACGATCCGGCCGGCGTCGTCGCGCGCGACAGCGCAGAGCACAGACGCGGCCAGGTGCTGGCGCATCCAGTCGAAGAACGCGGTCGGCAGGTAGGGTGTGCTGCCGTAGCGGACGCAGCCGAGCACGTAGAGCCGCGCGACGTCGGCCCAATCGCCGGGGCTCATCGCGTCGCCGCGCAGCAGCTCCAGGCGCAACCCGTGGCTCTGGGCGACGCGGCGCTCGCGACGGATGGCCTTGCGCGAGGGCGCCCGGAGGCCGGCGAGGAAGTCGTCGAAGCTGCGCTCGCCGTTGGCATGCCATTGGTATTGCAGGGTCGAGCGCCGTGCATAACCCGCCTCGCCCAACGCCGAGGCCTCGTCGTCGGTGCAGAAGAGCACATGCACCGACGACGCGCCGATCTGGCGCGCCAGCGCGGTGGCGCCGTCCGCGAGCAGCCGGCGCATGGTGCCGTCGTCGTCGGCACCGACCAGCAGGCGCCGGCCGCTGGCGGGCGTGAACGGCACGCCGATGACGAGCTTGGGGTAGTAGGCCTTGCCCTGGCTGCGGAAGAACTCGGCCCATTGGAAGTCGAAGATGTACTCGCCCCAGGAATCGGCCTTCGCGTAGCACGGCGCCGCCGCCAGGGGCCGCAGGACGCCGTCCGGGAGCGCGTCCTCGCCACCTGCGTCGTGAAGCCGCTCCGCCATCGCAGCGTCGACCACCAGCAAGTGCATGGGCACCCATTGGCTGTCTTGCCCGCGCAGGCCTCGCAGGCCAGCCAGGCCCTCACGCGGCGCAGGCGCGGCGCCGACGGTGCCAGAGACCTCGAGGCCACGCAGATAGGCGTACCGCGTGAAGGGGTGGTTCGGTGCGGCCAGCGCGTCCCAGCTCGCGGGATCCACCGTGCGCAACGAAGGCAGCACCACCAGTCGGTGCGCCGGGGTCGGGCGCCCCGGGCTCAGGCGCGCCGCCGCCGCAAGACCAGGGCCATCGCCAACGCGACAAGCGCCAGCCAGGCAGCATGGGAGGAGCCGGGGCCAGCCGACGCCGTGCAGCCCGACGACGCGGGGCTCATGGGCGTCACGATCGGGTTGCCGCCGCCGACGCCGTCGTCAGCGCCCACGCCGCCATCCGGGCGGTCCGAGGCGTCGGCGCCCGCGCCCGAGGCATCGGCGCAGCCCGGCCCTGGCGAATGCTCGCAGCCCTTGCCGGCGACGCAGCGGTCGGTGGTGCAGGGGTCACCGTCGCTGCACGAGACCTGGGCGCCGACGCTGCAGACGCCTTGGGCACAGGTGTTCTTGGCCGTGCACGGATCGTCGTCGTCGCAGTCGCCGCTGTCCAGGGGGCTGTGGTTGCAGTCGCCCGCGTTGCAGCTGTCGGCGGTGCAGTCGTTGCCGTCGTCGCAGGTCGGCACGCCCGCGGCGCACGCCCCGGCCGCACACGGCGCGTTCAGTGTGCAGGGGTCGCCATCCTCGCAGCTGACGGGCGCGCCCGTGCAGACGGCGTTCTTGCACACGTCGCCGACCGTACAGCCGTTGCCGTCGTCACAGAACTGCGCGTGCGGCGTGTGGACGCAGGTGCCGCCGGCGCACGAGTCGTGGGTGCAGGGGTTGCCGTCCTCGCAGCCCTTGAGGCCGTTGGCCAGGCACTCGCCGCCGCTGCAGGTCGAAGCCGTCGTGCAGGGGTTGTCGTCGTCGCAGGCCTTGCCCTCGTTGGCGGCAGCGCAGGTGCCCGTCGCCGGGTTGCAGCTGCCCGCAGTGCACGGATCGCCCGGGCCGCCGCAGACCTTCGGCGCGCCGGGCTTGCACGAGCCCGAGAGCTTGTCGCAGCCGTCGCCGAGCGTGCACGGGTTGCCGTCGTCGCAGGCCTTCGCCGCGCCCGCGACGCAGGCGCCGGTCTTGGCGTCGCAGCCGTCGCCGACCGTGCAGGGATCGCCATCGTCGCAGGATTTCGGCTTGCCAGCGACGCAGCCGCCGGTCGCCGCGTCGCAGCCGTCGCCGACGGTGCACGGGTTGCCGTCGTCGCAGGCCGCGTTCTTGGCGACGTGGGTGCAGGCGCCGGTGGCGGCGGTGCAGGCGTCCGCGGTGCACGGGTTGTTGTCGTCGCAGGACTTGGCGGCGCCGCCCGCGCAACTGCCGTTCTTGCAGGCGTCGCCCGTCGTGCAGGCGTTGCCGTCGTTGCACGCCGCGGTGTTGTTGGCGTGGGTGCAGTTGCCGGCGGTGCAGCCGTCGTTGGTGCAGGCGTTGTTGTCGTTGCAATCCTTGACGATCGAGCCGCCGACGCACTTGCCGTTGCTGCACTTCTCGCCGGCGGTGCAGGCGTCGCCGTCCCAGCAGACGATGCCGTTCTGGAAGGTGTGGGTGCAGGCGCCGTTGCTGCAGCCGTCCTGGGTGCAGGGGTTGCCGTCGTCGCAGTTGCCGGTGCAGGTGGGCGGCGTCGTGCCGCCGACGCAGGCCTTGATCTGGGCCATGTAGTCGTTCCACGGCCAGTACTTGCCCGGATCGGTGTGGGTCTGCTTGGGCAGCTCGACGTGGCCCATGACGCTGACGCGGTCCGCGGGCAGGCCGTACTTCTTGAGCAGGTAGCAGGTCAACTGGGCCGAAGCCGTCAGCATCTTGGGCGTCACCCACGCGGGATCGGTGACGTAGCCTTCGTGCTCGATGCCGATGGTGTAGCCGTTCTCGCTGCCGACGTGCCAGCCGATGTCCTTCTCCTTGACCATCTGCGTGACGTCGCCGTTCTTGCTGATGACGAAGTGGGCCGAGACCTTGGCGCTCGGGTTCTTGAACCACGAGATGCAGCCGGCGTAGGAGCCCTGCACCGTGTGCACGATCACCTTCTTGATCTGGCCCTTGCCGCGGTTGGCGGTGACGTAGTTCGGGCTCGCGACCCAATTCGCCGGGCCGTAGTCGGCGGCGCCGAGCGCCATCGGGAAGACCATCGTCTGCGCGGCGGCCTCGACCTCGGGCGGGATGTGGTGGCTGTCTTCGTGGTGATCGACGCAGCCGGCGGCGACGAGCAGCAACGCGACGAGGCCGAGCGAGGCCGCGTGGCCTGTCCTGGGTCGCTGGAGTCCGTGCTGTGTGCGCGCCATCGTCGCCTCCCCCCGCAGAGGCCAGCAGGGTCGCAGCGTCTGGGAGACAACGCAATCGGAAACCGCGGCAATGCGGCCTTCTTGGGGCCTTCCGTCACCGGTCGGCGCCGTCTCGGACCGCGGCGACGCGGCTTTGACCGACCCTGACTTGCAGGTCCGGCCCGTGCCTGCTAGTGGAGCGGCGACTTGTGACGTCGGCCGGGCGCCCGTGCGGGTCGTCGCGCTCCCGACCCCTGGAGGCACCATGGCGTACACTGCTGCTGGCCGCGCCCTCGCGCACGTCGGCGTCGTCGGCTCTGGCCAGATCGGCCCGGACATCGCCCTGCACTTCGCCAAGACCCTGGCGGCGCACGGCGGCAAGGTGACGGTGGTCGACATCGCCCAGGCGGCGCTCGACGCCGGCCGCGCCAAGTTCGAGTCGAAGGTGGCGCGCGGCGAGAAGACCGGCGCGTTCAAGCCCGACGAAGCTGCCGCGATGAAGGCGGCCACGACCTGGACCAGCGACTACGCCGCCCTGGCCGACGCCGACCTGATCGTCGAGGCGGCGACCGAGGACGTCGCGCTCAAGGGCCGCATCTTCGGCCAGATCGAGGCGCTGGTCCGGCCGACGACGGTGCTGCTGTCGAACTCGAGCCACCTCGAGCCCGAGCGCATCTTCGCCGGCCTGCAGCACCGCGGCCGCACGGCCGTCGCGCACTACTTCTTCCCCGCCGAGCGCAACCCCGTGGTCGAGGTCGTGCCGGGCGCAGACACCGACGAGGCCACCACCGACTGGCTGATGCACATGTACGAGGCGCTGGGCAAGGTGCCGGTGCGCATCGGCTCGCGCTACGGCTACGCCGTCGACCCGATCTTCGAGGGCATCTTCGAGGCCGCGGCGCTCGCGGTCGAAGCGGGCCTCGGCACCATCGCCGAGGTCGACTTCGCGGCGCGCGAGGCGCTGGGCCTCGCGGTCGGTCCGTTCACGGCGATGAACCTCACCGGCGGCAACCCGATCACGGCGCACGGCCTCGACGAGATGCACAGCCGGATCCACGCCTGGTACCGCACCCCGGCGCTGCTGCGCGACAAGCTCGCCGCCGAGGGCCCGGCGGGCCAGTGGCCGGTCTGCGGACGCGGCGAATCCGCGCCGATCGAGGATCCGGTGCGCCGCCAGCGCGTGCTCGACGCCCTGCGCGGCGCCTACCTGGGCCTCGCCTTCGAGATCGTCGACGCCGGCCTGTGCAGCGTCGACGACCTGGAGCTCGCCGTGAGCACGGCGCTCGACATCGTCGGGCCCTGCGCCCTGGCCAACCGGCTCGGTGTCGCCGAGGCCCTGCGCCTGTGCCAGGCGACCGCCGTGCGCCAGCCCGGCTTCGTCGTGCCGCAGACGCTGGCGCGGCAGGCCGCGACGGGCAAGCCGTTTGCGCCGTCGAACCTGGTCGAGGAGGACCTGCTGCTCGACAACGGCGGCGTCGTCCGCCTGATCCGCGTGCGCCGGCCGAAGGTGCTGGGCGCGCTCGACGCCACGACCTACCACCAGCTCGCCGCGGCGCTCGACGACGTGGCGGCCGCGCCGCATATCGTCGGCGCCGTGATCTCGGGCTACGGACCCAAGGCGTTCATCTCGGGCGCCGACATCCACGCCCTGCGCGCCATCGGCAGCGCGGCCGAGGGCCGGGCCATCGCGGCGCTGGCGCAACAGGTCGCCCTGCGCGCCGAGACGCTCGGCAAGCCCGTCGTGGCGGCGCTCAATGGCGTCGCGTTCGGCGGCGGCCTGGAGCTCGCGCTCGGCTGCACGGCCCGCATCGGCGCGATGATCCGTGGCCCGCTCTGCGGCCTGCCCGAGGTGAACCTCGGCATCCTGCCGGCCGGCGGCGGCACCCAGCGGCTGGCGCGCCTGATCGGCCTCGATCGCGCGGCGACGCTGATCCGCACCGGCGGGGCCCTGAGCGCCACCGAGGCGCTGGCAGCGGGCGTCGTCAGCCACCTGGCGCCGCCGGACCGGTTGATCTCGGTCGCGGTGGCGATGGTCGCGCACCTCGCTGCGGGCCGGATGCACGTGCCCGAGATGCCGACCGAGCCGATCGCCACCGAGCGGCCGACGCTGCAGGACTGCGACATCGGCCACCGCAGCAAGGCGGTCGACGCCATCGTGGTCGACGCCCTGACCGGCGGCGCGACGCGGACGCTGCGCGACGGCCTCGCCCACGAGCTCGACTGCTTCGAGCGCATCTGCGCGCTGCAGGACATGAAGATCGGCATCGAGACCTTCGTCACCCAAGGTCCGCGCGCCCGCGCCGCGTTCGTCCACGCTTGACGTCCCAAGGAGCGACCATGCAGAGCCCAGCCACCACCGCCGCCGCGGTGGCCGATCCGGTCCTCGACGACCTGCTCGCGCGCGAGACAGCCCGGCAGTTCTACACCGCGAAGCTGATCCCGTCCGAGAACTACGCCAGCGCCGCCGTGCTCGCCGCCACCGGCAGCGTGCTGACGAACAAATACTCCGAGGGCTACCCGACCAAGCGCTACTACGAGGGGCAGCAGATCATCGACCGCGTCGAGCAGCTCGCCATCGACCGGGCCAAGGCGCTGTTCGGCGCCGATCACGCCAACGTGCAGCCCTACTCGGGCTCGCCGGCCAACCTCGCCGCGTACGTCGCGCTGATCAGCAAGAAGTCCGAGAACAACCGCATCCTCGCGCTCTCGTTGGCCGAGGGCGGGCACCTGACGCACGGCCACAACGTCAGCGTGACCAGCCGCTTCTTCGAGGCGCACCACTACAGCATCGACCGCGACAGCTGCCTGCTCGACTACGACGCGATCGCGGCCCGCGCCCGCGAGGTACGCCCGGCGGTGCTCGTCGCCGGCGCCACCTGCTACCCACGCATCATCGACTTCGAGCGCATGGCGGCCATCGCGGCCGAGGTCGGCGCCGCCCTGCTCTGCGATATCGCCCATATCGCGGGCCTGGTGGTCGGCGGCGCGCATCCGAGCCCGGTGCCACACGCCGACATCGTCTCGACCACGACGCACAAGACCCTGCGCGGCCCACGCGGCGGCATGCTGCTGTGCAAGGAGCAGCACGCCCGCGCCGTCGATCGGGCCGTGTTCCCGGGCTTGCAGGGCGGTCCGCACGAGCACGCGATCGCCGCGCTGGCGGTGGCGCTGCACGAGGCGGCGCAGCCGAGCTTCGAGGCGTACGCGCATCAGATCGTGCGCAACGCCCGGGCGATGGCCGACGAGCTGCTGCGCCAGGGCGTCAGCGTCGTCACCGGCGGCACGGACAACCACCTCGTGCTTTTTGACGCCACCACGCTCGGCTGCGGCGGCAAGGAGGCGGCGGTGGCGATGGACACCGCCGGCCTCGAGGCCAACGCCAACAGCATCCCCTTCGACCCGCGCAAGCCGATGGATCCCTCGGGCGTGCGCATCGGCAGCCCGTCGTTGACGTCGCGTGGCCTCGACGAGGACGACTGCCGCCAGGTCGCGCGCTGGATCGCCGAGTCGATCCGCAAGCGCAACGAGCCCGAGGCCCTGGCCGCGATCGCCGACGGCGTGCACGACCTGATGGCGGCGCATCCGGCGCCGGGCTTCTCGGCCCCGTGGCCGGACCGTGCGCTGCTGCGCGAGGCGACGGCCGTTGCGGGCGCGTAGGTCGTCGATGGACCCTTGCCGCGACGCCGCGCGGCTGCGATGCTGCGGCCCGCGATGACGCGCACACCGCCCCTACCAGCCGCGTTTGGTCGATACGTCCTGCGCGAGCGGATCGCGGCGGGCGGCATGGCCGAGGTCTTTCGCGCCGGCCAGCCGGGCTTCGGCGGCTTCGAGCGCAGCGTCGCGATCAAGCGCATGTTCCGGCACCTCGCCGAGGACCAGGACTTCGTCACCATGCTGGCCGACGAGGCCCGCATCGCCAGCCAGCTCTCGCACCCGAACATCGCGTCGATCCTGGATTTTGGCCGCGAGGGCGAGGATTGGTTCTTGGCCTACGAGCTCGTCGACGGCGTCGACCTGTTCCGGCTGCTGCAGCGCCAGTTCGAGATGGGCCGCGACCTGCCCGTGCCGCTGGTCATCCACATCATCGCCGAGCTGGCGTCGGCGCTCGACTTCGCCCACGCCCGCCACGACGCCGACGGCAGCCCGATGCACATCGTGCACCGCGACGTCAGCCCGCAGAACGTGCTGATCGGCTTCCAAGGCGAGGTCAAGCTCACCGACTTCGGCATCGCCAAGGCCGCGGCGCGCGGTACGCAGACCGCCGTCGGCCAGCTCAAGGGCAAGATCTACTACATGAGCCCGGAGGCGGCGCGCGGCGAGCCGGTCGACCACCGCTCCGACCTCTTTGCCGCTGGCATCCTGCTCTACGAGCTGCTGTGCACCAAGCCGATGTACGAGGAGCCCGACGCGCGGCGCCTGCTCGAAGCCGTCAGCCGCGCCGAGGTGCGTTGGCCGCCCGAGAAGATGGGCCGGATCCCCAACGCGCTCTGGGCCGTCGCCGAGCGCGCGTTGGCGCGCCATCCGGACGCGCGCTACCAGAGCGGACGCGAATTCCGCGAAGCGCTGCTGCGCGTCGCCGACGAGGCGCACGCTCGCGCCGACCGCGACCAGCTCGGGGCCTGGGTGCGCAAGGCGTTCCAGGTCTCTGAGGATCGCCCGCCGGTCCCGGTGGCGCGCACCGTGGCGGCGTCGGTGGACCATTGGGCGTCCGTGGTCGCGCCTGCGCCCGGCCCGACCGAGCCGGAGCGGCCCCGTGCCCGCGCCGGCGGAGTCAGCCTGCCGCGCTCGACGCAGTCCATGTCGGCCCACCCGGGGCCCGCGCCGGCGCCCCGCCCTGCTCCGGCTGCGGCAGCGGCAGCGACCTCTGCGGCATCGCCTGCGCCGCCGCAGGGAGCCGCCGCCAGCTTCGACGACGAAGACCGCACGTCCCTGCTCGATTCGGCCGAGATCCTGCGGCGCTTGGGCGAAGCACCGGCCGCCACCGATGGCGAGCCGCCGCCGCTGCCCACCGTCGCGGCCGCGAGTCCGTGGGCCGAGGTGGAGCGCCCGTCGCCGAGCGAGCCACCCCCGCTTGCGCCGACCGCGGCGCCGGCGGGCACCCCGGCGGGCGGCCCGACGTTGCCACTCGTCGGCAAGAGTCGCCCCAGCGGCGACATCGCGAACCCGCCGGCCGCGAAGGTGCGCCGTCCGTCGCTGCTGCGGGTCGCGCCGCAGCCAGCGCCCGCGCCCGTCGAGCCGCCGCCAGCCGCTGCGGCGCGGCCCGTCGCCGTCGCCAGCGAGCCGCCGCCAGCGAGCGAGTCCGCGACCCGTTTCGTCGCGGCCATGGACGACGATCGGCCGCCGCCCTTCTCGACGCCGCCCGGTGCGCCGGAGCCCCCCGACGCGCAGCAAGTGGCCAACGTGCGGCTGGATCCCGACGACCAGCCGGCGAGCTGGGCGTTGATCAGCGTGACGGTCGGGGTCTGGTCGGCGGTGCTGGTCTTGGGCGTCTACGCGACGCTGTTGCTGATCAGGTAGGAGCGAACGGCCGCGACGTCGCGTGACGTCGCGGGCGAAGGTGCAAGGTCCAGGTACGAGCAAGAGGCGACGTCGCCGCAAGGGCACCCTCGGGTGCGACCGACGAAGGAGACAACGATGGTGGTGCCGAATCATGACGAGGTGAGCACGAGCGGAGCGGCCGAGGCCACCGGCGAGGCGACCGCCGCACCGAGCGCGGCGCCCCAGGCCGCCGCAGCCGCGCCGATGGTCTACATCCTGGTCGATGGCGAGAACATCGACATGACGCTGGGCCAGATGATCCTGCAGGCGCGGCCGCGTCCGGATCAGCGCCCACGATGGGAGCGCGTCGCCCGCTACATCGGCCACCGCTTCGGCAAGAACGTCCGCCCGCTCTTCTTCCTCAACGCCAGCCGCGGCATGCCGATCTCCTTCATCGCGGCGCTGCAGGCGATGGGCTACGTCCCGGTGCCGCTGGTCGGCGAGGCCGACCAATCCGTCGTCGACGTCGCGATCCTGCGCACGCTCGAGGCGCTGCGCGACCGCCCCGGCGACGTCGTCCTGGCCAGCCACGATCACGACTTCGCCCAGGCGCTCGGCGCGGTGGCCGGCCCGTCGCGCTCGGTCGCGGTGCTCGGCTTCGAGGAGTTCATCTCGAGCGAGCTGCGCGATCTGCCGCACGTGCAGGTGATCGACCTCGAGCACGACGCCGACGCCTTCGACGGTGGCCCGCTGCCGCGCGTCCGCGTCATCCCGATCGACGAGTTCGATCCGCTGCGCTTCCTGTAGCGAGCCGAGAGACACGCGCCCGGTTGCAGCGGCGGTCCGCTCGGCGCTACCGTCGCTGCAACTGGACGGAGAGGTGTGGCATGGACGCGACCCTGCAAGAATGGCTGAACCTCGCGGTTCGCTGGGCCCACGTCATCGCGGCCATCATGTGGATCGGTGACTCGTTCTTGTTCATGTGGCTCGACAGCAAGCTGCGCACGCCCGAGACGCCGCGCGAGGGCGACGTCGTCGGCGAGCTATGGATGGCGCACTCCGGCGGCTTCTACGAGGTGGTCAAGCGCAAGTCGCTCGACAAGCTCCCTGCCGAGCTGTTCTGGTTCAAGTGGGAGTCGTACACCACCTGGATCACGGGCTTCCTGCTGCTGATCATCGTCTACTGGGCCGGCGGGCGGGCGATGCTGCTCGACGCGACCTCGCCGATGGCGCAGACGACCGCCGTCGCCATCTCGTTCGGCATCCTCGCCGGCGCGGTGGTCGTCTACCACGCCCTGTGCAAGACGAAGCTGGTCGAGTCCAAGGTCGGGTTCGCCCTGCTCGGCCTCGCGGTCGTCGCTGGCGGCGCGTACGGGCTCGGCGAGATCTTCACGCCGCGCGCGGTGTTCCTGCAGATCGGCGCCACGCTCGGCAGCATCATGGCGAGCAACGTCTTTTTCATCATCATCCCGGCGCAGAAGGAGATGCTGGCCGCGACGGCGCAGAACCGGCCCGTCGACACCAGCTACGGCGCCCGCGCCAAGGCCCGCAGCACGCACAACCACTACCTGACGCTGCCGGTGCTGTTCACGATGCTGTCGAACCACTTCCCGTCGCTCTACGGCGCCAAGGCGCAGTGGGCGGTGCTGGCGCTGATCTGCGTCGTCGGCGTGGGCGTCAAGCTGATCATGAACTGGCGCTCGCATTCGCCGGCGTGGCTGTGGGCGGGCACCGGCGCGGCGCTCGCGGCCACCGTTGTGCTGAGCCTGCCGCCGGCGCCGGCCGCGGCCGACCCGGCGCTGCTGGCCCATCCGAAGGTCGCGTTCTCGGAGGTCAAGACGATCATGGCGGCGCGCTGCGTCACCTGCCACGCCGAGCAGCCCAGCTACGCCGGCTTCGCCGCGCCGCCGCAGGGCGTCGTGCTCGAGACTGCGGCCCAGATCGAGGCCCAGGCGGCCCGGATGATGATCCGCGTCGTGCAGACCAAGACGATGCCGCTCGGCAACGTCACCGGCATGACCGACGCCGAACGCCTGATCGTGGGCGCCTGGATCGCCCAGGGCGCCGACGTCAACGCCACCGCGGCCACCGCCGCCCCCGCTGCGCCGACGCAGCCCTGAGGTCCTGACCATGACGCTGGTCGTTCGAGGCGAGCGGGTGCTTGTCGACGGTGCGCTGCGGCCGGCTGCGCTGCACATCGACGGCGGCAAGATCATCGACATCACGGCGTTCGACGTCGTCGGCGAGGCGTCGCGCGTCGTCGAGGCGGGGGCGAAGGTCGTCTCGCCCGGCATCGTCGACGCCCACGTCCACATCAACGAGCCCGGCCGCACCGAGTGGGAGGGCTTCCAGACGGCGACCGAGGCAGCGGCGGCGGGCGGCATCACCACCGTCGTCGACATGCCGCTCAACTGCATCCCGGCGACGGTCAACCGCGCCGCGGCCGAGGCCAAGCAGCGCGCGCTGGCCGACCAGCTGCACGTCGACGTCGCGTTCTGGGGCGGCGTGGTGCCCGGCAACGCGGCCGATCTGCCCGGATTGGCGGCGTTCGGCGTGCCCGGCTGCAAATGCTTCCTCTGCCCCTCGGGGGTCGACGAGTTCGGCCACGTCGGCGCCCACGACCTCGACGCCGCCCTGCCGGTGCTGCGCGACCACGGGATGACGCTGCTGGTGCACGCCGAAGCGCCCGGGCCGCTCGACCTCGCCGAGGCCAAGCTCGCCCGCGAGGCCGCCGATCCGCGCCGCTACGACACCTACCTGCGCTCGCGGCCCAACGCCGCCGAGGACGACGCCATCGCCATGGTCATCGCCCTGGCGCGCAAGCATCGGGCGCCGGTGCACATCGTCCACCTCTCGTCGGCGTCGGCGCTGCCGCTGCTGGCCGAGGCCCAGGCCGACGGCGTGCCGATCACCGCCGAGACCTGCCTGCACTACCTGACCTTCGCCGCCGAGGAGATCGAGGACGGCGCCACGCACTACAAATGCGCGCCGCCGATCCGCGAGGCCGCCAACCGCGACCGGCTCTGGCGCGGCCTCGACGGCGGCCCGATCTCGATGGTCGTCTCGGACCACTCGCCGTGCACGCCGCAGCTCAAGAAGATGGAGAGCGGCGACTTCCTCGGCGCCTGGGGCGGCATCTCGGGCCTGCAGCTGGGCCTGTCGGTGCTGTGGACCGGCGCGCACGGCCGCGGCCACGACATCGCGACGATGGCGCGCTGGCACGCCGAGGCGCCGGCGCGGCTCGCCGGCCTGGCCCACCGCAAGGGCCAGCTGCGGGTCGGCTTCGACGCCGACATCGTGATCTGGGACGACGCCGCCGAGCACACCGTCGCCGCAGCCGACCTGCGCCACCGCCACCGCGTCTCGCCCTACGTCGGCCGCCGGCTGCGCGGCGTCGTCGACCAGACCTGGGTCCGCGGCAAGCTCGCCTACGACGCCAGGAGTGGCCTCTCGTCGCGGCCGATCGGCTCGTTCGTCGCCGTCCATCGCTAGCTCCCCACCACGTCCGACCCGGCGCCACGAGCGCCGCTGGAGCCCCGTCCATGTCGCATTCGCCCGTGCCTGAGGCCTTCGCGCACCTCTGCAACCTCGCGGCCGACGAGATCGGTACCTTCGCCGTCTGGGCCAGCGACGACTACTTCGCGCCCAAGGAGAACCTGCTGCGCAGCGACGCGCCGGTCTGGAAGGAGGGCGAGTACACCGACCGCGGCAAGTGGATGGACGGCTGGGAGTCGCAGCGCATGCGTGGGCCCGGCCACGACGCCGCCATCATCCGCCTCGGCGCCGCCGGCACGATCGAGGGCATCGTCTGCGATACGACGCATTTCAAGGGCAACGCGCCGCAGGCCGTGTCGCTCGAGGTCTGCGCCACGAGCCATACCGCGACCCCCGCGGAGCTGCTGGCGCTGCCGATGGCCAAGGACGCCGCCGAGCAAGCCGCCGCCGGCGGGGCCGCGTGGCTCGAGGTCCTGCCGCACAGCGACGTCCGCGCCGACTTCCCCAACGTGCTGCCGCTGCCCGCCGCGTCGCCGCGCGCGACGCACGTGCGACTGCGCATCTACCCCGACGGCGGCGTCGCCCGCTTGCGCGTCTACGGCCGCGCCATCGCCGAGCCGCGCACCTTCTGGCAGCCCGCCGCGATCGACCTGGTCGCGCTCGAGCACGGCGGCGGCGTCGCCTCGGTCAGCGACCAGTTCTTTGGCCCGCCGAGCAACCTGCTGCTGCCGGGGCGCGGCGTGAACATGGGCGACGGCTGGGAGACCAAGCGCCGCCGCACGCCCGGCTCGGATTGGTGCGTCCTGCGCCTGGGCCGGCGTGGCGTCATCCAGCGGGTCGAGATCGACACGCACTTCTTCAAGGGCAACGCGCCGCAGGCGACGAGCATCCTGGCGTTCGACGCCGGCGCCGACTTCGCCGAGCGCGCCGATCTCGACGCCGGCGTGCCGCTGCGCACCGACGATGGCTGGACGCCCGTGCTCGACCAGGCGCCGCTGGTGCAGCATCGCCGCCACGTCTTCGAGCCGGCGCGGCCGACGATCGCGACGCATCTGCGCGTCCACATCTTCCCGCACGGCGGCGTCAACCGCATGCGCGTCTACGGCGTCGGCACCGACACCCCTGCCGAGGCGGCCAAGCTCGCGGCGCTGCACGCGATGGACGCCGAGACGCGGGCCACGCTGTTGCGCTCGTTCTGCGCCAGCGAGCGCTGGGTGATGGCGATGCAGCACGCGCTGCCGACCCGCAGCGTGCGCGGCCTGTTCGCCGCCGCCGACGACGCCTTCGCCGAGCTGCAGGACGACGATTGGCTGCAGGCCTTCGCCGCGCATCCGCGCATCGGCAACCCGGCCAAGGCCGCGACCGCGACCGCGCAGTCGGCGACCTGGTCGAGCGGCGAGCAGGCCGGTGTCGGCGGCGCGCCGGTCGACGTCAAGGCGCGCCTCGCCGACGGCAACGACGCGTACTTCGACAGGTTCGGCTTCATCTTCATCTGCTTCGCCACGGGCCGCTCGGCGGCGCAGATGCTCGACATCCTCGAGCGCCGCATCCGCAACGACCGCGCGACCGAGATCGCCAATGCCGGGGCCGAGCAGAGCCGGATCACGCGCCTGCGCATCGAGAAGTGGCTGCTCGCAGGGGCCTGAGCGCCGGCGAACCCGGGCCGAGCGCCCGCCAGGAGACGACCATGGGCATCAGCACGCATATCCTCGACACCACCCGCGGCAAACCAGCGCAGGGCGTGCACGTCGCGCTGCAGCGCCACGTGGATGGCGCCTGGGTCGACGTCGCCGAGGGCACGACCAACGCCGACGGCCGGGTCGGCGCGCTGCTCACCGACACGCCGGCGCCTGGCAGCTATCGCATCCACTTCGCGATTGAGCCGTATTTCCGCGCTCTGGGCGTCGAGGCCTTCTACCCGGGCGTGCAGATCGACTTTGTCGTCCGCGAGGGGGGCGGCGCCCACTACCACGTGCCGCTGCTGCTGAACCCCTTCGGCTACGCCACCTACCGAGGCTCGTGATGCCGCTGCAGCGCACGCCCGCAGGCCGCCTGACCGTGGCCGCCGAGCCGCTGACGGCCGAGGCCTTCGCCCCCTTCGGCGACGTCGTCAGCGCCGGCCTCGGCGACGGCAAGGCCGCCAACCAGGGCACAGCCGTCCGCTTCGACTGGGCCGCGCAGCTGCACTCGAGCCGCCCCGACGCCCGGCCCAACCTGGCGGTGTTCCGCTCGACGGCCAAGGCCCTGCCCTTTGCGCTGCGGCTGCTCGAGAAGCATCCGTGCTCGAGCCAGGCGTTCTTGCCGCTGCTCTGCTCGCGCTTTCTGATCTGCGTCGCGCCGACGGCCGCCGATGGTGGCCCGGATCTCGACGGCCTGCGGGCGTTTCTCTGCGTGCCGGGCCAAGGCATCAACTACCGCCCGAACACCTGGCACCACCCGATCATCGCGCTCGACGAGGGCGGCGAATTCGCGATGTTGGCGTGGGAGGACGGCTCGGCCGACGACTGCGTCGAGTCGTGGTTCGGCGAGCAGGTCGACGTCGTGTTGGCTGACGACGTGGCCTGAGCCTGGGATGTGGGTGGTGCGGCGTTGGGTGGTGATTCGGCCCTTCGGTGGAACGTGCCAGACGATTCGAGAAACCGGCGTCGTCTGCTGCGCTGGGCGTGGACCGTCTCGGTGGAACGTGGTGGAACGTGCCAGACGATTCGAGAAGGACGGGACATCCGGCCAATTGGCTCGCCGTCCGGTAGCTGGTGCGGGCACGAGCCATTGCGCTGAGCCGCGTCGCGCGGGTGAAGGCGACCGCTGCTCCGAGCATCTCGATGCGAATCAGGCGCGTCGACGAGCGACGTGGCGTAGATCTGCAGCTTCGGCAGTGGCGCGAGCGACTTCGTGCGGGCTCGCGCGGGGCCGGGCGTGAACGAAAATAGGGAAATGGTAAGATCTGACCCTCTGCAGACCCTCTGCACAGCACCCGATGCACTCGGCCTCCGCGGCGACCGAAGTCTGCCTGCTGCGCCGGATCTCGAGGTTGCCGCCGCTGCGGCTGGCGCGAATGCTGCTCGCCTGGCACGGGATTCAGGCAGTCCGGGGCATGCGGAGGGGCGGCGCAATGGCGGATGGCGAGGGAAGGCGTGCCTACGCCAGCTATTCGCTGATCCCGACGCTGTTGCTGATGCTGGTCGCGTGCGCATGGCCGGCAAGCGCGCAGACGCAGGCGCAGTCAAGGTTGCCAGCGGGGGTGACCGACCTCGAGCCGCTCTGGCGGTTGTGCTCGGACACCTTCGAGGCATGCGAGCGCGCGTCTGACGGCCCGAGTTGGGTTTCGCGAACGGACTTCGCCGCGCGAGGCAAGGCCCCACCGCCGACGGTCAGCATGCGCGCCCGCGTCGCCCTGACCACCCCAAACGAACCAATCGGCGTGGCGATCGGCCACTTCCTTGGCGCGTGGTCTGTCCGCGCCAACGGGATCGAATTGGCGCACGGCGGTGACCTCTCCACCGGCTGGGGTAGCCAGTTCTTCAATGACCGAGCCTTCGCGGTGCCCGCGGCGGCGGTCGGTGCCACCGGCGAGTTGGTGATCGATGTCCGCGTCCGGCTGGCGCCGCACATCTACTGGTCTGGCGGACGATATCCGCTGGAGGGGACCCCCCACCTGGTCGGTCCGCTGACGCTCGTCGACACCCTCCGACGCGCCGAGGTAGGTCGAGCGAGGGCGAAGCTGCTCGTGCCGAACTTGGTGGAGGCGCTGACCTTCGTTCTGCTCGCGGTCTTCCAGTTGGTCCTGTACAGGAGCCGTCGCGAGTTGAAGGAGTACCTCTATCAGTCCATGGCGTTCCTGTGCTTCGCCGTGTGGTTGGTCGCTCCCGAGCTCTCGATCTTCGGTGTCCCGCTGGAAGTGACGGGGAGGTTGGCGGCGTTCTCTTCTCTGCAGGTGGCGTTGAGCGTCGCGAGCATGTGGCACCTGCTCCACCGGGGGCCGTTGCCGAGTTCCGCGCGCGGGCTCGTGGTCCTGCTCCTGTTGGCGCCTGTTGGCCGGCTGCTGGTGCCCGATCTGTTCTACACGGTCGTCCCCTATGCGGCGCACATGCTGCTGTTACTGCTCGGCCTGGTGTGGATTGTCCGCTGGGTGGTGCGTGCTGCGCTGCGCGGCGACACCGAGGGCAGGACCATGCTCGTGGGCCTCGCGGGCCTTGGCGTGTGCTTCAGCGGTCAGGTTGCCGGCGCGCTCCTGGCCATCCCTCCCGAGCGGGGGATAGGCCTGCTGCTGAGCCACGGCGCTGTCCTCGGGATGGTGTTCTATGGCATCGCGGTGACGGTCGCCCTTGCCACTCGCTTCACGCGGTCGCTCGCGGACCTGGACGCCGCACACCAGCAGTTGCTCCTGACCCACGACGCGACCGCGCGCTTCGTACCCGTGGATTTTTTGCGCTTGCTCGGCAGGGAGTCGATCCGCGAGGTGGCCCTGGGGGACCGCACAGCGCGCGACCTGGTGGTGCTGTTCTCCGACGTGCGCGGCTTTACCTCGCTGGCAGAGAGCATGACCGCCGAGCAGACGATCGAGTTCATCAACGAGTGGCTCGCGGAGGCCGAGGGGGAAATCACGCGCGCAGGCGGGTTCATCGACAAGTACATCGGCGACGCCATCATGGCGCTGTTCGAGAGCCCGACGGTCGCCGTACAAGCTTCGGTGGGCTGCTTCCGCGCCCTCGACCGGTTCAATGCACGCCGTAGCGCTCTCGGCCGGCCGGCAGTCGGCGTGGGGATCGGGCTGCACCGCGGGCCGCTGGTGCTCGGGAGCGTGGGCAGCGCGACGCGGCTTTCGTGCACGGTCATTGGCGACAGCGTCAACCTGGCGTCCCGTGTCGAAAGCCTCACGAAGAGGTATGGTGCAGGATTGCTGGTGACCGACGCCGTTGCATCGGCCCTGGGCCCGAAGGACGCGGCGTTGCGCGAGCTCGACTGCGTGATCGTCAAAGGCAAGGCTCAGCCGGTCTCGCTGTTCGAGGTGCTCGACGTGCTCGAGGCCCCTACCCGCGAAGCCCGGATCGCCACGCTCGGCGACTTCGCGCAGGGACGTGCGCGCTACCTGGCAGGCGACCCTGAAGGGGCCCTGAGCGCCTTCGGCGCCTGTCTGGCACGGGACCCATCGGACAAGGCTGCGGAGATGTACCGCATCCGTTGCCAGGCGCAGTTGCGGGACGGCGTGCCTGCAGATTTCGATGGCGTGGCCCGGCTCGATTCGAAATAACGCCCGTGAAACGTGCCCCCGTGAAACGTGCCAGACGATTCGAGAACGCGACGACCTCCAACCACCGCAGGGCAAAGCCATGCCGCGGCGCCGTCGCTGACGTGCCCGTTGGCCCCTGATGCTGTCACCGCTGCCGACCCCCGCTCCCAACCCACCAAGAGCCCTGGCCCATGCGCACCGTCGCCAAAGGTGCGCGCCTCGCCGTCAGCGCCGCGCTACAGCGCCAGCGCCCGCCAATACATCGCCGGCAGCTTCTTGCGTCGCGTGACCTCGCCGCCCGTGAGCAGCTGCCAGGCCGCGGCCGCCGCCTCGCGCCACTGCGCCTCGAGCGCTCGCAGCCGCGCGATGGCCTCGCGGCGGATGACCGGGTCGAGCGCCAGCACCGTCGGCGCGCGCCCGTGTTTGCTTCGCAGCACCCGTGCGAACGGGTCGGTGCCGAGGACGCGCTCAGGGCCCAGGGGCAGCGTCCCGTTGGCCTCGCGCGCCGCGTCGAACTCATCGTGGATCTCCTGCAATAGCGCACGCACGGCGGCGCGCCATTGGTCCTGCGGCGTGTTGGCGAAGCACGGCAGGGGCGTCATCTGCAGCTCGTAGACGGTGTCGAACTGTCCGGGAATCTCGACATAGCCCTTCAATCGGCTGGCGTTGGTCTGGTCGGTATGGCTGGTCCAGACGCCGGTGATGACGGTTCCGTCGCGCAGCCACGGGGTCGAGCTGACGCCGGGCCAGTCGTCGACGCGGCCGACCAGGCCCTCCTTGACGCCGTGGGCCATGATGTAGCGAAGCCGCCACATCTGCGTGAAGCGGTCGCCGACGACCGGGATCGCGCGACACCGGCGCTCCCAGACGGAGCCCCTTCGCCCCAGCAAGCGGTTGATCTTGCGAGCAATGTTTCCGTTGACGAACTGCTGGAAGTCGCTGAGCGTCTGGCTGTCCGGCACGGAGACCAACATGTGGTAGTGGTTCGAGAGCACGACAAAGGCGTGGATCTGGACGTCCTGCTGCGTCTGCGCCCGGCCGATGACGCCGAGGATGAGGTCGTTGAGCGGCTTGCCCGGCTTGAGCAGCAAGTGCTCACCGGTAATGCGGATGCTGATCTCGTGCAGACCGCCGGGCAGGGCGTGGCGAAGTGGGCGCATGGGAACCTCCGGCCGGGGAGAACGAAGATCCCGGCGAAGGTAGGTCGTCGATCCGCGATTTCCGGTTCGGCGCGTCGCGTTGATGCCACACCGATCTCCGATCGCGAATCGTCCGACACCTCCCGCGCGACACCTCCCGCGCGGAAATCGTCCGCCCCCGAATCGTCCGGCACCTCCCACCGGGCCCCCGAATCGTCCGGCACCTCCCACCGGGCGTGAACCGCACCCGGACGCCGTGTTCGTGCAACAGCGCCGCAATGCGCTTGG
>CAZPHC010000001.1:228707-322244 GCA_964586155.1 uncultured Enterobacteriaceae bacterium | reverse complement strand
GCGCGGCCATGACGTCCTAGAGGCGGCGGCGGCGGCGGCGGCGGCGACGGTGGCCGCAGGCGTCGCGGCCGCGAGGACGACGGCGGCGTCCGCCCTGGCCTCGGCTGACGGCGCTGCCTTGCTCTCGGGCCCTGCGGTCGCGGCGCGCGCGGCGAGGCGCTCGGCCTTTGCCTTGGCCGCGACGGGATCGTCGACCGCGAGCCAAGGCGCGCCCGGGCTCTTGGGCACGCCGAGGTACGGCAGGGCGAAGCGCGCGATCTCGCGCACGACCGGGGCGGCGATCTCGCCGCCGGTGCGCAGGATGATGCTCGGGTCGCGGGCGTGGCGCTTGCGCGGCGTGTCGACCGCGACGTAGATGGCGAGCCGCGGCTGCTCACGCGGCACCAGGCCGATGAAGCTCGCCACCCAATGGGTCGGCGAGTAGCCGCCCGGGCCGACCTGCTGCGCCGTGCCGGTCTTGCCGACCATCTTGTAGTCCTCGACGCGGGCGCGACGTCCGGTGCCGCCCGGCTCGCAGACCAGCGCCATCGCGTCGATCGCCTGGCGCGCCACGGCGTCCGGAACGATGCGATCGCCCTGCTCCCCCGGCAGCGCACGGCGCTGGCCGTCGGGCTCGACCACGGCGCGCACCAGGCGCGGGCGCATCATCACGCCGCCACGGCCGACCGCGGCGAACGCGTTGGCCATCTGCAGCGCGGTCACGGCCACGCCCTGGCCGAAGGCGATGTTGGCGAGGTTCACCGGCAGCCACTTCTCGGCCGGGTGCAGCGTGCCGCCGATCTCGTCGGCGAGGCCGATCTCGCTGCGATGGCCGAAGCCGAAGCGGCGCAGATAGCCATCGAGCGCCGTGCGGCCGACGCGCAGGGCCATCTTGCCGATGGCGACGTTGGACGAGTACTTGATCGCCTCGGCCGCCGAGATGCGGCCGTGCGGATGCGCGTCCTTGATCAGCTTGCCGGGTACGCCGAGGCCACCTGCCGTCTCGAACATCTCGTCCGGGCGGACCTTGCCCTCGGCGAGCGCCGCGATGAACGTGATCACCTTGAGCGTCGAGCCGGGCTCGAACTGGTCCTGGATCGGGCGGTTGCGCCAGCCGTCCTTGGGCTTGGTCCGGGTGTCGTCAGGGTCGAGCCCCGGGTATTGCGCCATCGCCAGCACTTCGTTGGTCGCGACGTCGATGACGACGGCGACACCGTGCTCGGCGTTCGCGTCCTTGACCGCCAGGCTCAACTGCTGCTCGGCGACGGCCTGGATGCGCTTGTCGATGGTCAGCTCGATGGTCCGGCCGCTGTACTGGCTGGGGTCGGGCGCGCCTTCGAAGTACATCGGCTGCCGGTCGCGGTTCTGCGTGGCGAAGACCTCGATGTCCTGCCCTGCCAGCAGCGGCGCGAACGAGCCCTCGACGGTGCCCTGCCAGTTCTCGCGACCGAGCAGCGCGCCCGCGAGCGTCCCCGACGGGTGGTGGCGGCGGAAGCCCGGCTCGATGTGGACGCCAGGCAGGTCGCCGTTGGCGATGGCCGCGCTCAGGCGCGTGCTGACGTCGACGCTCAGATCCTTGATCAGGTAGACGAAACCGGCGTCGCGGCCCAGGCGCTCGCGCAGCTCTGCGAGCGGCTCGCCGGTGAGCGCGGCGATGCGCGCGGCCGTGCGGTCGGCGGTCTGCTCCGCGGTCATCCGCGGCGGCTTGGGCTTGCCGCGCTCTGGCCGCGACACGAAGGGCAGCAGCGCGCCCGGCCGCCGATGCCAGAGCGGATCGGCGACCAGCGAGTCGGCGCGGACGTCGGTGGCGAGGGCGACGCCGCTGCGATCGACGATGGCGCCGCGGCGGGTCTTGAGCCGCACCTTGTGCACGAGGTTGGCGTCGAGGAAGCGCACGACGTCGCTGGCGTGGCTGACGTGGAAGAAGGCCGCGCCGACGCCGGCGAGCAGGTACAGGCCGATGAGGATGAACGCGGCGCGGGCGCGGCCGACCGTGCGCTGGTAGCGCGCCGCAGGCGTCTGGCCAGCGCGGTCGCGCAGCTGCAGGCGGAACGGCGAGCGCGGAACGACGGTCTCGCCACGCAGGTGCGGCGCGACGTCGTCGATCGCCTCGGCCCACGCGGCCGAACGCGCGGCGGCGGCGTCGTCGCGGGCCGGATCGGCGGACGCGGACGGCGCCGGCGCGACACCGTCGTCGTCGAGGTGCGGATGCAGGTGGTTATCGCCAGCCACGGCCGTCCTCCTCGGGCCCGCGCCCTGCGTCACCACCTTCGCCCGGATCGCCGCCGATGATGCGCGCGGCGCAGCGGCGCCCCAGCAGGCTGTTGCCCTCGACCGCGCGGCAGCTGCGGAACGCCGCCTGCGCCCGCTCCATGTCGCGTTCGCTCAGCAGCTCACCGAGCTCCCACCAGGCCGCCGAGAACTTCGCGCAGAGCCGCGTCGCGTCCTCGAGGTAGCGGATGGCCTGGGGGATGTCGCGCTGCTCCTTGGCCAGCAGGCCGAGGTTGCGGTAGCCGAGGCAGAACTTCGGGTTCAGGAACACCGCCATGCGCATGTGCTTCTCGGCGTTGCGCAGGTCACCGAGGCGCAGGTACGCCCAGCCCATGTTGTTGTGCGCGAGGTAGGGCGTCGTGTAGAGCGGCTCCTTGAGCAGCGGCTCGATCACCTCGATCGCCTCGTGGAAGCGCTCGAGCTCGAGGTAGGTCACGCCGAGGTGATTGCGCGCGGCGAAGTGCTTCGGGTTGCGCGCCAGCGCACGGCGGAAGTTCTCAGCCGCCTCTTCGAGGCGCTTGCGGCCAAAGAGGATGAAGCCGTAGAGGTAGCGGGCCTCGGCGTGCTCGGGGTCGAAGTCGAACGCCCGCACCAGCTCGCGGATCGCCAGGTCGATGTTCTCGGCGTGGAAGTAGCCACCGGCCAGCTTGTAGTGGAAGTCGGCCTGCTCGGTGCGCTTGCGCTGCTCGGCGGCGGCGCCGCTGCATGCGGCGAGGCCGGAGACCGCCACCATCGCCAACGCGACGAACGCCACCACCACCAGCCCGCGGGGCTGGCGATGCGCGGCGTGCGCTGGCGCCTGGTGACGGAGCTGCGTCATGGCACCACCACCGCTTCGTCGGGGTCGCCCGCAGCCATGTCGAACTCCTCGACGCCCTGCTTGAGCAGCTGCACCGGGTCGAGCTCGCGCAGGATCTCGGCCTCGAGCGTGAGGTTGGTCTCGACCGCCTGGCGCAGCTGGGCGTCGACGACCGCGAGCTTCTGGGCCACACGGATGCCCTGCGAACGCTCGCGGACCTTCCAGACGCCAACGGCGCCCAGGGCCGAGGCCAGCGCGAGCAGGGCGGTCAGGCGCCACCAGAAGAAGCGCTCCGAGCGCAGCGCCCGCGCCGTGGCCGTGTGCAGCGCCGGCCCATCGGTGGCGAGGCCCCGCGGCGCCGCGACGTCGACGCGGGGCCGCAGGTCGGCGTCCAGCTCCGGCGCGCCATCGACGGACGGCTCGCGCGGGTCGAGGTCATCGCGGTTCATGCGTCCTCCGAACGGCGGGCGAGCAGCCGCAGACGCGCGCTGCGGGCGCGCGGGTTGTGGCCGACCTCGTCGGCGTCGGCCTCGATCGGCTTGCGGCTCGGCAGCCAGAACGCGCCGCCGCGTGGGGCAAGCTCGCGCATGGCGTGCTTGACGATGCGGTCCTCGCCGGAGTGGAACGAGATGACGGCGAGCACGCCGCCCGGGGCCAGGCGCGCCGGCAGCGTCGCGATCAGCGTCTCGAGCTGGCCGGCCTCGTCGTTGACCCACATGCGCAACGCCTGGAACACCCGCGTCGCCGGATGGATCCGGCTCGGCCCCGGCAACACGCGCGCCACGCGGGCCGCGAGCTCGGCCGTGCCCTCGACGCCCTCCTCGATCGCCTCGCAGATCACGCGGGCCGCGCGACCGGGCCGGTCGACGTCCCCGAGCTCGCGCAGGATCTCCACCAGCTCGGGCTGCCGCACCTGGCGCAGCATCTCGAGCAGCGACTCGCCGCGGCTCGGATCCATGCGCATGTCGAGCGGGCCGTCAAAGCGGAACGAGAAGCCGCGCTCGGGACGGTCGAGCTGCGGCGAGCTGACGCCCAGGTCGGCCACCGCTGCCGAGACCTCGCGCAGGCCGCGCGCGTCGAGCACCTCGGCGACGTCCGAGAAGGCCGAGTGGACGCCGACGAAGCGGTCGCCAAACGGCGCGAGCCGGGCCGACGCGGCCGCGAGCGCCTCGGCGTCGCGGTCGAGGCCGAGCACGCGCAGGTCGGGGCGCGCGCGCAGGATGCCCTCGCTGTGACCACCGCCGCCGAGCGTGCAATCGACGACCCAGCCGGGCGGGACGTCGGCGAGCGCCGCGAGCGTCGGGCCGAGCAGCACGGTGACGTGCGAGAAGCCCGGATCCTCGGCCTCGCCGGCGGCCGCCAACGCCTCGTCCGCCACGGACAGCGGCGGACGCGCGGGCGCGGCGGCAGGCGCAGCGGGGCGCCAAGGACGGCGGTTGGGGCGTGCCATGGTCAGAGCCCCACAGCGGCGAGGCTGTCGCGCAGGCTGGCGAGCGAGGCCCGCGCCTCGTCCACACTCTGCTGCCACGCGGCCGCGGCCCAGAGGTCGAAGGTCTGGCCCTGGCCGACCACGACCACGTCCGACTCGAGGTCGATGCCGGCGTGCTGGCGCAGATCCGCGGGCAGCAACACCCGGCCGTGTCCGTCCGGCGTCGCGTCGACCGCCAGCGCGAACTGCAACTTCTTGACGGCGATCACGCGGGCATCACTCTGCGGCAGCGACGCGATCAACGCCTCGCGGGCCTTCCACGCCGCCCAGGGGTAGCAGTGCACCGTCGGATCGAAGAGCGCCGGCGCGAGCACCACGCGGGTGTCGCCTCCGTCTTCCAACTGGCGACGAAAGCCCGCTGGAACCGACAGCCGGGCCTTGGCGTCGATTCGCACGTTGCTCTTGCCGTGGAAGGAGAGATCCACGCCCACCGCCTGCAATTCCGTTGGTTTCGGGGGCGCCGAGGCGGCGGTGCGTCCGTCGCGTCGAGCACCCTCCTTGTTGTCCCACTTCTTCCTACTTTATGCCACTGGTTCCCACCGCCGAGCATACGGAGGCGCGTCTGCGGGTGTCAATCGGGTTCCCCTGTCGAATCAGGGTTTTCGCGCAGGCGACGGCCGGAGCCCGACCGGCGGCTTTCGGGATTTTTCTAGCAATATAAGGCCGTTCCAAGTTCTCGCGCGCCGCGTGTGCCGTCCGCGCAGCTGTCCATCGCCGCGCGACGGGCCCGCCGCAGCCATCGCTGCAACCACGCTTTTTTCTTATTGATTATCTGACACCGCGTTCTGTGGGGCGCGGTGGGACGTGATCATCGCCACGCGATCGCGCGCGATCGACCACGATCGCGGCGCGATCGTCTGCGATCGTCCGCGGTCGTCCCTGCCGCGGTCTCGAGCGGACGCGCAGGGCCCATCAGGGTGCCGGACGCGTTCCCCCGAACGCCAGGACTCGCTAGGATGGCGTGTCCCACCGCCCACCCGGGGCCGCCGGAGTCCACCATGCCGTCACAGCCAGTCCTCCAGACCGCCCATGGCCGTCGCCTGCCGCGCCGCGCGGCGCTCGTCGTCGGGCTCACGCTCGGGCTCGGCGCGAGCGGCGGTTGCGGCAGCGATGCGGCGCCGGCCCCGGACACCGCGGTCGTCGACGCGGGCACCGACACCCAGACGGGCTGCTCGCTGCCCGGATCGTCGGCCAAGGACGGCCCCGCCGTCGCTAACGAGGACCTGTCGATCGCCGTGCAATACCTCGGCGGCAGCTCGACGGTGAAGGGCAACGTGCTGGTGCCGACGACGTGCCAGAAGGCGGCGCCCTGCCCGCTGGTCGTGCTCGTCGGCGGCCCGGACGACTCGCCGCGACCGACCTGGGTCGCCCCCGCGCAGAAGCTCGCGGCGTCCACCGAGACGGTCGTCGTGATCTTCAACCTGCCGGGCACCGGCATCGGCGGCCACAAGTCGGGCGGCGAGAACGACCTCGGCGGCGATCTGCAGGCCACGGCGACCAAGGAGGTCCTGCGCCTCGTCTCGGAGCGGCCCTACATCGACAAGACCCGCGTCGGCTACATCGGCATCGGCTACGGCGTGGTCCCGGCGGCCGCGGCCCTCAACAAGTTCAGCCAGAACTCGCTGAACTTCGTGCGCTTCCTGATCGACGTCGAAGGCCCTTCGGATCGCTGCGCCGCGAGCGAGGCGCAGGCGAACCCCGCGCTCAGCATCGGCCCCGACGACGGCCCAGGCGTCAGCGAGTCGTCCTGCAACTTCGGCGGCCAGCTCTCGCACGCGGCCGCCTACCCACCGGCCAACGGCGACAACCCGGCGAGCATCGTCTGTGCACTGGGCGCCTGGCCGATCACCGACACCGGCATCGACTGCAGCGACAACTCGTGGTGGGCGTCACGCGAGCCGGCCCGGCTGCTCAAGACCAAGGGCGTCAAGGTCCACTACCAGAGGCTGCAATTCCGCCACGATCACAAGCTGCCCTCGTACCACGCGAGCCGGGTCATGATGACGGCCATCGCTGGCTCCGGTTCGACCTGGTTCGCCTTGAACGACATGCCGCCTTGCAGCCCGCCGCTGAGCGACGACGTCTGCGCCGGCCTGCTCGAGCAATGCCAGCGCTGCTGGCTCGAGGGCACCTGGGGCACCGGCTTCGGCGCGGCCCCCTACGCGGGCGCGGACCACGTCGAGATCGACACCACCGAGCTCCTTGGCGACGTGCTGCCCCGCTTCGTCCGCCGCCTGACGGATCTCGAAGCCTCGAAGAAGTGCCGCTAGCGGGAGCCACCATGTCCGCATCGTCCCCCTCGGATCAGCCGGCGCCCGAGCCCTGCGCTGGCGCCCGCCCGCCGCGCCCGCCGCGGCCCGCCGCCACGGTCGTGCTGCTGCGCGACGGCGAGCGCGGCGTCGAGGTCCTGATGACCCGACGCTCGGGCGGCGCCGGCTTCATGGCCGGCGCGACGGTGTTCCCGGGCGGCAAGGTCGACGACGACGACAGCAGGCTCGGCCCCTGGCCCGAGCGCGCCGTGAGCCGGGTCGCCTCGGCGCAGGGCCGCGACGTGACCCCGGTCGCTGCGGCGTTCGGCGCTGCCGTCCGCGAGCTCTGCGAAGAGGCCGCCATCGTGCTCGCCCACCGCGAAGGCAGTCACCCCGACGACGCCGCGCTGGTGCCAGCAGACGTGGCCAAGGCCGTCGCGGCGGCGGTGCATGCCGAGCGCGACGGCCACCGCGTCCCCAGCGACGCGTTCGCGCGGGCCCTGCGCAGCCGCGGCCTGGACGCCACGCTCAGCCGCGTCGTGCCCTTCGCCTGGTGGGTCACGCCCGAGGCCGAGCCTGTGCGCTTCGATACGCTCTTCTTCGCGGCGCTCCTGCCGTCAGGGCAGCACGCCGCCGCCGATGGCGTCGAAGGCGTCTGGGCGGGTTGGCTGCGACCGGCCGACGCGCTCGACGCACACGCCAGCGGCGGGCCGGTCGTGCTGCCGCCGCCGACGCTGCATACGCTCGAGCGACTGGTGGCGCTCGGGGCGCGGCGGGTGGATGCGGAGGGCCATGACGGCGATGGCGCCGACGCGACGGCGATCCTGGCGGCGCTGCAGGCCGAAGGCGTCGGCCCCAAGATGCAGCCGCACTTCCTCGCCGAATCCGCCGACGGGCCGGTCATCGCGCTCGCCGACGATCCGCTGCACCCGGACGCGCTGCCGAGCGACGCGCACCGGCGCAACCGCTTCTGCATCCGCGCCGGTCGCTTCGTCCGGATCCGCCACGACGAGCGCATCCGCTAGCGGGTCGCGTCTTCTCTGGTGGCTGTTCTAGTGGCTGTTCTAGTGGCTGTCGATGAAGGAGCTGCGCTTGGTCCGCGTGACCAGGTCCAGCAGCGTGCCGTCCTGCAGCACCTTGGCGAGGCTCGAGGCGCCACTGCGCAGCTCGAAGCCACCGACGAAGACGCGCTTGGGCGCGTTGGCCAGGGCCGAGTCGATGCCCCAGGCCTTGCCCTCGGGCAACACGAGGTCCTTGCCGACCTGATCCGCGCCGACCAGCACGTTCCAGCGACGGCCCTCGCTGGCGGTCAGCACGACGCGGAAGAACGCAGAACCCTCGACCGCGCCGACGTTGAGCGTGCGGGTCGCGGCCGTCCAGGTCGACGCCATCGCGAAGGGCAGGAACGCCTGGGGCTTGTAGGTGTCGCTGTACGCGCCGACGTCGCCAAAGACGATCGAGCCGCCCTCGCGCTTGCCGCCGCCGCCGACGATGATCGCCGCGGTGACGATCAGGCGGTTGCTCTCGCCGACACGCAGGCCCGAATGCAGCGGAGCGGCGCTGAGCTCGAGCGGCTGGTTGCCGGGCGTCTCCTGGTCGCCGTCGACCTTGCCGTCCGCCTTGTCCTCGGAGGTCGCGGTGTCCGATCCGGCCGCGAGGCCGAGCGGGATCAGCGTGCCGTCGGGCATCATCGCGCCGCCGATGACGAGCAGCAGATCGGCCCACTTGCCCTCGGTCGTCGTCGGCAGCGACGGCGGATCGATCTCGGTGATGAGCCCCAGCGGCATCTTCGGCGCGAGATCGTGCGACGCGGGCGTCTGCACGCCGGACTTGTCGCCAAACGGCACGTCGACCAGGACCTGCGAGTAGAAGCCCGAGAGGTAGGGCAGCAGCACGCCGACGACCTTGCCGACGTCGAGGCCGTCCTTGACCGCGTCGACGACCGCGCTGACCTGGCTGAGCAGGTCCGAGAGCGGCAGGCGCCCGGCGAGCGACCAGACGATGTGCTGACCGGGCGGCCCAGCGAGCACGTACGACTCGATGACCTTCTTGCCGAGGAAGAACGTGACGCCGCCCGGGATGTCCTGCGGCGAGCCCGGCTTGGGGTTCACCAGCGACGGCGCGTCCGGGTGGAAGGGGCGCGTGACGTTCGGGCCGATGATCGCGTCGAGGTTGAACAACAGCAGGTCCGAGCCGACGCCGAGCGAGGTGATGCCGAGGCCCGCTTCGCCCTGGCCGTCGTACTCGACCTTGCCGCTGATCACGTCGCCGTGCTCGAGCTTGGTCTCCGCTGCGATCGGCTTGCCGTCGATGTCGTACGCCAGCTGCGCGAAATGACGCAGACGCGCCGCGAGCATCAGCTCCTTGCCGTTGGCCGGGTCGAAGCGCATGACCGAGACGACGTCGTGATCGTCGGCGACGACGTGGATGTCGCACGGGGCGTCGGTGAACGTGAAGACCGCCTGGCCGTCGACCACGGCCTGCTCGATGGTCGTCGGCGTCGTCGCCTCGGGCTGGCAGACGGCGTAGGCCTTGCCCTTCAGCGGGGCGAGCGTGTCTTCGTCGACGATCGTGACGCGGGCGCTTGCGTCCTTCGGCAGCGGGCCGAGGTTCCAGACCGTGGCGGTGGCGCTCTGCTTGCCGCCCTCGATCGAGGCGGTGATCGTGCCCTTGCCGGCGGTGTCGCCCGCGGTGAGCTTGCTGCCCTCGAGCTTGAAGCCGGCGCCGTCGAGCTTCCAGGCGAAGGTGGCCTTGGGATCGACGTTGCCCTTGTCGTCGCGCGCCTGCGGCCCGAACAGGGCCACGGCCTCGCCGCTGTCGCCCGGCCGCGCGATCCACACCTTGCGGTAGAGCACGACCGAGAGGTCGGAGGTCTTGGGCTTGTCGTGGCAGCCGCCGTCATTGCACAGCTTGCCGGCGGGGCAATCGGCGTCGCTGGCGCAGAGGTACTGCAGGCACGCGCCCGTCGCGAGGTCACATCCGCACAGGAAGCGATCGTCGGGGCATTCGGCGGTGCCGAGCTTGCTCGCGCAGTCGGCGTCGGCCTTGCAGACGACCTTCTTGGTGCAGCAGCCCGCGACACAGGCGTAGTCGTTCTGCGGCGCCGGGCACAACGACAGGTCCTCGACGTTGTTGGCGTTCAGGCACGACACGCCACCGCTGCAGGTGCCCGCGTCGGCCGCGGCGTCGTCGCCGGTGGTCGAGGTGTCGTTGTCGGTCACGTCGCCCGGATCTGCGCTGTCGCTGCCAACATCGGCTCCGGTGTCGGTCTTGGTCTTCGTGTCCTCTTCGCCACCGCAGGCGACCATGCCCAGCGCAAGCAGCCAGATCCACCCATGACGTCGCATCACGTTGCCTCCATGCCGAGCCCCACGCCGGGAGCAGGCGGCGCATCCTACGCGCACGACCCGCCCTGGCGCAACGGACTTGTCACCGCGTGCCAAGGCCGCCGGGGCCTCTGGGGGCCAGCGTGGCGCGGCGCGAGTTTGCCGCCGCGGCGCCGAACGGTCGGGCGGCGTCGCGCCGTCGCCTCAACTGAAGGGCGACTTGCCACGCTTGTGCAGGAACTCGAACTCGGAGCCGGACAGCGGCTCGCGCTTGGCCTCGGAGGGCCGGACCGGACGCAATCGGCCCGGAGATTCGACGTTGCAGCGCACCTCGAACCACGCGATCCGCTCCTCGGACAGCGCCAACCGCGGGTTGCAGCGGTCATAGATCGCGCTGCCCTGGGCGGTGAGCCGCCAGGCGACGCGCGGACGCATCAGCCGCTCGGGCATCGGCTTGCGCACCCAGACCTGACCGATGGGGCGGGCCGCATCGAGCGCGCCGTCGCCGAGTTCGCGCAGCGCGCCCGCCAGCTCGGCGATCACGGCGACCCAACCAGCGGCGTCGAGGGCCGGATCGGCGGCGAACGCGCGGCCCATGGCCCCACGCGCCCGCTTGCGCGCCTCCTTGCTGCCGCCGCCGGCAGCGACCAGCCCGGCGAGCCGGCGCGCGTCGGACTCGACCAGCGCCGCCAGGCCGACCGCAGCCGCCCCCGCAGGCCCATCGGCCGCTTCGTGTTCAAGGACCACCTCGCTCATCGCTCCGCCCCTTCGCCGGCACGCCTCGCATCGGGCGTCTCGACGAACACCAGCTTCGTCCCGGTCACGATGCCATGGACGCTCGCCTGATGCGCGGCCAATTCCAACACAAAGCGCGACGGTTTGCCCACGGTCCGAGCGACGTCGTTCCGCGGCGGGACGGCGGCCAGCACGCCGACCACCGTCCAGTCGGCGTCGAGGAAGATCATGTCGAGCGCGATGAAGGTGTCGCGCATCCAGAACGACCAGTCGGCGTCGCTGCCCATGACGAAGAGCATCCCGGCGTCGGCCGCGAGGTGGCTGCGGAACATCAAGCCGCGCGCCCGCTCGGCCTCGCTGCGCGCCACCTCGACGCGGAAGGTCGGGCCCGCAGCGCGACCGGCGATGGCGATCGTGCCGAGCGCCGCACGCGTGGGCGCCGCGCTGGCACGGCTCGTCGCCGAGGTCGCCACGCGGTCGTCGGCTGGACCGGCACCTGCCCTGCGCGTCGCGCCCGCACAGCCTGCGACGACGCCAGCGCCGAGCAGCGCGATCATCGCCCAGTCGCGCGGGGCCGACCTCGTGGCATCGCTGCTGCTTCGACCCGCCATCGCCGCCTCCTGCGCCAGCATGCGGCCGCCCTCGGCCCGGCCGCAACAACCGCGTGCGCGGCGGACGGTCCGGCCGGCCGCCGCCCCGTAGCGCTCGCCGCGCGACGGCGAGCCGCCACCTACTTGGCGAGCGTCGTCTCGAGATAGCCCTGGTCGATCTCGCCCCAGATCTCGGCCATGGCGTCGGGCAGCCCGGCGCGCTCGGCGAACGGCCGTGCGGGCCCCGCGTCCATGCGCCAGCCGGGGTGGTCGGCGGGGTGGTGGACCTCGGGCGTCCCCGCGGCGAGGCCGAGGGCATGGCCGACCTCGTGGCTGATCGTGCCCGCCAGCAGCTGCGCCAGCGCCTCGATCGCGGTCGAAGCGGCGGCCAGGCTGGCGGCGTCGTGCGCCGGCGTACCGCCGAGCTCCGGGGCAAAGGGTCCGAAGATCGCATCGAAGCGCGGGTCGGCGGCGGCGGACAAGGTCAGTGTCGGCGAGAAGCGCAAGAAGCTCGAGACGAAGACGCCGCCCCACGCCGGCACGCCGGCCAGCCAGGCCTCGGCGCAGAAGCCGTCGAGCGACTCGTCCCAGCGCAGGTTGCCGTCGTCCTTGCCCAGGGACGGCTCGGTCCCGAGCAGGCCGAGGCCGTTCGGATCGTCGCCGAGCACGCGCACGCGCACGAAGTCCACGACGTCGGGGCCGGCCGCCTCGACCCAGGCGATGTGCAACCCTTCGACATGGCTCTGGACCAACGCCCGCACGCGCGCCTCGATCGCCGCCGCGGCCAGACCGAGCCCGAAGCGATGCAAGCCGAGCGCGACGCCGGCGTCGAACCGCAGCTCGACGACCTGCGATGTCGCCACCAGGCGCATGGCGATGGGCTTGGCCAGACCGCGCCAGGATCCGAGCCGAACCGTGGCTTCGCCGTCAAACAACGCTTCGGGCGCGAGCTCCGCCCAGCCATCTGCGGCGAACGTCGCGGCCGGCAGCACCGCACGGCAGCTGCCGTCCGCCAGCGCGCGAAACGGCAACGAGCGCGGCTGCGCAGCCGGCCAGACCACGGACTCCCAGGCAGAGGACCAGGTGCCGACGAGCTCGATCGCGGCACCCTCGGGGCAATGCTCCGCCGGCCAGGCGATGTCGGTGGCACGACCACGCCGCACGGGCAGCGGCGCTGCGCCGTGGCCGGGCCATGTCAGCGTCGACAGCGCCAACGTCACTGCGAGCGCCTCGGACCAGGGGCTGCGCTCGACCTCGCCGCCCCCGAGCCGCCGGGCGACGCGCATCCGGAAGGCCCGCGTCCCCGGGACCACGCCGAGCCCCGGCTCCTCGCTGCGGATCCAGGCGCGATCGCGGCTCCACGGTACGTCGTGCGCGACCAGCGTCGCGCCGGCCGGCAGCGTCACGTCGGCGTCGGCGCCCTCGAGCTCGAACCAGACTTCGCCTTCGCCGGGCAGCGGCAGGCCGGCGGCCTGCACCTCGAGCCTGTCGCCGAGCCACGCTGCGAGCTCGAGCGTCGCGGCCCCGCCGCTGCGCAGCGTCGGCGCGACCAGGGGCGCCAGGGTGCCAAAGGCGAGTTCAGCGCCGCCAGCGCTGGCCGCGACACACGAGACGGCCGCCTGCGCCCCGTCGTCGGCGGCGAGGCAGATCTCGCGCACGACGCCAGGCGCCGCCGCCGTCAGGATCTCGGCGTCCCGCCACGGCACCGCCGATGGCAGCCCCGCGCCGGCGCTGGCGTGGGCGGTGGCGACCGCCGGGCGTACCCGGGCCCGGCCTTCGCCGACCGCCGTCCGGAGCAGCAACAAGCCCCCAGCGAGGCCCTGCCCCTTGACCCGCAACGGCGAACCCGCCAGCAACGGTGTCGGCCCCTGCACCTGCTCGAGCCAGGCGGGGCGGTCGATGGACTCTGGCTCACCGCACGCGGCCGCGCTGACCACGAGCGCCCACGCAAGCCAGCGGCCCGCCGCGCCGCGGGCCAGCCCGCCAACCACGGCGCGTCGATCGCGCTGGCGCAGCCCACGCGCCCACCCGACACCCGCGCCCATGCTCCGGGAGGCCATCGGGCCTACTCCTGGCTCGCGCTCGACCGGCCGATCGACAGCCGCGACGTCGGCACCAAGCCCGTCGGCAGCGCCGAAGCCTCCGTCACGCCGGCACCTTCGCCCTCGTCGTCGCCCTGCTCTGCGGCCAGCTCCGCCGCCATCGCGCGGAGCTTGTCGGTCGGCAGCTCGACGTCCAGCGCGACCGCGACTTCGACCAGGCGCCAGGCCGCCGCTTCGCGATCCCGCTCGCGCCAATGCCGCGCCAGCGCGGGGTGCGCCGCCAGGACGGCGCGAAAGGCGCGGAACGGCTTGTCGCCCTCGAGCGCCAGCAACAGCTCTGCGCGCGAGGGGCCGTCGTCCAGCTCCTCGGCGAACGCCTGCGCCACGGAGAACGCCTCGTCGCTCGGCTGCCAGGGAACCTCGATCCAGCCATCCTCGGCGAACAACCGCTCCTCGAAGGCCTCCAGCGCCGCATCTGCGCCCTTCTTGGTCCGCAGCTCGAAGAGTTCGCCGGTCTCGGTGTTCCAATGCGCACAACTATGCGGTCCGGCGCGCAGGAACAGGTCGATCAAGGCCTCGGCCTGCGCCTCGGGTCCGGCGGGCTTCGCGGCGGCTGCCTTGGGCTTGCCAGGCTTGCGCACGAACCGTTTCTGGGTCGTCATCGACACACTCCTCGTTGCGGTCCGGCCCGCCTCGTGGCCCATCGGGCCCGGGCGTCCACGGCGCCCCTCCGGCCCTGGCCATCATGGCGGCCGCCGCCCCAATGTGCCATGCTTTGGTCCGCGATGCAGGCCCCACGACCACCACAACCATCCCCCCTGGCGATCGCGTACGGACGTCTGCTGCGTGCTGCGGCTTCGGGCGATCTGGGCAGCGTCGACGGCTTGTTCGACCAGCTCCTCGGGCTCGAGCCCGCGACGCTGCCGGGCGCGGCTGCCTCTGCGCCGCCGGTGCGCGAGATGCTGCGCTACCGCGGCTTCAAGCCCGCAGAGCTGGCGATGCTGGCGGCGGACCTCAAGCCGGTCGTGAAGTTCGAGGACATCCCGATCCGCCAGGCCCAGGCCTTCGTCGATCGCTTCGAGGCGAGCTACGTCCTGCGTCGCAGCGCCCCGTACCTCAAGGATGGCCTCCTGTTGCGCAGCTACCCTTGCGCCGCGAACCATCCCGACGCGCTCCAGACCATCTACGCGAGCCGCGGCGACGCCGGCGTCGCGCTGCAGCGCCTCGAGGACGCCGACCCCGAGGACATCCGCGGCGCCGGCGCCCTGCTCGGCATCCCCGCTTGCTGCGCCGAGGCGTTCGCCCAGGACTTCGAGCAGAGCCGGATGGACCAGGACACGCTCAACGACGACGCGTGCATCCGCCTGTTCCGGACCGCAGATCCCGCGCGCAGCGACGCCCGCATGTGCCCGCTCGCCGACGCCGAGCTGCTCGGCTTCTACCCCTGTCGCGTCGACTGTCCGCGGGCATTGGAGCGCGCCGATCAGGTCCTCGCGGCCCTGGAGCGCCACCGTCCCGGGGCTGCCGACGAGGCCGTCGCCGCCCTGTCCGGCAGCTATCTCTTCTGGCGCCTGCCGTTTTTTGCCCGCCTGCCCGCGGCCTTGGGCGACGATGGCTGGACGCCGACGCGCGGCTTCGAGGTCAACCTCTTTGGCCATCGCAGCGTCCGCGCGGTGCAGCTGCGCTTCGCGAGCCGGATCGCGGCGGCGCTCTCGGCGATCGAGGCGATCCGCGTCGACGTGGACGATGGCGCGCCACGCCTGATCGGCAGACGGGCTTCAGGCGAGATCATCAGCCTCGCGTCGGTCTCCGCAGCCTCCGACGTGCTGGCGAGCGAGCCCCTGGTGCCGACCAGCTCGCCGACGCTTGCGCATTTTCCTGCGTAACTCCAAACCCTTGCACCGCCTCCCCGGCGGATGCGACGTCGATGCCCCGGCGTGGACGATGTGCGGGTCCATGTTGATCCTGGCGGCTGCGCGCGGCAACAGACTTGGTCGGAGCGGGCCGACACCGCCCCGTGGATGCCGTGCGCAGCCACGTTTGGGGCCTACAGACGGGACTGGGTGGGAAGGTTGACACCCGCCGGACCCGTTTCTAAACTTCGGAATCGCTTGCGGCGCGTGGTCGGCTCTGGCATACAGCCCGCCGCCGCGTGGGGTGTTGTCTTCTGGACGAGCACCGCCCGCAGGCCCCGGCTGCCGCGACGACGCCAAGGCGCACGCGTAGTTCGGGAAACGTGAGGAGGGCAGGATGATGCGACGCGAGATCCTAGGTGTGGTCCTGAGCCTGACGGCGCTTCTGACGGCGGCCGCCGTCGGCGCCCAGGAGACCAGCGGCGACACCGAGCAGGTGGAGCCGGCGTCCGACGCCCAGGTTCAGACCTGGGTGACCGGCGGACCGCAGTTGATGGTCAAGATCAACAGCATGTACGAGAAGGCCAAGAAGGACTACGAAGAGGCCAAGGGCAACGCCAGCCGCCTCTCGTGCACCGGCGAGATCGTCAAGGCGATGTCGGGCCCGTACCGCCTCGCGGCGGCGTCCGCAGCGGCCCTCGAGCAGCTGGCCAAGAGCGAGCGCACCGCGTCGAACAAGACCGAGATCGAGCGCGAGTACATCAAGCTCTCGTCGCACTACGAGACCATGGTGACCCTGCACAGCAGGCTGTCCGGCTGTGGCAACAACGAAGGTGGCTCGATCATCGACGGCGCCCCCCTCGTCGAGAAGACCACGCCCCAGAACACCGCGTCGACCAACCCGAGCAGCGGCAACAACGGCGCGACGAACCTCGGCGACATCACCACCGGCGCAGAGAACACCAAGCAGGCGTCTCCGACGGCGTTGGGTGAGACGTCCACTGAGAGCAATCCCTAACGCAGTCAAGTCCACACGAGGCGCCTGGCGCCCCCGTGCGAACCTTGGGCGCCAGGACAGCGTGTAGGAGAACCCGTGGGACAGAAGACTTTGGCAGCGGATGGGCAGAGCAGCCGCCCCTGGATGGTCGCTCTTCGACAGAGCGTCGTGGCAGCGGCTGGAGCCTGTGTTGTCGCGCTGGCGCCCGGCGTCGTGTTCGCGCAGGCCGGTTCGCTCACGCAGCCGAACCTCGGCAGCGCAGCGCAGATGCAGTCGCTCAAGGGCGGTGCCCCGACCGGCGGCTTGCGCAGCGGCGAGTTCGTCCTGACGCCAAGCGTCGAGCTCGACGGCCACCACGACACCAACGTCTTCAACGGCAACGCCCTCGAGAGGGGCAACGAGCCGGAGTCGGCGACCTCGCTTCGCTTGATCCCGCGCCTCGGCCTGACCAACGGCATGGAAGGCGACGTGCAGTTCGCGTTCGACGCCGCGGGTGACGCGCGTATCTACGTGACCAGCAACAACGCGATCAGCGAGCTGACCGCCTTTGGTGGCATGGCGGATCTCGGCGTGACGTTCTTCCGCCGCCGCGCCCTGTCGTTGAGCGTGTCGGACAGCTTCCGTCGCGGCCTGCAGGCCAACAACTGGGAGACGTCTACGACCCTGAACCGCCTGACCAACAGCATCGGCGCGACCGTCTCGTTCCACCCGGGTGAGATCCCCGAGCGTCGTCCGCTCGAGGTGTCGCTGTCGGGCGCCTACGTCGTCGACCGCTTCGACGAGTTCACCGCAGGCAACACGGGAACGCTGCGCACGGCGCTGACCGGCAGCTGGCGCTTCCTGCCGATGACCGCCGTGCTGCTCGACGCCCACTGGGACTTCCGCAGCTACGACACGCCGAGCTCCATCGGCGCCACGGCCGACTCGACGCCCTGGCGCATCCGGATGGGTCTGGCCGGCGCCTTCACCGAGACGCTCTCGTTCCGCATCGTTGGCGGCTGGGGCATGTCGCTCCACGACACCCAGAACGACAACGCGACCTACAACGGCTTCATCGGCAACGTCGGCCTGGTCTACCGCCCGTCGAACGCGACCCTGCTCAGCGTGTCGTACGACCGCGACTTCCAGGACTCGTTCTACGGCAACTTCTACTCGTTCGACTCCGGCACCGTCAGCCTGCGCCAGGCCTTCGGCACGATCGTCTCGGCGACGGCGTGGTTCACGTTCTCGTACGCCCAGTACGGCGAGTTCACGAACATCCCGGCGGGCGTCGTGGTGACCCAGGCGGTCCGCAAGGACTACGTCCTGCGTGGTGGCTTGCGCGCCGGCATCGACATCTCGCGGCTGCTGGCGATCAACCTCGGCTACCAGCTGCGCGGCGTCGTGACCAACTTCAAGATCCAGTCGCAGGGTGACGACCGCCTGCTCGACGCCGGTGCCTACACCGCCAATGAGATCTTCGCCGGCGTCACCGTCCGGTACTGATCGCCTCGCCGGACGCGCAGGGATTTTGATCGTTGCCGGACTCTGCGGCAACGTATCTCCTGCGGCGCCGTCTCGGCGACCAGACCTTGGTTGGGGGGCAGCAGGCATGTGGGCGCGCGTATGGATTGCCTTGGCAATGCTGTCGGCCTGCTCGACCACCGCGTCCACCACCTACAAAGCCGACAACAGCGATATCGGCGCCGCGATCAGCGCCAGCTCGGTGGGCGTCGGCGATGTCCTCGCCGTGCGCGTCTACCTGCACCCCGATCTCGACGGTGAGTTCGTGGTCGCCCCCGAGGGGACGATCAACTTTCCGCTCGCGGGCGAGGTCCACGTCGAGGGCCTCGACGCGTCGCAGATCAGCGCGGTGCTTCGCGAGCGCCTGGCGGCCGGCTACATCCGCGAGCCGCAGGTGATGGTGACCCTCAAGTCGCTGAACTCGAAGAAGGTCTACGTGCTCGGACAGGTGCGCACGCCGGGCCGCTATGCCTTCACCGAGGACATGACCATCGTCGAGGCGGTGACCCTTGCCGGCGGCTTCGCCAACCTGGCGGAGCGCAACTACACCATCGTCACGCGCGGCACCCGCCGCATCCCGATCCCGGTCGAGAAGATCATGCAGGGACTCGCGGCCAACTTTTCTCTGCAGCCGGGCGACATCGTGTACGTACCGCAGTCGATCCTCTGAGACGCCATGATGACGCGCCCACCAACCCCCACGCCCAACGGGCAGGTCGCTCCTCACGTCGAGGAAGAGCGCGAGAACCCGCTCGATCGGCTGCGCGACGTCCTGCGCGAGCGGACGTGGTGGGCTGCGGCGACCTTCGTCCTGGTGATGGCCGGCGTCGTCGTCGGCACCCGCTACCAGCCGCAGATCTACTCCGCGACCGGCTCGATGATCATCTCGGACACGACGCCCCAAGTCCTGTCGGGGATGCACGAGGTCATGCGCCTGGGCGTCCAGGGCTGGAACCAGGAACGCTACTACGACGCCCAGCTCGCGATCCTGCGTTCGCGTGATCTCGGCCAGCTCGTGGTCGAGCGCAACCAGCTCGCCGCCGACCCCCACCTGCTCGGCCTCGACCGGCCCGGCGCCGAGCTCACGCCCGAGCAGCAGCAGCAGATCATCGCCAACGCCAATCCAGCCGCCCTGGTCGCGGGCCGAGTCCGCGCGACGCTCAGCGACAAGACGATGATCGCCCAGGTCAGCGTCGAGGACGTCGACCCGCAGTTCGCCGCCAACCTGGTCAACTGGGTGATGGAGGCCTACCGCGACCGCAACCTCGAGTCCCGGCGCCGCGCCACGCGCGAGGCCTACCGCGAGCTGCGCGGCATCCTCGCGGAGATGGAGCGCAAGAAGAACGCCGCCGAGGCCGCGCTGCTCGAGTTCGAGACCCAGAACGACCTCAGCGCGCTGCGCCGACGCGCCGTCGACGAACGCCTGATGGCCTACGAGCAGCAGGTCCGCACCGCCTCGACGCGCGTGCTCGAGACCAAGCAGACCCTGGCCCAGCTGAGCAAGGTCAAGCGCCTGCCCGACCTGCTCGGCACCGCTGCCCCGAGCCTGCGCGAGGATCCGCTGCTGGCCGACCTCAAGCGGCGCTATCTCGAGCTGTCGATCGCCCGCAAGGAGGTCGACAGCCTCTACTTGGCCAAGCATCCCAAGGTCCAGACGGTCGACAAGCAGATCGAGCACATCCTCAACGCCGCGCAGGTTCACCTCGCGGCCGCGACGCGATCCGCGCGCATCGCGCACAAGGACGCCCTCGATGTGCTCAAGGACGCCGAGGACAACCTGGCCAAGGTCCGCAACGAAGACGCCACGCTGCGCAACGCCCGCACGCGCTTCGAGCAGCTGCAGTCCGAGCGCACCGAGGCCAAGATGTTCTACGACATCGTCGCCAAGCGCGTCGCCGAGACCGATCTGACGGGCCAGGTCGAGGTCAACAACGTCAGCCTGCTCGACCGCGCCACGGTCCCGACCACGCCGATCCGCCCGCGCTACATGTTCAACTACGCCGCGGGCGCGGTCCTCGCGCTGGTGATCGCGATCGCCGCGGCGTTCGCCGTCGACGCGCTCGACGACACCGTCAAGATGACGAGCGACTTCGAGCGGATGACGAGCATCAACCTGATCGGCGGCCTGCCGACCTTCGCCTCGCTCGCCGAAGATCAGCTGCTCGCCAACATCCCCGAGCACAAACACGACCTCTTCACCTACTTCCACCCATCGTCCCAGATCGCCGAGGCGGCCCGCACGCTGCGCACGGGCATCCTGTTCTCGAACCCCGATCATCCGCCGCGCACGCTGTTGATCACGAGCGCCTTCCCCCGCGAGGGCAAGACGACGTCGGCGGTCACCATCGCGATCGCGCTGGCCGCCGCGAGCGGCTCCTGCATCCTGGTCGACACGGACCTGCGAAAGCCTCGTATCCACAAGGTCTTCGATGCGACCAACGACCGTGGCATCACCTCGTATGTCCTGAACAAGAGCCTGACGCTGCGCCAGGTCGCCATCGAGACCGAAGTCCCGGGCCTTTGGGTGCTCTGTTGTGGCCCCGTGCCCCCGAACGCGGCCGAGATCTTGCACACCGAGCGCTTCGCCGAGCTGCTGGCCGAGCTGCGCCAGGAGTTCGAAAACGTGGTGCTGGACTCGTCGCCTGTCGAGTTCGTCAGTGATGCTCTGGTGTTGTCGACCAAGGTCGACGGCGTCATCGTCGTGGCCCAAGCCGGCTACACCCGGCGCAACTGGCTCAAGGCGACCGCGAGCGCGCTGCGCAGCATGAGCGCCCCGCTGCTCGGCGTCGTGCTCTCGCGCGTCGACGCGGGCGCGCGCGGCTACCGCTACTACTACGGTCGAGGCAAGCGCGGGGAGTACGGCTACCAATATGGCCGAGAACCGGAAGACGAGATCGGCTAAGCCTTGCGCGAGAGCCCCAAAGGCTGCGATGCTGTCGGTACTCCGCTGCCAAAGGTTCCCGGACCACTCGTCCCCAACCTCTGGACCGGAGCATCGGCGCGACTCCAACCGCCAAAGGTGATCGATGGACAAGGTGATTGGCATCGACCTGGGCACGACAAACTCCTGCGTCGTGGTGTTTGAAGGCGACGAGCCGGTCGTCATCCCCAACAGCGAAGGCTCCCGGACGACCGCATCGGTCGTGGCCTTCACGGCTGACAGCCAGCGTCTGGTCGGCGGCATCGCCAAACGCCAGGCCGTGACGAACCCCAAGCGCACGGTCTTCGCGACCAAGCGCATGATGGGCCGCAAGTACGACACGCCGGAGATCCAGCGCGTCCTCGAGACAGCGCCCTTCGACGTCGTCGGCATGGACAACGGCGACGCCTCGATCCAGGTCGGCAACAAGCACTACTCGCCGCAGGAGATCGCGGCCTTCATCCTGCAGGACCTCAAGCGGTCGGCCGAGGAGTACCTCGAGGTCAAGGTCTCGGACGCGGTGATCACGGTCCCCGCCTACTTCGACGACGCGCAGCGCCAGGCGACCCGCGACGCCGGCCGCATCGCCGGCCTCAACGTGCTCCGCATCATCAACGAGCCCACGGCTGCGGCCCTGGCGTACGGCATCACCGCGGACTCGCGCGGCAGCATCGCGGTCTACGACCTCGGCGGCGGCACGTTCGATATCTCGATCCTCGAGGTCTCGGAGGGCGTGTTCCAGGTGCGCAGCACCCACGGCGACACCTTCCTCGGCGGCGAGGACGTCGACAACCGCCTCGTCATCGACCTGGCGGATCGTTTCTACGAGGACACGGGCATCGATCTGCGCTCGGACGCGGTCGCGATGCAACGACTCAAGGACGCCGCCGAGCGCGCCAAGATCGAGCTGTCGGCGGTCGATGAGACCGAGATCGCGCTGCCCTTCTTGACCTCGGACGAGACCGGCCCCAAGCACATGCAGGTCACGCTGACGCGCGAGGATCTCGAGTCCATCTGCGCCGACCTGATCGAGGCCACGCTCGAGCATTGCGCGATGGCGCTCAAGGACGCAGGCCTCAAGGCGCACGAGATCGACGACATCATCCTGGTTGGCGGCATGACCAAGATGCCTGCGGTGCAGCGCGCCGTCAGTGGCTTCTTCGGTCGGACGCCGAACCGCAGCGTCAACCCCGACGAGGCCGTGGCCATCGGCGCGGCCTACCAGGCTGGCATCCTCGCCGGCGACGTCGGCGACGTGGTCCTGCTCGACGTGGCGCCGCTGTCGCTGGGCATCGAGACGGCCGGTGGCGTGTTCACCCGCCTGATCCCGCGCAACACCACGGTGCCGGCGAGCGTGACCGAGGTCTTCACCACGGCAGAGGACTACCAGCCGCTGGTGAACATCCACGTGCTGCAGGGCGAGCGCCCGATGGCGGCGGACAACACCTCGCTGGCGCGCTTCGAACTCGTCGGCATCCCGCCGGCGCTGCGCGGCGTACCCAAGGTCGAGGTGACCTTCAACATCGACGCCAACGGCATCCTCTCGGTCGCCGCGCGCGACATCGGCACCGGCCGCGAGCAGGCGGTGCGTGTGCGTGCGACCAGCGGTCTGTCCGAAGCGTCGATCGAGCGCATCCTCTCGGACGCGGAACAATACGAAGAGGCGGACCGCGAGCAGTCGGCGCGTGCCGAGTTGGTCAAGCGCCTGGGCGGCCTGGTCTACACGACCGAGCGCTCGCTGACCGAGCTCTCGAACTACCTGACCGAAACCGAGCTTCTGCAGATCCGCGACGACCTCGCCCGCGCGCGGACGACGATGGAAGCCGGCGGCATGGACGCCCTGCGCGAAGCGCTCAAGCAGCTCGAGCGGTCGTCGTTCCGCATCACCGAGGTCATGTACAAGGACTTCAGCTAGCCGTCGCGCCCTGCACGACTGCCGGCCCGACCGCACGCAGCCCCCGCCGTCGGCCTCGTGGCCGCCGGGACGCGCCGCCGAGATGCACCGCATGCGCACGCACGAACCCGACGCCTACCGCCTGTTGGGGGTCCCGGTCGACGCGGAGCCGCAGCAGATTCGAGAGCGCTACCTGGCGCTGTCGCGGCAGTACCACCCCGATCGGGCCGGAGGTTCGGCCCGCGCGACGGCGGCCTTCCAGGCCATCGCGGGCGCGTACAAGACGTTGGGTGACCGCAACCAGCGCGAAGCGGTCGACCGCGCCATCGCCCTGCAAGACCCGTGGCGCCTGGCCAACGATCCACGCGCCGAGCGCGCCGTCGACGCCGTCAACGGCCTGCTGGACCGGGTCGCCCGCCGCCGCCCGCAGCTGCCGCACGCCCGACGCGGCCGCGACTTGCGCGTGGTCGTGCAGGTGCCCTTCGCGGCGGCCATTCGCGGCGGTGTGCGCGCGGTCGACGCCAACTGGCGTGGTACGTGTGATGGCTGCGGCGGCACCGGCAGCGACGACCTGACGCAGGAACCAAGCTGCCACGTCTGCGACGGTAGCGGCGTCGTGCGCGCAGGTCTGCGGCGCGAGGCCCACCGCTGCGGTTTCTGCGCCGGACGTGGCGTCGTGCTGCTGCGCCCCTGCAGCCGCTGCGATGGCGAGGGCACGCGCGATCTGCAGCGGACCATCGACGTCGAGCTGCCCGCCCGCTGCCGGGACGGCGCCCTGCTGCGCGTGCGTGACGGCGGCGAACCCGGGACGCACGGCGGCGCGGCGGGCGACCTCATCGTCGACGTCCGGGTGCTGCCCGACCCGTGGCTGCGCCTGGAAGGCGACGACATCGTTGGCCGCCTGCCGGTCACGATCCGCCAGGCCTGCCTCGGCGGCAGCATCGATGTGCCATGCCTCGAAGGCGTCGAGCGGCTGCGCCTGCCGGCGGGCGTCGAAGAGGGGCAGGAGCTGCGCGTCGTCGGTCGCGGCGCGCCCCGGCTCGGTGGCGGTCGAGGCGATCTGCGCTATCGGATCGAGATCGACGTGCCGAGGCTCGACGTCGACAACGCGCGCGACGCCACCGCCGCGCTCGACGCGCTGGAGGCCGCCGTCGCGCGAAGCGCCCACCGCAAGGTCCACGCCTTCGCCAACGACCTCGAGAGCCGGTCGCGCTCGTGACACGCTCGCGGCCCGAAGCCACGGTCGCCGAGGTGGGCGAGGCCGCGATCGTCGCGTGGATCCGCGACATTCTGTCGGTCGCCGCTCCAGACGACGGCGTCATCGTCCCCGCCGGCGACGATGCCGCCGTGCTCGCCGCCGCCGCCCCGATCGTGGTGACCATGGACGCCATCAGCGCCGGCTCGGATTGGCTCGTGACCGACGTGCGCCCAGAGGACATCGGCCACCGCGCGGTCGCCGTGAACCTGTCCGACCTCGCGGCGATGGGCGCGACCCCGCGCTGGCTGCTGTTGGGTCTCGAGCTCGCCCCGGAGCAGCCGTGGCAGGACCTGCAGGCCGCGCTGCACGGCGCGCTCGCGCTGGCCCGACGACACGGCGCCCTGCTGGTGGGCGGCGACGTCGGCATCCGGCCTGGGCCGACGACCTGGACCGTCACGGCCATCGGCGAGCAACGAGGACGGATCCTGCGACGCAACGGGGCGCGTCCGGGCGACCGCGTCTGGCTGGTGGGCGCGCTCGGGCTCGCCGCGCTGGGCCTGCGCGGGTTGCAGGGCGACGGCAGAGCGCTGCCGCGAGCGCTGTGGGAGCGGGCAGAGACCGCACATCGTCGACCCATGGCGCAGGTCGCGGCCGGGGTCGCGTTGGCGGCAGCGGAGGGCATCCACGCCGCCATCGACGTCTCGGATGGCCTCGGCCTCGACGCTGGCCGCCTGGCCGACGCCAGCGGCGTCTCGCTCGCGCTGGCCATCGACGCCCTGCCCGGCCTCGACGCCTCGACCCAGGCGACCCTCGACGCGGCGGCGATCGACTGGCGCCGAGCCGTCGCTGCTGGCGGCGACGACTACGCCTTGCTCGTCTGTGCCCAGGACGGCGTGGACATCGCGGCCCTGCTCGCCGGGATCGCCGACGACGTCCAGCCGATCGGCCGGGCCGCTGCGGGTCGTGGCGTGCGCCTGCAGCTTGGGGGCCGCGACGCCAGCGCGCTGCTCGGAGGCTTCTGGCACGGGACGACCGGGACCGAGCGGCATGCCCCCACGGTCAGCGCGAAGGGGTCGCGCTGATCGCTCGCACGCCCACGATCGACCCGTCGCCACGGTTCGAGGTGCGCTTGTCCGCGCCCACGCGACGCGATACCCTCGGCGCCATGAGGCGGAGGACCTTCCTCGGAGTTGGAGTGAGCGGTCTGGGCCTCGCCCTGCACGCCGGAATTCCGGGCCATCGCGGCGACGGAGCCTTCTGGGCGCGGCAGAGCCGACGGCCCAAGGCGCTGCCCGACGAGGCGCTGACGCTGGTCCCCTGCCTGCCCTTCGACGTCGAGATCGCGCTGCCCTTCGCCGGGCCGTGGTCCCTCGCGACCGAGTTGGTGCGCGACGCCGAGAGCTGGCACGGCGCGACGCGGGACGTGGACGCCAGCGGCCGCGTGACCGTCGTGACACCCGCGCCCCCCGACGGCTGGGTCCCGGGCCGCTACCTCGTCAAGCTGCACCTTTGCCACCCCGGCGGTCACGCCGAGACGACGGTCATCGGCGGTTACGAGCTCTTGCCGATGCGGTTCAGCACATGAGCGCCGCGCAGCCGCCGACGCGGCAGAGCACGCCCCTGCGGGCGGTCCTCGGCGGGACGGTCGGCGTCGCCGTGGGCGTCTGGCTCCTGATCGCGGCCGGCTCCGCTTCGGCGCGTGAGCGCGAGGGCGAGGCGGCCGCCAGGCAGGTGCCCCCGATGGTCCTGCCGCAGGCCCGGATCGACGCCGTGGACCTCAGCGCTTGGCCCAAGGTGCGGATCCTGGCCTCGATCCTGGACAGGCGCGGCACGCCGGTCGAGGTCAAGGCGATCACCAAGCTCGAGGTCCGCGACGGCAAACGCCGCAGCGCCCCGCCGTACATCTCCTTCGTCAACGGCGCGCCGCTCGAAGGCCGCAAGGACGGCAAGATCTGGCCGGGCTCCAAGGCCGGCATCCAGCACGCGACCGTCGTCGTGGTCGCTGGCCACCAGCACGACGCGCTGCGCCGGGGTACGCTCGGCCAGCGGCTGAAGGAGGCGGTCGGTGGCCTCCTCAAGAAATTCGCCAAGACCGACCGCGGCAACGTGCTCTGGGTCGCCGACCGCATCCGCGCGTGGTGGGACCTCAAGGGCCGCACCACCCTGCTCGCCGACGTCGAAGAGGCCCGCTCGGACTGTGACGCCGCGCGCGCCGAGGCGCTGTCCGGCCTGCCGCTGTCGATGTCGGGCAAGGCGGCGCCGCCGCCACCCGGCACCGACGTCTGCGGCCTGCGTGACGACATCAAGGACGTCGCGACGGCGATGGCCAACACGTCGTACGAGGGCTTCTTTCCTCGCTTGTTTGGCCTGGGGACACCCCCGTTCGACCATGCGCGCTACTGCAAGCCGCCGCGTGAGGCGCTCGCCGGCTATGGCCAGATCACGCCAGAAAACGCCAGGATGCAGAAAGAGAAGCGCGAAGAGATGGAGCTGCGCGGCGAGAGCCTCGACTTCGTCTCGTCGGGCATGGACGAGGCGTTGCGCCTCCTGCTGCGCGACGGCAAGGCCTCGGAACACAAGAGCATCGTCCTGGTCAGCGACGGCAAGGACGGCTACCTGCGCGACCTCGACCTCTGCCGCGAGGCACCGCCACCGGCCTGCGCAGAAGAGCGCGGCCCCAAGCGCGAGCGCTGCATCCAGGACTTCCTCGGCAAGCGCGTCGTGACCGAGCAGGCCGACTTCCGCGAGAAGGCGACGCATTGGCTCGGCGTCGCCCGCGCCGCGAAGATCCGCATCTTCGCCGTGGGCATCGGCCCCCTGGGCGAGCGCTGGGAGCTCGATCGCCTGCGCTTGCTGGCCGAGCGCAGCGGCGGCACCTACCGCGAGGCCGCCTCCGAACCTGACCTTGCCGGCGCTGTGGCGCTGACGGGCGCCGAACTTTTTGACCAGGTGGTGATCGACTTCGTCCATCAAGCGCCCGAGGAGGCCGAGGCGCAGCTCGACCTCAAGCTGCACGTCGAGCTCGATCCGACGATGGTCAATGGCGATCCGAAGCTCGAGACGCGCGCCTACGCGGCCGATGTGCCCGAGATTCCGGGCTGGAAGCAGGTGGCGCGCGACAAGGCGCAAGACGCCGCCGCCGCGGCCCAGGACCTGCTTGGCTACCGCATCTACGTCCTGGTCGGCATCGCGATCCTGGTCTTCATCGGCCTGATCGTCCTGCTGCTGACGTTCTTGATCGTCCGCGGCATCGTCCGAGGTGTGGCGCGTCTGTTCCGGAAGGTCACCTCATGAGTCGAGCATCCGACGCGATGATCGCGCAACTCGACGACGATCCCGTCGTCCCGCGCCGCACCATCGAGAACAAGACCGCGCCATCCTCCGCGCGCGACAGCATCGTCTGCGCCGGCCAACGCGTCGACGTGCCGGGCGCCCGCATCGTCACCTTCGAAGAGGACCATAGCTGGGACTTCGCCCGCCTGGAGCACTTCGACCTCGACCGCAGCTACGTCTACCCGCGCAAGGACGCGCAGAAGCAGCCGGTCGAGACGCTGTCGCAGGCCCAGGACGTCGTCGACATGGTGGTCATCCACGCCGACATCACGATCAACGCGCGCGAGTGCTTCCGCATCCTCAAGAGCCGTGGCTTCTCGACCCACTTCATGGTCGATTGGGACGGCACGATCTACCAGTCGACCGACACCTCGAAGAAGGCGATCCACGCGGCCTGCGAGTTCATCCCGGACGTCAACAACCACTCGATCGGCATCGACGTGAACTGCCTGCAGATGAACTACGCGCGCGGCGAGGTCCCTGCGGCGTCGGGTGCGATGGCGGCGCAGTTCGGCCAGGGCGGCGAGCGCCGGATGAGCGAGACGGTCGAGATCAACGGCGTGCCGTGGAAGTCCTGGGGCTACACGGACCTGCAGTACGACGCCCTGATCAAGCTGCTCGCGGCGCTGGGCAAGACCTACCCCAAGCTCAAGCTGGCGGCGCCGATCGACGAGCGCGGCGAGGTGCTGTGGCAGGTCCCTGCCGAGTTCGACCTCGAGAAGATCGGCATCTACGGCCACATGCACCTGACGCCGCAGAAGTTCGACCCCGGCCCGGGCTTCGACTGGGGCCGCGTGCTGCAGGGCCTGACGCAGGAGCACAACAGCTTCCCCGTAGACCTCATCGAGGGCCGCACCATCGCCAACCTGCTGACGGAGCAGAAGGTCAAGGAGGTCGCGGGGCGCTACTTCAAGAACACCGAGGCGAGCGAGCTCGGCGGCTACTATCCGGTCGGCAAGGGCGGCCAATGGCACGGCGGCGTGCACCTGCACATCAAGGAGGGCGCTCCCATCCGCGCCATGTTCTCGGGCACCGTCGTCGCGGCGCGCAACGGCGACGAGCCCGAGCTCGGCTCCAACAACTTCGTCCTGCTGCGCCACGAGGTCCCGTTCGACCCGCGCGACGATACACGCACGTTCGTCTTCTACAGCCTGTACATGCACTTGCGCCGTTTCGACCAGAACGTCGACAAGCCAACGGACCCGGCGATCCCCATCCCACCGGACGCCTGCCCCGAGTGGACGACCTCGGCCAAGCGCGTCGACACCGGCCAGGACGAGGCAGCAGACGAGGACGAGGGCGCCGACGGCGGCGGATCTGCCGACGGCAGCAAGGGCGCCAAGGCCAAAAAGGCCAAGAAACCCAAGCGCAAGGGCGACGAAGATTCGATCATCGTCCACGACGACAGCACGACCGAAGACGAAGACGAGGCGACGGACGAGCCGACCGAAGAAGACGAGGAAGAAGCCCGCTTCGGACGCAAGTTCAAGCCCTTTCTCGACGTCGGCGAGCACCTCGCCGCCTTGGCGCGCGGCGACGTCGCGCTCTTCGCGTTGACGGGCAAGGAGCAGATCCGCGTCGCCGCCGGCGACCTGATCGGCCGCGCCGGCAAGTTCGGCGACGATGAAGACTCCGCCGACGAAGGCGTCACCCACGTCGAGATCTTTGCAGACAACACCTGGCGCCAGGTCGTCGACCTGCTCGGCACGCACGGCCAACATTGGGTCGAAGCGCAGGCAGACGTCGACGACAACCTCACGGTCGACACCGAAGACCTGCTGCGCCTGATCATGCCCGACGCGCTGCATCGCAAGCCGCAGAAGCTCGACGATTTCGTCTTCTCGGCGCGGACGGTGACCACCGACGACATCCTCGAGTTCTACAACCGCGACGTCGGCGACTCGGACCGCCGCGACTACGTGCGCCGATCGATCACCCGCCACGTCTCGGAGTGGAGCGATCAGGTCGATTGGTTCCGCTCGATGAGCACCGCGCAAGGCTGGGACGAACGCGTCGCCGAGCTGACCTCGGTGTTGCAGGACGAGCAGGGGCGCTGGATGCGCACGCTGTTCGCCCGGCAGATCTACCGCACGCTGCCGTTTGTCTGGCTGACCGAGAAGGTCGCCAAGCACCTCAAGCTCGAAGTCGGTGGCACCTGGGACGGTCAGCTCACCTACTTCCACCCGATCCACTTCTTGATGTGGATGACCTTCCACACCAACACGCGACTGCGCGTGCTGTCCAAGGGCCGCACCAAGGCCCAGCTCAAGGCGCTGCGCGCCAAAGAGCGCAAGCTCGCCGACGAGCGCAAGCAGCGCGGCGAGTTCCCCGAGGACGACGACCACGATCAGCAGGAGTTCGACGACAGCCTCTCCGACATCCGGGACCCGTCCGAGGTGCTCGAGGAGCTGTGGAGCCTGTCGCCGATGCAAGGTGAGTGGGAGCGGCAAGACCGCTAGCCACTAGCCCGGACCCCACGCAGAGGAGCCCCCATGTCCAGCGCGCGAAGCGAGACGATCGCCTTCTACCCAGGCAGCTTCGACCCCATCACCAACGGCCACGTCGGCATCGTCACGCGCGGCCTGCGGGTCTTCGACCGGGTGATCATCGGCCTGCTGCGCAACATCAGCAAGACGCCGCTCTTCGACCTCGAGGAGCGGGCCGACCTGACCCGCCGCGTCTTTGCCGACCAGCCGCGGGTCGAGGTCCGCACCTTCTCGGGCCTGATGGTCGAGGCCGCGCGCGACGCCAAGGCGGTCGCCGTCCTGCGAGGGCTGCGCGGGGTCGCCGACTTCGACTACGAGCTGCAGCTGACGACGATGAACACGCGGCTGGCGCCGGAACTCGAGACGGTCTTCTTGATGACCGAGCGCGAGAACTTCCACGTCTCGAGCAAGCTCGTGCGCGAAGTCGCGATGTTCGGCGGTGATGTGGCCGGCGTCGTGCCGCCGCTGGTCGCCGAGGCGCTGCGCGCGAAGTTCCACGCGAAGCTGGCGGCAGGCGGCTAGGCGAGCATCACGCCGGGCCTGGGGACTCGGGCTCCGAGAAGACCGTTTGCGCTAGAACGGGCGCTTCAAGGCGCCGGTGACGATGCGGTCCAGGAAGCTCTGGCGGAACGCGATCGCCTGGTATTGGAAGTCGCGCCGGGCGAGCACGAAAAACACGCTCGGCTTGAAGATGCGGCCTTCGATCTCGGCGATGCCGAGGTCGGTCGAGGCTCCACCGGCGCTGCGATCGTAGTCGCTGACCTTGATGTTGCCTTGGCCGCGCACCGTCTTGCGCTGCTTCTCCTGGGCCGAGGCCGCGAGAGGCATGGCGACGATCGCGATCGCGGCGAGCGCCGTGAGGGTGCGGATGGTCTTGGTCATGGCCGTTCCTCCGTCGCGTGGCGGCGCGCTTGTTCAGGCTGCGCCATCCCTCGGTTCACTGCAAGCCGATCCGCCAGTCGCTCACGGAGGCGGCGGCGGCGGCTCCTCACCACCGTCCTCGTCGGGTGCGGGCGGCGGAGCCGGCGCGGGCTCCGGCGGGGGCGGCGGGGCGGGAGCAGGCGGAGCCTCCTCGTCCTTCTTCTCTTCGGGCGGGGGCGGCGCTGGCGGCGGCGCTTCGCCGCCACCCTGGTCCGGCGCCGGCGGGCTGGTGCCCTCAGGCGGCGGCGGAGGCGGCGGCGGCGGCGCGGTCTCGGTCGGCGGCGCGGGCTGCGGATCGCCTCCCTCGGCCGGCGGCGGCGGGGCGGGCGGCGTGCCCCCCTCGGCCGGCGGCGGCGCGGGCTGTCCACCCTCAGCCGGCGGCGTCGTGCCCTCGCCACCTTCGGCGGGCGGCTGCGCGGCCTTGTTCTTCTCTTCTTCTTCCTTCTGGCGACGCTCTTCTTCTTCCTGCCGCTTCTTCTCTTCTTCCTGGTACTTCTTCGCCTCGGCCTCGGCCTTGACCTGGTCCTCGGCGATCTTGATCAGGTTCTTGCACTCGTCGATGTAGTCGCCGACGGGATCGTCCTTGGCCACCGTCCCCGCCAGGTTGCGGTAGACGTTGAAGTAGTCGATCGCCTTGAGCAGCCGGGCCTTGTTGTCCTCCATGAGATCCTTGTTCTCGAGGTAGAGGATGCCCATGTTGAAGTGCGGGGCCGGGTGGCGCGGATCCTGCTTCATCGCGCGCTCGTATTCGGCCTTGGCCTTGAGCGCCTTGTCCGACAGCTTGCTGATGCGGTAGGCGTTGCCCAGGTTGACGCGGGCCTCGAACGAGTCCGGATCGAGCTCGAGGGCGCGTGTGAGCGCGTCGATCGCGTCCTGGTCGCGCTTGGCGGCGACCCAGGTCAAGCCGAGGTTGTTCCACGCCTCCGGGTAGTCGGCGCGGTACTCGACGGCCTTGAGGAAGTGGCGGCGCGCCTCCTCGATCTTGTCCTTGCGCAGGGCGATCTGACCGAAGAGGTAGTAGATGTGCGCCAGGCCCTCGTCCTTGCTCAAGGCCTCGGCGTTCGGGCCGCGCAGGCCGTTGGAGCCGCGCTGCCGGCGCTGGTCGTATTTGGTCAGCGGCGTGCCGGCCTCGGCCGGTGCCTGGACGCCGGCCTCCTTCTCGGCCTCGCCGGTGTAGAACTCGAAGGCCTTGTTCAGCGCGAGCAGGGCGAGACCCTCGCGGCCGAGCTCGAGGTACGTGGCGCCGAGAAGGCGGAGCAGCTCGGGGTTGTCGTAGTCGAGCTTGATCGCGTCGATCAGGACCTGCTGCGCCTCGAGCGGGCGCTTGCGCGCCAGCAGCGCCTCAGCCTTGGCCGCGCGCAGCATCACGTCGCCCTTGCGGGTTGCGAGCGCCTGGTCGACGGTCTGCAGCGCGTCGTCGGGCTGCTTGGCGCGGATCTGGATGATCGCCAGCAGGTAGACCGCGCGCGAGAACGTCGGGTTGATGCTGATCGCCTTGCGCAGGCTGACGATCGCCTCGCTTGAGCTGCCCGTGCGCCACTGCACCATCGCCAGGTTGTACCAGGCGGTCGCCGAGGACGGATCGGCCTGCGTCGCCGTCTGGAAGCGCTGACGCGCGTCGAAGTAGTTGCGCTGCTCGGCGAGCTGACGCCCTTCTTGCAGCGACATCTCGGCAGGCGAGGTCGACTGCTTGACGTAGGGCGGCGGCCCGGACGGCTGCTGACCCGCGTCTGGCGCCGTCTCGCCCGTCGCCGGCGGCGTGCCCTCGGCGGTCGGGGTCGGCTGGGCTGGGGCGTCGGCCGGCGGGGTCGCGGGCGGCGCGTCCGGCGCAGGCGGTGCGTCCGGCGCAGGCTCTCCGGCGGGCGGCGGCGGCGCGTCGGTCGGCGCCTCGGCCATATCGGTCTTGGCCGGGGTGTCGGTGGTCTCGGGCGCGCCGCAACCGGGCGTGACGGACGTGAGCGCCAGCACCAGGGCGAGCAGGCTCGCGTTGCTGCGGGCCGATGCGGCCGTCCAGCTGCGCATGTCGTTCATCGCAGCTCCTTCTCGACGGTCGGAGCCGTGCCTTGCGGATCTGCCATCAGCTTCTTCGCTTCCTTGAGGAGCGGGTAGTCTGCCGGCTTGTACTTGTTGATGGCGGCGCGCAGCTTGGTCACCCATTCGTTGACGACGCCCTTGCCTTCGGCGTCCTTCAACGCCGCCTCGAGGCTCTTGATCGCCTGGTTCTCGATCGAGGCACCGACGGCCTCGATCTGCTCGGCGTAGGCCTCTTCTTCTTCCTCGGTCAGGTCATCGGGCGGCTGCACGCCGTAGATCGTACGCGCGAGGTGCTGCAGCGCCTGGGCGCGGTAGAGCATCGCGGCGTAGGACCAGTTCTGCGCGCCGTAGAGCGCGACCTTCTCGAGGTAGTCCTTGTACAGACCGCCGTCGCGGTAGGTGTACTCCTGGCCGGTGTCCGGGTTCTTCTTCTTGAGCTCGGGACCGACGACGGTGTCGAGCATCGCGCGGAGTTGGCTCTGCAGCTCCTTGATCTGCTTGCCCGCGGAGGCCTTGGGGTTCGGCGAGAGCTTGGTCTTGATGAAGGCGTCGTAGCGCGGCTCCATCAGCCAGAACTGGCCCTCGGCCGCCGCCGTCGCCTCGGCGCCGCCGTTGCGCTCGAAGCCGCCCTTGTCGAAGTCGGCGATGATCTGGTTCCAGACCGCGAACTCCTTCTTGGTGTCGCCGCGGCTGCGGTAGATCTTGGCGATCGTCTGCAGCGCCTTGAACACCTTGTCCGACGCCGCGCGCTCGGCCTTGTAGCGGTCGACGAAGGCGTAGAGCGACTTGATGTGCGCGTCGACGTCGCCCTTCTTCTGGTACGACTCGGTGATGCGCCAGTTCGACTCGTCGACCGCGGCCTTGAACTTGGCGTCCTTGGCGAACTTGCGCGCGATCTCCTCGTCGAGCGAGATCGCGAGGTCGTAGTCGCCGTTGCGGAACGCGAGCTTGGCCGCGTTGAGCAGCGCGTCGACGCCGGCCTTGCCCTCGGGATCGAGGCGGTAGACCTCGCGGAAGTTGGCGATCGCGTCCGGGATGCGGAAGAACTGGTACTGCAGCGTCGCGCGGCGGTTCATCACGTCGACGAGGCTGGCGAGGTTCTCCTTCTGCTCCTTGGCCGGCGTCGCCTTGTCCTCGAGGGCGTCGCGCAGCATCTTCTCGGCGATCTCGAGCGCCTCGAAGCAGGACTCCCAGCGCTCGGCCTTGTAGTACAGGGCCAAGGCGTTGAGCAGCGCCGTCTTCTTGACGTCGGTCTTGGGCGTCTCGTTGCGCAGCCGCTTGTACTCGTCGGCCGACTCGGCATAGAGGTCGCGCGCCTTCTGGTGGGCGAGGAAGGCCTTGTCCGGGTCTGGCTCGGCGAGCGCGGCCTGGTGGGCGGCGTCGGCCTGGCCCATCAGGGCCTCTGCGCGCTTCGCGAGCGCACGCAGCATGTCGTTCTGGATGATGCCCGCGACCTCGGCCTTGATCTCGTCTGGGACGAGGTCGCCGTACTTCTCGCGCGCGGCCTGCATGCCGCGCACGTCCGCCTCGATCTGGTAGCTGGTGAAGAGGTTCTTGACCGCTTCGCCGGCGACCTTGGTCTTGGGGAATTCCGACATCATGATGCCGAAGCGCAGGCGGCTCGACCACCAATCCGGCGTCAGGTCCTGGTGCGGCTGCTCGGGCCACGGGTCGAAGTGGCGGTTCTTGTACAGGAGCTCGGCCGCCTTGAGCGCGAGGGCCTCACGACGGGTCGGGTCCTCTTTGTTCTTGACGCCAGAGGCGATGTAGCCGTCGACGGCCTTGATCCAGTCGACCACGGCGCGGTCGACCTCGAGACGCTTGACGCGCACGGGCTCGGCCGACTCTTGGTTCGCCTTGATGATCGCGGCGTCGTCGTCGCTGTTCGGCCGGATCTCGGCGACCATGCGCGCCGGCAGACGCTCCGGGTCGGCGACCGGGTAGGCGGCGCGCGTCACCAGGACCTTCTCGGTCGCGATGATCGACGAGAACGCTGCCTCTTCGGTGTAGTCGAGCGGCTTGCCCTCTTCGTCCTTGCCCTTGGCGCCCTTCCAATCGCGGACGATGTCGTAGTAGGCGACCGAGCGCTTCATGTACGAGCAGGCTTCCTTGATCTTGCCGATGACGTCGGCCGGGTACGGCACCAGCTCGAGGTTCGGATCGAGCAGCAGCTCGCCGTCCTTCTTGCGCAGGGCGTCGCAGCGGCGGCCGGCGAAGTAGTAGACGTCGGCGATCGTGTTCGCCAGCTCGTAGCTCGACTCGGCGGCCGGGTCGGCCTTGAACAGCGTCTCGTACTCGGCGGCGGCCTCGGCGTACTTCACCAACGCCTCTTCTTCCTTGCCGGCCGCGCGCAGGGTCTGGGCCTGGGCGTGGATCAGCTTGGCGAAGGTCAGGCGCGTCTCGGTGAGCATATCCGTGACCTGGGTCGCGAGCTCACGATCAGAGCCCCACTTCTCGAACCAGGGCGTACCCGGCGAGAAGAGCGCGAGGTACTTGCGGCGCTCGCTGATCTGGCGGTCCATCGCCTCCTTGGCGAGCTCCAGGCCGAGCATCGCCTCGATGCTGTTGGGGTTCTTCTTCAGCTCCATCATGTAGCTGGTGTGCGCGGCGGCGAGCAGGTCGACAGCGCGGATGATCTTCTTCTGCAGCGCCTGGGCCTCGCGCTCCATCGGCCACTTGTCGATGACGTGCGAGAGCACGAGCACACCTTGGCGGTAGTACTCGTCTTCGGCCTGCTCGAGCAGGGCGTTGCCGTACTCCATGAGCACTTCGCGGACGTAGGGCTTGCCGTTCATCAGGCCCTTGCGGACCTCGACGCGTGCGGCGGCGGCGCGCTGCAGCTGGGCCAGCGGCTCGCCCTGGAACACCGACTGCCAGTTCTCGAAGCCCTTCATGTCGGGCTCGAGCACGCAGGAGGTGTACAGGCGCGGACGCAGGCGCGGGTGCAGGTTGATGCAGTCGCCCTTGACGTCTTCGCCGCCGAAGTCGTCGCAGCCGTCGTCGTCCCAGCTCGGCTCGGCCAGCGACTTGGCGAGGTACTCGACCGCTTCCTTGCGCAGGTTGCTGCCCTGGCCGTCGTCCGGGATCTCCTTGCCCTGGGCCTTGGCCTCTTCGCGCTGGCGCGGCAGCTCCTCGTCGTAGTACTCGATCAGGGTCTGGAACCAGCGCACCGCCTCGGGGTAGCGGTACATCTGGAAGTAGGACCAACCCAGCTTGTACAGCGCGAGCGCGTACATCTTGGGGTCCTTGGTCTCGGCGGCGCGGCGGTAGGCGTCGGCCGCCTGCTCGAACTCGTTGCTCTCGAAGTAGAGCTCACCGACACGCAGCCATGCCTCAGCGATGTAGGTCGACTTCGGGTAGTGCTTCTCGAGGCTCGAGAGCGTCGCGATCGCCTGCTCGGTCGCGCCCATCTCGGCTTCGCAGAAGCCCTGCAGGTACAGCGCGGCGTCGGCGTTGCGGTAGTCCGGCCAGCGGCGCGGCAGGACCACGCCGGCCAGGCGACCGGACAGCGGCTCCATGCGGGTGCCCTGCGGCACCCAGTGCAGGTACTTGTAGACCGCGATGCTGCGGCTGAACTCCTTCTCCTTCTCTTGGGGAGGATCGAGCAGCTTGCCGCGGTTGTAGAGGTCGAGGTTCTTGTCGTAGTTGTCGATCGACTTGTTGAACTCGTCGAGGCTGTCCTCGTAGTAGAGCTCGGCGAGGCGGAAGAGCGCATCGGGCGTGTACTTGTCGTGCTCGCGGTGGCGGAAGACGAAGCCCTCGAGGCGCTCGATCGCCTCCTTGCGCAGCTTGACCTGCTCCTCGTCGATCTTGTCGATCTGGTTCTGGTAGGTGCTGGCGATCTTCTTCTGGCGCGAGACGATCTCGTCCTGGATGAACTCGCGCACCTCGTCGCGGTACTCCGCGGCGGCTTCCTTGTAGAGCTTGTAGGCGGCCTCGAAGCCGGCCTGCTCGCCGCGCATGAGCGCGGGGTCGTCGATCAAGGTGCCGACGTCGCCGCGGTACGGCGGCATCGTGCGCAGCGGTCCTGCCTTTTGGGCGCTCGCTCCGTCTGTCATGACGACGACGGCGGCGATCGCACCCAGGAGCTGAACGGTAGCGCGTTGCGTCAGGCGACCGACGACGCGCACGGGACGCTTCGTCATGGGGCCTCCTCGTCCTCGTCGCCACCGACGAGGGACTCGAGCACACCCTGAAGGCTGCGCATCTTGCCGGCGCGCTCGTCCTGCAGATCGCGGACGGCTGCTGCCTTGTCTTGCTTGCGCTGCCAGGCGACGTCGACGAGGCCGAGGTCTGCCTCGAGCACGATGTCGGCGAGGCGGCCCTGGGCGCGGCGGATCAGCACGTAGCCAATGTCGCGGGCGATGCGGCGGGACTCTTCCTCGTATTGGGCGACAGAGACCTGGTAGCGAGCGATGTTCTCTTTCTCTTTCTCGAGGACCTTGGACATCTCGCCGGTCTTCTCGCGCACGCGGCCGTCGATCGAGCGGAAGCCGCCGGCGATCTCGATCAGCGATTGGTCGAGGCCGCTGCGGACGGCGGCCAGGCGCTGCACCTGGCTCGGATCGAGGCCGGCGCGCTGCATCGCGCCCGCGTACAGCGTCTGCAGGGCGCGCTGGTTGGCCAGAAGGGCGCCGCGCAGACGCGACTCGTCGGCGTTGACGTCATCGTTGCTGCCCATGCGGGTGGCGTCGAGCTCGATGTCGGTGGTCAAGCGCTCGATCTCGCGGGCGAGACGGCGGAGCTCGTGCTTCTCTTCCTCGATCTGGCGGCGGATGTCCTCTTCGCGCTCCTTGGTCATGTTGACCGAGTCGGCGCCGAAGACGCGCTCGTTGAGCACCTTCTCCGTGGCCTGGAGCTCGTCACGCAGCACGGCCAGCTGCGAGCGCAGCAGGCTGATCTGCGCGCTCATCTCGTTGATGCTCGTATCGATGCGGGACTGGCGCATCGAGTAGGCGCGCGCGGTGGCCGGCATCTGGGCGAAGGCGGCCATGAGGCGCTTGTTCAGCGCCAGCAGGCCCTGGGCGCGCGACTTCTCGTCGGGGCTCAGCGAGCCGTCGCCGGCCTTGGCCAGGAGCTCGACGATGCGCTGGCCGATGGTGACCAGGCGGTTCTCGGACTCGAGCAGCGTCAGCCACTTGTCGCGCAGCGCGGGGAACATCTCGAGGCGGGTGTTGGACTGCATCGCCGCGGTCAGCTGCTCAGCGAGCTTGGCCGACTCGCGGACGTCGCGCTTCTCGGCGGCCATCTCGTCGAAGAGCTCGACCACACGGCCCATGTCGGGGTCTCGCTCGACGTAGCGTGCGACGCGCTCGGAGACCGGCCGCACCACCGAGTAGTCGTCGCCGCCGCGGTGCAGCAGCCAGGTGAAGAACTGCTCGAGCAGCTTGCTGCTCTGGGCGAAGCGCGTCATCTCGCCGTTGATCGCCGAGTACTGGTCGACGACGTCCTTGTAGGCGCCATCGGCCGCGTCGTACTCCTTGAGCGTGAGGTTGATGCGACCGCGGAGCACGGCGGCTTCGACCGCGACGTTGTCGTCGGTGACCGTCAGCAGCAGCAGATCGAGCGAGTTGAGCGCAGCGCGCGGCTGCCCGGCGGCGACCTGGCACGCGGCGAGCTCGAACAGGGCCTCTTCGTAGACCGTCGAGCTGCGATCGATGCGCTGGTAGAGGTCGATCGCGGCCTTGTAGTTCTTGATGTGCAGCTCGATGCGGGCCAGGGCCAGCGCCGAGTAGTCGAGCACCAGCTGCGGCGGGCGGCTGGCGGTGTCCTGCGAGCGGCCAGCCGAGACGACGTCCTGGAAGGCGCGCTTGGCGTCCTCGATCCGGTTCTCGTGGACGTCGATGGCGCCGATATAGAAGCGTGCGGAGGTCCAGGACTTCTCCCCGACGCCAACCTGCGAGAGGTACTTGCGGGCCTCGTCGAACCGGGACGCCGCCAGGTACGAACGGCCGAACTGGTAGAGCAGCGCCGAGCGACGGGCGCCGCCCGGGACGTCCTTGAGGTGGGTCGCGTACTGCGAGACGTCGTCGAAGGCGCGGACGCGGATCGCGATGTCGACCAAGGACTGCAGCGCGTCTTCGAAGTGCTTGCCGCCGGGGCGCTTGATGACCTGGTCGAGGTAGCTTCGTGCGGCGCGGAAGTTGCGCTGGCGGTAGAGCGAGTCGCCGAGCAGGTAGAGCGCGTCGTAGTAGTCGCGCGTGCGCTGGAACTCGGCGTTCCAGACGAGGTCGTAGAGCAGGACCGAGGCGACGGCGTGGTTGTGGCGCTCGTAGGCGAGCGTCGCCTCGACGTAGCGCTGATCCAGCGGGTAGCGCTTCTCGCGCACGATCGCCGAGCGGATCTCGCCGAGGGTCAGACGGACCTGCGACTGCACGTTGGCGGCGTCCGTCTCGATCGCGCGAGTCGGATCGGCGGCCCAGGCCGTCGCGGTGGTCACCGTGAGCAACGCGCCGCACACGAGCAGCCGCAACGCCCCGGAAACCCGGGGCCGCGGCGGCCTGGCGACTGCGACGCGACGTTGGGAGACGGCCATGTTGCCTACTTCTTCGTGGGTGCCGCGACCGGCTTGGTCTTCGCCCGGTTCTGCAACTGCTTGACTTCGTAGCGGATGTACGGCTTGTCCTCGAGGTCGGTGCCGACACCGCCGCGCTCGTAGCCGATGATGGCGACCTCGGTCACGCGGCCCTTGGCGGCGTAGAACGTGTACGACGACTTCAGCTTGAAGACGTAGCCCTTGAGGTAGGTGAAGACGTTGGAGGAGCCGCGGTACTGCAGCTCGGCGTTGAGCGTGTGATTGCCGGGGATGATCGAGCCGTTGTAGATCTCGAAGTCCCGACGCTGCTCGAGCAGGCCGTTGCTGTTGTCCTGGAAGTAGATGCGCTTGCTGTCGAGGAAGTAGGTCACCTGCTCGAGCTCGAAGAACGAGCCCATGTCGTTCTTGTGCCGCAGGATGGCGCGCGACTCGGCGATGACGTTGTCGAGGATCTGTTCCTTGAGCAGGAGCAGGCGCGTCTTGGTCTGGAAGATGCGCTCCTTGATGCCGACGACGCGCTCCTCGATCTCGCGCAGGCGCGACTCGTACTGGGCATCGCCGCTGCGGCTCGACGCGGCGGCCTCGGCGGCGGGGTCGTTGCCCTCGGCAGGAGCAGCGGCGGCCGGGGCAGCGGCGGCCGGAGCAGCGGCGGCCGGAGCGGCAGGCGTCGCAGCGGGCGCGGCTTCAGCGCCAGGCGCCGGCGGCGCCGGGGTCGCTTGGGCCCAGGCAGCGACCGGCGAGGCGAGCATCACGGCCAGAATCGCGAACCTTGCAGCGGAGTTGACGACGCTCTGCATTCCTACCCCTCTTCACCCGCGTGCCGGCAACGCGGCCAGGCACACGCAATCCCAGGTGCGTGCAAACGCACGCTCGCCCGCCTTCTAGCAGAAGGCCTCGCGACTTGCCACGTCCCGGGCATGCAAAAGCGTAAACTCCTGCACCCGCGACGTCGTCCGACCACCATCTTTGGGCCTCAGCGACGCAGATTCGGTCACGAGACCTCCTCATCGGGTTGAGACACGGCGCCCCAAGTATAGGGTTGGGTCCAACGAGCGTCAAACTTTCGATTTGCCGCCCAGCGTGCCGCCGAGCGGGTTGTAGTCGTTGCCCAGCGTCGGGTCGGCCGGGGCTGGCAGCATGGCCAGCAGGAGGTCCAGCAGGTCGGGGACGCCGCTGCCCGTGACGCCGGAGATCGCGAGGATCCGCTCCCGGCGCAGGCCGCTCGTGGCGGCGAACTCGTCGACGATGCGATCGGCGTCGGCCCCGAGGAGGTCGGCCTTGCTCAGCGCGACGATCCAGGGCTGCCGCGCCAGATCGGCAGAGAAGGCGGCGAGCTCCTTGCGCAACATCGACAGCTGCGTCACGACCGGCAGCTCGGCGAGCGGGTCGAGGACGAAGACCAGCGCGGCGCATCGCTCGACGTGCTTGAGGAAGCGGTGGCCGAGCCCGGCCCCCTCGGCCGCCCCCTGCACCAGGCCGGGCACGTCGGCGACGGTGAAGGTCCGCTCGCGATGCCGGACGACGCCGAGGTTGGGCACGATCGTGGTGAAGGGGTAGTCGGCGACCTCGGCCTTGGACGCGGAGATCGCGCGGATCAGCGTCGACTTGCCGACGTTGGGCGGCCCGACGAGCGCGACGTCGGCGAGCAGGCGCAGCTCGAGGCGCAGCTGCAGCGTCCGCCCGGGCTGGCCGAGGTTGGCGCGATCGGGGGCTTGGCGGGTGGCCGACTTGAAGTGGCAATTGCCCCAGCCACCGTTGCCGCCGACCGCGACGACCAGGCGCGCGCCGTCGTGGGTGAGGTCGCCGAGCAGCGTGCCCGAGATGTCCTCGTAGACGGCCGTGCCGGGCGGGACCGTCAGCGTCAGGTCCTCGCCGGCCCGACCGCTCGAACGCTTTTCGCCGCCCATGGCGCCGTCTTCCGCCGCGAAATGTTTGCGGTGGTGGAAGTCGAACAGGCTGCGCGCCCGGTTGCTGGCCACCAGGACGATGTCGCCGCCCTTGCCGCCGTCACCGCCGTCGGGCCCGCCGCGCGGCACGTGCTTTTCGCGGCGAAAATGCCGACTTCCGTGCCCGCCGGCACCACTGGTGACGACGATGGTGGCCTGGTCGATGAACTTCATGGTCGATCCTGCGGTTTCGCTGCGGACATCCGCGCGCCGGTGCCTTGTATGGGAGGTCGGGGTGCAGGTGCAAACCCGAGGCTGCGCGGCGCGGACGATACCACCTGTCGCAGTGAACAAATTTTTTGACCACAACATCTGGTAGCGGATGGTTGCGTCGTACCGGCCCACAGGCGGGCATTCCAGGCGGCGATCACGGGCTGCACGCGGCGGCCCCAACCGGAGGCGACCATGGCTGCGAGCGAACGCATGAACGATCCGACGGCAGGAATGAGCAACCCGACCAAGGCCAGCGAGGCAGCGAACGCGACGGGCGCGCGTGCAGACGCGGCGCAGGCGAATGTGCCGGTGTGGCAGACGACGCAGCGCCGCAACCCCAAGGCCAAGGGCCTGACGATCGCGCGCCGACACACGCGCGTCGGCGTGCACCCCTTCGATGAGGTCGCCTGGGAGCTGCGCGACGCGGTGATCCAAGCCGAGGGCGGCCGCACGGTCTTCGAGCAGCGCAACGTCGAGTTCCCCAAGGCCTGGTCGCCGACCGCCACCGTCGTCGTCGCCAGCAAGTACTTCCGCGGCACGTTGGGCACCGAGGGCCGTGAACGCAGCGTGCGCCAGCTGATCGGCCGCGTCGCCGAGACGATCCGCGGCTGGGGCGAGACGGCGGGCTACTTCGCCACGGCCGCCGACGCCGAGGCCTTCGGCGCCGAGCTGACCTGGCTGCTGCTGCACCAGCGCGCGTCGTTCAATTCGCCGGTGTGGTTCAACGTCGGCGTCGACGAGATGCCGCAGTGCTCGGCCTGCTTCATCAACTCGGTGCAGGACTCGATGGACTCGATCCTCAAGCTCGCCCACACCGAGGGCATGCTGTTCAAGGGCGGCTCGGGCGCCGGCAGCAACCTCTCGGCCATCCGCAGCGAGCGTGAGGCGCTGGCGGGCGGCGGCACGGCGAGCGGCCCGGTGAGCTTCATGCGCGGCTTCGACGCCTTCGCCGGCGTCATCAAGTCGGGCGGCAAGACGCGGCGCGCGGCCAAGATGGTGATCCTGGACGCCGATCACCCGGACATCCGCAGCTTCATCCAGAGCAAGGCCCACGAGGAGCGCAAGGCGTGGGCGCTGATCGACGCCGGCTACGACGGCAGCTTCCACGGCGAGGCCTACAGCTCGGTCGCGTTCCAGAACGCCAACCACTCGGTGCGTGTGACCGACGCGTTCATGGAGGCGGTCGAGCGCGACGGGCCGTGGACGACCCACGCGCGGCGCGATGGCAAGGTGGTCGACATGGTCCCGGCGCGGACCCTGATGCGTGAGATCTCCGAGGCTGCGTGGCTGTGCGGCGATCCAGGCCTGCAGTTCGACACCACGATCAACGCCTGGCACACCTGCCCGGCGACCGACAAGATCCGGGCGAGCAACCCCTGCTCGGAGTACATGTTCCTCGACGACTCGGCGTGCAACCTCGCGAGCCTGAACCTGCTGGCCTTCGCCGATGCGCAGGGTGAGCTGGGGATCGACGACCTGCGCGCCGCGATCTCGCTGCTGCTGACGGCGCAGGAGATCCTGGTCGACTTCTCGAGCTACCCGACCGAGCGCATCGCGGCCAACAGCCACCACTACCGCCCGCTGGGCCTGGGCTACGCCAACATCGGCGCGTTGCTGATGTGCCGCGGCCTGCCCTACGACTCCGAGGCCGGCCGGCACTACGCCGCGGCGGTCACGGCGCTGATGCACGGCGAGGCGGCGCTGCAATCGGCCCGGATCGCCGCGACGATCGGCGCCTTCCCCGGCTACGACGACAACCGCGACGCCATGATGGGCGTGATGCGCAAGCACCGCTCGGCGCTGAGCGCGATCGACCCGGTGCACGTGCCGCTCGACCTGTTCGGCGCGTCGCGCAAGGTCTGGGACGCCGTGCTGCAGCAGGGCGAGGCCTCGGGCTTCCGCAACGCCCAACTGACGGTGCTGGCGCCGACCGGGACCATCGCCTTCATGATGGACTGCGACACCACGGGCATCGAGCCGGACATCGCGCTGGTCAAGTACAAGAAGCTGGTCGGCGGTGGCTCGCTGAAGATCGTCAACCACCAGGTCGGGCGCGGCCTGCGCCGGCTGGGCTACGGCGAGGCCGAGATCGCGGCGATCGAGGCGCATATCGACGAGCACGACACGATCGAGGGCGCGCCCGGTCTGCGCGCCGAGCACCTGCCGGTCTTCGACTGCGCCTTCCGCGCCCCCAACGGTACCCGCAGCATCGAGCCGATGGGCCACCTGCGGATGATGGCGGCGGTGCAGCCCTTCCTCTCGGGCGCGATCAGCAAGACCGTGAACCTGCCGAGCGACGCGACGGTCGAGGACGTCGAGCGGACCTACCTCTCGGCCTGGAAGCTCGGCATCAAGGCGGTCGCCATCTACCGCGACGGCTCCAAGCGGATCCAGCCGCTGTCGACGCGCAAGGCCAAGGAGGCCCCGGCGACGGCGGCGGTCGATCCGGCGGCCCTGGCGGCGGCGGAGGCGCTGGCCAAGAGCGCGAGCGCGACGCCGCATCCGGTGCGGCGCAAGCTGCCCGACGAGCGCGCCGCGATCACGCACAAGTTCTCGATCGCCGGCCACGAGGGCTACGTCACCGTCGGCCTGTACGAGGACGGCACCCCGGGCGAGCTCTTCGTCGTCATGGCCAAGGAGGGCTCGACGATCTCGGGCCTGCTCGACGCATTCGCCACCACCGTGAGCATGGCGCTGCAGTATGGCGTGCCGCTGACCGTGCTCGCCGACAAGCTCAGCCACACGCGCTACGAGCCGTCCGGCTTCACCAGCCACCCGGACATCCGCTTCGCCAAGTCGATCACGGACTACATCTTCCGCTGGCTGGCGCTGAAGTTCCTCGACGGCGGTCGCATCGGCATCGCGCTGGCCCCGGTGGCGGCGCCGAGTGACGACGTGGCCCCCGCGACCAAGGTCGAGGTGGCCCCGGTGGCGCAGCTGGCGTTGCGCCTCGACGCCCCGCCCTGCCATAGCTGCGGCACGCTGATGACCATCAACGGCTCCTGCCACAAATGCCCGAATTGCGGCGAGACCTCGGGCTGCTCGTAGGCGACGCCCGGGTCGGTGGCCGCTACCAGCGCAGCAGGCTGGGCGCCATCTGCGCCGGCGGCTCGAGGCCGAGCAGCTCGAACACGGTCGCGGCCACGTTGGCGAGGCCGGCGTCGGCGAGATCGTCGCGCAGCCGCCAGCGCCGCGGCCCCGGGCGGGCATCGACGATGGTGCACGGCACCGGGGCGAGCGTGTGGCTGGTGCGCGGCTGCGGCGTTCCGTCGGCCTGGACCACTGGCTGGCCGTTGCCTTTGCGCATCCACATGTCGTCGGCGTTGCCGTGGTCGGCGGTCAGCACCAGCACGCCGCCGCGCGCACGCACAGCCGCGACCAGGCGGCCGACCTCGGCGTCGACGGCCTCCATCGCGACGATCGTCGCGGCGAGGTTGCCGGTGTGGCCGACCATGTCGCCGTTGGGCCAGTTCAGGCGGATAAGGTCGAGCGCCGGTTCCGAGGCGAGGGCCTGCAGCACGACGTCGGTGATCCTGGCCGCCTGCATCGCGGGCTTCTGGTCGAACGACACGCGATCGCTCGGGATCTCGACGTAGCGCTCGAGCGCCTCGTCGAGCAGGCCGGAGCGGTTGCCGTTCCAGAAGTAGGTGACGTGGCCGAACTTCTGCGTCTCGCTGACGGCGAGCGTACGCAGGCCGCTGGCGACGGCGTGCTCGCCCATGGTGCGGTCGATGGTCGGTGGCGCGACGAGGAAGCGCTTGGGCAGCTGCAGGTCGCCGTCGTATTGCATCATGCCGGCGAAGCGCACCTGCGGCAGACGGGCGCGCGAAAAGGCCGAGAACGCGGGCCCATCCTCGAACGCGCGGGTGAGCTCGATGGCGCGATCGCCACGGAAGTTCCAGAGCACGAACCCGTCGCCGTCCTGCACCCGGCCGATGGGGCCGGCGGCGTCGGCGATGACGAAGGCCTCGAGCGATTGGTCGCTCTGGCCGCCGGGACGGCTGCGCAGCGCGGCCACGGCGCTCTGCCAGTCCGGGAAGCTCGCGGCCTCGCCCTCGACGTGGGCGCGCCAGCCACGCTCGACGATCGACCAGTCGGCCTCGTAGCGATCCATCGTCACGACCATGCGGCCGCCGCCGGAGGCGATGGCGTAGTCGCGGCCGCTGGCGCGATGGAAGGCGAGGGCCGCGTCGAGCTGCTGCAGGTAGCGCTCGAAGCTCGGATCGGCGACGTCGCGGCCGTCGGCGAGGGCGTGGACGCGCAGCCGGACGACGCCGGCGCGGGCGGCACCCTCGACCAGCGCGAGCACGTGATCGATGTGGGCGTGCACATTGCCGTCCGAGAGCAGGCCGCAGAGATGCAAGGTGGCGCCGCCGCCGGCGGGTTGGCCGACGAGGGGATCGACCAGCCAGCGCCAGCAGTCGCCCTCGAAGATCGCGCCGCTGGCGATCGCGTCGTTGACCAGACCAGCGCCCTGGCGCACGACCCGGCCGGCGCCGAGCGCGTTGTGGCCGACCTCGCTGTTGCCCATGTCGTCGTCGCTGGGCAGGCCGACGGCGCGGCCGTGTGCGCGCAGCGAGCGCGTTGGCTCGCCCGCCCAGAGCGCGTCGAGGTGCGGCGTGCGCGCCAGGGCGACGGCGTCGCCGCCGTCCTTGGGGCCGATGCCGACGCCGTCCATCACGGCGATGACCACGGGCACGCGGCGTGGATCGCAGCGCGGGGCCGGCGCGAGCGCGAGCGGTGGGACGGTCGGCGTGGTCATGGGAGCTCCTGGGGCGAAGGCGTGAGGCGCGCCGCGCAAGGACGCAGGCTCAACCGCCTGCTCGACCGCACAGCTAGAAGCGATAGCCGAGGCCGAGCTCGGTCGAGATCGGGTAGTTGAGGGCGTCGGTGCCGTCAAAGGGCAGGATGTAGGCCGTCGCTGCGCTGGCCAGGCGCAGGACGAAGCTGCGGCCGAGATCGACGCTGACCGCGGCGCCGATCGACGGGCCGAAGAGCACCGTGGAGCCGAGATCGCTGACGGTGCTGCGATCGCAGAGGCGGTGGTTCTCGCCAAAAAGCTTGCAGTCCGGGTCGGTGGTCGCGACGAAGCTGCCGAGCAGGCGCACGTCGAGGCCGGGCTGCAGCGCCAGGTGCCAACGCCCCCGCTGCAGCGCGAAGCCGATGCCGGCGACCAAGCGCACGGAGTTGAAGGCGCGCAGCAGGTCGCGGTAGGGGTCCGAGAGGCTCGTGTCCATCGTCAGCCGGCCGTGCCATTCGAGGCCGGGGCGCAAGCGGCCGCTGGCGCCGGCGGCGAAACCGACGCTGTGGAAGGTGCGCCGCGTCGGCTGACGCAGGTAGAGCGCGTAGGCCGCAGAGGTGTCGATGCGGATGGCCGAGGCGGCCGCGGGCTGGCGGATCGGCGTCACCTGGCGCACGGGCAGGCACGCCAGCCAGCGCGACAAGAAGGGCTCGAGCTCGGACTCGACGTCTGCGTAGGCGAAGCGCGCTTCGGCCTCGACCGCGCCCCGGCTGCGGCGATACGCGGCGACCAGGACCTCGAGCGGCGCGTCGCCGCGGTCGACGAGGCTGACGGTGACGACGGCGTCGACGTCGAGGCGATCGGCGATCGCGCCCAGGCGGCCGACCTCGCCGTAGGGCCGGGCGTGGTTGCCGGTGGCCAGGTGGTCGATCAACGCCGCCGACATCGCCGACTCGACCTGCGGGCCAAAGAACCGGGGCCGGAAGCGACGGGTCGGCGCCAGGGCGAAGGCCTCCTTGAACGCGACGTGGGCCGCGACCGGGTTGCCGCCGTCGTGCAGCGTGACGCCGAGCATGAAGTAGGCGTCGGCCAGCGCCTTGGCGCCGATGAGGTCCTGGTAGATCTCGGTGTAGAGCCGGGCGGCGGCGCGCAGGCTGTCGGCGGCACGTGTCGCGGCGAGGCCGTGGTAGTATTCGAGGCCAAGGCGGTAGCGCTCCGAGGCGATGCGCGCCGTGGTCGCGCCGGAGTGATCGGCGGCAAAGCGCGCCCGGACCGCGACCGGCGTCAGCAGCCGGACGTCGCCGGAGCGCTGGATCTCGGCGACCAGGCGCGCCTCGAGGGCGGCGGCGGCGGCGAGGTGGGGCACCGGCCGCTCGGGGGCGAAGAGGTCCGCGGGCTTGCCGACCACCGCCCGCAGCGGCAGGACCGCGATCGCGCGCTCTGCGGCGTGCGCACGCGCGCCGAGGACCACGCCGAGGGTCAACGCGAGCGCGACCCAAGCCGAGGCCCATCGAGGCCCGAACGCCACAGGCGGCGGTCGCTCACAAGCCATTGGCGCCGTTTCCCGCAGCGGAGTCGACGATCGCGTCGCAGCGCAGGTCGCCCTCTTCGAAGGCGGCGAAACGCGCCACCCGCAAGGGCTGCGAGGTGCCGACCAGCGGCGAGGCCGGGTCGACGATGGCGAGCGTCCCGTGCAGCTCGCCCCCTTCGAGCCAGAGCGTGGTCTCGGCCAGGACCGGCGTCTGCTCGCTGGAACCCGGCAGGCAGCCGCGGGTCTGGAACGACAGGCGCGCACCGGACTCGGACCAGCGGCCCTTGTGGACCAGGACGCAACCGCAGTCGAAGTGCGGCGCCGACGCGTCCTTGGGCTGCTCGAAGGTCTCGTCGGCGTAGAAGCGCAGCAGGCCCGAGACGTCGGGGCCATAGTGGCCGAGCACGACCTCGACGGCGACCGGCACCTTGTCCGTGCCGATCAGGGGGCCGCGCGCCATCGCAGACGTCCGCCAGACGCCGCCGAGCTCGGTCGAGGTGGTGCAGGCCGACGCCATCAGGGCCAGGGCGACCACGATCGGCATCGCGTGCAGCCGGGATGCCACGGCCATGGCGCTACTCCAGCGGGGCGCAGATGATCTGGACGTTGTCGATGTAGATGCCCGAGCCGCCGCGCAAGCCGACCGCGACGGTGCCGGGCGGACAGACCTGCTCGAAGGGGATGCCGCCGACGCCGCCGGCCGAGGTCAGGTTGATGCGGTTGCGGCTGACCTTGACCTTGGTCTTGCGCCGCTCGAGCTTGTCGAGCGTCTCGGCCAGCAGCTTGCCGGTGTAGGGCCCGACGCGGTCGGCGGCCACGGCATGCTCGCTGTCGTAGGCGAAGCCGGCCTTCTCGGCGTATTGGACGATGCGCTTGCCGCCGCCGCTGCCGACGTCGACCTGGGTCAGGTTGCTGTCGCCGCCGGCGAGGGACTCGCGCAGCACGACGCCAGCGCCGTCGATGGCGACCTGCATCGTCAGGTCGGCGGGCTCGAAGTCCTTGGGCAGATCCTTGTCCTTGCCGAGCTGCAGGGCGTAGGCGCCGTTGTCGACGGCGACCCAATGGCTCTCCTTCCACAGCGAGCGCTTGCCCTTGAGCAGCGTGAACGTCATGCGGAAGATGCCCGAGACGGGCTTGCTGTTCTCGTCCTTGAGACGGCTGTCGAACTCGAGGACCGTCTTCATCTTGCGCGCGGGACGGCCAGAGGCGGCGGCCGCCGGGGCGGCGGGCAGGCCGAGCACGAGGCCCAAGCCGAGGCCGAGCGCGAGCCGGCCGGCGCGGCTCCAGGCGTCGCTGCGTCGGCCCGCCAGCGGGGTCGACGCGCTCGTCGCGCCGCGAGTCGCGTTGCACACCGCGCGGTTCGACGCCCGTGTGGCCGCTTGGGGGGTGCGAGAGCCTTGGTCCGACATGGAGCCTCCTGCGCAGGGATCTGCGCCCGCGATGCTGGTCCTACCGAGTTCGACGCCGAGACGCAAGCGACGCGATCGGTCGGGCCGGCCCGATCCTGGTGCCGATCATGGTGCCGGGGCCGGCGCGCCGCCGGCCATCCACAGCCAGAGCGCGTTCGCCGTCCTCGACGATCCGACCAGGGTCGGCGGCGCCATCGGGCCCGACGGAAACGCCAGCGTCGTCTCGAAGATTCCCGCGAGGGCGCCATGCAGCAGCGCCCGGGTGGCGGCCTCGTCCGGGGCCTGCACCTGGGCCAGCGGGCTGTCGATCGCGAGATCCTCGGCGTCGGCGTCGTCGACGACGAGGTCGATGCCGTCGACGCTGCCGACGATCGTCACGCGCAGGCGCACCGTCCCGCGCATGCGCAGCACGACCATCTCGACGCCGTCCACCGGCGCGACCAGCTCGAGCAGGGCCTTCTCGGTGCGCAGCTGCAGCGCCGCGCCACCGCCGCTGGCGTCGACCAGGGTCACGGTCGGCGACGTGCCCGGCCAGAACACCGCAGAGACCGGGGACGCGTCGACCAGACCGCCGAGCTGCGGCAGCACCGCGCCGGTCCAGCCGGCGGGCAGGCGGCTCTCGAGGCCACGGCCGACGCTGCGGCAGAGCGCGCCGCTGCGGTGCAACGCCCACCCGAGGCGCGACAACGTCGACGCATCGAGGACCCAGGCCCGCGGCAGCACCGCGAGCCCGGCGGGAGCCAGCGGCATCTGCACCGGCATCGCGCTCGGCACCACCGGCGGCGGCGGCGCGTCGAGCGCACACGGGTCGCGCTGCCCGTCGAAGGCGATCGACAGGGCGGCGGCACCGTAGGCGCCGTTGTGTCCCAGCAGCGGCCCGTCGGCCTCGGCGCTGCGCCAGCGGGTCTGCAGCTGCAGGCGGCCCTGCCGCCCGGTGCGGGCCTGGAGCGCCGTCTCCCAGGCGGGCGGGAACACCGCCCGCAGCGCGTGGCGCGCCGCGTCGACGTAGCGGGACGCGACGGCGGTGAGCACGGCCTGGCGCAAGTGGGCGTCGACCGCAGCCCCGACGGCGGCGTCGAGGCAGGCGTCCGCCGGCACACCGACGCCGTCGCCGACCAACGTCGGCGGCCCGGCGAGGCGGATGTCGACGCTGTCGAAGGCGTCGCGGCCGAGGTCCAGGCGCAGCTGCAGCGTCAGGCCGCTCGGCGCCCAGGCGCTGGCGCACGACGCGCCGGTCGCGGGCTGGACGGCCAGGGCGTGCGAGCCGATGACGACGGGATACGTCAGGACGATCACCGCGTCCTGCGCCACCGAGGCCGCGCCGTCAGCGATCGACAGCGCGACGTCGAGCGCTCCCAGGGTCGCGGCGGCCGGCCCCTTGAGCGCCAGCGGCGCGACCGGAGCGACGAAGCTCTTGCCGGCGGCGACGCGAACGGCCGACGAGACCTGCTGCAGGCCCTGGTTGCTGACCGCGACATGGCCGCCACGCTCGATGACGAGGCTCGCGTCGATCGGATCCGTCAACGGCTCGAAGGGACCGCACGCAGCCAGCGCCAGCAAGCAGCCAAGGCCGGCGACGGCCCGTCGAACGACGCGGCGGCGCAACCGCGCGGGGCAGCGCGGCCCCCCGACGGTGCCCCACGGCGGGGCGGCGTGGATCACGGCGTCCCTCCGTTGGCGGTCCAGGCCCAAGTCGCGGGACGACCGCCGCCGCGCACGGGATCGAGCTCCAGCCAGCCAACCAGCAGCGAGCCGTCGACGCGGGACAGGAGCCGTGGCCGCAGCTGGGGACCGGTGCCGGCAGGTACGTCCGTCACGGCGAACCCGCCGGTGGCGGACTGCACGGCGACCTGGATCCGCGCAGCGCTCGCGTCCTGCCAGGCGACGGCGAGCCGGCCGTTGGCGAGCACGGTGGCGTCGAGCGCGGTGCCGACGACGTGATGTCGGACCACACCGAGCTCGGCGTCGTTGGCGGCGCCGTCGGTGACGGTCTGCTTCGCGATGGCGCCGGCGGTCGAACGCGCGATCTTGACCTCGCCGACCGTGCGGTCGCGCCACGCGGCGATCAGGCCGCCGTCGAGGTCGCGGGTCAGGACACAAGGCGCCCCGGCGTCCGACGTGTTGACCCCGGTGGCGGCGTCGCGACCATCGACCCGACTGACCAGCCAGGTCGCGCCGCGGGTCGCCACGACGAGGTCGCCACCCACGGGGTCGTACCAGGCCAACGAGAGCGCCGCGCCATGGCCGGACATCTGCAGCGCACCGCCGATGCTCGTCGACGCGCCAGCGACCGCCGGCGGCGTCGGCACCGGCTCGGCGAGCCACGTCCCGCTGGGGTCGAGCGACGCGACGACGGGTTGCCCGGTGGCGGCGTCCTCGAAGGCCAGCGTCGGCTTGCCAAACCAGGTCGCGATCGCCAGATCTCCCTTGGGGCGATAGGGATCGATGCCTGTGATCTGGGCCGTGATCCAGCCCCCAGAGCCGCGCGTGGCGTGCCAGAGCGACATGTCGGCGCGGCGGAGCCAGACGACGTGCGCCGTGCCGTTGGCCGCGACCAGCGCCGCGCTGGATTCGCCGGCCCCCTGTGCCTGGCCCGCTGCGGGACCCGCGAGCCAGGTCACCTTGGTATGGCTGCCGTCGCGCTCGACCCAGGCGAGGCTGCGGCGACCGACGTCGTAGCCGACCATCGCGTGGCGCAGGCCTGACATGCCGACCAGGCTCCACGCGCCCGAGAATTGCGGCATCGCGGCGAGGTTCGCGTCGGGGTCTGCCTCGCACAGGCCGGTCGCGAAGACGCAGCGCTGGCCGATCGGGCAGGCTCCCTGCTCGCAGTGCGGGTCGTCCTGGCAGGCGACCGAGGCCCAGACACTGGCGACCAGGACCCAACGGCGCAGGGCCGCGCGCAGGGCAAGGGGGCGACGTCGACGATGGCAGGAGGGCGCTCGCACCACCCCAGGATCACGCCGCCCGCGACGTCGTGCAAGAGTCTGGCGCGAACTCGCGCGCCGGGCGTCGGGTCCGGCGGTCTCGATGCTGGCGAATCCGGGACGTCGTGGTAGGCTCAACGGCAGTGGTGGCGCGACAGCCCTCGGCTCGTCCCATGCGGAGCTTTCGATGCGGACTGCTCAAGAACAGAGCGCGATCGACACATTGCACGGCATCAAGCTGTTTCGGGGTCTCAGCGACGCCGACCGGGCGCATGTCGTCGCGGCGATGCAGCGTCGCTCGGTGCGGTCGGGCGAGCGGGTGTTCGGCCAGGGCGAGTCGGGCGACACGATGCTGGTCGTGATCGACGGCATCTTGCGGGTCGAGGTCACCGATCACCAGGGCCATACCGCGACCGTCGGCAAGGTCGAGACCGGCGAGGTCGTCGGCGAGATGGCGGTCGTCGACCCGGCGCCGCGCTCGGCGTCCGTGGTCGCGGCGACCGATTGCCTGCTGCTCGAGATGTCGCGCGCCGACCTGATCGCGCTGCGCCGGACGTCGCCGACCGCAGCGGCCGCCGTCGTCGGTGGCGTGATCAGCGACGTGACGCGCCGGCTGCGCAACGTCAACAAGCGGATCGACGCCGAGCTGGACCCCAAGAGCGCGCAGTCGCGCCAGCAACGCAAGGTCTCCCTCGACGCGATGCCGCCAAACCCGGGGACGACCGGGACGTTCTTCGGCAGGATGTGGGACAAGTTCAAGCGCTAGAGCCGTCCGCATTCGCGGCGTTCCAGGATGAACCACCATGGCGACGATCAACCTGCGAGCTCTCGAGGCGTTGCGCGACTACTCGAACCCCGAGCTGAAGCTGCTCGCGAGCGTCGCGCCGGCGCGTGAGTACATGCCGGGCGAGGCGATGTGCCGCGAAGGCCAGGTCGGTCAGTCCTGCTTCCTGGTCGCCAGCGGCCAGGTCGAGGTGGTCAAGCTGATCGAGGGGCGCGACAAGCCGCTCGCGGTGCTGCGCGCGGGCTCGATCGTCGGCCAGATGGCCCTGGTCGACAAGTCGCCGCGCTCTGCGACGGTCCGGGCGACCGCCCATACGGTCGCGCTCGAGCTCAACCGCGACGTCTTCGAGCGCTTGCTCGCGGCGTGCAGCCCGCTGGCGCTGCGGTTCCAGCACCAGATCGCTGTCGCCGGGGTCCGTCAGCTGCGCATGGCGACGACCAAGCTGGCGGGGCTGCTCCACGGCGGCCAGAACCTGACGTCGAGCAGCCCTGACGTGGCCCTGCCGGGCCCGGCGCCCGACGAGCGCAAGCGCGACGCGCTGCTGACGGTGAAGGCGGCGCTGTCGGAGTGGGACATGTCGCTCGACGACCTCGACAAGGTGCAGGTCGCGGTGCCGCGCGGCTCGGTCCCGGCCAGCTACAGCCGAGGCCGCTCGTAGTGGTGCAGCAGCAACGAGCCCACCAGCGGGCTCATTCGCTGGTCGACGATGTCGGCGTGGCCGAGGACGACGCGGACGACGCGCTCGCCGGTGCCGCGGCGCTCGATTCGCGGCCCGAATGCGTGCCCGTGCGGCCGCTGCCCTGGTAGTCCGAGGCGTACCAGCCGGACCCCTTGAGGTGGAACGTGCCGCCCGAGATCAGGCGCTTGGGTGTGGTGCTGCCGCAGCTCGGGCAGGTGGCCTCGGCCTTGGCGGAGATGCGCTGGAAGACCTCGAACGTGGTCTCGCAATCGGCGCAACGGTAGTCATAGGTGGGCATGGTCGCTCTCCTCGCCGCGCTGCGTCAGCCCGGCAGCGGCGGCGGTGCGGTCCCAACGGTAGGAGGCGGCGCCGCGCTGTCAACGCGAGGAACGGTCGGCCGACGAGGGCAGGCGGCCGCGCCCAGGATCGTACGTGGCGGTTCGATCCTCTGACGCGCTCGTGCGTCGCATTGTTTGAGGGTGTGGGTGCGCCATGCTACGCTCCGGCTCGCGGGCCGCCCGAGCGCGGACCCTCGCTGTACGACGGGTTGTTCTCTGTTGCTGGGAGCCTGGATGCGCATTTGCCCCCGTTGCGGCGTGCAGACCGACGCGAGCGTCTGTCCAGACGACGGCGCCAACACGATCCCGGTCGCTGCGGGCCAGGCAACCTACCCGCCGGGCACGGTCATCGCCGAGCGCTACCGGCTCGACTCGGTGCTCGGCATCGGTGGCTTCGGCGCGGTCTACAAGGGCGTGCAGCTGGCGATGGATCAGGTCGTCGCGGTCAAGGTCCTGCGCAGCGAGCACATCCAGAGCGAGGAGCACGTCAAGCGGTTCGCCCGCGAGGCACGCGCGGCGAGCAAGCTCCGCCACGCCAACACGATCCGCCTGTTCGACTTCGGCAGCCACAGCGACCACGCGCTCTACCTGGCGATGGAGTACCTCGAGGGCGAGACCCTCGCGGCGCGCATGGATCGCGACGGCGCGCTGTCGTGCGAGCGGGTGGTCCACATCATGGCGCAGGTCTGCCACTCGCTGACCGAGGCGCACGAGCAGGGCATCGTCCACCGCGATCTCAAGCCCGAGAACATCATGATCGTGGCGATGGCCGGCCAAGAGGACTTCGTCAAGGTCCTGGACTTCGGCATCGCGGCCAAGGTCGCGGAGTCCGGCGACAACGACGAGAAGCTCACCGAGATGGGCATGATCATGGGCACGCCGACGTACATGTCGCCCGAGCAGGCCCTGGGCAAGACGCTCGACGCGCGCTCGGACATCTACGCGCTCGGCGTGCTGCTCTACGAGGCCCTGTGCAACCATGTCCCGTTCGAAGGCGACCAGCCGATGAACGTGCTGGTGCGCCACATCAACGACCCGCCGGTGCCGCCGAGCAAGCGCAACCCTGACGCCCGGATCAGCCCGGCGATCGAGCGGATCGTGCTGCGCTGCCTGGAGAAGGACCCCAAGCACCGCCCACAGAGCACCGCCGAGTTGGCAGCGGACCTCGAACGCGCGCTGGCCAACCCTGACGGCGGGCTGCGGCGCGGTCCGCTCGAGACGGCGACCCAGGAGGTGGACGCCGAAGCGGCGGTCCGCACGGCCGCCATCGCGGCACTCGCCGGGGCGCCGATCGAGCCACGCGGCGTGACCGCGGCGGTGCCAGCGCAGCCGGCCATCGCGACCCCGTCGGGGCGCCCGAGCAGCTTCGCGCTGAGCCCGGCGGCTCCGAGCCGATCGCCCTTGTGGCTCGGCGTCGGCGCGCTGGTGCTGATCGCGGTGATGGTCGGGTTGGTGATCACGTTCGCGCCCGAGCCCGATCCGGCCTCCGGCGCCGCTGGTGCGGCGACGCCGGTGACGGTCCAGGCCGCCTCGCCGAACGCAGACGCCCAGAAGCAGGACGCCCGGACGCAAGAAGCCCAGAAGCAAGAGGCCGAGAAGCAAGAGGCCGAGAAGCGAGAGGCCGAGAAGCAAGAAGCCGAGAGGCGAGAAGCCCAGAGGGCCGACGCCCAGAAGCAAGAAGCCCAGAAGCAAGAAGCCCAGAAGCAAGAAGCCCAGAAGCAAGAAGCCGCCGCCGCCGAGCAGGCCGCAGCAGCACGGAGCGCCGAGCTCGCCGCCGCGGCCGCCACCGCCGCAGCCGAGGCCGCGCGCGCCGGCAAGCCGGGCCCCGGCGATCCGTCCGGCAAGGGCAAACCAGGCAGCCAGGACGCCGGATCGGCGACCAGGGTCGACGCCAAGGGGGCCGCCGCGGCCCCAACCGTTGGCAACGGAGCCACCGCCGGGACGACGCACGCGGCCAGCCCGGATGCCGGCGGCGCGCCGACGGCCAAGGTCGATCCGGAGCCACGCGCAGGCAAGCCCGCTCCCAAGCGCGAGGACTTCCGCCTCGACGACTGAGCCCCGGCGCGATGTGGAAAGTTGACGCCTCGGCCGATCCACGAAACAACCGTGCCTGGTGCGCGCGGGCCACGGTCTGCGCGACAGGAGGCCGGCTCATGCGTCTGTTGCTCGCGATCTGCCTGGTGCTGACGGCGCTGACGGCGCTGTCCTCGCCGGCCTTTGCCGCCACGGGTCGCCTGAGCCCCGAGGAGAGCGAACAGCGCGCCAAGGCGCTCGAGGTCTTCAAGCAGGGCAAGACGGCGTACAAGGCGGGCGACTATGTCGCGGCGCTCAAGTTCTTCCGCCAGGCCCAGGCGATCTTCTCGCACGAGGCGCTGATCATCCTGGCGCTGGCCAAGACGCTCGACCGCTCGGGCGACAAGGAGCGCTCGCTCCAGTACTACCGGCTCTTCCTCGAAGAGGCGCCGGGCGACGACCCGGATCGTGGTGAGACCATCGCCCGCATCGCCGCGATCGAGAAGGAGCTCGCCGCGCGTCCTGGCGTGCTGCTGCTGAGCAACCTGCCGTCCAACGCCGAGGTCCGGATCGACGAGAAGGTCGTCGGCGTCGATCACCGCAGCGCGGTCGAGCTGCCGGCAGGCAGCTACAAGGTCAACGTCCGCGCGCCGGAGCGCCTGCCCTTCGACCGTCAGGTCGTGATCAGCCCAGGCAAGGAGACCAAGCTCGAGGTGGTGCTGCTCGAGCCCGTCGAATGGTCCAAGCTGCGCCGCGACCACACCTGGACCTGGGTCGCCGGCGCCGCGACCGCCGCCTCGGCGGTGACGACCGGCGTGTTGGCGATCCGCGGCTCGAGCCTGCGCAGCGACTTCGACGTGCTCTTCGACGCCAATGGCCGGGCCACCGCGACCGGGCGCAAGCGCTACAATTGCTCGCCGACCGCGACCAAGGACGAGGATTGCCCGAAGCTGATCGCCGAGGGTGAGCGCCTACACGACGCGATCATCTCCAACGACCGCCTGACCTACACCTTCGCCATCGCGAGCGGCGTCTTCGCCGTCGGCACGGTCGTCGCGTGGGTGGCTGCGCCCGTCGCCAAGGACCAGAGTTCGCCGCAAGCGCGTCTGATGCCGACCTTCGACGGCCAGACGCGCGGGCTCCTGTTGACGCTCGACTTCTAGCGACGGGGCGCAGCGCGACCACGACGCACGACGATCTCGAGCAGCTGCTGCACGTCAGCGTCGCGCTCCTTGGCTCGCAGCCGTTGCGCCACCAGCCGCGCGCGTGCGGGCGCCGCGACGAGGCCGAGGCCTCGGGCCGCTGCGGCGCGGATCCGCGCCTCTGGCTGCCGCCCGGCGCGCAGGAATTGGCGCAGGGCCCAATCGGGACGCCGCACACCCGGACCGGCACCGAGCGCGAGCCACGCGGTCGCGCGCTCGGCCCGATCGCCACGCTCGGCGAGCCGCACGAGCGCGGCGTCGGCGTCGTCCTGCCCCAAGCGGGAGAGCAACGCCACCGCGCGGTTGCGGGCGAAACGGTGTTCGCGCCGGTCATCCGCGACGGCGACGAGGTCGCGCACGATCGCCGGGCTGGCGCGGCGCAGCTGATCGGCGGTCGGCGACTCGTCGGTCGCGTGCAGCCACGCCCGCAGCGGTGCGGGCACCTCGGCGGCCCAGGCACCGCCGGTGGGCAGCAGCAGGACCGCGAGCCACGCGCAGATCCGGGCAGTTCGCGCCGGCCGACGGCTGGAGCTTGCACGCCTGTCGTCGGTCATCGCTCCCCCGCGTCTCGCAGCAACGGGCTGCGCAGCATCACTTGGATCTGTTCGTGCCGCAGCGCCGAGGTGGCCTGGCTGACGGTCCAATGCATCAGGTTGGTCGGGTCGGGCGCGGGGGTGTCCGGCAGCGGGTCCGCGACGGCGTCGCCGCTGCCGTCCTTGGCCTCTGTGGTGTGGAACAGGCCGAGGTAATGGCCGATCTCGTGCGCCATGGTGCGGCCGAACCGGACGGGCTCATCGACGTCGGCGGCGACCGCGATGCCGGCGCGTGGGCTGCCCGGGGAAGCGGGGACGCCAGGGATGCCGCCCGCGATGCCCAGCAGCAGGTCCAGCCCCGGCGGGCCGCCACCGCCGCTGGCCGCGTAGATCGTGTCGACGATGAACAGGTTCAGGCCCTCTGGCAGGCCCTTGGCGCTCGCGAACAGCGCGTCGAGGTCGTTGTCGGGGCCCGCGCGGGTCAGGACGAAGCCGGTCTTCGGATCGCCCGCGAACAGCCGCACCGGCGCCAGCTCGATCCCGGCGACCGCGAGGCGCGCGCGCAACTCGCCGAGCGCGGTCTGGAACTGCTCGTGTTGCTTCGCGGTCTCGGGGGTCAGACCGGCCGCCCCGGTGAGCACGAGGTTGAGCGGCAGCGAGCGGCGGACGCCGAGCGGCGCGCGGACGAACCAGGCGACGACCGTGACCGAGGCCGCGGCAGGGCTGATGGCGCTGCCGTCGCGCACGTACGCATAGACCCGCAGCCGCTGTTTGCCGGGGATCAGCTCGACCAGCGAGGTCGCCGGGAACAAGAACGCAGCGTGGCCGACCTGCGCCAGCACCCGGTTGGCACAGGGCGTCAAGCAGACCGAAGGCTGCGGGCTGATGCCGAGCCAGGCCGGCGGCACCAGCGCCACGGGGCTCTCGCGCTGCAATCCGGCGATCTGCAACCACACCCCGTCGGGCCCCTGCAAGGTGATCGTCAGCGCCGTGACGTCAGCCGGCAGGTCGAAGGCCAGCTCGCCGCTGTAGCCGTCCGCGCCGGTCTGGACACTGCCGAGCTCCACGCGCTCGACGCTACCGGGCGCGCCGCCGTCGCCGTCGGCCGTCGAACCGTCGCCGTCGCCCGCCACGTCGAGCAGGCCGACATCGCCGGCGCTGCCATCGGCGCCGTGGTCGGGCTCGCCCGCGCATGCAGCCACGACGGCACAGGCGAGCCGCGTCACCAAGCGGACGGCGATCCTGGACGACCAACGAGGGGGCTCGACCCGCACCAGCAGCACTCCCGGCGCCGACGCCCGTGCCGGCGCGCCGCCAGCAGCATGCCGACAGCGGCCGGGTGGCGAAAGGGCCGCCGTCCTCGACTGCGTCGAGCCCGGGATCGCGACAAGAACGGCCATCGAGCGTCGGCAGGATGGGGCCTCGGACGGCGCGCGAACAAAAGGTCGCAGTGCCGGAATAGGTGGGCGGGGGTCTGCGTTGCAAAGGGGAAGCTCGCGACGAGGGTCGTCGCGGGTGGTCCCCCCAAGCCGGCAGGTGCCGGGCACGCTCAGGCTCCCCTCCCCTCCCTTCCACCGAAGCGTGTCCAGCACCCCGCCGCCTGCCGTCGACCAGACGCCTGCAGCACCGAGGCCGCCCCCCGAGCCCCGGTGCTGCGGGCGTTCTGGCTTGCTCCGATCGGCAAAACCGGATACGTGGCGCTGCATGATGCACGTCACCCCGAGACCGCGGCGCCAGACCCCCCACAGGGCGGCGCAGCGTCGGTCCGTGGCGGCGGCGACGCTCGTGGCGCTGCTGCTGGGTGCGCTCGACGCGCTCGCGTTGGACTACGATCGCAACGACGTCATGGTGCGCGAAGTCGCGACGATGGTCATGGCGGTGCCGAGCGACACGGCCCCGATCGGCGTGATGGCGCGCGGCGTGGCGCGGCGCCAGACGCGCAACTTCGGCGTCGGCGTCGAGGTCATGGCCGGCATCACCACGGACCCCCGCCCCTACCTGAGCGTCGCCGGGCTCGCCGGTTTCGAGTCGTCCTCGAACGGCTGGGACCAGCTTCGCGTCTACGGCGAAGGCGGCGTCGGCGTGGCCTGGGTATCGAACAACCCGATGGATTGGTTGCAGTTCCACGTCGAGGGTGGGACGCGCATCCTGCTCAGCACGCTGGATCGCCCGCACCTGGCGCTGACGAGCGGGCTGCGGATCACGACCAGCTTCCGTCACGTCGGCTGGGGCCTGCAGGTCGGCCTCTCGTGGTCGTTCGATTGAGCGCGGGCGGCCGTGGCCACGTCGAAGGCATGCTGCGCGAGCGCAGCGTGCTCGTCGTCGTCGGCGCGGGTGGCGTGGGCAAGACCACGCTCTCGGCGGCGTTGGGCGTCGCGGCGGCCACGCTCGGCCTGCGCGCCATCGTCCTGACCGTCGATCCGGCCCGACGATTGGCCAACGCGCTTGGCCTGCGCGCGCTCGACGAGCACGTGCAGACGCTGTCGATCCAGGACTTCGCCGACGTCGGCGTCGCGGCGCAGGCGCCCCTGGACGCCGCGATGCTCGACGTCAAGAGCACGTTCGACCGCGTCGTGCAGCGCCACGCTGGCGACGCGGCGCGGGCCCAGGCCATCCTCGACAACCCGCTGTACCGGACGGCGTCGACGGCGCTGGCGGGCTCGCAGGAGTACATGGCGATGGAGCGGCTGGCCGAGATCGTCGCCGAGGGGCACTACGACCTCGTCCTGCTCGACACGCCACCGTCCGCGCACGCGCTCGATTTCCTCGACGCGCCGCAGCGGATGATCGACCTCTTCGACAACCGCGCGTTTCAGGCCCTGCTGCGGCCCTTCGTCGGCGGCGCCGACGTCGCGTCGGGCCTGTTCGCGCCGGGATCGCTCGTGATGCGCGGCCTGGGTCGCTTCACCAGCGCCGAGGCGTTCCACGAGCTGCTGCGCTTCTTTGGCGCGCTCTCGGCCACCTTCGACGGCTTCGTGCGCAGGGCGCAGGGCGTGATCGAGATGCTGCACGGCCCGTCGACCGGCTTCGTCCTGGTCTCGGCGACCGATGACGCGTCGACCGACGAGGCGCTGTACCTGCAGGAACGGCTGAACCACGAGCAGATGGCGGTGGGCGCCTGGCTGGTCAACCGCGTCGCGCCGATGCACGTCGGCCTGCTCAGCGAAGCCGACGGGCTGCAGGCGCACCTCGAAGCGGCGTTCGCGGCGGCCGAGGGCGAACGTGCCGCCGCGGCAGCGCCCGGGGACGGATCGCCACGCCCGGCCCATGTCGCCGCCGCCGAACTGGCCGAGGTGGCGCTGGCGTTCGCACGGATGGCCCAGGCCGACCGCAAGCACGTCGCTGCGCTGCAGGCGCGCCTGGGCGACGCGACCGTGTTGCTGCGGGTGCCGCGCCAGAGCGACGAGCCGGCCGACCTGCGCGAGCTGCACGCGCTCGCCCGCATCCTGCTCGACGCCACGCCGACGCCCGCCGGGACGTTGACGCCGACGGGCGGGCGAGCCGAGCCATGAGCCGCCGCGCGGGGCGCAGCCCCGACCCGGCCCGGACGGCGGGCGCGCTCGAGCCCGTTGCGACGCCTGCCTTGCGGCGCGGGCTCGTCTGGCTGCTGCCGCTCCTGCTCGCCAGCCCCTTCGCCTGGCCGCTGCTGCGCGCGGGCGTGTACGTCGGCAACGGCACCGACCTGACGAGCTATCAGGTGCCGATGCGCAGGCTGGTCGCGGCCACGCTGGCGGCGCTGGAGCTGCCATTGTGGAACCCCTGGATGCTCGGGGGCGCGCCGCTGCTGGGCGCGTGGCAACTCGGCATCCTGTACCCCCCCTCGTGGCCGGGCATGGCCCTCGGGGCGTGGGCTGGCCTCGACGCCGGGCTCGCCCTGGACATCGAGCGCGCCGCCCACGGTCTCTGGCTCGTCCTCGGCGGGCTCGCGCTGGGCAATGCGCTGCGTCCCGGCAGGCTGCTCGCGGTCAGCGCGTCGGCCGTGGCCGTGGCGCTGCTGCTGGCCGGCAGTGGCGTCAGCTGGGGCCACGTCTACGCCGGCCACACGAGCTTCCTCGCGGTCTGGGCCTGGCTGCCTTGGGTGTGGGCGCTGACGCTGCGAGCCCTCGACAGGCGCTCGCTGCAGCACGGCTGGGCGGCAGCGGCGGCGTTGGCCATGGCCTTGCTCGCGGGGCACCCGCAGCTGGTGTTGATCGGTGGCGTCGGCCTGGTGCTGGCGACGGCGGGCTGGTCGCTGCGCCAGGTCTCGCCAGACGGCCGTGGCCTGGACCTGCGGCGGTGGGGCGCGGACGTCGGCGTCGCTGCGTTGGCCGCCATCGTGTTGCTGGCTGCGGCGGCGGCACTCGCGGCGGCCCAGCTGCTGCCGACCGCGGCGCTGGTCGACGACCTCAACCGCTCGCTCGACAACGGCGGCAACCTCGGCCTCGCGTTCTCGCCGCCCGTCGCGTCGATGCTGACGCTGCTGACGCCCGAGGCGTTCGGCCCCGCCGAAGCGCGGACCATGGGCTTTTCGTGGCACGAATCGGTCGGCAGCGTGGCGCCGGGGCTGCTGGCGCTCGCCTTCGCCGCCACGGCGTCGCGATCGGCGTGGATCTGGCTGCTCGGCGCGTTGGCGCTCGCGAGCTTCGTCCCAGGCAGCAACCTGCCCATCCTGGAGCGCTGCATCGACGCCCTGCCCGTGCTCGGCGCGTTTCGGGTGCCCTCGCGCTGGTGGGTGGCGGTGACGCTGCTGCTCGCGCTGCCGCTGGCCGATGCGACGGGACGTTGGGCCATGCCGCGGGCCCGCGCCACGTCCGCGCCGATGGCGTCGAGCCGGCCCGCGGCCCGGATCTGCGCGTTGATCGCCGTCGCGCTGCTCGCGCTCGTCGCGTTCGGCCTGGCGATGAACGTCACGAGCCAGACGCCGTGGTGGGCGGGCGCCCTGGCCCGCGACGTCGGCGCCGGCGAGCGGGAGACGCTCGCGGCCGCGACCCAGGTCGCGCTGCTGTGGGCCGGGCTCGAAATCGCGCTCGTCGGCCTGGGCGTCGCCCTGCCCCACCTGCGCCGCCCGCTGCTGGCGCTGGCGTTGCTGGCGGCCGCGGGCCACGGACTCGCGCTCGGGGCCTCGGTGCAGCCGGCGAGTCGGATGTGGCCCGCGTCGCGCTTGCGCTGGCCGACGGAGCTGGCCACGGCCCTGCGCGACGGACCGGACCCGACGGCGTCGGCTGCCGCGGTCGCCGCGGGCGGCGCCGTCGCCCAGCGCATCGTCACGGCTCCGGCGTTGCGCCAGACGAACTGGGGCGGCGGCGACGGCGTCCGCGTCGCGGGCGGCTACGAGACGGCGATGCCCTTGTGGAGCAATCGCTACTTCAACCGCAGCAACGGTCGGCCCCAAGATCGCTACCTCGTGAACCTGCAGCTGCGGCGTCCATCGCCGTGGCTCGACCGCGCTGCGGTCGACACCCTGGTGCGCGGCGCCGACGATCGCGCCGTCGCCCAGGCCTTCGCCAGCTGGCCGGGCCGTGGCACCGCCGCGGACCGCGTCCTGCAGCGCAACCCGCGCGCATTCCCGCGTCTCGCCGTCGCCCGCGCGACGCAGGTCGAGCCGGACCGGGCACGCGCCATCGACGCGCTCGCGGACCTGGCCCCCGACGTCGTCGTGCTGGACGCGCCGCTCGAGCAAGCGGCCGCAGCGGTCGGCGCCGGCACGGCCGCCGATCGGCTGACCGTGGTCCGTGACGGCAGCCGCGAGGTCGAGATCGACGCGACGACCGAGCGTCCCGGCGTGCTGGTGCTGCGCGACGCCATGGCCGCCGGCTGGACCGCGACCCTCGACGGTGCGCCGACCCCCATCGCGGTCGCCGACGGCCTGTTCCGCGCGGTGGCGCTGCCGGCCGGGACCCATCGCGTCCGGTTCTGGTACGAGCCGCCAGGCTGGGCGCTCGGAGCCTGGCTCTCCCTTGCTGCGTGGCTCGCCTGGCTCGCGGCCGGACTGTGGCTGCGCCAGCGCAGCCAGCGCCCCGCCTGACGGGCGGACCAGCCGTCCGGGCCCAACCGCAGCGCGATCGCGCCGTCCGCGGTGACCCACAGTGGGATGCCGAGCTCGGCGTAGCGCGCGCGCACGTCCGGATCGGGAAACGGCAGCACGCCCCAGGGCCGGGCGCCCGCCATCGCAAGCGTCGGCTGCAGCCAGCGCAGCAAGGGCGCGCTGCTCGACGTCCGGCTGCCGTGGTGGGGCACCTTGAGGACGTCGATACCACGCGGCAGGGCGCCTTCGGCGAGCATGGCCCGCTCGGCCGGGCCTTCGACATCCCCGGCGAGCAGCAGGCTGGCGCCCGCGGTCCGCACCGAGAGCACCAACGAGTTGTCGTTGGCGCCGAGGCCGCGATCCCACGGCGCGTGCGCGGAGCTCGGCCAGTGCAGCGCGACGGTGGCGCTGCCGATCGACCAGGATCGCCGCGTGGCCGCATGCAACGTCCGCATCGTCGTGCCACGCCGGCGCAGCAACTCCCGCAGCGCGCGGTGCTCCGCGCCGGCAGACGGCTGGCCGTTGCTCCAGAACTCGCCCACCGGCAGCGCCCGCGCCACGGCCAGCAGGCCGTTCTCGTGGTCCGGATGCGGATGGCTCACGACCATGACGTCGATGCGACGGACGTCGAGCGCGTGCAGCGCCGGGACCACGGCGCGACGTCCGACCCGGCCATCGTCGCCAACCTCGCCGCCGCCGTCGACCAGCATCGTCGTCCCGTCATCGAAGCGCAGCAGGGTCGCGTCGCCATGGCCGACGTCGAACATCCAGACATCGACGCTGCCCGCCGGGGCCGCCGGAGCCGGCCATCCCGGGCTCGACAGGCAGGCCGCCAGGGTCAGTCCGCCCACGCCGCGCCGGGTCCAGGTCGCGCGGAGCGAGCGCGTCCAGGGCGTCGTGACGGCCCAGAGCGCAGGCCCCAACGCGAGCCCGATCCAGGGCGCCAGGGCCGGGGGCGGCCGCAACCACGGCCAGATCTCGGGCGGCAGGTCCGCGAGCGCGTCGAGCGGCCAGGCCCCCCATGACAGCAATGACCCCAGGGCGCCGAGGGCCGCGTCTGTCGCCGCGTGGGTCGGCAGGCCCGCGACGAGGGTCGCGAGCAGCGACAGGGGCAGCAGCCAGAACGAGACCAGCGGCACCACGATGAGGTTGGCGACCGGCGCCGCCAGCGGCAGCGCGCCAAACACGGGCAGCCCAGGCGCTGCCGTGCTGGCGAACGCGCCGACGGACGCCCCCAGCAGGCCCAGCGTCGCCGCGGCGAGCCGCGCCTGCGGCCGCCACAGGGCCTGGACCCGACGGGCCCCCCAGACCGCGCCCAGGACACCGGAGATCGACAGCTGCAAGCCCAGATCGGCCAGGGCCCAAGGCTCGATCACGACGAGCGCCACGATCGCGAAGCCCACCGCCTCGGCGAGACGGGCTCGTCGCAGCAGGGCGCGCCAGAGCAGCACAACCGAGACCATCGTCGCCGCCCGACACGCGCTTGCCGACGCACCGGCCAGCGCGGTGTAGGCCCAGGCGACCGCCACCAGCGGCAGCACGAGCCAGCAGTCGCGCGGCGCCCGGCGCAGCAGATCGGGCCAGACGCGGCCGAGGCCCGCGCCCAGCGCCAGGGCGAAGAGCCCGACCACGACGCCGACGTGCGTCCCCGAGACCGCGAGCACATGGGACGTCCCCGTCGCCCGCAGCGCGTCTTGCAGCGCCGGGCGCACGGCGCTGCGGTCGCCGAGGCCGAGCCCGCAGACCAACGCCGCGACCTCGTCCGGCAGGGCCGCCCGCAGCCGTTCGCGCAGCGCCAGGCGCGCGGCGTCGATCCACGCGCCAGGGCCCCACGTCGCTGCACGTTCCACGGCCAGCGCACTGACGCTCGAGACGCGAACGCGCCCGCGCACGCCGCGCCGCGCGACCCGTTCGAACGCGCCCTCGAAGCCAGGATTGCGCGGCGTGGAGTCCGGATGCACCCAGGCGTGCACCCGCAATTCGCTGCCCGCGGCGATCAGCGGCGCGCCGGCCGGCAGCACGAGGTCGAGCGATCCGTCCCGGCCCACGCAGGCGGGCGCGGCGCGCGGTCGGAGCGCACACGACGCCAGCCATCGAGCCGTCACGGTGTAGCCCTGGCGCTGCAGCTGCGCTCCGCCGAGGACGCGCAGCCGCTGGATCGGCGCCAGGGCACGCGGCCGCGGTTGGTCGTGCGGCGGCGGCGGTGGCAGGACGCCGGGGCTCGGCCGCAGCCAGAGCGAGGCGACGAGCACCAGCGCGGCGCAGACCGGGCCGAGCAGGGTCGCCCCGCGACGGCGCAAGCCCAGTGCCGCGACGCCGGCGGCGGTCAGCGCCAGGGCCACGAGCAACCGTACGGCCGCTGCGCTGGCCGCATCCTCGGTCTGCAACGTCGCATCAGGGGCGGTGAGGTGCGCGGCGGCGACGAGCCCGCCGAGCCCGGCCCAGAGCAGCCCGCGCGCACCGACGCGCCGGGGGTCCGTGCCTTCATCCAGCAGCCATGCCACGCGCGCCTCCGCCCGAGACGGATCGTCTCGCGCAGATCAGGTCGTGGCAGGGCCGAAACAGGTTCGCCGCGACCGAGGCCGGCGGCGCGGAACCGGCTCTAGAAGCGGTACTGCGCCTCGAGACGCACGCTCTGCTCGAGGTTGGCCGGCAGCGCCGCGTTGGCGTTGGCGACCTCGCGGTTGGTGTAGAGCAAGCTGAGCAGGCCGATGTTGCGCACGAGGTAGAGGTGCGCCGCGACACGCCATTGGCGCTCGGCCAGCTGCCGCGCCAGGTCGGTCTCGAGCTTGGCCGGCGGGTTCTTCATCTCGCCCGGCAGGTACTCGCCGAAGTCGGCGGCCAGCAGCAGCAAGCGCGGGATCGCGAGGAACGCGGTCTGGACGACGTAGGCGGTGTGGAAGGACTCGAACTCGAACTCCTGCTTGCTGTAGCTCTCGGCCAGCAACACGAAGCGCCCGGAGCGGAACACGCCCGAGACATTGGCCGCGGCGAAGCGCTCCTGGGCGCGCTGGTCGTACTTGGCGCCGAGCGAGACACCCAGCGTCGTCGGCACCGTGGTGTAGAGGAAGGGCGTGTCGTAACGCGAGAACGTGCCGATGATGTTGATGCCGATCTGGCCGCCGACGGTGTAGGTGTAGTTGGTGTTGTCGTAGGTGAAGTAGCGCCCGCCGACGTTGCCCGACGAGCGGCCCGCACCGCCCGCCACGAACGCGCGGAACGAGAGCTTGCCGTCGAGCATCGGACCGCCGACCTCGACCGCAGCGCCGTTGCCCTGCTCGAACGCCGAGTAGACGTAGAACGCCGGGTCGAGCAGCAGCTGCTTGCTGGTCGACAGGATCAGCGCCGACGACAGCGTGCCGCCGCCCGAGTTGATGTTGAGGTAGTGACCGTGGGAGGTCACCGGCATCTGGAACATCGCGAACGTCAGGCGCGGCGTCTTCTCGGCGCGGAAGCTCAGCAGGTAGAACGAGTCCTGGACCAGCGGCATCGGGCCGAACGAACGCAGCTGGATGCGCGAGAACTCGGTGTCGAGGCGGTTGTCGCCAGTCTTGTAGCTCTTGATGTTGTAGATCTCGGAGATACCGGCCACGACCGAGAAGCGCATGCCCGGGTTGCCGCGGCAGACCGTCACGCTCGGATCAAAGCGGCAGCCGAAGTCGGCGCAGTCGATGCGGCCGTCGCCGTCGTTGTCGACGCCGTCCGAACAGACCTGGTCGTTGCGCTCGCCGTCCTTGTCGCTGCCCTTGCCGATCAGGTCCTCGACCGTCTGGCCCTCACCGAGGTCGGGCGCGTCCTCGTCGCCGCCACCTCCGTCACTCCCGGCCTTGCCGGCCGCGCCGGTGCCATCGTAGCTGCCCTTCCAGCTGCCCTTGCAGACGGTGACGCCAGGCGCCTCGCAGTCGACGTCGTCGCAGTCGATCGCGCCGTCGCCGTCGTTGTCGACCCAGTCGCTGCAGGCGTCGTTGCTTCGCTCGGGCCCCTGGCCGGGCTTGCAGCGCGCGGCCGACGCGCAATCGGCATCGGCGCAGTCGATCATGCCGTCGCCGTCGTCGTCCTTGCGGTCCTCGCAGTTCGTCTCGGTCGCTCGGGTTCCGCCGGCTGTGGTCGCCGGAGCCGTCGCGGGCGCGGCCGCCGTTGGCTCCTCGCCGTCAGGAGCGCCGGCCGCCCACGCGGGAGCGCAGAGCAGCCAACTCGCGCCCAAGACACCGACCGTCCACCCACTACGCTGCTTGATCATCGCTCTCTCCGTGGCGTCGACGACGACGCACGCTCGCTACTTGCAGACCTTCGGCGCGTTGGCGCAGACCGTCACGTTCGGGTTCCACGAGCAATCCCAGTCGGCGCAGTCGACGAACCCGTCCGCGTCGTTGTCGAGGCCGTCGGAACAGTTGGCGTCCATCTGGCTCGCGGTCGCACCCACGCTCTCGCGGCACGGATGCCTGCCATCGACCGCCGTCGCGTTGCGGCACGAGTTGTCCGCGCAGTCGGCGTAGCCGTCACCGTCGTTGTCGAGGCCGTCCTTGCACTTGTCCCAGGTGTCTTCGGCCAGCGACGCGCAGTAGGCGATCGTGGCGGGGTCCTCGGACTTGCTGCACGAGAAGTCGTTGCAGTCTGTGAACTTGTCGCCGTCGTTGTCCACGCCATCGCTGCACTGGGCCAGCGTCGCCTCCTGCTTGCTCGCGCACATCGCGACGATGGCCGGATCGCTGGCCTTGCTGCAGGAGTAGTCGTTGCAGTCGACGAAGCCGTTGCCGTCGTCGTCCTTGCCGTTCTGGCAGGCGTCGAGGGTGTCCTCGGTCGGCAGGTTGGCGCAGTGGTCGAGCACGGCCTGATCGGTCGACTTGCTGCAGGAGAAGTCCTTGCAGTCGATGAACTTGTTGCCGTCGTTGTCGATGCCGTCGCTGCAAGCGGCCAGGCCCTCTTCCTTGGGCGGGTTGGCGCAGAGCGCGGCGATCGCGGGATCGGACGACTTGCTGCAGGCGAAATCCTTGCAGTCGGTGAAGCCGTTGCCGTCGTTGTCGAAGCCGTCGGTGCAGGCGGCGAGGGTGGTCTCGGGGCCCGGGGTGCCGGTCGCGGGCTTGGCCGTGCCGCCGCCGCAAGGCGCTGTGCCCTGGCAGTTGCTGTCGTAGCAGTCGGTCAGGCCGTCGCCGTCGTCGTCGAGCTTGTTGCCGCAGGCGGTGTCGTCCTTCTCGACGCAGACGGTGACGAACGCGCCGGTGCGGCAGCCGAAGTCCCGGCAGTCGGTGAAGCCGTTCTGGTCGTTGTCGATGCCGTCGCTGCAGTCGGCGTCGCTGAACTCGCGGCTGCAGCAGAGCTCGGCGATGCCCTGGCAGCGGCGATCGCCGCAGTCGAACTGGCCGTCGTCGTCGTTGTCGACCTGGTCGCTGCAGAGCAGGATCGTCGACTCCGGATGCCAGTACAGCGGCTCGGGCACGATCTCGCCGCACAGGCCGGACTGCGGGTAGCAGTCGGGGTCCTCGCAGTCGATCAGCCCGTCGCGATCGTTGTCGAGCCCGTCGTTGCAGGCCACGGGATCGACCTCGTAGCCGAGCACGGCGTTGGCCGGCCGCTTGAACGACAGGGGGCCGAAGTCACATCCGACCGCGACGAACGAGAGTGCCGCCGCGACCGCGGCCATGCGCGCGCCTGTGGACATGGCCTTCCCCTCAATGCAGGCACGAGGCGGAACGCGCCCCGTACCGACGGTTGAACGGTGCATAGATCATGCACGAGTCTGGTTGTTCGGTGGCCTGGCCGAGGGCGCCGCTCTGCTGCAGGGCCGAGAACGCGGCCTCCAGCGGCGCCTTGTGCGCGACGTCGAGCAAGCCCGCCAGGCGCTCGCCGACCAGCTTGGCGCGGGCGAGATCGAGCAACTGCCCGTCACTGTAGCGACCGATGAACGACGCCAGGCTCGGATCGGCGCGCAGGGTCGCGAGCGAGGCGCGCAGCTTCTCGTCGTCGTAGCGCACGGTCTTGCTGCAGACGTTGTCGCATTCCTTATAGTTGTCGAGGTGGTACCACTTCTTGGAGTGGCCGTCGCGGGTGGAGACCAGACGGTTGTAGGTCTTGCCGTCGTAGCCTTCGTCGTTGCTGTGCGTCGAGGTCAGGACGTAGTCGGGGATGCCGTGCGCCCACATGCCGCGGCGCTCCTGCTGCGCGAGGCGCTGCGCCCGCACCAGGCGCGGCTCGCCAGGGGCGTCGGTCACCGTCATGACGTGGGCGAGGCCCTTGCGGATCTGGTCTTCGGCCAGGTCGGGGCACCACCACAGGATGCGGCCGTAGCCGTCCCGCTTGAGGTCGGACGTGCAGTGCCAGACGCCCTGACGCGCGTTGAGCGTGCCCATCTTGGCGTTGCGGTAGAGCTCCGCCGCGGTCCAGGTGCCCCATTGGTGCACGGTGCCGTAGCTCTCGAGCGTGTTGAAGCCCGCCAGACGCGCCTTCGAGCCGACAAACGGCCCTCCGAGGACGCGGAACGAGTCGCCGTCGTTGAAGTAGACCGGCGCCGGGCGGCCGTTCAGGTAGACCTTGGTCGCGGGCTCGGCGGACGCGATCGCAGGCAACGCCATGGCGACGAGCGCGAGCAACCAGCGGGCATAGAGCGGGAACGGCGACGTCCCGGGCGTACCCGGCGCGCAGAGGTTCGAGATCGACACGCTTCCTCCCTCCAACTGCTGTGCCCAGTGCAGACCAACGGGCCCTCGATGTCAATGCGCGACGGGAGGCAGTTGGTCAGTTGTCCAGCGGCGGGAATGCCCCTGTCCGGTGCGCCAAAAACGACGAAGCGCCGGGGCGGAGCCACCGGCGCTTCGTGCGCGTGCCAGGAACGCGGAGCCCTAGTTGGACTCGACGTCGCGACCGACCATGATGGCGAAGTTCGGCTCGCGGTACTCGTTGCGGCCACAGGTCGCCATGACCATCTTGATCACCTGGAAGGGGACCGAGCGGTCGGCCTGGATGATGATCTTGCGGTTCTTGCGCTGCTTGACGTCGCTGCTGTTCTGCTGGACCTGCCAGGCGCGCTTGAGGACCTCGGCCAGGGGCTTGATGTCCCAGGACGGGAACTTGACCTCGTTGACGTCGGCCAGGCTGATGACCATCTCGTTCTCGAAGAGCAGCGCGCCGGGCTTGCCACCCTCGCCGCGGGTCAGCGCCACCATGGGGGCGCGCTCCAGCGTCTTGACGCTCTGGGCCTTCGGCATCGCGACGTTCGGGTTGATGAGCATGAGCTCACCAGACGCGTTGAACTGCTGGATGAGGAAGACCACGAGAATCGCGAACATGTCGATCATCGGCACCACGTTCAGCGTGGCGAAGATGCCCTTGCCGCTGCCGTGGGTGACGACGTCGCGCACTGCCTTGAGGGCGATGCCGTGTCCTGCGCGGGATCCTGGATTGTGGACGGCCATCTCGGCGCTCCCTTGGATGTCGTTCGGCCCGTGTGGGCGTACGGTGCGTAGGTTGCTCGCTCGGGGTGCGCCGCTCGACGCGCCCCGCCTGGCGCGCTAGTCGAAGCTGGTGAAGCCTTCGGCGCGGAGCAGGTTGATGTCACCCACGCTGGGGTTCTTGAGGCAATCCTTGCCCTCTTCGTCCTGGCACGAGTGCAGGACGGTGTCGAGGGTGGTGATCAGGTGCAGGTACGCGACCTTGTCGTGCGCCGCCACCATCACCTTGATCTTGTCGCCGAGTGCGCCCGCCTTCATGAACTTCGCGAGCTCCTCGCGCAGCTTCTCGGCGTCGTACTTCTTGAAGACCTCGAGGTCGCCGCTGCAATTTCCGTCGCGCATGTCGCCGCGGCAGAGCTTGTAGTCACCCAGGGTCGGCAGGCGCTTCGGCACGGCCATGTCCGGGTTCTCGGCGTTGAAGAGGTTGACGAGGAAGCCCGTCGGAGTGATCGCGACGTTGATCTTCGGCACCTTCTTCGGCTCCTCCTTCGGCGGCGTCTTGGACGCCTTCGGCAGGGCCTGGTCGACGTCGATGCGCGAGAGCGTCGTCCACGTCGCCGAGATCAGAAGGAAGCAGATCAACGACACGAGCAGGTCGATAAAGGGAACGACGTTGAGACTGGCGTCCGCAACTCCACCCTTACCTGATGCACCACCACCCATCGCGAGCTCCTGCAAGTTCGGGCGGGGTACGGGGGCCGTCACCGTCCTGGTGACGGCCCCCGCGGGTCCGCTCGGGTCTTGTCGCACACATTCGACGCTTCACAGCGTCAGCACTGGTCTCCTCACGAGGAGGAGCGAAGGACGGACTCGGCTGATTAGGCCGCGTCCTCCTTGATGTCGCCCATCTTGTTGCGGTTGGCGACGATCAGGTTGAGCACGCGAACGGTGCCCTCGTTGATGTCGGCCTCGATGGCGGTGGCCTTCGAGGAGAGCACGGCGAAGGCGAGAATGCCGATGATGCCGGTGCCGAGACCGAACGCCGTGCAGTTCATCACTTCCGAGATGCCCTTGGAGAGGAGCACCGAGCGCTGCGACGGGTCCACGTCCGGACGCGAGATCGACGCGAACGTCGCGATCAGGCCGGTGATGGTGCCGAGCAGGCCGGCGAGCGTCGCCGAGTTGCCGAGGAGGTTGAGGTAGTCGGTGCGCTTCTTGATGTGCGGAAGCTCACGGAGGTAGGCCTCGTCCATCGCCGCCTGGACCTCTTCGTCGCTCCGCTTCACCTTGAGCACGCCGCTGTGGACGATGCGCGCGAGCGGGTACTGGTAGGTCGAGCAGACCTTGAGGACGCGGTTCAGGTCGCCCTTCAGGATCGGAACCTGCAGGAGCTTGATGAACTCATCCTTCTTCACGCTCGAGCGGATGTAGAGCACGAAGATGCGCTCGAACATGATGGCGAAGATGAAAATGAGGTGAATGAGGATGGGCCACATGCCCCAGCCGCCCTCTTCGAAGAACTCTGCAATCGTGTGGAACATCCCTGTGTCTCCCTGTGCGCCGGGGGCCACCCCGAGGCGCTCGCGGACCCTTCCCCTGCTACCCGTGGTGGGGACTTCCCCCAAACCCACCGTGCCACCGAGGCACGCATCCCGTCAGACCCAGACCACTCCGGCAGCGTCCGCATCCCGATCGGTGGTGCCGATCATTCAGCATGCGGGCCATCTGTCAACAGCACATCCGTCCCCTCGGGGAACTCCGAGTGGAGGGCGTTGTAGCACCGGGTTCGCCGGCCGGTCAAGCGTGTGACCTGTGGCCCTCTGACCGCAAAACAGGGGCTCCAAGGTCCGATCCCGGCTCGGGATCTCGGCGCACGGGGCGGGCTGCGGAACACGATGTGAGCGAAACCAAAGACCTCTGCCGCTGCCGGCCGCCGTGCTCGGCGGCGTCCGTGTGCGTGTGTGAACATCGCCCCACGATCCGGGCCCGCCAACGCGTGCGGGGTCTGCGCCGTGACGCTTGCCACCGCGCACCGGAGGGGACGACACTGGCGGCCGCCGCGACGGCTTGCCGCGTGCGAGGGAGGACACGATGCGAAGAAGCGACAGTGAGGCGATCGAGGCGGCCATCGAGGAGGATCCCGAAGAGGCGGTGCGGCTGTGTGAGGCGCTGCTCGAGGAGGTCGAGGACGACGCCGATATCTGGGCGTATCTGGCCGAGTCCGAGCTCGCGGCGGGCCGGGGCGACGATGCGCTCGAGGCGCTGGCCCAGGTCGTCGAGCTCGATCCCGAGTGGGTCGAGGCATTCACGCTGCGCGCGGAGATCCTGGTGGATCAGGGCAAGCTCGCGGCGGCCGCGATCGAGCTGGACGTCGCGATCGAGCTGGACGCCGACGATCCGCGGGTCCTGCGCGCGCGAGCGCTGATGGCCGAGGTCGCGGGCGACAACAAGGCCGCAGACAAGCTCTACGTCGAGGCGGAGGCCTCCGACTCGCTGTGGCCTCGGCCCCCGCGCCTGGACCGCGGCCAGATCGCGCGCGCCCTGGCCAAGACGCTGGACATCGACACCTCTGCGATCAGCGTCCAGGAGATGCCCCGCGAGGGAGCACGGCTGCGCATGGCCGATCTGCCCGATCCAGAGTCGCTGGTCGTGTTCGCCCGCAACGTCGAGCGCGAGCTGGACGAGGGCGCCACGGTCGAGGACTTCGTGATGCTGGTCGAAGAGGCGCTCGAGGCCCGCGTTCCCGCCTGAGGTTGCGCCTGGCGCGCCTGGGCGGCCGCCTGGGCAACGCCGGGGGCCGAGGGCCGATCACGCGACAGCTTCGACCGCGATCGCGACGCCCTGCCCCACACCGACGCAGAGCGACGCGATCGCGCGCCTGCCGCCGTGGTGGGCCAGGGCGTAGAGCGCAGCGCCGGTGATCCGGGCGCCGCTCATGCCGAGGGGATGGCCGAGCGCGATGGCGCCGCCGTCGAGGTTGACCCGCTCCGGCGCAATCTGCCAATGCTGGAGCACGGCGAGGGCCTGCGCGGCGAAGGCCTCGTTGAGCTCGACGAGATCGACGTCGCCCCAGGTCCAGCCGACCTGGCGGAACAGGCGCTCGACGGCGGGCACCGGCCCCATGCCCATGAAGCGCGGGTCAACGCCGGCCGAGGCGCCGCCGACGATCTTGCCCATCGCCGGTCGGCCCAGCGCGCGCAGACCGGCCTCGGAGACGAGCAACAGCGCCGCGGCACCATCGTTGAGCGTCGAGGCGTTGCCGGCGGTGACGCTGCCGCCCTCGGCGAACGCGGGCCGCAGCCTGGCCAGCCGGTCGAGCGAGGTATCGGCGCGGGGCCCCTCGTCGCGGTCGCAGGTTGTCGTCTGCTTGCCGCGGGTCGTCGTGACGGCGATCACCTCGCGGGCGAAGCGATCGCCGCTCCAGGCCGCGATCGCGCGCTCGTGGCTGCGCAGGGCGAAGGCGTCCTGCTCCTGGCGGCCGATCCCGTAGCGCGTCGCGACGTTCTCGGCTGTGACGCCCATGGCTTCGAGCGGGAAGCGGGCCTCGAGCTTGGGGTTGGGGAAGCGCCAGCCCAAGGCCGTGTCGTACATCGTCTGGTTGCCGCGGGCCGGATCGTCCTCGGGCTTGCCCAGGACCCAAGGTGCGCGGGTCATGCCCTCGACACCGCCGCAGACGACGACGTCGGCCTCGCCCAACGCGACGCGCCGCCAGCCGGCGAGCACCGCGTCCATGCCGGAGGCGCAGAGGCGGTTGACCGTGATCGCCGGGACCGCGTCGGGCAAGCCGGCCAGGAGCGTCGCCATCCGCGCGACGTTGCGGTTGTCCTCGCCTGCCTGGTTGGCGCAGCCGAAGATGACCTCGTCGATGCGGGCCGGGTCCAACGCACCACCTGCGACGACGCCGTTGCGTTGCAAGAGCGCGTCGATGACCATGGCCGCGAGGTCGTCGGCACGGACGCCGCGCAGCCCACCACCAAAACGGCCGATCGGCGTCCGCAACGCATCGACGACAAAGACTTCGCGCCCAAGCGCCATGACGACCTCCAGGGGCCGTCGGGCGAACCCGCCCGGACGGGCAGGCAAGGACGGCCATGGCAGATCATCGGAAAGAAGGCCCCGCGCTGCAACCACTCGCCCGCGCGATCGCGATCGTGGCAGCGCTCGCGGCGTGGTGCGCGACAGGGCCCGAGGCGTCGATCGTGGCGCAAGCGCGGGCCGCGAGCGGCTCTGTAGCGGCAGACGACGCGTCTTCGTCGCGCGCAGGCAAGCGGCGCTGGCCGTTCACGCGCGGCACCGACGACGACGCGGGCAGCGAGGGCGGCGTCGGCATGGTCCTCGACGGGACCGGCGGCGTGATCATGGTCGCCAAGGTGGTTCCGGGTGGCCCTGCGGCGCGCGCAGGGGTGCGCGCGGGCGACCGCATCGTGGCCATCGCCGGCGAGGAGATCGCGACGGGAACGGCGGTCGCCAAGGTCGTGGTCAAGATCCGCGGCAAGGTCGGTGCCAAGCTGCGGCTGCAGGTGCAGGCCAACGGCGGTGCGCCGCGCGAGGTCGAGATCACGCGCGCGTCGATGAAGGCGCTCTTCCCGGGGCGGGCGCCGGCGCCGTTGGTCGCGCGGCAGGACGCGGCGCTGCTGGCCGTCGGCGAGGGCCGCCACTACGGCGTGCTCTTCCACGGCCAGCCCAGGCCGGACCAGGACGTGACGTACAGCTGGATCGTGGCGCCAGCGACGGGCACGCTGGCCGAGGCCGAGGGCGTGACAACCGGCACGGGCCTGGTGCGCGCGAGCGCCGGCGGCACGACGATCCAGGTCGGCGAATGGCGGATGGACCTCGAGCCCTGGCCGAGCAAGGGCGCCTGGATCGTGGCCAAGTCGACGCTGCCGCTGGCGCAGGCCGACGCCGCGACCTGGCGCACGGTCGATCTCGCGGTGGCGACCTTCGTCCTGCCGCGGCCCGCGCCAGCGCAGTCGACGCGCCATTGGCCGGAGGGGCCGTGCGCGCTGACCGTGGTGGCGACGCTGGACGGCAAGCCCCTCGCCAACCATCGCCTGTCGCTGGAGCTGCGCGAGCCGAGCGGGGCGACGATGCCGTCGGTCATGGCGACGACGAGCGACAAGGGCGAGGCCGTGTTCTCGCTGCCGACGGGGACCTGGACGGCGACGCGCGTGCTCGAGAACGCCGTCGGTCCGGGCCGCGACGTCGCATTCGCGGGTCAGCTGCGGGCCCCGGCCGCCGCGGGCCAATGCGGCGCCGGCTCGCCCGCGCGCATGGCCCTCGACCTCGCCGCACACGCTCCCGAGGCCAAGCCGTCCCTGCCGCAGGTCGCCTTCGACAACCCGCTGGTCGGCAAGCCGCTGCCGGACGTCGCGATTCGCCGCTGGCTGGGGGACGCGAACGGCGAGCCCGGCGACGGCCAGGCGCTCCTGCTCTTCGCCTGGGCGACCTGGTGCGGGCCGTGCAAACGCGTGTTGCCGACCATGAGCGAGCTCGCCGCGCGTCACGGCCAGAGCGGCCTGCGCGTCGTGTTGGCCTCGGTCGACCGCGACGAGGGGGCGCTGATCGACGCGTGGGAGGCGATGCCCCCGGGCGGCGCGCCCGTCGCCTGGGCTGGCACCGACCTGCTGGACTCGCTCGACGCACGCGGCATCCCGACCGCCGTGCTGGTGGACGGACAGGGGGTGGTGCGCGCCATCCACACCGGCGCGGGCGCGTCGTTGGCGGCCTGGGAGGCGGCGGTCCTGCCGCTGCTGGCCGAGACCCACGGCGCGACCAAGGGCGCGAGCGTGGGCGCCAAGGCCGCCAAGGGCAGCAAGGGCAGCAAGGGCGGCCGGCCCGGCAAGCACTAGGCGCGGGCGCGGCGCCACCGCGACGGCGCGCGGACCGCACCACCGCGAGGCAGGCCCCCTGCAGCCGGGGTCGCGGCGCTAGGCGAGGCCGAAGGCCGCTCGCACCAACGCGAGGCGCGAGGCCGGCGCGGCGGCGTCACGCAGGGCGCGGGCCGTGGCGATCGCGGCCAGGGCGGCGTCGTTGCCGGGGCCGCGAGTGACCAGCAGCGCGCTGATCTCGAGCCGGCGGGCCCATTGATCGCGGCGCGCCTCGGTCAAGGCGGCGTCCACGGCCTCTGCGTCGAGCGTGCCGGTGCCCCCGTCGACGACCTGCCGCAAGGCGGTCGCCCAGGCCGCCAACGCGGGCTCGGCGATCCAGGCGTGCGCCTGGTCGCAGAGCGCATCGAGGCGGGCCTCGTCGGCGCTGTCGAGCGCGACCTCGAGGGTGTGCAGCGGCGCGGCGTCGGCGAGCATGCGGTTGGCACGCAGCAGGTCGCCGTCGACCATGGTGTTGGCCTTGCGGGCGGCGTCGAGCGCGCGGCGCAACAAGCCGGCGGCCAGCGCGGGCGCGACCTCGCTGCAAACCGACGTGCCCGGCGTGACGCGATCGAGCATCGCCCGCAGCTTGGTCCGCGAGGTGCCGGGCGAGAAGTAGACGCCACGCAGGACGTCGTCCGGACCGATCACGCCGGCGAGCGACCAGCTGCTGTCGGCCGGCGACCAGCCGCCGAGCGCGACGACGTGGTGCCCCGCGCGATCGAAGCCGGTGCAGTAGGACGGCAGCGGCTCGGGCGCCTGGGCCATCGCCACCGCCTTGCGCGCCGCAGGAGCGGGCTCGGGCACGGTGATGCCGCGCGCCTTGGCTCGAAAGACGACCTTGCGGGCGGCCTTCTGGCAGCTCTTGTTGCGCGCCGACGCGGCGAGCAGGCCGACGAGGTCCCAGCGGGCCTGGGCCTCGGCCAGCTCGAGCAAGGCGAGCTCGATGTCCTCGCCGAGGGCGCGGCTGCCGAGCGCGTCGGCGGTCGCGGCCACCTTGCCCTGGAGCAGGACCATGCCGAGGGCGACCTCGAGGCCGCGCTCCTTGGGCGCCTTGCCGGTCTGCAGCCACTGGCTCGCAGCCAACACGTCTTGGGCGGTGCTCATTTGGTCTCCGATGCCGCATCTGCGGCCTCAGCGTGGGCGAGCGCTGCGCGCCAGATGGTCAATTCGCGCTCGAGGCGCTCGAGCTCTGCGGCCGCGCGGGCCGGCTCGGCGGCCCAGGCAGCTGCGTGGCGCAGGCGCACCAACACGAGGGCCCGGCCGATCACTTCCAGCGTCTCGAACAGGCCCGGCGCGGCGGTGCGGCCGGTGACCGCGACGCGCACGGCCATGAAGGCGTCACCGACCGCGACGTCGACGTCGGCGACGGCGGCCCGCAGCGCGGCCTCAATCGAGGTGGCGTCCCACTCGGCGAGCGCCTCGAGCTTGAGCGTGACCGCCTCGAGCAGGGCGCGCGAGGCGGCGTGGCCGAGGCGCCGCGCGTTCTTCTTGGTGCTGGAGCAGCCAACGAGCAGGTGACGCGCCTCGATGCCGGGCTGGACCGAGCCACCGTAGAACGGCGCGGCGTGGTGCGGCCAGTCGGCCAACGTCGGCATCCGCTCGCCGATCAGGTGCGCGACCGCTGCGTCGCGGCCAGCGTCGTGCAGGAACGCGGTCGAGCGGGCGGCGAGCGTCTCGGGGCTGAAGCCGCGCAGCCACAGGCCGTTGAGGTGTGTCAGCCGATCGAGGTCGAAGACAGGGCCGCCGAGCGAGATGCGCGACAGGTCCAGCGCCGCGACGAACTCGTCGAGGGTGAAGACCTCGCGCTCATCGGGCATTGACCAGCCCAAGGTGCCGAGGAAGTTCAGGAACGCCTCGGGCAGGATGCCAGAGCGCTCGTAGTACTCGAGGCTCGTCGGGTTCTTGCGCTTGCTGATCTTGGACTTGTCGTGGTTGCGCAGCAGGGGCATGTGGCAGAAGACCGGCGGCTCCCAGCCAAACGCCTGGTACAGGCGCAAGTGCTTGGGTGTGCTGCTGATCCACTCCTCGGCGCGGATGACGTGGGTGATCTCCATCAGGTGGTCGTCGACCACGTTGGCCAGGTGGTAGGTCGGCAGGCCGTCGCTCTTGAGCAGGACCTGGTCGTCGATGCGGGCGTTGTCGTAGACGACCTCGCCACGCAGCGCCTCGGGGACCACCGACTCGCCGTGCTGCGGCATCGCCAGGCGCACGACGTGGCTCTCGCCGGCGGCGGCGCGGGCGGCGGCGATCGCCGGGTCGAGGTCGCGGCAGTGGCCGTCGTAGCGCCAATCGTCACCCGCGGCCTTCTGCGCCGCGCGCACGGCGTCGAGGCGCTCGGCGGTGCAGAAGCAGCGGTAGGCCGAGCCGTTGTCGAGCAGGATCTGCGCGTGCTCGGCGTAGATCGCGGCGCGCTCGGACTGCCGGTACGGACCGAACGGGCCGCCGACATCCGGGCCCTCGTCCCAGTGCAGGCCGCACCAGCGCAGGCTCCGCAGGATCGCGCGCTCGCTGGCGGGGGTGCTGCGCTTCTGGTCGGTGTCTTCGATGCGCAGCACGAAGGTGCCGCCGTGGTGGCGGGCGAAGGCGAGGTTGAACAACGCGATGTACGCGGTGCCGACGTGCGGCTCGCCGGTCGGGCTGGGCGCGATGCGAACGCGCACGGGGAGTCGAGGGACAGGGATCGACATGAGGCCTCACGGGCGACAGGGGGCGGGCACGGCTCCAACGGCACATGCTGCGGGGTCGGCAACCTAGACGGCGCGCTCGGCCCGGGTCAAGCCGCGCCCGATCGCGGTGGCGCGGACCGCCTCAGCCAGCGGACGGCGCGACGGGGGCGGTGCGCGGATCCGCCTCGGCCTCGGCGAGCATCCGCTCGAGCCTGGCGCGTTCGTCGGGGCTCAGCGAGCGCTGGCGCGCGGCGATGCCGGCCTCGACGTCGGCCATCGCCTCGTCGAGCACGACGTTGCGGATCGACAGCCACGGCACGCCGTTGCGGTCCTGGTCCAGCACCGTCAGCAGCTCGGACCGCGCGGTGCGCAGCCGTCGCGCCATCGTCTCGGGGCTCTCGCTGCCGCGTGCCTGCAGGCGCGCGACGAGCGTGGCCCAATCGGCCGGCGTCAGGAAGATCAAGCGCACCGCGTCGGGGAAGGCGGCGGCGAGCGCACCAGCCCCCTCGATGTCGACGTCGAAGATCACGTCGCGCCCGGCGTCGAAATGGTGCGTGATCGCGGCGCGGGTGGTGCCGTAGAGGTTGCCGTGGACCTCGGCCCACTCGACGAAGTCGCCCCGCGCCACCTTGGCCAGGAAGGTCGCGCGATCGACGAAGTGGTAGTCGACGCCGTCGGTCTCGGTGGCGCGGATCGGCCGCGTCGTATGGCTGACCGAGAACGCCCGCCCCTGCGGCCTGGCCGCGATCAGCCGATGCGCGATCGTGGTCTTGCCCGCGCCGGCCGGGCCGACCAGGACGATCGCGTGGCCACCGCCGTGGCCGGGTTGCGAGACATCGACCATCGCGGGGCTCCTAGGCCAGGTTCAGGACCTGCTCGCGGATCTTCTCGAGCTCGACCTTGATCGCGACGACCTGCTCGGTCATCGCGAGATCACTGCACTTGCTGCCGATCGTGTTGGTCTCGCGCAGCAGCTCCTGCACCAGGAAGCCGAGCTTGCGGCCGGCGTCGGCGTCGGCGCAGGCGTCGCGGAACGCGTGCAGGTGGCCGGCGAGGCGGACGAGCTCCTCGGTCACGTCGCTGCGGTCCGCGATCAGGACGATCTCGGTCTCGATCCGGGCGCGATCGACCGCGCTCGACCCGGCGACCAGCTCGTCGACGCGGGCCCGCATGCGGCTGCGCGCGGCGTCGAGGACCTGGCCGGCGAGCGCGGAAATCCGGGCCCGTGCGTCGTCGATCAACGCCAGGCGCACCAGCAGATCCTCGACGAGGCGCTGGCCCTCGGCGGCGCGGCTGGCGATCAGGCCGTCGACGGCTGCAGCGAACGCCTCGCGCAGGGCGGCGGCGGCGACGGCGGCGTCGTCCTCGGGGCGGGTGACCTCGACCACGCCCGGTTGTGCCAGGATCAAGGCCAGCGGAGCCGAAGCGGGCCCCGGGGCGGCGGGCGACGGCTGCGCCGACGACGAGGACGCGACGCTTCGGGCGTCGTCCGCCGCGATCGCGTCGGCCAGCTCGGCGATCGCCCGCCTCCAGGCCAATCCGAGCGCGACATCGACACGGACGACGGGCGGGGCGTCGGCCGCGCGGCGGAGATCGACCGAGACGTCGACGTGGCCGCGCTGGACGCGCTCGCGCAGGTCGGCAAGCAGCTCGGCCTGGAGATCCGCCAGCGCCGGCGGCAGGCGCATGCGGACATCGAGCCCGCGGTGGTTGACGCTGCGCAGCTCGACGCGCACGTCGAGCCCGGAGGTACGGGCAGCGCCGGCGCCGAAGCCGGTCATCGAGGTCGCCATCGGGCTAGTGCGCCGCGGCGGGGGCGCTGGGGGCGGCGCCAGCTGCGCCGGGATCGTCGGCCCCGGCGTCAGGCTCGGCCTCGCCGACCTGGATCTCGTCCGGCACCTTGACCCCGGCCAGCGACAGCGCCTCGCGGATGCCCTCCTGCAGCTGCTCGATCGTCTCTGCGCGCCGACCGTTGACGAAGAAGGTCGGCGTGCCGTCGACGCCGGCCTTGGAGCCCTGCGCCTTGTCGGCCGCGACGGCGGCCTTGGCTGCCGGTGACTCGACGTCGGCGGCGAAGCGCTTGAGGTCGAGGCCGATCGACTTGGCGTAGCCCTTGACGTCGTCCCAGGCCAGGTCGGGCGAGTGGGCGAACAGGGCGTCGTGCATCTGCCAGAACTTGCCCTGCTGCTGCGCGGCCCAAGCGGCGCGTGCGGCCCCCTCGGCGTGCGGATGCGCCATCTCGAGCGGGTAGTGCATGTAGATCAGCGCGACGTTGTAGTGCTCGCGCAACTTGGCGACGGGCGTGGCGGCTCGGCGGCAGAAGGGGCACTCGAAGTCCGAGAAGATCACCACCTTGACCTTGGCGTCGGCCGGGCCGAGCACGGGTGCCGCCTTGACGTCGAGCTGGACGACGGTGTTGAGGCGCTCGACCTCGCGCAGCATCAGGCCGACGATCTTGCGCTTGCCGTAGCCCTGCTGGAGCTTGTGCACGCAGAACCGGACCAGGCGCATCGCCAGCGCGCAATCTCCGGCCTCGACGCCGGCGCGGAAGCTGCGCGGCTTGCCGCAGGGATCGAACTGCTCGTCGAGGATCTCGGCCAACACCTTGCGCTCGGCCGGGTCGAGGTCGGCGGCGTCGACGCCCTTGGGCAGCGTCGCCTCGGCGGGCTTGGCCGGCGCGGCCTCGGCCTTGGGCGGCGCGGACTTGACCGGATCGGCGGCGGGCGCAGCGGGCGGGGCCTTCGGCGTCTCGCCACCCGCGGCGGGCGCGGCGGGCTTGACGTCGGCGGGGGGCCCTTGCTTGCCACATCCGGCCATCGGCACCGCCGCCGCGCAGGCGAGCGCGAGGAACGCGACGAGCACGCTGTCAGGGACGCGCCGCAGGTGCGTCGAACGGTTGGGCTGGCTGACCATGCTGCCTCCTGCCGGGCCCGAGGTCCGGGGCCAATAGGATGCTGGGGCGAAGGACCCGGCGCAAGCCCGAGTTGCCGCGCCCGTGACGCGGCGATCGTGAGTGGGATGGGCTGGCAGGACGCGGCGAGTGCGGGCATCGTCTGCGGCCACGACCGCGAGGCAACCGCCCTCGCAGCAGGATGATCGCGATGCAGCCGCCGACCGAACGCCGACCCATGGCCGTCCGCATCGCGCTGGGCAGCAACCTCGGGCGACCGCGCGAGGCCGTGCAGCGGGGCTGGGACGCGGCGATCGAGATGCTCGGGCTGCGGCAGCCTCGCCTGTCGACGATCATCGCGAGCGCGCCGGCCGAGGGCGCCGCGGGCGGCACTTTTGCCAACGCCGTCGGGGTGGGCTACACCGCGCTGGACCCGCACGCCGGGCTGGCGCTGCTGCAGCGCATCGAGCGGGCGTTCGGGCGTGACCGGCTGCGCGAAGGGTTCCACGGCGCGAGGCCGCTGGACCTCGACGTCTTGGATTGGGGCGGAATGCGGATCGACGCGCCGAACTTGCAGCTGCCACACCCGCGGAGCCATGAGCGATGGTTTGTGCTCGAGCCGTGGGCGGAGCTCGAACCGCACCACGTCTGCCCCTGCTGCGGCAGCACGATCGCGAGCCTCGCTCGGGCCCACGGGTCCCGCACCGAGGCCGCCACGGACCACGCCGAGTCCGCCGCAGGGAGCGTCGCACCATGATTCGCCCCGCCCACCTCCCCGTCGGGGCCCAGCAGCGGCGCGTTCGGTTGCGCGGTCGCGCGCTCTGGCGTGTCGTCGCTGGCGCGTGCGTCGCGATCGCGGGCGGCTGCGAACACGAGGCGGCGCCGGTCGAGCTGTGGCAGGCCGAGGGAGCCCCGACCCCGGCCCTCAGCCTGCGCGCGGCGCCCTTGCACGATCCGGCCGTCCTTCCGGCCCTCTGGCGCGGCCTCGCTGCGGTCGAGGGCGACGTCGCCGCCGCCCAGGTCGTGCTGACGCTGGCGACCCGCCAGGACGACGACGCCTTGCGCGACGACGCGGGTGCACGCCGGCTGGTGATCGAAGCCGTCGTGCGCCTGGTCCAATCCGGGCAGCTTTCGGAGCGTTTCGAGGCCTTGCGCGGCGTCGTCGATCGCCTGTACCGCGCGGCCCCAGAGGCGCCAGAGACGCGCTTCGCCCTGGCCTACCTGCGCTGGATCCTGGTCGCCGACGGCGAGGGCCGCGTCGAGCGTCGCAGCGTCGAGCAGAGCGTGCTGGTCGACCTGCACACGCAGCTCTCGGCCTTGGTCCGCGACACGCCGACCTTCGATGGACCGCCGCCCTTCGACGCGGCGTGGATCCGTCAGGCCCGCGACGCGGTCAAGGCGAAGCTGGCGCCGGCCGAGGCGCCAGCAGCGGCTCCCGAGGCGGCGACACCTTCGGCGGACCGATAGGCCCGTCGCCGAGCTTGAACAGCCGCCGCGCGTTGCCGCGGTAGATCTTGTCGAGCACCTCGTCGGGCAGGCCGATGGCGTCGACCCGCCACCGCCCCTGGATCGGGCTCGGGTGATCGATCTGGCGATCGTTGGTCTCGAGCCAGCGGAAGTGGGCGTCGTAGAACGGCACCACATCGGTCATCACGGGCTCGACCGCGCCGTTGCTGCCGAGCATGAGCATGTCGTCGCCGATGCCGATGTCCGTGCCGAAGAGGATGCGATCCTGGTGATCGAGGTAGAGCGCGCGAATCTCGGCCGCCGGGTGCCTGCCGATCTCGCCGACCCGCGCCGACATGTCGATCCAGACGTTGGGCAGGCGATCGAGCATCCGGCGGACACGCGCGGGCTCCTCGGCGGCGTTGCCGAAGTGCACCGCGATGAAGGTCGTGCGCGGATGCCTGGCGAACAGCCGCTCGCCAGCGTCGAGCATGGCGTCCCATGCCGGGACACCGCGATCGTACCAGGACCACGAAGGATGGACCGAGAGCTCCTCGTAGCGCTCGTTGTCGGGTGTCGGCGGCGACCAGAACGCCTTGGGGTCGGCGATGTGGATCGCGACAGGCATGTCGAGGCGCGCCGCCGCCGCCCAGAGCGGGTCGAGGCGCACGTCGTCGACGGCCACCAGCGAGCCCGCCTGATCACGAACGCCGAGACCGAGGGCCTTGCTGATCTTGAGGCCGACAAAACCGGCCTCGTCGTGGGCCTTGCGCAGCTCCTCGGCCTCACGCGCGGCCCAGGCCGCGTCGCAGCAGCCCTCCCAGTCGACGTTGGCGAAGTTCAGCACGCGGCCGTGCAGGTGCTGGGCCAGCAGGCGTGAGGCGATCCGGGCCTTGCCGCCGCCGCGCCCGGAGCCGCCCGAGAGGTTGACGATGGCCTCGATGCCGACAGCGTCGAGGATGGCCGCGATGCGGTCGACGCCGTAGAGCGAGAGGTGGCCGTGGACGTCGATGATCGGCAGCGGCTTGCGCCCTGTCCGGTGCGTCACGAGCAGGCGGGCCGCCGCGGCCTCGCCCGGGTTGGGGCCTGCGGCCGAGGAGGGGTCGGCCAAGGTGGTGGCCACGCCGGGGTCCGCGGAGGCCGGCTCCGGGGCCTGGCGGCCGCAACCGGCCGAGAGCGCCGCGAGGATCACGCTGGCCGCGGTGATCCACGCAGCGATGCCTGGCGCAGCGGCGAGGCGCCCGACCCGACGCGCAGCGAGCCGAGCCGACCAGGGACGCGGCCAGGCCCCGCGCGGCACAGGCTGGCTCATGCAGGACGCGGGCGCGTGGTGCGCTGCTCGATCGGCTTGCGATGCCCTGTGCCGCGGAAGATGCGCTGGACATAGATGCCGGGCGTGTGGATCTGGTCCGGATCGAGCTCGCCGGGTTCGACCAGCTCCTCGACCTCGGCGATGGTGATCTTGCCGGCCGCGGCCATCATCGGCCCGAAGTTCCGGGCCGTCTTGCGGAAGACGAGGTTGCCCCAGCGGTCGCCCTTCCACGCCTTGACGAAGGCATAGTCGCCGCGGATCGCGTGCTCGAGCACGCACATCCGGCCGCCGACCTCACGCGTCTCCTTGCCTTCGGCGACCAGCGTGCCGTAGCCCGTCGGCGTGTAGAAGGCCGGGATGCCGGCGCCGCCGGCGCGGATCCGCTCGGCCAGCGTGCCCTGCGGGTTCAGCTCGACCTCGAGCTCGCCGGCCAGGAACTGGCGCTCGAACTCCTTGTTCTCGCCGACATAGCTCGACACCATCTTGCGCACCTGCCGGCTCTGCAGCAGCACGCCGAGGCCGTCGTTGGTGACGCCGGCGTTGTTCGACACGATCGTGAGCCCGCCGACGCCGCGCTCGCGCAGCGCGGTGATCAGGTTCTCGGCGTTGCCACACAGGCCGAACCCGCTGACGAGGATCGTCGCGCCCTCGGGGAGGTCGGCGATGGCGTCCTGCGCGTTGGCGAAGACCTTGTCCATGGAGGCTCCTGCGACGTCGAGGCCCGAAGGGGCCGGCCCGGGAGGGGTCGCCGCTTGTCCGCTGCGACCTGCCATCGGGGCGGATCGGACGTATCACGGCTCGCCCGAGGCGGCAACGCCGAGCGGTCGCGCGCGGTGCAGGCCCGCGCCCCTCCGGGCGGCCAAAACGCCACGAGGGGCACCGGTCGCCCGATGCCCCTCGTGGATGTCGTCGTCCGAGCCGTCAGCGCGCTGACGGCCCCGATCCGGGCGCTACTTGGCGGCCGGAGCGGCCTCGGCCGGAGCAGCGGCGGGCGCCGCGGCCGGAGCCGGAGCGGCGGCCGGAGCGGCCTCGGCCGGAGCAGCGGCGGGAGCGGCACCCTCGGCCGGAGCGGCCGCCGGAGCGGCACCCTCGGCGGGAGCCTCGCCCGGCGCGCCACCCGGAGCCATCGGGCGGGCCTTCATCATGGCGCCGAGGAAGCGGCCCATCAGCGGCGCGAGCTTGGCGCGGGCGTACTCCTCGATCTTCTTCTTGTCTTCCGGCGACAGGGCCTTGTTGATGGCCTCGCCCTCGGCCTTCTCGGTCTCGGCGAACTCCTTGAACTTGTCGCCGATGGCCTTGATCTTCTCCTGGTCGCCGCCGGCGGCCTCGATCTCGGTGGCCATGGTCTCCATGCGACCCGACATGCGGTCGACGAGCGCCTTGGCCTTGGCCAGGTTCTCGCTGTCCGGGCCGTCCGCGGCCGGAGCGGCAGCGGCCTCGCCGGCGGGCGCAGCGGCCTCACCAGCCTTGGCCTCGCCAGCCGGAGCGGCGGCCTCGCCAGCCTTGGCGGCCTCGGCGGCCGGGGCAGCAGCCTCGCCAGCGGGGGCGGCGCCCTCGGCCGGCTTGGCCTCGTCTTTCTTGCCGCAGCCAGCGACTGCGATCGCGAGGAACGCGGCGACGGCCACGACCTCGAAGCGGATGCTCGACATGAATCTCTCCTGTGCGAACCGTCGTTTGGCGACGGCGAGGGCGAAAAATCCACCGCCAGCACCCGCCGGCAGCTCCGCTCCAAGGCGGATCTCCACTTGCCCCACCGCGGAACTCACCGCTGCGAGGCCTCGTTCTTGACCTGCGTCCCGAACAAGCGAGGCGGGGGATTTCTCCCCCGCCCCGCCCGTACGGAACCTCAGGTGTCAGCCAACCGAGACTTACTCGGCGGCCGGCGCGGCGGCCGGCGCAGCGGCGGCCGGGGCAGCAGCGCCCTCGGCGGCCGGAGCCGCGGCCGGGGCAGCGGCGCCCTCAGCGGCCGGAGCGGCGGCCGGGGCGGCAGCGCCCTCGGCGGCCGGGGCGGCGGCGCCTTCGGCGGCCGGGGCAGCAGCGCCCTCAGCGGCCGGAGCGGCGGCCGGAGCCTCCTCCTTCTTCTCCTCGGCGGCCGGAGCCGCGGCCGGAGCCTCTTCCTTCTTCTCCTCGGCGGCCGGAGCCGCGGCCGGAGCCTCTTCCTTCTTCTCCTCGGCGGCCGGGGCCGCAGCCACGGGCTCGGGCTTCTTGCCGCAGGCAGTGACACTCAGAGCAAGGGCTGCAGCAACGCCGACAGCCGCGAAACGGTTCACAATGCGCATGATCAACACTCCAGATGGGCGCTCCGCCGAGCTTGTGCCCATTCTCCCCAACTTTGACCGTGATCAGCGTGGTCCCGAGCTCCCGTCGTGGCCTGCTTGGTCGATCCTCGGTCTGCGGCGAGACCAACACGTCAGGAAACTCTGACGCTCGGTCGGCCGCGAATGCTAAGAGGGTTCCAGACGGCGGTCAATAGGGAAGAATTGGTGGCCGGCCCCTCGCGCGTCGAGCGCCCTCGCCGCCTTGTCCGCGCGTGCCGCATGTGCGAAGCAGCGGACCATGAGACCGCCCGGTCTCGAACGGGAGCCCCGCGATGCCAGTGTTCGACCTCCAGGCGCCGTTTGCCCCGGCCGGCGACCAGCCCCAAGCCATCGAGGCGCTGACCAGGGGCCTCGAGCAGGGCGAGCGCTGGCAGGTGCTGCTGGGCGTCACGGGCTCGGGCAAGACCTTCACGATGGCGCAGGTCATCGCCCGCCTCGATCGGCCGACCTTGGTGCTGGCGCCCAACAAGATCCTGGCGGCCCAGCTGCACGCCGAGCTCAAGAGCTTCTTCCCGAACAACGCCGTGGAGTACTTCGTCAGCTACTACGACTACTACCAGCCCGAAGCGTACATCCCGTCGACCGACACCTACATCGAGAAGGACTCGCTCATCAACGAGGAGATCGACCGGATGCGCCACGCGGCCACCTACGGCCTGCTCGAACGGCGCGACGTCATCATCGTCGCCTCGGTGTCCTGCATCTACGGCCTGGGCGCGCCCGTCGACTACCTGGCGATGCGGTTGGCCCTGGAGGTCGGCCAGCAGATCGACCGGCGGAGCCTGCTGCTACGCCTGGTCGAGATGCAGTACGAACGCAACGAGATCGAGCTCGCGCGCGGCAAATTCCGCGTCCGCGGCGATGTCATCGACGTGGTGCCGGCCGGCGAGGACGACGCCGCGATCCGCATCACGCTTTGGGGCGACGAGATCGAGCAGATCGAGCAGATCGACCCCCTGCGCGGCCGCGTCCTGCGCACGATGGAGCGGGTCCACATCTACCCGAGCAGCCACTTCGTCACCCCGGCCGACACCCTGTCGCGAGCGCGCGAGACCATCGCCGTCGAGCTGCGCGAGCGCCTGCAAGGGCTGCGCGCCGACAACCGCCTGCTGGAGGCCCAGCGGCTCGAGCAGCGCACGACCTACGACCTCGACGCGCTGCTGACGCGCGGATTCTGCAACGGCATCGAGAACTACTCGCGCCACCTGACGGGCCGCGGGCCGGGCGAGCCGCCGCCGACGCTGCTCGAGTACTTCCCGGACGATTGGCTGATCGTCGTCGATGAGAGCCACGTCTCGATCCCGCAGGTGGGCGCCATGTTCCGCGGCGATCGCGCGCGCAAGGAGACGCTGGTCAGCCACGGCTTCCGCTTGCCCTCGGCGCTCGACAACCGCCCGCTGCGCTTCGAGGAATTCCTCGAGCGGGTGCACCAGGGCGTGCTGGTCTCGGCCACGCCGGGCGATTGGGAGCTGGAGCAGACCGGCGGCGTCATCGTCGAGCAGGTGGTGCGGCCGACGGGCCTGGTGGACCCCGAGATCGAGATCCGCCCCGTGGCGAGCCAGGTCGACGATCTGCTCGGCGAGATCCGCATCCGCGCTGCAAAATCCGAGCGTGTGCTCGTGACGACGCTGACCAAGCGCATGGCCGAGAACCTGACGGAGTACTACGCCGACCTTGGCGTCCGCGTGCGCTACATGCACAGCGATATCGACACGCTCGAGCGCGTCGAGTTGCTGCGCGGCCTGCGTGCCGGCGACTTCGACGTGCTGGTCGGCATCAACTTGCTGCGCGAGGGCCTCGACCTGCCCGAAGTCAGCCTCGTGGCGATCCTCGACGCCGACAAGGAGGGCTTCTTGCGCTCGCGGCGCAGCCTGATCCAGACGATCGGTCGTGCGGCGCGCAACGCCGAGGGACGCGTGCTGCTCTACGCCGACCAGATCACGCAGTCGATGAAGGTCGCGATCGACGAGACCGAGCGCCGGCGCGCGGTGCAGGTGGCGCACAACCTGGCCCACGGCATCGTGCCGCAGACGGTGCGCAAGAAGATCACGGGCGTCGAGGCGCTGCACGTCGTGGACGAACGGGCTGGCGGCCGCGGCGAAGCGATCGCGGCCGAGACCGTGCAGGACGCGATCGCCGCGATGGACCGTGGCGATCTCGAGAAGCGGATCCTGGCGCAGCGCGAGCAGATGCGCATCGCCGCGCAGGAGCTCGACTTCGAGCGCGCGGCCGCGCTCCGGGACGAGGTCAAGGACCTGCAGAAGCTGCTGCTCGCCCTCTCGTAGCGGTCGCGAGCCGGCAGGGCGACCAGCTCAGCGTCCGCGGCGATCGAACCAACTGCCAGGCCGCGCGGGGCCGAGGCGGACGCGTCGCAGCAGCACATCGACCAGCAACAGCGCCAGCGCCAGGGCGACCAGCGTCGGCCACAACGGCTGCCAGCTGCGCCAGGTGGCGTTGCCGCGTTGGTGCCAATCGGCGGCGGTCGCGGCGGCGCTGCCGTTGGTCGCGGCGACGAGCTCGTCGACGCTGCTGCTACCCGCCGGAGCGAGGCGCAGCTCGTCGGGGTAGGGCCGGCTCAGGCTGGCGCGGCCGCGCAGCAGCACGGGCTGGTCGGCCGCGGCGCGCAGCTCCACCTCGACGTCGTAGGGGCCGAAGATCCGCATCGGCGCGGTGGCCTCGTAGCGTCCGGGCGCGACCTCGACCAGCGCCAGCGGCGCCGCCGGCCCGGACGGCGCGCGCAGCGTGCCCTCGGCCAGCAGGCCGACCACGGGCGCGTCGTCGAGGATGGCGTCGACGATGACGCGCAGGCGGTCGTCCTCGCGTGCCAGGCGGACCTGGGCCTCGCCGGCGAGGTCCTCGAGCAGGACGTCCCTGACCATCTGCCGCGTCAGCACGGCGTAGCCCGGCCAGTCGATCCAATCCTGGGCCCAGCGGTTCTTCAGATCCGAGGTCCAGACGGCGACCTTGCCCAGGCCGAGCCGCCAGCGCACCAGCAGCGGCTCCCCGCTCGAGACGCGCAAGATCTCTTCGGCGCCGCGCTTGGGCTTGCTGGTCAAGAAGCCTCGCAGCGCCGGCGCCGCGTCCAGGTCCACGCCGCGCAGCATGTCGACGCGGCCGAGGTTGGGCGCCTTCTTGGCCCGGACCTTGCGCTCCACGACGGTCTCGCCGGCGATCTGCTTGGTCTCGCGGACGAAGATGCGCGGCAGGTTCTCGGGCCGATCGGTGAAGTAGGCCCGGCCGCCGCCGCGATCGGCGATCACCTCGAGCAGCCCGCGATCGACCTCGTCGCCGACGCCGACGGCCGTCACCGTCACGCCCGAGCGGCGCATCTGTCGCACCAGGGCGTCGATGCCGTTGCGCGGCGCCTGGCCGTCCGAGAGCAGGATCACGTGCTTGACCTTGGCCCGGACGTGCTCGAGGTCCGTCGCCGCCATCTGCAGCGCCGGGTAGATGTGGGTGCCGCCGCCCGGCGCGATGCCGTCGATGCGCGTGGCGATGCGGTAGCGATTGCCGGCGCGCTGCAGCGGCACGATCGAGCGCGGCATGTTGTCGAAGGCGATGACGCCGAGGCGATCTTCGTGGCCGAGCGCCTCGGCGGTGGCGCGCGCCGCCTCCTTGGCCAGGTCCATCTTCGGCCCGGCCATCGAGCCGGAGCGATCGAGCACGAGCATCAGCGCGATCGAGGGCTCCTCTTCGGTCGAGTCGACCTCCAGCCGCACCGGCAGCACGTTCTTGTCGAGCCAGCTGCCCTGCCAGCCGCCGGAGCCGAGGGCGTCCTGGCCACCGACGAAGAATACGCCGCCGCCGCGCTCGACGTAGGCGCCGAGGGCCTTCTGCTCGGCGTCGCCGACCTGGGGCACGCCCGCCGCGGTGATGCGCGCGAGATCGGAGACGATCACGGCATCGAAGCCGCGCAGGGCGTCGGCGTCGCGCGGCAGACCGTCGGGGCCGCGCACCGTCAGATCGAAGTCGTCTTCGAGCACGCGGGCGAGGACGCGCGCCGACGCGGGCGTGCCTTCGACGTAGAGCACCTTGGGCCGCGCGTGGACGACGACGCGCACGCGGAGCGCGTTGTTGCTCTGGAAGCGATCCTGCCCCTGCAGCACGTCGCAGCGCAGCGCCAGCTCGTGGGCACCGGCGGCCTTCCAGCGGGCGCGGCCGAGCTCGACGCGGGTGCTGCCGCGCGAGACCGACGCCTCGATCGGGCCCAGCTTGACGCCTTCGCCGACGCCCGAGCAGGCGACCTTGGCGTCCGCGGTGCTGCGGACGAGCACGGCCACCGGCACCGGCAGGTTGGCCCGCACCCGCGGCGGCACGATCGCGCTCTCGACCAGCAGCTCCGACGGCGCCGCCAACTGGCCGAGGGCGCCGCGGTGCACGACGAGGCCGCCACGTCGCAGGGTCGGCAGCATCCGGCGCGCATCGCCGCGGTTCTCGACGCCGTCGCTCCAGACGACGACGTGACCGACGCGGCCGGGATCGAGCATGCCCAGCGCGAGATCCAGCGCCGACTCGATGTCCGTGGCGTCGGCGACGCCGCTGCCGGCGGCACCGCCTGCGTCGCTGACCTCGGTCGTCGCCGCGGCGATCTCGAGCGGCGGCAAGGGCTGGTCGGCCTCGGTCTCGGTCGGCGGCCACGGCAGGCGCTGCGGCTCGGCGCCGAACGCGACGACGTGCACCGCCGCGCGCTCGTGGGCCGGATCGCCGCGATGCGCCTCGACGTCGGCGGCGATCGCGCTCACCGCCGCCGCCAGCGACACCGCCGGCATCGAGCTGCTGCGGTCGACCAGGTGGACCACCGAGACGGCGCGCGGTGTCTCCTGCCGGCTGCGCGGCACCGCGAGCGCAACGACCAGCGCGGCGATCCCGGCCATGCGCATCACGGTGGTCAGCGCGATCTGCCACCGCGGGAAGTCGGCGATCGCGCCGAGCGCCAGCAGCGGCACCAACCAGACGGCGCCGAGCAGCCAGAGCCGCTCGGGATGCGCGAATTCGACGCCGCCCGACGCCAGCGCGCCGAGCCAGCCCGGCGCGGCGTCGGCGGCCCAGACGCCCAGGCCGGCGCCGAGCGCGAGCCAGACGAGCGCTGTCAGCAGCAACGAGGCGCGGCCGTTCATACCGTCCTCCGACGCTGGTACAGGCCCCATTCGATCCAGAGCAGCAGCGCTGCCAACGCCGCCAGCAGGCTCCAGGCCGGCCAGGGCGCGGCCGGGCGGGCGTCGCGGGCGTCCGCGTCGTCGGGGCTCCAGCGCGGCGCATGGACCTGCCATTGGTCCGGGCGCTCGCTGCCGGACAGCACCGTGGGCCGCGCCAGCTCGTAGCCACCGTCGCTGCGCCAGACGTGGATGCCGGCGCGCTCGCTGGTGCCGAGCAGCGCGTCGTCGCTCCAGCGGGCGGCCACGGGCGCGGTGCCGGGCTCGGCCCAGGTCCATGACGCCGCCTGCACCGGCAGGCCGATGGCCCACGGCAGACCGACCTCGAGCGGCGAGACGAGCACCTCCTCCTCGCTGGCCAACCACTCGACCGCGTTGGCGATCAGCAGCGGCATCAGGTAGCGGCCGCCGAGGTCGGTCTCGACCAGATCGAGGCCGATGTCGACGCGCCGGACGCCGACGTCGCTGGCGATGGCCACGGCGGCGCCGTCGCGGTCGGCCCAGAGCACCGTCGAGCCGGTCGGCACGTCGAGCACGCGGCAGAGGTCGACGTTGGCGTCGTGCAGCGACACGCCGCGCAGCACGGGATGCCGCGGCGTGCGCGCGCTCAGCTCCAGCGCCGGTCGTGGCTCGGCGGCGCCGGGCGCAGCGTCGGCGTGGGCCTTCAGATCGAGCCGCAGCACCGGCATCCCGGGCGGCGCGGCGGCGGCGACCTGATCGAGCACGACGACGTCGATGCCATGTTGCAGGCGCTGGTCGGCCGACCAGGCGCGGGCATCGTAGCCCGCCACCGGCAAGCGCTTGACCGTGAAGCGATCGTTGGCGACCAGCGCGGCCTCGAGGAAGAGGTTGTCCTCGCCGACGAGCAACACCCCCAGGCGGCGCCGCTGGGCCGCGACGGCGAAGCCCCAGTCGTCCCAGGGCGCGATGTCCTGGACGCCATCGGCCGCGTTGGGTCGTGCATGGACGGCGAAGCGGCCAGAGACGAGATCGACCGCGGCGAAAGTGACGGTCTGCTCGGCGCGG
>CAZPHC010000001.1:111251-228607 GCA_964586155.1 uncultured Enterobacteriaceae bacterium | reverse complement strand
GAAGCGGCCAGAGACGAGATCGACCGCGGCGAAAGTGACGGTCTGCTCGGCGCGGGCCGGGATCGTCACGCGCTGCTCGGCGACGACCGCGCTGGCAGCGCCAAAATCCGCCACGCTCGCGCCCTCGGCGCGGCTGGCGAGCTCGACGCGGACCTCGACGTCCACGGCACGATCGTTGCGCAGCCGGGCCGTGACGACACCACGGCCCGGGTCCTCGGTGCTGGCGCGGACGCCGACGCGGACAACGGCGACGTTGTCGACGCCGGTCGCGGCGGCCTTGGCCGCGCCCGGGGCATCAGGCGCAGCCGCGCGCCCGGCCGGGCCGACGAGCAGCCAGCGCAGCGGGCTCGCGGGGAGCCGCTGCGGCGCCGCGGTCGGGCGACCTCCGTCGCTGACGACCACGATCTGGCCGTCGCTGCGGCCCCGCAGCGCCGCGTCGGCAGCTTGGAGCGCGCGCTCGAGGTCGAGGCCGGCGTCCGTTGGCTGCAGTCGCTGCACCGCGGCGCGGACGCTGGCGGTCTCGTCAGACCAGGGCGCCTGGGTCCGCGGCGCAGCGGCGGCCGCGACGAGCAGGAAGCGCTCGTTCGGCGCGGCGTTGGCCAGCACGCGATCGACCGCGGTGCGCGCCTCGTCGAGGCGGGTGCGGGCGAGCAGGCCGTCGCCGCGATCGCCGTCGAGCGTGGCCATCGTCGCCGAGACATCGACCAGCAGCACGGTGTGGCGCGGCGGCGGCGCCCGGCGCTCGGTCCACGCCGCCAGCCCGAGCGGCCCGTCGGCCAAGGCGGCGAGCATCGCGGCGGCGATCGACGTCATCAGCAGCCACGACAGGATGCGGCGCCAACGTCGGCCGATCCGCCGCGACTCGGCGCGCGCAAGCACGGCCTGCCAGAGCGCGCCGAACGGCACCTCGACCCGGCGACGACGCGGCTCCAACAGGTAGAGCAGCGCCAGCAGGCCCAGCACTGCCGCGGCCCACGGCCAGAACTCCTCGAGTGTGGCGAAGGCGGCGATCACCCGAGGAACCCTCCGACGCGAAAGACCTTCATCACGACCTCGTCGAACGGCAGGCCGACGTCGACCCGCAGCGCCTTGGCGCCGACCTCACGCGCCGCGGCCTCGACCTTGCCGGCGAACTCCTCGAAGACCTCGCGGTAGGTGGCGATCAGCTCCGGCGTCAGGAAGACCTCGTGCGTCTGGCCGGTCTCGACGTCGACCAGCACCAGATCGCCGAGCTGCGAGGCCTGGAACAGGCGCTCGTCGGCCAGCTGCAGCACCATCGGCTCGAAGCCGCGCGCCGCGAGGTCACGCAGGCCGTCGCCGAGGCCCTCCGGGTCGTAGAGGTCGCTGATGATGACGACGAGCCCGCGTCGCGGCTTGGCCCGCACGAAGTCGCGGATCGACGCGTGGATCGAGGTCTTGCCGGTCGGCCGCAGCGACGAGAGCGTGCGCAGCAGCCGGTAGAACTGGGCGCGGCCACGGACCGGACGATCTGGCCGCGCCTTGCCGTCGGCCATCGGCACCAGCGCGACGCGGTCGAGGTTGGCGAGCGAGACCCAGGCGAGCGCCGCGGTGATCTGCAAGGCGCGATCGAAGAGGCTGGTCTCGCCGAGCGGCGCCATCGCCATCGACGGGCTGCGGTCGAGCAGGAAGTAGACCGAGAGGTCCTCTTCCTCTTCGTATTGGCGCAGCAACATGCGCTCGCTGCGGCCGAAGATCTTCCAGTCGAGGTGGCGCAGGTCGTCGCCGGGCGAGTAGTCGCGGTGGTCGGCGAACTCGATGCCGGAGCCGACCTTCTTGCTGCGCCGGGCCGCGCGCTGGCCGTTGTTGGCCATGCGCCGCGCCAGCAACGCCAGATGCTCGATGCGCCGCAGGAACGCAGCGTCGAAGAGATCTTCGCGGATGCCGGCATGGCTCTCGGCCGAACTGCTCACGGGCCCTCCTGCGGCGTGCGCCGCGCGGGCGGACTCAGCCGCGCTCGACCTGCTGCAGGATGGAGCCGAGCACCTTGTCTTGCTGCACGCCGTCGGCCTCGGCGTCGAAGTTCAGCAGCACGCGATGGCGCAACACCGGCAGCGCCAGGGCGCGCACATCGTCGGCCGAGGCGTTGCTGCGGCCATCGAGGATGGCGCGGATCTTGGCGCCGACGATCAGCGCCTGCACCGCGCGCGGGCTGGCACCGGCGCGCAGGTACTGCTTCGCCGCCGCAGACTGGCCCTGGGTCGCCACGACGAGGCGAATGGCGAGGTCCGTGACGTGGTGGGCGATCGGCACGCCGAGGGCGAGGCGACGGATCGCGAGGATGTCGTCGCCGTGCAGCACGGCCCGGACCGCGGCCTGATCGACGCGGACGGTGCGGGCGACGATCTCGTGCAAGTCCTCGGCGGTCGGGAACGGCACGTCGAGCTTGAACATGAAGCGGTCGAGCTGCGCCTCGGGCAGCGGGTAGGTGCCCTCCATCTCGAGCGGGTTCTGCGTCGCCATGACGAAGAAGGGCTTGGGCAGCGCCAGCGTCTCGCGGCCGATGGTGACGCGCCCTTCGGCCATGGCCTCGAGCAGCGCCGACTGGGTCTTGGGCGTGGCGCGGTTCACCTCGTCGGCGAGCAACAGGTGCGTGAACACCGGGCCCTTGCGCAGCTCGAGGCCGCGGCCGCCGGCGCCGTTGTCCGTCAGCATGTGCGTGCCGACGATGTCGGTGGGCATCAGGTCGGGCGTGAACTGCACGCGCGAAAACTCGAGATCCACGGCCTCGGCGAGGGTGCGCACGAGCATCGTCTTGCCGACGCCGGGCACGCCTTCGAGCAGGATGTGGCCGCCGGCGAACAGGGCGATCAGCGCGCCATCGACGACCGTCGCCTGGCCGACGATGACCTCGCCGACCGCCACGCGCAGGGCCTTGCTGCGCTCCTGGACCCAGGCCAACGCCTCGTGCAGCGCGCCGGGATCGTCGAGGGCGCGGTCGATGTCGGGGCGCTTGCTGGCCGCGGAGGTCGAGGTGGACATGGGCAGGCTCCTGGGATGGCGAAGGGCACCACCAACGCAACGGGCGGCGCGGGCGTCGATTCAGCGCGGCCGGATCAGCTCATAATAGCGCCGGACCAGGGCCTTTCGGCCAGGGGGCAGCGCCTCTTTGTCGAGCATCTCTTCGGCGACCTCGGCGTAGTCGCCGTAGACGTCGCGCCATCCGGTCTTGGCGAAGCCCCGGCGCGCGGCGTCGACGAAGGTGCGCTTGATGCTGGGCCCGTCACCCTCGGCGCCCTTGACCTTCTCGGTCCGCGCCGCCGTCGCGCCCTTGACCTTGCCCTCGCCGTGCTCGGGGCCGCTGCCTTCGCCGTAGCCCTCGCCCTCGCCAGCGCCGCCGCCGCCGGGCTTGCCGTCAGCCATCTGGCGCATGCGGCTGTTGTCGGGCATGTCGCCCTCGCCGAGGCGGAAGCGCTGGCCGGGCTTGGGATTGCCCTGGCCGCCGGGCCGATCGCGGCCGGACTGGCCGTCGGGCTTGCCCTTGCCTTGCTTGCCGTCCTTGTCGGCGAGGCCGTCGTCACCGAGGCCCTTGTCGCGGCCGTCGGCGCCCTTGCCGCCCTGCCCGGCCTTCGGATCCTGGCCCTCCTGGCCATCCTGGCCGCCCTGGCGCCGACCCTTGGCGTCGCGTTCGGCCTGGTCGCGGCCGCCCTGGGGCTTGCGGCCGCCTTCGCCGCCCTCACCCTGCTGCTGCTCGTCGCGCGCGCGCTTCTCGAAGTCGCGGCGCCCTGCATCGCGCTCGCCGGCGCGGCGCAGGGCGTCGCGCAGATCGCGCACCCGGCTGTCGCCGACGCGGCCGGCCTGGCGATCGCGCTGCTGCTGGCCCTGGCGGCGCAGCTCGTCCGAGGCGCGCTGCATCTGCCGGCCGATCTGGTCGCGCAGCTCCTTGCGCTGCTGCTCGCGCTGGGCCTGGTCGGCGGCGCCCTTGCCGCCCTTGGCCAGGCGGCTGCGCTCGTCCTGGTTGCGGCGCATCTCGTCTGCCGCGCTGCGCGTGGCGCGCTCGAGCGTCTGCAGCTGGCGCTGGGCGCCGGGCACGTCGCCGTGCTCGCGCTTGAGGGCGTCGAGGGCGCGGCGGGCGTTCTGCAGCCGCCGCTGGTCGGCGGCGTCGAGGCCGCCCTGGGCGTTGCGCTTCTCTTCGAGGCGGCGGACCTTGTCGGCGAGCTCCTGGAATTCCTTGGGTGTCGACTTGAGGCCGAGCGCCTTGGCCATCTTCTCGGCGGTCTTGATCCAGCCCTCGAGCTCCTTGTCGCTCATGTCGCGGTCGGCGAGCTTCTCGATGACCTTGGCCAGCGCGCCGAGGTCGCTCTTCTCGGCGGCCTTCTTCAGCTCCTCCTTGAGCTCGCCGGGCGGCGCGGCGTCGAGGCTCTCCTTGACCGCCTCGGCGACGGCCTTCTGCACCGCGCGATCGCGGTCGCGCTCGGCGGCGCCGGCGGCTTCGCGCGAACCGGCCTCCTCGCTGCCGGCCTCGGCCTGACGTTCGGGTGCGTTGGGCCGCGCGGCCTCGAGCTCCGCGAGCCTCTCGAGCGCCTGGCGTCGGTCGAGCTTCCCAGACTCGACGTCGCGCAGGACCTTGCGCACGTTGCCGATCCACGCCTTGGTCGAGGCATCCTCGACCTGCGATTCGATGTCCTCGAGCATCGCGGCGTCGGCGCGCAGCAGCTCGATCGCGTCGGCCCCGAGCAGCTCGGCGGCGACGACGACGCCGGCGTGGCCGACTGGCAAGGCCAGCGCGACGCCGGCCGCCGTGCCGCCGTGGTCGGTGTCGCGCAATCCGTCGAGCGGCAGGAAGGCTGCGACGACACCAAGCGCCAGCGCGCCGGCGACGGCGCCGAGATGCGGCGGGGCCCGGGTCGGCCAGAGCTGGCGCAGATCGACCGTCGGCAGCACGCGTTCGGCCTCTGCGGCCTGCACCAGGGCCCAGGGATCGCGTCGCCCTGCCCCGGCCAGCTCGAGCGCGGTGCTGAGGCGGTCCTGGGTCGCGGCCCTCGCGTCGATCTGGGCCGCGATCGCCATCCAATCGAGCCGCTGCGCCACGGCGGCGCCGAGACCGATCGCGGCGATGGCGGCGGCGGCAGCGGCCCAGCCGAAGTCATGCGGCGCGGCGATCCAGCCCAGACGAGCGCCCAGGGCCCAGCAGGCAAAGAGCGTCGCGAGCGCCAACAACGGCCAGACCACGCGGCGCAGCGCCTGCTGCCAGAAGACCCGTCGGCGCGCGCGCGCGACCAGCTGCACGACGCCCGCGACGCGCGATGCGACGTCGGTCTGCAGGGCGCTGGGGCGCAGCGGACGGGCGGTGCTGGTCGGGGGTGCTGGCAAGCGGCTCCTCTGCCACCCGTGGTGGCGCAGCCTGTCGACTCCAACACAGGCGATGGCCGCCGTCATCCCGGGGCTCTGGAAATTGGGACGCACGGCGCGGGCGGAGGATTCATGCGCCGAGCGGCCGAGCGCCCTCACGCGCGCAGACGCGAGCAAAACAGCCAACGGCCGCCGACGGAGAACCGTGGGCGGCCGTTCGCTGTTTCGGTCGGCTCCAGCGCTCGCTGGGGCCTGTGGTGGATCGTCGCGAGGCGGCGATCCGCGCAGGGCGCGGCCGAGGCCGCGGTCCGGCTACTTCCGAACGGTGTCGAGCGTGAAATGCTCGCCGAGCGCTGCCTCGAGCACCTTCTCGGACTGGATCCGATGCTCGCGACGAATCGCAGCCTTCCGCGTGGCGCCAGCGGCGCGGTGCTTGTGCTTACGAACGTTCTCGGTGTGTTGGGTCTTCGAGGCCATGACTATCCTCCCGGCAAGGGCCGGCGTTGTGCCAGCATCCACGGTCTGCGTCAAGCGGCATTCGCAGCGAGTCCGTCGATCCGTCGCCTCCGCTCACTACGCGCCGCAGGGCCGGGCCGATCTCCCGGCGCTGGGTTCGCCGCCCCGTCGGGCGTCCGCGCTCAGTCGCGCAAGCCGCCGATGATCTCCGACAGGATCTGGGTCTCTTCGCTGGGGCGCAGCTTCGCCAGGGCGCGCGCCTCGATCGCCTCGAGCGCCAAGCGCGTCTCCGGATGCTCCTGGCCACGCTGCTCGAGCACGGCGTCGGCGGCCAGGGGGAGGCCATGGCGCATGCGCACCACCTTCTCCTCGAGGTCCGTCAGGCCGACACGGGCCAGCGAACGGTCGGTCGCGACGCGCGTGCGGGTCGAGACTTGGGTCTTGGTCTTGGTCACGGTCCACTCCTGTGCGGCGTGCTGCCGCGGGTCCTCGGCCGTGGTCACCGACCCGGCCGAGCGCGCCGGCGAGCGCCGGCGGAGATGGGGCGCGACGCCCGATCTCGAGTCCAAGCTACCCGATCCCATGGCGGGGGCAATTTTTCTGCAGTTTTGTCCATGATTCCGATCCACTCGGATCCATGGAGAGATCTCGGCGTCACTCGCCGGGGCGTTCGAGGCCGAGCTTGCGCACGAGGTATTCCAGGCTCTTGCGGTGCAGGCCGCTCTCGCGCGCGGTGGCCGAGACGTTCCAGCCGTGGGTCGCCAGCGCGCGCTCCCAGTAGACGCGCTCGAAGGCGTCGACGAGCCTGGCCTTGGCGTCCTTGAACGGCAGATCGTAGCGCAGCGGCAGCCCCGATTCGTCCGCGGGGACGGGCCGCGCGTCGACCTGGACCTCGAGCTGCTGGCCGCTCGACATGACGGCGGCGCGCTCGATGGCGTTACGCAGCTCGCGGACGTTGCCCGGCCACGGGTGGCTGGTGAGCTGCTGCATCGTCTCGAACGAGATCGTGAGGTTGCGGCCACCGGTGCGGCTCGCGGCGTCGGCGAGCATGTGCCGCACCAGCAGCGGGATGTCGTCGGGCCGGCGGCGCAGCGGCGGCAGGACCACGCGCACGACGTGCAGGCGCCAGTAGAGGTCCTCGCGGAAGGTGCCGTCCTTGACCATCTGGCCGAGGTCGCGGTTGGTCGCGGCGATGATGCGGACGTCGACGCGACGGCGGTCGTTGCTGCCGACGGGGCGGACCTCGTGCTGCTCGAGCGCCCGCAGCAGCTTGGGCTGCAGGTCCAGCGGCAGCTCGCCGACCTCGTCGAGAAAGAGGGTGCCGCCGTCCGCCTCGGCCATCGCGCCGGCCCGCTGGGCGACCGCGCCGGTGAAGGCGCCGCGCACATGGCCAAAGAGCTCGGACTCGATGAGGTTGGCCTGGACCGCCGAGCAGTCGAACACGACGAGCGGGCCCTGGCTGCGGCGCGAGTGCCGGTGCACGGCCTCGGCGGCGAGCTCCTTGCCGGTGCCGGATTCGCCCTCGATCAGCACCGTGACGTCGGTCGGCGCGACCTTGGCCAGCTGGGCGAAGATCTCGCGCATCGTCGTCGACTGGCCGAGCAGCGCGCCGAAGTTCGTCTCACGGGCGAGCTCGACCTCGTGCATCTCGGCCAAGGGCTCGATCAGGACCTCGGCCTGGCCGAGCCGGATCGCCGTGGTGCCCGTGATCAGGCCCTCGACCAGGCGGATGCCGCCGAGCCAGGTGCCGTTCTTGCTGCCGAGGTCGCGCAGGCGGAAGCCGCCGCGTTCGCCTTCGAGCCGGCAGTGGTTGCGCGAGACCGAGGGGTCGTCGATCGCGAAGTCGTTGTCGGGCGCCGAGCCCAGGTAGATGGAGCGCTGGTCGAAGCGCGCCACTGCGCCCTGGGACGGTCCCGTGACGACGCGCAGCTGCAGCCGCGGCAACGCGAAGCGTTCGGCGAAGGCGGCAGTGAGGGTGCGCGTTGCGTCCGTCATCGCCGCCAGCATGCGCGGGCCGCAGATCTGGCGCAACCGCAGCGCACGGCCCGGCAGGGGCCCGGGATGTCGCCGTTACGGCAGTCCGCCGACCAGGACGAAGCCCGGCAGGTTGCGCTCGTCGCCGGAGCGCAGCGAGAGCGTGCGCCGCTCGACGGCCGCGGTGGTCGGGTCGCGGACCTCGATGCGGCGACTGCCCGCCGGCACACGCAGCTCGTGGACCCCGGTGGATCCGGCGCCGCCAGCGACGACCTTGCCGTCGATCAGCACCTCGGCGTCCGCCGGCACGACGCGGAAGCGGATGACGGCGGTGCCGGCCTCGCGCCGGCCACGGCCCTCGTCCTTGGCCTCGGCGGGGTCGGGCTTGCCGTCGGCGCGCGAGGTGCCGGCGCTGCGGGGCGTGCCGGGCGGATCGTCGCGCTCGTTGTCGGCCACGGCCGCCTCGGCGCGGCGCGTGCGGGTGTCGGCGTCGTCGGACGACGCGGTGGCGGCGCCCGGCAGTGCGGTGCTGGCCGGCGCTGCGGCCTCGGGCGCCACAGCGGCGGTCCCGGTCGCGGCGGCGCCGCTGGTGTCGATGCCCCAGGCGGCGCCGGCGTCGGCTCCAAGCGCGCGCGCCTCGTCCGGGGTCGGCTCGGCGCCAGACGAGGAGGCAGCGCCGCTCGGGGTCCCCGCCGCGGCAGCCGCCCCGGCGTCGACGACCAGGCCGCCAGCGCCGCCGGGGACGTCGCCGGGGGCCGAAGCGCCTGCCGCCCCGGGCCCGCCGTCGCGATCTGGCGGGCCGCCGCCGCCGCCGCCGCCGAGACGGGGCGCGACGAGCGCGACGACCGCGACGAAGAGCGCCACCGAGAGCCAGACCGTCGGGTTCGACCGCCAGCTGCGAGGCGCGGGCGCAGTGGCCACCGGCGCGACCGGATCGACCCCGGCCGGGGCCGGCGTGAGGGCGCCGCTGCCGGCGGACGCCGCGGGCGTCGGCGTGGCGAACAGGCCCGGGATCTCGCCGCCGGCGACGCGCGTCGGGCTCGGCGACGCCAGGCCGGGCAGGCTGAGCGTGCCGGTGCCATCGGCCTCGGCGAGCCGGTCGACCGCGACCATGCCGGCGAGCGTGGCGTCGAAGCCGCCTTCCTGGGCCTCGAGCCGGGCGAAGGCGGGCGCGAGCTCGTGGGCCAGCACGAGCTCGGGGCGGCCGACGCCGAGCTGCACGCTGCGCTCGGCGGCCTCGGCGGCGACGCGGCCCGCGTCCTCGGGCCGCGCGTCGAGGTCGAGGGCACAGAGCGAGCGCACCAGCGCCGCCACGCCGGGGTCGCAGCCAACGTCATCGAGCATCGCCAACCGCGCTGGCAACGCCTGCCAGGCGGCTGGCAGGCCATCGACGTCGGCGGCCTGCAGCGCGCGTTCGCCCGTGAGCATCTCGAAGGCGCAGAGCCCGAGCGCGAAGAGATCGGTGCGGTGGTCGACCACGCCGCCCTGCAGCTGCTCCGGCGCGAGGTAGGGGATCTTGCCGCGGAGCGCGCCCATCTCGACGTGGGCCAACAGCGCCGAGCGCGCGACGCCGAAGTCGACGAGCTTGACCAGGCCGTCGCGACGCACCATCAGGTTCGAGGGCGTGACGTCGTGGTGGACGATCCGCAGCCGCTGACCGCGCTCGTCCTGCCGCGTGGCTGCGTGGTCGAGCGCGCTCGCGGCGGAGGCGACGATGGCCAGGGTCGCGGAGGCCCCGAGCTTGCACAGGCCGTCGGGGCTCGGCAGCGCGCGGCGCAGCGCCCGCAGGTCGAAGCCTTGCACCCACTCCATCGCCAGGAACCACTCGCCGTCGATGCAGCCGAGATCCAGGATCTGCGCGATGTTGGGGTGGTCGAGCGCTTCGAGCAGGCGGCCCTCGGCGACGAACTGCTCGACCAGGCGCGCGTCGGCGGCCAGCTCGGGGCGCAAGGTCTTGATCACCAGCCGTTTGACGAAGCCCGCAGCGCCGGCGGCCTCAGCCAGCCAGACCTCGCCCATCCCGCCGGTGGCGAGGTGGCGCAACAGTCGATAGCGACCGAACGTGCGTGCCAACACCACTCCTCGGCTTCGGGACCTCGGGCGCACATCCGGGTCGCGGACGCACCGACCCGCGACACGCGGGCCAGACAGCGGCTAGGCGTGCTGCAAGATCCAGTCGCGCAGCGCCCCGATCGCGCGCAGGCGGTCGGCCATCGGCTCGTTGAAGAGCTCGTGGAAGAATCCGTCGAAGACCTGCACCTGGACGTGCCCCTGCAGCGAGCGGAAGTGCGACTGCGACGTCTTGGCGTCGATGACGGCGTCCGCCGACCCGAGCAGGACCAGGAGGGGCGCCGACAGCCGGCTCGCCTGGGCCAGGACGTCTTCCTGCGCGCGCAAGAACTCCGCTCCCCAGCGCGTTGTTCCGGCCGAGAAGACGAGCGGATCTTCGTCGTAGGCGCGCACGACGTCGGCGTCGCGGCTGATCGACGTCGACGGGATGCCCACAGGCACCGGCAGGATCGGCAGCAGCCGCGACAGCCCCTTGGCCATGCCGACCTTCCACGCCGGCACCGGCAGCGACGCGCGCAGCGCCGGGTTGGACAAGGCGACGCCGCGGACATCGAGCGGCCCGGACAAGGCCGCGTGGCAGACGATCAGGCCGCCCTGCGAGTGGCCGAGCAGGAACGGCGCGCCGCCGATGCGCTCACGCACCAAGGCGATCATGGCGCGCAGGTCGGCCTCGTAGTCCTCGAAACGCTCGACATGGCCGCGACGGCCACCCGAGACGCCGTGGCCACGCGCGTCGAAGAGCCAGACGTCGATGCCGGCGGCGTTGAGCGCCTCGATCAAGAAGCCGTAGCGGCCCATGTGATCGGCGAAGCCGTGCTGCACCAGCAGCGACGCACGCGGGTTGCCGACCCGATGCGACGTCCAGCAGATCCGCAGGCCGCCTGCGCCGAGGATCCGGCCTTCTTCGAGGGTCGCCGCCACCATGTCGAGCTCCTTGCACCGCGCACCGCGCGGCCCCGCCGAGTCGCCCGCGGGCAACGTGCCCACACCGAGCTGGCTGAGTGCGGCCGGGAGCGTACCCGCAGCGGCGTCCGCTGCGCAATCTATGTGCGCGACCGGAGGTTTGCACCGATGGATCGGATGCTGCACCCTGACCGGCGCAGCCCGCCTCGACAACGGGCGCGATCGACGAGGAGGACGAGGATGGCCCATCGACGCCAAGGCACGCGGCCGGTCGCCGCGACCAGGGACGCCGGTCGCCGGCTGGCGCTGCTGCTGGTGCTGGGCGCGAGCTCGGGCTGCGGCTTCTTCCAGGTCGGCGAGACCGAGACGCCTTGCAACCTCGTGACCCACGAGACCTGCGCCAGCAGCGAGGCATGCGTCAGCCCGAACGCGCCGCATTGCGCCCCCGCCGGCACCAAGACCGCCGGCGAGGCCTGCACCCTCGACGACGAATGCACGCGCGAGACGATCTGCCTCGGCGCGACAGGGGCCAAGACCTGCAAGACGCGCTGCGACCTGGCCAAGGCTTCCTGCGGCGCCGACCAGGAGTGCATCCAGGCGACGATCGTCGCGACCGACGACGGCTTCGGCGTCTGCACCAAGCTGGCCTGCAACCCCTTCGATGGCACGGGCTGCCCGTCCGGCGAGCGCTGCATCGCCGGCGCGCTGCCCTATTGCACCGCGGTGATCGGCGTCGGCGCCGGTGGCGCGACCTGCACCGTGCCCGAAGCCTGCAAATCCGGGTCGATCTGCGCCACCGACTCGACCGCCGGCGAGAAGCACTGTCTGGCGCTGTGCTCGACGACCGGCGATCCGGCCGTGCCGGCGTGCGGCGAGGACTTCTCCTGCCAGGCGCTGGTCGACGGCAACGGCAACAACCTGCCAGGGGGCCAGGGGTACTGCCGCCGCGAGCGCTGCAACGCCCTGACCAACGAGGGCTGCAAAGAGACCGAGAAGTGCTACCCGGCGACGCCGCAGGTCTGCGCCTTCCCCGGCAACGGCGGCTTGCTCTCGGCATGCACCAAGGTCGACGATTGCGGGATCGACCTGATCTGCCTGCAGGACTCCAAGGGCGAGCGGCTGTGCCGCCAGGTCTGCGACTTCAGCGGCGCCGACGCCGACCACGGCTGCCCGGCCGACCAGGAGTGCGGCGAGATCCTGACCGGTGCGGGCAAGCCGCCCCTGCCCAACCACGTTGGCTACTGCCGACCCAAGTCATAGCGGCAGGGAGCGCCTTGATGGCCCGACACCTCGCGCTCCACCTTGCGCTGCTGGCGGCGTTCGGCTGGTCGCTGCTGGCCACCGGCTGCGCCGTCACCTTGCGCGCGCCGACGCCCGACGCGCTGCAGGCACGCCCGGTCGCCGCGCCGACGTCGCTGGGCAGCCTGTCGATGAGCGTCCGGCTGACGGCGGACACGATCGCCGCCTGGCTCGACGACGCAAGCGCAGAGCCGACGCGCTACGGCCAGACCGCCGCGATGGTCGGGCGTTGGTCGTTGGAGGTGCGCCGACAAGGGCCGGCGCGGGTCTGGGCCGACGGCGAGCGGCTCTGCGTCGCGCTTCCGTTCGCGGGCGACGGCCAGATCGAGGTCCTTGGCCAGCGCCTGCAGCGCTCCGTCAGCGCCGGGCTGCGCGTCTGCGCCCGTCCCCGGGTCCGTCCCGACGCGCACTTGACGCTCACCGACGTCATCATCGGCGTCGAGCTGGACCGCAGCCGCATGGAGTTGGCGACGCGCGTGCTGGTCGAGACGATGGCGCGCCATCTGGGCGAGATCGTCGCCAAGGCGACCCAGGCCCGGGTCGAGGCGCTCGCGGTGCCGATCGCGCCGCTGATCCGGCCACGGCTCGCGGCGCTGCATCGGCCCTGGGACCTCGGCGAGGGTGCCTGCCTGCGCATCCGCCCCGAGCGGATCTGGATCGGCCAGCCGGTCGTCGAGGAGGCCGCGCTGCGCCTGCCGCTGCGCCTGGACGCGCGCCCGAGCGCCGAGCTGCCGTGCGCCGCGGCGCCGGCGACCGCCGAGGCCCGGCAGGAGCCCGTCGCCATCGCCGGCGATCCGGACCTGCGCGTCATCGACCTGCGCCTGCGCCTGCCGATCGGGGTGTCGCTGCGCTCGATGGAGCCAGAGCTGGCAAAGGCGCTCGCCGCGCGCGGCCGCATCGCGACCGACGGCGGCGGCTGGGTCCGCGTCGGCGCCGCCCGCCTCGACAGCGCCGGGGGTGCCGTGCTCGTCCGGGCCGACGTTGCGGGCGCCTTGCGAGGGCGCGTGCTCGGGCTGATCCCGGTCGAGCGGGATGTCCGCGGCGAGGTCTTGTTCTGGGGACGGCCGACGCTGCGCGCGGACCACGTCGAGATCGACGCGCCCGTGCTCGATGTCCGCTCGGACGATCGCGTCACCGAGCTCGTCGCGGCGTTGCAGCGCGAGGAGTTGGCGGCCGCGACCGCGCGGGCGAGCCGCGTGCCGACCGCACCGCTGCTGGCCCGCGCCGACGCGATGCTGCGCAAGCTCGGCGAGGGCGTCGACGTCGGTGGGCAGCGCCTGCCGATCCGGGTCGATCGCAAGAGCCTGACGCTGGTCGCCGCGCGCGCGGTGGACGGCCGCCTGGTCGTCGAGGCCGAGTTCATCGGCCACATCGTCATCGGCGAGGTCGAGGGCGTCGCGCCGCGTGCGCGGCCGCGCTAGTGCCGCGACGCCGGTGCCGTGACTAGCGCCCGGGCACCGCGACCGGCTTGCCCGGCTTGTCGTCGGGGCGGACGCCCTTGACCGTCGCGGGCGTCCCGGCGGCGGACGATGGCTTCGGCACCTCGTCGACCACCGGCGCCGCGGCTGGCGCAGCGGGCCTGGCGGCACCGGCGGCCAGCGGATCCGGCGGCGGCGCGTCCTTGGCCGGGAAGCCCGCCGTCGCAGCGGCGGGATCGATCATCGCGGGCGCGGCCTCGGGCGCGGCTGCGGCGGCCCCAGCAGCGCCCGAGGCGGCCTCGGCGCCGGCCTCGACGCGCCGCTGCCACGACCACAGACCGCGCACGTCGCGGAAGCCGATCTGGCCCGACCAGGTCCCCTTGCCGTTGCTCCCGGGCTCGGCGTCGAATCGCAGCGCGTCCTGCTCGGCGCCGCCCTGCAAGTGCGCGCGGCCCCCGTGCAGCACGCCCGAGAGCTGCATCGTCCGGGTCGCCTTGGCCTTGCCCTTGCCGACCACGAACGTCGCGGTCGCCTTGGCCTCGCCCTCGCTGGCCTCGATGACCAGCGTGCCCTGGAGGTTGCCGCTGAAGGCGCCGTCGAAGGTACCCGACGAGGCCTCGTGCAGCGCCGCGGCCCGCGGATCGGGGCAGGCCTTGGCGCGGGCCATGGCGATGCGCGCGGTGATGTCGGGAAACACGCCGAGCTGGACGCCGAGCTGCGAGAAGCCGCGCGCGTCGAGGCCGATCTTGCGGAAGACCTCGGCCGCAGCGCGGGCGTGGGCGATGACGTCGGGCTTGCCGTTGGCGTCGAGGGCGGTGTCGCCGAGGCAGGAGACCTCGACGAAGGCCTGGACGTACGCCTCGATGCGCTCCGGGCTGACGAGGCCGATCGACGGGGAGTAGTGGCAGGTTGCGACAGCGTCGTCGACGCGCCGGCCGAGCTCGGGCCAGGCCCCGGCCTTGGTGATCGCGGCCTCGTAGGTGGCCTGCAGCGTGCGTTGCTCCGGGCTGAGGCCGGGGCGACCGCGCTCGCTCGGGGCCACGCTGGTGGCGGCCTCTGGCAGCGGGACGCCGCGGCGTGCGGCGATCGGCTCGAGCGCGGCACCGGTCATCGGCGCCACATGGGGCAGGCCGGCGAGCTGCCGCACAGCGAGCAGCCGCGCCTCTGCGGCGGGCTCACCGTAGCGGGCGGCGCAGCCTTCGAGCGTCCGTGCGGCCACGAACGCCTCGAGGTCCATGCCGACGTCTGGGGGCTTCGGTGCCTCTGCCGCCGCAGCAGCTTCGGCCGCAGGCTCGGCGGGTCCGGCCGGCGTGGGCTCCGACTTGCCGCAGCCGCTGGCGAGGCTGGTGGCCGCCAGCAGGCCGCCGATCCAGGCGAGACGCGGACCGGCGTGGCCAGACCCCAGGGGCAGCAGCTTGCTCTTGTTGCGTGACATGGCGATCCTCGATGCACGGTCCGACGCCGCGCGCTGGCGACGGCGAGGCCAGGTGTCGGGCAGGAGACGACGTTGGCCAGGAACGCACCAACCCCGGGGGGACCCCGATCATGCCATCGGCGGCAGCCGGGCGTCCACCGCGTCCGCGACAGCGACGACAGTCGGACCATGGCGCGCGCATCCGCAGCGATCGGCCCCAGGTTCGCCGCGATCACGACCGTCTGGGCGCTCGCGGTCGGTTGCAGCGCCGAGCCGCTCGCGCCGCTCCAAGTGGCGCCGCTGGGCCGCCACGAGGTCCCGGTCGGAGCGACGCTGCTGCTCTCGATCGTCGCGAGCGAGGCGACGCGGCCCACGATCACGATCGTCGCCGGCCCGGCCACGCTGCAGCTGCTGACCCCGTCAGAGACCGACCAGGCCGAACCCGACGCGATCGGCGTCCTGGCCTGGCAACCGAGCGCGTTCGACCTCGCGCCGACGCCGGTCGGGGTCGCGCGTGCCCCCGGTAAATGGCTGCCTGTCCAGCTCCAGGTCTGCGACGCCGACGAGCGCTGCGCGGACACCGCTGGCAGCGTGCGCGCCGTCCCCGCGCCGTCCGGGCCTTGAGCCTGCGGCGGCGGCCCCGTAGGCTGCGGCGCGAGGATCGACGCACCCGACCAACCGACGCCTGGCTGCCGACCTCGGCCCGAGACCCCTGATGCGACGGTTCGCCACATCCCTGCCGGCAGCAGCTCCCAGGTCCAGGGTCGTGATGCCGACCCTGGCGCCGGGACGGATGCCGCGTCTGGCGCAGATCCTGGGCCTGATCGTGGCCGCGGCCTGCGCCTGGGCCGTGGCGCCGGCCAACGCCCGAGCGGTGCCGGCGGGCAAGGCCGATCGCGGCCCCAAGGCGGGCGCCGTCGGCAGCCGCATGCGGATGGTGGCGCTGCGCGTGGACGGCCAAGAGGCGGACATCCTGGGGCCGCTCGCGACCTGGGCGACCGAGGCACGGCTGCGCACGAGCTTGGAGCTCGAACGCGAAGCCACGCGCGTCGAGATCGGCAACGACGCCCTGTTCAGCGCGCCGCTGCTGGTCTGGGCGCCGACGGCGGGCGCGTCGCGGGTGGCCGAGGCCGATGTCGACCGACTGCGCGAGCACCTCGGCAACGGCGGCATGCTCTGGATCGACGACACCAGCGGCAGCGGCCCGAGCGCCGAGATCGACACCGCCGTGCGGACGCTGGTGCAGCGCCTGTTCGGCCGGCCGCTGGAGACCGTGCCTGTCACCGACGTCGTGTACCGCAGCTTCTACCGCCTGACGGTGCCGGTGGGCCGACGCGCCGACCTGCGCGTGCTCGAAGGGCTGCGCGTCGGCAAGCGCTGGGCCATTCTCTATGGCCGCGACGATCTGCTGGGTGCGATGCGCCGCGCGCCGACCGGGGGCCCGGCGTCGCCGGCGGTGCCCGGGGGCGAACCGCAGCGGGAATTCGCGTTCCGTCTCGCGGTCAACCTGCTCGTCTACGCAACATGCCTGGACTACAAGGACGATCACGTCCACGTCGAGGCGCTGCTGCGCAGCCGGCGCGGCCGCGGTGCGCAAGGGTCTGGCCGTGTCCGCTGACGCCATCGGCTTGCAGTGGGCGCTGTCCTGGGGGGCGCCGGCGGTCGCCGCGGTCGCCGTGGTCGCCGTCGCCGTCGTCGCGCTGAGCGCCCGCACGGCCATGCGCCTGCCACCACGGCGGGCGGCGACGCTGATCACGCTGCGGACACTCGCCGTCGCGGGCCTGCTGGCGGCGCTGTGGCAGCCGATGTGGGTCGAGCTACGCCCGCGCCCGGACGATCGTCGCGTCGCGATGGTGCTCGACGTCTCGCGCTCGATGCGGGCCTTCGGCGGCCACGACCGGCTGCGCGAGGCGATCGCGGCGGCCACGGATCTGCAGTCGCGGGTGCCCACCCGGGCGTTCGCCGCGGCGGACGGCGCCGTCCCCATCGACGACGGCGAGGTCAGCCGTCTGCGGGTGCATGGCGCGACGACCGATCTGCTGGAGGCGCTGTCGCGGCTCGAGAGCCTGGAGCGGCCGTCGGGCCTGGGCAGCGTCGTGGTGATCTCCGACGGTCGTGACCACGGCGGCCTCGGCCGCACCGCCGACGACGAGGCGATTCGCGACGCGCTGGCCGGGCTCGGCGTGCCGGTCCATACCGTGGCCATCGGCGCGAACCGCCCGCAGCAGGACGTGACCATCGGCGAGGTCCGCGTCGCGCGGCACGCGATCGTGCGCAGCCCGTTGCCGGTCGAGGTCGACCTCGATCTCGGCGCGATGGCGGGTCGTGCCGGCGCGATCGACGTGATCCTCGAGCTCGACGGCGACGTCGTCGAGCGCCAGGCCGTGCCCCTGCAGGGCGAGTCGCGGCGGCGCGTGCAGCTGCAGGCCGTGCCGGACACCGTCGGCCCGCACGTGCTCAGCGTTCGCGCGGTGCCCCTGCCGGGTGAATGGACCGAGAGCAACAACCAGGCGCACGTGCCGATCGCCGTCGTCCGCGACCGGACCCGGGTCCTGCACCTCGCGGGCCATCCGAGCTGGGATACCCGCGCGCTGCGCAGCCACCTGCGCGCCGATCCGACGGTCGATCTCGTCTCGTTCTACATCATGATCGGCCGCAACGGCGGGACCTTCGTCGCGGCCGAGGACACGACGCTGATCCCGTTCCCGAGCGAGCAGCTCTTCGGCGAAGCGCTCGACGACTTCGACCTCATCGTGTTCCAGGACTTCGCGTTCGAGAACTTCGGCGTTGATCGCATGATCACGCCCAAGCTCGGCCCGTGGATCGAGCGCGGCGGCGCCTTCTTCGTGCTCGGCGGGCGGCAGTCCTTCGGCGCCGGCGGTTGGCAGTCGACGTCGATCCCGCCCTGGTTGCCGATGGACATGGGCCACTCGGGCGACGAGAGCTGGCGCGACGAGGCCGTGGAGCTGCGCGCGACCGACCTTGGCCAGTCGCACCCCGTGACCCAGCTGCGCCCCGACCCTGACGCCAACGCCGAGGCCTGGGCCCAGGCGACCCTGCCCGGCACCAACACCGGCTTGATCGCGCGCTCAGGCGACGCCGTGCTGATCGAGGGCGCAGACGGCGGTCCGCTGCTGGCGCTCGGCGAACGCCACGACGGCCGCGTCGCCGCGCTCGCCAGCGACGGCCTGTGGACCTGGGCCTTCCCCGGCGCCGACGGCCGCAGCCGCAGCGACGCCCGCGCCGACTACCGCCGGCTGCTGCGACGCCTGCGCGGCTGGCTGCTGCGCGATCCAGCCTACGAGCGCCTGCGCCTGCGGGTGCCCGACGTGGCCGTGGCCCCGGGCGCCGACGTCGCGATCGAGGTCCAGCTCGTCGGCAGCGCCCAGCGCGGGATGGGCGGGGTCGAGGTCGTGATCGAGGACGCGCTGCTGCCCGGCACCACCCGCCGGCCCTTCGGTCGCTGCATCACCGAAGCGACCGGACGCTGCACCGTTGTCGCGCCGGCCGCGCAGCCGGGTCCGCATCGCCTGTTCGCCAGCGCCGACGAGGGCGTCCACGCCGTCGCCGCCTACGCCGTGGCCCAGGGCTGGCCCGAGGACCTCGACCTGCGCCCGGCGCCGGAGGTCCTGGCGCGACTGGCGCGCCTGAGCGGTGGCAAGGCCGTGACGTCGAGCCGGACCCTGCAAGCTGGCGACCTGCTGCAGACGCGCGACGCCGACCTCGAGCGGGTGCGCACGGCGCTCTGGGGCCATCCGATCGTGCTGCTGGTGTTGCTGGGGCTGCTGGCCTCGGAGTGGTGGCTGCGCCGCCGCTGGGGCCTGCGCTGATGTGGATTTTATCTACATGTGGCCCAATTCTGCAACAACGATGACAGCGCCGTCTTCGGAACCATGCTCGAAGATCGGGCACTTGCACGACAGCCGCGATCTGGCACGGGACTTGCTTTAGAATGGACCTGCGCAGCGCCCGCTGCACGAGACATCGAGGGCCGCGGATCGCGGCAAGGGACGGACACCATGCGAACCATCCGCAAGCTCACCACCGCCGCGCTCGCCGCGCTGACGCTGGCGCTGACGCTGCCGAGCGCCGCCTTCGCCTGCGGCGGCTTCTTCTGCTTCACCCAGCCGGTCGACCAATCGGCCGAGCGCATCCTCTACATCCAGAAGAACGACCAGATCACGGTGCACATCCAGATCAGCTACACCGGCGACGACAAGCAGTTCTCCTGGGTGCTGCCGCTGACCTCGCTGCCCAAGCTGGGCATCGGCAGCGACTCGGTCTTCCAGGTGCTCGAGCAGTCGACGGCGCCGCGCTTCCAGCTCGACTTCGAGAACCAGGACGGCTGCTGGGCGCAGTTCAACTGCCCGATGGCGGCCGCCGGTGGCCGTGACGACAGCAGCAACGGCGGTGGCGGCGGGGTCAAGGTCCTGGCGCAGGAGAACGTCGGCCCCTACAACACGGTCGTGATCTCGGGCAACTCGGGCGCCGAGCTGGTCAAGTGGCTGACCGACAACGGCTACCAACAGCCGGCCGAGGCCACGCCGCTGATCGACCAATACGCCAAGACCGGCTACGTCTTCCTCGCGCTCAAGCTGCAGAAGGACAAGAGCAGCGGCGACCTGGCGCCGATCGTGGTCACGCTCGACGAGACCAGCCCCTGCCTGCCGCTGCGCCTGACCAGCATCGCCGCCGCGCCGGAGATGCCGATCGTGGCGTGGGTGCTCGGCGACGCGCGGGCCATCCCCAAGAACTTCCTGCACGTCGAGCTCAACGAGGCCACGGTCGACTGGCTCAAGCCGGGCAACAACTACAAGACCGTCGTCAGCAAGGCCGTCGACCAGGCCTCGGGCCACGCCTTCACCACCGAGCTGGCCAAGCCGACGAGCAAGGTGTCCGCCACCTTCGCGCAGAAGGAGTGGTCGAGCGCCAAGCTCGCGACCATCACCGAGCCCGGCAAGATGCTGATGGCGATGCTCGAGATGGGCCTGCCGCGCACCACGCAGCTTCAGGGCCTGATCCGCAAGCACATCGCCAAGCCCGCGCAGTTCGAGGCCGTCAGCGACCAGGAGTTCTACAGCTGCATCCAATGCGACGGCTGCAGCGGCAAGCCGTGCGACGACTACAAGGCTGCGGTCAAGGCGCAGGGCTTCGACGGCAAGGCGATGGCCGATGACGTCCAGCAGACCGTGATCGCGCCGCTGCAGAGCATGCAGACCTCGTACGAGACTTCGGCCTACATCACGCGCCTGTACACGCTGGTCTCGCCGCAAGAGATGAACAAGGACCCGATCTTCGCCTTCAACAAGGACCTGCCCGAGGTCGACAACGTCCACACCGCCAAGGCGCTCGCCATCTGCGAGCCGGGCAAGAACCAGGCCCACGCGGTGAAGATCACGTTCAAGAGCGGCCAGGAGCAGACCATCGAGCTGCCGAAGACCAACGACTGGTCGTTCTGCGGCTTCGCGGGCCCGGTCGGCTTCGGCGGCGCCCCGGCGTTTGGCCAGGGCGACGGCCCGATCGTCGCCGAGGGCGGCCAGCCGGCCTACCGGGTCGAGGTCATCGACGAGAGCGGGCTGCCGCTGGAGATCGACCCGCGTGACGCAGATCTGGTCGACGCCGAGTTGAGCAAGGCGGTCGCCGGCAAGCCGAGCCTGTCCGCGGAGTTCCTCGCCTCGCTGGGCAAGCCGGCCTGGGACCCGACCAAGACCAACGTCGACCCGACCAAGCAGGACACGGCCCCGACGAGCGCGGGCGCAGGTGGTGGCTGCACCGCCGGCCGCACCGCCGGCTGGGGCGCGGGTTGGCTCGCGGCGCTGGCGATGCTGGTCCTGGCCGTGCGCCGTCGCCGCGTCGAGGTCGCGCGCTAGCCCGGCGACGCCCGACCGGCCCCGACAGGTGGACGCCGCCGCGCATGCCCTGGCATGCTCGGCGGCGTCCTCGTTTGGGGGCCAGGAGGTGATCGATGCCCACCGAGACCCGCCGCGCCGCGCCGGCCCCGCCCCGCGGCACGCGGCCCTGGACGCGCAGCGACCTCGCGGCCCGGATCTGCGCGCTGCTCGTGCTGGCGAGCGCGACCGCGGCGCCGACGACGGCCCTCGCTGGCGCCGGCCTCGACTGCCTCGCGTGCGCCACCGTCGATCGCAGCACCTGCCCGGCGCTCGAGCGCGCCCTGGCCGCCCCGGACATCACCCGCGCCGAGCTCGGCGCCTGGCTGAGCAAGGCCCCGGCCGACGCCACGACCGTGCGCCGCGCCGCCGCCGTGCTCTCGATGCTCGGTGGCCCCGCCGCCGAGTCGGCCCTGCTCGCCGCCGCCAAACGCTTCGCCGACAGCCCGGAGGTCGCCGTGGACCTCTGGGCGGCAGCCGCGCGCTCGGGCCAGAGCGAGGGCGCCATGGCCGCGCGCGAGACGCTGGCGAGCCTGGCCAGCAAGGGCTCGCCGCACCAGAAGCAGGTCGCGATCAGCAACCTGAGCGTGCTCGACGACAAGCGTGTGCTCGACGTCGCCCGCCGCTCGCTCGATCCGGCCGAGCAGCGGCTCTGCGTCGCGGCCATCGGCGCCATCGGCCGCCATGGTGACGTCAGCGACGCGCCGGCGTTGCTCCGGCTCGCCCGCGCCGACACCATGGTCGTGCCGGTCCGCCGCGCCGCGCTGCAGGCGCTGGCCGACCTCAAGGCCGAGAGCGCCGTCGTCGTCGCCAGCCTGCTCGTCGGTCATCCGCAGCGCAGCGTCGGCGTGGCAGCGCTGGCCGTGCTCGCCGCCGTACCGCAGCGCTGGACCGCGCCAGTGGTCGGGTGGGCGCTGGACGTCGAAGGGCTCGAGATCGCCGCCGCCAAGGCCGCCGTCGCGTTGGCCGACCCGAACCTCGCCGCACGCACGCTCGCGGTCGCCACCTCGACCGTCCGTCCGCTCGCGGTGCACGAAGCCCTGCTCGAAGCGGTCGTCGTGCTCCAAGCGCCGAGGGCCGGGGCGCGCCTGCTGCAGCACCAGGTCGCCCTCGACGAGGCCAGCCGCGTCGCCACGCTGCGCGCCATCGCCCGCCTCGGCGATCGGACCGTGATCCCGGCCCTGATCGATGGCTTGCCAAACGCGCGCGGCGATGTTGCCAACTTCACGGTGGCCGCGCTAGAAACGCTCACGGGCCAACGCCTGGGCGGCGATGTCGCGGCGTGGAAGGTCTGGCTGCGCGGCACGCCGCCGACCGAGACCAAGGGCGGCGAGCAACCCTAGCCCGGCACCCACACGCCGCCGCGACGGCTGCAGCACCGAGAGGACGTCCATGGCACTCGACCGCAACCAGATCGCCGCCCGCGTCGCCCAGGAGCTGTGCGACGGCTACTACGTCAACCTCGGCATCGGCATCCCGACCCTGGTGGCCAACGCGATCCCGGCGGGCATGGACGTCGTGCTGCAGAGCGAAAACGGCATGTTGGGCATCGGGCCCTTCCCCTACGAGGGCGAAGAGGACCCGGACCTGATCAACGCCGGCAAGCAGACCATCACCGAGATCCCCGGCTCGGTCTACTTCAACTCCGCAGATTCGTTCGCGATGATCCGTGGCGGCCACGTCGACCTGACGGTGCTCGGCGCGATGGAGGTCAGCGAGCAAGGCGACATCGCCAACTGGATGATCCCGGGCAAGGTGGTCAAGGGCATGGGCGGCGCGATGGACCTCGTCGCCGGCGCTCGGCGCGTCATTGTGACCATGACCCACACCGACAAGGACGGCTCGCCGAAGCTGCTCAAGTCCTGCTCGCTGCCGCTGACGGGCAAGGCCTGCGTCCACCGCATCGTCACGGATCTCGCCGTGGTCGACGTCACGCCCCGCGGCTTCGTCCTGATCGAGCGCGCCCCGGGCGTCAGCGTCGAGGAGATCCGCGCCGCCACCGGCGCCGAGCTCCACGTCGACGGCGACATCCCGGAGATCGCACATGGTTGAGCCGGCCGCCCCCGCGTCCCGGGCGGCAGCGCTCGCAGACCCGAGCATCGCAGACCGCCTGGTCGTGGTCGTCATGGCCGGCGGCAGCGGCACGCGCTTCTGGCCGGCCTCGCGACGCGATCGGCCCAAGCAGCTGCTCTCGCTGCTCAGCGACGAGACCCTGCTCGCCGCCACGGTCGCGCGCACCGCGCCGATCTGTCCGCCCGGCCGCACCCTGGTCATCACCGCTGCGCGCCTGGTCGAGGCCTCGCGGGCCGCCGTGCCGACGTTGCCGCCGGGCCACGTCCTCGGCGAGCCGATCGCGCGCAACACCGCGCCCTGCCTGGCACTCGCCGCGATCGCCTCGCTGCAGCTGCGCCCGGACGCGATCGTCGCGCTGTTGCCGGCCGATCAGCACGTCGCCGACGCCGACGCCTTCCGCGACGCCCTGCTCTGCGCGGCCCACGCCACCCGCGACGGCGGCATCGCCACGCTGGGCGTCGAGCCGACGCACCCCGAGACCGGCTACGGCTACATCGAGGTCGGCGCCCGCGGTGACGACGGCTGCCACGACGTGGTCCGCTTCGTCGAGAAGCCGGATCTCGAGCGCGCCGTGGGCTTCTTGCTCGGCAAGCGCCACCTCTGGAACGCAGGCGTCTTCGTCGGCCGCGCCGACACGCTGCTCGCGGCGGCCGACGACGCGCTGCCCGCGCTGGCCGAGGCGATGGATCCCCTGCGCGACGCCCGCGCGGGTGCCTTCGGCTCGGCGCAGTTCGCGCGGGCCCTGGCCGAGACCTTCGCCCGCGCGCCGTCGATCAGCATCGACCACGGCATCATGGAGCAGCGCGCGGATCTGCGCGTCGTGCCGCTGCGCGCCGGCTGGAGCGATGTCGGCTCCTGGCGCAGCCTGCTCGATCTGCGCCAGGACGACGCGGCCGCCAACGCCAACTACCTGCGCGGTGACGTGACGGCCATCGACTGCGAAGGCTGTGTGCTGGTCAGCGACGGCCAGGTCCTGGCGGCCGTCGGCATGCGCGACGTCGCGGTCGTCGCCACCGGCGACGCGGTGCTGGTCCTGCCCCTGGACCGCTCGCAGGACGTGCGCGCCGTCGTCACCGCGCTCGAAGCCGCCGGCCGCAGCGACGTCCTCTAGACCCGTGGTCCAGCGCATTGTGGGAGCCAACGTGAACCCTCGCATCTTCCGCGCCTACGACATCCGCGGCGTCGCCGACCGCGATCTCGACGACGCGACCGTCGGCGCCATCGGCCAGGCGTTCGCCACCGTCGTCCGCGAGCGCGATCTGCTGCCCCAGGTCGCCGTCGGCCGCGACGCTCGGCTCTCGAGCCCGCGGATCCACGCCGCGCTCGTCGCCGGCCTGCTGCGCGGCGGCGTCGATGTGCTCGACGTCGGCATCGTGCCGTCGCCGGTGGTCTACTTCACCGCCCACACCCGCGAGGTCGGCGGCGCCATCATGGTCACCGGCAGCCACAACCCGGCCGAGGACAACGGGCTCAAGCTCCTGCTCGGCAAGAACGCGCTCTTCGGCGAGGACATCCAGCGGCTGCGCGAGCTCGTCGTCTCTGGCGCGTTCGCCACCGGCAGCGGCGCGGCCCGACCGATCGAGGTGCTGCGCCCGTATTGCGACCAACAGCGCCTGCTGGCGCACCTCGGCGAGCGCAAGCTCAAGGTCGTCGTCGACGCAGGCAACGGCCCGACCGGCCCCATCGCCCCCGAGCTGCTCGAGAGCCTGGGCGTCGAGGTCGTGCCGATGTATTGCGACCTCGATGGCCGCTTTCCCAATCACCACCCCGATCCGACGGTCGCCGAGAACCTCGTCGACCTGCAGGCCGCAGTCGCGGCCGAGGGCGCAGACCTGGGCATCGCCTACGACGGCGACGGCGACCGCGTCGGCGTGGTCGACGAGCGCGGCACCATCATCTGGGGCGATCGACTGCTGGCGATCCTGGCCCGCGCCGTGCTGCGCGAAGTCCCGGGCGCGACCATCGTCGGCGAGGTCAAATGCAGCGACGTGCTGTTTGACGACATCGCGGCACACGGCGGCCGCCCGGTCATGGCGGCGGTCGGCCATAGCCTGATCAAGGCGCGGATGAAGGCCGAAGGGGCGCTGCTGGCCGGCGAGATGTCCGGCCATATCTTCTTCGCGCACCGCTACTTCGGCTACGACGACGCGATCCACGCGACGATCCGCCTGCTCGAAGTGCTGTCGAACGATCCCCGGCCGCTGTCGGCCATCGCCGCCGAGTTGCCCGCCACCGCCGCGACGCCGGAGCTGCGCCTCGACTGCCCCGACGACATCAAGTTCGCGGTGGTCGACCGCGTTCGCGATCGCTACGCCGCGACCCATCAGGTCAACGCCATCGACGGCGCGCGGATCCGCTTCCAGGACGGCTGGGGCCTGGTCCGGGCCTCGAACACGGGCCCCGTGCTCGTGCTGCGCTGCGAGTCCTCGAACCAGGACCGCTGCGACGCCATCGAGGCCGAGCTGCGCGCCGCCATCGCCGACGCCATCGCGGAGCTCGTGCCATGAGCCACCCACGCGTCGACGCCGCTCTGGTCGAGTCGCTGGCCCGCCTCGCCGGCCTCGAGATTTCCTCGACAGAACGTCAAGCCATGGTGCCGGCGCTCGAAGGCATCCTCGACATGATGGACGGCCTGGCCGCGGTCGACGTCGAGGGCGTCGAGCCGATGCTGCATCCACCGATGCCGCTGCAGGCCCTTCGTGACGACACGCCGGGCACGACGCTGCGGCAGGACGAGATCGCCACCGTGGCCATCGACCTGCGCGACGGCGCGTTCGCGGTGCCCAAGGTCCTGGGCTGATGCACGAGGCCACCATGCAGTCGAGCACGGACGCGGCACGGGCCCGCGAGATCCACGACCAGGGCGTCGCCGCCATCGCCAGCGCGGTCGCCGGCGGCGAGGTCCGCGCCAGCGAGATCCTCGAGGTCGCCATCGCGCGCGCGGCGACGGACGGCCAGCGCCTCGGCGCCGTGGTCCACCTCGACCTCGACGCAGCACGCGCCCACGCCGCGCGGATCGACGCCAGGATCGCCGCCGGCGAGCCGGTGGGCGCGCTCGCAGGCGTCCCCGTCACCATCAAGGACAACATCGGCCAGAAGGGCCAACCCTTGACCGCGGGCTCGAAGATGCTCGGCGGCTATCGCGCAGTCTGGGACGCCTCGGTCGTGCGCCGCCTGCTCGCGGCGGACGCCGTGCCCTTCGCCCGGACCAACCTCGACGAGTTCGGCATGGGCTCCTCGACCGAGACCGGAGTTGCCGGCCCGTGCGCCAATCCGTGGCATCCGGGCAAGGTCGCCGGCGGTTCTTCGGGTGGGGCGGCCGTCGCCGTCGCGGTCGGCGCCGGCGCCTTGGCGCTGGGGACGGACACTGGCGGCTCGGTCCGTCTGCCGGCTTCGCTCTGCGGCGTCGTCGGGTGCAAGCCGACCTACGGCCGTGTCTCCCGCGACGGCGTGGTGGCCTACGCCTCCTCCCTCGAGCAGGTCGGCGTGCTCGGCCGTCGCGTCGCCGACGTCTCGCTCGGGCTGCAGGCGATCTCCGGCGTCTGTGACGCAGACGCGACCTCCGCCGCGCTGCCGGCGCACGACCACGCCGCCGTGACCCTCGGGACGGTCGCCGGCCGACGTATCGGCGTGCCACGTCGATTCCTCGACGCATTGTCGGGCTTGCAGCCGTCCATTCGCCTGCGCTTCGACGCAGCACTCGCGTCCCTCGCGTCGGCGGGCTGCGCCATCGTCGATGTCGAACTGCCGACGCTCGCCCACGCCGTCGCCACCTACTACATCATCGCCACGGCCGAAGCGTCGACCAACCTCAGCCGCTACGACGGGATGCGCTACGGCCTGCGGGCACACCAGCGCGGCGGGGCCAGCTCGCTGACCGCTGCGAGCCGGGCCGAGGGGTTCGGCGCCGAGGTCCAACGGCGCATCCTGCTCGGGACCTTCGTCCTTTCGTCCGGCTACCAGGACGCATACTACGGACGGGCATGCCGCGTCCGCGCACGATTGCACGCCGAGGTCGCCGCTGTGCTCGCGACCTGCGACGCCATCGCGATGCCGACGGCCGCCACCACGGCCTGGGATCTCGGCGGCTTCCTCGACGATCCGCTGACCTTGTACGCCATGGACGTGTTCACCGTGCTCGCCAACCTCGTCGGCGCGCCGGCGCTCTCGCTGCCGATGCCTGCGCTCCCGCACAGCGAGGGCGTCGACGCGTTGCCCGCGGGCTTGCAGCTGCTCGGTCGCCCCTTCGATGAGGCCGGTCTGCTCGGCGTCGCCGCCGCGTTCGAAGCGACCCACCCGCTGGCGACACCGCCACAGCACCGGAGCCTGGCATGAGCGCGTTGCACGCGAGCGGCTGGGAGCTCGTCATCGGCCTGGAGGTCCACGCGCAGCTGCGGACCCGCACCAAGCTGTTCAGCCGCGCCCCGGTGCAGTCCGGTGGGGCACCCAACGAGGCGGTGACCGCGCTCTGCCTCGGCCTGCCGGGCGCGCTGCCAAGCCTGAATCGCGAAGCGGTCCGGCTGGCCGCGATCGTCGGCGCGAGCCTGGGCTGCGACGTGCGGCTGCGGTCGCAGTTCGCGCGCAAGTCGTATTTCTACCCCGATCTGCCCAAGGGCTATCAGATCAGCCAGGCCGACCTCCCCATCTGCCGGGGCGGTGCGATCCCCTTTCTGCTGGACGGCGTCGCCGCCGCCCTGCCGCTCGAGCGCATCCATCTCGAGGAGGACGCCGGCAAGAGCGTCCACGATCAGGCCGGTGACGTCTCGCTGATCGACCTCAACCGCGCAGGCGTGCCCCTGATCGAGATCGTCAGCCTGCCAACGCTGCGCAGCGCCGAGGCGGCCGCCGCCGTGTTCGCCGAGCTGCGCCTGATCTTGCTGCACCTCGACGCCTGCGACGGCTCGCTCGAAGACGGCTCGATGCGCTGTGACGCGAACGTCAGCGTGCGCAAGATCGGCGAGCCTGGGCTACGGACCCGATGCGAGATCAAGAACCTCAACTCGATGCGCTCGCTGCGCGAGGCCATCGACTGGGAGGCGGCGCGCCAGGTTGACGTCTGGTCGAGCGGCGGCACCGTCCAGCAGGAGACGCGGCTCTGGGATGTCGATGCAGGCCAGACGCGGTCGATGCGCGGCAAGGAAAACGCCGCAGACTATCGCTACGCCCCCGATCCCGACCTGCCGTGGGTGCAGATCGCCGAGGCCGACCTCGAACACTGGATCGCTTCGCGTCCGCCCGAGCTCGCCACGATCCGCCAGGGCCTGCGAGACGACCACGGCCTCGACACCGACGCCGAAGCGCTGCTGCTCGAGGTCCCAGCGCTCTGTCGCAGCTTGTTGCAGCCACGGACCCAGCCGTTTGACGTGCGCGGCTTCGTCTCGTTCCTGGCCGGCCCGGTCTTGGGTCAGGCCAAGCGCGTCGGCGCCGATCTGGGCGCCCTCGTGGGCCACGTCGAGATGCTGAGCGAGGTCTTCTCGCGGTGGCGCGCCGGCAAGCTCAGCAATCAGATGATGTCCCAGGTCTTGCAGCAGGGCCTCGCAGCGACCTCGGAGGGGCGTATGCCCGCCCCCGACGCGTTGGTGATCGCGCTGCAGCAGGTCGGCAGCATCGAGCAGGATGACGGCGAGCTCAGCGCGTTGGTCGGGCAGCTCGTCGAGCGTCATCCCAAAGAAGTCGCACAGTACCGCTCGGGCAAGACGCAGGTGCTGGGCTTCTTCATCGGCCAGGCGATGCGCGCGATGCAGGGGCGGGCCGACGCTGCGCGGCTTCGCGAGCTGCTCGTCGCAGCACTCGACGGCTGAGGCCTGCCCCTCGACGCCCTCGTCGTCGTCGCCGCGCGTAGGTCGCGGCGCACGAAGGCGGGCTCGCTTGGCGCGACACCCGCGTCATCGAGTTCGAGCCCCTGACGCGACGCTGAAACGACGCGCGCCGCGGAGGTCCCGACTGGGTCCCCCGCGGCGCGCGTCATCCAAGCAGACGCCCAGGACCGATCAGGGAGGCGTGGCGACGTAGCCGCGGGCACCATTGTTGCCGTAGGCGCCGTTGGAGACCTCGAGCTCGTAGTCCGAGCAGGTGGTCATGTTCCCCTCGCGGTAGACGCGAATGTAGAAGTAGGCGCTGTCATCGCGGCAGCGGGTGTAGTCGTAGCCCCACGACTGGCTCGCCGTGTTGCGGTCCGTCACGCCGGACGAGCCGTTGTAGCGACCGTATGGGCCACCGCCACCGGTGCCGTACGGGTTGTTGGCCGGACCGTAGTTGTAGCCGGTGCCCGTGTAGAAGGTCGACGAGCTGGTCGTGCAGTTGCACTCGCCAAACTCCGAGTAGGACGAGGAGAAGCCGTTCGCCAGGTAGCCCTTGAAGCTGGTGAACCAGTTGAAGTCGACCTGGCCACAGCAGACCGCGTTGTCGACGACCACGCTCGGGTTGTGCTGCTCCTTCTTGAACTTGTTCGGCGGACAGGTGCCGCGGAAGACTTCGAAGCGCAACGCGTTGTTCGGGTTGGCCAGGAATCGCGCCCGAACGTTGAAGGTGTCGCAGACCGCCGTGCCGCTGTCCGGCGCGTCGTAGGCGTAGATGCGGTACCAGTCCGAGTCGGTCATGTCGATGACGCGGGCCTTGACCGACACCACCGAGCCGTTGTCGTTCACCTGCGCCAGCGGCGTCGCCTGGCCACAGGTGTTGTTGGGCTCGAAGCCGTCGAAGCTGTTGCACTCGCAGCCGTCCGCACCCAGACCGTTCAGGTCCGAGAAGCCGGTGTTGCACTTGGTGATCTTGCAGGTGCCGGCGATGCAGGACGCCTCCGCGTTCTTGTTCGTCATGCACTCTGCCGACGCGCCGTCGTCCTTGACGCCATTGCAGTTCTCGTCGAGGCCGTTGCAGATCTCGATGGCCTGCGGGTTGGAAGTGGACGAGCTGTCGTCGCAGTCACCCGCACCCTTCGGGCACGAAGCAGGCTTGCCGACCGTGACCTTGTTGTCGTCACAGTAGCCGTCGCCATCCTTGTCGCAGTCCACGTCAATCGTGTAGATCCCGCCGCCGATGTTGTAGCAGTAGTTCTGGTTGTTGTTGGCCGAGACGCAGATCTCCTTGCCGTCGAACGAACCGTTGTAGATGTAGACGGCGGTGTTGATCTTGGTGCCTTCGTGCGAGCCGTCCGACACGTTGTAGCCGTAGATCCAGCGACCGCTGCCGTCCGGACGGTAGAGCACGCCGTTCTGCACTGCGAGAGCACCGTACATCGTGCCACCAGTCCACTCGCCAGTGCCCGTCGCCAGGTTGAAGGTGCGGGTGATGTTGCCGTTGTTGCGGTCGAGCACCCAGACCGTCTGCGAGGAGTGGAGCATGGCGTAGACGTCGTTGCCCTCGGCCGCGACGCCGGCGGCGTAGCTACCGATGCCGCGGTTCCACAACAGCGACGTCGACGTACCGTTGCGCGCCGAGAAGGTGTTGTAGTCCCAGTTCGCCGTGTAGTAGCGGTCGATCGTCGCGTCGCCCTGCAGGTCCATGATGTTGCCCTGGCCGGCGCTGATCGTGCTGAGCGGCTTCCGCAGCGAGTCGTAGCGGTAGATGTTGCCGTTGTTCCACTGCGGGTACCAGTACTCCTGGCGGTAGCGGTGGTAGCCGCCGCCGTGGCTGTACGTCTCCATCGTCACGACCTTGGGCGTGAGGTTGGCGTTGGCGCTCGGCAGCGTGTAGCACCGCGTGTAGTTGTAGCCGTAGCTGGACACGCAGATCTCGTTCGCACTCATCACGCTGGTGTCGACGTAGCTCGACTGCGGCACCGTGTAGAGCAACACGCCGTCGTGGACGCCGGTGCCGAGGTCGTAGCGGTACGTGTAGCGGTTGCGCGTGGTGCGGTAGAGCTTGCCGTTCTGCACCGACAGGCCGCCGTAGACGAACTGCGCACCGTCGCTGGTCGAGAAGTAGCCGCCACCCGACAGGTTGAAGTGCGGACGTGCCGCCACGTCCTGGCCGGTCGCCTTGTCGAGGACGTAGACCTTGTTCGGCTCGCTGTAGTCCTTCATGGCGTAGACGTAGTTGTCGTCGGCCGCGACCGCCGAGGCGTAGGCCGAGCCGATGCTGCGGGTCCACACCGTCGTCGTCGAGTTGTACTTGCGGCGGGTGATGGTCGCGTAGCCCCAGTTCGCCGAGTAGAAGTCCGACGTCGTCGTGTCACCGGCGAGGCCCATCATCTGGTCGATGCCGGAGTTGAACGCGCCCAGGTAGCCGAAGTTGGTGTTGTAGCGGTAGATCGTCTGGCTCGACCAGGCGGTGTACCAGTACTGGTTCAGGTTCGGGTGGTAGCCCGCGCCGTGCGTGTTGCTGTACGCGGACATCGTGGGCTGGCGCGTGTAGCTCGAGCCCTTCATCGGCAGGCTGTTGCAGTCGTTGCTCTTGCCGTCGCAGATCTCGGGCTTGCCGGGCGCGCAGTCCGCGCACTTGTCGTCGCAGTCACCGCTGTTCGTCGCGCTGAACACGCCGTCGGCCTTGCACAGACACTTCGCGGCGGTGGTGACACCGTAGCCGTCCTGGTCCGCGTCGATGAAGTAGTTGACGCAGCCCTGCGCGCCGGGCTCGTCGACGACCTTGTCGCAGTTGTTGTCCTTGCCGTCGCAGAGCTCTGCGGTGGCCGGATTCTCGACGGCCGAGTTGTCGTTGCAGTCGCCGCCACCATTCGGGCAGACCTTCGGCGTACCGATGATCACCTTCGTCAGGTCGCAGTAGTCGTCACCGTCTGCGTCGCAGCCGTCGTCTGCGGTGTTGTCGCAGTTGTTGTCGACGTCGTCGCAGATCTCCGTGATGCCCGGGTTGACCGTCGCGAGGTTGTCGTCGCAGTCGGTGCCCTTGGCGCAGCTGGTGCTCACCAGCTGCACGCAGTAGGCGGCGGTGCTCGAGGTGGAGCTCGTGCCGACGCAGTAGTCCGCGCCGTCGAACGTCGCGCTGTAGATGCCGATCGGCATCGTGATGCGGATGTTGTCGTGCGCGCCGGTCGCCAGGTCGTAGCGGTAGACCCAACCACCCGTGTCACCACGGAAGAGCTTGCCCTGCGCCACGGCGAGGCCGCCATAGAGCGTGCTGGCGTAGTAGCCCGTGAGGTTGAAGCTCTTGATCAGCGTACCGGTCTTCTTGTTGATCTGGTGGACCGTCGGCTGGTTGTAGAGCATCGCGTACAGGGCCACGCCGTCGCCAGCGACACCGCCGGGGTTGCTGCCGATGTTGTACGTCCAATCCACGTCGCTGGTCAGGCCGCGACGACGCGTGATGTTGGCGTCCGACCAGTTGGCCGAGTACCAGGCGTCCGCGTTGGTGTCGCCCCAGACCTGGCGCATGTAGCGCTGCTTGGCGGTGAAGACGCCGACCAGGTTGCGCTGCTTGCTGTAGCGGTACACCTGGGTGTCGCCTGCGGACCACAGCGGGTACCAGTACTCGTTGCGGTAGTGGTGGAAGCCGCCGCCTTCGCCCTGGGTCGGCTGCGTGACCTGCTTGGCGGCGTAGGACGTGCTGGACGACTCGACCTCATAGCAGTGGACGAGGGCGCCCGCGGCAGAGCGGCCGACGCAGAGCTCCTTGCCGGTATAGGCCAACGACTCCGGTCCGAACGCCACAGGGATCTTGATGCCATCGTGGGCACCGTCGGCCAGGTCGTAGCGGTAGATCCAGCCGTCGCTGGACGTGCGGTAGAGCTTGGTGTCCTGCACGGCGAGGCCCCAGGTCGTGTTGCCGTTCCAGTTGCCGAGCAGCACTTCCTTGTCCGTGCGCCGGTTGCCCGTCGTGCGGTCGAAGACGTAGACGCGGTTGTCGCTGTTGACGCGCATCGTGTAGACGAAGTTCTTGTCGATGCCGACGCCGCCGAGGTAGGTCGTCACGTAGGGTGCCGTCCAGACCTTGGTGTTGCTGAGCGCGGCCATGCGGTGCACGCGGGCGTAGGTCGAGCTGGCGTTGTAGACCGAGGCGTAGTACTCGGTGCCGTTGGCGTCACCAATGATCTGCGAGACATAGCGCAGACCGCTGTTGAACGTGCCCTTCGGCGCGCCGTTGACGTCGTAGCGGTAGACCGTCGTCGCGTCGGCCGAGTTCCACTCGGGGTACCAGAACTCGTCGTACTTCTGATGGTAGCCACCGCCGTTGGACTTCGGGTCCACGCCGAGGTCACGCTTGGCGCCGCTGCCGCCGCCGGTCGGCAGGGTCATGCAGTACGCCTCGCCTGGGTAGCTGTTGTGGTAGGCGCAGAACTCGCGGTCGACCGGATCGTAGCTGCCGGTGTGCGCCGCCCGATCCCACGTCAGCAAGGTGCCGTCGGCCTTGCCGCTGGCGAGGTCGTAGCGCTCGACGTAGCCGTTGGTATCGCCACGGTAGAGCAGATTGTCCACGACGGCGATCGGGCCGTACGTCGTCGAGCCGAGGTACGAGCCGCCGGTCATGTTGATCTGGGAGACCATGGCGCCGTTGCTCTTGTTCATCTTCGAGATCGGGCCACCGTTGGCCCAGATGCCGTAGACGAAGTTGCCGTCCACCGCGACGGCCGCCGCGGTGCTGCCGATGTTCGTCAGCCACACCGGACCGTACTTCTCGCCGTCGTAGGCGCCGATGGTGTTGTAGCCCCACTCTGCGGCGAACCACATCTTGCTCGCGGTATCACCCGCCAGATGCATGATGTTGCCGCGGCCGTTGCGGAACGACGACACGTAGCTCTTGTTCTGGTCGAAGCGGTAGATGGTGTCGCCCGACCAGCTCGGGTTCCAGTACTCCTTGTAGTTCGGGTGGTAGCCCGCGCCGTGGGAGTTCGCGTTGTTGCGGATGTCCGAGCGGTAGAGGATCGCCCGACCCTGGGTGTCGCGCATGTCGTAGCAGTAGAAGGTCTGCGGACCGCCCGAGTTCGAGCTGACGCAGTACTCGTTCTCCTTCCAGAAGCTGGTGTAGACCGGAACAGGCGGCCGGAAGCTGACACCGCGGGCGCGGCCAGTACGCTTGTCGAAGGTCCGGATGTACTGGTTGGTCGTACCGACGATGAGCGAGTCGCCGACGATGTCGAGGCCGCCGTAGATGTACACGGTCATATTCTCGAGACCGAAGGTGTACTTGCCCGCGCCTGTCGACTTGTCGATCGCCCAGACGGTCGAGTTGTTGTAGCGCATGCAGTAGGCGTAGTCGTCGTCCATCGCGACGCCGCCTGCGGTGGTCCCCACGTTGTACGACCAGAGCTGTCCATGCGCGGCGTTGAAGCGGCGGCAGACGTTCTGGCCCCAGTTGGCGGTTGCGTAGGAGCCATCCGTGTCGATCGCGAGGTCCATGTTCTCGGACGCACCGATCGTCATGTTGCCGAGGTGCGTTCCGGCAGCGTTCATGCGACGCACCGTGTTGCTCGCCCAGATCGGCGACCAGAACTCCTGGGTCTTGGGGTTCCAGGCGATGCCGTAGCTGTCAGCCTGCAGCGCAAAGGTACGCTTGACGCTGCCGCCGCCGCTGCCGTTGTTGCTGTTGCTGTTCTGGTCCCAGCGCGTGTCGTCGTTGGGCAGGCCCATGCAGTACTGGTAGTTGTTGTTCGGCGAGTAGCAGTAGCGGCTGCCGTCCCACGTCGAGGAGTACGGGTTGGTGTCGAGGTAGATGCGCGTGCCGTCCCAGGCGCCGTTCGAGATGTTGTGACGCTCGAACCAGCGGTTGTCCGCGGCGCGCCAGATCTTGCTGCCCTCGACGACGAGGCCGCCGTACATCCAGCCGCCGGCGTACCAGCCGTTGGACATGTTGAAGGTGCGGAGCGTGGCGCCGTTCGCCTTGTTGAGCTCCCAGACCGTCGAGGACGTCGCCTGCATGGCGTAGACGTTGTTGCCGCCGACGGCGACGCCGCTGGCGTAGGCGCCGATGCCGACCGACCACACCACCGTCTGGTCCAGGCCGTTGCGACGACGAATCGTGCCCTGGCCCCAGTTCGCGGAGTACCAGGCGTCTTCGGCCTTGTCGCCCCAGATCTGCATGATCTCCGACTGGCCGCTGTTGTACTCACCGACGTAGCGGAGCTTCTGGTCGTAGCGGTAGATGGTCGGGTTCGCCCACTGCGGGTACCAGTATTCCTTGCGGAAGTGGTGGTAGCCGGCGCCGTGCGAGCGTGGGTTGGCCGTGCTGTGCACGGAGCCAAAGGTCTCGGAGGCCTTCGGCAGGGTCACGCACTCCGGCACCGCAGAGCCATCGGACGAGCAGAGCTCCGTCGCGTTGACGGCGACCGCGTAGGCCGGGCGCAGCGAGCGCAGGCGCGTGCCGTCGAACGAGCCGGTGCCCAGGTCGTAGCGGTAGATCCACTGGCTGTCGGAGCTGCGGTAGAACTTGCCGTCCACGATGCCGATGCCGAACGTCGAGCCCGTGTAGGTGTTGAGCGTGAACTCCTTGTCGGCGCGGCGCGCGCCGTCCGAAGCGTTGACCGCCCAGACCTTGCCGTCGTTGTAGCGCATCGTGTAGATGAGCCCCGCGTTCTCGACCACACCGGACAGGTAGCTCGTCAGGTTGGCGGACTGCCACTTCTTGACGTTGGTCATGCCCGCCATGCGGTACAGGCCGTTCGCGATGCCTTGGTAGGTCGCGGCGTACCAGTCGTCCGAGCCCGGATCACCAACCACCTGGCGAATGTACGGCAGGCCGGTCTTGAAGTTGCCGATCTCCTTGAACGGCGCGTTCTGCTCGAAGCGGTACATCACGGTGTCGCCCGAGTTGTACTCGGGGAACCAGTACTCGCCGCGCTTGGCGTGGTAGCCGCCACCATAGCTGCGCGGGTTGATGCCGAGCGTGCGCGGCACGAACTGCGCGGTGGAGGTCAGCGCGTCGCCGCACGTGGCGTCGGAGCCAGGCGACTTCGGGCACGCCGTGTTCTTGATGACGACCTTGCCCGCGTCGCAGTAGCCGTCGCCGTCCGCGTCGCAGAGCTCGTCGGTGACGCCGTTGCAGTTGTTGTCGAGCGCGTCGCAGAGCTCGACGGCGTAGCCCGAGAAGATCTTCGGGTCGTTGTCGTTGCAGTCGCCGGCGACCGAGGCGGAGAAGCTGCCTTCGGCGGTGCAGGTGCACTGGAACGACGCGGTGCCGAAGCCGTCCTGGTCGTTGTCCTGGTAGTACTTGGTGCAGCCGTCGGCGTTGATGGTGTTCAGCGTGCCGTCGCAGTCGTCGTCTTCGGGCGTCCCGCAGGACTCCTTGCCTGCGGGGCTGATCAGGTTCGACTTGTCATCGCAGTCACCGCCACCGGCGGGGCAGATGGCCGGGAACTTGCACGTCGAGCAGCCCTGGGTCTTGGCGGCGGCGGCGCAGTTCTTGTCCCAGCCGACGGTGCAGCAGTAGTCGTAGCCCGGCTTGCCGCAGAGGCACGACTGGATCGTGGTCACCGAGCAGCCGGTGCCGGGGTGGGCCGAACAGCAGTTGCCGAAGGGCAGCGGCGCCGCGTCGTCGCAGAAGCCGTCCGCGTCGTCATCGCAGCCTTCGTCGACGGCGCTGTTGCAGTTGTTGTCCGTGTCGTCGCAGACCTCGGTGGCCTCTGGGTTCACGTCCTTGTTCTTGTCGTTGCAGTCGTCACCGACGGAGCACGTGACCTTGCCCATGTCGTAGCAGTAGACCGACGAGCTGTTGGGCGAGATGCAGACCTTGGTGCCGTCGTAGGCACCGTTGTACGCCTGCGTGGCGACCTTGAAGCTCTCGCCGGTGTAGGCGCCGTTGAGCGCGTACTTGAAGTAGCTCAGATTGTCCGGGTTTGGCAGCCAGATGTGGTCCTTGTGGATGAACGTGCCGCCGTAGTTCGAGCTCCCCAGGTACGGGCTGAGCGAGAACGTCTTGACCACGTTGCCGTTGGACTTGTCGAGCACGTACACGGTTGGGCTACCGTTCGGGAAGCCATAGACGTAGTTCGTGTCGACCGCCACGCCGCCCGAGGTCGTGCCGACACTGCGGGTCCAGATCGCGCCGCCGCTCATGCCGTTGTGGCGAGTGACCGTCGATTCGCCCCAGTTCGCCGAGAACCACGCGTCGACGGCGAAGTCGCCCTCGAGGCCCATGATGTTGTACTGATTGCCGTTGAAGTTGCCCTGGTACTGGTACGAGCTGTTGTACCGGTAGATGATCGGGCCGTTCCAGTTGGGGTACCAGAACTCCTTGCGGTAGTGGTGGTAGCCACCGCCGTGGCTGTATGTGTTCATGTTCACGACCGAGCCGATGAAGGCCGGCGAGTTCTCCGTGCAGTTCGGCCCAGCGATGGTGCCTGTCTTCGGGCACGCCTTGGGATCGGCGATCGTCTTGCCCGCGGCGCAGAAGCCGTCGAGGTCGTCGTCGCAGCCCGGGTCGATCTTGCCGCTGCACGAGTTGTCCAGGCCGTCGCAGATCTCGGTCGCGGCCGGGCTGACGTTCGAGTTGTCGTCGGCGCAGTCGCCCGAGATCGTCGCGCTGAAGGTGTCGTCCTGCATGCACAGGCAGCTCTTGAACACCTTGGCCGAGCCGTCGCCGAAGTAGGGCACCGGGGAGGTCGTGCCGGCGAACGTGACCGCGTCGATGCGGACGCGACCGTCGCCACCAGCTCCGCCGTCACCACCGTCGGAGGACTCGGGCTGGAACGCGTCACCGCCAGCACCACCCTTGGCCGAGACCGTGCCACCGCTCAGGTCGATCTTGTTGCCGCGCAGCCAGATGGCGCCACCCGAGCCGCCGCCGCCCGCGCCGCCGTCGCAGTTGCTGCGCTGGTGTCCGCCGCGGCCGCCGTTGGCCAAGATTTGGCCGGGGACGAGGATCTCGGACGCGTCGATCCGGATCGCGCCGCCGCCGCCGCCGCCGCCGGCGCCACCGGCGTTGTACGCCGTGCCGTACGAACCAGCACCGCCGCCCGAGCCGCCCATCAGCGTGCCCGCTTGGATACCACTGTAGGTCGTGCCCGCCGAGCCGACGTTGCAACCGCTCGCGCCCGGGATGCCGCTGCCGCCCTGCGTACCGTAGCTGCCGCCGCCGCCGCCGGCACCGTAGCCACCGCAGTAGGTCGCGCCGCCGCCGCCGCCAGTGCCGCCACCCGCGGTACCGTCCAGCGTGCCAGCGCCAGAGTAGCAACCGTAACCGCCGACACCGCCGCCAGCGACCGCCGTGCCCGCGACCGAGCAGGCGGACTGGACGCAGCCATTGGAGCTCGGCGTGCTATCCGCAGCGTCGCCGCCCGAGAGGTTGAGCTTGCCGAGGATCGAGACCTTGCCCTGGACCTTGAGCACCAGCGGCGCGCCGCCCGTGACCGTGACGGTCACACCCGCGTTGATGGTGAAGCTCTTGTACTCGTAGTTGCCGCCCGCGAGCGTCGTGTTGGTGCTCGCGACGTAGTCGCCGTCCTTGCCCGTGCCGCAGCTGGTGCAGTTCTTGAGGTTGTCGACCTCTGAGATGCTCTCCAATGCGCCATAGCCGTCCTTGTCCTCGTCGACGTAGAAGTCCACGCACTTGAGGGCGTCCTTCTCGTTGGTCAGGCCGTTGCAGTTGTCGTCGGCACCGGTCCCGCAGTCCTCGGCCGCCGCCGGGTTGATCAGCTTGTTGCCGTCATCGCAGTCGCCGCCGCCCTTCGGGCAGCCGTCCGACGGTGCCTGGACACCCTTGCAGTAGCCGTCGCCGTCCTCGTCGTTGCAGATCTCGTCCGCGCCGCCGACGCAGTTGTTGTCCAACGAGTCGCCGCACACCTCGGTGGCGCCGGGGTTGATCTTGTCGTTGGTGTCGTTGCAGTCGTTGCCGCCCTTGCTGCAGGTCGGAGGCGTGCCCGAGATGGCCATCGCGCTGTCGCAGTAATCGTCGTTGTCGTCGTCGCAACCCTCGTCGGTCGTGCCGTCGCAGTCGTTGTCGGCGCCGTCACAGATCTCGGTCTTGCCCGGGTTGACGGTGTTGTTGCTGTCGTCGCAGTCGTTCTTGCCCTTGAGGCAGATCTGCGGCGTGCCGATGACCGTCTTGTTGATACCGCAGTAGCCGTCCTTGTCGTTGTCGCAGGTGTCGTCCTTGACGCCGTCGCAGTTGTTGTCCTTGTCGTCGCAGACCTCGGTCGCCGACGGGTTGATCAGCTTGTCGTTGTCGTTGCAGTCGTCGCCGCCGCCAACGCTGACCTTGCCGAGGCGACAGACGTAGCACAGCGAGGTCGAGGAGTTGTAGGCCTCCCACGAGCCGTCGGCGAGCATCCGCACCGAGTTGAGCGTCAGGTTGTTCTGCGGCTGGCCGCTGGCCCAGTTGAGGTAGACCAGACCGACCGCGTTGACCCAGGCCCAGGTCCCTTCGGCCATGTAGTCGTTGAGGCCGATCCAGGCCGTGGCCGTCGAGCCGCAGCCCTTGTTGATGGCGTCACGGACGGTCACGTTCTCGTTCGGCGTGCTGATGCTGACGAGCGAGCCACCGAGCGCCGAGCAGGCGTTCTGCGCCGGCGGCCAGGCCGTCAGTGTCGGGAAGGCCTGGTAGCAGATGCCGTTGGAGATGATGCCGTCGCACTTCGGCGTGCTCTTGAGGCAGGTCGCCGTCGCGGTGATCTGCATCGTGGCGTCGCAGTGGCCGTCGCCGTCGTCGTCGCAGCCCTCGTCCGTCTGGCCGTTGCAGTTGTTGTCCTTGCCGTCACAGATCTCGGTGCCGTTCGGTCGGATCGTGTTGTCGGCGTCGTTGCAATCGCCCGTGGTCGCGGTGATGTAGGTGCCCTCGGCGGTGCAGATGCACTTCGGCGTCCCGGCACCGTAGCCGTCCTTGTCGCCGTCGACGTAGTAGTTCTTGCAGCCCTGCGCGCCGGCTTCGTTGGCGTCGCCGTTGCAGTTGTCGTCCTTGCCGTTGCCGCAGATCTCGACCGCGTTCGGGTTGATGATGGCCGACGTATCGTCGCAGTCCCCCGCCTTGGTCGCGGTGAAGCCATTCTCGGGCGTGCACAGGCATTGCTTGACGTTGACGCCGAAGCCGTCGTTGTCGCCGTCGTAGTAGTAGTCGGTGCAGTTGCTGGCCGCGCTCGAGTTCAGCGAGCCGTCGCAGTTCTCGTCGACCGTGTTGCCGCAGATCTCGGCCGCGCCCGGGTTGATGGCCTTGACCTGGTCGTTGCAGTCACCGCCGCCCTTGGGGCAGACCGGCGGCGAGCCGATGGTGATCTTGTTGCTGTCGCAGTAGCCGTCGGCGTCGACGTCGCAGCCCTCGTCCACCTGCGAGTTGCAGTTGTTGTCGATGCCGTCGCAGAGCTCGGCGGCGCCGCCGTTGACGAGCTCGTTCGAGTCGTCGCAGTCGCCCAGCTTCGTCGCCGTCAGGTTGCCCGTCTTGATGCAGAGGCAGGCCGAGTTGCCGCCGATCTTGCCGAAGGCGTCGCCGTCGGCGTCCTCGTAGAACGTCGTGCAACCCTGTGCATTGACATCGTTGTAGCCACCCGAGCAGTTCTCGTCGACCGTGTTGCCGCAGATCTCCTTGGCACCCGGGTTGATCGCCGCCTTGGTGTCGTCGCAGTCACCGCCGCCGCCGGAGCACTTCGACGAGGTGCCGACGAGCTTCATGTTGGCGTCGCAGAAGGTGTCGCCGTCGTCGTCGCAGCCCTCGTCGACCGTGCCGTTGCAGTTGTCGTCGGAGTTGTTGCAGATTTCGACGCCGGCGGTGCTGACGTTCGGATCGGCGTCGTTGCAGTCGCCGCCACCCTTCGAGCAGACGGTCGGGAAGCCGACCACGGTCTTGTTGGCCGCGCAGTACTCGTCGCCGTCGGCGTTGCAGCCCTCATCGACCTGGCCGTCGCAGTTGTCGTCGACGTCGTTGCAGATCTCGGTCGCGCCCGGCGAGACGGCCTTCACTGCGTCGTTGCAATCACCCTTCTTGATGGCGGTGAAGGTGCCGGTCGCCGTGCAGTAGCACTTGGTCAGATCGATGCCGAAGCCGTCCTTGTCCGCGTCGTTGTAGAAGAGCGAGCAGTTGGTGGCGTTCTCTTCGTCGATCGTGCCGTCGCAGTTGTTGTCCTTGTTGTCGCAGACTTCGGTGACACCTGGGTAGACGTAGGGGTCCGAGTCGGCGCAGTCGCCCGCCTTGGTCGCGACGAACGAGCCGGTGCCGGTGCAGAGGCACTTCTTGAGCGAGAGGCCCGCGCCGTCCTTGTCGCCGTCGAAGTAGAAGTTGGCGCAGCCGGCGGCGTTCTCGTCGTTCTGGCTGTTGTTGCAGTTGTCGTCGATCGAGTTGTTGCAGACCTCGGGCGCGCCCGGGTTCACGTCGAAGTTGAAGTCATCGCAGTCGCCCGAGCCCTTGCTGCAGATGGCCGGCGGCGGCGATGCGATCGTCAGGCCCGAGTCGCAGTAGCCGTCCTTGTCGTCGTCGCAGCCATTGTCGGTCTTGCCGTTGCAGTCGTCGTCCTTGCCGTCGCAGACCTCGGCCGTCTTGCCCTTGTAGATGTTCGGGTTGTTGTCGTCGCAGTCGCCGCCGCCCTTGAGGCAGCTGGCACCCGTGGTGACGATCTTGCCCGCCGCGCAGTTGCCGTCGCCGTCTGCATCGCAACCGTTGTCGGCCACGCCGTTGCAGTCGTTGTCCTTGCCGTCGCAGATCTCTTCAGCGGCCGGCGAGATGTCCTTGTTGTCGTCGGCGCAGTCGTTGGCGAGGGTCGTCTTGAAGATCGAGGTCGCCTCGCAGAAGCACTTGGGCGTGCCAGCGCCGAACCCGTCACCGTCGGCGTCGGCGTAGTACTTCAAGCAGCCGGTGGCGTTCTCTTCGTTGGTCGTGCCGTTGCAGTTCTCGTCGGTCGAGTTGCCGCAGATTTCGGCCTTGGACGGGTTCACGCCCGCGCTGGTGTCGTTGCAGTCGCCGGTGCCGGAGGGACAGATCGCCGGGCTGCCGACGATCTTCATGCCCGTCTCGCAGTAGCCGTCGCCGTCATCGTCGCAGCCGTCGTCGACGACCTTGTCGCAGTCGTTGTCCTTGTCGTCGCAGATCTCGAGCGCGTCGGGGTTGATCGCCGAGTTCGTGTCGTCGCAATCACCCGGGTTCAGCGCCTTGTAGGGCGGAGCCGCGATGCAGAGACACTGGTTGGTGCTGATGCCGAACTTGTCGCCGTCGGCGTCGTAGAAGAACGGCGTGCAGCCCTTGGCGCCGATGTCGTTGGTGCTGCCGTTGCAGTTGTCGTCGTACGCCGTCGCGCAGTCTTCGGCCACGCCCGGGTTCTTGACCGAAGCCGTGTCGTCGCAGTCGCCGCCGCCACTCGGGCAGACGGCCGGCTTGCCGACGGTGACCATGTCCGCGTCGCAGTAGCCGTCCTTGTCGTCGTCGCAACCCTCATCGATCAGGCCGTTGGAGTCGTTGTCCTTGCCGTCGCAGATCTCCTTGCCCTCGGGGTTGATCGCCTTGTCGGTGTCGTCGCTGTCGCCCGCGCCCTTCGGACAGATCGACAGCGGCTCGGCCGTCGTGTCGTAGGTCAGGTTGTTGTCGCAGTAGCCGTCCTTGTCGTCGTCACAGCCCTCGTCGACCACGGTGTTGCAGTTGTCGTCGAGGTTGTTGCAGATCTCGGTCTTGCCCGGGTTCAGCGAGGCGTTGGCGTCGTCGCAGTCGCCCGACTTGCCCGCGGTGAACGAGCCGGTGGAGGTGCAGATGCACTTGAACGGCGAGTTCTTGTCGCCGTAGGTGTCACCGTCCTTGTCGACGTAGTAGTTGATGCAGCCGAGCGCGTTCAGATCGTTCGTGTCGCTGTCGCAGTCGTCGTCGATCGAGGTCGAGCAATCCTCCTGCGCACCCGGGTTGACGCTCGCGGCCGCGTCGTCGCAGTCGCCGCCCACCTTGGCCTTGTACGCACCCTCGGCCTGGCAGAGGCACTTCGCGGTGCCCGAACCGTAGCCGTCGCCGTCGAGATCGGCGTAGAAGTTGATGCAGCCGCTGGCGCCCGGCTCGTCCTGCACGCCGTCGCAGTCGTCGTCCTTGCCGTTGCCGCAGATCTCCTGCGCACCCGGGTTGACGGACGTATCGCCATCGGCGCAGTCATCGCCGTTGATGGTGCTGCCGTCGGTGGGCAGCTTCGACTTCTTGCAGAGGGCCGTCTTCTTGATGCCGACGGTGAGATCGCAGTAGCCGTCGCCGTCGTCGTCGCACTTCTCGTCGACTTCGCCGTTGCAGTCGTTGTCGATGCCGTCGCAGAGCTCGCCGCAGCTCGGGAAGCCGCAGCAGCTGGCCCAGTCGTCGCAGTCAGCGAGGCCGTTGCCGTTGTTGTCCTTGCCGTCGTCGCAGATCTCGCCCGCCTCGCAGGAGATCTCGAGGTCGTAGGTCGCGGCGTCAGAGTCGCCTTCGGCGTCGACGACCACATAGTACTGCACGTTGCCCTGCGCCGGGAACGAGACGGTGGCCGCACCGCTGGCGACCGGGTCGAAGGCGAGGCAGCCATCGGGATCGCAGCCCTTCGTGGTGGCCTTGAGCACGAAGAGGCGCGCCTTGGCGCTGTTGACGTTGGTCAGCTTGATGGTGACCGGCGCCGACGTCGCGCTCAGGAAGGCGTAGGCCATCTCCTTGCCGAGGAAGGTGTTGCCGCTCGAGCAGGCGTAGCTGTTGACGACGTCGGTCGAGCCACCACCATTGCTGGTGAGCTTGGTCAGCTTGTCGCCGCACTTCACCTCGCTCTGCGCGGCGCAGAGGCAGGTGTTGGTGTGGTAGCACAGGCCGAGGTCGCACGAGTCGGTCGTGCAGTTGTTGCCGTCGTCACATTGGGTCGCGCTGGTGCAGGCGGCCAGGCCGTTGTCGAAGAACTTGAAGATCTGCTTGAGCAGCTCCTGGGCGTTGTCCGTGTCGGCCTTGATGCCGGCGAACAGGATCGACGACGCGATCGTGCGGTACTTGGCCGACGTGTCGTCGTGCGCGACCTGGACCCAGAACTTCTCGAAGCCCTCGTTGCGCAGGATGTTGGCCGTCTTGGCGACGTTCTTGCCCGCGATCTGGTCGTTGATGTTGTTGAAGACGTCCGACTGCGAGTAGGCCCACTGGTAGTGCTTGATCGGGTTGGCCGTCGTGTCGGTGTAGGTCGAGTAGCCCTTGAGCGGGCCGGTGACGCCGTTGGACGCCGAGTCCAGCAGTCCGTCGACCTTGAAGAATGCGTGCAGCGACGTCGGCGGATCGAAGGCCCAGGTGTCGCCACCCTCCATGTAGACCCGGCCCCCCTGCGACAGGAAGAGCTTGAGACTGTTGATCTCACTCTCCTTGAGCGCGTGGTTGTTCGGGAAGACGCCGAGCAGGACGAAGACCGCGTCGAACTTGGTCAGGTCCGAGTAGAGCGCGATGTCGTCGACCATCTGCACCTGCTTGCCGAGCGCCTTGATGGCGTCGACCAGCGGAGTGCCGGCGTCGACCGGGACCTCCGAGGGCTTCCACACGAGCACGCCGCCCTCGAAGGTGACGGTGACGGTGAAGCTGCAGAGCTTGTAGAGGTGGCCATCCGAGACCTTGATGGTGATCTCGTGGTCGCCGACGTCCGAGAGCTGGGGCGTCATCGTGACGTTGGCGTTCCAGCTGCTGTCGAGCCACGAGTACAACGCCGACGAGATCGAGACGAAGCTCGGCGCGCTCACCAGCGAGAAGGTCACGATGTTGTTGAGGTCCGGATCCTTCGCCTTGACCGGCACCGAGAGCGACTTGCCCGCGAGCATCGTGCGGTTGGCCGGACACGAGGTGAACGTCGGAGCCTTGCCCTTGGCGACACAGAAGTTGTCGATGCCGAAGCGCGAGATGTCGTAGGTCGTCGAGCCGCTGATGCAGACGGCGAGGCGCAGGCCGTTGCTGCCCGAGAGCTCCGGCGGCAGGACGATGTCGACCGTCTCAGGGCCGAAGTTGGCGTTGGGCGCCACCTGGTCGATCAGGACGGCCTTGGTCCAGTCGGCGTTCTCGCCGTCGAGGCTGCCGAGGACGCGGATTCCGGCGAGGCCGGTGTTCTTGACGTACTCGCGATCGAACTGGATCGACAGGCTGTTGGAGCCGGCTGCCTGGAAGACCGGCGAGGTCAGGCAGGTGTCGTAGTTGACCTTGGTCGGGCTCCAGTAGAAGCGGGCGTACTGATCCGGGCCGAGGCCGCCGTTGGTCGCGACCGACCAGTTGGTCTTGGCCGTGCCGGTGAGATCGACCGGGTTCCAGCCCAGGATCGCGAGGTTGGTCGAGGTCGAGAAGTCCTGGCAGTAGTTCAGATCGTAGGTACAGGCCGCCTTGGCGACCGCGACGCATTGGCGGCTGCCGTCGGGCTGGTCCAGGCACTTGCCGGTGGCGCAGGCCGTGGTCAGGTTGCCGCACTCGGTGAGCTCGGTCTCGGGCGTGCAGCAGGGCTTGAGGCCGCCAGACTCTTCCTGGTGGACGCAGTACTGCATCGAGGTGATGCAGGTATCGAGGGTGCACGGCTTGCCGTCGTCGCAGTCGAACTTGTCGATGCAGCAGCCCGTCTTGTTGGTGTGCACGCAGGAGTTCGAGACGCAGGTGTCCACGGTGCAGGCGTTGTTGTCGTTGCAGGCGACGGCCTGGTTCGCCGTGGTGCATGCCGTGCAGCCGACAGCGGCGACGTTGCTGCAGGTGCCGGTGCCGTTGGCGATGTCGGCGCAGGTGTCGGTGGTGCAGTCGATGCCGTCGTTGCAGTCTGCGTTCTTGACGCAGCAGCCGCCCTTGGGCGCGGTGTGGCGACACTGGTTGTTGACGCAGTACTCGATCGTGCACGCGTTGTTGTCGTCGCACGCGGTCAGGGCGTCCTTGTCGTCGATGCAGCAGCTGGCGATCGGGCTGTGCTCGCACTTGCTGTTGACGCAGCGGTCCAGCGTGCACGGCTTGTTGTCGTTGCATGCCGTGTCGTACTTGCAGCACGACGGGTCGGGCGCGTGGGTGCACGAGCCGCAGCCGTTGGTCACCGAGCAGGCGTCGATCGTGCAGCTGTTGCCGTCGTCGCATTGGGACTTGTCGGTGCAGGAGCCCGCGATGTCCTTGTGGGTGCACTTGTTCGTCGTGTCGCAGAAGTCGGCGGTGGTGCACTTGCCGTCGTCGCAGTCCGAGGCGCCGGTGCAGCAGGTCGGATCGCCGTTGTCGACGAACTTGCAGAGCTTGGTCGAGAGATCGCACGAGTCGATCGTGCAGGCGTTGCCGTCGTTGCAGTCGGCGTTGGCGTCGCAGCAGTTGGGCTTGAACGCATCGGGGCCGTGGATGCAGGTGTAGTTGACGCAGACGTCGTCGGTGCAGGTCTTGCCGTCGTCGCACTCGGCCTTGGTGTCGCAGCAGTTCTGCACCTTGCTGTAGGCGCAGGTGCCAGAGATCTCGTTGGCGTTCTTCACGCACGAGTCGATGGTGCAGTACTTGCTGTCGCCGCAGTCGATGGTGCTGACGCAGCACTCGGGGATCTTGTCGTGCAGGCATTGGCCTGTGGTCTGGCCGGCCTTGATATCACATTTGTCGTTGGTGCATGGCTGGTTGTCGGCGCAGTCGAGATCCTTGCTGCAACACTCACCGATGGGGATGTTGTAGCAGGTCGCGTCCGAGGCGCAGACGTCGTAGGTGCAAGAGTTGCCGTCCTGGCACTCGTTGGTGTTGCCGCTGACAGGGTCGCAGCAGTTGACCTTGCTTTCGTCCCACTTGTGGCTGCACTTGGTCCAGCCACCCGGCTGGGACAGCTCGCACTTGTCGACCGTGCAGTAGTAGTTGTCGTTGCAGGTCGGGTTGGTCCCGGCCGAGCAGCAGTCGGGCTTGAAGGCGTCCTTGCCGTACCGGCATTCGTAGGCTTCGCACACGCCGACGAGGCAGACATCGTCGGTGACGCACTCGGAGTTCGAGCAGCAAGACCCTGGCGGCTGGACGTGGCTGCACTTGCCGGTGCTGACGTTGCACGAGTCGACCGTGCAGCCCTTGCCGTCGTTGCACTCGGAGTCGGACTTGACGCAGCACTCGGGATCGGTCTTGACGTGCTTGCACACGCCGTTGAAGCCGCTGAGGTCGCAGGTGTCCGTCGTGCAGGGGCTGCCGTCGTCGCAGTCCTTGTTCGTGGCGCACGCCGAGCACTTGGACTGCGCGGTGTTCGGGTTGGTGCACAGCTCACCGGCCGCGCAGTCAAACGAAGAGGCGCAGCAGACAGCGGCAGAGGCCCAGGTGCAGACGTTGCCGATGCAGGCGTCTTGGGTGCAGACGTTGCCGTCGGAGCAATCCTCGATCAGGTTGCAGGAGGTGGTGACGGCGACGTGGATGACGGCGCGGGCCGACGCGACGGTGTACTCGGTGCCGCTGGTGTCGACCAGCACGCAACCAACGGTGTGGTAGCCCTTGCCCAGGGCGGTGGTCGTGTAGTTGTCGGTCGCGGTCGCGCCGTCGAAGACGCCATCGACGTAGCAGTTGATCTTGCCGGGCGTGAAGAAGGTCGTGGCAAAAACGAGATCGAACGACGCCTTGCCGCCGGCCGTCACGGTCTTGGACACCTTGTCCGCCGGAGAGCTGATCTTGAGCGTCGGATCCGTGAGCTGGAACGCTTCCACACCGAACGACGAATCAATGCCGGAGGCAAAGTCCGTCAGCAGCCCTGCGCCGGGCTCGGGCTGCGGTTGTTCCGCACAGGCCGCGAGCCCAACCAAGACGACCGCTAGTCCGATGCGGATCGCGTGCCACAAGTGCAGATGCCGCATACCGAATCCTCCTCACGCCAAGTCCGCATCCTGCGGACCAGACCGACTCTCGAACGGGCGGGGGATCGAGGCAGGCCTTCTCCGTGTCTCTCTCGTTCACGCAGAGCATCGCCCTGCGCGCTCGATTGTAGGGTCCGGATCCAACACGCGCAGTGCTCCGGCCGACGGCGCCTGGGGGATGAGAGGGACGCCGGCCCTCAGCATCACAACGTACCAAAGCAGATGTGGCAAGGCAAGCAGTTGGTGCGGTCCGACGTGGAATGCCCGGCGGGCTCGGGTGTTGGGGTCGAGGGCCGCGCGCCTAGCGCCGGCCGACCTGATCGTGGGCGCCATCCCGCCAGGCGAGGAGCAACGCCGAGGCCAGATCCGCCGCGATCGGGCCCTGCCACGGCGGGGAGCCGCCCGGCCTGATGGTCGCGAGCGACGACGTCGGCTGGCCGCAGAGCACGAGCCCTGCGGCGGCGTCCGTGGCGACGGCGACGTTGAGCGCGAACCCGTGGCGGACGACGCCAGCGCTGTGGCGAAGGCCGACGCTGGCGAGCTTGCGTCCGTCGCGCCAGAGCCCGACGTCGGGGCCCTCGACGATGGCCTCGACGTCCTCGACGCCGGCTGCGACGCAGATCGTCGCGAGCCGCACCAGGCTGCGTCCGACGAAGGCCGGGACGTCGAGCCGGGCCATCGGCAGGGCGACCAGCGCCACGATCTGCCCGGGCAGGTGCAGGGTCGCCAGCCCGCCGCGATCGTCGTCGACGACCGGGACGGAACGGCTCCGCGCCAGGTCGATCGTGGCGCTCGTCGCGGCGTCATCGCTGGAGGCCGCGCGACGTCCCAGCGACAGGGTGGCGGCGGCGGGCTCGAACAGGCGCAGGCGCGGCGGACCGCCGTCGGCCACGCGTCGCCAGTCCGCGTGATTCCTGGCCACCGCGTCGGTCCAGGCAAGGCGGGAATGGACGCAGACGAGCGCCGCGCTCATCGCAGCAGCAGCAGCGCCAGCGTCCAGGGCGCCGCGAAGAGCACGCCGTCGATCCGGTCGAGCATGCCGCCGTGGCCGGGCAGGAGCGCGCCCGAGTCCTTGGTGTCGGTCGCGCGCTTGAACAACGACTCGGCGAAGTCGCCGACCTGGGCGACGACACCGAGCGCGAGCGCCGCGACCACGACCTGCCAGGTCGGCAGGTGCGGCAGCATCCAATGGCAATACAGGGGCAACGTGATGGCCCCCAGCACCAGGCCACCGATGCCGCCCTCGACCGTCTTCTTGGGACTGACGGCGGGGTAGAGCTTGTGCCGGCCGAAGAACCGCCCCGCGAAGTACGCGCCGGTATCACCCGAGAAGACGACGAGGAAGTGGCCCAGCAAGATGGTCTGGCCAAGGCTGACGCCCTGCACCGCCTCGGCGCCGGTGGGCGTCGCCGCGATGGCCGTCAGCGCGGTACCCATCGCGCCGACGTAGCCGACGGCGAGCAGCGCGAGCGCGCCGATCCGGGCCTGGGCGGCGAGGTCGTCGGTGTGGCGCAGCCCGTTGGTCAGCAGCAGGGTCGCGACGATGCCGAGGACCGGCAGCGTGGCCGCGGTCGACACCACCGGGGTCAGGGCCGCGACGAACACGCCGGCCACGGCGAGCGCGCGCGTGGTGCCATCGACCTGTGGCCACATCAGCAGCAGCTCGCGCGCGGACTGCGCCGTGGCGAGGGCGATGATGGCGCCGACGAGCCAGAGCGGGCCACCCAGCAAGAGCCAGACGAGCAGGGGTGCAAGCACCAGGCCGGTGGCGATCCGCGTCAACATGAGGCCCCCTCAGTTCGGCCCGGCCGGCGTGGCTGCCTGCGCTTCGGCCTCGCCGGCCGCGGCGGCGGTGGGCTCGAACGGCCACGCCCGGCGGCGCCGCAGCACCCAGACCGCCCACGCGATGAGCGGCACGCTGACGAGCTGCGACGTCGTGAACAGCCCGAAGATCCAGTCTCCTCGATCGTCGGCCCGCACGAACTCGACTCCGATGCGGAAGATGCCATAGAGCAGCAAGAACCAGAAGAAGAGCTCGCCACGGAAGTGCTTGCCTTTGCGATACCGCCACCAGCAGTAGAAGGCGATCGCGCCGGCGGCGGCGGCTTCGTAGAGCTGTGTGGGATGCACCGCGAGCGAGGTGTGGGCGCTGCGCTCGATCAGGTGGGCGTCGAGGTGCTGCTGCCACGCGGGGCTGTAGCGCGGGAACGCGATCGAGAACGGGCCGTCGTCGACCGCGCCGAAGCAGCAGCCGGCCAGGAAGCAGCCCAATCGACCGAGCACCAGGCCGAAGGGGATGGCCCAGGCGGCGAGATCGGCGACGTCCCAGGGCGAGACGCGGCGTCGATGCAGGAACCACAGGCCCAGCGGCACGGCCAGCAGCAGGCCGCCGTAGAAGACGTAACCGCCGTACCAGATCTTGAACGCGCGCAGGCAGTCACGCTCCTGGCGGCAGAGACCGGACGCGCTGTCGCAGAGGTCGCCGAGGCCCGCGGCCAGGCATTGGGCGTCGTCCGCGCAACGACTGCCGGCCTCGAGCGCCAGGCCCGGCAGCTTGTCGGGATCGGTGCACAGGTAGACGTAGTCCCAGAAGTGGCCGTCGGCGAGCACATGCAGGATGCGGGCGCCGATCAAGCCGGCGGCCATCATCAGCAGGCCGAGGTCGAGGATGGTGTTGCCGTCCAGCCCACGGCGCACGCCGTCGCGGTGGGCGAGCAGGATCCCCGCAGTGATGCCGACCATCAAGAGCGTGAAGTACGAAGGGAGGGTCGTGAACCCGATGTCGATGGAAGGGTGCAATCAGGCTCCCGCGTCCGAAGGCGCGACCGCGGGGTCGTCGGAGCCTTGCGTGGGCTGCGGCTGCGGGCCGTGGCGGATCCCGAGCAGCATCTCGATCAAGATCGCCGCCACGCCGACGGAGATGCCGGCGTCCGCGACGTTCCAGACCGGCCAGCGGTGCTCGCCGACGTAGTTGAGGATGAAGTCGACGACCACGGTGTAGCGGCCGCGGTCGATCATGTTGCCGATCGCGCCGCCGAGCACGCCGCCGAGAGCGATGGCACCCGCGCTGGTGCCCATCCAGCCTGTCCAGATCGCCCAGGTCATCGCCAGCGAGGCAAACAAGGCCATCAACAAGAAGAACGCGGTCCGGAGCCCGACCGGCGCGTCGCGCAGCAGGCTCCAGGCGGCGCCGGGGTTCTCGGCGTAGACCAGGCGCATGAAGCCGTCCACCACCTCGACGTCCCGCTCGAGCATCGCGATGTGGGCGCTGGCCGGGACGACGGCCGACGTCTCGGTCCACAACCCCTCGGCGCGCAGCACCGCCCCGTTGAGCAGCGCCGGCTGGTCGGCGGGCGCAACCCGCCATTCCCGCTCGATCGCGGCGCCGAGCGTGAGGTCGTGTTCGGTCGGATCGACGCGAAGGCGCCGCGGACTCGGCATCCCGAGGTCGCGCAGGGCGACCAGCTGGCCGCCGGCCTGGACCAGGGGCGCCTGCAGGTCGAGGCCGACTGCCGGGCTCAACCGCCAGAGCGAGCGCGAGGCGATCGCGCGCTCGACCTCGGCGGCATCGACCCCGCGGGCAGCGAAGAGGGCGCGGACGTCGCTGGTGCCGTCGCCAGCGACGACCATGGGGTGGATCGGGCTGGCGAGCGAGTCGACCGCCATCGCCTTGGTCCATTGATCCGAGACGACGAAGAGCAGCGCGACGGCGTAGGCGGCCATGCGCACCCGGATCGATGGGGGAGTCGTTCGGGACATGGCGACCTGGCCTCCGCATTCCACGCAGCAGTGCCAGAACGAGCACCACGCGCGCAGGATAGGAAGCGGTCGGGGCAGCGTCAACGCGACGCGCTCGGACGGCGCACGCAAGGTCCCGGCGCGGGCCCGTTGTTGAGGTTTCGAGGCCGGAACCGTAGAGTGGCTGGACGCCATGGGTGTTGAACCGCCGGCGAGGGGGCAAGGGTTTGGCTAGCGCAACCATCCGCACGGCGAGCGCGTCTCCACACGCGATGCCGGGGCTCGAGACGGCGCACGCGCCGGCGAGCACGAGCGCCGTCTGCGACGCGCTGCGGCGGGCGCAGCAGCCCCGACGCCATCGCAGCGTGCGGCTGGTCGGGGGCGACCTGGTGTTGCGCACGGATTTGCCCGAGCTCGTCGCGGTCGCGACGTCCGCCCAAGGCACACGGCTGTCGCTGATGACGACCGCCCTGCCGCTGCTCCGCGCCGGCATCGCCCAGCGCCTGCGCGACATGGGCGTGCACGGCCTCGTCGTGCCGCTGTTCGGCGCCGACGCCGACGGTCACGATTGGCTCGTCGGTCGGCCGGGGGCGCAGGCCTCGACGCTGCGAGCGATCCGGGCCGCGCGCGCCTGTGGCCTGGACGTCGAGATCGCGCTGCCCGCGCTGCGGCCGACGATGCGGGGCATCGAGACCTTGGTCGCCCGGACGCTGCCGCTCGGGATCTCGACCTACCACTTCATCGTGCCCGGGCCACAGGCGATGGCGATGCCGTCGTTGAGCCCGTCGCCGGCGCTGGCGGCGCCGTGGGTTCTGCGGGGTGCCCGGCTCGCAGCGGCCGCGCGTCGCGGCGTCACGTTCGACGGCCTGGCCTCGTGCCTGCTCGACGAACAGGCTGCGCTCGAGTCGCGAACGCGCGCGGAGCATCTCGAGCTCGACGCGGCCGGCGCTGCGGCGGATTTCGTGTTCGAGAACGGGCAGAAGCATATCGAGTTCTGCGCGACGTGCCGATGGCAGGCAGACTGTCGGGGACCATGGCAGGACGCCGTGGCCAGGCATGGGCTCGCGGGGATCCAGCCGCGCCGGGACGCCCCACCGCGGGCGACCGCACGGAGCGTGACCGCCGCGCCGGTCACCTAGGCGCGATCCCGGGTCGCCGCCGCGGGCGAGGACCCGGCCCCTGCTCGACGCGCGGTGCGCAGCGGACGCGCGGTGCGCGCCTGGATGGACGAGGTCAAGGACCCGAGACGCGACCGGCAAGACCGCCGGGCGCGCCTCCACGAGCGAGGCCAAGCAATGCAGAGCGAAGGGAAGACGAGCGCCGAGCCGACGACCACGTCCGCCGTCAACGACATGGACATCGACATCGATCGCCTGATCCGGGACGGCATCCTGACACGCGACGAGGCGCGTGCGCTCGAGCACGCGCAGCAGTCGGACACCGGCGGCGCGATGCGGCTGGAGGCGCTGTCCGAGACGACGGGCGCCAGCGCCGAAGGCGAGAACAAGGACGCGGTCAAGGAGGCCGCGGTCAAGCACAAGCGCCATTGGGTGCGCATCACGCGCGTCTGCAACCAGCGCTGCACGTTCTGCCTGGATTCGATGAACCAGGACGGGACGATGATCGACACCGACTCGCTCAAGGCCTACATCGCCTTGGGACGACGGCTTGGCCGCGAGCGCCTGATCCTGTCGGGCGGCGAGGCCAGCGTGCACCCGCAGTTCCTCGAGCTCGTCCGCTTCGGCAAGGAGGTGGGCTACGAGTGGATCCAGACGGTCACCAACGGAATGATGTTCAGCTACAAGAACTTCGCCCGCAAGGCCGCCGAGGCTGGCCTGGACGAGGCCACGGTCTCGCTGCACGGTCATACCGCCTACCTGCAGGACAAGCTCACCGGCACGCCGGGCGCGTTCGTGACTGGCGTCAAGGGCATGAAGAACCTGCAGGAGACCGGGCGGGTCGTGGTCAACATCGACGTCGTGATCAACAAGCAGAACTACAAGCATCTGCCAGAGATCATCGAGTACTACTACAACCTCGGCATCCGCGAGTTCGACCTGCTGCACATCATCCCGTTCGGCCGCGGCTTCGACGAGCACCGGCACAGCCTGTTCTTCGACCTCAACGACGCGGTGCCCTACTTCCGCCGCGCCTTCCAATGGGCCGACAAGCCGGGCGTCTACCTGTGGACCAACCGCCTGCCGGTGCAATACCTCGAAGACTTCGAGCGGCTGATCCAGGATCCGCACAAGCTCTTCTATGAATTCGACGGCGGTCGGCACAATTTCGAGGGCTTCCTCAAGCGCGGCGTCAAGCCGGACTGCTACGGCGAGCGCTGCGACTATTGCTTCCTCGACGGTCCGTGCCGCAGCACGATGTTCCCCTACCGCGAGGCGCTCGAGGGCCGGAGCTTCCCGCACCTTCGCCTCGACAGCCGCCACGCCTGGCCGGGCCCCGAGGCCGAGCGCGTCTTCCGCGAGCAGCGGGCCAGACGCCTCTGGCTGCGGGCCCCAGACGCCGAGGCGGCACGGGCGACGCTCGACGGCCTGGCGACGACCCTGGCGCCGGCGTCCACCGCGACGCCCGCTGCACCGGACGCCGGCGGCGTCGCGGTCGCGGTCGAGCTCGACGCCGGCGGCGACATCCGCGCCATCGGCTTGGATTCGCGGGTCGATCGCGTGGTCGTCTCGACCATCGAGGACGCGGCAGCGGCCCTGGTCGGTCGCGAGCGCTTGCCCGACGGTCTGACGGTCGAGGTGCGTCTGACCCAGGCGCTGGCTGCGTGGCTCTTGGCCCGTCCGGCGACGTTGGCCCATTGGAAGGGCCGGCTCGTGGCGCGGCTGGACAACCACCAGTTCCTGTCGGAGTCGCAGGCGACCGACCCCACGCCAGAGACCTTGCGTCGGCTCGGTGCGGCCGGTGTGATCCTCAAGAACGTGCCGCGATGCATCGCCGGGGCCGAGACGGAGCCGCACGATCACGAACTGCTCGACGCCTCCTTGCTCGATCGCGGCGGCGATCTCGACCTCGATCGCTACGTGCACCACTACATCGAGCACGAATACTATGCCCGCTCGATGCGCTGCTACCGCTGCTCGCAGTCCGAAACGTGCGCGGGCATGCACGTCAACTACCTGCGCAGCCACGGCTTCCGCAGCCTTCGGCCGCTCGACGCCGAGGGACGCGAGCTGCAGGACGCGGGCTCGTTCGAGGACATCGCCAAGGTGCTCGAGGAGGCCACCGCGGCACGCGCGCGGCGCGACCGTGACCGCATCATCGGCAAGCACAGGCCGGATCCCAGCGTCCGCGTCGCGCTCGGCGCCACGAGCCTCGGTCAGCGAGGTTCCGTCACGGCGGCATCGACCGCTGCCAGCGAGGCGCCGACTCCATAGCCCGCAGGCCGCCTGCGCCACCTTGACGCACGGCAGATCCGGGTGATAGCCCGCAGCAACGCCCGCGCGGCGAAGACTTCGTCCGGCGATCGCATCCCCCGAGAGCTAGGATTGCGACCATGGTGCCCGAACGCGGCACCCCATCCGGGTCTGGTGGTCGACACCAGTCCGATCGAGAGGAATCAGCGATGGCAAGTCATCACATCGAGCGGTTCGACGCGGCGACCGCGACGGCGACGCTCAGCCTGGACGCGAGCGTGTACCCGACGGACGTGGTCTACGGCGCGGCCTACGCGCTGATCGACCGGTGCTACGTCCTGCTCGACAAGGTCGACGGGCGCCAGGTGATCCACCTGCGTGGCAAGACGCCGCTGGACCAGATCGGCCTGCAGGCGCTGAGCGGCGAGTTCGGCAACGAGCTGTTGAGCCAGGCGCTGCGCCGCAAGATCGTCAAGCAGAACGGCCACATCATCGAAGAGATCGTCACGGCGGCCATCTCGGGCGCGGCCGGCGCGACCTTGCCGCAGGACTTCGTCGCCGATCAGGGCGAAGAGGACCTCGACTTCCTGGACGACCCGCTGGGCATCGCCGTCCCGTGGGAAGAGAAGTTCAAGAAGTAGCGACCCCCAAACGGCGACGGCGGTCCACCGGACGCGACGCCGTCGCCACGCGCCCACGCGGCGCCAGGGAGCGGCCATGAGCGATCAGACAGCGGCAGCGGTCGAGCAGGTGCGCCTGCACAAAGCGGCCTACATGGCGCAGGGGATCCGCGACGCCATCAAGGTCTTCGCCGATTTCGCCAAGTTCGAGATGCAGCGCGACGGCGACTACTACGTCGTCGAGATCCGCGACATCGACCCGGAGGTCGACGGCGACCTTCGCGGGGAGTTCTGCAATTTCGCGCTGGTCCACACCATCGAGCGCAAGCGCCGCACGCCCGGCACCAAGACGGAGGCAGCATGAGCACGACCCTCGGTGCGGCCACCGCCGGCAACGCCTTCGACCTCAGCTCGCTGATCCAGCTGCGCAAGGTTGACGCCAACTACGCAGTTCCGTTCAACTTCCGTGTCGTTGATGGCGCCTTCTTCGTCTCGAACAGCCTGGGTGACTGGATCATCCTGCAGCCCGACGAGTTCCGTCAGCTCTGCGAAGGCGACGTGGCGCAGGGCTCGGACCTCGACAAGCGCCTCCGCGAGCGCAACTTCGTCGCAGCAGGCATCGACATCGCGGCCCAGGCGGCGCGTTGGCGCGAAAAGCATCGCTTCTTGTTCTACGGACCGACGCTGCACGCCTTCGTGCTCACGGGCCGCTGCAACTTCGGCTGCCAGTACTGCCACAGCAGCATCGTCGGCATGACCCGGACCGACACCGACATGTCGATCGAAGTGGCCGAACGGGCCGTCGATCTGGCCTTCCACACCACCAGCCCCGGCCTGACCATCGAGTTCCAGGGCGGCGAGCCGCTGGCCAACTGGGAGGTGCTGCAGCACGTCGTCGAGTACGCCCGGCAGAAGAACGCGCTCGCCGGCAAGGCGCTGTCGTTCTCGCTGGTCTCGAACCTCACGCTGCTCGACGAAGAGAAGCTCGAGTACCTCATCGACCGCAAGGTCCAGATGTGCACGAGCATCGACGGCCCCGCGGACGCGCACAACAAGCAGCGCATCTGGAAGGACGGCGACGGCTTCGCGACGACCACGGGCTGGATGAAGCGCATCAACCAGCGCTACGTCGAGCTCGGCCTCGATCCGAACCTCTACCGCGTCGAGGCACTGCCGACGATCACGCGGCCGCTGCTCGGGCGCGCCAAGGACATCGTCGACACGTTCGTCAGCCTCGGCTGCCGGGCCCTGTTCCTGCGCAAGCTCGATCCGTTCGGATTCGCCGCCCGGACCTCGAAGACACTCGGCTACTCCATGGATGATTTCATGGAGTTCTACATCGAGGCCGTCGAGTACATCATCGAGCTCAACAAGCAGGGCGTCGAGATCATGGAGCGCAACGCTGCGATCATGCTCTCGAAGATCATCTCGGACTACGAGCCGAATTACCTGGACCTGCGCACCCCGGGCGGCGCCGTCATCGGCCAGCTCGGCTACCACCCCGACGGCACGATCTTCTCGAGCGACGAAGGCCGCATGGTCGCGGCGATGGGCGACAACGCCTTCCTGATCGGCAGCCTCGACAACACGTACGAGGAGATCATGACGAACGCGACCACGCGCGCGCTCGTCCTGGCCAGCACCAACGACAGCCAGCCCGACTGCGTCAGCTGCGCCTACAAGCCCTACTGCGGCCAACAGCCCGAGTACAACTACAAGACCCAGGGCACGATCCAGGGCCGGATGCGCGATTCGACCTGGTGCCGCAAGCACAAGTCGATCTTCGACTTCCTGGCGACACGGCTCAAGAACGCCGACGAGCAGGAATGGGCGATGTTCCGTCGCTGGACGACCAACCGGGCCCAGGAGCACTTCCTCCAGGACCGCGGCCAGATCTGATCGAGCACGCCGCCGCCGCGATCGACCACGCGTGGCGGAACGACGCACGCTGGTCCGCCACGGGTGTGGTGACCGCTGGCAATTGGCGACGGTGCGCATAGGATGCGAGAGCAGTCCGCCTGGAGGGTTCCATGTTCGCACCCATCTCCCGACTCCTCACCTCGGACCGCGGCGCGTTTGTCGCAGCGCTCCTCGGCGTGGCCCTGCTGAGCCCGACGGCGTGGGCCCAGACCGGACCGGAACCGGGGCCGACGGGGCCGCAAGATCCGAGCGCCGAGCCCGCGCCGATGGAGCCGCCGGCCCCCATGGCGCAGCCGGCCCCCATGGCCCAGCCAGCCCCCCTGCCCCAGCCGGCCCCGGCCCCGGCGACCGCGCCTCCCGCAGCGCCGGCGGCCCAGAGCACCACGGCGGCCTACCAGCGCCCCGGCCACGAAGTGAAGGAGCAGACCAATCGACACGCGCTCGGCGTGACGGGCGGCCTGTCGACGGGGTCGGGCTTCGCCTACCGCCGCTACGTCGGCAACACGATGCTGCAGGGCTCGCTCTGGGCGATGATCCTCGACCGCGGTGACAACACGACGGTCTGGGGCGGCTTCACCGCGGCGCGCTACCTGCTGGTCTGGAACGAAGATCGCCGCGCCAGCGTGCTGCCCGATACCTCCGCGCTGCGGCTGGTCGGCAGCGCCTCGTACCTCTACAACCGCAGCACGTCCGAGGAGTTCACCGCGGTCAGCACCGATCCGGACTGCCGCTCCACGAAAAGCTTCAACTGCCCGAGCACGCCCCAGATCAAGAAGACCATCGACCGGCTGCACACGATCTCGATGGGCGCCGGCATCGGCTTTGAGTTCGGCGCGATCATGCGCCCGGGCTTCTCGGTGAGCCTGGACCTGCAGCTGACGGCGATCTTCGACCAGAAGGGCCTGAGCCAGATCTGGCCGCTGCCCTCGATCGCTTTGATGTACAGCTGGTAGGCGACATCCTGGCCCCGCCTTCTGGTCGATCCTCGCAGGAGTCCCCATGTTCCGCACCTCGCTCCCCCGTCTCTCGCAGGCCCGGCATCGCTCCAACCAGGGCGGCGCGCTGGCCGCGCTCGTCGCGCTGGTGGTGGCCGTCGGCTCGTTCCATGCCGCCGACGCCCGGGCCGAGGTCCTGCCCGGCCATCGGCTGACGCTGCAGCAGAACTCGCAGGCGCTGGGCATCTCCGCCGGCTATCCGGGCGCGTCGGGGTTCGCCTACCGCAAGTACTTCGGCAACAGCTTCGTCCAGATGAACCTGTTGCCGCTGGTCGCGAACCGCGGCAGCTTCCTGGCGGTCATGATGGGCGCCAACTTCGGCCACTACCTGGTCGTCTGGCAGCGGCAGAACTCGCTGTCGCTGATGCCGACCACGACGGCGCTGCGGGCGGTCGTCGGTGCGTCGACCTACTTCTCGCGCGACGAGGACGGCCAGGCGGACGTCGCGGTGCCGGGCTCGGTCGGCTCGACCACCACGAAAACCACGTCGTCGACCACCGTCCAGAACACCACCGGCCTCTCTGCCGGTGTCGGCTTCGAGTTCGGCGCCGTGATGCGCAGCGGCTTCAGCCTCTCGGTCGATCTGATGCTGACCGCGACCTGGGACAACGACGGCTTCGAGCAGCTCGTGCCGCTGCCCTTCGGCACGGTCGTCTACAGCTGGTAGCCCGGATCCACGGCCTCGTCACGAACGAGACTCCAGGCCTGCGGCGATCCAGGGGACGCCGATCGCCTGCGCCATCGCGGCCAGCGGAGGGTCGCGCCCGGTCCACCATCCGAGACTGATGGCAGCCTGGGCGGCGAGCATCGCCGCGCCGCTCTGCAGCAGCACGCCTCGTCCGGCCCCGAATCGAGGCGGCAAGCCCGCGTCCAAGGCGCGACGCTGCACGGGCGTCCGCTCGTCCCGCGCGACGACCAGATCCACCAGGAGCGCGTCCTGCTGCCAGATCGCGTCGCCGAGCGCGTCCAGCGCCTCGCGCTCCGGCGCTGACAGATCGGCATCATCGCGGGCCCCGTGGCCGATCCGCGTGGCGTGGACGCACAGGTCGACCGGTTCGAGGTCCGCCGTCCCCCAGGGCACCGCCCGAGCGCCGCAGCCACTGGCGACACGCCGCGCCGCGACCACGTCGCGGGCGACGACCCACGCGACGCGCGCCCCCATCGCCGCGAAGGACGCCGTGACCGCCGCCGCGACACCGCCGGCGCCGAGCACGCCGACGCGGCTGCCCCGAACGTCCACCCCGGCCGCCCGCAGCGCGAGCAGCAGGCCCGGGCCATCGCTGCTGCCGCCCACCAGGCGACCGTCGCGGATCCAGAGCGTGTTGGCCGACCGAGCCGCCACCTCGTCGAGCGCCTCGTCGACCAGCGACGCGGCCAGCCCCTTGTAGGGGGTGGTCACGTTCAGGCCCGCCACCTCGCCCCGACGCAGCGACGCGATGCGCGCACGTGCCTCCGTCTCGTCCGCCGCCTCGAAGAGGCCATAGCTGCCGGGGAGGCCGAGCGCCGCCAGACCCGCCCCGTGCAACGTCGGCGAAAGGGAGTGTGCGATCCCGCGGCCCAACAGGCCCAGGCGATGTCCGGTCGACGGTGCGGTCATGGGCTCGGCAGCGGGCGAAGGCCACGCATGACGTCCGCAGCAAGCGCCGTCGAGGCGCGTGCGGCATCGTCCGCAATCGCGGCGCGGAGCTCGGCGAGCCCGGCGAAGCGCTGCTCAGCCCGAAGCCTGGCGGTCAGGTGCAGCCCCACGGGCTTGCCATAGAGGTCACCGCTCCAATCCAGGACGTGCGCCTCCACACGCCATTGCTGGCCGTCCACGGTCGGTCGGACGCCGAGGTTGGCCACGGCCGGCCACATCGCGCCCTCGACCTCGAGCCAGCCCGCGTACACACCCGCCGCAGGACGGACCTGGCCACCGACGTCGAGGTTCGCCGTCGGGAAGCCCAGCTCGCGGCCGCGGCGATCCCCGGGCACCACCCTGCCGTGCAGGCAGAACGGCCGCTCCAGCAGCCGCGCCGCTTCGACGACGTCGCCTTGCTCCACCGCGCGGCGGACCCGCGAGCTCGACACCGGTCGCCCGTCGCGGAACACCGCTGGAATCTGCACGACGCGGGCGCCACGCGCAGCCGCCAACCGCCGCAACGTCTCCGCCGTGCCGGCGCCGCCCGCGCCGAAACGGGAATCGGCGCTGACCACCACCGCCCGCGCCCCGAGCACGTCGAAGAGCTGCGCACCGAACGCATCGGCCGACGTCGCCCGCAACGCCTCGTCGAAGCGAAGCACCACCACACGGTCGACCCCCGCACCGTGCATCCGCCGCACGCGCGTCGCCAGCGGCTCGATCGCCGTCGGCGCCAACTCCGGCCGGAGCAGGGTCAGCGGGTGCGGATCGAAGGTGACGAGCGCGACCTGATGGCCACCCAGCCGCGCGGCCTCTGCACGCAGCAGCCCGACGATCGCGCGGTGCCCGACGTGGAGTCCGTCGAAGTTGCCGAACGCGAGGACGCACGGCGCGCTGCCTTGGCCGCCTTCGGCCTGGACCAACGCCAACTGACCAATCTCCACGGATCGGACGTGATCGCTCGACAACCCCACGAAGACTCCCACCAGCCCGTCGTGGGCGCCGCGCTGTCGTTAGCCACGATCCGTCCCCTGCGTCAAGTCCGCCGCGACCGCCGCGCAGCATCGCGATGCGCCCCGCCGCCCCCCCACCGCTGCAAGTCGGCTTGCAAAGCCCGTGGGGTTTCTGTCACCATTGGGGGGCCGTTTCGACCTGGGGGAGAGGGATCATGCGTCAAATTCAAGTGCTCGCGGGTTGTTGCCGCCCTTCGCGGACCATGATGGCCCTCGTCGCGACCACGCTGCTCGCCTTCGCCGTCGGATGCAGCGGTGAAGAGACGAGCGCAGGCGGCGACGCCGTCGAGACCGACACCGCCACGGGCGACGACACGTCGGTCGTCACCACCGATACGACGACCTCGAACGACACGACGACCCAACCCGACACCTCGACCCCCGATACCGCCACCGGCGACAACGGCACCATCGACCCCGACTCGACCGGCCCGACCTGCCCGGGTGAACCCGGTTGCGAGTGCAAGGGCGCCAACGAGTGCGACTCGGGCTTCTGCATCGAGACGCCGGTCGGCAGCCGCTGCGCCCAGACCTGCATCTCCGACTGCCCGAGCGGGTTCAAGTGCGCCACCACGACAGGCAAGGGCGGCGACGTCGCCAACATCTGCGTGCCGTCCTGGGGCAACCTCTGCAACCCCTGCAACTCCAACGCCGAATGCGTCGCTGTCGGCAACGCCGACGCTGCGTGCGTGACCCGCGGCGACGGCGGCGCGTTCTGCGGCTCGGCCTGCAACGACGACAGCAACTGCCCGGAGGGCTACGCCTGCGAGGCGGGTGTCGACACCGCCGGCAAGGAAGTGAAGCAGTGCGTGGTCAAGAACAACGGCGCATGCACCTGCACCGAGTACGCCATCGCCTCGGAGCTCTCGACGCAATGTTTCGTCACCGCCGGTGACGCCAAGTGCGCGGGCAAGCGCACCTGCCTTCCCGCCGGCGCGCCCGGCGCGCCCGCCGCGGGCGGCCTGTCGGCCTGCAAGGCGCCAGATCCCGAGCCAGAGACCTGCGACGGCATCGACAACGACTGCGACGGCCAGAGCGACGAGTCCACCTGCGACGACAACAACGCCTGCACGATCGACCAGTGCGCCGGCGGCGACGGCTGCAAGCACACCAACGCGGTCGCCGAATGCGACGCGGACGACTCGGTCTGCACCGTCCAGGACTCCTGCAAGGACGGCAAGTGCACCGTGGGCAAGGCCCTCGACTGTGACGACAAGAACCCCTGCACCTCGGACAAGTGCGATCCCAAGCTCGGCTGCCAGTACACCGCCCTGACCGGCCCGATCTGCAACGCCGACGACAACGAGTGCACCCAGTCCGACAGCTGCCAGGAGGGCGTCTGCGCCGCGGGCAAGAAGAAGACCTGCGAGTCCGGCGACGACTGCACCATCGGCAAGTGCTCGGTGACGACCGGCAAGTGCGGCTACAGCTTCCAGATCGGCCTGCCGTGCAACGACGGCAACCCCTGCACCGCCGGAGAATCGTGCAAGGACGACGTCTGCAAGGGCGACGCCACCAACTGCGACGACGGCAACCCCTGCACCGCGGACGCCTGCGAGACCCCGGGCGGTTGCGTGCACAAGAACAACGCGGGCCCGTGCGACGACGGCAACGCCTGCACCAAGTCGGACGCCTGCAAGAACGGCGGCTGCGTCGGCCTGCCGATGTCCGCCACGACCGATTGCGACGACGGCAACCCCTGCACCAAGGACACCTGCACCGCGCAGGCCGGCTGCCAGCACGCCAACGAGAGCGGCACGCCCTGCCAGGACGGCAACAACTGCACCTCGAACGACATCTGCCAGAGCGGCAAGTGCCAGCCGGGCACCAACGTCTGCGACTGCAAGTCCGACGTCGACTGCGCCGCGCAAGAGGACGGCAACCTCTGCAACGGCACCCTCTACTGCGACACGGCGAGCGCGCCCTACAAGTGCAAGGTCAAGGAGTCGACCGTCGTCACCTGCGACACCTCGATCAACTCCACCTGCCAGAGCAACGCCTGCAACCCCTCGGATGGCAAGTGCAAGCTGACCTACGCCCAGGTCGGCATCGCCTGCGACAAGGACGGCAGCGTCTGCACCCAGAACGACAGCTGCGACGGCAAGGGCGCGTGCGCCGCCGGCGCCCTCGTCAAGTGCGACGACGGCAACCCCTGCACCGACGACAGCTGCGATCCCAAGGCGGGCTGCGTCTACAAGGCCAACGCCGCGCCCTGCAACGCCGACGACAACGCCTGCACCCCTGGCGACGTCTGCAAGTCCGGCACCTGCCTGCCGGGCGACCTCAAGAAGTGCGACGACAGCGAGGACTGCACCGCAGATTCGTGCGACAAGGGTACCGGCGTCTGCCTCTTCGCCGAGGTCAGCCAGACCTGCGACGACAGCAACGCCTGCACCAAGGACGACGCCTGCGGCAAGAACGCTGCCGGCAAGTTCACCTGCATCCCCGGCCAGCCGATCGTCTGTGACGACGGCAACGCCTGCACCGTCGACTCGTGCAACCCGACCAAGGGCTGCCAGGTCGCGCCCGCGGTGGACGGCCTGTCGTGCAACGACGGCAACGCCTGCACCGAGTTCGACGCGTGCGCCAGCGGCCAGTGCGCCGGCAAGGCGTTCGACGTCGCCAAGAAGTGCGACGACGGCAACGCCTGCACCGCCGACCTGTGCGACTCCAAGGCGGGCTGCGACCACAAGCCCGTGAGCGGAAAGCTCTGCGACGACGGCGAGCCCTGCAGCGTCAACGACACCTGCGACAACGGCAAGTGCCTCGCCGGCACCAACATCTGCGGCTGCATGAGCGACGCGGACTGCGCCGCCAAGGACGACAACAACGTCTGCAACGGCAAGCTCTACTGCGACAAGGCGTCCGCGCCCTACAGCTGCAAGCCCAACCCGGTGACGGTCATCAAGTGCGACGCGTCGCAGGACAACTTCTGCGCCACCAACACCTGCCAACCCGCCGATGGCAAGTGCGTCCTGGTGACCAAGGCCAACGCGACGCCCTGCGACGCCGACGGCTCGGTCTGCACGGTCGGCGACGCCTGCAAGGACGGTAGCTGCGCGCCCGGCACGCCGCTGCAATGCGACGATCTCAACCCGTGCACCGCCGACTCGTGCGACGCCAAGGGTGGCTGCCAGCACCTGAATCAGTCGGGCGGTTGCGATGCCGATGGCGACGCCTGCACCGAGAACGACGTCTGCCAGAACGGCAAGTGCACCGTCGGCAAGGCGGTCGACTGCAACGACAACGAGCCCTGCACCGCCGAGAGCTGCGACAAGAAGACCGGCAAGTGCAGCTACACCGAGCTGGTCCAGGGCTGTGACGACGGCAAGGTCTGCACCGTCTCGGACGCCTGCGGCAAGAACGCGAGTGGCAGCTGGACCTGCCTGCCGGGCAAGGCCATGAGCTGCGACGATGGCAGCGTCTGCACCATCGACACCTGCGCCGAGCCGGTCGGGGCCGACAAGGGCGGCTGCAAGTACGCGATCCAGGCCGGCAAGAAGGTCGCTTGCTACACCGGCCCGTCCGGCACCTCCGGCAAGGGCATCTGCAAGGACGGCTCGCAGATCTGCGACGACAAGGGCAACCAGGGCGTCTGCGTTGGCGACGTCGTGCCCGACAAGGCCGAGGCGTGCGACAGCAAGGACAACACCTGCGACGGCATCACTGACGAAGGCTGCGCGCCCACGGGCTTCACGGCTCGCGACGGCAACGGCCTGGTCAAGGGCGCCGGCAGCACCTACGGCGTGGATGCCCGCGTCGGTGAGATGCACGGCGGCTCGGTGGCGCCGGCGAGCGGCGGCAAGACCGGCCTCCGCGGCGGATTCTTCGGCTGGATGATGGCGCTGCTCGGCAAGTAGCGACGAGAGGGCTTGCCGCGGGGCGGCGGGAACCGGCATGATGGCGTTGGAGGACAGCGGCAAGGATCGCTGTCGAGGGGAGATGAAGATGTTGGACCTGCACTTCAGCTTTGGAGCGGTGCGCTGGATGCGCGGCGCAGCGGCTGCGGCCGTCGCGGCAGCGCTCGTCGCAGCGCCTGCGTTCGCGGCGATCCCGAAGACGTCGTTGATCGACGGCGTGCTCACCTCCTCCGGCGGCAGCGCTGCGGCGGACGGCGACTACGACATCGTCTTCACCATCTACGACGCCGGCTCCGGCGGCAACGCGATCTGGACCGAGACGGCCAAGGTCAAGGTCGCCGGCGGGCGCTTCAGCCACCCGCTCGGAAGCGTCGCCGCCCTCGACTCCGCCAAGCTGATCGCCGCCAACGCGCATTGGCTCGCGTTGAAGGTCGGTACCGATCCCGAACTGCCGCGCCAGGCCCTGCACGCCAACCTGTTCAGCCAGGTCGCCGGCCAGGCGCTCGCGCTGACCTGCGACGGCTGCGTCGGCAGCAACCAGCTCTCCAACGGCGGCGTCGCCGCCGCCAAGGTCGGCTTCAACTACGCCGGCTCCTCGACCAAGGGTGGCCCCGCCATCGAGCTCGAGTGCACCGCCTGCGTCGGCGTCGCCGAGATGAAGTTCGACGGTGACGTCGACCTCGGGGCCAACTCGTTCAAGGCCAAGAACGGCACCTTCACCGGTGACGTCGCCGCGGCGACCGTGACCGCGACGAGCTTCGTCGGCGACGGCAGCAAGCTGACGGGCATCAAGACCCCGTCGGGCGAGTGCAAGACCGCCGGCGAGGTCGTCAAGGGCATCAACTCGGACGGCTCGCTGAAGTGCGTCGCGGCGATGGATCCGGCCGCGCTGCCGAAGGACGGCCTCAACGAGATCAGCAACGATCTCTTGAGCAACCAGTTCATCGACACCATCGAGGGTGACAAGAACGTGGCGATCCCGGACAAGACCGGCACCGACGCGATCTCGAACCTGGTGTTCCCGGACATCGGCACGACGCAGTCCTTCGAGGTCTACGTCGAGGTCGCCAACACCGACCTGTCGGTCGTCTCGATGACCATCCTGCCGCCGGACGACAAGAAGACCGGCTGGGTGCTCTGTGACCCCTGCGGAGAGAAGGACGCCAAGAGCTTCAAGAAGACGTTCGCCGCCAATTCGGACCTGAAGTCCGGCGATCTCGAGAAGTGGATCGGCGCCAACCCCAAGGGCACCTGGAACCTCAAGGTCCTCGACAACGGCTACTGCATTCCGCAGCAGTCCGGCAACGCCGCTCTCTGCGACACGGTCAAGCAGCTCGACGGCACGATCGTGACCTGGAGCATCAAGATCAAGACCCTGTCGAACAAGAAGATCTCGATCAACGGTGACACCTACCAGGGCGGCACCGCGTACCTCAAGGATGTGTCGGTCGCCGGCACGCTGACCGTCAACGGCACCGCGTGGTACGGACACTTCCCGGCTGGCAGCCGTCCCCTCCTGTATGGGTGGATCGAGGACCACACCGAGTCGAACTGGGCCTACCAGCCGCAGTACCCCTACGCTCACCAGCTGCCGCTCAACAACGACGCCCTGCACATGGCGACGCCGTACGTGGTCTGGGGCGACACGCACGGCAACTTCCATCAGGGTCATGGTGGCGTGAACTACGGCAACGGCAACAACGAGCGTAGCCGCCAGTACCTCGTGGCGCTCGTCAAGAATCCGACGACCAAGGACGTGACCCAGCAGGTGTGCTTCTATTGGTCGTCGCATCCGTGGGGCGACGGCAACTACGCGAGCATCGCGCTCAATGGTACCAACCTCTGGAGCTACACGAGCAACAACGTGAGCACGCACTGCCTGAACGTGACCTACCCCGCCGGCAAGTCTTCGGCCCTCGTTCTGAAGTCAGGTGCCTACATGTGGACCCAATGGAACGGCTACTACAACAAGACCGTCATTGGATTCTACAACAACTCGTTCAACTTCTCGTCCAACGGACTGGAGTGGGACTACTCGCGCTACAACGACTACCTGGCCAACAAGTTCAAGTAGTCTGAGAGTCACCCCTCGCCGCGGCGTTGTACCGCGGCGAGGGGCCACTCAGAGCCTGGATTCACGCGTTCGGTGCATTTGACACCTTGAACAACTGGGGACAACCCATGAAGCAACGCCGCATCCTCCTTCGTACCACGCTCGCGATCAGCACGCTGGCCCTGCTCTTGAGCAGCGGCTGCGGCGACAGCGGCGACTCCTCGGTCTCGGGCGACGCCAGCGCAGACCAGGACACCGCCACCGGCGACACCGGGACCATCGACAAGGACACGTCGACAACCGACACGTCCAAGGACACGACGACGCCAGTCGACACCAACGGGGACGACACTGCGGTCGATCCCGACGTCGACGACACCGGCGGAACCACGGACGAGGACACGACGGAGCCGACCGACACCGACGGTGGTCCGACCTGTCCCGGCGAGGCCTACTGCGGCTGCAAGGAGAACAGCGACTGCGACTCCGGCTACTGCATCGAGGGCGGCGAAGGCAAGATCTGCGCCGAGACCTGCATCGATTCGTGCACCAAGACAGGCTTCTTGTGCACGACCGTGACCTTCCCGGGCTCGAATGACCCGGTGAGCGTCTGCGTGCCCAAGGGCGGCAACCTCTGCAACCCCTGCAAGGCGAGCAGCGACTGCGTGAGCCTGGCCGACGGCAAGGCGGCGTGCGTCGACAACGGTGACGCTGGCGCGTTCTGCGGCGCGAGCTGCAGCAGCGACGACGGCTGCGACGTCGGCTACACCTGCAAGTCGGTCAAGACCCTCGAGGGCAAGGACAGCAAGCAGTGCGTGCCGAAGGACAACGCGATCTGCCAGTGCAGTGACGCAGCGATCGCCAACGAGTTGTCGACGGTCTGCTACACCGGCTCGGGCGCCTCCAAGTGCGAGGGTCAGCGCACCTGCCTCGCGGCGGGCAAGCCGGGCGCCCCGAGCGGCGGCGGCCTGTCGGCCTGCCTCGCGCCCGACCCCAAGCAGGAGGCGTGCAACGCCATCGACGATGACTGCGACGGCGAGACCGACGAGTCGACCTGCTCGGACGAGAACCCCTGCACGGAGGGCACCTGCGACGGCGCGAACGGCTGCAAGACGGCGAACAAGGCCGGACCCTGTGACGCCGACGGCTCGTCCTGCACCAAGGACGATGCCTGCAAGGACGGCAAGTGCGTCGCCGGCGCCAAGGTCGAGTGCAACGACAACAACCCCTGCACCGCCGATAGCTGCGACCCGACCAAGGGCTGCGTCTACACCAACGACGACGGCAAGGGCTGCAACGCCGACGACAACAGCTGCACGCAGAACGACCAGTGCAAGGACGGCAAGTGCGAGCCCGGCGCGACCAAGCCCTGCGCCAGCGAGGACCAGTGCATCACGGGCAACTGCAACATCGTCGACGGCACGTGCAAGTACGCCTTCCAGGAAGGCCAGACCTGCAACGACGGCAACCCCTGCACCACGGGTGAGAAGTGCGTGACCGACGCCTGCAAGGGCAAGGCCACCGATTGCGACGACCTCAACCCCTGCACCTCGGACGCCTGCGACAAGGTCAAGGGCTGCGTGCACAACGACGTCCCCGGCCCGTGCAACGACGGTGACGAGTGCACCGAAGCCGACGCCTGTGACCTTGGCAAGTGCAAGGGCAAGGTCTTCGACCCCGACGTCAAGTGCTCGGACAACAACGCCTGCACCGCGGACACCTGCGACAAGAACAAGGGCTGCGTCAACACGCCGGCCGCGTCGGGCACCAAGTGCGACGACGGCAACGGCTGCACCGTGGGCGACGTCTGCGAGGCTGGCGTGTGCAACTCGGGCACCAACACCTGCGCGTGCACCAACGACTCCCAGTGCGCTGGCGCCGAGGACGGCAACTTCTGCAACGGCACGCTCTTCTGCGACAAGTCGAAGATCCCGTTCGCGTGCAAGGTCAACCCGGCGACGATCGTCACCTGCGACACGTCCAAGGACACCTTCTGCGCGACGACGCTCTGCGTGCCGGGGACCGGCAAGTGCGAAGTCTCCAAGAAGGCCGACGGCACGAGCTGCGATGCCGACCAGAGCCTGTGCACCAAGGACGACCAGTGCCAGACCGGCGTCTGCACCCCGGGCGCCAAGCTGAGCTGCGACGACAAGAACCCGTGCACCGACGATGTCTGCGACCCGACCGAGGGCTGCAAGTTCATCGCCAACACGGCGCCCTGCGATGCCGACGGCGACGCCTGCACCGAGAGCGACATCTGCCTCGAGAAGCTCTGCACCGCAGGCAAGAATAAGGTCTGCAACGACAACGAGCCTTGCACCACGGACTCCTGCGACAAGGCGGACGGCTCGTGCAAGACCACCAACCTGTCGACGGCCTGCGACGACGGCAACGCCTGCACCGAGGGCGACAAGTGCGGTGACAAGGCTGGCAAGTGGACGTGTGTCTCTGGCGTCGGTCCGGACTGCGACGACAAGAACCCGTGCACCAAGGATAGCTGCGACAAGACCAACGGCTGCACCAACACCCCGGACAACGCCGCCACGGTGCCCTGCTACTCGGCTGACCCGAAGACCCAGGACAAGGGCATCTGCAAGGCGGGCACCAAGGCCTGCCTGAATGGCAAGGTGCAGGACACGTGCACCGGCGAGGTGACGCCGGCGCAGGACGAGACCTGCGGCAACAGCAAGGATGACACCTGCAACGGCCAGACCGATGAGGGCTGCAAGCCGACCAGCTACGAGGCGCGCTTCGGCGCGGCCGTGGTCGGCGGCAAGGTCAAGGTCGGCGGCACCGAGTACGACGCGCGGATGCTCGTCGGTGGCAGCTCGGTCGCGGGCCAGTCGAAGGGCACCAAGAACACGGCGGACTTCGGCTTCTACGCCTGGGTCGCGTCGCTGCTCGGCAAGTAGCCAGACGGCATGTAGATCACGGACGGGCCCCGTCGACGCGAGTCGGCGGGGCCCGCCTGCTTTTGGGGCCGCCGCGGTATGACTGCCAGGAGCGAATCCGCGCACCTGCTGCCATCAGGACCAGGAACGGACGCGTCGGCTCTTGCTCAAGCCTCGTCGACGATCCAGGCGCCCGGCATGAGGTCGAGCAGCTCACGTGGGATCGGCGCTTCGAACTCCACGATCTCGCCCGAGACCGGATGCGCGACCCGGACCTTCCACAGGTGCAGGCCGATCTGCTGGGGTGGCAAGCGCACGATCTCGTGGCGCCGCTCTGTTCCCTCGAGCAGTTGCTCCATCGACGCTTCTGCGTTGCGCTCGACGTAGACGGTCTCGTTGACCACCGGATGGCCGATGGCTGCCAGGTGGATGCGGATCTGATGACAGCGTCCGGCGCCGATGGTCACCAACAGGCGGGACATGCCCCGGCCGCGCGCGAGCAGCTTCCAGCGGGTCTCGGCGTTGCGGCCACCCTGGTCCTGCGCGAGCACTCCGCGGCGGCGCGTCTTGCCCGCCAGGACCGTACCGATCGGCAGCGTGATGCGACCGCGGGCACCTGCGATGACGCCCTGGGCGACGGCGAGGTACTGGCGCACACAGAGGCTGGAGCGCCAGTTCCAGCGCATCGATTGGGCCGTCGCTTGATCGCGCGAGAGCAGCACGAGGCCTGTGGCCTCCCGGTCGAGCAGACTCACGGGGTAGCAGGCACCGAAGCCGAGGCGAGCCAGCACCTTGAGCACGGAGCGCTCTTGGTACTGCGCCATCGGCGCGACGGGAAACCCTGCCCGCTTGTCGACCACCACGAGGTTCTCGTCGCTGTAGACGACCGTGCAGATGTGGCCCGGCGGCAGCATGGGCTCGGCCTTGGACTTGCGCTTGGGCAGAGGCGCGCGATCACCGTCGCGAAGATTGCTGGCAGTCGTCATCGGTGCACCCCTACAGTCTGGCACGAATCCAAGGCTGGCACCGCAGGTCCGCGAGCGCAACCCACCTGCGGCGTCCCTGCGTGGAGCCGGTAGCCGGTCAATTCGTTGCAGACGCAGGGTCTGATGCCGCGGCGGGGTGGTCGGAGCTCCTGTCCCGCCGCAACCTTGGACGGGCGCGTCAGGGCGCCTCGTCCGTCTGGCCGTCGCAATCGTTGTCCTTGCTGTCCGTGAGCGAGATCTCAACCGCCTCGTAGCCCGACACGCCCGAGTAGTTGCAGACCCAGTTGCCAGCCGCGCACATCGCCGAGACGTTGCTGCCGTTGCACAGGCCCTTGAGCTTGCAGTCGGACTTCAGGACGTCGGTGACCTCGTCGGTGGTGCCGTCGCAGTCATCGTCCTTGTTGTTGCAGGTGCCCTCGTCGGCCTCGTACCCAGCGACGCCGGAGTAGTCGCACGTCGGCACGCCGGCGGTACACGCCTTGGGGATGGTCTTGCCGGTGCAGAGACCCTTGGACTTGCACGTCAGGGCCGAGAGGTTGGGGGTCTCGTCGGTCTGGCCGTCACAATCGTTGTCCTTGCCGTCGCAGGTGTCCTCGGTCGCCTGGTAGCCCGAGATCTTGCTGTAGTCGCAGGTCGGCACGCCCGATTTGCACTGTGGGGTCACGTCCTGGCCGAAGCAGACGCCGGCGGTGACGCATTTGAACGAGCCGAAGTCGATGGACTCGTCGGTGGAGCCGTCGCAGTCGTTGTCCTTGTTGTCGCACTTGCTCTCGGTCGCCTCGTAGTCCGTGACGCCGCTGTAGTCGCAGACGAGCTTGCCGGCCGCGCAGCTCTTGACCGCCGCGGCGTTGGCGCAGATGCCCTTGCCGGTGCAGGACGAGCCGCTGAGGTCGAGGCTCGAGTCATCGGCGTCGGTCTTGCCGTCGCAGTCGTCGTCGACGCCGTTGCAGACCTCTGTGGCCGTCTTGCTGCCGGTGCTGCAGGTCGCCGTCCCGCTGGAGCAGACCACGGAGCCGCCCTTGCAGGCTCCTGTGCCGCAAGCGCCGCCGAGCTCGATGGTCTTGCCGTCAGGCGCGTCCCAGCTGAACGTCGAGGCGTCCTTGGAGTTGTCGTTGCAGTCACCGACCTTGGTCGCGGTGAACGAGCCCTGGCTGCTGCAGAGGCAGAGCTTGGGTTTGGCGTTGCTGCCCCAGCCGTCCTTGTCGCTGTCGTAGTAGAAGTCGCTGCATGCCACGGCGTCGAGGTCGTTGGGCTCGCCGTTGCAGTTGTCGTCGTAGGCCGTCAGGCAGGTCTCGGTCGCGCCCGGGTTGATCTTGGGCCCCTTTGCGTCCGCCTTGTCGTCGCAGTCGGCGCCGCCGTTGGGGCAGACGATGGGCTTGCCCTTGGTCGTCATGTTGTCGTCGCAGTAGTCGTCGTTGTCGTCGTCACAGCCTTCGTCGGTCGCGGCGTCGCAGTCGTTGTCGAGGTTGTCGCAGGTGGCCTCGTTGGTGCTCTCGTAGTTGGGGGCGTCGCTGGTGTAGAGCGAGTCGGGGCAGGCCTTCCAGGTGCCGCCGGCGCAGAGCGCGACCGCCTTCTTCAGCCCCTTGCAGACGCCCTTCTGGTTCTCGCAGTCCGGCGCGGTCTTGGCGAGGTTGGTCGCGTCCGCCGCGTCGATCTTGCCGTTGCAGTCGTCGTCCTTGCTGTTGCAGATCTCCGGCGCCGTCGGGTGGATGTTCGGGCCGTTCTTGGCCGTGTCCTCGCAGTCGCCACCGCCGTTGGGGCAGACCTTGGGCTTGTTGACCGTGACGAACGCATCGTCGCACCAGCCGTCGTTGTCGTCGTCACAGCCCTCGTCGGTGCTCTTGTCGCAGTTGTCGTCGACGTCGTTGCACGCCTCGGTGGCCGAGGGGTAGACGCTGGCGACCTTGTCGTTGCAGTCGCCACCGCCCTTGGTGCACGACTTCGGCTTGCCGACGACGGTCATGTCGATGTCGCAGTAACCGTCGGTGTCGTCGTCACAGCCCTCGTCGGCGCCGCCGACGCAGTTGTCGTCGAGGTCGTTGCAGATCTCGGTGGAGGCGGGGTTCATCGTCGCGCCCTGGCCGGCGACGTCGTTGCAGTCGCCGCCGCCCTTCGGGCAGATCTTGGGCTTGTTCACGGTGGTCTTGGCCGCGTCGCACCAGCCGTCGCCGTCCTTGTCGCAGGCGTCGTCGGTCGTGCCGTTGCAGTCCTCGTCGACGTCGTTGCAGACCTCGACCGCAGTCGGGAAGGTCGTCTTGACCAGGTCGTCGCAGTCGCCGCCACCCTTGGGGCAGATCGAGGGCGTGCCCTGCGTCGTCATCGCCTTGTCGCAGTAGTCGTCCTTGTCGTCGTTGCAGCCCTCGTCGGTCAGGCCGTCGCAGTCGTTGTCGAGGTCGTCGCAGATCTCGGTGCCCTTCTTGCCGATCGTGGTGCAGCTGACGGCCGCGAGGTCGGTGCATGCGACGAGGCCGCCGCTACAGACGCCGAGGCCACACGGCGCTCCGACGCCGAGCACGGCGGTCTGGCCGGTGGCGGCGTTGAGCTCGCTCCAGGTGAAGGTCTCGTCCGTCTTGCTGTCGCAGTCCTGGTCCTTGCCGTCGCAGAGCTCGACCACGGCCGGGTTGTAGGCGAGATCCTCGTCGTTGCAGTCGCCGCCGCCCTTGGGGCAGACCTTGGGCTTGCCGACGGTCTGCATCGCCGTGTCGCAGAAGTCGTCGGTGTCGTCGTCGCAGCCTTCGTCGGTGACGCCGTCGCAGTCGTCGTCGGCGTCGTTGCAGCTCTCGAGCGTCGCCTGGTTCTTCGAGCCTTCGGCGTTGGTCGAGCAGGTCGCGGCGTCGGTCTTGCCCGGCGTGCATTCGGCGACGCCGGCGCCGCAGGCACCGACACCGTCACAGGCGTCGCCGATCGCCACGCCGAAGTACTTGTAGTCCTCGTCGGTCTTGCCGTCGCAGTCGTTGTCGAGCGAGTCGCAGATATCCGTGCCGATCTTGACCAACGTCGAGCAGGTCATCGCCTTCTTGTCGGCCGTGCAGACGACGTTGCCGGCCGCACAGACGCCCGTGCCGCAGGTCTGGCCGATGGTGCGCACGGCGCCGAGGTCGTCGAAGAGGAAGTCCTCGTCGATCTTGCCGTCGCAATCGTTGTCCTTGCCGTCGCAGTCCGCCTCCTTGAGCGCTTGGTAGGCCGGGACCCCGTCGTACTTGCAGACCCACTTGCCGCCCTCGCAGGTGCCGACGACGTTCTGCGGGTTGCATTGACCGACCAGGCTGCACGACGAGTCGAGGACGGTCATGCCGTCGTCGGTCTTGCCGTTGCAGTCGTTGTCCTTGGCGTCGCAGACCTCCTTGGTGATCTTGGGCAGCGAGTCGCAGGTCAGGCCGCTCGCATCGACCTTGCAGACCGTCTTGCCGCTGGCGCAGATGCCGGTGCCACAGACGTCGCCGACCTTGCGCACGGTGCCGAGGTCGTCGAACTGGAAGTCGTCGTCGGTCTTGCCGTCGCAGTCGTTGTCCTTGCCCTCGCAGGTCGCCTCGACCATCGGGAAGCATTTCTTGCCGCCGTCGCCGAGGCCTGGGCAGTGGCAGAACGCGTCGCCGGCCTGGCAGGAGGCCTTGGTGTCGAACTCGACGCCGGGGACCTTGGTGTAGTCGCAGACCCACTTGCCGGCGACGCAGACGGTCAGGATCTGGGCGACTGCGCTGCTCGAGCAGACGCCGGCCTTGTGGCAGGTCGAGTCGGCGATGCTGGTCAGGCTCTCGTCGGTCGTGCCGTTGCAGTTGTTGTCCTTGTTGTCGCAGATTTCGGGCTTGGACTCGTTCTTGCTGCCCTCGACGTCGGTCGAACAGATGGCCTTGTCCTTGCTGATGCGACACTCGACCTTGCCGGCCCCGCAGGCGCCGATGCCGTCGCAGGGCGCGCCGACCGCCAGCTTGGCGGCGGTGCCCTGCTCGTCGTAGATGTAGTCCTCGTCGCTCTTGCCGTCGCAGTCGTTGTCGAGGTAGTCGCAGACGTCGTCGGTCGGGCGGCCGTCCCCTTCGCAGCCGACGCAGGTCAGCGAGGTCTTGTCGAAGGCCTTGGCCAGACAGTCGAGCGGCCCGGGATCCTGGCCGGCCGGCCAATGCTTGCAGACCGAGATGCCGGGCTTCTTGCCGCACTCGCCGTCCTTGTCGCCGCAGGCCGCGTCGGCCGCTTCGGCGTTGCCGTCGTCGATCGCGCCGTCGCAGTCGTCATCGACGCCGTTGCACAGCTCGGTCGCGCCCGGGTGGATTGACGCGGCGGCGTCGTTGCAGTCGACCGTCGCCGGCCAGCCGTCGCTGTCCTTGTCGGTGGCGCTGTCGCAGGCAGGATCGGCGCCGATGCAGGCCTGCACCTTGCCGTCGCCGCATTTCTCGGGCGCGTTCGGGTAGGTGAAGGGATCCTTGTCGTCGCAGTCGAGCGGCGCGGCGACGCCGTCACCGTCGGTGTCCTTGGGCGCGCAGGCCTTGATCGCGCCGTCGCAGTTGAAGTCGCAGGCGGCGAGCTCGGCGTCGGCGGCAGCGGCAGCGCCGGGCACGGGATCGCCCTCGGTCCAGCCGGCGTCGACGGCGAGGATCTTGGCGGTGAACGCAAGGCAGCAGGGCTCGGGGGCGGTGTTGCCAGGGAAGATCTCGCTGTGGAAGCGCGCGAACGGATGCTTGCACGCCTTGTCCTCGGCGTCGTTGGGCACGCCGTCGCCGTCGATGTCGGTCAGCGCGCAGCCGTCGTTGACCTTGCCGTTGCAGTCGTCGTCGATCTGGTTGTCGCAGATCTCGCTGGCGGCCTTCTTGCTGGCGCTGGAGCAGACCAGGCCCTTGCCCTCGCCGTCGCAGACGACCGTGCCGCCGGTGCAGGCGCCAGTGCCACAGGCGGCGCCCTTGGTCAGGGTCCCGGCCACGCCGTCGATGCCGATGTAGGTCAACGACTCGTCGGTGGTGCCGTCGCAGTCGTTGTCCTTGTCGTCACACAGCTCCGGGGCGCCCGGATGGATGGTCGGATCAGTGCCTGCGCCCGGGCCGCACGAGAGCTCCTGGCAATCCGGCACGCCGTCGGTGTCGCCGTCGACGCAGGCGGCATCGACGCCGTCGCAGTCCTCGTCGATCTTGTTGTCGCATTGCGTGCACGGATCTTCGTGATCGAAGGGGCTCGCGGACGCGGACTTGTCGTCGCAGTCCGAGGCTTCCTGCGGCGCACAGCAGCCGTCCACGGCGCAGTTCTTGACGCCGTCCTGGTCCGCGTCGCACGCGAGATCCGGCCGCTTGAGCGTGATCGTGATCTCGCGGGCCTTGCCGGGCGTCTCGACGATCCCCGAGTAGCCCGTGAGCACCGCCAGGGAGTCGTTGAGGCCACGCACGCGCAGCTGGAGGCGGGTCACGGGCTGCGTGCCGGTGAAGATCCGCAAGCGATACGATTTGTTGACGAGGTCGACCGACGCGGGCAGCGCGACCTGGTAGTCGGCGTCACCGGCCTCCTTGGGCAGGCGGAAGAGCGTCGCGTCATCGGCGCCGAAGCCGATCGCGCCAATGTCGATGCGCGTGATCGGGCCGCCGTCGGGCGCTTCGCTGCGGATCACGACGTAGAGCGCGTCGTAGTCGACGACCTCTTGCCCGCACGACGCGAGGACGAGCGCCACCATCACGGCGACGAAGACCTTCGCGAAGGCGAGTGATTGCTTCCACGTACCAGAGCGAACCAGGGTCGAGCGCATCCGTCCTCCGAGCGGCGTGTGCCCGCCCTTGGGGGGAGCGGTACACGCCGATCGGAGTATAGCGGAGCGCCGGCTGTGGCGAAACTCTCGACGGGAACGTCGCTCGGAGCGGGGCATCAGCACCCCGAAACGCAGGGCGTCAGGGCTCGTCGGCGCTCGGGGCGCGTTGGCGCCGCGTGACGACGCAGGCGGCCCGCGTCGCGGCGCCGGGCCCGCCGACCGCGGCGTCGCTCGCTTCGAGCGGCCAGACGTCGTCGCAGAACTGCTGCCGCGCCGAGGGCGTCGCTTGGTCCATCGCGACGGCGAGCATGGCGTCCGCGGTCGCCAGCGCCTGCCGCAGCGCCGCGGCGTCGGGCTGCATCCACGGCGACAGGACACGCGCGAGCATCGAGGCCCGCAGCTGCGAGAGGCGGGCGACGTCGACGTCGAAGACATCGCTGTCGATCGTCGGACGGGCGGCCGCGCCGAGCAGGCGGATGCCCAACTGGCGCAGCAGGGGCCCCTCGGCCGCGACCGTCGCGCGCGCCAGCAGCTGCCGGGCGTCGTCGCGCCCCGTCGCGGCGAGCGCCCACATGGCGGCTGCGGCCAGGTAGAGCGCCGGCTGTCGTTCGTGACCGGACTCGACCCGGGTCGCGACCGACAGGGCCTCGAGCACCTCGGGTGCCTCCGGGCGCTCCGGCTTGGCGCCGAGCGTGGCGCCGAGCGCGAGGATCAGGGCGCCTCGCAGCTCGCGCCGGTTCGGCAACGCGCGCCAGAGGTCGCCGAGCGCGGCCGGTTCGCCGAGGTGGCCGAGCGCCAGCGCCGCGACGGTCGAGAGGTCGGTGTTGCGCTCGGCGAGGCGCTCCTGCAACGCCGTCAGCGCCTTGGGCGAGGGCGGCAGCCGGCCGATCGCGAGCAGCCGCACCAACGAGACCTCGAGCGAGCGCTCGACCTCCATGTCGAGCAGCAGGTCGATCGCGCCGGGGTCGCCGCTCGCCGCGATCGCCAGGACGGCCTCGCGGCGCACGACGACGCTCGGATCGCGCAGCAGCGTCCGCGCCGTCGCCGCGGGCACCGCCCGTCGACTGCGCGCGAGTTGGCGCAGGGCGCGGACGCGCATCGCGAGGTCGCCCTTGGCCAGGGCGTCGCCGAGCCGCGACGGACCGGGATCGTCGCGGGGCTCGCCGCCCTGCTCGCCGCGCAGGCGGCGCTCGAACGGCTCGGTGCGCAGCCAGACGTCGTAGGCCAGCAAGCGAAACCGCTCGATCACCTCGCGGCGCGGATGCTGCGGCGTCACGGCGTCGAGCCACCGCAGCAGCCCGGCGGCCTCGCCCCGGGCCATCGCCAGGGTCAGCAGCCGTTGCCCGGCGGCCTCGAGCTCGTCGGCGTCGGCGCTGCGGGCGACGACGGCGCGCAGCGCCTCATCCTCGGCGGCGAGGTCGCCGTCTTCGCGGAAGAGCCGGGCCATACGCCCCGTGGCGCGCGTGTCGTTGGGCGCCAGCTTGGCCGCGCGGCGATACAGGGCCGCCGCGCCGGCGCGGTCGCCGATGCGCAGGTGTTGGTCGCCGAGTTGGAGCAAGGCCGTGGGCTCGGGGCTGTCGCCCAGGACCAAGGCCTCCGCCGCCGCGGCGGTCGGGCCGTCGCCGGCCGAGAGCGCGGCCTCGGCGATGCGAGAGGCCAGATCCCGGGCTGCGTCGGGATCCCGCGTGGCGAGGCGCTGCGCGAGCGCGAGCGCGTCGGGGGCGGCACCGCGCAGCAGTCGCAGCTGGGCGACGCGCGCGACCACCTCGACGTCCTCGGCGAAGCGGCCGAGCAGCGGGCCGTCGTGGGCCAGCGCCGTGTCGGGCAGCACGCGGCTGCCGTCGACGTCCTCTTCGCTGATCAGGCCGTCGAGCAAGATCAGGCTGTCGGCCAGGGTGGCGTGGCCGGCGGCGAGTCGGGCGCCGAGCTCGCGCAGCCGGATCGCCAGCTGCGAGCGCCGGCGCCAGAGCGAGATCAGGCTGCGGCGGGCCTCGGCGATGTCGCGGCGCAGCTCGGGGTCCGCGTCGTCGGGGATCTGGCAGAGCGCGAGCCATTGCGGCGTCGCGTCGCGGCTGCGGTCGGCGTCGTCGAGCACCGCCATGGCCTTGCGTGTGGCGCGGCGGTCCGGGAACTCGCGCTCGAGCTCGGCGAGCAAGCCGCGCGCCTCGGCGTGATGGCCGTGGGCAGCCAGCATCGCCGCGATGCGTCGCTTGCCCTCGTAGCGCCCGTGCGGCAGCGACTCGAGCCGGCGCAGCACCGCGAGCGCCTCGCCGACGCGCCCATGGCTGCGCAGCAGCAGCCACTCGCCATAGGCCTCGATGTAGCCGACGTTCTTGGGCGCGGCGCGCAGCAACGCTTCGTAGAGGGCGGCGATCCGGGTCGCTTCGTCGCCGATGCGCTGCTCGCGGTCGATCAGCGCCTCGAGCAGCGCGTCGTCGTGGCGAAAGCGCTGCGCCAGCCGGTCGATCAGCTTGCGCGCAGCGGCGTGGTCGCGCACGGCGATGTGGGCGTCGACCAGGCGCAGCCAGGGCATCGCCTCGGTGGGGGCCAGGGCCACGACCTTCTCGATGACCTGCTCGAGCTCATCGCGCGCGCCCGCTCGTGCCAGGGCGTCGAGCAGGGCGCCGGCGAGCTTGCGGTGGCCCGGGAAGGTGCGAAATGCGTCGCGCAACACCGCGACGCCGGCCTCGTCGCCGTCGAGCTCGGCGACCAACGTCGCGGCGTGGATCGCGGCGTCGGGGTCACGCAGGCGCAGCAGCGCGTCGCGGACCTCGTCGACCTGCCCCTTGACGCGGGCCCAGGCGACCAGGCGCTCGACGATCGGCCCGCGTTCGCCCGCCTTGCGTCGGCGCAGCGCGGCGAGCAGCACGGTGTGGGCTTCGTCGAGCTGCGAGGCGGCGAGCAACGCGTCGCTCAGCCCCTCTTCGACGACGTCGCGCAGCCACGGCGACACGCCACCGGACCGATGGGCGCGCCGCCACAGGGCGAGTTGGACGGGCAACGGTTGCCCGGTGCCGAGGGCGCTGGCGACGTCGACGAGGTCGGCGGGCGCAACCCGTGGCGCGGCGGCGACGGCCTCGGCGAGCTGCACCGCGACCGGGATCTCGCGGGCGGCGACAGCCTCGCGGATCAGCGGCAGCAGCGTGCGGACCCGCAGCGGCGGCTTGAGCGCCGCGTGGACACGCGCAGCCAGGGACCCGGGCGCGCCGGCGGACGTGGCCGCGTCGACGTGGGCACCGGCGGGGGTGCCGGTCGCGGTCGCGGTGGCCGCTGCCTTGGGCCGACGCCCGCTGGTCGCCGACCTGGTCCCCGAGGCCTTGGTCGTCGCTGCCTTGGACGTCCGGCCCTGGGGCTTGCCTGCCTTTGGCTTGGGCGTGGGCGTGGGCTCAGGCTCGGCGGTCTTGCGCGCCCCCCACCCGGCGCGGACCTCGCCCGGCGCGCCGAGCGCGACGCAGACGCCGAAGACGACGAACGCCTGCACGAGCCCGGGCCGGCGACGGACAGGTCGACGGCCGTTCGGCCAGGACTCCGAGCGAAGGCTATGGCGACCACCGGTCAACGGCACCTCCAAGACGGGCGACGGCCCGGGCAGGCCGCCGTCACGGGCCGGGCGAGGGTGCTCGCCGCGTCGCGCCCGATCCGTCCGCTAGAATCGCCACTCGCCAGGGCCGGCGCAAGCGCGCTACGGTCCGAGGACAAGGACGCGGCCGCTCGCCCGCCGGGACGCCCGACCCTGATCCTCGCGGACGGGTGTCCCCGTCACAGAGCCAACGCAGCAGCCCTGCAAATGATTCCAGGCACGCGCCTTGCCCCGGCACCCGCGCACGACCATACTTTCGCCACGCAGTCCGTCCGCGCAGCTCATGCCGAGCGCCGCGGGGGCGCTCGCGCCTGGGGGAATCGTGGCCCGAGTCCTGCTGCTGCACCCGCCGCTGCTGCTGCACGACGCGTTCATCGACTACCCGTATCTCGCTGGCCTCGGGACCTGGCAGGCCGCCGCGGGTCTGCGCGAGGCGGGCCACGACGTCGCCGTCCACGACGCCTTCTGCCTGGCCAGCAGCGGCCTGCTGCGCGAACGTCCGGGCATGATCCGCCTGGGCGTGCCGATGTCGACCTACGTCGATCGCTTGCCGGCGCTGGTCCCGGACGTGATCGTGATCGCGGCGAGCCCGTGGCTGCTGGCGCGGCCGGCCTCGGAGGAGACGGCGCGCCTGGTCGGGCTGCTGGCCGCGCGTTGGCCCGACGCCCGGACGGTGCTGGCCGACCTCGACGTCGGCGGCCAACACGTCATCGCCTGGGACGAGGCCTGGCTCGACGAGCTCGGCGTCGACGTCGGCCTGCGCTACGAAGCGGACGTCACGCTGCCGTCGCTGGTGGCGGTGCTGGCGTCGGGCGCGCAGCCGCAGGAGCGCCTGCTCAAGGGCGTCCCGCCCGAGGACCTCGGCGCCCTGCCCCTGCCCGCCTACGATCTGATTGATTTTGCGGCCTGGCAGCGCTTCCTGGCGCGGGTCGCCGCCAGCCAGCACAAGCGCGAGATCTTCGACCTGACGCCACCGCTCGCCGCGATCAAGACCAGCCGTGGCTGCGCGTATTCGTGCAGCTTCTGCACCGCGACCCCGTGGCGGCGCGACGGCGTCGAGGGACGCGGCTGGCGGCCGATCCCGACGGCGAAGGTGGCCGAGAACCTGGCGCTCTTGCAGGAGCGCTACGGCGTGCACCGCGTCGTGGTCCTGGACGAGCTGGTCAACGTGCGGCCCGGCCACCTCGACGGCCTGCTCGGCGCGCTCGAGGACCTCGACATGGGCGTCGACTTCCCCAACGGGATGCGCGCCGACCGCCTCGAACAGCGCCAGATCACGCGCCTCGCCGCGCGCACGCCCGTGCTGTCGATCTCGGCCGAGTCGGCGACCGAGCGCGTCGCCAACGAGATCATCGGCAAGCGCTTCGATCGCGAGGCCACCCACCGCGTCGCCACCTGGTGCCAGGAGGCCGGCCTGCCGCTGGTGGTGCATTGGATGATCGGCAACCCGGGCGAGCGCCGCGACGAGATCAACGCCACGCTCGAGGCGGCCTGGGCGCTGTACGAGGCCCATGGTGCCCGGCCGCTGCTGCAGTTCGCGACGCCGATCCGCGGCACGGCGCTTTTTGACGAGGTGGAGCGCCGCGGCCTGTGGGTCCAGCGCGAGGACCGCGACATCGGTCCGTTGTTCCAGGGTCGCGCCGTGATCGAGGACCGGCAGGCCGGCTGGACCGCCCATGAGCTCGAGGTGGCGGCGAAGGTGTTGGAGATCCGCGTCGAGACGCACGTCCCGCGCAAAGTGATCATGAACACCACGTACATCTGCAACAACCAGTGCGTCTTCTGCGCCACCGGCAACCGCTTGCCGACGCATGGCGAGGTGGCCGAGCAGATCGCGTTCATGGCCGAGCGCCGGGCCCAGGGCTTCGACCTCATCGACTTCGACGGCGGCGAGCCGACGACGAACCCGAACCTCTTTGCCCTGTTGCGCAAGGCCAAGGAGCTGGGCTACCAGCAGATCAACCTGACCAGCAATGGCCGGATGTTGATGCTCGAGCGCAACGCCGAGAAGGTCGTGCGCAGCGGCATCACCAACCTGCTGATCTCGCTGCACGGCCCGAACCCCGCGGTGCACGAGCAGCAGGTGCAGTCCAAGGGCGCGTTCGAGCAGACGGTCGCAGGCGTCGCTCATGCTGCCAGGCTGTGCAAGCAGCACGGCGTCGGCTTTGGCGTCAACGTCACGCTGACCAAGACGAACTTCCCCGTGCTGATGGAGTACGGCGAGCTGCTCGTGACGCTCGGCGTGGCGCTGTGCAACATCCAATTCGTCACGCCCTTCGGCCGCGCCTCGGCCGAGACGCAGCCGGACCCCGCCGAGGTGGCGCCGGTGGTCAAGCGCCTGATCGACGAGTACGGCGACCGCATCCAGTTCCAGGTGATCAACCTGCCGATCTGCTACATGGATGGCTACGAGAGCTACTGCATGGGCGACATGTACAAGCTCGAGCGGCGCATGGTCTTCGTGACCATGGATGACGTGAACCTCTTCGACTACCTGCAGGCGCGCCGCCGGCACGAGGCCAAGTGCGAGGCGTGCTTCTTCAAGCTCGGCTGCGAGGGGTTCTACTACTTCCCCGACGAATGGCACGACGAAGCGTCGCAGCGCTGGGGCGACTGAGCCGCCCCGCCGCACCGCTGGCACCGCAGCGCCGGGCCGGGCGCGACGTCAGGGCTTGGTGCCCTGCGGATCGTCGCGCGGCGGCGGCGGCGCCGCGTCGTCGCTCTGCGTCGTCGGCGGGGCCTTGGCGTCGATGTCGGCCGCAGCGGGCGCGGCGCTGACGGTGAGCTTCTTCGGGTCGAAGCCGGCGAGGCTGCCGCCGAACTCACCGGGGCCCGCGACGTGGACGACCCGGCCATCGGCGTCGCGGACGACCGCGATCGTGAACTTCTTCGCCGTGAACGTCGTCCGGGCGAAGGCCTTGCCGGCCGCATCCGTCAGCGCCTCGCGGGTGATCGTGGCCTCGGCGGACGAGGGCTCGTCGGCGCGGATGAACCAGACCTTCTCGCGCTTGGCGGCGAGCAGCGCGGCCAGGCCGTTGATCGTCGGGCTGCGCTCGTCGAAGACGACCGGGTTGCCCTGCGCGTCGAGGTCGGTGACCTGGTTCTTTTCGCCGGGTTGGCCGAAGAGCACGTGCTTCCACTTGCCCTCGTGCTGGAAGACGCGGATGCGCAGCGTGGCGCCCTTGACGTCGATCCAACGATCGTAGGTCTGCAGCACCCCCTTGGCGTCGAGCACGAGGTGGGCGCGCTGGGTGAAGGTGCGGCCGCCATCGGACAGGCGGGCGCTGGTCGAGTGGTAGCCGTTGGCCTCGCCGGTCTTGCTGCGCAGCGACTCGCTGCCGATCTTGCCCTTGCCCTTGCGCACGTCGATCGTGATCGGCTTGGCCTTGTCGGGCGCGGCCGTCGCGGCGCTGGCCCCCCATGTGAGCGCAATGGAGGCCACCAGGCTGCGTGCGATGACGCGCAGGGCGCCGCTCCGGCGCGGGGCCAAGATTGCGGACGCGGCGGTGGTTGCGATGGAATCAGCGGGCAGGCAGTGCACGACGGGTCACCTCGAGCGGGGCAGGTCGCCCCGGAGCTCCGGGCGCATCAGCGCGCAGGGCTATGGTCGGCAACGTGCGAGATCCGTCAAGGATTCGACTCGTCGGGGGCCGTCGGGGCCGTCGTGGCGGGGGCGGCGGCCTCTGCGCCGGCCGGTTGCGCCACGATGTCGCCAACTTCGACCCGAACCATCGTCAAGCCCATGCGGGATCGGCGCAGCTCGCGCTCGACGCTGCCGCTGATCGAGAAGGGGATCGGCCATTGTTGGCTCGGCCGTGTGGCGAGGGCCGTCAGCAGCGCCGCCAGGGGCTCGCCGCCGCCGACGAGCTCGGCGCGCAGCCAGCGCGACGCCAACTGGACCTCGACGGCCGGGCAATCACACGGGGCGGGGTTGTAGCGCAGCTGCAGGGTCGCCGGGCTCGGCAACGCCGCGATCGCGGCCTCGACGTCGTCGGTCGCGGTGGCGGCGGCGACGACGGCCCGCGGCGGCGCAGCACAGCCGGGCAGCGCCAGGGCGAGCGTGGCTGCGACGAGAGCGAGCGTTGCCTCGCGCTGGCGCGATGTCGCGGGCCCGGGCCGGTGCGTACGCCCGATGACGCCGGTTGCCAGCGGCAGCGTCATGGCGCCGGTGCGGTCGCCGTGGCCGCAGCAGGCGGCGCCGCCGCCTTGCGCTCGGCGCTGGCGCCCTCGGCGGTCTCGAGCTTGAGCGTGCGGTTGTAGGCTCGGTAGTAGGCGTCGAGATCGCTGCGGTAGGCGGCGATCCGCTTCTGCAGGCGCTCGCGGATCGGCTCGAACCGCTTGAGGTCGGCGGCCGTCTGCAAGCCCTCGACGTAGGAGGCGAGGTCGCTTCTTGCTTCGCTGTAGGCCGCGACGAGGGCGCCGTGGATCGTCTCGAGCTCGGGCGTGCCCGTGGGCATCGCCCGCAGTCGATCGATGAAGCGATCCATCGACGGCAGCACCTCGCGCGTGATCGCGTCGCGGTAGTCCGGCAGGCTGGCCGAGCGGTTGGCGCGCTGGAACGCCTCGATGACCTCGCCGTGCAGGCCGTTGGCCTCTTGCGACGCCTGCGAGTAGCGCTGGATCGCCGACTGGGCACGCTGGGCCTCGGCGGTGCGGGCGCGGTCGGCTTCGACCTTCTCGCACGCGGTCAGCGTCATCGCCGCGGCGACGGCGAGGCACAAGACCGCGACGCGGCGCAGCCACATGCCCGAACGCGAACCGGCTGCCGACATCGTCCAAGCGCTTGGTCGCACCAGTTGCCTCCGGCATCGTCGGCCCGCCACAGGGACGATGCTGGCGCATGGTCGCGCAGCGCGGCTCCGGCTTCAAGCCCCGCCGCGTGTCGGCCGCGGCGATCCCGTCGTCGGCTGCGCCGGGACCTGCCGTCCCCCTCCGCCACGGCGCACGGATGACGAACGTCGGCGAGGATGGCACCTTGCGCCGGCGAGGCGCCGAACCGGCGCGGGGAGGGGCCGACGATGCAGCGACGACCGAATCTCCTGCGCCGGGCGCTGCTGCTGTGGATGCTGGTCGCCGGACAGGCCTGCAGCGACGGCACGGACGCCAGCGGCGCTGGCGGCGCCAAGAGCGGCCTCTGGTGGGGCCCGGACGTGCAATTTCGCGTCGTCGACGGCGTGATCACCGACCTGACGCTGACGCCGACGGTCTGCAGCGGCGACGACGGCGACGCCTCGTACGGCGGCCCCGTCGCAGGCAGCGCCCCGGCGCTCGGGGCCTTCGCGCTCGGCCCGGATGCGCTGCGGGTCGAGGGCCAGTTCAGCAGCCCGATCGCCGCGTCCGGCGTGATGCGCCTGGGCGGCGATGACGCGCCCTGTCGGGTCGTCGCGGTCTGGACCGCCGATTGGCAAGGACCCGAACCGCGGACGGGTGGCGGCGGCGTGGGCAGCGCCGACTGGAACGGCGCCTCGACCGGCTCGCTGCATCCGGGGCCGAGCCTGCAGGCGCCCGGGGCGCGCACGGCCCCCGCGTCACTCGGCGACCAGCGCCTCGCGGCGTTGAGCCGGCTCGACGAGGTGCGCACCGCCTGCGGTGTCGCGCCGATGACCGGCGACGACGCGGCCCACGCGGCGGCCCAGGCCCACGCCGACTTCTATGTGCAGCATGCGGCGGCCTACAAGGCTGCCGGCCTGAGCCCGCACGGCGAGGACGCGTCGTTTGGTGCTGGATTCGTCGCCAACTCGTTCGCAGATCGGATGAAGAAGGCCGGATTCTCGGGCTCGCCGGCGTCCGAGGTCATGGCCTTCACCGGCAGCGGCGTCGCCGCGGTCGACGGCTGGATGGAGACGCTCTACCACCGCCTGCCGCTGATCGACCCGCGCATCGTCGCGGTCGGCGTCGGCGTGGCCAAGGCTGGCGGCGCGGTCACCGAGGTCATGGACTTCGGCTCTGGCGCGCCGGTGGTGGACCCGCCCTGCGTCGTCTGGCCCTGGCCGGGTCAGGACGACGTCGCGACCAGCTGGTCGGGCAACGAGGGGCCGCAGCCGCAGCCGCCGCCCGAGGGCTACCCGTCGGGGCCCGTGATCACGGCGCACCTGCCCAAGGCTTCCGTGGTCGACGTGCACCAACTGCTCGACGCGGCCGGCAACGAGATCGCGCACGTCTGGCGCGACGCGGACAATGATTCGAACCTGCAGGGCTTCGACGCCCAGGCCGTCGCGCTCTACGCCCACCGACCGCTGCAGGCCGACAGCAGCTACACCGTCCGCTTGGAGCTGCGGGTCGCGGGCAAGGCCGAGACGCTGATCTGGCGCTTCCGCACCCGCCCGTGACACCCGGCGCCCGGGGCGGGGTGAGCGCAGCGGCCGCGCTTGACCCTGTCGGCACCGGCCCCGTATCGTCGCGCGGCTGAGCGCCTTGTCGGGAGCCGATCGATGACTACGTCCAAGCCGTCCGCCGCCCACCGCACACGCCTCTCGGTGGTGATGCCGTGCTACAACGAGATCGACACCATCGACACCATCGTCGCCATGGTGCTGGCCCAGCCCTTCGACATCGAGTTGGTGATCGTCGACGATGGTAGCCGCGACGGCACGCGTGACGCGCTGGCCCGGCTCGCAGCGGGGGATGCGCGGATCCGCGTCTTCCTGCAAGAGCGCAACCAGGGCAAGGGCGCGGCGCTGCGCCGCGGCTTCCGCGAGGCGACCGGCGATATCGTGCTGATCCAGGACGCCGACCTCGAGTACAACCCGAACGAATACGAGCGCCTGGTCGAGCCGATCCTGCAAGGCAAGGCCGACGTCGTCTACGGCTCGCGCTTTGCCGGCGACTCGCACCGCGTCCTGTACTACTGGCACTCGGTCGGCAACTGGATGCTGACGACGATGTCGAACATCATCACGGACTTGAACCTGACGGACATGGAGACCTGCTACAAGGTCTTCCGCCGCGACGTCATCCAGGCGATCCAGCTCGAAGAAGATCGCTTCGGCATCGAGCCCGAGATGACGGCCAAGATCTCGCAGCTCGAGGTGCGCATCTGGGAGGTCCCGGTCTCCTACAACGGCCGTACCTACGCCGAAGGCAAGAAGATCGGGCTCAAGGACGCCGTCCGCGCGGTCTACGCGATCACCAAATACGGCGTGGTCTGGCCGGCGTTGGGTCGCGGACCGAAACCGCTGCCCCGGCGCCGCGACGCTTGACAGCGATCGGCCCCGGCAGCGACAGTACCCCAGCCTTTCGGCGAGGGAGTTCACGGCCATGGCAGCAGCATCCAACGGCAGTCGAACGTGGAGTGGTTGGCCATCGCGGACCACCCGCTTCGCCGTGGCGCTGTCGGCGTTCGCGCTGATCGCGAGTGCCGGCTGCGGTCCGGTGACGACGGCGTCGACCATCAGCGACGCCGAGCGTGACCTGGGCGAGGCCGACACGCTCGAAGGGCTCAAGCGCGCCCCATACGAGTACACGCGGGCGAAGTCGCTGCTCGAGAAAGCCAAGGAGCTCGAGGGCTACGGCGCCTACGAGTCGGCGGCGGCGTTTGCCCGGCAGAGCCGGACGATGTCCGAAAAGGCCATCGACGTGGCGCGCCTGGCCGCCGAGCGCGAGAAGCGCGACGAGAAGTTCGGTGTGCGCAAGAACCGCAAGACCGACGCGGACGGCGACAAGGCGGAGGGCGGTCGATGAGCAAGCCACTCCTGACGCTCTGCGCCGCGCTGCTCGTCGTCCTGACCGGCTGCATCTCGGGCACCAAGGTCGAAGAAGAGACCGCGCAGATGTCCGAGATCCTGCGTGCGGCCAAGGTCCAGGCCTATTACTGCGCGCCGGTGCCGCTGGCGCTCGCGGAGTCGCACATCGACTTCGCACGCATCGAGGCCGACCGCGGCGACACCATCTCGGCGTGGCAGCACATCCAGATCGCCCGCGAGAACACGGCCAAGGTCTTCGCGGTCAAGGACAAGAAGGGCTGCTGCCCCGACGGCGACGGCGACTCGCTCTGTGACGCGGTCGACAAATGCCCGGACGAGCCCGAGGACTTCGACTCGGACGAAGACGACGACGGTTGCCCGGAGTACGACCGCGACGGCGACGGCCTGCACGACAGCAAGGACCGCTGCCCCGAAGAGGCCGAGGACAAGGACGGCTACATCGACGACGACGGCTGCCCCGAGAAGGACAACGACCGCGACGGCATCCCCGACGAGCGAGACGGCTGCCCCAACGTCGCCGAGGACAAGGACGGCTACGACGACGGCGACGGCTGCCCCGACTTCGACAACGACGGCGACGGCATCCTCGACTACCCCGTCGTGACCGACAAATGCCCGGACAAGCCCGAGGTCTACAACGGCCTGGACGACATGGACGGCTGCCCCGACGAGATCAAGGTCGAGGCCCCGCCGCCGCCGAAGGAATACAAGAACATCGTCGTCGAGAAGGACCGCATCGTCTTCAAGAAGCAGATCAACTTCGCGACGAATTCGGCCAAGATCGTCGGTGCCATCAGCTTCCAGATCCTCGACGAGTGCGCCGACGCGCTCAAGAGCCGCCAGGACGTGCGCGTCCAGGTCGAGGGCCACACCGACGAGCGCGGCCCGGACGCCAAGAACAAGGTCCTGAGCCAGAAGCGCGCAGAGTCGGTCGTGAAGTCGCTGATCGAGCGCGGCATCGCCGCCAGCCGCCTGATCCCGATCGGCTTCGGCGAGGAGCGCCCGCTCGACACGGCGCACACCAAGGAAGCCTGGGCCCAGAACCGCCGCGTCGAGTTCAACTTCCTGATGGACTAGCAGCGCCCTGCGGCGCCTCGCGACGGCCGGCAGCGACCGCCGGCTCAGGCGGGGCTTCACGCCGGTTCACGCTCCTCAAAACGCAGCGAGCCCGCGTGGCGACACCGTCCTGGGTGCGCGACGCGGGCTCGTGCAAGCCACCGCTGCCGGGCGCAGCTACTCTTTCTCGCCCGAGAAGTCGAAGTTGTTGGGCACGCCGCGGCGGACGATGACCTGGCGCTCGAACGCGGCGGTCTTGCCCGTCTTGTTGCAGCGCACGGTGTGGTCGCCCGGCAGCAGGCGCATCCGCACCAGATCGAACCCCTGCATCGTGCCGTCGACGAAGATGTCGGCACCGGACGGGCAGCGGACCGTGACGCTGGTCAGCGGCTCCTCGCGCTTGAGGCGGATCGACTGGTCCTTCGGCGGCAGCGTCGGCGACGACTGGATCACGACCTGCGCCGGCTCAAAGCCCGGGTATTCGACCTTGACGTCGACGGTGCCGAAGGTCACGAGGATCCGCAGCGGCGCCGGGAAGGGCTGCTCGCGGCCGTCCACCGACACCGTGGCGCCGGGCGGGTTGGTCTGGATCAGCACCTCGCGGTGCGTGTCCTTGAGCTTCTCGATGACGTCGGCGCGGTAGCGACGCACGATCTCGAGCTGCTCGGGCGCGAGCGGCGCCTTGAGCGTCTGCTCCAGGTAGGGGAACGCCTCGGCGTACTGCTTGAGCGTGTAGTGCATCGAGCCGACGTTGAAGATCGCGTTCGACAGCGGGAAGAACTCCAGCGCCAGCTCGAACTTCTTCAGCGCGTCGTGGTACTTGCCGTCGCGAACCAGGGCCTTGCCCTCTTCGTTCAGGCGCGCCGCGGCCGCGTCGTCCGATTCGCCGGGGACGCGAACGCGATCGGCCTCGGCCTTGCGCGGACCTGCGGCGGCTGGGGCAGGTGCCCAGAGGGCCGCTGCAGAGAGAGATGCGAGGCTGAACACAGCCACCAACCGACGTGAGACCAAGCGCATGGACGACCTCCCGGACATGCTGCGAGCGCCTAGGGTAGTGCGACGCCGCAGAGGCCGCAACTCTCGTGACGGCTTGGCAGCAGAACGCGCTCGGCAGGCGGGTGATTCGGCGCCGCCCGCGATCAAAGCGACGGCCCCGCCGACGCCTTGATCGCGCCGACGGCGTGGGCGACGCTGGCACCGTGGGGCCCGGCGTGTGCGGCCTGCACGCGAACGACGGCGGACGGCGTCGGCCGGAGACCTGGTGATCACATCGACCCCATCGTCATCGCTGCGGCAGGTGGTCAGCGTCTGGCGGAGGCACCCGGGCCTGTGGATCGTCCCCGGCGTGGTCTTCGTCGCGACGACCAGCGCGAGTGAAGCGACGTCGATGCCCATCCTGTGCGTCTACCGCCTGGCGACGGGCGTGCCCTGCCCCGGCTGCGGCCTGACGCGTGGCTTCGTCGCCATCGGTCACGGCCTGCTCGACGTGGCGCTGGACTACAACTTGCTGGCGCCGGTGCTCTTCGCGTGGATGGTGATCTGGTGGCTGGCGTCGGTGGTGGCGATGCTGCGGGGCGGTCCGCCGGCGTCGACGCCGAGGCCGGTGCTGCGGACGGCGCTGGTCGTGCTCGTCGCGTTCTGGCTGCTGCGCGGCGCGCTGTTCCTGCTGCGCCCCGATGCGTGGCAGGCGATGCAAGAGGCCTCGCCGCTGATGCGCTGGCTGGCGTCGCTGGGCTAGGCGCGTCGGCCGCGCGCCTCGGGAGCGCTCCCGGTCACGCCGGTCAGGCCGCGTCGCGCTGGCGCAGGTGCACGTCCAACGCCGCCGCGAGGGCTGGCAGGTCGATGGCGGCGGGATCGACGCGCAGCGCGCCGTGCAGCTTGGCGAACCAGGTCCGTTGGCGCTTGGCATAGCCGTGGTGGCCTCGAACCAGCGCCTGGCGCAGCGCGGCCCGGGCACCGTCACGGTCGAGCTCGCCGCGCGCCATCGCCTGCTGCAGGTCCATGGCGTCACGGTAGCCCAGGGCCTGCAGCCCGGGCGCCTCGCGCGGGACGCCGGCGCGCAGCAGGTCGCTGGCCTCGCGCAGCAGGTCGTCGATCATGGCGTCGGCGCGTGGCTCCAAGCGCTGGCGCAGCCATTCGCGGTCGGGATCGAGCACGATGTCGAGGCAGCGGTAGCGGGGCGCGCGCCCGGTCTGTGCGTGCCAGGACGAGAACGGGCGGCCGGTCGCGCGCGCCACCTCGAGCGCGCGCAGGACGCGCTGGGCGTTGGCGGCGGGCGTGACGGCGGCATAGGTCGGATCGACGTCGGCCAGCTCCTGCCACATCGCGGCCATGCCCCGTTGCCGCGCCTCGTGCCCGAGCGCGGCCCGCAGCTCGGGCGCGATCGCGGGGATCTCGACGAGGCCCTCGACGACCGCGCGATGGTAGAGCCCGGTGCCACCGACCAGGATGGGCCAACTCCCGGCGGCGCGGACCTCGGCGATCGCGACGTCTGCGGCCTTTGCGTAGGCCCCGGCGCTGAGCGCATCGGTCACGGGGTAGGCGTCGACCAGGTGGTGACGAACGGCGGCCCGCTCCTCGGCGCTGGGCTTGGCGGTCGCTGCGTCGAGGCCGGCGACGAGCTGCGAGGCGTCGCAGCAGACGACCTCGATCGGCAGCCCGGCGCGGGCCAAGGCGACCGCCAGCGCGGTCTTGCCCGAGGCCGTCGGCCCCAAGATGGCCGCGATCGCGGGCACGCCGGAGCTGGCAGCGTCGGGGCGTGTCGACGCGGGCGAGTCGCTCTGGGTCACACCACCTCCTGCGAACGGTGCCGGGTCCGGGCGTGCACGCACGGGCGGGTGCGCGTCGGTGCCCGCCGCACGGCGCTAGTCAAGGCCCCCGCCAGGCGCCGCGGCCCGCCCGAACAAGCCTTCGATCGCCGCCGCCGGCAAATCCACCCGCGCGGGCGTGCCGTGGCGGCCGGGCGCGAGCAGGTCGAGCCCGGCGGTGCCGGACAGCAGGGCGTCGACGAAGGCGGGCCCGAGCTCGTCGCCCGCTTGCACCGCCGCGTGGCAGGCGAGGATCCCGGCCCCCCAGCGCAACGCCGCGTCACCGCAGGGTTCGCTGAGCGGCGACGGGCGCGCCGCGAGGGCCTCGGCGAGCGCGCGCACCGCGCCTTCGACGCGGCCGAGCGGCACGTCGACCGGATGCGCTCGCAGCAGCAGGGCTTGCTCGCCGGCGGGGGCGAAGTCCAGGCCGAAGGCGCGCCAGAGCGGTTCGGCGGCCGTCAGGGCCTGCAGCTCGTCGGGGCTCAGCGGCACGATGCGCGGGACCAGCAGCCGATGGGTCTGCAAGGCACCGGCGGCGCGGGCAGCGATCAGGCGGCCCAGCAGCTGGCGCTCGTGCGCGTCGTGCGCGTCGAGCAGGCACAGGCCGTCGCCGCGGCCAAAGGCCAGCCAGCGGTCGCCGACCGGGCCGAAGAAGCGCCACAATCGCAGCGCGGGCGGCGGCGCGCCGGTCGCGGCTGCTGCCGGATCGGGCGTGGCCTGCGCGACTGCGGCGGACGAAGCCGCGCCCGCCGACGCAGAGGCGCGGACCGACGCGCCGGGCGCGGGCGCGGGCGTGCCGCGCGACACGCTGCGGCGGCCGTCCGCCGGACCACGCCAGGGTTCGAGAGCCGCCGTGGGTGCCGAGCCGGCGGCCACGGCGACTGGCGGCGACGGCGCGGCGCTGCTGGCCGGGCGCGTGGCGCGCGCCACGCCCCCGAGGGCCAGCTGCACCGGCGCGCCGGGCGCGGTCCCGATGACGCGAGCGGCCCAGGGCGCGTCGTCCAGCATCGACCGCACGGCTTCGCCGATGGCGGCGTGGACGGCGCGGCTGCTGGCGAAGCGGACCTCGGCCTTGGTCGGGTGGACGTTGACGTCGACCGCGCCAGGCGGCACGTCGAGGTGGACGACGCCGACGGGGTGCCGGCCGCGCTCCATCGCGTCGCCGTACGCGGCGACGACCGAGTGGCCCAGCGTGCGGTCGCGCACGGGCCGGCCGTCGACGACCAGGAAGAGCGACGCGGGCGTGCCGCGGTTGACCGCCGGGCTCGAGAGCAGGCCGCGCAGGCGGTACGGGCCGTCGAGCGCGATCGGGTAGAGGTCGGCCGCGACCTCGGCGCCGAAGACGTCGAGCGCCCGTTGCTGCAGGGCCTCGCGCGCCGGGTAGCTCGCGACCTTGCGGTTGTTGGCGCGCAGGCTGAGCGAGAGCTCCGGTCGCGCCAGGGCCAACGCTTCGACCAGGCGGATGATGTGGCCGAGCTCGGTCGCGGCGCCGCGCAAGAAGGCCGCGCGGGCGGGCGTATTGAAGAAGAGGTCGCGCACGACGATGCGCGTGCCGACGCCGCAGTGGATCGGCCGCACAGCCGGCGCGGCGCTGCCCTCGATGGTGACCTCGACGCCGAGCTCCGCGTCGGGGCGGCGGCTGTGCAGCAGGACGCGGCCGACGCTGGCGATCGACGCGAGCGCCTCGCCGCGGAAGCCATAGGACGCGATCGACGCGAGTTCGTGGGCCGATTGCAGCTTCGACGTCGCGTGGCGGGCGAAGACGAGCGGGGCGTCCTCGGGCTCGATGCCGCGGCCGTTGTCGACGATCTCGATGCGACCGCGGCCGCCGTCGTCGACGTCGATCTCGACCGAGGTCGCGCCGGCGTCGAGCGCGTTCTCGACCAGCTCCTTGACCACGGAGCTAGGACGCTCGACCACCTCGCCGGCGGCGATCTGGTTGGCGACCAGCGGGTCGAGGATGCGGATGCGCGGGCTCAGGGGACCTCCGCAGCGGCGCCGATCCAAGCGGCGCGCTGGCGAAGGCAGGCTAGCGCAAGGTCACCCGGATGTCTGCCGGCCGGGTCGGCGGCGCCGCGCTCAGCGCCGGGCTCGGGCCGGTCAGGAACGGGCCGAGCGTCTGCGGCGCCATCGCGGGTCGCCCCAGCCGCACCGCCTGCTGCTCCTGCCACTGCGGGTAGAGCCAGGCGTAGCTGGCCGCGGTCGAGACGATGGACATCGCGTAGGCCCGGGCGCCGCCCGACGGGATCGACTCGACCAGCACGTCGGTGGCCACACCGCTCTGCCGCTCGAGCCAGCGGCGCATGGCGTAGGGGCCGGCGTTGTAGCCGACCGCGACCAGCGCGTGGTTGTCGCGGAAGAAGCGCGAGAGCTCGAGCAGGTAGCGCGAGCCGACGGCGACGTTGACGCCCGGCTTGCGCAGGCTGGACGCCGACGGCTTCGGCAGCTTCCACAGGCCCGCGACGCGCGTCGCGGCGCTCGGCAGCAGCTGCATCAAGCCGATGGCGCCGGCCCCGGACGCCGCCGTGGGCTCGAACGAGCTCTCGGTGCGGGCGATGGCGTAGAGCAGCGACTGCGGCAGCCCGGTCTCCTGTGCCGCGGTCTCGAAGTGCTCGCGCCAGGGCGTGGGGAAGGCGCCGCGCCAGAGCGCGAGCGTCGCGGCGTCTGGCGGGCCCGCGCTGCGGACGTAGCGCGAGAGCACGGCGAGGGCGCCGCGGCGCTGTCCGTCGACCTCGTACAGCGCGGCGAGCAGCTGGACGGCTCCCGCGGGCAGTCCAGCCGCGAGCCGGCCGCGCAGCAGCTTGCGCGCGCGGTCGCGATCGCCGAGGCGCGCGAGCAACACGGCCTCGGCGAGCTGCGGATCCCTGGGCACACGAATGTCGGCGATGGAGGTCGGCGGCTCGTCACCGGTCGGGCTGGGCGCGCCCAGCACGGTGCCAGCCTTGTCGGGATCGAGCTCGTGCAGGCGGTCGAGCGCCAGCACGCCGTAGTAGCTGTGTGGCCAGCGACGCGCGACCTGGGCGAAACGCTCGACAGCGACGCTGTCTTCGCCGCGCGTCGCGGCGACCCGCGCCAGCCAGTAGCCGGCCTTGGCGCGCCAGGGCTGTTTGCCCCCGGTCTGCGCCGACTCTGCCCGCAGGTGCAGCTGCGCGAGGTAGCGCTCGGCCTCGGCGAGATCGCCCAGCTGCCAACGCCGCCAGCCGAGCGCCCACAGGCTCAACAACTCGTGCTCGGTGCCGAGCGCGCTGGCCGCGAGCTCCTGCAGCAGGTGCTCGGCATCGACGCCGCGACCGATGTGCAACAGCAGCCGGGCCAGGCGATAGCGCAACTTGCGCTGCAGCGCTGGCTCGCCGCCCAGGGCGACGGCCGCCTCGAGCTCGGCTGCAGCTTCGGTGTCCCGGTTCATGCGCCCCAGCAGGTCGCCGCGACGGTAGCGTGCTGCGGCGGCGAGCGCCGGCTCGGTGGCGGCGTCGGCGGCCCGGCCGAGCAACTCGAGGGCTTCTTCGCGTCGATCGCGTGCGTTGCTGGCCAGCACGCCGTGGGCGTAGTCGGCGAGGCCGGGCACCCCGGCGGCGAGGCGGTCCATCGCGGCGATGGCGGCACGCTGGCGCCTGGCCGCGTCGCCCCGCAGCCGGCGGCCGTCGCCCAGGGCGGGGTGGGTCAGGGCGAGATCGACGCGCGCCAGCGGGCCAGGGGCCGCGCCGAGGGCCGCCAACCGCTCGAGGGCGGCGTCCTGGGTCAAGCCGTGGCCGCTGCGCCACGCGACGACGTAGTGGTGCACGGCGCGGTCGCGGTGGCCCTGCCGTCGCGCCAGATCACCACGCAGCAGCGACAGCTCGGGACGCCGATCTGGCGGCAGCCGCGCCATGCGCATCCCCGTCAGGGCGGCCTCGACCCCCGGCAGGTCACCGCGGTCGAGCAGCATGGTCGCCCGCCGCAATCGGGCGAGATCGGCCTCGGGATGCACCGGCGAGACCTGGGCCCAAAGCGCGAGCGCCCGGTCGAGATCGCCGCGCCTCTCGGCGTCGGACGCCAACTCGAGGCGCGCACGATCCTGCAGCGGCCCGCCGGCGGCCAGGCGCTCCCAGGTCGCCAGCACATCGGCGCGGCGGCCGGCGCGCTCGGCAGCACGGATCAGCAGCCATCCGGCGGCGGCGCGCAGCTCCAGGTCGGCCTCGTCGAGCAGCGGCCGCGCGGCTTGGATCGCCGCGTCGTGCTGGCCACGCTTGCTCGCCGCCAGCGCCGTCGCGAGCGCGGGCCAGGCCTCCTGGGCTGGCCGCATGTCGAAGGTCCGCCGCTCGCCGGGGGTCGCAGGCGCGGCGAACTCCACGGCCTCGGCGGCCACGTCGTCGCTGGTCTCGGCATCGCCGCCGTCGCCGTCGTCGTTGGCACTGGCGTCGTCGGGTTCAGGCGTCGCCGGCCGCGGCGACTCGGACGGAGCCGAACCGACGGCGGCCGATCCCGCACGCGCCGGCGCGGCGCAGGCAAAGAGCAGCGCCATGACGGCGAGCATCAGGGGGCGGAGGGTGCAGAGGGTGAGGGCGGTCAGGCGTCGTCGCATCCACCACACGGTACCGTGGCTCGACGACGTGGCAAGGAAGATTGCGCTCTGGGCGCAGGGGTGCGACGCGAATCGCGACGCAGACACGGCGTCCTAGAGCTTGGGGCAGGTGTAGCCCTTGAACTGCTCTTCCTTGTACTTGAGCCACTCGGGGTCGGCGTCGTTCTGATGCGCGATGTCCAAGAGATCCTTGGTGAAGGCCTTCTGCTCCCAGAGCAGCGCCTCGGCGTCGGCCTTGCCCTGGTCGCTCTTGCCCTTGTACTCGGCGCTCTGCTGCAGGCAGTAGATCTCCTTCTGCGCTTGGATGTAGCGCGTCCAGAGCGTGCGCGGCTCGGGCACCAGGTCGAAGTTCGCGTTGTCGATGACGAAGCGGCCGTCCGGGCGGCGCTTGAACGCACGCACCGAGTGGCCCTCGGCCTCGAGCTTCTTGACGTCGAGGTCGGGCGGGATCGGCGCCTCGTAGAAGTAGACCTTGCGCGGCTTGTAGCCGGTGGCCGAGAGCTCGATCTCGTAGACCCAGGTCGACACCGCGACCGTCTTGACCTTGAGCTCGGCCTTCTTGGGCGCGTTCTCGCCGCCAGCCTCCTTGGCCTTCTCGATCGCGGCGATGTCGTCGATGCTCAGGGGCTTGTTGTTGCCGTCGACCTGCTCGCGCTCGAGCAGCGGCAGCTCGGGCAGCGCCAGCGGCAGCACCAGGGTCTTGCCCTGCACCGGCTGGTAGGTGACCGCCGCGCCGCCGTCGGCGCTGAACGCGACGTTGCCCTTGATGACGCCGTCCGGCAGCTTCTTCTCGCTGTAGACGCCGACCTTGGTCACCTTGCGCAGGCGGGTGTCGGTGCCGCCCTCGCGGATGCGCTTGACGAAGTCGGCGCGCGGCTCCTCGTAGCGGTGCTGGCGGATCGTGAACGAGGTCTCGTTCTCGGGCGTGAAGCTCAGATCGAAGCCACCGTAGTGGTGGGCCATGAGCTCGATCTCTTCTTTCTTCTCGGCCTGCTCGATCTCGAACATGCGGTCTTCTTCGGTGATGCAGGCGGCCTTGTTGCCGAGCACGTTGCAGCGGAAGCGCGCGTTGAGCTCCTCGTTGCTGCCGATGAAGACGCCGGCGCCGATGATGGCGACGACGAAACCGATCATGACGAACATGCCGATCGGCTTGGGCGCCTTGTCGCCTGCCTCGGCGTTGCCGGACGGCATGGCGAGCTGGTCGTCATCGTCGTCGTCGCTGGCGATCAGCTCGGCCACGGCGGCCCGCTTGGGCGCGGGCTCGGCCGCCTTGGGCTTGGCAGCGGCGGCGGGCGGCGCGGCCTCGAGGCTCGGCGCGCTCGGGCGGTCCTCCTTGGCGGCCTCGGCCTTGGCGGCGGGCTCGGCCTTGGCCGGCGGCTCGCTCGCCGTCGCCGCAGCCGGCGCCTCGACCTTGGCGCCGCACGAAGCGCAGAATTTCGCGCCCGCGTTCAACGAGGTGCCACACTCCATGCAGAACTTCGGCGTCGACATCCTCTACCCTCATCCGGCCTGAGCCGATCCGAGCGCCCTCCGGTCGGAGTCGGCGCAGCCCCAAAGAGCGCGCATGCTGGCAAGCGGACTGCGAACCGTCAACCCGGTGGCGGCGACCAGGATCGCGCGGCGCCTGACCCGAGATGGCCAAGGTTCCTCGCCAAATCGCGGCGCTGCGGCGCCCGTCGGGCGCTGGCGCGACCAGACTCGACGATCGGAAGTTGTGCAGGTTGGCGAACGACGGGCGCCGAGGCGGATCGGCCCGGCGCGGCGCGTCGTTTCGGGCCATGCGCACGGCATCTTCCCTGATTGGACGGTCGCGCCCGGAGCAAAAACCTGCAAAGCTGTGCACCGGGCGGGAATGGGCGATCCCGATCCGGACCTTTGGCGTCGCCGGCGCATCGGACGCGGGGTCTTGCAGAGGAGGAGGCAGAGTGGCGGGAGGAGGCGTCGTGGAGCGAGTCGGGACGTTGCAGACCCTGACCGGGGCGCAGCCCATGAGCCCGTGGCGGCGGCTTGCAGCCTGGATGGGCCTCGAGCGGCGCGACCTCTGGGCCCTGGTCGCCTATTCGGTCTGTGTCGGTGGCCTCAGCCTCGTCACGCCGGTGGCGGTGCAGGCGCTGATCCACACCGTGACGTTCGCCACGTTGCTCCAGCCGTTGCTGGTGCTCGCCGCGCTGCTGACGGTCGCGCTGCTGTTCGCGGCTACGTTGGTGGCGCTGCAGACATGGATCGTCGAGCTGATCTCGCGCCGGGTGTTCTTGCGCGTCGTCGCCGACTTCTCGACCCGGCTGCCCCGGATCCGCCACGATGCCCTGCCCGGCCAGCACGCGCCCGAGTTGGTCAACCGCTTCTTCGACGTCGTGACGATCGAGAAGACCGTGAGCGCGTTGCTGACCGACGGCCTCGCCGCCTCGCTGCAGATCGCCGCCGGCATGGCGCTGCTGGCGGTGTACCACCCGCTGTTGCTGGCGTTCGACCTGGCGCTCTGCGTGGCGCTGGCGATCGTCACGCTCGGCCTGGGCCGTGGCGCGGTCAAGTCCGCGATCCTCGAATCGAAGCTCAAGTACAAGAACGCCGACTGGCTCGAGACGCTGGCCCGCCACGAGCTGCTGTTCAAGGGCCACCTCGGCCAGCGATGGGCGGTGGACCAGGCCGAGACGCTGGCCAGCGGCTGGCTCGACGCCCGCAAGCGCCATTTTGGCGTCGTCATGCGCCAGATCGGCGCCTTGCTGCTGCTCGAGGTCGTGGTCTCGGCGGGCCTGCTGACCCTGGGTGGCGCGCTGGTCATCGAGCGCCAGCTGAGCCTGGGCCAGCTGGTGGCGGCCGAGATCGTCGTCGCGGCGACGATCGTGTCCCTGGGCAAGCTCAGCAAGCTCTTCGCCAAGGTCTACGACTTGCTCGCCGCGGTCGACAAGATCGGCACCGTCCTCGACCTGCCCCAGGAGCGCATGGGCGGCGAGGCGCTGCCGCCGAGCAACGAGGGCCTGAAGGTCCGCGTCTTCAACCTGCGGACGCAGACGCCGGCTGGCGTGCTGCGCCCGGCGGTGAACCTGGAGCTCCGCCCCGGCGAGCGGGTCGCCCTGGTCGCCGGCCCGGGCGGTGGTCGGCGGGCGCTGCTCGAAGCCCTGGTCGGCCTGCGCGAGGCGGCGGCGGGCGCGGTCGAGATCGGCGGGCTGGACGTGCGCGACCTCGACCTCGGCTTGCTGCGAGACGACGCCGTCCTGCTGCACGGCGGCTCGCTGCTTCACGCGGGCATCCTGGCCTCGACGGTCTTCGACAACATCGCGTGCGGTCGCGAGATGAGCCGCGCGGACGTGCGCCGCGCCCTCGAGGCGGTCGGGCTGCGCGACGCGATGACGCGCCTGCCGGAGGGCCTCGACACCCGCCTCGACGTCGACGGAGACCCGCTGACACGCGAGGAGCTGGCCCTGTTGCCGCTGGCGCGCCTGGTGTCGATGTCGCCACGCTTGCTCTGCGTGGACCGCGCGCTGGACGCGATGCCGCCTTCAGCGCGCAAACGTGCGCTCGACCTGATCTTCGATCCGGATCGGACCTGGACCGTGTTGTGCGTGACGGACGATCCCGAGGTCGAGCGACGTTGTCAGCGCCGCGTCGTCGTCGGCGGGCCCTCTGCCTTGCCGCCGCGGCCCGGCCATGACGGCCGCGATGCGTCGGAGGTCGCATGACGACCACCATGACCATGGCCCCCGGCGCGACCGCGCGCCCGGCGCTGGATCGCGCGAGCTCGCCCCGTCCGCTGCGGATCCTGGCGGCCATCCTGGCCTCGCTGGTGGCCATCGCCTCGGTCGCGCTCTGGATCGTGCCCTGGCAGCAGGCCGCAGTGGGATCGGGAAGCGTCATCGCGTTCGCCGCCACCGATCGACCGCAGCGGGTCGACGCGCCGATCGCGGGCCGGGTCGAGCGCTGGATGGTCCTGGAGGGCCAATCCGTCCGCGCCGGCGATCCGATCGCCGAGGTCCGCGACATCGACCCCCAATACGTCGAGAGGCTCGAGCGCAACCGCGCGGCCATCCTCGACCGGGTCAAGGCGGCAGAGGCGCGCGTGGCGGCCTACGAGGCCAAGCGGGCCGCGTCCGAGAGCGCCGGCGCGTTGGCGGTGCAGGCGGCGCGGCTCGAGATCAAGATGGCGGCGCAGAAGCTGCAGTCGAGCCGGCAGAAGGGCGCGGCGGCGCGGGCGGCGCGCACGGCGGCGCGGCAGCAGCTGGCGCGGGCGCGCAAGCTCGCGGCAGAGGGTTTGACCAGCCGCCGCGACGTCGAGCTGGCGGAGCTCGCAGCGGCCAAGGCCGACGCCGAGGTCGGCTCTGCGGACGCCGACGTCACGGGGGCGCAGGCCTACGAGACCGCTCGTCGGGCCAAGGAGCTCGAGATCGAGGCCTCCGCAGGGGCCAAGGTCGCCGAGGCCAGCGCCGAGCAACAGAAGGCGGCGGCCGAAGTCGCCTACGCGCAGAGCGAGCTGGCGAAGATCGACACCGACCTCGCTCGACAGAAGGAACGCATCGTCCGGGCCCCCCGCGACGGGACGGTGCTCGAGCTCGCCGGCCACGGCGCGGGCATGGTGGTCAAGCAGGGAGATCCGCTGGCGATCGTCGTCCCCGGCGACGGTGACGTCGCGGTCGAGCTCTGGATCGACGGCAACGACGCCGCGCTGGTCCAGGCAGGGCGCAACGTGCGGCTGCAGTTCGAGGGCTGGCCGGCGTTGCAGATGTCGGGCTGGCCCAACGTCGCGGTCGGCACGTTCGGCGGCGTCGTCGCGTTCGTCGACACCGCGAGCCGCAAGGACGGCGCGTTCCGGGTCGTGGTTCGCCCCGATCCCAACGACTCGCCCTGGCCGCAGGCGTCGCAACTGCGCCAGGGGCTGCGGGCCAAAGCCTGGATCTTGCTGGAGATCGTGCCGCTCGGCTACGAGATCTGGCGTCAGTTCAACGGCTTCCCGCGGGAGCTGCCCGGCAGCCCGGCGGCATCGCGGCTGACGCAAGGCTCGGTCTCCGGCGGCATCGACGGCGGCAAAACGAGCAAGGGCGACGGCGGCAAGGGCGGCGACGGCAAGGGCGGCGACGGCAAGGGCGGCGACGGCAAGGGTGCCACGCCATGACCACAGCGCTCCCCGCGCCCCGCCTCCGGGACGCGCGCGACGGCGGCCTTCGGGCCGCGGCCCGCGGCGTCGCGGTCGCGATGCTGATGACGTCGTTGGCGGTGAGGGACGCCGCCGCGCAGCCCGCGCCCGCGACCACGCCGACCGGCGACGCCGCTCCGACGGTGCCGCCGACGTCGAGCGCGCCGACGTCGAACACGCCGACGCCAGCCGCGACGCTCTCGCTGCCCGCCGTGCTGCAGGCGACGGCGCGGCATCACCCCTCGCTGCGCGCCGCCAACGCCAAGGTCGCGGCGGCCAAGGCCAAGCTGCTGGCGAGCCTGGGCGCTTTCGACCCGAAGCTGCAGGCCGAGGCGGGCGCAGCGCCGCTGGGCAAGACGATGGACCTGGTCGGCGGCGTCGGCGTCAGCCAGCAGACCGGCCTCGGTGGCCTGCAATGGAAGGGCGGCTATCGGATCGGCGCCGACCATCCGGTGTACGCCGGCAAGTCGGTCACAGCGTCGGCGGGTGAGGTCTTCGCCGCGGCGAGGCTGCCGATCCTGCGCGGGCGCGCCCTCGACCCAGAGCGCGCCGAGCGGACCTCTGCCGAGCTCGATGTGGCGATCCAGGAGCAGGAGCTGCGGGCCAAGCGTCTGGCGCTGCTCGAGAAGGCCGGCAAGGCCTGGGTCAAGTGGCGGGTGGCGGCCGCCAAGTTCGAGATCGAGGGCGCGCTCTTCGCCATCGCCAGGCGTCGCGCCGAGCAGATCGAAGCGTCGGTCCGGCGCGGAGCGGCGGCCGAGGTCGTGCGCCTGGACAACGAGCGTCTGCTCGCCAGCCGCAAGGAGCGTCTCGTCGAGGCCGAACGGGCCGCCCGCAGCGCCGCGCTCCAGCTCTCGCTCTTCGCCCGCGACGCCGGCGGTGCGCCCAGGCAGCTCAGCGCCGCGTCGACCCTCGACACGGCCAGCACGGAGATCGGTCTCGAGTTGCCGCACGGGCTGCGTCCCTCGGCCGAGAAGGCCCAGATCGTCGCGACCAGCGCGCAGGTCGAAGCCTTGGCGGCGACGTGGATCGAAGAAGCGCTGGCGCGCCGCCCCGAGCCCCAGGCCCTGCGCCACCTGGCGGCGCGCATGGCGGTGGCCCAGCGGCTGGCCGAGACCGAGCGGCAGCCCGGCCTGGACCTCGAGGTCGACGCGGGCTTCGGCCTGGGCGAAGCGCAGCGCTACGGCGCAGACGAATGGAGCAAGACGGGCATCCGAGCTGGCGGGCGCCTGGTCTTTACCTGGCCCTGGCCGATGCGCAAGGCCCGGGGCAGCGCGCGGGCGGCGCAGGCCTCACGCGACGCCGTCGACGCCGAGCTGCAACTCTGGGGCGAGACGATCCGCGTCGAGGTCCAGGACGCGCTGCTTGCGTTGCGCGCGAGCCGGGAGCGGCTGCTGCTGGCGCGCCAGGCCGCCAACGCCGCCCAGACACTGGAGGTGGCCGAGCGACGCAAGTTCGAGCTCGGCCAATCCGACCTGGTCGTGGTCAACCTGCGCGAGACGGCGACCGCGGACGCACAGACCAAGGCCGCCGAGGCCTGGGGCGAGCTGCAGGGCGCGACGCTGCGCGCTCTGAGCGCCACGGCCGAGCTCGACGCCCTGCCCTGAGCCCGCACCGACGCGCGCTCGCATGCGGTGGAGCGGCGACCTCCGTTGCGGCGGGTCGCGGCGCTAGCGGTGGTGCAGCCAGTGGCCAAGCTCGCCGCTGGCCGCCGTGACGAACAGCGCGCCAGCGCGCGTCCAGACCTTGGCCATCGCTGCGCGCTGCCGCTTGCGCAGGCGGACCCCACGGGCGGCGCGCAGCCACGCGTCACTCGCCTCGATCGGGTCGTCGGCGCCGAAGACCGCGTGACGCAGCGCCGCGTCCTCGGCGAGGGCCTTGCCGAGGGCGCGCAGGTCGGATTTGCCGGCCTTGCGGGTCGCGGGGGCGCCCGGCTCGGTGGCGTCGTCGTCGTCTTCGATGCCGTTCAGCTCGGGCCGGGCCTGCGCCTGACCCGGCGCGACAGCCGGCGCAGCGTCGATGGTCGGCGCGGCGTCGGCCGCCGGCAGTGCGTCGACCGCCTCGATCGGTGCAGCATCGGCTCCGGCGCTGGCAGCCTCGGTCACTTCGACGGCCGCCTCGACGGCCGCAGCGGCGGTCGTGGGCGGACGGCGCGGCCGCGGTGCCCTGGTCCGCGTGGGCTTGGGGGGTTGCTGGTCCATCTCGTCCTCCAGTGGTCGCAGCCCGAGCTTGCGGGATCGCGATCGCACAAGGCAAGGCAAAGACGATGGCGGCCGCGTTCCCCCTTGCGGATCAGCGACCGGCGAGCAGGTCGCTGCCCGGCGTCAGCAGCTGCGCGAGCGCGCGGCAGGCGTCGGTCGTGGTGATGATGCCGACGACGTCGCCATCGTCGGTCACGATCGCGGAGCCGTACTTGTGCGACGCCATCTCGGCGGCGACCTCGGCCAGCGAGCTGCCGGGATGCGTCACATAGATGTCGCGGGCGCAGACCTCGGAGGCGATCGTGTTCTTGGGGTTGTTGCCCTTGAAGCTCAGGGCCACGGCGACGTCACGATCCGACAGCACGCCGACGAGCGCGCTGTCCTGCAGCACCGGCAGGTGGCGGATGCCGTGGCGGGCCATCAGATCCTGGGCGTCGTGCAGGGTGTCGGTGCCGTCGCAGGTGATCGCGGCCGGGCTCATCACGTCTTTGGTCGTCAGGTGCGGAAGACTCATGCTGGGTAACTCCTCTGCGGCATCGGGTTGCGGCCGCACCGACAGACAAGGCCCCGGGCAGCGCGTTGCAAGCGTGACATCGCAAGCCCGAACGGGCTCGGCGTTTTCTTGCCGCTCGCGGCAGGATGCCGTACCCAGGGCGCGCAGCGCGCGCCGCCCCGCGCGCGCCACGGAGCGCATGTTCGGCCTCAGCGATCACGCCGTCGGTGCCTGGATGTCGGTGACCACGGCGCTCGTCTGGTCGGCGGCGGTGCTGCTGCTGCGGCAGGGGGTCACGGTCGGCGCCAACGCCACGAACCTGTTCAAGAATACCATCGGCACGGCGCTGATGGTGCCGACGCTGGCCGTCGTCGGTTTCGAGGATCTGCTGGCGATCTCGACGGGTGACGCCTGGACGCTGGCGATCAGCGGCGTGCTCGGCATCGCCATCGGCGACACGCTCTTCCTCGCGGCGTTGCAGCGGCTGGGTGCCTCGTGGATGGCGTTGTTCGACTGCGTCTATGCGCCCACCGTCGTCCTGGCGGCCGTCGTCGTATTGCACGAGCCGCTCGGCGCGGGGTTCGCCATCGGCGCATCGCTCGTGGTCGCCGGCCTGCTGCTGGCCACCTGGCAGGCCCCCCGCGAACAGCCCATCGCTGGCGGCCTCTGGCTCGGTTTCGGCTCGATCGTGGTGGTCGCAGCGGCGGTCGTGATGGCCAAGCCGGCCCTGGGTCGTAGCGGGCTGATCGCCGCCACGGCGCTGCGCCTGGGCGCTGGGCTCGCCGCGCAGGTCGTCGTGCTCTCGCTCAGCCGTCGCGGCCGGGCCGCGTTTTCGGTGTTCGCGGAGCCGATCGCCTGGCGCAAGCTGCTGCCGGCGGCGATCCTGGGCACCTGGCTGGCGATGATCCTGTGGCTCGGCGGCACCAAGTACACACACGCCTCGGTGGCGGCGCTGCTGAACCAGACCGCGGTCGTCTTCATGTTGCTGGGAGCGCACTTCTTCCTTGGGGAGCAGGTCTCTGGCCGCCGCTGGCTCGGCTCGGGCCTGGCCGCTGCGGGTGCCGCGATCGTCGCCCTCGGCTGAGCCGCCGCGGCCCTCGCGGTCGCCTCGAGCGCGGGCCGGGTGTTTCCTCGCCTTGGGAGATCTGGCAGGCTGGAGCGACTTTCTGCCCGGAGGCGCTCCATGCACGCACAGCCGATCCCGACCCTGCACCACCAGGGCCTCGCCCGCCGCGTCGCGTCGTTCGTCGCTGCGGCCTTGCTGGCCGGGGCGGCTGCCGTCCCCGCGAGCGCCGAGGCCGCGATCCCGGGCCGCATGCAGGTCGAAGGCGTCCTGATGGCCGGCTCCGGGGCCGCGCCGGACGGTGACTACGCGATGACCTTCCACGTCTACGACGGCCAGTCGGCGCAGGCCGCCGCCGCGTCCGTGTCCATGGCCAAGGTCACCGTCGCGGCGGGCCGGTTCACCGCCTTGCTGCCGACCGACGCCGCGACGGTGGCCAAGATCGGCGGCCTCGCGGATCCGTGGGTCGGCGTCGTCGTCGGCGGCGATCCCGAGCTGCCGCGCCGGCCGCTGGCCTCGGTGCCCTTCGCCCTGCACGCCGCGACGGCGAGCGCGCTGACCTGCTCGGGCTGCTTGAGCTCGGACACCATCGCCAACGGCAGCATCGCCGCGGCCAAGGTGGGCTTCAACTACGCTGGCAGCGCCACCAAAGGCGGTGCCGCGCTCGACCTGCAGTGCACCGGCTGCGTCGGCGTCACCGAACTGGCGTTCGACGGCGACATCGATCTGGCCGGCAACTCGCTCAAGGCCAAGAACGGCACCTTCTCGGGCGACGTCGTGGCCAAGACCGTGACCGCGACCTCGTTCGTCGGCGACGGCAGCAAGCTGACGGGGCTCGCCCTGCCCTCTGGAAGCTGCAAGTCGGGCGAGGTCGTCACGGGCATCAACAGCGACGGCACGCTCAAGTGCGGCTCGATGGCCAGCAGCCTGCCCGGCGACGCACTCGACGACGTCTCGAGCGGCATGCTCAGCACCGAGTTCAAGGAGAGCGTCGCCAGCTTCGGCGCCGTCGGGATCCCCGACAACACGGGCTCCGACGCCACGACGACGCTGACCGCGCCGGATTGGGGCAAGGCCAAGGGCCTGACGATCAAGGTCAAGGTCAGCAACACCGACCTGTCGACGCTGCGCCTGCGCCTGCTGCCTCCCGACGACAAGAAGGTCGGCTACACGCTCTGCGACCCGTGCGGCAGCAAGGACGCCAAGGCGCTCGACACCGCCTGGAGCGACAAGATCGCGCCGAAGTCGGGCGACCTCGCGGCGTGGCTCGGCAAGAGCCCGGTCGGCACCTGGACGCTGATCGCCACGGACTCCTCCTTCTGCATCAAGCAGGCCCCGGGCAACGGGGCGATCTGCGACCTCGACAACAAGCTCGACGGCGCGATCGAGTCGTGGTCGGTCTCGGCCGACGTCGTCTCTGCGCAGAAGGTGCAGGTCGGCGGCGCGCTGCTGTTCCACGTCGCGACCAAGGCGCCGGTGACGTGCGACGCGACCACGTTCGGCGCGACCTACGCCAACCCCACCGACAAGGCCCTCTACGTCTGCAACGGCAAGGATTGGGCCGCGGTCTACCTGACCATCCCCGGCAGCAAGGAGAACCCGGTCGTCAGCTGCAAGGATCTGCTGACCAAGGTGCCGGGCAGCAAGAGCGGCAAGTACTGGGTCGCCAACAACGGCAACGCGGTCGAGGTCACCTGCGACATGGACACCGCCGGCGGCGGCTGGACGTTGATCGCCGACGAGTCCGGGGTCGCGTGCGGCGGTGGCTTCCTCTCGGGCTGGAGCGACACCAAGGCGACCGACGCGCAGGTCGCCGGCGTCTGCACCCGCGTCCACGGCATGTGGGGCACCGGCACCGTCAGCAAGAACGGCTTCAGCACCCTGGGCGTGCCACACAGCGACGCGCGCATCGAGGGCCGCTACTACGCGGTCGACTCGTGGGACGGCGAGACCAACGGCGCGCAGATGTGGATCGACGGCGGCATGAAGTGGGCGGCGAACAAGGTCTGGAACCAGGTCGGCGGCGGCGCAGGCTGGGTGACGGCCAACTTCACGCCGGCGCCCTGGGGCAACAACAGCGGACCGAACGGCTACTGGGACCTGGCGAAGGCCACCAGCGCGATCGCGCACAACGCCTCGACGCTGACGCTCGAGTTCCGCACCGGCATCGACCAGGACCCGAGCGACGAGTCCTGGGCCTTCAGCCACATCAAGGTCTGGGTGCGCTAGCCACCGCAGCGCGGGCCGTGTTCACGGCCTGAGCGAGCGCGCGGCGTCGGGCTCCACCGCGTCCTCATCGAGCGGCGGCAAGGCCAGCCAGCGCTGCAGGCGCCGAGGCAGGGCCGCCAGCTGCGCCTCGGTCGGCGTCGGCAGCCGCTGGTTCGCCTTGGTCATCCAATGCACCACCGGCCCCCGCGCCTGCGGCAGCAGCGCCAGCACGCCGGCTCCCGAGCGCGAGGTGTAGACCGTGTCCAGCGGCGGGCCATCCGCACGCTGCCAGGCGACCTTGGCCGCGTCGCCGCTGGCCGTCGGGTAGCCGTAGCCGCGGCCGTTGTAGCGATTGTCGACCCACAGACCTGCGCGCAACGAGCGCAGATCGACGCCCAGATCGCGACCTGCGAGTGCCTGCAGCAGCGCCAACGTGCGCCTGGCCAGCCAGGCGATCGCCGGGGCGCTGGCGAAGGGGTTGGGCGCCACGGGCACCGCGACCAGCTGCGGCGCGACATGCCAGCCGATGCCGAGGCGCGCGGCAAGGTGGAGGCCGACGAGCAGGCCGGCGCTGGTAGCCGTGCTGCCGGCGGTCACGACGAGGTGCGCAGGCGGCGGCAGCAGCCCGGCCTCGACCTGGCCCGCCAGCTCCAGCGCCGCCGAGACGTGGCCGAGCGAGCCGAGCGGGATGGCGCCGCCCGGCGTCATGATGACCTCGCCGCGCGCCCGCAGCAGCGCCATCGCCGCCAGCGGCCGCAGGGCCCAGCCCCCGGCGTCGGTGACGACGCAGTCCAGCGCGGCCAGGGCGCGCAAGTTGGCGTGGGCCGGCAGGGTCGGCGGCTGCGGGATCAAGATGGCGCCGGTCGCCAGGCCGACGCGCGGCGCGTGGGTCGCGGTGGCGACCGCGTGGTTGCTGCCCCAGGCGCCCGTCGCCCAGATGCGCTGCCGCCCCAGCGCCACGGCGCGACCGAGGTGGCCCTCGATGGTGCGGACCTTGTTGCCGCCGTAGCCGTCGGCCGAGAGGTCTTCGCGCTTGACGTAGACCGGCACGGGCGCCTCGAGCGCGAGCAGCTCGACCGGCGTCGGGTAGGTGCCGAGCACGGCCCAGGGCAGCGCGTGGCGCAGCTGCGGCAAGCGCAGGAAGAGCTCGACCCGCCCCGCGATCGGATCCGAACCGGCGGCGACGAGGGCGGTCGGTCGGACGGGCGCGAGCTGCATCGGGCTCAGATGTTGAGCGCGCGACCGAGCGAGGCGAGCGCGGCCTCCTTGGTCACCTCGGCCAAGGTCGGGTGCGCGTGGCAGATGCGCGCGATGTCTTCGGCCGAGGCCGAGAACGCCATCGCCATCGCGGCCTCGGCGATCAGCTCGCCGACGCGCGGGCCGATCATGTGCACGCCGAGCACGCGGTCGGTCTCGGCGTGGGCCAGCAGCTTGATGAAGCCGTCGGTCGAGGCCATGCCGCGGGCGCGGCCGTTGGCGATGAAGGGGAAGCTGCCCTTGCGGTACGGCACGCCCGCGGCCTGCAGCTCCTCTTCGGTCTTGCCGACGCTGGCGATCTCGGGGTCGGTGTAGACGACGCCGGGCACCAGATCGAGGTCGACGTGGCCGTAGCCCGTGGCGAGGAACTCGGCCACCGCGACGCCCTCTTCTTCGGCCTTGTGCGCGAGCATCGGCCCGGCGACGAGGTCGCCGATGGCGTAGATGCCGTGCGCCGAGGTGGCGCCGTGGTGGTTGATGGCGACGCGGCCGCGCTTGTCGACCTCGAGGCCGACCGTCTCGAGGCCAAGGCCCTCGGTGAAGGGACGGCGGCCGACCGCGAGCAGCAGCCGGTCGCAGCGCAGCAGCTCGGCGCCGTCGGCCTCGACCACGACCTCGTCGCCCTCGACGCGTGCGCCCGTCACCTTGACGCCGTAGCGCATGTCCATGCCCTGCTTCTTGAACAGCTTGGCCGCCGTGGCGCGGATCTCGCCGTCCATGCCCGGCAGCGGCGCGTCGGCGTACTCGAGCACCGTGACCGCAGCGCCCAGGCGACGCCAGACCGAGCCGAGCTCGAGGCCGATGACGCCCGCGCCGATGACGACGAGGCGCTTGGGCACCTCGGGCCATGACAGCGCCTCGGTCGAGCCGCCGATGCGGTCGCCGTCGAGCGCGACGCCCGGCAGGGGCGAGACGACCGAGCCGGTGGCGAGCACGACGCGGGTCGCGGCGACCAGGGTCTCGCTGCCGTCGGCGGCCTTGACCGCGACGCGGACATGGCCCTCGCCGTCGCGGCCGCGCAGCTCGCCGAAGCCGAGCAGGCGGGTGACGCCGTTCTTCTTGAACAGGCCGTCGATGCCGCCCGACATGCCGCGGACGATGCGGTCCTTGCGCTTCATCATCGCCGGCAGGTCGAGGCTGACCTCGCCGACGACGACGCCGTGCTCGGCGAAGTGCTTGCGCGCCGCCTCGAAGTGCTCCGACGACTCGAGCAGCGCCTTGGACGGGATGCAACCGACGCGCAGGCAGGTGCCGCCGAGCTGCTTCTCGACCTCGATGCAGGCGGTGCGCAGGCCGAGCTGGGCCGCCCGGATCGAGGCGACGTAGCCGCCGGGGCCGCCGCCGATGACGATGAGATCGAAGCGGGCGGCGCCCTCGCTGGTGAGGTGCGCGCCGTCGGTCGGGCTGGGGGTGGTCATCGTGCTCTCCTGATGCCCGGGGCGCCGCAGCGGCGGGCGAGACGGCGCGGCCGACCCGCGATCGGGCCGGATCTGCGGTCAGATCTCGAGCAGCATCCGCTCGGGCGCCTCGCAGCACTCCTTGATGCGCTTGAGGAAGGTCACCGAGCCGCGGCCGTCGACGATGCGGTGATCGTACGACAGCGCGATGTACATCATCGGCCGCAGCGCGACCTGGCCGTTCACGCCGATCGGCCGCTCGACGATGTTGTGCATGCCGAGGATGCCGGACTGCGGCGGGTTCAAGATCGGCGTCGACATCAGCGAGCCGTAGACGCCGCCGTTGCTGACGGTGAACGTGCCGCCCGTCATCTCGTCGACGGTGAGCTTGTTGTCGCGCGCGCGCTTGCCGTAGTCGGCGATCTGCGCCTCGATCTCGGCGAAGCTCATGCGCTCGGCGTTGCGCAGGATCGGCACGACCAGGCCCTTGCCGCCGCCGATGGCGACGCCGATGTCGCAGTAGCTCTTGTAGACCACGGCGTCGCCGCGGATCTCGGCGTTGATCTCGGGCACCAGGCGCAGCGCGTCGACCGCGGCTTTGACGAAGAACGACATGAAGCCGAGCTTGATCCCATACTTGGCGACGAACGCGTCCTGGTGCTTCTTGCGGAAGTCGAGGATCGCCGTCATGTCGACCTCGTTGAAGGTCGTCAGGGTCGCGGTCGTGCGCTGGCTCTCGACCAGGCGCTCGGCGATGCGGCGGCGCAGGGCCGTCATCGGCACGACCTCCTCGTGGCGCGAACCGACCGGGGCGCTCGCGGGCGCGGCCATCGCCTGACCACCCGAGACGGCGGCGCTGGCGACGGCGGCGCTGGCGACGGGCGAACGGCCCGCGGCGACGGCCTTCTCGGCGTCTTCCTTGAGCACGCGGCCGTCCTTGCCGGTGCCGACGGCGGCGCTGGCGGGCAGGCCGGCCTCGCCGAGCACGCGCGCCGCGGCGGGCATGACCGCGGCGCCGCTGGCGGCGGGGGCGACGACGGCGGCCGGGGCCTTGGTGGCGGCGGCGGCTGCGGGCGGCGCTGCCTTGGCCGCGGCGGCCGGGCGGGCGGCGTCGGCGTTGACGAAGCCGATGACGGTGCCGACGTCGGTGGTCGCGCCCTCGGCGACGTCGACGCGCTCGAGCACGCCGGCGACCGGCGACGGCACGTCGGTGCTGACCTTGTCGGTGTCGATCGCGACGATCGGCTCGTCGGCCTCGACCCAGGCCCCGACGGGCTTGAGCCACTTGGCGATGATGACCTCGGTGATCGACTCTCCGACGGACGGGACGACGATGTCTCCACTCATGGTTCAGACTCCAGGATCTGCGAGGGCTGGGTGCGCCGTGGGCTCAGTGCACACACGCGATGGGGTTGTCGCCGAAGGCGCCTTCGACGACGTGGCGCTGTTCGATCTCGTGGCTCGCCTTGCTGCCGGTGGCGGGGCTGGCCGACTCGGGGCGCGTGACACGGGTGAACGCCAGGCGACCGCCGAGCTTGCCGCCCAGGCGGAAGCGCAGGAACACCCAGGCGCCCATGTTCACGGGCTCTTCTTGCACCCAGCGCGCCTCGGTGGCGTTGGGGTAGCGGTCGAGCGCGGCCTGCAGCTCGTCGTCGGCGACGGGGTAGAGCTGCTCGATGCGCACGATGGCGTGGTCCCAGGCGCCACGCGCCTCGCGCTCGGCGGCGAGCTCGTAGTAGACCTTGCCGGAGCAGAGCAGCACGCGGCGGACCTTCTCGGGCTCGACGACCGTATCGTCGAGGATCGGCTGGAACGCGCCCTCGCTGAGGTCCTGCAGCGTCGAGACCGCTGCCGGATGCCGCAGCAGGCTCTTGGGCGTCATGATCACCAGCGGCTTGCGCAAGGCGCGCCGCTGCTGGCGACGCAAGGCGTGGAAGAGCTGCGCCGGCGTGCTCAGGTTCATCACCTGGATGTTGTCTTCGGCCGCCAGGGTCAAGAAGCGCTCGAGGCGGGCGCTGCTGTGCTCGGGGCCCTGGCCCTCGAAGCCATGCGGCAGCAGCAGCACCAGACCCGACAGGCGCGACCACTTGTCTTCGGAGCTGCTGATGAACTGGTCGATGATGACCTGCGCGCCGTTGGCGAAGTCGCCGAACTGCGCCTCCCAGATGACGAGCGAGTCGGGCCACTCGAGGCTGAAGCCGTAGTCGAACGCCAGCACGCCGGTCTCCGAGAGCGGCGAGTCGAACACGGCGAAGCGCGCCTGGTCGGGCTGCAGGTGGTCGAGCGGGATGTAGGGGCTGCCGTCGCGCTGGTCGTGCCAGACCGAGTGGCGGTGGGCGAAGGTGCCGCGGCCGGCGTCCTGGCCCGACAGGCGCACGGGCGTGCCCTCGGTGACGAGCGTGGCGAACGCGAGCGCCTCGCCGGCCGACCAATCGAGCGGCTTGGATCCATCGGCCATCTCGACGCGCTGGGCGACGATGCGCTCGAGCTTGCGGTTGATGACGAAGCCCTCGGGCACCTGCGTCGTCGCCCGCAGCAGGGCCGCGAGCCGCTCGACGGGAACGCCGGTGCGCACCTCCTCGGCCAGGCGCCAGTAGCCGCCGTGGTAGCGGCTCCAGATGGCGTCGAGCTCGAGCTGCGCGGCGCGGGCGGCCTTGTTCGGCTCCTCGGCCTCGCCGCCACGCGCGGCGTTGAGGCCGGCTTCGAGGCGTTCGCGACACTCGTCAGCGATGCGGTCGGCGGTCGCGGCGTCGATGTCGCCGAGCTCGATGAGGTTCTTGACGTAGCTCTCGCGCACCGACGGCTGGCGATCGACCCATTGGTACATCACCGGCTGGGTGAAGCGCGGCTCGTCGCCCTCGTTGTGGCCGTGGCGGCGGAAGCAGTACATGTCGATGACGACGTCGCGCTTGAAGCGGCGCCGGAACTCCATCGCCACCTGGATCGTCTGGGCCACGGCGTCGGGATGCTCGCCGTTGACGTGGAACACCGGGATCTCGAGCATCTTGGCGACATCGGTGGCGTAGGCGCTCGAGCGCGACGACTCCGGCGGCGTCGTGAAGCCGACCTGGTTGTTGACGATGACGTGGATCGTGCCGCCGGTCTCGTAGCCGGGCAGCTGGCTCATGTTGAGCGACTCCTGGACCACGCCCTGGCCGGCGAACGCGGCGTCGCCGTGGATCACCAGGCCCAACACGCGGTCGCGCGAGCGATCCTGGTGCCGCTCCTGCTTGCCGCGCACGCGGCCCTGGACCACGGGCCCGACGAACTCGAGGTGGCTCGGGTTGAAGGCCAGCGAGAGGTGGATCTGGCTGCCGGCGTCGGTGACGCGGATCGAGTCGAAGCCGGCGTGGTACTTCACGTCGCCGCGGCCGATGAAGGCGTGCGGGTCCTTGTCTTCGAACTCCTCGAAGATCTGCGACGGCTTCTTGCCGAGGATGTTCGACAGCACGTTGAGGCGGCCGCGGTGGGCCATGCCGATGACGACGTGGTCGACACCCTGGGCCGCCGCCGCCTCGATGGCGAGGTCGAGCAGGGGCAGCAGGCTCTCGGCGCCTTCGAGCGAGAAGCGCTTGGCGCCCAGGTACTTCTTGTGGATGAAGGTCTCGAAGAGCTCGGCCTCGGTCAGCTTGCGCAGGATGCGGCGCTGCTCGTGCGGCGTCAGCACGCGGCGGTTCTCGGTGTCCTCCATGCGCGCCTGCAGCCAGGACTGCACCTGCAGGTCGTCGATGTGCATGTACTGCACGCCGATGTGCCGGCAGTAGGTGTTGTGCAGGCGCTGCGTGATGCGGCGCAGCGACATCACCGGCGCGCCGGGCATCGTCCGGCTCGAGAAGGGCTGGTCGAGATCGGCATCCGACAGACCATAGTAGCCGATCTCCAGCTCCGGGTGGTGCTTGCGGCCGCGGCCCAGCGGGTCGAGTTCGGCGATCGCGTGGCCGCGGACGCGGAACGCGCGCACCAGCTGGTCGACGCGCTCCTGGCGGGCGTTGCTCTCGCGCAGGCGGCGCGTGACGACGTGGAAGAGGTTGCGCGCGAGCACGCCGTGGCGATCGAGCAGATCGTCGAGGGCGTCGCGGTGCAGGCGCAGCAGGTGGCTGTCGACGACGGCGATCGCGTCGGCCGAGCGCGGCTGCTGGTCCATGATCGCGACCTCGCCGACGACCTCGGCGGGGCCGATGACGGCGATCTCGACGCCGCCGCGGGCGACGCGCATCTGGCCGCTGACGACGATGTACAGGCCGTCGCCGGGGTCACCGGCGCGGAAGAGCGTGGCGCCCGCCGCGAGGTGCACGTCGTCGGCGATGTCGGCGACCAGGGCCAGCTCGGCGGCCGGCAGCCGGGTGAAGAGCTGCAACCGCTCGAGCAGCGGCACGCGCTGCGCGACCTTGGCCGGATCGCGCGGCGTCGGCAGCGCGCCGTTGCTGGAGGCGCGGGCTGCGCCTGCCATCGAAGCGACGCCGTTGCTGGCGCCGTTGCTGGCGCCGAGCGGGGCATGGAACAGCGACGGCGCGCCGAAGCTCGGGCCGAGCTGCACGGCACCGTTGCGCGGCCCCGGCGTCTCCGCGTCGATCGCGGCGAAGAAGGCCTGCCAGTCCGCAGACACGGAGCCGGGGCTGGCCTGCCAGGACGCGTAGAGGGTTTCGACGAACGCGAGGCTCTCGGGAGAGAGCGGCGGGGAGGTCTCAGCCATGGGGTCGTGGGCCTCGTCGGCGGCGCGCGAGACGGCGCCAGCGTTGGACGCCTCCAGGTGCGGGGCGCCAACCGGGCCGCTAGAATGCTGGAGCCTGACGGGCTTGTCGAGCGTGTGACGCAACGCGGCAGAGAAGTCGTTGACGCGGCGGGCCCCTGCACGCCTTGACCCTTGCGACTCGTGCGGCGAGACTCGCGGCCCTTGCATTGACGTGGATGTCGGCGCGACCGACGGCCCGCGACGGAGACCCGCATGGCCCAACGGACAGCCCTGCTTCTGGGCGGCACCAAGATGGTCGAGCGCCACCTGCGCCGAGCGTTGCCCGCCGACGTCGACATGATCGAGATGCGCACGATCGAGGCGGCGATGCGCCGGCTCGAGGACGACTCGGTCGCGATCCTCGTCTTTGGCCCGACGCTGCGGCGCAGCCTGGCCCTGGTAACGACGCTGCGCTCGGATCCGCGGACCTCGCGGGTGCCGCTGGTCGTGGTCTACCGCGACGACCAGCGCTCGGACGTCGATCGCCACCTGGACGGTCGCTACAAGGCCGACGCCTACGTGATCCAAAGCCGCGCCCAGCGCGAGCTCGAGCAGGCGATCGTCGCGGCGATGGCGGCTCCCCGCAGCGATCTCGGCATGCCCTCGGAGCAGCTCGACGCCCTGCCGCTCGCCGCCGTCAGCGCGCTGACGCAGGACATCACGCAGTTCGCCCAGGCGGCGGCCGCCGGCCAGCCCAAGGTCGAGACGACGCTGGAGCTCGACGCTATCGATCTGGTCGAGGAGCCCGGCGGCGATCCGTCGGAGTCGGCCACGCAGATGCTCGATGTGCTCGACTTCGCCGACATCGAGGAGATCGAGCCGCAGGTGGATGCGGACGCGCTGGAGCCGCTCGAGGAGATCGCCGTCGCCGAGATCAGCGCGGCGCCTCGGTCGGCCGACGCAGACGCCGTCGCCACGCTGGGTGATCTCGACATCGTCGAATTGGAACTCGAAGAGCTCTCGGACTCGGGGATGCGCAGCGCTGCCGCCCCACAGGCGACCACAATGGCCATCCTCCCTGAAGAACTGCCCCTGGAAGAGCTCGACGCCGAGCTGCTGGACGTCGGCGAGGTCGAAGCGATGGACGTCGCGATGGTGGACGACGAGGACCTGCTCGACATCGAGGACCTCGTGGTCGACAACGCCGAGCAGGCGGCCGACGACTCGATCCTCGAGGACCTCGGCGACATCGAGGAGCTCGACGAGATCGAGCCCTTCGAGGCGTCGACCCAGACCGACCACGAGACCGAATTGGGACTCGCCGACGAGATCGAGCTGCTCGACGAGGATCTGGCCGCGCTGTCGGCGGAGCCCGTCGAGGTCGAAGCGGTCGCGCTCGGCGGTTCGTCGCGCGCGAGCGACATCGCGATCGAGGCGCTCGACATCACGGAGATGGAGCCCGAAGAGGCCGAAGCCGAAGCCGACGCGGCGGACAGCATCGAAGCCGTCGAGGTCGAAGCCGTCGAGGTCGAAGCCGTCGAGGTCGAAGCCGTCGAGGTCGCCGAGCTCGCCCCAGAGCCTGCTGCCGCGCCCGCCCCAGAGCCTGGTGCCGCGCCCGCCGCCGAGGCCAAGGCCGAGGTCGCGGCCGAGGTGGTCGTGCCGCCACAGCGTCATCGCCACGCTTCGTCGACCGAGCTGCTCTCGTCGAACCTCTCGGAGCTGACGACGCTGATCACCAAGCTGCAGGCCGCGCTCAGCGACATCGATCGCCTCGAAGGCGAGAACGCCGAGCTGCGCGCCGAGCTCGAAGCCAAGGCCGGAGCCACCGGACCCGCCGGCGCGGGCGCCGAGCTCGAGGCGGTGCGCGCCGAGCTGGCCAAGGCCCAGGCTGCGCTGCAAGAGGCCGAGCAGCTCGGCATGGAGGCGATGGCCGCCAGCGAGGCCGCCCAGGCCCAGGTCGCGGCCCTGCAGTCGGCGCAAGCCGCCGCCGCAGCCGAGGCCGAGCGCGAGCGCAAGGCGCTGCAGGCCGAGCTCGCGGCCGCCCGGGACACCGTCGCCGGCCACCAGGCCAGCGCCGCAGCCGCCAAGGAGCTGCTGCGCAAGGCGATGGAGCAGCTCTAGCGACGAGAACGGTGCTGGTCGGCATGCGCGCCCCGGCCGCGCACGGCGCTCGCCGCCGAGGCGACCCCAGCCACGAGCGCCAGAAGGCCCGCCAGGCGCCGCGATCGCCGCCGCGCGCCGAGCCGGCGGGTCACACGCACAGGATGCCTGATGGCTGAAGCCCCCCTGCCCGAACCGCTGCGCGCCGCCCTGCGCAACTTGGGCTACGACGCGTGGATGCGCCGCTTCCCGCGCGCCTCGGCCGCAGCGGGCCTCGCGCTGCTGGGGGCCAACGGCGCGCTGGCCGAGCTGGGCTGGCCGCGCAGCTTCGCCCAGCGGATCCCGATCGATCGCGACGGAGCCCCCCTACCCTGGTTCACCTACCCCGCGATCGCGGTGCTCGGCCCGCGGATCCAGGGCGCGATGCGCGTGTTCGAGTACGGCGCCGGCAACTCGACGCGTTGGTGGGCCGCCCGCGTCGCCGCCGTGCGCAGCGTCGAGCATGACGCGCAGTGGGCGACGATGCTCGCACCGCAGCTGCCCACGCACGCCAAGCTCCGCTTCGCGCCGATCGACGGCGCGGACGGCGGCCAGGGCTACGTCGACGGGGCCGCGATCGCCGCCGACGCCGACGGTGCGCTGTTCGACGTCGTCGTCATCGACGGCCGGGAGCGCAATCGCTGCGTGCCAGCGACGCTGCGCGCCCTGAGCGAGCGCGGCGTCGTCGTCTGGGACAACAGCGAGCGCGCCCGCTATGCGCCGGGCCTGGCCCAGCTGACGGACGCCGGGTTTCGCCGCCTGGACCTGCACGGCCTCGGCCCGGTGAACCCCTACGCCTGGTGCACGTCGATCCTGTACCGCGACGGCAACTGCCTCGGCCTGTAGCGAAGGCTGCCGCTGGTCCTGGTCGGCGTCAGCGCCCCCGAACGTCAGCGCCCCCGAACGTCAGCGCCCCCGAACGTCAGC
>CAZPHC010000001.1:24624-111151 GCA_964586155.1 uncultured Enterobacteriaceae bacterium | reverse complement strand
GCGCCCCCGAACGTCAGCGCCCCCGAACGTCAGCGCCCCCGAACGTCAGCGCCCCCGAACGTCAGCGCCCCTCGCGCGCCCGCACCAGACAACGCACCGCGAGCGCGTTGGCGTTGCGCACCTCGCCCGCGGCGATGGCGGCGTCGAGCTCCGCCAGCGTCATCCAGCGCGTCGTCAGGTCCTCGTCGCCGTCGAGCGCCGCCGGCCCCGGCTGCAGCGCCGAGGCCAGGAAGGCCCACATCCGCTCGTTCGAGCTGCCGGGCGCGAGGTAGTAGCTGCCGAGCGGCTCCAGCGCGCCGGCCCGCAGGCCGGTCTCTTCGGCGAGCTCGCGCAGCGCCCCGGCGGCCGGCTCCTCGCCCCGATGCAGCGTGCCCGCAGGCAGCTCGAGCAGGCGCTCGCCGACGGTCCAGCGCTGGTTGTCGATGACGGCGACGCGGCCCGCTGCGTCCTGGGCCCAGATGACGACCGCGCCGGGATGGTCGATGCACGCGCGCTCGATCACGCCACCGTCACGCGTCGGCACCTTGTGCACGGCGATGGCGTAGCGGGCTTCGCGCCAGATCTCGCGGCGAGCGGCGGCCATCAGTAGTGCCAGGGCGAGCCGGACCAATCCGGCGGGCGGCGCTGCAAGAAGGCGTCGCGACCCTCGGCGGCTTCGGCCGTGCCGTAGGCCAGGCGGGTCGCCTCGCCGGCGAAGAGCTGTTGGCCGACGAGGCCGTCGTCGGGCAGGTTCATCGCGAACTTGAGCATGCGGATGGCGGTCGGGCTCTTGGCCAGGATCTTGCGCGACCAGGCGATCGCCTCGGCCTCGAGCTGGGCGTGGGGCACGACCTTGTTGACCATGCCCATCGCCGCGGCCTCGTGGGCGTCGTAGACGTCGCCGAGGAAGAAGATCTCGCGTGCCTTCTTCTGCCCCACCATGCGCGCGAGGTAGGCCGAGCCGTAGCCGGCGTCGAAGCTGGCGACGTCGGCGTCGGTCTGCTTGAAGCGGGCGTGCTCGGCGCTGGCCAGCGTCAGGTCGCAGACGACGTGCAGGCTGTGGCCGCCGCCGGCCGCCCAGCCGTTGACCAGGCAGATGACGACCTTGGGCATGAAGCGGATCAGCCGCTGGCAGTCGAGGATGTGCAGCCGGCCCAGCCGCGCCGGGTCGATCGCCTCGGCGGTCTCGCCCTCGGCGTATTTGTAGCCGTCGCGGCCACGCACGCGTTGGTCGCCGCCGGAGCAGAAGGCCCAGCCGCCGTCCTTGGCGCTCGGGCCGTTGCCCGTCAGCAGCACGACGCCGACGTCGCTGGCCTGGCGCGCGTAGTCGAGCGCGCGGTAGAGCGCGTCCACCGTCGCCGGGCGGAAGGCGTTGCGCACCTCGGGCCGGTCGAAGGCGATGCGCAACACGCCAAGCTCGTTGTGGCGGTGGACCGTCAGGTCGGGGTCACGCAGGGCGTCGATCGCGGTCCATTGCGCCGGGTCGAACGGGACGGCATCAGTGGCGTCGGTGGTCATGGCTCCTCCAGGGCGTCGCCCGGGGCGACGAGGGCGACGGGGACGACAGCCTGCGGCAAAAACGGCCGACGCGCGACCCCCCGGTGAAGGGGAGCCGCGCGTCGGCGGACTCAGTCGGTCGATCGACGATCAACCGCGTGTGTCAGGGCAGGGAGGCCTAGCCGCGCTCGATCTTCTCGACCGCGAGCTCCATCTCCTCGACGTTGACGTCGGTGCCCTTGCCGTCGAGGGTGAAGCCCTTCCACTTGGTCGGCCACGCTTCGAAGAAGTTGTAGCGCATGATCTCGGCGCCATCGTCCGCGCAGAGGATGATCGAGCCGCTCTTGCGCTGGACCTTGCCCTCGATGACGGCCTTGCGCCACTCCCAGAGCTCGGTGTTGTTGATGTAGCCGCGCTTGAGCGTGACGTTGCTGTACTTGGTACGGCCCGGACGCTTGCGCAGGATCAGGTCGTCGCCGTCCTGGTACTCGACGATCTCCGTCTCGGAGTCGAGGCCCTCGACGTTGCGGAACGCGCCAGTGGTGACGCCTTCGATCTCGACCTTGAAGTTGAAGTTACCGATGTGGTCAAATGCGCGACGGTTCGGCATGACAGGCTCCCGAGGCCCCGACGGGGCGTTCGCAAACAACGGCTGCGGTCCGCGCAGGGGCACTTCCCCCGCCGATCGCGCCGGTTCCGTCCGTCGAGAGCCCTACCATCCACGTCGGGATGACAGACGCCCGGGGCCGAAGCCCCCCGCCGCGCGAGCGCGACGTGTCGGTCGGGCACGCAACGGATACCGATCTCTCGACGGCATCGCGATGGGTGCATGCGGAAAATGGCCGCACCTGCCGTCGCTGGCAAGTCCTTTTTGCCCCTCCGCCGAGCGGTGGAGACTTTGCACCCCGACGAACGGCGCGGGCGCCTGGTGATCGAGGGCGGGCACCGGATCGCCGGCGTCAGCGCGCCGTCGCGTCGCGCGTGGCCGCGGCGTCGAGGGCGGCGAGGGCCAGATCGCGGGCCTGGCGCAGCTGGCCGTCGAAGTCGCCGAGCGAGAGGAACGACGCGCCGGATCGCGGCGTGCGGATGGTGACGACGCCCGAGCGGTCACCGTCGACGTCGCGGCCGGCGGTGCGGGCGACCTCGTGGGCGATCGCGGACCGGCCCGGCCGCCAGCTGCGCCAGGGAGCGAGGGCCAGGCGATCCGCCGCGCCGCCGTCGGCGTAGGCGACGCCGTCGATCGCGATCGGCGCGAAGACGTGCGACATCGCGCACGAGGCGACCACCGCCTGGGGCAGATCGCCGCGATCGAGCAGCGCGTGCGAGCCGTCCGGGCGGATCACGCCGACCGCCAGCGGGATCTGCAGCTGGTCGAAGCGCGCCGGCAGCAGCGAGCGCATCAGCGCGACGAAGGGATCGAGGCGGGCGAGGCCGCGCCAGGGGCGCAGATGTGGCCGCATCAGGCCGATCGGCCTTCGCCCGCGCAGCGCCCCGGCGATCGCGTCGGCGTCGTAGCCGGCCGCGAGCAGCGCGCCGACGACCGAGCCCGACGACGTGCCGACGATCGCCGCCGGGCGGATGCCGCGCTCCTGCAGCGCCGCAGCGACGCCGGCGTGGCGGGCGAAGGCGAGGAAGCCGCTCGAGAGCAGCAGATCGGGGGCGTCGTCGAGCCGAGACGTCATCGCGCGCTCCTGGCCGTCGCTGGCCGTGGCCGGGGCGTATCGTCGCCGTCGGGCCCGAGACCATCGTGCCGTGCGGGCGCGGCAGATGTCACGTCGCGCCGCGGAGGTTGTCGAATCGCCGGCCGCCCGGCACCGTTGCAGCAGAAGACACGATCGCCGCGCCGTGGCGCCGCGCCCCCGAGGAGGCCCCATGACCCACCCCGCCCCACGCGCCCTGGTCGCTCTGCTGACCCTGGCCGCGGCGACGCTGTGCAGCGCGGCCGCCTTCGCCATCGACCGCCCCGCCGGGCCGATCTGGAACAACTCCGACGCCAAGGCCAAGTGTCCGCAGGTCTGCGGCCAGGGCGAGGAGTGGAACGGCCAGTGGCGCACCGTGCGGCGCGGCAAGCAGAGCGTCTGCGGCTGCGTGCCGATCGCGGTGCAGGCGCCGCCGACGGTGGTGGTCCAGCCGGTCGCCGTCGTGGTCACGGGGCCGCAGCGCTACTGGCCGCTGCCGCCGATGGCCTACCCGCCGGCGACGTATTGGGGGCCGGGCGCGGCGCCGGTGCAGGTGCAGGTGCAAGTGCCCGTCGCCGTGCCGGCGCCGATGCCGGTCGGCCATGACGGCTGCCAGCAGCCCGGCCAGCCGTGCGTCTGCGGCAACACGCAATGGCGCGGCCAATGTGGTGAGGGCCCGCACAAGCAGGGCCTGTACTGCCGCTGCGACTGAGCGGGGCCGGGACGCGACGCGCCACGACCTGCGCCGGCGCGATGGACGTGCCCGCGTTCCCTGGGCATCCTCTGGGCCGTCAGCGGCGACCACGCCGCACGGAGGACGCCATGACCTACGACCTCGTGATCCGCGGCGGCATGCTCGTCGACGGCCTCGGCAACCCGGCGGTGGCCGGGGACATCGCCATCCAAGACGGCAAGATCGCTGCGATCGGCGTGGTGTCTGGCGACGGTCGCCGCGAGATCGACGCCAAGGGCGCGCTGGTGACGCCGGGTTTCGTCGACATCCACACGCACTACGACGGCCAGGTCAGCTGGGATCCGGACCTGATGCCGTCGTCGATCCACGGCGTGACGACCGTGGTCATGGGCAGCTGCGGCGTCGGCTTCGCCCCGGTTCGCGAGCGCGACCGCGACCGCCTGATCGCGCTGATGGAGGGCGTCGAGGACATCCCGGGCTCGGCGCTGGCCGAGGGCATCAACTGGCGCTGGGAGTCGTTCGCCGAGTACCTCGACGCGCTCGAGGCGATGGACCGGACCATCGACGTCGCGGCCCAGGTCACCCACGACCCGCTGCGCGTCTTCGTCATGGGCGATCGCGCCGTGCACGACGAGCCGGCCAACGACGCCGAGATCGCGGCGATGCGCGACGTGCTGGCCGACGCCCTGCGCGCCGGCGCCATCGGCTTCTCGACCGGCCGCACCGACAACCACCGCAGCAACCGCGGCGAGCATACGCCGGCCGCCGAGGCGCGCGGCAACGAGCTCGCCGGCATCGCTGAGGCCTTCGCCGCGGTCGGCCACGGCGTGCTGCAGGCGGTGTCGGACTTCGACATGTACGAGGGGCCCGACAAATTCGACGGCGAGTTCGACCTGCTCGAGGGCATGGCGCGGGCGGCGAACCGGCCGCTGTCGATCTCGCTGATGCAGCGGGACCAGGCGCCGGGCCAGTGGAAGCGCATCCTGCAGCGCGTCGACGCCGCCAACGCCGCGGGCCTGAACCTCAAGGTGCAGGTCGGCGCCCGCGCGATCGGCGTGCTGCTCGGGCTCGAGGCGACGTTCCACCCCTTCATGGGCTTCCCGTCGTACAAGACGATCCACCACCTGCCGCTGGCCGAGCGGGTCGCGGCGATGCGGGATCCCGGGTTCCGCGCCCGGCTGCTGAGCGAGACGCACGAGAAGGTCGCGGGTGACGGCAGCGCGATCCCGCCGCTGGCCGACCTGCTGCTCGCGCAGATCGAGCAGATCGCGATGCGCATGTTCATCCTCGGCGAGGAGCCGAACTACGAGCCGACCTTCGCCACCAGCATCGGCGCGGCGGCGCGAGCGGCCGGCACACCGGTGCTGGCGGCCCTCTACGACGCGCTGCTGCAGGACGACGGCCAGGCGCTGATCTACTTCCCGCTTTACAACTACCAGCACGGCAACCTCGACGAGCTGCACACGATGCTGACGCATCCGGCGGCGTTGCCGGGCCTGTCGGACGGCGGCGCCCACGTCGGCACGATCTGCGACGCGAGCTTCCCGACCTTCATGCTCACGCATTGGGGCCGTGATCGCGACCACGATCGGATCCCGGTCGAGCGCCTGGTGCAGATGCAGACCTCGGACACCGCGCGCTTTGTCGGCCTGCACGATCGCGGCGCGCTGCAGGTCGGGCTCAAGGCGGACCTGAACATCATCGATCATGCCGCGCTGCGCCTGGAGCCGCCGCACCTGGTGCAGGACCTGCCCGCTGGCGGCAAGCGCCTGCTGCAGCGGGCCCACGGCTACCGCGCGACGATCGTGTCGGGCGTCGTCATCACCGAGGACGGCGTGCTGACGGGCGCCAAGCCGGGCAAGCTGTTGCGCGCGGGCCGCTAGTCTTCGTCGCGCCGGGCGTTTGTTGCGCCAGGGCAACAGTCTACGCCGCCATCGACGCCTACCGGCGCAGGCGACGCGTCCCTACCGTGCCAGATGTGCGGGTGCGCGGCGGCGACGAACGGTCTGCCGACGACCGCACCCCGACCAGGAGGCAGCGATGCAGATCATCCGACGCGCCCACGAGCGGTTCCACACCCAGATCAGCTGGCTCGACAGCTGGCATACCTACTCGTTCGGCCACCACTTCGACCCGCGCTGGCAGGGTTTTGGCAACGTGCTGGTGATCAACGACGACACCGTCGCGCCGGGCGGCGGCTTCGGCACCCACGGCCACCGCGACATGGAGATCGTCAGCTACGTCGTCTCTGGCGCGCTCGGCCACAAGGACAGCATGGGCAACGGCTCGACGATCCGCCGCGGCGACGTGCAGCGGATGAGCGCGGGCACGGGCGTTCGCCACAGCGAGATGAACGCCGGCGGCCCGGGCGAGACCGTGCACTTCTTGCAGCTCTGGTTCCCGCCGAGCGCGCTCGGCATCCAGCCGGGCTACGAGCAACGCGCGGTGCGCGACGAGGACCGCCGCGGCAAGCTGGCGTTGCTCGCGGCGCCTCCGGGCGAAGGCGGCGTCGTCTCGATGCACGCCGACGCGCGCCTGCTCGGCGCCCTGCTCGACGACGGTGAGGCCGTGGCGCATCGGGTCGGCGCCGGGCGCGGCGCCTGGGTCCACATCGTCACGGGCCGGGCGACGGTCGACGGCGCGGCGGTCGCGGCGGGTGACGGCGTCGGCGTCGGCTTCCCTGGCGAGGGCGACGGCACGGGCGTCGTGCGCATCGCGGGCGGCAGCGGCGGCGCGGAGATCTTGATCTTCGACGTGGCGCTCGAGGACTAGCGCCGCCGTCCGGCCGGCGTCGGCGTCGCGCGCGGCTGGCCACGACGGCGTTGCCAGAGCCAGCCGGCAGCGAGCAGGGCGAGCAGGCCGAAGGCGCCGACGCTCGGCGGCCGACGCTTTCCGGTGACGCTACAGCCACAGCCCTGGTCGTCCTCGATCGCGACGTCGGCGCCGACGTCGGGCGCGGGCGGGCCGCAGAGGCCGAGCGCCAGCAGCGACTCGGGCACGTCGGCCGCGCAGATCTCGACCTTGAGCGTCTGCGTCGTGGTGTGCTCGGCGCCGTCGACGACCTCGGCGCGGACCTCGTAGGTGCCGGGCGGCAGGCCCGCGCCCGTCGCGTCGACCGTCTGCCAGGGCAGCGCCAACTGGGCCTCGCGCGCGGCGACCTCGACCTCGCGCGAGGCCATCAACACGCCATCGCCGTCGCGGACCTGCAACGAGAGCCGGCGCAGGCGCGTGCGATCGCGGGCTTGGAGCGCGACGTCGACCAGGCGCCCCGAGGCGGCCGTCGCGGGCGTCGCCGTCAGGGCCACGATCTCGGGCGGCGAGACGTCGACGATGGTGACGCCGTCGCTGCGCTTGGGCGTCGACTCGATCGCGCCCTTGTCGAGCTTGGCGTAGGCGACGACCTCGACGTGGTAGACGCCGCCGGGCGTGAGCTCGAGGCCCTCGATCGAGGCCGACGTCTTGGCGCCGACGTCCTGCCGCGGGCTGATCTCGCCGCCGTTGGCGTCGACGACGCGCACGCTGTAGCCGCTGGCGCCGACGGCCTCGGCCCAGTTGGCGTGCAGGACGACGACGTCCTCGGCGGTGTCGATGTCGGCGGCGTCGCTCAGGGCCGGGCCCTCGCCGTCGTTGTCGCGCACCCAGGCGATCTTGCTCAGGACGTCGCGATCGAGCGCCTCGACGACGCCATCCGGCGTGGCGATCAGGATCTCGAGCTCGCCGTCGGCGTCGACGTCGGCGACCACGGGCGCGCCGATGCTGGCGCCATAGGGGCGATCCCATTGCACGTCGCCGCTCTGCGGGTCGATCGCGAGCAGATGCCCGTCCGCGGTCGAGATCAGCGCCGAGGGCGCGCCGAGGCCGCGCAGATCGTCGGCGCCGACGAGGCCGATGATCGCGCTGCCGACCTCGGTCGACTCCTTGGGCAGCGCCACGCCGTCGCGGTAGCGGCGGGTGAAGGCCTCTGCGCCGGTCAGGGCGTCGAACGCGACGATGCGATCGACGCCGCGGACGGAGATCGCGACCCAGGCGCCGGCCACGCGCAGCAAGGTCGCCGGGCGGTTTTCGAATTCCTTGGACGGCAGCACCCAGAGTTGAACGAACCCGGCCGTCTCGGCGCCAAAAGCGTTGCCGGGCCCGGCCCAGACCACCTCGTCGCCGGCCTGGCCGTCGAGGTCGGCGAGCATGCCGGCGCCGTAGCGGCTGCTCGACAGCAGCGTCGCCTTGGCCAGCACCGCTCCGGTCGCCAGATCGCAGCGGGCGCGCTCGGTGTACATCGAGCCCCAGCCGACCGGGGTCGCCACCGAGGCATCGACGCTGAGCAGGGCGCGCAGGGCCAGGTTGCAGGCGCCCTTGGCCGGCCAGAGCGCCTGGCCGCTCTTGCCGTCGAGCACGTTGCCGAACTCGAAGGTGCTGCCGAGCGAGGGCGAGTTCCAGCCGAGCAGCAGGTCTTCGGCGCCGTCGCCGTTGACGTCGTAGGCCGTCAGCGCGTCGGGGACGAGCGTCCAGCGGGTGCCCTGGTCGGGGTGGACGTAGCTCCAGCGCAGGTCGCCGGTCAGCGTCCGCGCCTCGAGCGTCGGCGTGCCGCCGTTGGGCGTCGAGCGGATCGCGAGCTCGCGCTGGCCGTCACCGTCGAGGTCGACGAGGTTGGCGCGGGTGTCGAGCATCGCCGGCCGCAGCGTCAGCGCCACCGTCGGCGCCGTGATCGGATCGGCGGCGACCGGATCAAAGAGCTGCACGAGGCCCGCTTGGGACAGCGCCACGGCGACGTCCTTGCCGCCGACCTTGCGCGGCGCGATCGAGAGGTAGACCGGCGAGAGCGAGCGGATCCACAGGTCCGGCGCGCCGTCGCCGTCGCCGTCGTTGCGCGTCGTCAGGGCCTCGTCGAGCAGGTGGACCGCGCCCGAGCGCTCGCTGACGGCCACGCGCAGCGATCCGTCGGCGGCGTGACCGATGGCCACGGGCAGCGGCACGCCCTCGAAGGTGCGCTGGGCGACGAAGGTCGGGCTGCCGGTGGGCGCGATCGACGCCAGGGCCAAGCGCTCGGCGACGCCGTCGCCGTCGAGGTCGCGGCTCAGCAGCAGCAGGCCCGGGGCGTCGGCGCTGGTCGGCCGCAGCAAGGCCGGGCTCGCGGCGCCGAGGGTCCAGATCGGCGTCTGGCCGGTGGCGCGGCTCCAGCGTGCGATGGTCAGGGGCTCGGTGCCCTTGGTCGGCGTCTTGGTGCCGACGAGCACGAGCGCCACACTCGCGCCAGGGCCGAGCACGCTGCGCAGGGGGGCAGGACCGCCTTGGATCGGCGCGCCGCTGAGGGCGTCGATGGCGAACATGCTGTTGCCGTCCTTGGTCTCGAGCGCGCTGAGGATCTCGAGGCTGCCGTCGCCGTCGAAGTCGCCGACGCGCAAGGGCATGCGCAGGTGCAGCCCGGGCGCGGGCGCGTATTCGTGGATCCAGACGCGCTGCAGCACATTGTCGGTCCAGGCGTAGGCGGCGACGCCGTGCCAGGTGTTGGTGCCGTCGTCGCTGTCGGCGGCGCAGAGCAGCAGCGGCGTCTGCCCCGGCCGCGGGATCGACGTGACGAGCGCGCAACGACGGCCTTCGTCGGCGATGCCGCTGCCGAGCAGCGTCTGGTCGCGCAGGCGGTAGGCGAAGACCTGGCCCTTGCTCTGCACCAGCGTGCTGCCGCAGAAGAGGTCGGCGCCACCGTCGCCGTCGACGTCGGCGACGCCGCAGTTGACGACGAAGGCCTTGGCGCCGAGCGGGTCGAGCTCGGGCAGCTGGCCGATGAGCGAGCCGTCGGCGCGGAAGATCCAGGTGTTGCCGGGCAGGGGCGTCGCGTAGCCGCCGCGGTTGGCGGCGATGACCTCGACGACGCCGTCGCCGTCGATGTCCGCAGGCTCGAAGCGCGCGAGCTCGGCGAACTGGCCGCCCGGCGTGGCGAAGCGTTGCTTGCCATCGATCCGGTCGAAGATCCGGCCACCATCGCGGCAGCGCACCCAGACCTCGCTGCGCCCGTCGCCGTCGAGGTCGGCGAGGCCCATGATGTCGAGCGCGCCGATCGCGCCGGTGCGCCAGCGCAGCTTGCCGCTGCCGTCGCGGACGACGACCGCGCCGGACTCGACGCCGGCGTACTCGTCGCCGGGCAGCAGGTCGACGTCGAGCGCGACCATCGACTGCGGTCGGCTGTCGATCGGCAAGCGCCAGCGCACGGCCGGCGCGCTGTCCAGGCGGGCCTTGGCCGGCGAGGCGTTGCGGTGCTGCGGATCGTGCATGGCCATGCGCCAGGCGCCGGCCTCGTCGGCGGCGGCGGCGGCCGCGGGCGACGCGGGCAGCAGCGCAACAAGCGCGGCGAGCGCGACAGGCAAACCAACGGAACCCGAGCCAGCAGAGCGCCTCGTCATGCCCCGTCTCCACGGCGGCGGCCCTCGGGGGAAGGCCGATCGCGTCGTCGGCCCATGGTGGCGAAGGCCGGATCGGAGTTCAACGCATGGCGGGCAGGTTCCGCGCGGTCTGCACGAATTCACAACGATCGCGGGTGACGACGCAGCGCAGCGGCTGCTAGGCTCGGGGTGCAGGCAAGGGGGGACGCGATGCACCGCGAACGCACGACGATGGACCGGACGACCATGGACCGCACGAAGGGGCGCCATCGCCGCCGACGGACGTGGCGGGCAGCGCTATGGGCCGCCGGCCTGGTCATGTGGCTGGTGGCGCCAGCCTGGGCTGCGGTCGGCGGGACCATCGGCGTCCAGGGCGTGCTCAAGGGCAAGAGCGGCACGGTCGTCGTCGACGGCGACTACAAGCTGAGCTTCGGCCTGTACGGCAGCAGCACGACGACCACGGCGGCCTGGACCGAAGGGCCGCTGACCGTGACCGTGCAGGGCGGCCACTTCTCCGTCTCGCTCGGCGAGACCAAGGCGATCGACCCGGCGGTCTTGGGCCAGCTCGGGGCGGCGTGGATCGGCGTCACGGTCGCCAGCGACCCCGAGCTACCGCGCCAGCGCGTCGACAGCGCGCCCTACGCCCTTGTCGCCGCCACCGCCCAGGGCGTCAGCTGCAGCGGCTGCGTCGGCGCGGACGCGCTCGCCAACGGCTCGATCAGCGCGGCGAAGCTCGGCATCAACTACGCCGGCAGCGCGGTCAAGGGCGGCGCGGCGCTCGACGTCAGCTGCACCGGCTGCGTCAGCGTCAGCGAGCTGGCGTTCGACGGCGACGTGGACCTCGGCGGCAACTCGCTCAAGGCCAAGAACGGCACGTTCTCGGGCGACGTCGTGGCCAAGACCATCACCGCGACGACGCTCGTCGGCGACGGCAGCAAGCTCACCGGCATCGTCCAGCCGACGGGCGCGTGCAAGCAAGGCCAGGTCATGGTCGGCATCGCCGCGGACGGCACCATCCAATGCGGCGCCGCGGGTGGTGCCCTGCCCGCCGACGGCCTCGACGAGGTCAGCAACGGCCTGCTGACCAACCAGTTCGTCGACAGCATCGGCGCCAAGGTCAAGAACGTCGCGATCCCCGACAACGCCGGCAGCGACGCCAACAGCGTGCTCGAGTTCCCCGACATCGGCGTCGCGCAGAAGCTGACGGTCTCGATCAAGCTCGCGAACACCGACTTCTCGGCGATCCGCGTGCGCCTGCTGCCGCCCGACGACAAGAAGGTCGGCATCACCCTGTGCGACCCCTGCGCCGGCGACGATACGGCCAAGGAGCTGACGCTCTCGTTGCCGCCGGCCAAGGCGGCCAAGGGCGACCTCGACGCCTGGGTCGGCAAGAATCCGGTCGGCAGCTGGAACCTCGTCGTCACCGACACCTCGTTCTGCGTGCCGCAGAAGCCGGGCAACGCCGCGCTCTGCGACACGGGCAACAAGACCGACGGCGCCATCGTCGACTGGTCGATCGAGATCCAGACGCTGTCGACCAAGAAGGTGGCGACGAGCCAGGGCACGGCGCTGGTCGTCGGCGGTCCGATCCAGCTCGCCGACCTCGACCCGAGCAAGGTGGTCTGCGACGCCGCCCACTTTGGCGCGATGTTCGCGAGCTCCAAGCAGAGCGCGTTCTACGTCTGCAACGGCAAGGAGCTGCGCGCCTTCGCCCTGGCGGCGCAGGGCACCCAGACCAACCCGGCGCTGTCGTGCTGGGATATCCGCGCCAAGTCGCCGTTCGCCGCCGACGGCGTCTACTGGCTCGATCCCGACGGTGGCGGCCCGATCGCGCCGTTCCAGGCGTTGTGCGACATGACGACCGACGGCGGCGGCTGGACGCTGGTCTGGAGCAACCTGCGCGGCGGCACCGGCAAGCACGAGACCTCGATGAACTGGGCGACGGCGACCAAGACCCAGCCGCTGGTCAAGGGCACCATCGGCGCCGACAAGGAGAAGTTCCAGGTCTACACGGGCCTTTCGCTCTGGGTCGAGATGCTGCAGCTCGGCCAGGGCGAGCTGCGCTACACCTGGGCCAACGACTTCGGCTCGGCCATCGACCAGGCCGCGATGTGCAAGGTGACGCTCAACGCCAGCGCCAACTACACGATCTCGCTGACGAACTGCAAGCAGCTGGTCGGCTCGACGATGATGGGCCTCGTCAGCTACCACAACAACCGCGCCTTCCGCACCATCGACAACGACGCCACGGGCTGCAGCAAGCAGTACAGCAACACGCCGTGGTTCTACGTCGGCTGCTGGGACGGCAGCATCAACGGCGGCGGCCAGAACAGCGGCGGCAACTACTACAACGGCGCCTACTGGGCCGGATCGGCGCAACAATGGGGTGCCGACAACGGCCAGGGCGCCGGCAACGGCTGGATCTGGGTCCGTTGAGCCCGCGTCAGGACCAGGGCGCGGCGTTCGACGCCGCCGCTGCCAGCTACGACGCCGAATTCTCGGACCGCCTGCTGGGTCGGCTGCTGCGCGGCATGCTGCAGCAGGAGCTGGCGCGGCACCTGCCGGCGAGCGGGATGCTGCTGGAGCTCGGCTGCGGCACGGGGGTCGACGCCACGGCGCTGGCGCGCAAGGGCGCCGCGGTGCTCGCGACCGACGTCTCGGCAGCGATGCGCGTGCAGACGCAAGACCGGGCCCGGGCGGCTGGCCTGGGCCTGGCGACGGCGCGGCTGGACCTCGCAGCGCCGATGGAGGCCGAGGCGCTGCAGATCATCGGCGACGGCCAGCCCCGGCTGCAGGCCCTGGCCGATGACACGGCCGAACGCGGCCTCGGCGCGGCGTTGGAGCAGCGGCTCGACGGCGCGTGGTCGAGCTTTGGCCCGGTCAACTGCGTCGCCGACTGCCGCGCGCTCGGCCAGGCCCTCGAGCGCTGGCTGCGCCCCGGCGCGCGGGTCGCGCTGGTGGTGATGCCCAAGCTCGCCCCGTGGGATTGGCTCTGGTACGGCGCGCATCTGCGGCCCGCGGCGGCCGTGCGGCGGCTGCGGCGGCGGCCGCAAGCGCAGATCCCCGGCGGCGGCGCGCTGGCGCTGCGCTACCCGGGGCCCAAGGCGCTCGACGCCGAGCTCGGCGCCGCGTTCCGCCGGGTCGAGCACCGCGCGCTCGGCACGCTGCTGCCGATCAGCGAGGCCGCCGGCCTGGTCGAGCGGGCGCCGCTGATCTTCGAGGCGCTCGCGGCCATCGAGCGCGAGGTCGCCGACCGCGGCCCCCTGCCCTACCTCTGCGACCACAGCCTGCACGTCTGGGAGCGGCGGCCGTGACGGCGCTCGCGCTGGTGGTGCTGGCGGCGGTCGCCTGGGTGCTGCGGATCGCCGTGGGCCTTGGCGACGACGGCCTCGGCGGCCAGGACCCCTGGGCCTACCTCGACGCGACGCGCGCCATCGGCGCCTGGCTGCACGGCACGGCGGGCCCGCCGACGGGCTACTTCTGGCCGCTCGGCTACCCGATGCTCGGCGCCGCCCTCAGCGCGTTCGGCGTCGACGAGGCGCTGGCGCTGCGCTCGATCTCGCAGGCCCTCGGCGCTGCCACGGCGCCGGTCGTCGCGGCAGCCGTCGTCGCGTGGCGGCCGGACGCCGCTGCGCCGCGCCTGGCGCTTTTGGGCCGGATCGACGGGCTGATCGCGGGAGTCGTCGTCGCGTGTGGCGCCGCGGCGACGCTGGCCGGCGCGGCGGTGATGGCCGACGCGACGATGCTGTTCTGGCTGGCGATCGCCGCGTGGCTGCTCGGCCTCGCCCACGACAAGCGCGGCGTCGCGGCCTGGGCGCTGGCGGCGCTGGCCATCGGCGCGGCGATCGTCACGCGCCAGGCCGCCGTCTGCGTCGTCCCGGCGGCTGCCTGGGCGCTGCTCCGGGCGTGGCGGCAACGCACGCTGACGCTGCCGGCGGCGCTCGCGGTCGTCGCGATCGGCGCGCTGCTGCCGCTGCTGCAGCTGGCGGTCGATCCGACCCGGCCGGGCGCGCTGGACCACGCCTGGCTGCAGCTCTGGCGGCCGTGGAACGCCGTCCGCAGCAGCTTCGACACCGTGGACGGCCACATGGACAGTGCCTGGCCGCAGGGCCTGTTCGCCGCGTTCGCCTGGCTGCATCCGGGCTACCTGGCGCCGCCGGGCGCGCTGCTGGTCGGGCTCGGCCTGCGGGCGGCGTGGCGCGACGGCCACCGCGACGCCGTGCGCGTGCTCGGCGCCTGGTCGCTGACGGGCTGGGCGATGCTGGCGGGCATGCCGCACCAGAACTTTCGCTTTGGCCTCGCGCTGTTGGTTCCGTCGGCGATCGGCTTCGGCCTGGGCGCGGCGGCAGCGCTGCGCCCGGACATCAGCGCGGCCCCGGGTGGCAGCTGGTCGATGGCGCGCCCGGTGCGCCTTCTGGTGCTGCTGGGCGTCGCGCTGACGCTGGCTTGGACCATGGCCTGGACGCCGCGCATGGCGGCGCGGCACCTCGACGCCCGCGCCGCGCGCCGGGCCCTGGTCGCCGAGGTCGCAGCCGAGGTGCGGCGCCGCAGCGCCGACCTGGCCGCCGACGGCGAGCGTCCGCGCGCGCCGCTGGTGGTCGCGCTCGAGCTGACGGCCGACCTGCAGCGACGCGCCGAGCTCGACGTCGTCGAGATCGCGACCCTGGGCGACGACGACCTGCAACGGCTGCGCGAGGCCGCGGCGCGGCGGCCGCTGTTCCTGGTCGTCGACGACGCGACGATGCGGCGGCAATGGGCCGGCACCGCGATCGCTTCGCGCTTCGCTCGGCTCGAGGCGGCGTTCGACAGCGGCCCGCCGAGCGACGTGCGCGGCTATCGCGTGGCGCGGCTGGAGCCGCGTCTGGTGCCGCGCACGATGCCTGGGCCATCCGCCCCGGGGCCGGCACGGCCGGAGCCGTCGCCATGAAGATCTGCGCCGTCGTTCCGGGCTTTTCGCGCTCGTCGGACGACGCCAGCATCCCGGCGCTGCGCGAGCTGCTGCTGGGCTGGGCGGCGGCCGGCGATGAGGTCGAGGTCCTGGCGCTGCGCCATCCGCCTGGGCCGGCGACCTACACCCTCGGGCCGCTGCGCGTGCGCACGCTCGGCGGCGGCACCAGCCGGGGCCTGGCGCGGGCGGCGTTGCTCTGGCGCGCGCTGGACGCGCTCGCGCAGATGCCGAACGGCCGCCCGGACGTGCTGGTCGGCTTCTGGGCCGACGAGCCGGGCTGGGTCGTGGCGCAAGCCGGCGCGCGGCTGCAGATCCCCACGCTGGTCGCGCTGATGGGCGGTGAGCTCGCGGCGCTCGGCGCGATCGGCTACGGCGTCGGCAACGAGCGGCTCGGACGGCAGCTGCGTGACCACGCCCTGGCCCACGCCGACGCCGTCAGCGTCGGCTCGGCGTGGCTGGCGGAGCGGCTGCTGCAGCCCGGCGCCCCGGCGATGCGCCGTGAGCGGCCGCGGGTGCTGCCGCTGGGCGTGGATCTGCGGCGTTTTGGCGATGCCCCTGGCCACGGCGCGGCCGAGGCCCTCGCGGCGGCGCCGCGCCTGCGCCTGGGCGTGCTCGGCAACCTCGTGCCGGTCAAGAACCACGCGGCCCTGATGCGGACGGTCGCCCGGCTGCGTGGCGAGGGCCTCGACGTCCGGCTGGACATCGCCGGCGACGGCCCCGAACGCAGCGCGCTGCGCGCCCTGGCTGCGACCCTGGGCGTGGCCGACGCGGTGCAGCTGCGCGGCGCCCTGGCCTGGACCGAGGTGGCCGCCTGGCTGCGCGGCCTCGACGTCCACGTCCTGCCGTCGCGCTGGGAGAGCCAGGGCATGGTCACGCTCGAGGCCGCGGCGTGTGGCGTGGCGGTGGCCGGCAGCGCGGTCGGCAGCCTGGCCACGTTCGCCGCCTGCGCGGCGCGCTGGCCCGCACACGACGACGCGGCGATGACGCGGGCGCTGCGGCAGCTGGCCCTGCGCCACCGCGACGATCCGGCCTGGCTGGCGCTGCGAGGCGCGCAGGCCCGCGCCGAGGTCGAGCGGACGGCGTCGCTCGACGTCGCGGTCGCCGCGTGGCGCGAGGCCCTGGCCGCGACGATCGCTGGCCGGGTGGGCGCGGCGACAGGCCACGACGCGGCGCGGTCGAGGACGATCGGCGCCCGCGGCGGTCGCGACGACTAGCCCGGACCGCCGCCCCGCTGGCGCCAGGCCGCGAGCTCGAGATCGACGCGGAAGAGCTCACAGTACATCGGGTTGTCCTCGCACGAAGGCTTCGATCCCGGTGCCGCCCGCACCAGCGGCACGCGCTCGGCGGCCATGCGCGCACCATCGGCGCGGAAGCTCGTGCGCTTGGGCGCGTCGACCGTAAGGCCGGCGAGGGCGAAGACCAGCCAAAGCGCGGTGTGGACGCGGTTCCAGCGCGGCTGCAGCGCGGCGGCGAGCTTCGGCCAGCGCGCCTCGAGGTCGAGGGCGAGGCGGTCGAGCGGCAGCGTCGCGGCGTTGCCGAGCACGACGGCGATCGCCTTGGCGTGGAAGTCGGGCAGCTCGAGGCCGCGCAGCAGGGCCATCCCCGCGTTGAGCAGCACGCCGACGAGCAGGCCGACCAGGACGCGGGCGAGTGGCCGCTGCGGCAGCGTCTTCGGATCGGTCATCAGCAGCAGGAGCACGAGCAGGATCGGCCCCCACCACGGGCCGCTGCCGAAGAGCGAAGGCAGCACGAAGGTCATCGCCAGCGCCGCGCTCAGCGTCGCGAGCACGACGGGCACGCGCAGCTGCGCGACCATCGCGAGCACGACCATCAGCTCGGTCATGTGCGGCGCGTACATCAGCTCGTGGGCGCGGTCGCCGATGGCCTGGGACGGCAGCGCGAGCATGATCAGGCTCGTCGTCGCCAGCCCCAGCGCCGACGGGTTGAACAGGTGCCGGCCGCGCACGACCAGGAAGCTGCGGCTGGCGATCGCGACGGTGATGGCGAGGACGGCCAGGTGCCAGGACTCGAATGGGTACAAGATCAGCAGGTTGGTCGAGAGCACGATCGGCACCGGACCGACCCCGAGCCGGTAGGTGCGGCGCGCGAGCAGCGAGATCGCGGCGTCGAGCGCGTAGGCGAAGGGCAGCTCGACGACGAAGAAGCGTGCCTCCTCGGCGAGCCCCGACCAATGCAGCGACCAATAGCCGTAGATCGTCAGCTGGATCAGCGCCGGCAGCAGGTGCGTGGGCACGAACGTCCAGACGACGGCGTCCTGCGCCGACGGCAGACGCAGCGCCGCGATCGCCGCGATCAGCAGCAGCGCGCCGGTCAGCAGCAGGACCAGGGCGGTCGAGAGCGGCCGGCTCGGCGTCCAGCTGCCCGGCGCCTCCAGCACCGCAGGCGCGGCCGTGGCGACGAAGAAGCCGCCGCGATCGTGGGCGACGACGCTCTGGCGTGCGGCCTGCAGCAGCGCCCGGACGTCGGCCCGCTCGGCGCCGTCGATGACCAGATCGAAGCTCTGGCTCTGCACGGCGGCGCGATCGTCCTCGGCCGTGCCGCGCCTGGTCACGTGCAGCGCGCCGAGCGGCGGCGCGTCGGGCCTGGCGACCTCGTGGACGAAGAACGTCACGCGCTGGCGCTCGATCGAGGCGCCGTCCAGGCTGAGGCCTCCGGGCTGCGGCCGCTCGAAGCCGACGTCCTCGACCAGCGCGAGCAGACGCGCCTCGTCACCGCCGCGGATGATCGGCGGTTCGGCGGGGACAGGGTCCTCGTGGCGCGGAATCGCGGCGAAGGCGAGCGCCGCCGCAGCCCAGGCCAGCGCGGCGAGCAGCAGCAAGGCGACGGCGGTGCGACGGCCGTTGCGCTTCATGCGTCTGCCGCCGTCCCTGCCGCCTTGGACGCGCGGCCGCGCTCGCGCTGGTAGGCGCGCAGGATCAACGCGCCGATGGGCCGCTCGCGCAGCGCGCGCGCCAGGGCGGCGTTGGCCGGCGGCAGCGCGTCGAGCGTCGGCATCCAAGCGCCGTAGCCCTCGTCGGGCCGGATGACCAGCGCCGGGGCCGAGAGCGCGGCCACGCTGAGATCGACAGAGCCGAAGTGGTCGCCGCCGAGCCAGGGCCGACCGTCGGCGAGCCGGGCGTCGACGTCGTCGGCGAAGCGCTCGATGCGGTCGCGGGCCTTGGCGGCGCGGGTCGCGTCGATGCGCAGGGCCTTGCGCATCGCGGCGACAAAGAGCGGCCGGCTGGCGCGGGCGGCCAGCAGCTGGGCCGGCCCGACGTTGTGGCGGACGACGGCGTCGATCAGGGCCGGATCTTGCAACAGGCCGTGGTAGGCGAACAGGCGCGTCGCCGGGCCGATGCGCTCGGCCGCGGTGCGCTCGAGCTCCCGGGCGGCGGCGTCGCCGGCGAAGTCGGACCAGCCCGCGTGCGTCGCGGCCCAGGCCAGGATCGCGGCGCTGTCGTGCAGGCGGGTACCGTCGTCCAGGCGCAGCAGCGGCACCGAGAGCGGCGAGCTGGTCGTGTCGGCGCGTCGCGTCGCGGCCGACGACGCCAACGCCACCGGCGCCATGTGCAGGAACGGCAGGAACGCGCGCTCTTCGTAGCCAATTCCGGCGCGGTCGAGCGCCCAGCGCGCCCGCTCGCAGTAGTGGGAGAACGGGATGGTCCAGAGCGTCGGCACGGTTGCCCCCGGCGTGCGGCTGACGACCGACGGGGTCGCCAACGGCGTCGAGGGCGAGGATGCCAGACTCTGGCGTACTGACCAGTGCACGCGGCGGAGCGTGGCCCGCTACGGCCCGGGAGGCATCGGCTGCACCGGCTTGCCTTCGCAGGCGGGCACGACCTTGCCGCAGCAGGTCGTTGCGTCCTTGGGGGGCGCCTCGCAGTTCGGCATCTTGAGGATGTCCAAGGCGGTCTTGCCCTGCATCGGGCCGCAGACACGGTAGCGACGGGTGCCGCCCTTGACGCAGTAGGGCTCTGGAAGCGTCGCCAGGTCGGCGCAGCTGAGGTTCGACCAATTCAGCCCCTTGGGCTGCAGCGGGCCCGATTCGCAGCAGGCGTCCCAGCCGCAGGGGCCTTCGTTGCCGTAGGGCTGCTGCGACAGGCAGCAGGCGCTGTCGTCGGGTTTGCAGTAGACGTGCAACGAGTCGGTCGACTGTTGGGCCGGGTATTTTGCGGGCATGGGCTTGCATTCGGCGCTGACGGACACCGTCGGCTCGGGTGGCATTGGCGCGATCTTCTTGGGATCGGTGGGCGAGCAGCCGGGATCGAGCGGGCAACATGACTGCGCCGAGCACCAACCGACCGGGATCTTGCCCTGCGCGATCAAAGGCTTGACGTCGGTGCAGGTGGTCCAGGGGATCATGTCGGTCAAGCAGGCCTTGGTCGCGCCGGCAGGAACCTGGAGCACCTCGCTGCAGGCCCAGTTCGGATCGACGGTCGAGAAGACCCCTGGCCACAAGCTCGAACCGTCGCTGCAGCAGGCCCGCCAACCGCAAGGAACATTGGTGCCAAGCGCGAAGCAGCAGGCCGATCCATCGGGGGCGCAGTGCAACTGCAGACCGAAGAGGATTCCGTCTTGAAATTGCGACACGCCTGTCCATCCTCTGCACACCAACCCGTCCTCCGTCGTGTCGCTGGCGACGTCGCTCGGCGACGAGGAGCCGTCGTCGGGGTCGACGTCGATCGCGGCCGTCGAGTCGTCAATCAGGGCGTCTGTGTCCACAGAACCGACGTCCGTGGCGGCGTCGGCGAGGGTCGGTCCCGTGTCGTCGGCCGCGCCCTGCCCACGCCCGTCGCCGGACGGCGAGACAGCGTCGGAGAGGGCTTCATTGTCGGTGGTGGACGCCGTTCCGGTGGTGTCGGTCTCGCTCCGGGGAACCTCGGACTCGGTCCCCTTGCCGAACCCACAGGCGGTCAAGAGGACAGCAGCAAGCGGCAGCCAAGCGCGCGATGGAGGCAGTTGAGGCAGAGCGTGCCAAGTCGGATGGTCCATGATTCACTCCGCGTGCCACGCGAGCCCCAAATAGGTGCTCGGATTGTTGGTGTCGAAGACCGTGTAGCGCCAGACCTCGACCCTGTAGGTGACGCCTGCCAGCGCGGGGAAACGAACGAATTCCGTGGCGCTGTCGAAGCGAGGTGAGGCCGCGACGACGTTTCCGGTCGTCTCTTCGATGATCACCAGGTCGAGATCTGCCACAAGTGGCGCAGAACCATCTGAGGTTGCCGGGCAATTCTGTGGGATATCGCAGTCAGGGTGGGCGTTGAAGGCCAGGGCCACCCGCATCGGGCCAGCTGTGTCGCGCCTGATCCAATGTTTCGTCGTCCACGTTCCCGAAACAAACTGCTGTGGGTTGGTCACTTGGACCGTGAACGTATTCCAGCCGTTGCTGGTGGGGTTGGAACTCGACGGTACGCTCACTTGCTGCCCTGCGACGAAGAGCAGCCGCGCGACGTCGACCAAGCCGGCGCCATCGCGCTGGTCGGTGGGATCGTAGGCGCTCAATTCACCGTCCGAGACATTGCCGACGGACGTCGCGGCGAGCAGGGCACGCACTCCCTCGGGCCAGTTCGTCAGGGACGGCGTTGCTTCCATCAGCAAGGCCACGCTGGCTGTGACCATCGCCGTGGCGGCGCTGGTGGCGCCCGTGACGAACTCTGCGGTCTGCACGCAATCCCTGAAGCCCGGCGCGACGACATGGGGCAACTCCCAATCATCGTGAGCTGTGTTGGGGTTGGTCCACATGCTCCCTTGGCACAATTGGTCACCACACGGCTGCCAAGGGCCCATGTACCAGATGCCGTCGTCGCTGCGGGTCGACGTCGGGGCGTAGGTATCACAAGACTCCGAACCTCCAGCGCCCTCGCTGGAAGCACCCACGACCACTCCGTTCTGGAGCTTGTTGTGGGTGTATGCGCCCCAGTGGGCGTTGCCTGCTGCCGCCACAATCGTGGGGTATGGGTGATGAATCGCCGCGTAGTCAAACCGACGGTCCGTTTCGCGGACAAATTCGGCACCGCTCCATCCGTTATTGAACGCCTCTCCTTGCGAGTAGTTCCAGACATTCGTGTCGTGTCCAGCGCACCAAGTGCACGACCCGTGAACTGTCACGATTGGGCCATTTCCTAGGGGGTAATAGTCCTGCCCGTACCCATACAACTGCACCCCAGGCGCGATCCCAGGCTTGACGCCACCACTGCCGGCGATCACCTGCGCCATCTCCACAAAGTGCGTCGAGGTGCCCGTCTTCCCACCAGCAGCAGCCAAGGTGATGAAATTACCCGTCAGACTCTGGGGTGCCCACGCCGGCAAGGTGTTCTCGATCAAGCAGACCTTGACGCCCGTCCCGTCGTACCCCGTCTGCCCGGCGTTGAGCGTGTCATGCCACGTCGTACTCACACCCTGGGGCTCGATCGTGCCCTCATCGAGCCCAAGCGTCCCAAAGATCGGGTCGTGCTTCATCTCGCTGAGCTGGGAAGCACTGGCTGTGAAGAACACCTGGGGTTGCTCGACCTTCGTGGGGATGATCCCAAGCTTGGCCAATCGTTCGACCGCCGCTCCGGCCCGGAGCGCCCACGCCGCCGAATAGTCGGCCTCGGCGAGCCAGACGCTGAGCGGATTCGACTTGTCCGGCGAAACGTAGGGAGCCGATAGCCACATGGAGACCGAGATCGGCTGGCCCGACTTGCTGCTCGCCATCCGCGTCGCCAGCCTCTCCGAGATGTTGCCAGACGTCACCCACTGCTGTTGCGCCCACGCGTCGCGCGCCTGCGCGCCTGCGTCCACAAGCGCGTTGCCATCTGCATCCAGTCGGAGCAGTTCGTGGTGCCACGCGCCGCTCCCATCGCGCGCGCAGACCTTGAGCTCTTTGTGACCAGCATAGGGGCCACGTTTCGGTGTCGCGCCATGGAGCAAGACGGCGCTTCCGGCGTCGAGCTGACGCGCCGTGGCCCAGGCGCAGGCAGACGAGTGCGCCACGGTTGGCCCGCCGGCAAGCACGTCAGCGTGGCCCATCCCTGGAACCAACTGGACGCACAACGTCAGCAAAACAACGAGAACGCCTTGTCCAGATTGCGCCCGACCACCAACGTCTTGCGGCCAACTGCGCTGATGATGTGTGTGGGGGGGGGGGGGAGGAGATTCGGTACGTTCATGACCTGCACCTACCTACTCGCCCGGCGAGGGCCGCTTCGTCTGTCCGGTTGTTGTCCGCTCTCGAGCCAAGCTGCCTGACGGCCCAGGAGCATGTCAACCACATCTTCTTGCGTCCCTGCGGGCGAACGCTCGCAGCTCCTCAGCGACTCGACGAACCAACCAACCCCAACACCGTGACAGGCAGGCTTCGACGGTGCCGCGCCGTCGAAGCCTGCCATCACTGCGCGGCGAACAGGCGATCCCCCGGGCACGTACTTCGAATCGCCCCAGTCCACATCGCGACGCCACGGCGCAACCGACAACTCCCGCAGCGCAAGGGACGGCGACGACCGACGCAGGCCGAGGCTGCACCGCATCCGCTCGCCCAACCCATCCAGGACCTCCGCGCCCAGCGCCCTCGCCAACGCCTCCTTGCCGCGCCCGCCGTTCCTCGGCACGCTGCGGCTCCCTCGCCTCGGAGACCCGCCATGGCCAACCTGCAGACCGCGTCGCGCCTTCGCCCGTTCGGCACCTCGATCTTCAGCGAGATGACGGCGCTCGCCACCCAGCACCAGGCGATCAACCTCTCGCAGGGCTTCCCCGACTTCGACGGCCCGGACGAGATCCGCGACGCCGCGATCGCCGCGCTGCAGGGCGGCGCCAACCAATACGCCCGCAGCATGGGCCGCCCCGAGCTGGTGACGGCCATCGCCAGCCACGTCCAGCGCCACCGCGGCGTGACGTTGGATCCGCTGACGCAGATCGGCGTCACCTCGGGCTGCACCGAGGCGTTGATGGCGATGGCGCTCGGCATCCTCGAGCCCGGCGACGAGGTGCTGACCTTCGAGCCCTTCTACGACGCCTACCCGGTCGTCTGCGCCGCGGCGGGGGCGACGCTGGTGCCGATCACCCTGCGCTTCCCGGCGCTGGCGGTGGACCTGGACGCCGTGCGGGCCGCGATCACGGCCAAGACGCGGCTGATGTTGATCAACACGCCGCACAACCCGAGCGGCAAGGTCTTCTCGCGCGAGGAGCTGACGGCGTTGGCGGCGATCGCCATCGAGCACGACCTGATCGTGGTCACCGACGAGGTCTACGAGCACCTGGTCTACGACACGACGCACGTCTGCATGGCGACGCTGCCGGGCATGGCCGAGCGGACGCTGGTGCTGTCGTCGGCGGGCAAGACCTTCAGCTTCACCGGCTGGAAGATCGGCTGGGCCTGGGGCCCGGCGCCGTTGGTGGCGGCGCTGCAGGCGGCGCATCAGTTCCTGACGTTCTGCTCGGCGACGCCGCTGCAGCTGGGCATCGCCCACGCCATGACGGCGCTCGGCGACGACTTCTACGTCGAACTCGCCGCGATGTACCGGCGCAAGCGCGACTTCCTGGTCGACGCGCTGCGCAGCGCCGGCTTCGCCGTCGGCGTCCCGGACGGCACCTACTTCGTGATGGCCGATTTCTCGGCCCTGCACGACGGCGACGACAAGGACTTCTGCCGCTACCTGACGCGCGAGCACGGCGTCGCGGCGATCCCGCCGTCGGTGTTCTACAGCCGCGATCCGGCGGCCGGCAGCAAGCTGGTGCGTTTTGCGTTCTGCAAGCGCGACGAGACCTTGGAGCGCGCCGCCGAGCGCCTCGGCAAGATCCGGGCCTGATTCGCGCTGCGCCGCCGCTGCACCGCCGCTGCACCGCCGCTGCACCGCCGCAGCGACACCAAGGAGCCCACCGCATGGACGCATCGCCGCCCGCCGAGACCGCCGCCAGGCTCGCCATCGCCGGCCTGCAGATCGACAGCGTCTGGGAAGATCCTGCCGCGACCTTCGCCCGCATCGAGGCGCAGCTGCGCGCGGCGGCGGCGGCCGGCGCCCGGCTGCTGGTGCTGCCCGAGATGTTCGCCACGGGCTTCTCGATGCGCGCCGACGCCATGGCCAGCCACCACGACGCGGCGCGGGCGTTCTGCGCCGGGCAGGCGCGGGCGCTCGGCGTCTGGCTGATCGCCGGGATGGTCGAGCCGGCGCCGCCGGGCCACCGCACGCCGGGCACGCCGACGCCGCGGCCGCACAACTGCGCCGTGCTCTTTGGCCCGGACGGCAGCGAGCGCGGGCGCTACCGCAAGGTGCACCCCTTCACCTTCGGCGGCGAACACGAGCATTACCACGGCGGCGACGCCCTGCCGACCTGGACCATCGAGGGCGTGCGGGTGACGCCGCTGGTCTGCTACGACCTGCGTTTCGTCGAGCTGTTCCGCCTCGCGGCGAGCGAGACCGACGCGTTCGTCGTCATCGCCAATTGGCCCGAGGCGCGCTGGGAGCATTGGGCCACGCTGCTGCGGGCGCGCGCCATCGAGTGCCAGGCCTACGTGCTCGGCGTCAACCGCGTCGGCGAGGGCGGCGGCCTGCGCTACCGCGGCGACTCGATGCTGATCGGCCCCTTCGGCGAGGTGCTGGCCTCAGCGTCGGCGGTGACCACAACGCTGCTCGGCCAATTCGACCCGGCCGAGGTTGCCGCCGTGCGCGGGCGGACGTCGTTCCTGGTCGATCGCCGGCCCGCGGTCTACGAGGCGATCGCCGCGGCGCGCATGCGGCCCAGGTAGGCCTTGACCCCGCCGACGATCTCGCTGCGGACCAGGCCCTCGGCCATGCCGGCGAGCAGCCGCGGCACGGGGATCTCGCTCTCGATGGTCTGCTGGTAGTCGACCCGCGTGCGGTTCGGCCCCTCGGCGGTGAAGCGCGCCTCGCCGCTGCTCCAGAGGTTGTCGCTCTGCACCGTGCTCCAGCGCAGCAGGCCGGGCGTGCTGCGCTCGTAGCGCACGGTGTAGATCCCCTGGTAGCGGATGCCCTTGGCGCCCTTCTCTTGCAGCGTCAGGCGCAGCGTGTCGGCGTCGAGGCGCTCGGAGCGTTCGATCGGCCCGTAGTGACGGACGATCATGTCGAGATCGCCGAAATGGGCCTGCACCGCCTCGGCTGGCCGGTCGACGAAGAAGGTCTCGCGATGGGTGCCACTGAACCGCGCCATGGTCGCCTCCTCTGCGTGCCTGCAACCCTGCCCTGCCGCGTACGCTCAGGCAAGCGCGAGCACAAAGCGGGCGCCGCCGCGCGCGCTGGCCTCGACCCAGACGCTGCCGCCGTGGGCGCGAGCGACGTCGGCGACGATGGCGAGGCCGAGGCCGGCGCCGGCGCCGCTGCGATCGAGGCGGTGGAAGGGTGCGAAGATGGCGTCGACCTCGCTCGCCGGCACGCCGGGGCCGTCGTCGCTGACGCAGAGCTGCCAGCCGTGCGGCGCCGGCTGCAGCGCGACCTCGACGTGGCCGGCGGCGAAGCGGGCGGCGTTGGCCAGCAGGTTGTCGAGCGCGCGGCCGATCGCCTCGGCGTCACCGACGTAGCTGGCCTCGGCCGGGCCGTCGAAGGCGAGCGCGAGGCCCCTGTCCTCGCAAAGAGGCCGGAACCGCGCGACGGACGCCTCGGCGAGCGCGACGAGATCGAGCGGCGCGCGCTGCGTCGTGCGGTCGCCGGCGCGCAGCTCGAGCAGGCGGTTGGTCAAGGCTGCCAGCCGATCGACCTCGGTGCCGCTGCGCTCGAGCGCCTGGCGCAGCTCGGCCTCGGGCCGCGGCCGGCGCAACGCGAGGTCGAGCTCCATGCGCATCGTCGCCAGCGGCGTGCGCAGCTCGTGGGCGGCGTCGGCGATCAGGCGCTCCTCGGCGACGCGGGCGTCGCGCAGGCGCTGCGTCGCCAGGGCCAGGGCGTCGCGCAGGGCGGCGAGCTCGTCGGCGTTGGCGTCTGCGGGCGGGTCGAGGTCGAGCTCGCCGCGCTCCAAGCGAGCGACGTGGCCGACCAGGGCGCCGACGCGGCCGGCGAGCCCGCGCACCTGGGCGCCGGTGGCGACAAAGAGCGTCACCAGCACCGTCAGCAAGGCGACGACGGCCACCAGCGAGTACGACTGCAGCGCGGCGTCGCGCTCGGCCAGCGAGCGGCGCAGCAGCAGCAGGTAGGGCCGGCCGCTCGGGCTGCGCACCGTCAGCCGCAGCTCGCGCTGGCTGCGGTCGCCGTCGAGCACCGTCTGCGGGCTGGCGATCTCGCGCGGCAGCACCTCGGACGGCGCGACCGAGGCCGGCAACGCGGCGTCTTGCGGCCAGACCAGCACGCGGCGGCCGTCGGCGGCGTAGAGCGCGGTCTCGGCCGGCGGTTCGCCCAGGCGGCGCGCGAGCTCGCTGCGATCGAGGTGCAGATGCGGCGCGCCCCCCGCGAGGTCGAAGAGGCTGACGGCCTCGACCGCCGCCTGGCTGCTGAGCGCGTCGTCCATCGCGTGCACCAGCAGCCGGTCGAGCGCGACGCCGGACGCCAGCAGCGCCAACGCCAGCAACGCCGCCGGCAACACGCCCGCGTGCAGCCAGAGCCGGGTCGACAGCTTCATGCCGTGCCGCCGTCCGCGCGCAAGCGAAAGCCGACGCCGCGCACGGTGTCGATGCGGGCGCCGCCGCTGATCAGCTCGAGCTTGCGCCGCAGGTAGCCGACGTAGACGTCGACGACGTTGGGCTCGCCGTCGAAGCTCTCGCCCCAGACCTCGGCCAGCAGCTCGCTGCGGGTGCGGACCTCGAAGCTGCGCTCGAACAACGCCTTGGCCAGCGCGTATTCGCGGCCCGTCAGCTCGGCGCGGCGCTCCCCGCAGACGAGTGCGCGCTGGCCGTGGTCGAGCGCGACGTCGCCGACCAGCAGCCGGGTCGCCGTGCCCCCCGAGCGGCGGTGCAGCGCCTCGACCCGGGCGAGCAGCTCGGCGAAGGCGAAGGGCTTGACCAGGTAGTCGTCGGCGCCGGCACGCAGGCCCGCGACGCGCTCGCCGACGCTGCCGCGCGCCGTCAGCATCAGCACCGGCACGTGCTGGCCGTGGTCGCGCCAGCGCCGCAGCACGGCGAGGCCGTCCATGTCCGGCAGCATCCAGTCCAGCACCACGGCGTCGTAGCCGATCAGGCCGACCTGGGCGAGCGCGTCGGCGCCGCGCTCGACGTGGTCGACGACGTGGCCCTCTTCGCGCAGGCCCTCGTAGATCAGGCGGCCCAGCCTGGCGTCGTCCTCGACCAACAACACGCGCATCGCCGTCCCCATCGCCCGCGCAGGCGCGCCGGCGCAGCCACGGTACGCGGCCTGTGGCCAAGGTGCCAAGTCGTGCGCGGCGCTCGTTGACGCCGTCAGGAGCAAAACGTAGCGTCATCGCACCGAGGGGATGCCACGAGGGCCGGCCTGCAGGACAGGCCCCTGACGCCCGCAGGTCGGGGCCGTTCGGCGGCGACGCGAGCGCGTCGGGCCAGACGGCCCGGGGTTGCCGGGCGTGGGCCGCGAGGCGGTACGCGATGTCGAGGGAGGCGTCCATGCGCGCGTCGTTGGGATGGGTCCTGGTCGTGCTGGCGTGCACCGCGCTGGCCTGCAGCGGCTCCGAGGGCAGCCAGGGTGTTGCAGCGGGGACCGACACCAACACCGAGGTGGGGACCGACACCGCGGTCGGGGGCACCGACACCGGCGGCGGCAGCTCCAGCGGCTGCAGCAAGGACGCCGACTGCGCCGGCCTCGAGGACGGCAACGCCTGCAACGGCACGCTGCGCTGCGACGTGGCCAGCGGTGCCTGCAAGCTCGATCCGAGCACCGTCGTCAGCTGCGATCCGAAGGGCGACACCGCCTGCACCCGCGCGGCTTGCGACCCGGCGGGCGGTGCCTGCAGCCAGCAGCCCGTTCCGGACGGCTACTGGTGCGACGACGGCGACCCCTGCACCGCCGGCGACCACTGCAGCGGCGGCACCTGCGCCGCCGGCAACATCGCGGTCTGCCCGTGCACCAGCGACGCCGACTGCCCCGACCCCGACGACGACGTCTGCACCGGCGTGCAGCGCTGCGACACCAGCAAGGCGCCCTACCTCTGCCGCCCGAAGGCCGGCTCGGCCATCGTCTGCGAACAGGACGACGACGCCTGCACGCTCGCGGCCTGCAACCCCAAGACCGGCGCCTGCAGCCAGCAGCCTGTGGCCGACGGCGGCACCTGCGACGACGGCAACCCCTGCACCAAGGGCGACCAATGCCTCAAGGGCGTATGCAGCGGCGGCAGCGACACCTGCAAATGCAACGTCGACGCCGACTGCGAGGACGACGGCAACCTCTGCAACGGCACGCCCTACTGCGACAAGACCGACAACGGCGGCACCTGCAAGGTCAACCCCAAGACCGTCGTCAGCTGCAACGACCAGGCCGACACCGCCTGCCTCAAGAACAGCTGCGTCGCGGCGCTGGGCACCTGCAAGCTCAGCGCCGTCAACGAAGGCGTCGCCTGCGACGACGGCGACACCTGCAGCACCGGCGAGATCTGCGTCGGTGGCGCCTGCACTGCCGGCACCGACACCTGCAAGTGCAGCACGGACCAGGACTGCGCGGCCAAGGAGGACGGCAACCTCTGCAACGGCACGCTCTTCTGCAACAAGGCCAAGGGCCTCTGCGAGTTGAACCCGGCCACCATCAAGAGCTGCCCGACCGTCGGCGACACCGCCTGCGCCAAGAACGTCTGCGTGCCCGAGACGGGCAAATGCGAGGTGCAGAGCCGCGAGAAGGTCAAGCAGCTCGGCTGCCAGACGGTGGACCTCGGCGGCGGCATCGTCGCGCAGTTCTGCGTGTTCGCGCCGATCGCAGCCGGCGAGAGCGCAGATCCCGGCCCCTTCGCCTGCGAGGACGGCCAGAGCTGCACCAAGGGCGACGTCTGCGCCGACGGCGCGTGCAAGTCCGGCGCCAAGGTCTGCGACTGCGCCAGCGACGCCGACTGCGCCGACAAGGACGACGGCAACCTCTGCAACGGCACGATGTTCTGCGACCCCGCCGTCGGCAAGTGCGCGGTGAACCCGGCGACGATCGTGACGTGCCCGAGCGTCGACGACACCGTCTGCCTCAAGAACCTCTGCCAGCCCAAGACCGGCAGCTGCCAGGCGACCGCGAGCGCGACCGGCACGGCCTGCGATGACGGCAACGCCTGCACCAAGGGCGACGCCTGCAAGCTGGGCACCTGCGCCTCGGGGCCCAACAGCTGCGAGTGCCAGAGCGACGCCGACTGCGCCGCCAAAGAGGACGGCAACCTCTGCAACGGCACGCTATTTTGCGACAAATCCGGGCCGTCTCCGGTGTGCAAGGTCGATCCGAAGTCGATCGTCAGCTGCCCGAACGTCGACGACACCGCTTGCCTCAAGAACCTCTGCCAGCCCAAGACCGGCAGCTGCCAGCCGACGCAGGTGGCCCCCGGCACCAGCTGCGACGACGGCGAGGCCTGCACCAAGGGCGACGTCTGCAAGCTCGGCAGCTGCGTGCCCGGCCCCTTCACCTGCGAATGCAAGACCAACGCCGACTGCGCGTCGAAGGAGGACGGCAACCTCTGCAACGGCACGCTCTACTGCGATACGACGGGCCCCGCGCCGCTGTGCAAGCTCGATCCGAAGACGGTGGTGAGCTGCCCCAACGTCGACGACACCGCGTGCAGCAAGAACACCTGCAACGTCAAGACGGGCCTGTGCGGCTTCGTCGACAAGCCCAGCGGCACGGCCTGCGACGACGGCGACCTCTGCACCGCCGGCGACGCCTGCCAGCAGGGCAAATGCGCGCCGGGCACCTTCACCTGCGCGTGCAAGACCGACGCCGACTGCGCCTCCAAGGAGGACGGCAACTACTGCAACGGCACGCTCTACTGCGACAACACGGGCAAATCGCCGGTGTGCAAGGTCGCGGCCAACACCATCATCACCTGCCCTTCGGTGGACGACACCGCCTGCGTCAAGAACACCTGCCAGCCCAAGTCCGGCGCCTGTGCGCCGACCCAGGTCGCCCCCGGCACCAACTGCGACGACGGTGACGCCTGCACCAAGAACGACGTCTGCAAGCTCGGGGTCTGCACCGGCGGCAGCTTCGCCTGCGAGTGCAAGGCCGACGCCGACTGCCTGGGCAAGGACGACGGCAACCTCTGCAACGGCGTGTTCTACTGCGACAAGTCGGGCGCGGCGCCGCTGTGCAAGCCGTTGGCCAACTCGGCGATCTTCTGCAGCAAGGTCGACGACTCCGACTGCCTCAAGGCCGCCTGCGACGCCAAGACCGGCAAGTGCGCGCTGCAGCCGGTGACGGCGGGCACGGCCTGCGACGACGGCAAGGTCTGCACCGTCGCCGAGGTCTGCAGCAGCGGTGCCTGCGGCAGCGGCAAGCCCAACGCCTGCGACGACGGCAACCCGTGCACGGTCGACAGCTGCGACGCGACGCTCGGCTGCAAGCACACCGCCAAGAGCTGCGACGACGGCAACGCTTGCACCGCCGAGGGCTGCGACGGCAAGACGGGCAACTGTACCGCGCCGGTCGCGGTCAAGGCCGGCACGCTGTGCAACGCCGACAACAGCGGCTGCACCGCAGGCGACGCCTGCAACGGCAGCGGCACCTGCACCGTCGGCACGCCCGTGGTCTGCGCGCCGCCGTCCAACCCGTGCGAGGCGGCGCTCTGCGTCGACAAGGGCGGCAGCGACTACAGCTGCGCCACGGCCAAGCGCGCCGACGGCAGCGCCTGCGACGACGGCAAGAGCTGCCTGGTCGGCGCGACCTGCACGGCGGGCGCCTGCCAGCCGCCGACGCTCGACACGCTCTTCGCCACGCCGGGCGCAGCGAACCTGCCCGCGATCGGCACCAAGGCAGGCTACACGAGCCTGCGCGGGGTCGCGGCGCTGCCCAAGGGCGACATCGCCGTCGCCGGCCAGAGCCGGGCCAAGGTCGGCGACCCGACGACCACGAACAAGGCCTTCGTCAGCCGCTACGACCAGAGCATGCAGGCCGGGCGGCTGCGCTGGAACGTCAGCTTCGGCGGCCCGGTCGCCAGCGCGTCGACCACCGCCGTCGCCGTCGCCGCAGTGGGCGAGGACGTCGTCGTCGCTTCGGACCTGCCGCTGGCCAACGGCACGATCAGCGCAGATCTGCGCCGCCTCGACAGCGCCGGCAAGACCGTCTGGACCGTCACGCCGTCGACGCTGGCCTGGGTCCACGCCGCGAACTCGGCGCCCGGCAGCTCCGGCCGCGTCCAGGCGCTCGACGTCGAGGCCGGCGGCGCCATCGCGCTCGTCGTCTCGCCGCTGGCACTCAAGGGCAGCGTCATCGGCGGCGTCACGCAGGGCTCGACCCACGACACCATCCGCCTGCTCAGCCTCGCCAGCGACGGCAGCAAGGTCGCCGAATGGCTGCACGTGCCGCAGGAGGTCTGGGGCCACAAGACCGTCGCCCACGCCCAGGTGCGCTGGACCACGAGCACGTCGTTCGCCGTGACGGCGCTCGAGACGTCGGTCGATCCTGCCAACAAGACGACCTGGGAGGCCACGGCGATGGAGATCGGCTCTGGCGGCGCCACCATCAGCGACGGCGCCTTCGAGAGCGACCACGGCTACCACGACGACCAGAACGTGCCGAACCCCGGTCCGTGGGTCGGCCAGGTGCTGCTGCGCGACGGCAGCGGACGGATCGTGCGCGGGCGCCTGCGCCACAACGTCAGCAAGGGCAAGGTCGACGGCCTGTTCGAGCGCACCGACGCCAAGGGCGTCAACCCGCTGCGCTACGACGTGACGCTCAGCGGCGAGCCACGCTCGTTCGCGCCGCTCGGCAAGGGCGCGCTGGCCTTTGCCGGCGCCATCAGCAACAACGCCGGCGTGCTCTACGGCGCGATGGACTCGCGCGGCAACCTCGCGTGGAGCAAGACGATCGCGACGACGGGCTGGATCTTCCGCGATCTCGCGGTCGGCGCGGGCGACCACGTGCTCGTCGCAGTCGACGAGGTCGCGGGCGGCACGACCGTCGGCCGCGTGCTGCGCGTCGACGCCTTCGGCCACGACAGCTGCGGCGGCGCCGGCGTCTGCGTCGGCAAGACCAGCGACAGCTGCGACGATACCGACACCTGCACGCGCGATGGCTGCGACGCCAAGACCGGCTGCACGCACACCGCGACCGATGGCCTGGCCTGCGACGCCTCGAATGGCTGCTCGGCGCGCGCCGTCTGCGGCACGGGCGTGTGCAAGCAGGGCGATATGGGTCGGATGTTCACGACGATCGGCGGCGTCAAGACCGCGGCGCTCTCGCAGCCCTACGTCGACGACAAGCTCGGCGTGTGCTGGATCAGCTACCAATCAGCCGGCAATACCTTGCCGCCGACGCGCTACTGCCTGCCCTGGGACCAAGGCCCGGTGACGCTCGACATCAACACCGCGCCCTCGGCCGCCTGCGACGGCATGGCGGCGCTCGACCAGAACCTGCTCGAGGGCATCGAGGCGGTGCCGCCCGCGGCGGCCGGCGGGGTGCCAGGCTGCGTGCGCTGGGGCGACGCCTTCGCGAGCGGCTCGTCGGGACACCGGGCGATGTTCTCGCTGGCGACGCCGTCCTGGAAGTTCAACTACTCGAACTGCGCCACCTCCGGCTGCGACGAGCACGCCCTGGCCATGCACCTGACGCCGAGCGGCGCGGTCTGGGGCGTGCAATACGACACGCCCAAGGCGTCAGGCGTGCTCCGGGCGCGGCGGATCATCAAGGGCATCCTCGGGACGGCGACGGCGAACGCGACAACGACGTTCGCGCGCACGACCGTCGGCAACTACCGCGCCTCGGCGGCCCGGCTCGACGACGGCCTGCTGATCGCGTCGGCGCTCTCGGTCTCGTCGGTCCAGCAGGCCAAGCTGCTCTCGCTCAACGCCAACGGTTCGACGGCCTACCTCGTCACGTCGGCCTCGACCGGCCGCAACATGGTCGCGTACGCGGTGGTGCCGCTCAAGGACGGCGGCGCCATCGTCGTCGGCGAGTCGACGCCGAGCGGCGGCTTGATCAGCAGCTGGCGCTGGCGCGTCAACAAGTTCGGCCAGACGCTCTGGTCCAAGCTGCCGAGCTCGCCCGACGGCCGGGCGCTGGTCGCGGCGCTGCCCCTGGCGTCCGAGATCGTCGCGGTCGGGGCCGAGACCAACCTGACGACCACGAGCGGCCTGCTGACGGCGGTCCGCTACGACAGCGGCAACACGCTCTGGGAGCAGACGCTGGGCAAGGGCCTGGGCGGGATCGACAACGATTGGGCGCGCCTGGTCGACCTGCCCGACGGCGGCTTCGCCGTCTACTGGCGCCTCTCGGACGGGCAATACGACCGTGCGGCGATCACGCGCACCGACGCCTGGGGCCACGCGACCTGCACCGCCGCGGCCCTCTGCAGCGCCAGCAGCCTGGTCGACTGCGATGACGGCAACACCTGCACGGTCGACGGCTGCGACGACAAGACCGGCAAGTGCACCCACCTCAACGGCGCCAGCACCGCGCCGTGCGGCACCAGCGGCGCCTGCAACGCCTCGGCGGTGTGCGTCGAATAGCGGGCGCGGCCAGGGCCCGACGCGTTCGCTACGAACCCGGCGCGGCTATTGGCCGTAGCCGCCGCGGTCCTTGCCGCAGAGCCAGCCGGTCGCGTTGTCGGGCTTGCCGCCGCCGTAGCTCTTGTCGACGTCGGCCTGCTCGAGGCCGGTGTGGATGAGGCCCGCGTCGCCGCCAATGCCGCCGTTGCCGCAGGAGGTGGCGCAGAAGCAGGCGAGGGTTCCCGTCGTCCCCTTCTGGATCAAGGTCGGCACCAAGCAGGTCCAGCCCGAGGTGGGGTTGGGCTTGAAGCTCTTGGCCACCGCGTCGTCGGAGATGTCGGTCATGACGTCGCCCTGGTCGCCGCCGATCGCGCCGCCTCCGCAGGCAGAGGCGGTGCAGACGCAGGCGTTGGGGAAGGGAACCTTGGTGTCGGCCGGCTCGGTGTCGGCCGGCTCGGTGTCGGCCGGCTCGGTGTCGGCCTGGGCGGTGTCCGCCACGTCGGTGACGTCCCCGGCGCTGTCGACCGCGTCGTCGGTGGCCGTGTCCGCGACGGTCGTGTCTGCCGCGGTCGTGTCGGCGCCATCGGTGTCGGCCGTGGCAGTGTCGGCGGCGCTCGCCGTGTCTGCCGCGTCGGCGGCGTCCGACGGCGAGCCGCCGGTACCGCTGCCGTCGCTGCAGGCCGCTGCCAGCAGCACCACGAAGAGGACCACCATCCAGTCGACGGCGGTCGACGGGGGGGACAAGACGGCGATGATGCTTCGAGTTCGCATGGCTCCGGGACCTCCTCGCGTGGGCCGAACGACAGGGCCGATCGACAGGGCCGATCGACAGGGCCGATCGACAGGGCCGACCGTCAGGGCCGACGCCAGCCCCGGAACGTACCCAGAGGAAGGGCACTGCGCCAGGAATCCGCCGCCTTTTGCGACCGCCGCGCAGACGCCGTCGCGGCGGACATGGCCATCTGTGCGGGCGGCCGCTGCCCGATCCGCCGCTGCTCGATCCGCCGCTGCCGCAATCGCGCTGGAGATTCGCTCGGGTCCATGCGCGGAGACATTGAAAGCGGCCGCGGGCAAGGTTACTCTTGAGTGCCATTGCGCGCGACATGGGGAGAGACCGGCGGCGTGGCAGCACACTGACGGTTCAGGGCAGAGGGACGCTACGTTCGGGCAAGGGAATCGTGGCGTGGAACCCTCGAAGCGAGGCACCAAGATGAAGACGACCATCGGGCAGGCAGGCAAGGGAGTGTGGCGCACACTCGCAGCGTTGGCGGCGTTTGGGACCATGGGCCTCGCGGCGCCGGTCCAGGCCGCGGCGCCGGGCAGCGCGCTGATCGAGGGCGTGCTGCAGTCGACCGGCGGGGCCCCGGCTGCGGACGGGGACTACGCCGTCACGTTCTCGATCTACGCCAGCGCGACCGAGCAGGCCGCCGCCTGGACCGAGACCGCCGCCAAGGTCACCATCACCGGCGGCCGCTTCAGCTACGCCCTGGGCTCCAGCAAGGCCATCGACGGCGCGGCGCTCGCGGCCCTGGGTGGCCAGTGGCTCGGCGTCAAGGTCGGCAGCGATCCGGAGCTGCCGCGGCAGGCGCTGCACTCGTCGATCTTCGCGCGCTACGCTGCCCATGCCGGCAGCCTGACCTGCACCGGCTGCCTCACGTCGGACCAGCTCGCCAACGGCAGCATCGCGGCGGCGAAGATCGGCTTCAACTACGCCGGCAGCTCGACCAAGGGCGGCCCGGCGGTCGAGCTCGAGTGCACCGCTTGCGTCGGGGTGGCCGAGATGAAGTTCGACGGCGACGTCGATCTCGCCGGCAACTCGATCAAGGCCAAGAATGGCACCTTCAGCGGCGATCTCGTCGCCGCGACCGTGACCGCGACCAGCTTCGTCGGTGACGGCAGCAAGCTCACCGGCATCAAGACCCCGAGCGGCGAGTGCAAGAACGCGGGCGAGGTGGTCAAGGGCATCAACTCGGACGGCTCGCTCAAGTGCGTGGCGGCCATGGACCCGACCGCGCTGCCCAAGGACGGCATCGACGAGATCAGCAATGGCCTCGTGAGCAACCAGTTCGTCGACACCATCGCCGGCGCGTCGGGCATCGCCATCCCCGACAACACGGGCTCGGACGCCAACGCGACCCTGACCTTCCCGGACATCGGCATCGCGCAGACGTTCGAGCTCTCGGTCGACGTCGCCAACACCGACCTGTCCAAGGTCGCGATGGTGGTGCTGCCGCCGGACGACAAGAAGACGGGCTGGACGCTGTGCGACCCCTGCGGCAAGACCGACGAGAAGTCGTACAAGGTCACGTTCAGCAAGGACAACATGCCCAAGAGCGGCGACCTGACGGCGTGGATCGGCACCAACCCCAAGGGCACCTGGAACCTCAAGGTCCTCGACACGGGCTACTGCGTTCCGCAGGCCCCGGGCAACGCGGCGCTGTGCAACACGACCAACAAGACCGACGGCTCGATCGTGGGCTGGAACATCAAGATCCAGACGCTGTCGAACAAGAAGATCAACCTGAACGGCGACGTCTACATCGCGGGCAAGCTCTGGGGCAAGGACAACGGCCACGGCAACCCAGGTGGCCAATTGCACATTGCCAATGCCTACTTGAAGCTCGCTGACGCCAAGCCTACGTGCGACGCCGACGCGGTGGGCACGTTGCGTTGGGACACCAAGCTCGGCATGCAGGTCTGCGACGCCAACATCGACAACAAGGACAAGGTCGCTGGCTACGTCTGGCGCCCCGCCAATTCTGCGCCGGTCATGTGGTCGGGAGGCTGCACCACCCAGCCTGCTGGGCATTCCGGCTGGTACGGCTACTGCACCAACGCCACCGAGTGGAACACCGCGCAGGACTACTTGACCCTGGACGGCAGCGCGACGGTCAAGGTCAAGATCTCGGGCTTCTACCGCATCCACAGCTGGGCCATCTCGCACGGTTGCGGTCATAAGCATGTGCAGCTCGTCATCAACGGAGAGAGCCGCTACTACACGCACGAGCACAACCACGATGCCAGCTGGCACCACCTGCAGGTCGATCAGGTGTGGCCACTCAAGGCTGGCGACTCGTTCTACGTGCAGTACTACTCGCCGAGCTGCAATCCCTACCCCTTTCACAGCTGGAACTCGAACGGCCACCACAGCCGCTACCAGATCCACTACGTCGGCCCGCTCACGAAGTAGCCGAGCCCTTTGGCCCGCATCGGAGCGAAGCGCCGCGTGACGCGGGACGCGGCGCAGGCGGCCCGAGGACCGCGCAGATCTGCGGGCGAGATTCGTCAAGACAGATTGAAAGCTGCCGCGGGGGGGACTACGCTGCCTTGCCGCACCGAACAGCATGGGGAGATGTCCGGCGGCGTGGCAGCACACTGACGGTTCAGGGCAGAGGAACGCTACGTTCGGGCAAGGGAATCGTGGCGTGGAACCCTCGAAGCGAGGCACCAAGATGAAGACGACCATCGGGCAGGCAGGCAAGGGAGTGTGGCGCACACTCGCAGCGTTGGCGGCGTTTGGGACCATGGGCCTCGCGGCGCCGGTCCAGGCCGCGGCGCCGGGCAGCGCGCTGATCGAGGGCGTGCTGCAGTCGACCGGCGGGGCCCCGGCTGCGGACGGGGACTACGCCGTCACGTTCTCGATCTACGCCAGCGCGACCGAGCAGGCCGCCGCCTGGACCGAGACCGCCGCCAAGGTCACCATCACCGGCGGCCGCTTCAGCTACGCCCTGGGCTCCAGCAAGGCCATCGACGGCGCGGCGCTCGCGGCCCTGGGTGGCCAGTGGCTCGGCGTCAAGGTCGGCAGCGATCCGGAGCTGCCGCGGCAGGCGCTGCACTCGTCGATCTTCGCGCGCTACGCTGCCCATGCCGGCAGCCTGACCTGCACCGGCTGCCTCACGTCGGACCAGCTCGCCAACGGCAGCATCGCCGCCGCCAAGGTCGGCTTCAACTACGCCGGCAGCTCGACCAAGGGCGGCCCGGCCATCGACCTCGACTGCACCGGCTGCGTGACCGTGGCCAAGATGAAGTTCGACGGCGACGTCGATCTCGGCGGCAACTCGCTCAAGGCCAAGAACGGCACCTTCAGCGGCGACCTGGCCGCCGCGACCGTGACCGCGACCAGCTTCGTCGGTGACGGCAGCAAGCTCACCGGCATCAAGACCCCGAGCGGCGAGTGCAAGAACGCGGGCGAGGTGGTCAAGGGCATCAACTCGGACGGCTCGCTCAAGTGTGTCGCGGCGCTCGACCCGACGGCGCTGCCCAAGGATGGCCTCAACGAGATCAGCAACGACCTGATCAGCAACCAGTTCATCGACACCATCCAGGGCGCGTCCAACATCAAGATCCCGGACAACACCGGCGTCGACGCCGTCTCGAACATGACGTTCCCCAACATCGGCGTGGCGCAGACCTTCGAGCTCACGGTCGAGGTCGCCAACACCGATCTGTCGACCCTGAAGCTCGCGGTGCTGCCGCCGGACGACAAGAAGGTCGGCTGGGTCCTGTGCGACCCGTGCGGCAACAAGGACGAGAAGTCCTACAAGAAGACCTTCAGCATCAACGCCAAGCCCGCGTCGGGCGACATCGGCAAGTGGATCGGCACCAACCCGCAGGGCAGCTGGACGGTCAAGGCGAGCGACACGTCGTTCTGCATCCCGCAGGCGCCGGGCAACGCCGCGCTCTGCGACACCACGGGCAAGACCGACGGCTCGATCCTGGCCTGGTCGATCAAGATCCAGACGCTCTCGAACCAGAAGATCGCGGTCAACGGCGACACCTACGCCTCGGGCTCGCAGTACATCGGCAAGGACGTCGACGTGAAGGGCGGCCTCTCGGTGGCCAACGGCGCGACCATCGCCGGCACCGTCAACGTCAACAACAGCACGCTCTACCCGACGGTCTCGCGCGACAACCGCAAGTACTACGCCGTCGTCGCCGTCCGTGACCCGGCCGCGTGCCCCAAGGGCTGGAACGTCGAGCTCAGCAAGGATCTGCGCGGCAGCAACAACTACGTGTACATCCACATCACCGGCGGTGGCCTGGTGCTGACCGACAACCAGGGCAACGGCTACGGCCAGGAGTTCATCTACCAGGGCTTCAACTACACCAACAACGGCACCGACAAGTCGGCCGTGTGCTGGAAGGCCTACGACGCGCCGAACGGACGGCCGCATACCGTCATGATCAACTACATCGGCAGCGGCTACCAATGCCCGGCCGGCTACGACGACTTCAAGCAGGTCAACCTGCGCGGCAACAACGACTACGTCTACCAGCAGACCAGCCGTTGGGGCTTCTACCTCGGCTACGTCGACACCTGGGACCGCGCCAGCAACCCCTACACCGAGGACGGCGGCGGCTACTACCGCTACTGGGTCAACAGCAGCCAGCTGACGGGCATCTGCGTCAAGACCTTCGGCACGACCGAAGACCCCGCGACGGCGCAGGGCGTCTACCCGGTCTTCCTGGGCATGCACGGCGACACCTCGGAGTGCCCGCAGGGCTGGAACCTCTCGACCACCCAGCAGATCGGCAATGGCAACCGCCTGTACCTGTCGACGCACGCGACCGCGTCGTCGCTCGGCTACCTCAACGACTGGAGCCACACCAACATCTACCGCCACGTCCACTTCGCCCCGGGTGAGGTCAAGAGCGTGTGCTGGAAGATGATGCCCCGCACCGGCCGGCCGAGCGCGCAGGTTCGGGCACCGCGGTACACGTCGAGCTGCCCCGATGGCTTCATGAGCTTCAGCCGCGCCAACCTGATGGGCTGGAACAACCACGCCTACTTCCAGACCGGCTCGTCGGGCCTGTACTTCGGCGGCCTGAGCAGCTGGGGCCACAACGAGAACGACGCCGGCTACTCGGCGATCACGTTCAACGACACCAACATCCAGAAGTTCTGCCTCAAGCTCGAGAACGCCGTGCCCTGATCGGCGCGGACCGACCAACGCCCGGCGCCCGGCGCTCCCTTCGGGGGGGTCGGGCGTCGGCGCTTTGGGCCTGGTTCGCGAAGCTCAGCCGCGGCGCGCCCGCCGTCGCGCCAAGCCGGCGTAGATCGTCGGCAGCACGAGCAACGTCACGGTCGTGCTCGTGACCAGGCCTCCGACCACGACGGTCGCCAGCGGTCGCTGCACCTCGGCGCCGGTGCCGGTGGCGAGCATCATCGGCACGAAGCCGAGCGCCGCGACCAGGGCGGTGGTCATCACCGGCCGCAGCCGTTCGCCCGCGGCGAGCACGATCGCGCGGTCGCCCGGCATGCCGTCCGCTTCGAGCTCGCGGACCCGCGAGACCAGCACGACGCCATTGAGCACGGCGATGCCGGAGAGGGCGATGAAGCCGATCAGGGCCGAGATCGACAGCGGCATCGCGCGCAGCGTCAGGGCGATCGCGCCGCCCACGGCGGCGAACGGGACGTGGCTGAGCACGAGCAGCGCCGGCCGCGACGCACCGAAGCCCAGGACCAGCGTCGCGAGCACCAGCAGCAGCGTGATGGGCAGCACGACGGCCATGCGCTCGCGCGCAGCCTGCAACGTCGCGTGGGTGCCGCCCCAGACCAGGCGTTGGCCCTCGTCGAGCACGCGCGAGGCCACCCCGGATTGGGCGACCGCCACCGCGCGCTGGGCCGCCGCGACGGCGCCACCGAGGTCGGTGCCGCGCACGTTGAAGCCGACGACGACGCGGCGCTGGCCTTCGTCGTGGCTGATGCGGCTCGGTGTCGGCGTGCGCACGACCGTGGCGAGGCGGCCAAGCGGCACCAGCGAGCCGGTCGCCGTCGGCAGGCGCACGTGCTCGATCGCCGCGCCCTCGACCGGCGAGCTGGCCGGATCTGCGGCGCTGCCGGGCAGGGCCGGGCCCGCGGCGCCGAGGCGCAGGCGCACGGGCACCTCGACCAGGCCGTCGAGCGTGCTGCCGACGTCGACGCCGACGCGCAGCGCCGTCACGGCCTGCAGCACCGCGGCGGTGTCGAAGCCGTGGCGGGCGGCCGCGAGGGCGTCGGGCGTCACCTCAAGCATCGGCACGTCGGGTGGCGTCAACACGCGCACGTCGACGACGCCGGGGATCGCCTGCAGCAGCAGGGCCATACGCTCGGCGCTGTGGCGCAGGGCGTCGAGCTCCTGGCCGTAGACCTCGGCCGTGACGTCGCTGACGGCGCCGCCGAGCAGCTCGTTGAAGCGCATCTGGATCGGCTGGGTCAACGCGATCTCGGCGGTCGGGTCGAAGGTCGCGACCACGGCGGCGACCTCGCTGACCAGCGCCTCGCGGTCGAGCCCGGGGCGCCAGTCTCCGCGCGGGGCGATGCCGACGAAGACGTCCGCCTGCTCGAGGCCCATGATGTCGGTGGCGACCGCCGGGCTGCCGATGCGCGAGGTGACGCGGCGCACCTCCGGGATCTCGCGTCGCAGCGCGGCCTCGAGCTTGCCGGCGGCGACCACGGCGGACTCGATGGAGATGTCGGGCGATCGCTCGGTCTGGATCACCAGGTCGCCTTCGTCGAGCTGCGGCACGAACTCCGAGCCGGCGTGGCCGAGCAGCCAGCCGCCAACGCCCAGCGAGACCACCGCCAGCGCCGCCACCAGCAGCGGCAGGCGCATCGAGAGCGCAAACACGGGCTGCCAGGCGCGTCGCAGCCCGCGCACCAGCAAGGGCTCGCCCACCGGCACGTCGCGCGGCCGCAGCCAGAGCGTCGCCGCGGCCGGGACGGCGACCAGCGCCAGGGCGAGCGAGGTCAGCAGCGCCAGGATGACGACCAGCGCCATCGGCCGGAACATGCGGCCGTCGACGCCGCCCAGCGCCACGATCGGCGCGTAGACCAGGGCGATGACGAGCACGGCGAAGAAGACCGGCCGCGACGCTCGCCGCGCCACCCGACGCACCCGCTCGCGCCAGGGCTGATCGCGGCCGCCGTGGTCGCCCTGGTGGCTGACGTCGTGGAACAACGCTTCGACGATGACCACCGCGCCGTCGACGAGCAGGCCGAAGTCGATGGCGCCGAGGCTCATCAGGTTGCCCGGCAGGTCGAGCACGACCATGCCCGCCAGCGCGCCGAGCATCGAGAGCGGGATGACGAGCGCCACCAGCAGGCCGGCGCGCAGGCTGCCGAGCATGGCGAAGAGCACGGTGATGACGAGCAGGCCGCCCTCGGCGAGGTTCTTGGCCACGGTCGCCAACGTCGCCCGCACCAGCACCGCGCGATCGTAGATCACCTCGACCTGGACGTCGGCCGGCAGCGCAGCCTGGACCTCGGGGATCCGCGCCTGCAAGCGCTCGCAGAGTTCGAGCGCGTTCGCGTCGCGCAGCATCTGGACCATGATGTAGACGGCCTCGCCCTGGCCATCGACGGTGGCGCTGCCCGTGCGCGGCAGCTCGCCCTGCGTCAGGGTGCCGAGCGCGCCGAGCGGCAGGACCGCACCCTCGGGGGTGCGGATCGTCAACTGGCCCAACGCCTCGGGGCTGCGTGGCTGCGCGCGCGCCCGCAGCAGGGCCTGGCCCTGGCCGACGGGCAACGCAGCGCCCGCGACGCGACCGAGGCCGGCGCGCATCTGGTCGGCGACGTCGTCGAGCGTGAGGTGGGCCGCAGCGAGCCGCTCGGGATCGGCGCGCAGCTCGAAGGTGCGCTGGGCGCCGCCCCAGGTGTTGACCTCGACCACGCCGCGCACGCCGCGCAGCAACGGCGACGCGCGCAGCTGGGCCAGCTCGAGCAGCTCGGCCTTGTCGCGCCGCGGCGAGCGCAAGATCAGGTGGTAGACCTCGCCGAGGCCACCGCTGAGCGGCCCCAACGCCGGGGCGTCGACGCCGGGCGGCAGCTCGGTCGCCAGCGCCGCCAGCCGCTCGTTGACGATCTGGCGCGCCAGCCACGGATCGACGTCCTGGCCGAAGACCAGGGTCACCGACGAGATGCCGTAGCGCGACAGGCTGCGCGTCGTCTCGACGCCGGCCAGGCCGCCGGTCGCCGCCTCGACCCGCCGGGTGACGAGCTCTTCGACCTCGACCGGGGTCAGGCCCGGCGCCGTCGTCAGCACCAGCACCTGGTTGGTCGTGACATCAGGCAGCGCGTCGAGCTCGAGGTTGCTCGCGGTGATGGTCGCGGCGAGCGCCAGGACGACGACGCCCGTCAGGACGGCGCCGCGGCGATCGATGGCGCGGCTGACGAGGTGGCCGAGCATCTCAATCCCCCTCGCCGCCCGAGAGGCCGGGTGCCACCGCGAGCACCTGATCGCCGGCGCGCAAGCCGGCGTCGGCGTCGGTGCCAGCCAGGGGCCGGACGAGCACCTCGGCTCCGATCGCGCCGAAAACGTCGACCGGGAGCGCGACCGGCTCGCCGGCCTTGGCGATGCGGAAGGCGCAGAGTCGACCGTCGCGCATGGCCACGGCGTCGCGCGGCACGGCCAACACCCCGTCAGCGACCTCGACCTCGACCACGCCGCGCACACCAGCGAAGCCCGAGGTCACGGGCTCGGCGAGGTGGACGGCGAGGACGCTGCCGCGCTCGGCGGCGACCCGGGCCGAGAGCGGCGCAGCGGCCAGCGGCACCCGCGCCGGCGTGCCGACGGCGGCTCCCGCCGGCACGACGAAGGTGAGACCTGCCCCAGGTGGCAACGGCTCGAAGCGCTCGAGCTGCACCCGCAGCGGCCCGGCCGCCGAAAGCTCGACGAGCGGGCCGGAGGCGGCGTCGACCGCAGCGCCGGTGCGCGCCGCGACCTCGGCGACGACGCCGGCGATCGGGGCGCAAAGCCAGAGATCGTCGCTGCGTTGGTCGTCAGCGGCGAGCGCGTCGTTGCCTTCGCAACCCACCGACGCGGCGGCGCGCAGCTCGGCGCGGGCGAGCTCGATGTCGGCTTGCAGCGCCGCGACCTCGCGTTCGAGGCCGAAACGCTGGCCGCCGTCGGCGAGCCCCTCGTGCTGCAAGCGCACGACCTGGGCCAGCCTCGCCCGGACGACCTCGAGCTGCCGCGTGGCCGTCGCGACCCGCGCCCGCGCCGCGATCCGCGCCGGGCTGCGCAGGCGCACCAGCGGCGCGCCGGCGTCGACGCGATCGCCCTCGGCGACCTCGACCGAGACGACGCGACCCGCGACCGGGGCCGCCAGCGTAGCCGCGTGGGCCGGCGTGGTCAGGCTCTGCGCGGCGAGGCGGGCGACGACGCCGCTGGCCGCGCGCACCGTGGCGAGGCGGACCGGAGCGCTGGCCGCCGCTTCGGCCGGGCCGGCGGCTGCCTTGGCCGAGGGTGCTGCGGCCTCGCCGCATCCCGACACGGCTGCTGCGACCCAGATGCCCCACGCGGCGAGGGTCACGCGCAGCCGTGCCGGGGCACGGACGCCGCGCCAGGCAGAGAACCGCCCGGCCCGTTGGCAGTTGGATGCACCGATCATGGCGAAGACTCCGGGCCGAGTTGGCCGATCAGCAACCACAGGCGCACCGCGGCCCAGCTGGCGGCCGCTTCGGCGCGCACGACGTCGATCTCGGCCTGCAGCGTCTGGCGCTGGGCGTCGAAGACCTCGCTGCGCCGCCCCTCGCCGACCTGCAGGGCCCGCTTGCGCAGCGCGAGGCGTCGTTGCGCGGCCGGCAGCAGGTGCGCGCGCAGGGCATCGAGGTTCTGGCGGCTGTGGCGCAGCTCGTGGATCGCGTCGCGCAGCGTCGTCGCAGCCTCGCGGCGGCGCCGGGCGATCTCGACGTCGGCCATGGCCAGGGCGCGGGCCTCCTCGGCGGCGGCGCGGCCGCTCTGCGACGGCGACGGCAGGTTCCAGCCGAGCGTCAGGCGCGCGGTGCCGGTGTTGGGCGCGGCGAGCTCGAACCAGCCACCGACCTGCAGCCACGAGCCGCGCGCGGCGATCGACTCCTCGGCGCGCAGCCTGGCCGCGGTGCGCTCGAGCGCGGCGAGGCGGACCTCGGCGCTGCCGGCGGCGCGGCCCGGCACGGCGTCGAGCTCCTTGTCGGTCGGCAGCGGCGGCGCGGGCAGCTCCCCGCCGGCGCGCAGGATGGGCGCGTCGTCAAGGCCGCAGCCCTGGCCGAGCACGAGCATCGCATGGTGCCGCAGGTGCTCGATCTCGCGACGCCGGACCTCGACTTCGGCCTGCCAGACCTCGGCCTCGGCACGGATCAGCGCAGCGCCCGCGCCCAGGCGCTGGCCCACCTCGGCCTGGGCGAGCGCGGCGGCGGCGGTGGCGGCTTCGGCCTGCAGCAGCGCGGCGACGCGCTCGGCGCTGTGCAGCTCGATCCAGGCCTGCGCCACCGTCAGGCGCGCGGCCAGGACGTCGACTTCGACGCGCGCCAGCATCGACTTGCCCTCGGCGGCCAGGGCGGCGCGCCGGGCCCCGGCGAGGTCGGCGAGCGGGATCGTGCGCTGGACGCCGCCTTGCAGCTCGGGCCCCTGGTCGCCAGCGGGCGCGAAGCGCACGCTCGGGAACGCCTGGATCTGCCAACTGCCAGCGCGCGCGGCGAGCGAGCGGGCGGCGCTGGCCCCGACGCCGACGGCGGCGCGGGCGCGGCGCATGTCGTCGCGGTCGGCGACGGCGCCAACGGCCTCGGCGAAGCCGATGGTGCGGGCCTCGCCGTGCTCGTGGCCGTCGCCGTGGTGCAGGTCCGGGTCGTGATCGTCCGGGTCGTGGCCGTCGGTCTTGTGCGCGGTCGGTCGGCCGTGGGCGGCGGTCGCGGGCGTGACCACGGGGGACGCGACCTTGGGCCCCGGCGCTGGCGGCGCAGCCCGAGCCGGGCGCGGCGAGCCGAGCGTCCACGCCGCAGCCAGGACCAGCAGTGCGGTCGGCAGACGGGTGGCGAGTTGGCTTGCGCGGGTCGTGCTCACGGGGCGACGATACGGCCACGTCGCGGGGGGATCTTTTGAGCAGTCGAAGAAAACTCTCAGAGTCCGAAGCGGCGGGCTGCGTCCTGGTCTCGGCCTGCCTGCTCGGCCGCGCCTGTCGCTATGACGGTGCCACGGGCGGCAACCCCGCGCTGCAGCAGGCGTTGGCGGCGCTGCAGGCCAGCGGTGCCAACGTCGTCGGCGTCTGCCCGGAGGAGCTCGGCGGCCTCGGCACGCCGCGGCCAGCCGCGACGCTCGACGGCGGTGACGGCGCGGCGGCCTGGTCCGGACAGGCGAGCGTCCGCCGCAACCACGACGGCGCGGACGTCACCGCGGCCTTCCTGGACGGCGCCCGGCGCGCCCGGGCCGCGGCCGGCCCGGCCCGACCGACGCGGGCGATCTTGAAGGCGCGCAGCCCCTCGTGCGGCGTCGGTCGCACCTGGCGCGACGGCGCGGTGCAGGACGGCGACGGCGTGTTTGCGGCCCTGTTGCGCGCCGAGGGCGTGCCGCTCATGGACGACGAGGTCTTCGCCGCGCCAGCTCTGCCAACGCCGCCGCCAGACGACGCTGGCCCTCCTCGTTGAGGTGGATGTCGCCGGGTGGGTCGTCGCGGAACACCGCCGCCTCGCCGGCCTCTTGCACCCAGTCGTCGACCAGGGGCTGGCTGTCCCAGGCGTCGAGGCCAGCAGCGTCGAGGATGGCGCGAATCCGGGCCCGTCGCGGCTCGACCGACGTCTCGTAGGCCGAACGACGCAGCGGCATCAGCGTGATCTGCAGCGGCACGCCGGCCGCACGCAGGGTGGTGCGCAGCGCGTCGAGGTAGGCCGCGTAGCCGGCGGTGTCGGCGCCGATGTCAGGGCGATAGCTGCGCTTGGACTCGAGCACGCGCCGCTGTAGCACCGCGAGGTCACGCACCAGCCACGACGACGACCCCAGCGCCGCCAGCGGCAGCGGCAGGCGGCTCGCGAGCACGCGCCCCCACCACGGCCATGCCCGCCAGCGCGGCGTCGGGCAGCGCGGCCGCACGCCCGCAGCGTCGCGGACCATCGCGGGCGCGCCATCGCAGAAGTCGCTCGGCAGGTCGACCTCCTCGAGGTCGTTGCCCGGCATGATGTGCAGCAGGACCTCGGTCGGCCGGGCGACGGCGAGCACCCGCTGCAGCAGGCCGAGCTGCAGATCGATCGAGACGCCGGGGATGCCGCCGTTTCGGTGCGCCAGGCCGGGCGTCAGCGCCGGCAACAAGGCCGGAAACGCGCGCGCGGCGTCGACCCCGGAGCCGTAGACCATCGAGTCGCCGAGGTGCAGCACCCAGGGGCCGTCCACAGGCGGCTCCTGCAGCCGCAGACAGCGCGCCGTTTCGCTGCCGATCGCCGCGTAGAGCGCGCAGTGGACCAGCGCCTCGGCCTTGGCCAGCGGTGCGCCGCCCGGCCGCGCATCGTTGAGCAGCAACGACAAGCGCTCGGCCTCGATCACGGGCGGTCGCGGCCCCAAGCGGACCAGCGCTTCGGCGCCGAGCAGGCTCAGCAGCAGCGACGCGAGCGCGAGCAGCCAGGGCCCAGGCCGGGCGAAGCGGGCCTCGACGACGACGAGCGCCACGATCGCCGCGAGGCCGAGCAGGGTCGCGCCGTCGAGCGCGCCGACGAGCCCGGTGCGCAGCGCGACCTCGGCGCCGAGGCAGGGGACGGCGACCAGCAGAGCGGCGACCACGCCGCCGTGCAGCGCGAGACGCCGACGCAGCCGCCAGCGCAGCAGACCGCCGATGAGCAACCCGGCCGCGAGCGGCAGCAGCGCGTAGATCCACAGCCAGGTCGCGGTCGAGACGCCCCAGACGGCGGCGTGCTCGACGCTGCCGGCGACGCGATCGACCAGCGGGGCGTCGTCCGCGAGCGCGGCGCCACCCGGCAAGACCGCGAGCAGCGCGTCGGCGTCCGCCGGTTCGGCCGCGGCGAAGGTCACGCACCACGCCCGCGACCGACGACCGGCGCAGCGCGCGTCCGGCAGCGTCAGGCGCAGCGAGACGCAGCTCTGGTCGGCGCGGCAGACGCGGGCGTCGATGTGATGCGGCCAGATCTTGGCGTCGTCGAGGCGAAAGGCCGGCGCTGCGGCCAGGAACGCCGCCTCGAGCCGGGGGCCGACGTCCGGGGTCAGGACCTGGGCCGCGCCGTCCTCGCTCGCAGCCGGCGGCGACGTGGCGCCCGCGGGGCGACCGACCACCGTGGCCAGGACCAGGGCGAAGGCGACGAAGCGGACGATCCACGGCGCCCACGCCAGGACTGCGGCAGGGCGCGCGGCGGTCGAAGGGCGACGACTTCGGATGGTAGCTCCAGTCAAGCAACGAATCCAAGCAGATGCGGGCCGCGGCCGGCCAGCCGTCGTCGCTGATGGTGGCGAGCGCCGGCGCAGAGGTCAAACGCCTGGCGAGCGGACCTGACAAAAGGGCGACAGGGCTCCTTGACACGCCGCGTCAACGTTTTCTACCCTGAGAATCTCAGGAACGGGAGAGGATTCACCAGATGAAATCAGGAAATCGCCACCCAGACCCAGTAGATCTCAACATCATCGCGGCGCTCCAGCGCGACGCGAAGACGCCGCTGGCCAAACTCGGTGAACGCGTTGGACTCTCTGCGCAATCCGTGCTCGAGCGCGTGCGCAAGCTGGAGGTCGCCGGCGTGCTGCGCGGCTACCACGCCGCGGTCGACGCGCGCGCCGTCGGCTTCGACGTGACGGCGTTCATCGGCGTCGGCATCGACAGCACGCGCCACCTCGACGCGGTGGAGGTGGCGCTGGGGCTGGCCCCCGAGGTGCTCGAATGCCACCACGTCACGGGCGCCCATACGCTGATGGTCAAGGTCAAGACGCGTGACACGGCCTCGCTCGAGGTCCTGATCCGCGCCATCCGTGGCATGGACGGCGTGCAGCGCACCGAGACGATGATCGTCCTGTCGACCCACACCGAGCGCACGACGCTGCCGCTGCCGGCCCACGCAGAGGGCGAGCCCGGCGAGCGCAGGCCGCGCGGTCCCCGCGCCGATCGCGGCCCGGACCAGCCGAAGGAGGCCGACGATGGCCCAGCCTGAGCCCCAGACCGCGGCCCGCTTCGCGCCGATCCCGGAGCACGACGCGTGCGGCGTGGCGCTGGTCGTCCACCTGCCGGGGACGCCGCAGCGACGGGTCGTGACGTCGGCGCTGACGGCGGTCGGCCGCATGGCCCACCGCGGCGGCGTGGCGGCGGACGGCAAGACCGGCGACGGCGCCGGCATCATGCTCGGGCTGCCCCACGCGCTGCTGCGGGCGGTGGCCGCCGACGTCGGCGTGCAGCTTCCGGACGCCGGCCACTACGCGGTGGCGATGGCCTTCTTGGCCCGCGACCCCATCGTGGCGGGGGAACAGCGGGGCCTGGTCGAGTCCGAGCTGGTGCGCACGGGCCTGCGGCCGCTGGGCTGGCGCGTGGTGCCGGTGCAGACCGCGGCGCTGGGTGCCCACGCAGCGGCGGTGCGGCCGCAGATCGAGCAGCTCTTCATCGCCCTGCCCGACGAGACCGTGGCGGTCGGCCCCGGCGCGCCGGGCGCCCCGGGCACCCGCGACGAGGCCCGTCACCAGGCCCGCGATCTGCGCCTGTGGTTGGCGCGACGCCGGATCGAAGGCGTCGGCCGGGCCCAGGCGCGGCGGCGCGGGCTGGCCGAAGCGGACGCGCTCTACCTGCCCTCGCTGTCGGCGACCACCCTCGTCTACAAGGGCCTTGGCCTGCCGGGCGAGCTGGATCGCGTCTTCCCCGACCTCGGAGATCCGCGCTGCCTGGCGCCGATGGCGGCCGTCCACACGCGCTTCAGCACCAACACCCTGCCCGCCTGGCGCCGCGCGCACCCGTACCGCCTGCTGGCCCACAACGGCGAGATCAACACGATCCGCGGCAACGCCGAGCGCATGGCGGCGCGGCGCGGCGGCCTCGGTCGCCTGCGCCGGCTCGGCTACGCCGACGCGCTCGAGCCGGTGCTCGATCCCGACGGCAGCGACTCGGCGATGCTCGACGAAGCCGCAGAGCTGCTGCTGCGCAGCGGTCGCAGCCTGGCCGAGGCGATGCGCATGCTGCTGCAGCCGGCGCGCGACACGCCGGCGGTCATCGACCCGGACGCCGACGACGCGACCGACGACGGCGGCGGCGACGGCCGGGAGCCATCGGCCGGCGCCGACGCCCTGCTCGGCGCCTGGCTCGGCGGCATCCTCGAGCCCTGGGACGGCCCGGCGCTGGCGATCTTCAGCGACGGCGAGACGTCCGGCGCGGCGCTCGACCGCAACGGGCTGCGACCCGCGCGTTGGGTCCGCACCCGGGACGGCCTGTTCGTGCTGGCGTCGGAGATCGGCGTCGTCGACATCGAGCCCGCGGCGCTGCAAGCCGTCGGCCGCCTGGGACCGGGCCAGATCGTGGTGGTCCAGGACGGCGAGGTGTTCGACACCGGCGCCATCGACGCCCGCCTCGCGGCGCGCGCGGCCGGCCCGGGTGGTGACCTCGCTGCGCGCCTGGCCGCCCGCGACGTGCCGCTGGCGATGCTGGTCGCCGACCGCGCCGCCCTCGCGGCGGCGCGCGCACCGATCGACCAGGCCCTGCCGACCCTGGATGGCCACGCCCTGCGCGCCGGCTGGACCGAGGAGGACATCGAGCACCTGGTGCTGCCGATGGCGCGCGACGGCAAGGAAGCGCTCGGGGCGATGGGCGACGACACGCCGCTGCCGGGCCTGGGCAAGATCCCGCTGCCCATCGGCCGCCACCTGCGCCAGCTCTTCGCCCAGGTCACCAACCCGCCGATCGACCCGATCCGCGAGCAGCTCGTGATGCGGCTCGACGCCCGCCTCGGCGACGAGGGCGATCTCAGCGATCCCGACGCCGCCGGCCGCGCCGTCGTGCTGCGCTCGCCGGTGATCGACACCGCCGGTTGGGCCCGATTGCAGGCCTGCTCGCTGCCCGGCCTGCGCCCTGCCCGCCTCGACCTGCGCTGGACCTCGTTGCGGCCGGACGGCTCGCTCGACGCGGCGCTGGTTGCCCTGGGCGCACAGGCGGTGGCGCAGGTCCGCGACGGCGCGGGCGTGCTGCTGCTCGACGACTGCGCGCCGGACGCGACCTGCCACGAACCGACGCTGCCGACGCTGCTCGCCGTCTCGGCCGTGCACCACGCGCTGGTCGACGCGGGCCTGCGCAGCCGAGTCGGCGTCGCGGTGCGCAGCGCCGAGGTCCGCGACGTGATGGACATCGCCCTGCTCGTCGGCTTCGGCGCGTCGGCGGTGCAGCCGTGGCTGCTGGACGCCATGGTCGAGCGCGCGGTCGAGCGCGGCCGCATCGCCGGCCGGCCGGCCGAGGCCCTGGCGCGCGTGCGCAAGGCGCTCGACGCCGGCCTGGCCAAGATCTTGAGCAAGATGGGCATCTCGACCATCGAGAGCTACCGCGGCGCCAAGCTCTTCGAGGCAGTCGGGATCGACCAGGCGCTGCTGGACCGCTGGCTGCCCGGCGTGCCGTGCCGGATGGGCGGCCTCGACCTCGACGCCGTGGCGACCAACGTGCGCACCCGCGCGGCTGCGGCGGCGGCGCTGCTGCCGGCCGGGGCGACCGGCGCGACGGCCCTGCCCCCTGGCGGCCGGATGAAGTGGCATCGCGAGGGCGAGAAGAAGGCGTGGGATCCGCAAGCGATCGGCTTGCTGCAGCACGCGGTGCGCTCGGGCAATCGGGCCGCGTTCTCGGCCTTCACCGCGCGCGCCGACAGCGCACGGCACGGACCGGGCCTGCGCGCCGCCCTGGACCTCGACAAAGCCGGCCGCAGCCCGATCCCGCTCGACGAGGTCGAGAGCGTCGGCGCCATCGCGGCGCGCTTCCGTACCGGCGCGATGAGCTTCGGCAGCCTGTCGAAGGAGGCGCACGAGACGCTCGCCGTGGCGATGAACCGCCTCGGCGGCCGCAGCAACAGCGGCGAAGGCGGCGAAGATCTGGCCCGCGAGCGGCCATTGGCCAACGGCGACAGCCGCCGTAGCGCCATCCGCCAGGTCGCCTCGGGCCGCTTCGGTGTGCACGGCCCCTACCTCGTCGGCGCGCGCGAGCTGCAGATCAAGATGGCCCAAGGCGCCAAGCCCGGCGAGGGCGGCCAGCTACCCGGGCACAAGGTCGACGCCACCATCGCCGAGGTCCGCTGCAGCACGCCGGGTGTCGGCCTGGTCTCGCCGCCACCGCACCACGACATCTACTCGATCGAGGACCTCGCCCAGCTGATCCACGACCTGCGCTGCGCCAACGACGAAGCCGAGATCTCGGTCAAGTTGGTCAGCCGCGCCGGCGTCGGCACCATCGCGGCGGGCGTGGCCAAGGCCGGCGCCGACCACGTCCTGATCAGCTGCGGCTCGGGCGGCACGGGCGCGGCGCCGCTGTCGTCGATCCAGCATGCCGGCGGCCCCTGGGAGCTCGGCATCCTCGAGACGCAGGCGGCGCTGGTGCGACTGAGCCTGCGCGATCGCGTGCGGCTGGAGGTCGACGGCCAGCTCAAGACCGGCCGCGACGTGGTGCTCGCGGCCGCGCTCGGCGCCGAGCGCTTCGCCTTTGGCACCGCGGCGCTGGTCGCTGCGGGCTGCGTGCTGATGCGCGTCTGCCACCTCAACACCTGCCCGGTCGGCGTCGCCACGCAAGACCCGGTGCTGCGCGCGCAGTTCCCCGGCGAGCCCGAGCACGTCGTGCAGTTCTTCACCTTCGTCGCCGAGGAGGTGCGCGCGCACCTGGCGGCGCTCGGCCTGCGCTCGCTCGACGAGGCCACGGGCCGGCTCGACCTGCTCTACGGCCGCCCCGACGCGCCCGGCGCGGCCGCGACCCAGGCCCTGCTCGACGAGGCCCGGGCGCTGCTCGAGACCACGGCCCCGGACGCAGCCCGCCGCTTCGTCGCCCTGGCGACGCCACCCGCGCCGACGGCGCTGGAGCAGGCGATCGCGTCCGCGGTCGCGCCGTCGTTGCGGGGCTTCCGCGAGGCGGCGCGCAAGGTCCGCTTCGAGGGCCGGGTCGGCAACGAAGACCGCAGCGTCGCCACCCGCGTCTCGTCGCAGATCGCCCGGATCCACGGCCTCGCCGGGCTGCCCGCGGGCACGGTGCAGCTGGCGTTGCGCGGCGCGGCGGGCCAGAGCCTCGGCGCCTTCCTGGCCCCGGGCGTCGACCTGCTGCTCGAGGGCTTCGCCAACGACGCGGTCGGCAAGGGCATGTGGGGTGGCCGCCTCGTCGTGCGGGCGCCGCGCGGCGCGCAGCTGCGGGCCGATCGCCTGGGGCACGCGCCGGCGCTGATCGGCAACGTCGCGCTCTACGGCGCCACCGCGGGCGAGCTCTTCGTCGCGGGCAGCGCGGGCGAGCGCTTCGCCGTGCGCAACAGCGGCGCGGTCGCGGTGGTCGAGGGCTGCGGCGACCATGGCGCCGAGTACATGACGCGTGGCGAGCTGCTCGTGCTCGGCGACGTCGGCCGCAACTTCGGCGCTGGTATGTCCGGCGGCGTGGTCTGGGTCTGGGATCCGGCGCAGACGCTGGCCGAGCGCATCGATGGCCGCGCGGTGGCGCTCGAGGCCATGGCCGACGACGACCTGCAGCGGGTCCACGAGCTGCTGCGGCGCCACCGCGCGACGACCGACAGCCCGCTCGCCTGGACGCTGCTGCGCAACTTCAGCACGGCGCGTCGGCAGTTCCGCCGCGTCATGCCGCACGAGCTGCGCACCGTGCTGCGCCGCGACGCCGCGGCCGCCGTGCTGCGCGCCCAGCGCGAGGCCGTGCAGGTGCAGGCGCACGTCGAGGCCGGATGAGCCGCGACGCCCGCGCCTTCTTGCGCACGCCACGGATCGATCCGCCGACGCGCCCGGTCGACGAGCGCGTCGCCGACTTCGCCGAGGTCGAGACCGCGCTGCCGCTGGCCGAGCTGCACGCGCAGGCCGCGCGGTGCATGGGCTGCGGTGTGCCGTTCTGTCATCAGGGCTGCCCGCTCGGCAACGAGATTCCGGCCTGGAACGAGCTGGTCGCGCGCGCCGAGCGCGATCCCGACGCCTGGCGCGCTGCCAGCGACAGGCTGCACGCGACCAACAACTTCCCCGAGATCACGGGCAAGATCTGCCCTGCGCCCTGCGAGCGCGCCTGCGTGCTCGACCTCGGCGGCGCCGCGGTCACCGTGCGCTCGATCGAGAGCGCCATCGCCAGCCGCGCCTTCGCCGAGGGTTGGGTCGCGCCGCGTCCGCCGGCGCGGCTGACGGGGCGCAGCGTCGCGATCATCGGCTCGGGGCCTGCGGGCCTCGCCGCCGCCCAGCAGCTGCGCCGCGTCGGCCACGAGGTCGTGGTCTACGACCGCGCGCCGCGCGCGGGCGGCCTGCTGCGCTACGGCATCCCGGACTTCAAGCTCGACCGGGGCCGGCTCGACGCGCGGCTGGCGCAGCTCGAAGCCGAGGGCGTGCGCTTTGCCCTGGGCGTCGAGATCGGCCGCGACCTCGACACCGACGCGCTGCTCGGCCAGTTCGACGCGGTGTTGCTGGCGATCGGCGCCGAGGAGCCACGGACGCTCGGCATCCCCGGCGAGTCGTTGCCGGGCGTCGTGCCGGCGATGGAGTACCTGATCGCCAGCAACCGCGCGGTCGCCGGCGAAGACGCTCGGCCCGCGATCGACGCGGCGGGCAAGCGCGTCGTGATCTTGGGCGGCGGCGACACCGGGGCCGACTGCCTGGGCACCGCCCTGCGCCAGGGCGCCGCCGAGGTCCACCACTTCCACTACAAGCCGGCGCCCGCCGGCGCACGGGCCGAGACGCCGTGGCCCTGGGCGCCGATGACCTACGCATCGTCCTCGCACGACGAGGGCGGCGAACGCGGCTGGAACCTGCTCGCCCGCAGCTTCGAGGGCGACGGCCGCCTGCAACGCCTGCGCTGCGAGCGCGTCGACTGGCCCCTGCGCGACGGCAAGCGCGTGCTGGAGCCGCTGCAACAGGAGCTGCTGCTCGAGGTCGATCTGGCGCTGATCGCGGTCGGCTTCGTCGGCGTGCGCGGCCACACCTGGCTCGACGCGATGGGCGTCGAGCGCGACCGCGCCGGCCGCGTCCGCTTCGAGGGCCGCTACCGCAGCAGCAACCCCAAGGTCTACGTCGCCGGCGACGCCCGGCGCGGCGCCTCGCTCGTCGTGCACGCCATCGCCGAGGGCCGTGGCGCGGCGCGGGCGATCGATCTCGCGCTCATGGGCAGCACGAGCCTGACGGCGGTCGAGGACGACGAGCCGCTGGACGCGCCGATCTTCGGCTTCTACCCGGGCCGCTGACCCGCGCCGCGCTGTCGCCCGGCTACTTCGGCATGCAGGCGGCCTGGCACTCGTCCAGGGTCTTGTAGATGCCGGCGCAGTTGTCCTTGCAGCCGCAGCCCGAGACGGTGACGCACGCCTTGCCGTCGTAGCCGACGCCCATGACCATCTCGCACGCGCCGTAGCCGCCGGGATCGATGGTCGTGCAGCTCGAGGGCGCCGACTTGCAGACGCCGGGCTTGTCGGCGGCGGGGCATTGCGCAGCGCAGGAGCAGACGATCGCGCCCTCGCAGACCTCGCCTTGCAGGCATTGGGCGTCGGCCCAGCACGCGTTGGCGCCGAGATCCTTGAGCACCTTGCAGGTGGTCTTGGCGCAGAACATGCCGATGCCGCACGGGGTGTTGGCGTCGCAGCAGGCGCCCCCGGTCGGCTTCTTGCTGCAGGTGCCGGGCTTGTCGGCGACAAAGCAGAGCGCGCCGCAGGGGCAGGTGCTGGCGCCGCCGCAGACCTCGTCGGTGGGGCAGTCCTCGTCGAGCCAGCACTGGCCGGAGGGCAGCTTGGTGGTGTCGTAGCAGACGCCCGAGATGCAATGACCGCCGACGCAGTCCTCGGGGCCCTTGCAGCAGGCGGAGCCGCCGTCGTCGGGCTTGGAGGTGTCCGGCTCGGTCGTGTCCTGCTCGGCCGTGTCCTGCTCGGCCGTGTCGCCGCCAGCCGTGTCGCCGCCAGCCGTGTCGCCGCCAGCCGTGTCGGCGCCGGTCGTGTCGGCCTCGGCGCTGTCATTGGCGACGCCGTCGCTGGCGACGCTGTCGTCGCCGCCGGTGGCGTCAGCGTCCGCGCCGCCGGTGCCGTCGCCCGAGCCGATGACGTCGGTCAGGCCGCCGCCGAGCTCGACGGTCACGGTCGCCTGCTTGCAGATCGGGTCGCATCCCTTGCCGTTGGGCTGCGAGGTCACGTACGACGGGCTGACCTCGAGGCCGGCGACGTCGACGTCGCCCGACGCCAGCGTAATGACGAGCTTGGCTGGCGCGCCGCTGATGGCGACGCCGTCGGGCGTGCACATGTAGCCGGTGCCGCCGCCGCCGTTGAGGCAATTGACGGCGATCGTGACGCCGTCGGCGATCACGGTGCCCTGGACCTTGACCACGGGCGAGCCCTGCCACGTCGGGCGGATCGTGACCTGGTCGACGCAGCCGATCAGCGTGCAGGACTGGCCGTCGCCGCCGCCGTCGGAGCCGCAGGCGCTCGCGACCAACGCGGCCGCGCCGACGACAAAGGCGGAAGAAATGCGCTGAATTGCACGCATGGACGCTCCTATGGCCGAAGCCGTTGTCCCTCTCTGGCCGACAGTCTAGCGTTCTCGCGGCCAATTGCGAGCCGCGGGGCGTGGGGACGCGTCGGCTCGGCCGTCAGCGCGGGGCTTGCGCTAGCCCTGCGGCGGCGGCGGCAGGTCGTCGCGCGGCGGCCCGGACGGGCGGGCGACGTCGTCGACGGCCGCGGCAGCGTCGGTCGGCGCCGTCGCGGCGATGCGCGCCGGGGCCGGCGGCACGCGCCAGAAGCCGCCGTCGCTCCAGCACTCCCAGGCCCAGCGCAGCCAGCCGAGCAGGCCGCTGACGAGCCAGAGGCTCCAGAGCAGCATGGCGCCGCGCCAGACCCAACGCGGCAGGCTGATCATGCCGGCGGCCGCCATCGGCCCTTCGCTGCGATCGACGTACCAGCGCAGCTCGGTGTTGCACGAGCCGTTGCCGGCGACCTGCATATCGATGTCGAGCAGCAGGTTGCTGTGGATCGCCGCGTAGAGCGCGCCCATGGCGAAGAGCGTGGCCGCGACCAGCGCGATCTGGACCAGATCGAAGGGCACGGCGAGCTCCGGGGCCGGCCGGGCGGCGAACGTGCGGCGACGCCACGCCAGCGCGATCAACCAGGCGACGAAGACCAGCAACACGGCCACGGGCAGGTTGGCGAAGCCGAGGCAGAGCAGCAGCCATTGGCGCGGCCCCAGCGGCAGGCCTCGCAGCCGGCTCAGCAACGCCGCCAGCAGCAGCAGCACGACGAGATGGCTCCAGAACAGCACCGCCGGGCCCCACGATGGGCCCCAGGCCCAGAGCAGCCAGCGATCTTGGCCCAGGTGCAGGCTCGTCCGCAGGTTCACCGCGGCCCCGCCGAGGTCGACCGTCGGCACGGCCTCGTCGAAGGCGCGCTCCCAGGGCTGCTGCCACTGCACCTCGACCGCCGTGGCCCCGGGCTCGATCGGCAGGGTCAGGACGCCGGCCTGCAGCGAGAGCGGCTGCTCCTTGCCCTGGATCTCGACCTTCTGCAGCACGGCGTCGGCCGGCAGCGTGATCTTGCGGGTGCCGCCTTGCGAGGCGCGGATCTGCAGCTTGAGCGTGGCCTCGAGCAGGCGTTGGCCAGGGTGGACGTCGAGGGTGGCGCCGTCGACCGTCATCGCCTGGCCGTCGCTGCCGCGCGGGCGCTCGACGTGGACCTCGACCGCCTCGCCGGGCCAGGGCAAGAAGGTCGGCTGCAGGCCGCCTTGCTCGGTCTGGGTCGAGATCGGCGCGATGCCCTCGGTCGCGCAGCGCCAGATCGGGCTGCATTCGAGGTGCCAGGTCTCGGTCCAGGCGACGTTCTGCGGCGCGCGCAGCGTCAACCTGGTCGCGATCGTCAGCTGGCCCTGGACGACGATCTCGGTCTGGTTGCGGTCCATCGCGACCAGCGCGACGCGGGCGCCATCCTGCTCTTCGACCCGCACGCCCTCGGCCAGCACCGCCTCGCCCTCGAGCAGCGGCAGCTTGACCAGGGCCGGGCGGCCGCTGCGGTTGCGCCGGATCGTGGTCTCGGTCTGCCACGGCAGGCCCAGCAACAGGCGGCGCTCGACGACGAACCAATCGGGCAAGTCGGCGCCAGCGACCTCGACCTTGGTGTCCTCGCCCGCCGGGGCCTCGGCGATCCGGCCCAGCTGCAGGCTGTCTTCGGGCACGAAGTCCGGCCCGACGCCGTCGACGCGCCAGCCCTCGGCCTCGACCCGCAGCGCCGCCGGCTTGGACTGGGCCTCCCAGCTCAGCGTCACCGAGCTGCCTTGGCCAAGCAGGCCGGACACCTCGATCTGGTGGCGCCCCGCCGGCACCCGCAGCCAGAGCCCGCCGTCGCCATCGCGGCGCAGCGCAGCGCTGGGGGTTCCGTCGACGCTGACGCGGCGCAGGGTGATGCCACGCGGCAAGGCCCAACCAGCGTCGCGCTGGGCGTGAACCTCGGCAGAGAGCGTGATCGCGGCGTTGGCGTCGACCACGAGCCTGGCCGCTGGCGTGGTGATGCACGGGCCGTCGCAGCTCTCGGCGGCCAGCAGGCGCTGACGCAGCTGCTCGAGCGCCTGCTCGGGAGGCCACTCGGTCAGGCCACCCGGTGCTGCAGGGTTCGCGGCGCTGGCCACCGCGCCAGCGACGGCGGCGCCGGGCTGGGCCGCCGCATCCAGCGGCGCCGCCAGTGACACCAGTACGGCCCCGGGGACCAGGAGCCAAGGCGCCAGGACGCCGAAGACGCCCGTGCTGCGGCCGATCCAATCGCGCACCGAGGGCGCGATCTTGCGCAGCTCGAGCACGACGACCGCGAGCGCGACGATCAGCAGCACCCGCAGCAGCGCCAGGGCGAACGCCCAGCGCGGCGAGAGCAGCCAGAGCCCGACGCGGTGGCCGCGGCCGACCGGCCCCGACCACGACAGGCGCCAGGTCGACCACGACCAATCCGGGACGCCCGGGCCGGTCTGGACCACAGCCTTCGGATCGACCTCGATCATGTTGCGCAGCTGTTGTTGCTGTTGCTCGATGTTGGCGTTGCTCTCGTAGCGCTTGCTGACGCCGCGTCCGCCGAACGACGGCGCGCTCGGTGCAGCGGAGGGCATGGCCTCTTCGGCCATCTTGGACTCGTCGTCGGCGCGGTCGCTCTCGAGCTCTGCGATGCGGGCGTCGACATCGAAGGCGTTGCCCGCGTGCCCCTGGCTGCCCACCTGCGGGTACACGCCCGTGCGGATCTGGTGCAGGGCGAACGGCACGGCGATCACCAGCAGCGCGACGCCGGCGAGCACGCGCCACGCCAGCACTGCGCGGCGAAGCCAGCCCAGCGGCAGCACCCGCAGCAACGCCGTCGAGGCCAGCAGGTGCAGCCAGAGCCAGGCCGGCGCGTCGGGCTGGTCGTGGCAGACCAACGCCATCAGCAGCGCGATGAATCCGCCGATCGGGCCGAAGAGTCGGGCCGTGGCGCCGGCGATCATCAGCACGAGGAAGAAGTCGAGCAGCGTCCAGGACGCGATCCACGTCCCCGGCGCGCTGTCGACGCCGTCGGCCCCGAGCAGGCGCCAACCGGGCGGCAGGCGCAGCGAGACCGAGAGCGAGGTGGCGTCGAGGTCCCAGCCCACCGCAGCGAAGGTGTCGACCGCGCCGACGAGCCGCGACTCGGCGTTGAGGTTGACCTTGCCGTCGCGCAGCTCGACGCCGTCGAGGCCGAGCGTGACGCCCTCTTTGGCCGGCGCGCCTTCGCCCGCCTCGCGGCGCGTGATCAGCGCGTCACGGCCGAGCGCGTCGTCGTGGACGCGGCCGAGCTTGGCCCCGTCGGCGCCGAGGAAGTCGGCGCGCCAGGCGCGGTGCATGTCGCCGGTGATGCGATCGCGCATCGTCAGGCCGCTGCCGTCGACGTCCAGCCAGATCTCGCGGGCGACGGCGAGCCGGTCAGGCGGCGGCTCGGCCTGGCCGCGGCGGCGGGTCTCGAGCTTCATCGTCTCGCCGGGCCGCGCCAGGACCGACGTGCCGCCGCGCCAGTCTTCGGGCAGGCCGGCGCGGGCGGGATCGACCGGCGTCAGGCCCGAGAGCTCGACGGTGCGCACGCTGGCGTCGCCGAAGAAGGCCCAGGCCTCGGCCTCCTCGATGCCGGTGGCCGAGGCGTGCGCGGGAACCTGCACCGCCTGGGGGTCGCCAGCGAACACCGACTGCAGCGTGACGACGAAGGTGCCGGGGCGGACGTGCAGGCGCAGCGCGCCGTCGCCGCCGATGACCGCCGGCAGCCCGCCGCCATCGAGATCGGTCGCGATCGCGCCCGTGGGCAGGACGACGCCGAAGCCGACGTCGCGGGCGCGGCCGGCGGCCTGGACCTCGAGCCGCGTGGTCATGCGCAGCGGCACGCCGTCGTCGAAGCGGCGGAACACGCGCACGCGCAGGCTGTCGCGCACGCCCTCGTCGGCGTGGGCTTCCTGGCCGAGCCAGAGCTGGCTGCCTTCGCGGCGCGGTCGCTCGATCGGCTTGCCGGCGACGCTGAGCGCGACCTGGGCGAAGTCGGCGGGCACGGCCAGCGTCTCGGGCGGATCGCTCCAGAGCAGGCGGCCGCTGACCTTGTGGTGGCCCGCCATCAGCTGGACGAAGGGCGCGCCCTCGTCGTCCCGGACCAGCAGCGCCGGCGCGCCGCCGTCGCGGACGTCGATCGGCACGCGCCGGGCGCCACCGGGCAAGGCCACGCGGCCGGGGCGATCCAGCCAGACATCAAGGGCGAAGGTCGCCGCGTCGCGCTCGACGTCGATGGTCAGCACGCCCGGCCAGACGCACGCAGGCCCGCTCGGCAAGCGCACGCAGGCGAGATCCTTGTGGTCGTGCAGCACCCAGCCGACGTACGGCTGCAGCGCTGGCGGGATGGCCGGCGCCTCGCGGTACGGCACCTGGGCGACGGCCGCGCCGGGCTGCGCGATGGCGACCAACGCCAGGGCCAGCGCGGCGAGCGCCCAGCGCCCAAGCGGTCGAAGAATCCGGGGAGATCGGCCGCGTCGTGGTGTCGTCATGGATCTCCCAGGTTGCCGGTCGTGCGCGACGCTCAGGGCGCGACGCAGGCTCCGGACTTGCAGCTCTGCCCGGCGCCACATGCGCTGCCGTCGGCCAGGTTGGCGTGGTGACAGGCCTTGGCGGCGTCACACAGGTCGAGGGTACAGGGGTTGGCGTCATCGCACGAGAGCGCCGACGTCGCGGCGCAGGTTCCCGCCGTCTTGCAGTCGCCGTAGCCCCAGGCGTCGAAGGTGCGCAGCTGGACGTCGGGCTGCACCTCGCCCGGCTCGGTCGCCGTGGCGACGCTGGCGACGCTGCCGTCGGCGCGCTGGGTGAAGTCGGCCAGCAGCTCGGCGCCGGTCGTGCCATGGACACGCTGGAAGGCCTGGTTTCCGGCCGGATCGAGGCCGACGAACCAGAGATCGCCGGCGCCGGGGCCCTGGCTCCAGGTGGTCGCGCCGATCAGGGCGCTGCCGTCGCCGTGGCCGATGGCGGCGACGCCGAGCTCGTCGGACGCGCCGCCGAGGACCTTGGCGTAGAGCAGCTTGCCGATCGAGCTGGCGCGGACCACGAGCATCTGGCGCGCGCCGACCGGGCCGCCGAAGCCGACCGCGAGCGCGCCGCCGTCGGGCATCGCCACCACACGATGCAGCGTGTCGTAGCCGGTCGAAGGCGCAGCGTCGACGCGCACGTCGAGGTTCCAGATCGGGTCGCCGTCGCCGTCGAGCGCTTGGATGCGGCCATCGACATGCCCGGCGTTCTGCACTTCGCTCGCGGCGAAGTAGCCGCCGATGGGCCGCGACGCGAGATCCCAGATCTGCCGTGCGGCGATGCCGACCTTCTGCGAGACGATGGTGCCGCTCTGGTTGAAGCGGACGAAGTAGCCGCGGTAGGTCGTGAAGGGGTACGGCAGGTTCCAACCGGCCGCCGCCCAGGTCGCGTCGTTGCCGGCCGCGACGGCCTGGAACAGGCCCCGATGCCCGCCGCTGCCACAGACGTTGTCGAAGATCACGGGCTTGCTCCAGACGGTCTTGCCCTGGGTGTCCAACATGGCGGCCCACGCCTGGTCGATGCAGATCGACGTCCTACCGACGACGAACACCCCGAACGGCGTCTCCATGCCGTCGCGCAGATCATCGACGCTGTTGGCCTGGTTGGAGTTGCCACCGCAGCAGCCCTTGGGGCCCTGGACGACGCTCTGCCAGACGGCCTTGCCGACCGCGTCGGTGCGCACGACGAGGCCGTCGCCATCGGGGTTGGTCCAGGTCTGGCCGACGAGCAGCAGGCCGTTGTCGGCGAGCGGCGCGACGGCGCGGGCCTGATCGTCGCCGCCCTGGCCGTGCCAGGTGGTCGTGTAGCGCAGCTTGCCGCTGGTCTTGCACAAGGTCTTGTCGCAGGTGTCCAGGACGGTGCACGAGCCGGTGTCGCACGCGGCGGTGTTGGCGACCGAGGTGCAGCCCTTGGTCTTGTCGCAGCTGTCGTCGGTGCAGACGTTGCCGTCGTCGCAGTCGACGAGCTTGCCCGGCTGGCAGACGCCGGCGACGCAGGCCTCGCCCTTGCTGCACGGGTCGCCGTCGTCGCAGGGGCCGTCCTGCTTGCTGTGGCTGCAGCCCTTGCCCGCGGCGCAGAGGTCGATGGTGCAAGGGTTGCCGTCGTCGCAGGCGGTGGCGCTGCCCTTGCAGGCGCCGAGCTTGCAGGCGTCGCCCAGGCTGCAGCTGTCGCCGTCGTCGCATGGCAGCGCGTGCAGCTGGTGGCCACAGCCGAGCTCGGCGCTGCAGAGTTCGTGGGTGCAGGGGTTGGCGTCGTCGCAGTCGGCGCGGGTCTTGCCCTGGCAGGCGCCCTGGACGTCGCAGCTCTCGAAGCCCCAGGCGTCGAGCATCTGCACGCGGGCGCCGAGGCCAATGGTCGCCTTGTCGAGGGTCGCGTCGCTGGCGCTGCCGACCGCCATGCGGCCGTCGGTCGTGGTCGAGAGCTGCGGCCGTTGGCCCGCGAGCGTCGGCTGCAACGTGCGCTGCCAGAGCAACGTGCCGGCGAGATCGATCCGCAGCAGCCAGACGACCTGCTTGCCGGCGTCAGCGCCGTCGCCCTTGGTGGTGCCGACCGCGACGACCGAGCCCTCGTGCAGCGCGCCGAGGCCGCTGAACGCGCCACCGCCCGCCGCGCCGAAGCCGAGGTCCCAGCCGACCTTGCCGGCGGCGTCGAGCGCGACGATGCGGCCCGCGGCGCCGTTGCCGCCCGCGACCAGGGCGCCGCCCGTCGGCGTCGCGCGCAGGGCCCGGGCGACGTCGCTGGTGTCGCCGGACTTGCCGACGCCGAGCTCGACGTCCCAGAGCGGCTGGCCGGTCTCATCGACCTTGGCCGCGAACGCGCCGGCCACGCCCTTGCTGCTGGTGCGGCCGCCGGCGAAGACGTAGCCGACGCTGCCGTCGCTGGCCACGGCGCGATCGACGGCCCAGGCGGCGCCGGACTTGGTGCCCTGGGGCTGGGCCACGGCGGTCCAGAACATCGTGCCGAGCTTGTCGACACGGCCCATCCACGCGGCGCTGGTCTCGCCGCTGCCGAGGCGGCCCGCGAACGCGACCTCGCCGCCGCCCCAGCTGACGACGGCGTGCGCGGCGTCGTCGCCTGGGCCACCGACATGCTGCTGCCAGGTCGGGTTGCCGTCGGCGCCGAGGCGCAGCAGCCAGCCGTCCGCGCCGCCCTTGCTGCCGGCGCCGCGCCGTCCCGCGACGATCGCGGCGACGTCGTTGGGTCCGGCGGCGTCGCCGAGGTTGGCGCTGGTCTGCACCGTCGCGACGGCGAACGCCGCGTCGTCGCCGCCGCCGCCGAGCTCCTTGCTCCAGAGCACGCTGGCGCCGCCGGCCGCGACCCGAGCGGCCCACAGCTGCGCGTCAGCGTCCTTGCCACCGACCGGCACGCTGCGGCCGACGACGAAGGCAGATCCGTCCGCCGCCGCGCCGACCGCCGCGGGCGCTTCGTCGGCCTTGCCGTCGACCAGGGCCGACCACATCGGCGCCGCCATCGGCACGCAGGCACCCGTGGCGCAGACGCCGACCGGTTGGCACGGCTTGTCGGTCTTGCAGGGCGCGGCGTTGTTGGCGTGGGTGCAGCCCGTGACCTTGTCGCAGCCGTCGTCGGTGCAGGGGTTGCCGTCGTCGCAGCCCTTGGATCCGTCGGCGCCCAGGGCCTTGCCGGTGCAGACGCCGAGCAAGCAGGCGTCGCCGCTGGTGCATGCGTCGCCGTCGTCGCAGCTCGCGCCGGTCTGCGCCTTGTGCGCGCAGCCCAGGCTGTCGGCGCCCGAGGCCTTCGGGTCGCAGAGGTCGGTGGTGCAGACCTGGCCGTCGTCACAGAGCTGCTGCGCCAGGGTGTGGGTACAGCCGATGGCCTTGTCGCAGGCGTCGGTCGTGCACGGCACGCCGTCGTCGCAGTCGACCTTGGCGCCGGTGCAGCCGCCGTCCTTGCACAGCTCACCGGCGGTGCAGGCGCTGCCGTCGTCGCAGGCGATGCCCTGGTTGATCGGCTGCAGCTCGCAGATGCCCGTCTTGGCGGTGCACAGCGCCTTGCGGCAGAGCGTGTCGTCGACGCTCGGGCAGGACACGACCGTCGCCGGGTTGGTCTCGCATTGCCACGGCAGCTTCGACTTGTCGCAGAACGGCACGCCGTTGCAGAGGTTGCCGTCGTCCTTGCCGAGGCAGTCGACGTCGGCGGCGCAGGTGCAGATGTCGGTGCCGGCGGCGCATTGCCCGGCCTTGCAGAAGTCGCCCTTGGTGCAGGGCGCGCCGTCGTCGCAGGGCAGGCCGTTGTTGCGCGGCTGCAGCAGGCAGGCCCCGGTGGCCGGCTCGCAGGCGGCGGCGGCGCAGGGGGTGTCGAACGCGGTCGAGCAGGTCTTGATCGTCTTGGGGTTGACCTTGCAGACGAAGGGCTGCGCGGATTTGTCGCAGAAGAGCTGGCCGTTGCAGACGTTGGCGTCGTCCAGCGCGGCGCAGTCGCCGTCGGACTTGCAGCTGCACAGGTCCGAGGAGCCGCTCGCCTTGCACGCGCCGCCGGTGCAGACCTCGCCCTGGGTGCAGGGGTCGCCGTCGTCGCAGCCGAGCGACTCGTTGCGCGCCTGGGCCTGGCAGGTGCCGGTCTTGGGCGCACAGACGTTGCCGAGGCAGAAGGTGTCGTTGACCGTCGGGCAGCTGACCACCGTCGCGGGGTTCACCTTGCAGATCGCGCCCTTGCCGCCTCCGGCCGACTTGTCGCAGAACATCGTGCCGTTGCAGAGATCGCCGTCGTCCTTGCCCGCGCAATCGGCGTCCGAGGTGCAGGCGCAGGTGTTGGCCTCGGCGACGCAGCTGCCGCCCTTGCAAGCCTCGCCGGTGGTGCAGACGGTGCCGTCGTCGCAGGCCTTGCCGTCGGGCTGGGGCACGGCCTTGCACGCGCCGCTCTTGGGCTCGCAGACGTTGCTGCTGCAGCCGGTGTCGTCGACGCTCGGGCAGGTGACGATCGTCGCGGGATTCAGGGCACACGACGCCGGCTTGGTGCCCTTGTTGCAGTAGAGCAGGCCGTTGCAGAGGTCGCCGTCGTCCTGTCCGGCGCAGTCGGCGTCGCTCTTGCAGCCGCAGATGTCGGTGCCCGGCACGCAGCCGCCGCCCTTGCAGACGTCGCCCGAGGTGCAGGCGTTGCCGTCGTCGCAGCCGATCAACAGGCCCTCGGCCACGGGTGTCGCCTTGCAGCTGCCGCTGGCCGGATCGCAGGTGTTGACCACGCAAGGCGACGGCGACGGCGGGCAGCTCACGACGGTCGACGCGTTGAGCTTGCAGGCCGCGTTCGGCCCGGATGTGTCGCAATAGTAGGTGCCGGTGCAGAGGTTCGAGAGCTTGTCGCAGTCGCTGTCGGCCTGGCAGCCGCAGACGCCGCTGCCGGCCTTGCACACGCCGCCCTGGCAGACGTCGTTGGCGGTGCACGGCTCGCCGTCGTCGCAGCCGAGGCCGTCGAGCGGCGTGTGGACGCAGGTGCCGTCCTTGCAGCTGTCGCTGGTGCAGGTCGCGCCGTCGTCGCAGTCGCGCACCGGCCCGGCGACGCAGGCGCCGAGCTTGCACATGCCCGCGAGGATGCACGGATCGCCGGTGTCGCAGATGGCGCCGTCGACCAGCTGCAGCTCGACGCAGCCGACGCCGGGTTGGCAGCTCATGCTTCGACACGGCGCGCTCGGCGCAGGGCAATCCGCGACGGACTTGCAGGCGGCGAAGCCGTCGCCGGCGGTCTCGGCCGCGCCCTGACCATCCACCTGGCCCGTGTCCTCGCCGGCCGCGACGTCGCCGCCGCTCGCTGCATCCTGCAGACCGGCGGTGGCCTCGTCCGCGCCGCAGCCAACCAACACCGCGAGTGCGGCGATCCACGCCGCGCCGCTCCAGACCTTCGTCACCATGGCACGCTCCCTTCCCGTGGCGGCATCATCGCGCACATCCTAGGACGTGCAAAGGCTCGCAAGCGTGCGATGTTCGTCACGATGGGGTGCGCCGGCCACCGTCAGGCCCGGCGACGCCGACGCGCGCTCAAGCAGGCGCGCCGCCGAGCGCCGAGGCGATCGCCCTCGCGGCGCTGTGGAGGATCACGCTCGCGTCGGGGTGGACGCGGTCGCGCAGGACGCGGCGGCCGCCGACCCAGACGTGGCGGATCCATTCGGGCCGGGCGGCGTGACTGACGGCCAACAGCGGCGGAACCCCCAGGGCCTCCGGCCGGTCGAGGTCGACCGCGCAGAGGTCGGCGACTTCTCCGGCCGCGACCCGACCACCCGGCAGGCCGAGCGCGTGGTGGCCGTTGCCCGAGGCGGCGGCGAGCATGACGGTCGCCTGGCCCTGGGCGCTGCCGTCGCCGAGCAGCACGCGAGCGCCGCTCTGGGCGCGGCCGTGCAGCTCGAGCGTCCGCGCCTCGGCCAGCGGCTCGACCGCGGCGTACGAGTCCGAGCCGACGCAGAGCCGAACCCCGGTGCGCAGCGCCAGCGGCAGCAGGCCGTCGCCGAGATCGAGCTCGGTCGAGGGGCAGACGACCACACTCGCGTCGGCGGCGCGCAGGATCGCGGCGTCCTCGGCGTCGGGGTGCGTCAGGTGCACCGCGGCGAAGCGGGCGTGCACCAGCCCGGCCTCGGCCAGCAGGCGCAGCGGGCCGACGCCGAACGCGGCGTGGCAGGCCGCAACCTCGGCCGGCTGCTCGGCGACGTGGGCGTGGACGACGCCCGGCCAGGCCGCCAGAGGTCGCAGCCAGGCCCGCGGCACCGCCCGCACCGAATGCACGGCGAGGCCGACGTGCGCGAGCTCGTCGCCGCCCAGCCGCGCCTGCAGCCGCGCGGTCGCAGCCAGGGCTTCGTCGGGGTCGGCGCAGCCAAAGCGCCGCTGATCGACGCGCAGCGGCAGGGGCGAGCCGTCGCTGCCGATGCCGGCGGCGCCGTAGACGACGCGCAGCAACGCGATGCGCAGGCCGACGCGGGCGGCCGCGGCGCGCACCCGCAGCGCCAGCTCGTCGGGGTCGGCGTAGGGCTGGCCGTCGGCGTGGTGGTGCAGATAGTGGAACTCGCCGACCGCCGTCACCCCCGCGCGCAGCAACTCGAGGAACGCCAGCGCGCTGACAGCCTCGACGCCATCGGGGTCGAGGCGGTTGGCGACCCGGTACATGGCGTCGCGCCAGGACCAGAACGAGTCGGCGCTGGCGCTGCCGTCGGCCAGGCGGCGGTGCTGCACATGGCCCCGAAACGCGCGCTGGAAGGCGTGGCTGTGGGCGTCGCAGAGGCCCGGCATCAGCAGCTGGCCGGGCAGCGCCTCGACCCCAGGGGCGTCAGCGTCAGCGCCGGCGTCGGCGTTGGAGCCAGCCGCCGCGGCGTCGATCGCGGCGATGCGGCCGTCGGCGCCGATCGTCAGCGTCGGCGCCTGCAGCAGCTCGCTGCCGGTCCAGAGCCAGTCGGGGCGCAGCCGCTGCGCGCCGGCCCCGCCGGTCATAGCGACACCCGCGTCTGCGAGCGCCAATCGCCGAGGACCTCGAGCGTGGCGCGGCGGTCGCTGTCCTTGAGCCGATCGTCGAGGTCGGCCGGCAGCGTCAGCTCGGCCTTGCCCGTGGCGTCGACGGTCGCCTGCAGCGAGGCGCCGTCGGGCAGCGTCAGGCGCACGGTGCCGCTGGCCGCCGGACCGCGGCCGCAGGTGCGCACCGGGCCGTCGCGGCGCAGCTCGCGGGTGCCGAGCGCCTTGTCGTGGCGGCCGAGCGAGAGCTGCTGGACCAGCGACGCGACGAGCAGGCCGACGCCGATGCCGCCGATCAGCCCTCCTTGCAGGTAGGCGCTGGTCGAGCTGCCGACCGAGACCGCGCCGGTGGCGTCGGGCTTGGCCGGGTTGGCGGCGTTCCAGCCGACGATGCCGGCGCCGGCGAGCGTGAACAGGCCGCCCATGGTCCATTGGATCGCCAGCGTGCCGCCCTGGGCGACGCGCTCGGTGCGCTCGAAGCCGTCGGCGCGCTGCAGCGTGACCGTGGCGCAGCGGCGCACCTCCTCGACCTGCACCCGCAGCACGCCGCCGTCGCGCTCGCCACGCACGGCGAAGCCGACGCCGCGGTCCTCGCTGGTCTGGCGCGGCCGCTCGAGCGGCACCACGCGCAGGCTGCGCACCTCGGCGACGCGGGCGCAGCTGGCGCTGCTGGCGATGGCGAGCAACGCGGCCATGCGCGGCAACAACCGCCGGCGAGGGCGGCGAGGGTGGCGCGGGCGGCAGGAGCCGGGATCGTGGGGACGCGCGAGCATCAGTAGAGCTGCTCCAGGCGCGAGCCCTGGTAGTAATGGCCCAAGATCGCCTTGTAGGTCTGGCCCTTGGACGCGCGACCGACCGCGCCGGTCTGGTCCATGCCGACGCCGTGGCCGTAGCCGGCGCCGCGGAAGCTCCAGCTGCGCGGCACGCCGTCGGCGCCGGCGGGCCCGGGCGTGACCAGCGCGAGCGAACTGCGCAGGCCCTTGAACATGCGGCGGATGCGCAATTCGCCCCAGATCTTGCGCTTGCTGCCGTCGCTGAGCTCGACCTCGATGTGGGTGATGCGGCCCGAGACGCCGCGCTCGAGGATGCGCAGGCTGCGGATCGGCTTGAGGATGCCGGCCGCCCGCAGCGAGGACTCGAGCTCTGAGGCGCTGTGGCTGACCTCCCAGCGGCAGGCCGCCTTGTTCTTGCCGCTGGCGGCGGCCCAGCTGCGGTCGGGGCCGTCGAGCAGCGCGCGCACGCTGGCGTCGTCGGCGCCCTTGGCCAGCGGACCGGCGGCGCCGTCGGTCAGGTCGGCGCGGCCGCGCAGGTTGGGGTGCGCCGGCATGCGCCAGGCGTTCTCGTTGTTCTCGGTGTGGCCGCCGCTGACGGCGTGGTAGAAGGTGTCGACCAGGCGGCCGTCGCTGCCGACGAGGACCTGGCCGCGCGTGCTGCGCACCGCCTCGCTGATGCGCGGGTTGACCTTGCCGAGGCCGCGGTAGGCCTGGCAGTGCACCTCCGAGCAGATGGCGAAGGGATCGGCGTGGTGGCGCAGGCCGACCTTGGCGAGCATGTCGGTGCGCGCCGCGACGGCTTGGGCCCGCAGCGCGTCCAGCGGCGCCGACTGGAAGATCTCGGACGCGACGACGCCCTCGAGCATCGTCTCGATGCGCGCCTCGTTGACGACCGCGAGGCCGCCGCCGTCGCCCGGGGCGATGTAGACGCGGCCCGGCAGCTCCAGGCGGCTGCCCCTGGCGTTGACGATCAGCGGCAACGCCTCGCCCTTGTCGTCGGGCAGGGCTTCGAGCCAGAGCACGTCGGCGGCGCGGACCTCGACGCCACCCGGCGCCGCGAGGCGCAACGACGCCGACGGCGGCGTGTCGACCACGACGTGGACGAAGGTGTCGCGGCCGTGGGCGTCGGCGAGTTCTGCGGCGCGCTTCTCGGCGGCCTCGGCGTCGGTGAAGGGCGGCTCCAGCCCGAGCACGGTCTGGCGGGTGTCGAGCACGCGGCCGGCCAGGGCGTAGGTGGCGCCGACGGCGAGCAGCTTCACCGACATCCCTTGGTCTTGCCAGAACTTGCGCGCGCCGCGCAGCGTGTCCATGTCGCCCGACGGCGCCCGCGCCAGGCCGACCCAGAACAGCTTCTTCGCCGGGCGCAGGTCCTGGCCCGTGATCTCGACCGATTTGCCGGCCGGGACGCGGAACTCGACGGCGCCGTCGCCGGTGCCGAGCACGCGCAGGCCGTTGCTGCCCTCGACGACGACGGAGTTGGCGTGCTCGATGACCGCGACCGGCAGCACCGGGTTGCCGCCGGCGTCGAGCGTCACGACGACGCGGTACAGGCTGCGCGCGCGGTCGTCATGGCTGAGCGGATCGCCGCTGGCCCAGGCGGGTGTGCCCGCGGCGACCAACGCCAGCGCCAGCAGCCAGGCCGTCAGGCGCCGCAGCCGGGCGGGCAGCGCCGACGACCGCCGGTGTCGGCGTCGAGCACGCAAGATCGCGGCCGGCGTATGCAATTCCAAACCGCTGACGGGCCTTCCCAATCGACGCATGCTGCTCCATACTCGCGCTCGCTCGAGGCTAGACTGCGGGCCGGGAATTTGCATGGCGTCCGTCCATCAGCGCTATCGGATCATCGAGAAAATCGACGCAGGCGGAATGGCCGAGATCTATCGCGGCGAGGCCGTGTCGATCGAAGGTTTCGCTCGCCCTGTTGCGATCAAACGCATCCTTCCCGCGATGTGCACCGACCCGAAGTTCGTCTCGATGTTCCTCGACGAAGCGCGGCTGTCGATGCAGCTCACGCACGCGAACATCGTGCAGATCTTCGATCTAGGCAAGGCCGACGACACCTACTTCGTCGTCATGGAGCTGATCGAAGGCCTCAACCTGCGCCGGTTGATGCAGAAGTCGATCGACGCGGCCAAGCCCTTCCCGATCCCGCTGGCCTGCTACCTGACGATGGAGGTCTGCCGCGGCCTCGCCTACGCGCACGAGAAGGAGGGCGTCGACGGCGTCTCGCTCGGCATCGTCCACCGCGACGTCTCGCCACCGAACGTGCTGATCTCCAAGCAAGGCGAGGTCAAGATCACCGACTTCGGCCTGGCCAAGGCCGCGAGCCACGCCACCGCCACCGACGCGGGCGTGATCAAGGGCAAGTTCGCCTACCTGAGCCCCGAGGTCGTCGACGGCAAGGAGGTCGACCCGCGCGCCGACGTCTACGCCCTCGGCATCATGCTCTGGGAGATGCTGACGGGGCGGAAGCTCTTCGCCGGCAAGACCGACATGGAGACCGTCGAGCTGGTCCGCAAGGGCGACGTCGCCAAGGCCGGCTCGCTGCGCCCGGACGTCGACGAGGAGCTCGACCGGGTGCTGCTCAAGGCCCTGGCGCGCAACCCCAAGCGCCGGCACCAATCGGCCCGCGCCTTCGAGGCCGCGCTCGCCGGCTACCTGTTCAAGAACAACATGCGCGTCACCGCCAGCGACGTCGCGGCCTGGCTGCGCGAGCTCGACGACGATGGCGAGGATCGCGCGCCGTTCGACGTGATCGGCGTGCTCCAGACCGAGTTCGAAGCGGCGGCGCGGGCCGCCAAGATCGACCTGCATCTGGGCCAGCGCCCGCTCGGCCCGACCGACCTGCGCACCCGCGGCGGCGCGACGCTGCCGATCGGTGACCTGCTCGGCAAGCTGACGACGCTGCCGCTCGAGGACATCTCGGGCAGCGCCGACCAGGTCGCGCCCGTGGCGCTCGCCGATCGCCTCGACGCGCCCGAGACCCTGCCCGAGGTCGTCGGCAACCCGCCGGCCAGCAAGGGCGGCAAGGGCCCGCTGATCGCCGTCGCCGTGTTCGCCGTGCTCGCCATCGCCGCGGTGGCCGCCTGGCAGTTGGGTCTGTTGCCTTGATCGTAGCCGAGCGTCCTGGCCACTGACTGCGCCAGTATCGCGCCCCTCCGGAGGTCCTGATGGAATTCTTCCTCGACACAGCCGACATCGACGAGATCCGCCGCGCCCGCGCCTGGGGCATCCTCGACGGCGTCACGACCAACCCGACGCTCGTGGCCAAGACCGGCCGCAGCTTCGCCGACGTCAAGCGCGACATCCTGGGCCTGGTCTCCGGGCCGGTCTCGCTCGAGGTCACGGCGCTCGACACCGCCGGCATGATGAAGCAGGCCCGCGCCCTGGCCGCCGAGGGGCCGCAGGTCGTGGTCAAGATCCCGCTGACGCCGGACGGCATCGCCGCGGTCGTCGAGTGCACCGCCGAGGGCATCCGCACCAACGTCACGCTCTGCTTCTCGGCCAACCAGGCGCTGCTCGCGGCCAAGGCCGGCGCGACGTACATCTCGCCCTTCGTCGGCCGCCTGGACGACATCGGCCACGACGGCATGCAGCTGGTCGAGGAGATCTTGGAGGTCTACCAGGCCTACGGCTTCCAGACCAAGGTGCTGGCCGCGAGCCTGCGGCATCCGCTGCACGTGCTGCAGGCGGCGCGGATGGGCGCGCACGTCGGCACGATGCCGTTCAAGACGATGGAGCAGCTGTTCTACCATCCGATGACCGAGCAGGGCCTCGACCGGTTCATGAAGGACTGGCAGAAAGTGCCAGGCGAAGCATAGGTCGTCGAGGATGCGCGAGACCGACACGCAGGCGAGGCCCATGCGCGGATCGCTGGGCCCCCAGCCTGAGCCGGAGCGGAGTTTCTCGCGCAGCTGGTCCGAGAAGGTCGGCTCCGGCGTCGCGCGCGTGGCCCTGGGCCTCGCCGTGGTCGTCGGGGCCTTCTGGACCGGCGGCTTCGGCCAGGAGCCGCTGGCCGCGCTGACGGCGCTCGGCGTGATCGCCTGGCTCGGCGTCGTGCCGTTCCGCCCCGTCCGCCGCGTCGTCAACCCGTTCGCCTGGCTGTGGTGGGCGATGGGCGTGTGGTCGCTGATCGCCGTGATCCCGCTGCCGCGGGGGATCGTCGCGGCGCTGCACGCCAACGCGGTCGCCATCAGCGACGCCAGCCGCGCGGCGCTTGACCTGCCGCTCCTGGACTTCCTGCCGATCGCGGTCGCGCCGGCCGAGGCCGCGTTCCAGGCTTCGCTGTACCTGACGGCCGCCTCGCTCTCGTTGATCGCCGGCCTGGCGCTGTCGGACCACGACATCGGCCCGCTGATCACCAGGTCGCGGCGCTGGCTGGCGGTGCTGCCGCTGGTGCTCGCGGGCATCTGGCACCTCGCCTGGGCCAACTGGTCGGGGCCGTTCATCCCGCTCGACGCCCGGCTGCAGCTGCGCCACTTCACCTTCGTCAACCCGAACCATGTCGCGAGCTTGCTGACGATGGGCCTGGCGCTCTCGGCGACCAGTCTGGTCAGCGTGCGCTCGGTGCTCGACCAGCGCGTGATGTCGGGCCTGGTGCTCGCCCACGTGATCGCCCTGGCGCTGACGCCCTCGCGCGCGGGGCTGCTCGGCATGATCTTCGTCGGTGCCGCGACCGTCATCCGGCGGCCGATGCGGCGCAAGTCGACGCGCATCGAGAAGCACATCCTGCAGTCCGAGCGCAGACGCGACTTCATCCTGAAGATCGTGGTCGCGGTGACGGCCACGGCCGTCGTCGCCCTACCGACCATCGAGGCCGAGTTCGGCAAGATGGCCATCGTCGGGCGCAAGGACCCCAAGCTCTCGATGTTCTTCGAGGTCCTGCCGCACCTCGACGACGGCCTGCTGCTGGGCCAGGGCGCCGGCACCCTGCCCGTCGTGCTGCTGCAACAAGATCCCCAGACGAAGGTGCGCCAGGACTTCGCCGAGAACATCGTGCTCGACCGGATCGTGGCCCAAGGCGCGCCGTTCGCGCTCTTCTTCCTGGTCAGCCTGCTGTGGCTGCTGTTGCGGCCGATGTGGCTCTGGCCGCGTCGCGGCGAGGCCGCCGTGTTCGCGATGGCGATGGTCGCGGTCGCGCTGCACGAGGTCGTCGACTTTTCGCTCGAGATGGCGGGCGCGTTGGTGCCCTTCTTGCTGGTGGGTGCGTTGATGGATCGCGCGCGGGCCGGCTCGTGGATCGAGCGATCGTGGACCACGTCGCTCGGCAGCCGACCGGCGACGCTGCTCGGCTCGGCGATCGGCCTGGTCCTGGGCGGCTCGCTGCTGGTGGGCTCGTGGGATCATCGCGTCTTCGAACTCGAGGGCACGATGGAGCGCCTCGGCGCCGAGGAGGCCACCCACGTCGTCGCGACGCGCTTTGGCCACTCGCACCACGCCTTCTATCGCCTCGGTCGCATCCGCATGGACGCCGGCGACAACGAGGGCGCCTGGAAGGCCCTGACCCGGGCCATCGAGCTGCGCCCGTCGAGCACGCACGCCCGCCTGTTCCGCACCGCCGTGGGCCTGCGCCTGGGCCGCGACACCCCCGACGACATCCCGATCCTGCTCGCCGATCCCGAGCTATCGCAGCGGACGGCGGGCCTGCTGCTGACTTCGCCCGACGGGACGCGCCAGGCGATCGCCGCGTCGGTCAAGAACCCCGATCTCGCCTGGGAGTTCGGCTACAAGGCCTCCCAGGTCAACCCGGCGGCGCTGCAGCCGCTGACCGCGGCGCTGCGCGAGGCCTACCCGGGCAAGTACTCGGCCGTCGAGCAGCTGCTGGCCCAGGAGTACCTGCGCATCGGCCTCTACGAGCCGGCGCAGATCATCGCCGGCCTGCTGCTCGGCCAGCCCGAGACCGAGTCGCGCGGCTGGTACGTCATGGCGATGTTGTCGCGCTGGCGGGGCGATCACAACCGCGCCCACGTGCTCTTCGCCCACGTCTGCGCCCACTACCGCGACGTGATGCCCGACAGCTGCCTCGCGGCGATGGACGAGGCGCTGCAGCGCGGCAGGCCCAAGGAGGCGATCGCCTACATCCGCGCCCAGTTCAAGAACATCGGCGCCTACGGCAAGACGCTGAGCGGCTATTGGTCGCGCCTGGGCCTCGCCCTGTACTCCGATGGCCGCTACGACGACGCGCTCTCGGCCGGTCGCCGCAGCCTGAGCTACGATCGGACCAACCTCGACGCCCAGCGCGTGATCGCCAAGGCCGCCCTGCGCATGGGCAACTGGCGGCTGGCCGAGCTGACGATGGAGCCGATCCGCGAGCTCGGCGGCAGCACCCAGGAGATCACCGACCTGGCCAACGAGATCAGCGAGACCCGCGGTCCCTGGCGCGCTGGCGACTGAGGCGACGGCGCCGAAGCGCGGCGCCACGGGCCGGGCGGACGATCGACATTGACACAGTGCGTCGTGATGGCTTTACTCCGCCCGCGCTGCTGCGACCGTCATGCGACATGGCGGGCTTGTGGCCACGCCGCCGACGCGACCGCGACCGTTCGTGCCCCGTCGACGCCCGCCCCAGACGCCTCCAGCGCCGCGCTCGCGCCTTGCCGAGCCGGAGCCGAGCGAGGGTCTGTTCGCTGACACAGCCAACGCTGACAGGGAGAGCCGCATGAAGATCCTCGTGACCGCCAAGCGGGTCACCGATCCCAACGCCAAGCTCGTCGTGAACGACGACGGCAGCTGGATCGACGACGACGTCGAGTACATCCTCAACCCCTTCTGCGAGAACGCGATCGAGAGCGCGCTTCAGCTCGCCGAGGCCCACGGCGACGTCGAGACCGTCGCGGTCGGCATCGGTGACGAAGAGGTGCAGCGCTTCATCCGTCAGGGCGCCCTGGCGCGCGGCATCGACCGCGGCATCTGGGTCGAAGGCGACGAGGCCACGCTGGATTCCGACGCGATCGCGCGCATCCTCGCCGCCGTCGTGCACAAGGAAGCGCCGGACATCGTCCTGCTCGGCAAGCAGGCCGTCGACGGCGACAGCAACCAGGTCGCGCAGCTTCTGGCCGAGACCCTCGGCTGGCCGCAAGCGACCTTCGCCAGCAAGGTCGAGATCGCCGGCAGCGAGGCCATCGTCACGCGCGAGGTCGACGGCGGCCTCGAGACCCTGGCCATCGGCCTGCCCTGCGTGATCTCCGCCGACCTGCGCTTGAACGACCCGCGCTACGCCAGCCTCGCGGGCATCATGAAGGCCAAGAAGAAGGAGATGGACGAGTACGAGGCCGACGACCTCGGCGTCGACGACGTCGAGCCGAAGGTCCGCGTCGTCGCGATGCACGAGCCCACCGGCCGCTCGGCGGGCGTGATGGTCGCGGACGTCGACGAACTGGTCGCCAAGCTCGCCACCGAGGCCCGCGTCATCTGATCGCGCTCGGCAGCATCACGGCAGAGTGGCGGCCCTGCATCGACGGAGCCGCCCGGAGGAACATCCCATGAGCAAGATCCTCGTCGTCGCCGAGCACGGCAACGGAACCGTCCGCAAGGCGACCTTGACGACCCTGAAGATGGCCCAGGACCTCGCGGCCAAGACCGGTGCCAGCATCGACCTGCTCGTGCTGGGCCAGGGCGTCGGCGGCATCGCCAGCGCCCTCGCCGGCTACGGCGCCGCGACGATCCACGTCGCCGACCACGCCGACCTGGCCTACCCGCTGGCCCCCACCTGGGCCAAGGTCATCGCCGACGCCGCCAAGGCCAGCGGTGCCAACTACGTCGCGATGAGCGCCTCGACCACGGGCAAGGACATCATGCCCCGCGTCGCGGCCCGCCTCGGCGCCGGCATGGCGTCGGACATCGTCGCCGTCGTCGACACCAAGGAAGGCGTCGGCTTCCGCCGCCCGATGTGGGCCGGCGCGCTGCTCGCCGACGTCGTCGTCGACACCGACGTCGCCTGCATCACGGCGCGTGGTTCTGCCTTCGACGCCGCCGCCGCCAGCGGTGGCAGCTCGGCGATCGCGGCGTTCGCGGCCGATCCGGCCGCGGCCTCGAGCCGCACGCGCTTCGTCAGCTTCGACGCCACGACCTCGGATCGCCCCGCGATCGACGAGGCCAGCATCGTCGTCGCCGGTGGCCGCGGCTTGAAGTCGGCCGAGGGCTTCTCCTCGGTGATGGAGCCGCTGGCCGACGCCTTCGGTGCCGCGATCGGTGCCAGCCGCGCCGCGGTCGACGACGGCTACGCGCCGAACGACTACCAGATCGGCCAGACGGGCAAGGTCGTCGCGCCGCAGCTCTACGTCGCGGTGGCGATCTCGGGCGCGATCCAGCACCTCGCCGGCATGAAGAACAGCAAGGTCATCGTCGCGATCAACACCCGCGACGACGAGCCGATCCACAAGATCGCCGACTACTCGCTGAAGGCCGACGCCTTCACGGCGGTCCCGGAGCTGATCGCCAAGCTCAAGGCCCGCGGCTGATCGTCGACCGACGGCCCCCGGGCCTCGAATCGTCTCGCTGCTTCGTGCGTCAGAGCCTCTCGCGCCCCCACGCCGTCGCGTTGGGGCACGGGAGGCTTTGATGTTCGAGCACCAGCGCCCCAGGTGGCTGCGTCTGGCGATCGTGGCGTGTGCGGCTTGGATCGCCCTCGCCGCCGCCGCGACGTCGGCGTTCGCCGAGCAGGGCCCCAGGCCGATCTGGCACGTCGGCGAGCCCTATCCGCTCGACGAGCTCGAACGGGCGATGGCGCCCAAGGGCCCAGTGCGCTGCCCGACCGTGGCCAAGGTCCGCTACAAGGGCGACGTCATCCGCTACCACAGCCCGGTCATGGTCGCGGTGCCGTTCCAGCCGCGGCTGCGCGCGTTCGAGCAGATCGTGGCCAAGGTGGCGATCGCGCATTTTGGCAGGGCGCCGAAGCTGATCCGCCACATCGGCACCTACAATTGCCGCAGGATCGCGGCCTACCCGACGTGGATGAGCGAACACGGCCTCGCCAACGGCATCGACATCGCCGCGTTCGAGTTTGGCCCCGCGACCAGGGCCGAACGCGCCGCCCGCCCGAAGGCACCGGCGGGCGCCTTCCGCGTCCGGGTCCTGGGCGATTGGCGCAGCGAACGCAAGGCGGACGCCGCCAAGCGCGCCTTCCTGCACGACCTGACGCGCCAGCTGATCGCCGCCAGGGGCGTCTTCCGCGTCGTGCTCGGCCCCGGCTACCCGGGCCACGAGAACCACTTGCACCTGGACTGCGCGCCCTACCGCCTGGTGCAGGTCGATCTGGACCCGGCGCCCGGCACGACCGAGCACAATGAGGGCGTGCACCCCGGCGACCCCAACATGGAATAGCGACCGACACGCCGACGTTGCAGTCCGGGGACCAGCGTCCTGGGCATCTCGGCCCGAGAAAGGTTGACGCCACCGTCGGCAAGGACGACAACCTGCCAGCGCCATGGAGGCGGACCGCCGATGCGGTCGCGGGAGATTCGTGATGTCCAAGAGCCTGGGCCTGGTGGCCGCTCCCTTCTTCGTCGGCCTGCTGCCTGCCAGCCTGCGCCATGCGCCGCGTCTGCTGGTGCGCGCCGTGATGTTGCTGGCGATGGCCGCGTCGCTGACCGCGTGTGGCCCCGGCTACCTGGACGCCGGCAAGAAGGTCAAGGCGACCAGCGCGAACAAGGAGATCTTCAACGTCCTGGTGGCCTACCATCGCGCCATCGAGGATCGCGACGCCACCGCGCTGCGCAAGCTCATCAGCAAGCGCTACTACGAGAACGGCGGCACCACCGACAGCGACAAGGACGACTACGGCATCGACAAGCTCGAAGCCGACGTGCTGCCCAAGCTGCAGGCCAACGTCAAGCGCGTGCAGTTCCGCATCAAGCTGCTCGCGATCGACATCGACGGTGACAACGCCAAGGCGGACTACGAGTACTTCGGCCGGGCGCTGCTCACCGAGGGCGGCCGCGACAACTACAAGATGTGGAACGACTTCGCGCAGATGAAGCTGCTGCGCGAGGACGGCGCATGGAAGATCGCCGAAGGTCTGTAGCGGACGTCGCGCACACGCGCGGGGTGCCCGTCGGCGCCCGGCGCGGCGTGGTGTCGCTCGGCCTGCTCGCGCTGCTGGGCGCGACCACCCTGCTCCTGCCGCACGCCTCCGCGGCGCCCGCTGCGGCGAACGACGACGCGGAGCGCGCTGCCCGCGAGCGCGCGGCCCGCGACGCTCGGCTCGAAGGCGCCGACGAGCGCGTGATCCAGCTGCTCGAGGCCGCGACCGACCGCAGTGACCTCGAGTCGGCCCTGCTCGGCGAGGCGCAGTGGCGGCTCGGGCGCATGGGCGACGCGCGCAAGACCTGGAGCGGCTGCGTCACCTCGGTCGCATGCGCCCTCGCGCAGGGGCAGCGGGAGCTGCGCGCAGGCGACCGCACGATCGCGCTCAAGGTGTTGACCAAGGCGATGGCCAGGCACAAGGACGACGTGCAGCTGCGCGGCGCGCTGGGCGAGGCCCTGTATCGCGTCGGCCAGGATGTGGCTGCGCGTAGACTCTTGGATCCGTTGGCGGATCTCTACCAGGACGGCAAGATCCACGAGACCGCCGAGCGCGTCGCCGTCGCGCGCTCGCTGGCCGCCAACGGCTACTTCAAGGACGCCAACGACGTGCTCGCCGACACCGCCGAGGGCGCAAGCGACCGGGCCGAGCGCAAGTTGGTCGAGGGCGCGTGGGGCGAGCTCTTCTTGACCAAGTACAACTTTCGCGACGCCGACGTAGCGTTCCGCCGCGTGCTCGCGATCGATCCGAACGACGAGGACGCGCTGCTCGGCATGGCGCGCATCGACCTCGACAGCGATCACGACATCGCCAAGGCGCGCGGCCGCGCCGACGCGATGCTCAAGCGCAACCCGAGCTCGGTGCCCGCGCTGGCGCTGCGAGCCGAGGTCGCGATGCACGACGAGGACCTCGAGACAGCGCAGGCCTTGGTGCAGAAGGCGGCGCAGATCGTGCCCAACCACGGCGCGGTGCTGGCGCTGCGCTTCACGCTGGCGACGCTGGCGAACGACACCAAGGCGGCGAGCGCGGCGCTGGCGGCGGCGCACAAGGTCGATCCGGGCGACGCCGAGCCGCTGCTGATCGCCGCCCGTGCGCTCGAGATGGGGCACCGCTACCGCGAGGTCGTGGCCGCGCTGCAGGCCGCGATCACGCGCGATCCGGACAACTGGGCGGCGCACGCCGCGCTCGGCCTCGGCTTGTCGCGCATGGCCGACGACAAGGGCGCGCTCGAGCACCTGGAGCTCGCCTACCGCAACGATCCCTTCAACGTCCGCACGGCGAACGTGCTGAACGTGCTCTACGACGGCGTGCTCAAGCACATGGTCCTGCTGCGCGGCGCCAAGATCGACCTGCGGGTGCACAAGCGCGACCGCCAGGCCTTCGAGCGCACGTTGCTGCCCTTTTTGCAGCAAAGCCACGACGAGCTCAGCGAGCGCTACGCGATGACGCCCGAGCGGCCGATGCAGGTCGAGGTGTTCCCGACGACGGAGCAGTTCAGCGTGCGCACGATCGGCCTGCCGCGGCTGGGCGCTCACGCCGTCTGCTTCGGCCACCTGATCACCAGCCGCTCGCCGAGCGAGGAGCCGTTCAACTGGAAGCTCGTGCTCTACCACGAGCTCGCGCACGTCTTCCACATCCAGGCGACCGGCGGCCGCGTGCCGCGCTGGCTGACCGAAGGCCTGGCGATGCGCGAATCCGAGCGGCTGGACCCGCGCTTCCACATGATCATGGAGCGCCAGCTCTACGACCGCTGGGTCGAGGGCGGCCTGACGCCGATCGCGACGTTCAACCTGGCGTTCTCGCAGGCGCGCACCGGCCAGGACATCATGATGGCCTACTACCAGTCGTTCTGGCTGGTGAAGTACCTGGAGCAGGCCCACGGCTTCGACAAGCTGCGTCGGCTGGTCGCCGGCCACGCCAACGGCAAGGCGACGACGGCGCTGATCCAGCAGATCTACGGTCAGACCGCCCAGGCGCTGGACGCGGCGTTCGCCAGCTGGCTCGGCGCGCAGCTGCGCCGCTTCGACGCCGACTACCGGCCGAGCCTCGCGGCGCTGCAGCGCGCGGTCGAGGTCGGCTGGGCCAAGGACAAGCCGAGCGAACCGCTGCTCGCCCTGCGCGCTTGGGCCGAGGCGATGCGCCGCAACGATCCGGCCAGCGCATTCAAGTTCGTCACGGGCCCGGCCAAGTCCCTTGTCAGCAACGGCACCGGCGCGGCGCAAGCGGCCGCGGCCCCGCCGAGCGCAGCGGCGACGCCTGCCCCCGCACCAGACGAAACCGGCGGTGCCAAGGCCGGGGCGGGCGACGCCAAGGCCGCGCCCGCCGCCACCGCCGGTGGCCTCGACGCGATCGTCGCCGCCGGGCCGACCTGCGCCCTGATGGCGCTCGGGCTCCGCGAGGCCATGGCGCGCAACGCGGTCGGCGAGGCCGAGCTGCTTGCCGCAGAGCTCGTGCGCGTCCCGGCGGGCCGCTGTGACGGCGTCCAGCAGCGTGTGGTGCTCGCGCAGGCGTCTGCCCGCTCGCCCGGCGGGCGCGAACAGGCCCGGCGCCATCTCGAGGCCGCCGCCATCATCGACCCGCGCGATCCTGCGATCCTGCGCGGCCTGCTGCAGCTGGGCAAGGACAGCCTGAGCCCGGCCGACAAACGCGCCCTGCTGCGTCGGGCGATGGAGCTCGACGCCAACGACGCGACCATGCCGCTGCAGTTGGCGCAGCTGACCTGGCGCGAGCTGGCGCCGCTGCTGGGCCTGCCGCTGCCCGCGACGAAGGCAGCTCCTGCGGGGGCGCCCGCGGCCGCGCCGACGACACCCGCCTCGCCCGCGCCCGCTGCGGCGACAGCGGCGCCATCGGGCACCAAGGCCGCGCTGGTCGACGATCTGCGCCTCGCGGCACGCGGGCTCGAGGAGACGACCCCCACCAGCCGCGACGCCGTGCTGGTCGAGGCGCGCCTGGCGATGGCCCAGGACCGGCCCAAGGTCGCGCTGCCCGCCTACCAGCTCGCGCTGGACCGCAGCGACCGGCCGGCCCAGCGACGCATCATCTGGTGCGAGCTCGAGGTTGCGGCTGAGCGCGCCCAGGTCAAGGTGCTCCACGACGAGGCGAAGCAGCGGTGCGCCGAGGCCTCTTCGCCTCGCTGAGCGTCCTGTTCGGGCAGCATCGCGGCCGATCGTGACACCGCAACACTGCGGTCTCGCCGCCGAATTCCGTTGCGAATCCTGTGAGGATGTGTAAGCTCTTGGCCCCCTGCTTCCGCCACCAGCCTGGTGCCGGTTGGGGATTCCAACGACGAGTTGACGGAGCGTATTTTCATGATGCAGTCCTATTCCCGGCAGTTCGCGGTCATGACGGTTGTCATGTTCGTCGCGGCCTGTGGCAGCGAGCCCACCCAGAACAACCTCGTCGGCGCCCAGACCGACACCACGGCCGGCAACGACGGCGCGACGAGCTTCGGCGACACGAGCGGTAGCACCGACTCGGACGCGACGGGCGACACGTCGGCCGGCACCGACGAGGACAGCTCCGGCTCGACCGACGGCGACGCGACCTCGACCGACGGCGGCTGCGAGCGAGACAGCGACTGCGCCAACCTCGAGCACTCCATCTGCCAGATCGGCAAGTGCAACCTGCAGACCGGGCAGTGCTTCGTCGCCGAGGACGTCGACGACACCGTCTGTGACGACGGCGACCCCTGCACCGAGAAGGCGGGCGTCTGCAAGTCGGGCAAGTGCGAAGCGAACGCCCTGGTCTGCGACGACAACAACCCCTGCACGACCGACACCTGCAACGCGGCGACCGGCTGCGCCCACACGGCCGCGGCGGACAAGGCCTCGTGCGACGACGCCAACGCCTGCACCAAGGACGACGTCTGCGACGCCGACGGCGCCTGCAAGGGCACCCTGATCGACTGCGACGACAGCAGCCCCTGCACGCTCGACTCGTGCGACCCCGGCACGGGCTGCCAGAACCTCGCCGCCGACGGCGCCTGCGACGACGGCGACCTCTGCACCGAGAACGACGCCTGCGCCGGCGGCAAGTGCACCGGCTCGGCGCTCGCCTGCGACGACGGCAACCCCTGCACCGACAACAGCTGCGACAAGGCCGACGGCTGCAAGAAGGCCTTCAACACGGCCACCTGCGACGACGGCGACGCCTGCACCAAGGGCGACATCTGCGACGGCGCCGGCAGCTGCACCCCGGCGGGCGCGGTGGACTGCGACGACGGCAACCCCTGCACCGACGACAGCTGCGACAAGACCAAGGGCTGCGCGCACGCGGCCATCGCGGACGGCGGCCTCTGCGACGACGGCGACGCCTGCACCAAGGGCGACGCGTGCAAGGCCGGCAAGTGCGAGACCGAGGCGGTGAGCTGCGACGACAAGAACCCCTGCACCGTCGACACCTGCGACAAGGCCAAGGGCTGCGTCAGCACCGCCGACGACAACCTGGGCTGCGACGACGGCGACGTCTGCACGACCTCGGACGCCTGCAAGGCTGGCGTCTGCGGCGGCAAGGCCGTGGTCGATTGCGAGGACAACAACCCCTGCACCGACGACGTCTGCAACCCGGCCGACAAGACCTGCAAGCACACCAACAACATCATCGCCTGCGACGACGGCTCGCTCTGCACCACCGGTGACGCCTGCGCCGACGGCAAGTGCGTCGGTGGCACGCCGATCGACTGCGACGACAAGAACGGCTGCACCGCCGACAGCTGCGACGCCGCCAGCGGCACCTGCACCAACGAGAACAGCACGCTGCCTTGCGACGACGGCGAAGTCTGCACCGACAAGGACACCTGCGCCGACGGCAAGTGCGTGGGCACGGCCAAGGACTGCAACGACGACAACTCGTGCACCGACGACAGCTGCAACGCCAAGGACGGCAAGTGCGCCCACGTCAACCTGGCGGACGCCACGGCGTGCGACGACGGCTCGCTCTGCACCTCGGCCGACGCCTGCAAGGGCGGCGCCTGCAACGGCACGGCGGTCGCCTGCGATGACGGCAACCCCTGCACCGACGACAGCTGCGACAAGGCCAAGGGCTGCCTGACCAAGGCCAACACCGCGACCTGCGAGGACGGCGACGCGTGCACGCTCAAGGACACCTGCAAGGACGGCGCCTGCGCCGCCGGCGCCACCGCGCCGAACTGCGACGACGGCAACCCGTGCACCGAGGACAGCTGCGACAAGGAGAAGGGCTGCGTCGCGGTCAACAGCGCCAAGGCCTGTGACGACGGCAGCGCCTGCACCGAGAACGACAACTGCACCGACGGCAAGTGCACCGGCACCAACGTCAGCTGCGCCGACAGCAACATCTGCACGACCGACAAGTGCGACCCCAAGACCGGCTGCGGCCACACCAACAACACCGTCAAGTGCAGCGACGCGAGCGTCTGCACCGAGAACGACGTGTGCAAGGACGGCAAGTGCTCGGGCACCGCGATCGCGCCCTGCAACGACGGCAACCCCTGCACGACCGACACCTGCGACCCGAAGAAGGGCTGCCTCTTCACCAACGTCGCGGCCAAGACCGCCTGCGACGACGGCAATGCCTGCACCACGGGTGACGCCTGCGACGCCGCCGGCAAGTGCGTCGGCGTGGGCAAGAGCTGCGACGACGGCAACCCCTGCACCGTCGACAGCTGCGCCAACAACGTCTGCACCAGCAAGCCCGAGGCGGCCAAGACGGCCTGCAACGACAACGACAGCTGCACCCAGCTCGACGCCTGCGACGGCAAGGGCAAGTGCGTCGGCGCCAACCCGGTCAAGTGCGACGACGGCAACCCCTGCACCGACGACGTCTGCGTCAACGGCCAGGGCTGCAAGTCGACCGTGAACACCGCCCCCTGCGACGACGGCAAGTACTGCACCGACAAGGACGTCTGCAAGAGCGGCAAGTGCACCTCGGGCGCGCCGCGCATCTGCGACGACGGCAACTCGTGCACCTCGGACCTCTGCGACGAGATCGGCGCCAAGTGCGCGACCTTCCCGAAGCTGGCCAACACGCCGTGCAACGACGCCAACGCCTGCACCACCGGCGATACCTGTGACACCAAGGGCACGTGCGTCGCCAAGCCGATCGTCTGCAACGACGACAACCCCTGCACCAACGACGCGTGCGACACCAAGACCGGCAAGTGCGCGTACACGCTCAACAGCTGCCCGGCGCGCAAGGTGCCGGACATCGAGGGCATCAACTACCTCGACGCGGACTGGCACCTGACCAGCAGTGACACGGCGGTCAAGTGGCAGGCCGACGCGACCCCGGCGGTGCCGGGTGCGCTCACCGGCGGCGCTTCGCTGAACTTCAACAACGGCACGAACTTCAGCAACGGCAAGTCCGTCAGCGGCACCGCGCTGGCCAAGTACTTCTACGACGCGACGGCGGTCACGGGCAGCATGACGCTGACCTTCCTGTCGTACAACGGCGTCGAGACCCTCGGCACCTACGACAAGCGCTACGTCGAGCTGTCGACCGACGGCTTCGTCACGGTCGCCCAGACGGTCGTGCTCGACAACGCCAAGAACAGCAAGGTCTGGTGGGCCGAGACGATCGACATCAGCGGCCTCAAGGGCAAGAAGTTCCAGCTGCGCTTCCGCTTCGACTCGGTCGACGCGCAGAACAACACCACCCCGGGCTGGTTCATCGACGAGGTGGCGGTCTACGCCGGCGCCGTGGTCAAGGTCAGCAACGCGGGCACCTGGCAAGAGGGCTTCGCCGCCGGCAACAGCAGCGGTTGGCACCTCTCGGCGCCGAGCGCCGGCAACGCCTCGGTCTGGGCCATGGACAAGACCCCGGCCATCCCGGGCGGCTACGAGGGCGAGAGCCTGAACTTCAACGACGGCGTGGACTTCGCCAACGGCTCGGCCAAGGCGGCCGGCTGGGCGATGTCGCCGGTCATCGACCTCACGGGCGTGACCACGGGCAACGTCACGATGTGGTTCAAGTCCTGGTCGCAGGGCGAAGCCTCGACGACCTACGACAAGCGCTGGATCGACGTCTCGGCCCTCGGCTTCTCGGGCACCTCGGCCGACCTCAAGGTCGAGCTCGACAACAGCAGCGCGCTGCAGGCCGGCTGGCGCTGGGAGGCCATCGATCTGACCAAGTTCAAGGGCCAGAAGGTGCGTCTGCGCTTCAACTTCGACTCCATCGACGGCGCGAGCAACGCCTTCCCGGGCTGGTTCGTCGACGACCTCATCGTCGACAACATCCCGGCGCCGGTCTACGCCGACATGGTGCACACCGGCGAGGCTGCCAACTGGACGCTGAACAACAGCCAGACCCCGGCGGGCTGGGCGATCGACAACACCGGCATCACGGCGCTGTCGGCCAACGCCAGCATCAACTTCAACGCCAACATCAGCAGCAAGTACCAGTACACCTGCCCGACCGGTAAGACCTCGGTCGTCGGCACCGCGACGAGCAAGATCTTCTCGATCCCCAGCACGCTCGCGACCGGGGGCAAGTTCCAGCTCGACTTCGACGCCTTCCTCGACGTCGAGTCGTCGACCGCCTACGACCTGCTCACGGTCGAGGTGCTGCAGTTCGTGCTGATCGGTACGCCCAAGTCGGTGAAGATGACGGTGCCGAAGACCAGCCTCGGCAAGTGGGGCCACTTCACGATGGACGTCAGCGCGCTCAAGGGCATGACGGCGCGCATCATCTTCAAGTTCGACTCGGTGGACTGCACCGCCAACGCCACCACCGGCGTCGCGATCGACAACGTGATGCTCCGCGCGACCAAGTAGCGCTGGGCCGGCCCCGGCTGCGGGGCAGATGGAACGGGACGCCCCGGTCACGCACGACGTGGCCGGGGCGTTCTGCTATGGTGGCGCGGTGCGGACCTGTCACCACCAGCTCCGATGGTCGCTTTGCGTCGCGTGGTCGCTGCTGCTCGGCTGCAGCGACGTCGACGAGCTGGTGCGTGGCCCGTCGACCGGCGACACGACCGACACCGTGGCCGACGCGATGCCCTCGGACGCGTCGCCGGACGACGCTGAGGCCAAGGACAGCGACGGCACGGCGGATGGCGGCGACACGGCGGACGGCGACGACGCGGCGGACGGCGACGACGCGGCGGACAGCGACGACGCGGCGGACAGCGACGACGCGGCGGACAGCGACGACGCGGCCGATGGCGACGACGCGGCCGATGGCGACGACGCGGCCGACGGCGACGACGCGGCCGACGGCGACGACGCGGCCGACG
>CAZPHC010000001.1:0-24524 GCA_964586155.1 uncultured Enterobacteriaceae bacterium | reverse complement strand
GGCGACGACGCGGCCGACGGCGACGACGCGGCCGACGGCGACGACGCGGCCGACGGCGACGACGCGGCCGACGACGCGGCCGAGACCCAGGACGACGCGCTCGACGGCCTGATCAGCGACGCAGCCGACGGCAGCGACGTTGAGGACACCGACCTTGGAGACGCCGACCTTGGAGACGCCGACGCCGCAGACACAGACGATGCCAGCGACGCCAGCGACCCCAGCGACACGGGCAGCGGCGACTCCACCGACGCCGCCGACACCAAGCCCGTCGACCCGAAGGTCTGCCCCTTCGGCCTGACGCCCCAAGCCCTCGGCTGTCGACAGCTGGGCCCCTGCGCCGCGACCGTCAAGGTCGGCTGCCAGGGCAAGACCGCCATCTGTGATTACAGCGCAGTTCCGGCCTTTGAGCTGTACGAGACGACCTGCGACGGCCTCGACAACGACTGCAACGGCAAGGTCGACGACGAGCTGGCCAAGCCGCCGGCGAGCACCTGGCCGGACGTCGGCGTCTGCCTGTACGCGCTCAAGGTCTGCAAGGGCGCGGCGGGCTGGCAGGAGCCGACCGCCGCCGAGGTCAAGGGCTACGAGGCCAAGGAGACGGCCTGCGACGGCCTCGACAACGACTGCGACGGCCTGACGGACACCGTGCCCGCCGGCGTCGACAACCAGGGGCTCGGCGTCTGCGCCGGCAGCCCGCTGACCTGCAAGGGAGGCATCTGGACCAGCCAGGATCCGAAGCAGATTCCGGGCTTCGAGCCGATCGAGAGCAGCTGCGACGGGCTCGACAACGACTGCGACGGCAAGACCGACGAGGACCTGACGCCGCCGCCGCAGCCGGGCTTCCCGCTGCTGACCAAGGGCGTCTGCATCGGCGCCAAGCCGGCCTGCGTCCAGGGGTCGTGGCAACCGCCGGACTACGCCGCCTACACCGCGAACCTGCCGGGCGCGGTGACCTCGACCTACGAGCTCGTCGAGGTCACCTGCGACGGTCTCGACAACGACTGCGACGGCCAGATCGACAATGGCCTCGACGGCCCGCTGGCCAGCAAGCAGGTCGGCATCTGCGTCGGCAGCAAGCGGGTCTGCAACGGCGCGTTCGGCTGGGCCGAGCCGATCTACTCGCTGCTGCCGGGCTACATCACCGGCCCCGAGCTGCAATGCGACGGCCTCGACAACGACTGCGACGGCGCGACCGACGAGGAGGCGACCTGCCCGATCTGGCAACGTGGCGGCGGCGGCAGTGGCAGCGTCAGCCAGAGCGCGAACGGCACGATCGTCGCCGTGGCGCGACGCAGCGGCGTCAGCCTGATCGACGGGGCGACCGGCGCCCTCGTCGGCCACCGCTTCGACCACGGCGCCGAAGTCGACGACGTCGCCCTCAGCCCTGACGGCAGCCGCCTGGCCAGCGTCGGCCGCGACGATGTGCTGCGCGTGGTCGCGCTGGACGGCCCCTTCGCCGGCCAGGTCGTCGCGGCCCAGACGCAGCCAGGCAAGCGCTGGCGCAAGGCCCGCTGGGACGTGGCTGGCGCGCGGCTGGCGATCGCCGACGATCAGGGCTGGGTGCGGGTCGTGATCGTCGCCAGCAACAGCCAGCAGCTCGCCCTGTACGGCCACGACGTCGCGATCTCGGGCCTGGACTGGCAGCGCGCCGGCAACGGCGCCAACCAGGCGCTCTACACCGGCGACGGCGCCGGCAAGCTGCGGCGCTGGACGCTGGCCGACGGCGGCGGCACGACCTGGACCAGCGGCGGCAGCCCGGTCGTGGACCTCGCCGCCGCTCCGACCGCGACTTTGACGCTGGTGCTGCGCGGCGACGGCAGCGCGACCCTGCACGCCGGCGAGACGGGCCTCGCGTTGGCGAGCGCGTCGCTGCCCGGCGCGGCGGCCATCGCCTTTGGTGGCGACAACGTCGCGGTCGTCGCGCTCGGCAACGGCGCGCTCCGCCGGCTGCAGGCCGTCGACGCCGCGACGCAGACGTTGCAGGTCGTCGCGACCCTGCCGCCGCCCACGGCATGGCTGACGGGCGAGACCACCGGCCGCATCGCGCTGCCGTCGGCGGCCGGCCTGGCGGCCTCGAGCGTCGTGCTCGGCAGCCGCGGCGGCGGCCCGCTGCGGCGCGGCTGGTCCGGGCCCGACGTCGCCCTCGGTGAGCCGGCGCGCGGCGCGGTCGCGGCGATGGAGACGCGCCTCGACCTGGGGCTGCTGGTCAGCGCCCACGGCGACGGCCGCGCGTGGATGCGCAACGTCACGTTCGCCGCGCCGTGGGCCAGCCTGGATGGCCACGGCCAACCTGTGGTCGCCCTGGGGCTGCGGCCCGGCGCCGCGACGCCAGGCGCGCAGCTGAGCCCCCTGCTCGCCACCGGCGGCAAGGACGGCTCGGCGCGGCTCTGGACCGTGGCCCTGCCCGCCGGCGGCCCGATCCCGGCGGCGGGGCTGCCGGCGTCGGCGATCGTCAACGTCAAGACCTTCGGCGTCGGCCTGGGTTGGCCCGAGGCGCTGGCGTTTGCGCCGGACGGTGCATGGGTCTGGGCCGGCGCGATCGGCAGCCTGCGCGCGGTCCAAGCCGCCGGCGTGGCCCTGGACCTCGGTGTGGTCAAGCTGGTCTGGGGCCTGACGCTGCCGGCCAGCGCGGCGGCGCTCGACGTCGCCGCCGATGGCCGGGTCGCGGTCGGCTTCACCGGCGGCGAGCTCGCGGCCCGGATCCTCGACGGCAGCAGCGGCACCCTGCTCGCCGAGGTCAAGGCCCTGCCCGCCAGCCGACGCGCGTTGCGCTTTCGGCCCGGATCTGCGCACCTCGCGCTCTCGGGCGGCCCTGCGCGGCTGCAGCTGGTGCACACCGGCACCGGCGCCACGATCGCGACGCTCATCGGCCATCTCAGCGACGTCACGGCCCTGGCCTTCAGCGCCGACGGCAAGCGCCTGCTCTCGGTCGACGCGGGCGGCAGCGGCCGACTCTGGTCCGTGGCCGCGGACGGCACGGGCACGAGCCTGGCCGTGCTGACGCGGCATTGTCCGTGGCCGTGCAGCGACCTCGGCCTCGGCGCGGCCGCGTTCCTCGACGCAAAGGGCGTGCACTTCGTCACCGGCGCGGACGACGGAGGCCTGATCGGCTGGCGGCGACCCTAGCGTTCTCCTTGGGGGCCAGACGTCGCCGGGCCCGCAAGTCCGCGAGGATGGGCACACGGCGCGCGCGCTGTGCTACCCTGGGGGCATGCCGCAGCGAGGTCGCGCCCGCGATCGCTGTCCGAGGAGAACCGAACGATGACCACCTTGACCGCAGCGCTCGTCGTCCCGATCGACGCCCTCGTCGAAGCCCACAAGCCGCTGCTCGACCGCCCGACCCCAGTGCGCGTGCGCATCGCCAAGGGCCTGCTGCCCGCGGCCCCCGACGATCTGGTGCCGACCATCGCCCTGCTCGCCCACGCCGAGGAGCCCGAGGTCCGCAGCGCGGCACGCGAGACGCTGGCGACGATGCCGGCCGAGACGATGCGCGAAGTGGCGCGCGGCAGGCTGCACCCGTCCGTGCTCGACACCATCGCCCGCACCGTCGCCGCGGAGCATCCGGCGCTCTCGGAGATCGTCGTCCACCGCTCGGTCGCCGACACGACGTTGATCTACCTCGCGGGCGTGGGCAACTCGAACGTCTGCACCGACATCGCGCGCAACACGGTGCGCTGCCTGGCCGAGCCGTCGATCATCGAGGCGCTGTTCTTCAACCCCAAGGCGCCGCCCGGCCAGGTGCAGAACTTGCTCGAGTTCGCGGTGCGCCAGAACGCCGAGCTCGACCACATCCCCGGCTACATCGAGATGCGCGCCGCCATCTTGGGCGAGCGCGGCGCCGAGGATGACGGCAAGGTCGGCCTGAGCGAGATCGAGTTCCTGACGGCGCTGCAGCTGGCCGGCGTCAAGGACGCGATGACCCCCGAAGAGATCGCGCTGATCGAGAAGGGCGAGGAGGTGCCGGACGACATGTCGACCGCGAGCCTGCAAGCCCTGATCATGAAGATGTCGGTCTCGCAGAAGATCCGCCTCGCCGTCGTCGGCGACGCCAACGCGCGCAAGCTGCTGATCCGCGACCCGAAGAAGATGGTCTCGCTGGCGGTGCTCAAGTCGCCGCGCCTGACCGAGCCCGAGGTGCGCATGTTCGCGATGAACAAGGCGTTGTCCGAGGAGATCTTCGTCCAGATCGCGCGCAACAAGTTCTGGACCCGCGACTACGGCGTGCGCAAATCGCTGGTGCTGAACCCCAAATGCCCGCAGCCGCTGTCGATGGGCTTCCTGCGCACGCTGCAGGCCCGCGACATCAAGGAAGTCAGCAAGAGCCGCGAGGTCTCGGGCGTCATCGCCCGCGCTGCCAAGCGCATCCTCGATCAGGCCGAAGAGGCGCGGCGCGGCAACAAGAAGTAGCCATCGGTGACGTCGCTGCCGCGGCGCTACTCCGGCAGCGGCTCGTCGAAGCTCTCGTCGCGCACCCCTGCCTCGACGATGGCGGCGATGGTCGGCGACGACTTGCAGGCGTCGGCGTCGAAGCTGGTGCCGTCGATGCAGCGTCGGTCGCCGCGGGCGAAGACCGTGAAGCCGGAGCCGCCGCGCGCCAGGTAATCGTTGACCGCGACGCGGTAACGGTTGGCCGGCACGAGCGGGCTGCTGCCGACCAAGGCGTCGGCGACGCGCATCCCGCGCTGCGTGATCGCCCCGGCGCGGCCGTCGACCATCTCGTAACGCACGCCCGGCTTGGTCGTGTCGCAGCGGAACGACAAGCCCCAGACCTCGATGCGCTCGCCCGCCGCGTCGCGGTGGCCGCCGGTGCAGGCGTGCTCGAGTACGTCGCGCAGCGTCTCGCCGTCCAACTCGACCACCACCAGGCGGTTGCCAAAGGGGTGGATCGCCCGCACCTCGAAGTTCGTCACCGGCCCCGGCGGGTAGATCTGCGCCGAACGCAGGCCGCCCGAGTTCAAGATCGCCGCGTCGATGGGCTTGCCCGCAGCGTTGTGCGCGCCGGCGTAGCGCCACAGCGCCCGCGCCACGCGCTTGCCGTAGAGCTTGCGCTGCCAGCCGCGCAGCGCCCAGGGCACCGAGCGCTTGCCGATGACCTGCTCGCGGACGTAGCCCTGGCGCAGCGACTCGATCTTGGCCGCGGTCTCGGCGTCTTCGGGCAGGCTCTGGTCCACCGCCACCACGCGCCACGACGAGGCGTCGCGATCCAGCGCGCGGGCGGCGCCGGGCGCAGCCGGCGTGGCCACGAGCGTCAGCTCGCCGACGTGCGAGAAGCGCTGGCCGGACTGCACGATCCAGGTCGCGCCCACCGTCTTGACCTTGGTCAGCAGCGTGTGCGAGTGGCCGCCGATCAGCACGTCGACGCCCGGCAGCTTGGGCGCCAGCGCCACGTCGCCTTCGACGCCGAGGTGGGTCAGGCCGACGACCAGGTCGACGCCCTGGGCCCGCAGCGCCGCCACCGCCCGCTGCGCCGCCGGCACGATCGGATCGTCGGGGTCGGCAAAGCGCGTGTCGCCAAACTGGCTGATGCTGCGGGTCGACGGCGTCAGCAGGCCGAAGAAGCCGATCTTCAGGCCGCCGCAGGTGCGGATCGCGGTGCGATCCCAGAGCTTGCCGTCGCGGTTGTCGAGCGTCGGGCTGTCGTCGGCGAGGTTGCTCACGACCATGCGGTAGCGCGTCAGGCCGAGCAAGGCGTCGCGCAGCACGGCGGGGCCGGCGTCGAACTCGTGGTTGCCGAGCGTGCCCAGGTCGTAGCCCGCGGCCTCGTAGATCAACCACGACTCGCGGGCCGCGCGGCTGCGGTCGGCGTCGCTGCGGTCCATGTAGCGGCCTTGCAGCACATCGCCCGCGCTGACGAGCAGCACACCCGCCGGCTGCTCGGCCAGCAGCGCCTTCTTGCGCGCGGCGATGCGGGCGATCGTGCCGGCGTAGCGCAGCGGGTCGAGCTGGACGCGCTCGCCGTCGAAGTGCGCCTCGGAGTCGTTCGTCGTCAGGATGGTGCAGCGACCCTCCCGGCCGCCGGCGCGCTGCACGCCGCCGCAGCCGCTGACGACCAGCGCCACCAGCAAGCCCAAGGCGATGGCCAGCGCCCGAGCGGACCGGAGTTGCGGGCCGATCTGCGGCGACGTCGTGGGCATCGAGGGCTCCTGGGCGATCAGGCCTTGCGCGCGGCGCGGGCGGCCGGGCCGAGGCCAGCGCGGGTCCGCCGCGTCAGCAGCTCGGCGACGTCGGCGTCGGGCAGCGTGCGCAGCCGCCCGAGCGGCAGCGAGCGCAGCGCGATGGTCGCGAGGTGCTCGACGAGCTCGAGCCGCAGCAGCGCCATCTCGAGGTCGTCGCCCCAAGCGAGCACGCCGTGGTGCTCGAGCGTGACGGCGTCGTAGCCCACGGCGGCCTCGGCCAGCGCCCGCTCCTGGCTGGCGGCGCCGGGCAGCGCGTAGGCCAGCATCGGCACGCGATCGCCGATCGAGACGATGGCCTCTGCCAGGATGCGCGGCTCGACCTCGACGCCTGCGACCGCCAGCGCCGTGGCGGACGGCGGATGGGCGTGGATCACCGCGCCGACGTCGGGCCGTGCGGCGAAGACGACCTTGTGCAGCGCCCACTCCGAGAACGGCTTGCGCGCGCCCTGCACGACCTTGCCGGCGCTGTCGACGACGATGAGGTCGGTCTCGCTGATGACGCGCTTGCTCAGCGCCGTCGGCGTCAGCAGCGCCCGCCCGGCCGGCAGCCGGATCGAGGCGTTGCCGTCGTGGTTGGCGACCCAGCCGCGGCGGTGCAGCTCGTGCGAGGCCGCGCAGAGCTCCCGGCGCAGCTGCGCCTGGCTCTGGTCGGTGCCGTGGCTGCGATGGATCGTGCGACCGCTCATCCAGCGGCTCCGCTGGCGTCGCTGGCCGTGACCTCGACCGCGTCGACGACGCCGACGATCAGCGCGCGGATCGGCGAGTCCGACGATCCCAAGATCTGCCGGATGCCACCGCCCTCGCGCAGCACGACGACGAGATCACCGGGGCCGGCCTGGGCGTGGTCGACGGCCAGGAACTCGGCGCCGGCGTCACGGCCGTCGGCCTCGACCGGCTGCATCACGAACACGGTCTGGCCGGCGATCGAGCGATGCTTGATGGTCGAGACGACCGGGGCGACGACGCGCGCGAGGATCATGCGGCACCTCGGCTCGACGCGTCGGCGTCGTAGGCGGCGCCGGCCCACGCGGCGTTGGGCGACGCGGCGCGGCCGTCAACCGAGTCGACGATCGCCAGGATCGCGGCGTCGACGGGCACGAACGGCGTCGGCAGCGCCAACGAGGCCTCGCGCGAGCCCGTCAGGTGGACCAGATCACCGACGCCCGCCTGGGTCGTGTCGGCGGCGACCAGCGGGCCGGCGACGTCGCGCCCCTCGCTGTCGACGGGGACGACGAGCAACAGACGGATGCCGTCGAGGCCCTCCACCTTGCGCGTCGCGATGACGGTGCCGACGACCCTGCCGAGAAACATGCCAGCCTCCTCCGCGACCCCTGCCCGGTGGTCCGCTGCGCAGCCGGGCAGCTGCGCGCTGCGGACTTAGTCCTTCATGCTGCGCTTGAGCCGAATCAGGGTCTTGGCGGCGGCCTCGAGCGCCGCCTTGTCGCCACGGCCACGGCCCATCAGCAGGCCGCGCTCGATCGCCTGGGCCGCGCCGGCGCGATCGCCGGTCTGCACCAGCGCCGCGCCGTGGTTGATATGCGTCGTCCAATCCGCCCGGGCGTTCTGCGCCGCGATGGCGAAGACCTCGGCGGCGCGATCCGGGCGGCCGACGGCGAGCCAGGCGAGGCCGAGCGACTCTTGCAGCGCGACCTCGTCGGGGCAGAACTTCAGGCCTTCGTTGAGCACGTCGAGGGCGTCCTTGTAGGCGCCGACCTCGGTGTAGAGCTCGGCGAGCAGCAGGTACGCCGGCGCGTGGCCGGGGTCGCCCTCGATGGCGGCGCGCAGCTCGCGATCCCGGGCCGGACGCGAGTTGGCCCGCATCGCCAGCCGCGCCGCCAGGGTATGGCCACGCGGATCGCCCGGATCGAGCTTGAACAGCGCCTGCAGCGCCTCGGCCGCGGCCTTGTCGGCGCCCATCTCGTAGTGGGCCTGCGCCAGGTCGAGGTGCGCGGACGGCCGCAGCGGATCGCCGGCGATCGAGCGCGTCAGCAGCGGCACGGCGTCGGCCGGGTCGCCGTCCCGCAGCTTCAGCACGCCGAGGTAGTAGTTGGCGTCGGGATCGTTGGGGTCGAGCTCGAGCACGGCCTGCAGCTTGCCGCGCGCCTGGATGCTGTTGCCCTGCTCGATCAGCGTCACGGCGTCGTTGATCAGGCCGACGATCTCGCGCGCCTGGCGGTTGCAGCCGGCGAGCGAGCCGAGCATCACGGCGACCAGCGCGCCGAGCAGCCAGGCCCGGCCGACGGCAGCGTGCGCCGCGCCGATCCGCGTCGATGACGAGCGCGGCTGCGGCTCCAGGTCCTGCCCAATCGTTCGCTTGCTCAATGCCGTTGCCTCAGTGCGACGAGAACCGGAACGGGTAGACGACGGTCGTGCTGCCGCCACCCTTGGCCTGCGGGAAGCGCCACGCCTTCACGTTCGTCAGCACGCAATCCTCGACCGATGCGTTGCCGAGGCTCGAGTCCTCGACCTTGGCGCCGCCGATCGCGCCCGTCGGCTGGATCAGGAACTTGACCTTGACCTGGCCTTGCAGGTCCGGGTTGGACTGCAGACCCTTCTGGTAGCAAGCCTTGATCGCGCCCAACTTGCGCCGGATGTAGTCCTGGATGACCTTGGCCGGCAGCTCGCCCGACGAGTCGCTGACCTTGCCGCCGATCTTGACGACGTCCTGCTTGGACTCCTTGAGCCCGAGCTTGACGTCCTTGCCGGCGTTGCTGTCCTTGGCCAGGCCCGCGATCGCCTTGGCCCGCGTCGCGTCGCTGGCGCCGCCGACCGAGGTCTTGGGCCCACCTTCGCCCATCAGGCCGGCGCCCTGGCTCTTGCCCTCGGGGTCGGCGAGCACGGTCGAGCCGCCGGCGCCGCTGTCGGGGTTGGCGGTGTCGCCGCCGCTGCCGTCGTCGTCGGCGAAGAGCTTGGTGCCGACCATCTGCTTGTCGACGTCGGCCAGCGCCGTGTCGATCGCGGAGTCGACCTGCTTGGCCTGCTCGGCGACCATCTCCTTGATCTTGTCCTTGCGCTCGTCCTCGTTGAGATCCTTGAGCTCTTCGTTGATCTTGGCGACCTCTTCCTCGACCTTCTTCTCTTCTTTCTTCTCGGCCTCTTCCTGGGCCTTCTTGATCTCTTCGGGGTCGAGCTTGGGCGCCTCTTCCTTCTTCTCTTCGACCTTGTCTTCCTCTTTCTCTTCGGGCGGCTTGATCTCCTCGACGATCTCGATCTCGACCGTCTTGCGCGCCTCTTCCATGCGCTTGAGGATCTCGGTCTTGCTGCGGAAGCCGACCACCGAGAACGCCGCGATCAGCGGGCCGCCGACCAGCGAGAACGCGATCAGGAAGCAGAGCAAGAACGGCAGCATCTCGCGGTTCCACAGCGAGAAGGTCGCGGGCGGCGGCACCGGCACGCGGCTGACGATGAAGGTGAAGTCGCCGAACACCAGCACGGCGCGCGTTCCCGCGCTCAGCGGGATCAGCGGGCCCTTGACGCCGCTGACCTTGCCGGCGCGGACGTCGTCGAGCTCGTGGACCTCGCCGCCGACGATCAGGTGGCCGTGGGCCTTGTCGTGGTCGATGCGCAGGCCGAACTCGGCGCTCGGATGCTGCTCGACCAGCACGGCGAGGGCCTTGCCGACGACGTCCTCGGGCATCGTGAACGTGCCCTCGGGGCCGATCGTCACGGTCGCCGGGCGGGCGAAGAACTGGGCGGTCAGCATGTCGCCGCGCCAGAGCACGGCGATGTCGACGCCGAGCTTGCCGCTGGTCGGCTCGGGCGCGTCGATCGACGCCTCAGGCTCGTTCGACTTGTTGGTGCGGGCGTCGCTCACCACCTCGCCCTCCCTGCCGCGGTCGCGTCGGTTCGCCCGATGACCTGCGTGATAGCCGGTCGAGCCGGCGTCGTGATGTGTCCAGGGTCCGTCGGACGACGGCCTGCTAGAGATCTTGCGCCGAGCGCACGACCTCGGCGTAGAAGTCCGTCCGCACGCGGATCAGGCTCTGCCGCTTCTTCTTGTTGATGCCCTGGATGTTGCCACCCTCGGGGCGCAGGTAGGAGGTCTCGACGACGTCCTCGTCGAAATTCAGGGTCCGGCCCTTCTTGCCCTTTCCGCCCTTTTCCTGGGCGCTTGCGGCGACGGGGGCGACCAGCGAGGCGGCGGCGAGCAGCGCCGCGGCGACGCCCAGCCTTCGGGTCCATGATGAGCTTTGCCTGCGCATAGGGGTCCTCCTGCACATAGGTCGCAGAGTATAGGCCGGTTCGGCGCGGTCGCGCAACGGCTGCCGCCGCGGTCCCGCGAGCGTCGGCCTGCGAGCCACGCCCTGCAACCTGGGACGCGCCACGGGCAAGTTCGATCTACCCAGCCTTGTTGGCCGGGCCCAGGTCATGAACAACAGTGAGCGCGGCCCGCGACCAGGCGGCGACCACGGCCTCGTCCGCGACGCCGCAGCCGAGCGAGCGCAGGTCGAACCAGATGGCGTCGCCGCGGACCCGGCCGAGCCAGGGCTCCGGACGTTGCCGCAACGCGTCGGCCGTACGCTGGGCCCTGCCCGCCGGCAGCCGGACCACAAACGCGCGCGACGGCAGCGTGGCGCCGGCTTGGGCGCCGCCGCCGATGGCGGCCTCGGCGGGCTCCACCGTCGCCCGCACGGTACCTGACGACCCGGCTGTGGCCTGGGCCTGGTGCGTCGCCGCGACCAGGGCGGCGCCGAGGGCGTCGAGGCTGCGCAGCTCGCGATCGACCGCCTGCCACAGCGGCAGCTGGCCCGAGGCGCCGCGCAGATGCGCCCGCAGGGTGGCGTCCAGCGCCGCCAGCGTCAGCTTGCACGGCCGCAGCGCCCGCGCCATCGGCGCCCGGCCGCAGCGCTGCACGAGGTCCGTGCGGCCGAGCAGCAGGCCCGCCTGCGGCCCGCCGAGCAGCTTGTCGCCAGAGGCCGTGACGAGGTCGGCGCCGGCCGCCAACGAGGCCGCGATCTCGGGCTCCTCGCGCAGGTCGGGGCGCACCAACCCGGCGACGGCGCCCGAGCCGAGGTCGCAGACCAGCGGGATGCCGGCCCCCCGGGCGATGGCGGCCAGCTCCGGCACCGTCGGCGTCGCGACGAAGCCGACCTGGGCGAAGTTGCTGCGGTGGATCTGCAACAGCAGCGCCGCGGGCGTGCCGGCGGCGGCGAGGTCGGCGACGGCCTCGGCGTAGTCGCGGGCGTGGGTGCGGTTGGTGGTGCCGACCTCGACCAGGCGCACGCCGGCGGCCGTCATCACGTCGGGCACGCGGAACGAGCCGCCGATCTCGACCAGCTCGCCGCGCGAGACCACGACCGGGCGGCCGGCGCCGAGGGCGTGCAGCGCCAGCATCAGCGCCGCCGCGCCGTTGTTGACGACCAGGGCGTCGTCGGCCTCGCCCAGCCAGCGCAGCAGGGGCCGCAGCAGCGCCTGGCGCGAGCCGCGCTCGCCGGAGACGAGGTCGAGCTCGAGGCTGCAAGCACCGGCGGCGGTCGCGACGATCTCGGCGATCGCCTCGGCCGACAGGGGCGCCCGGCCCGCGTTGGTCATCAGCAGCACGCCCGTGCCGTTGTAGACCGGCCGCAACGACGGCGTGGTCAGGGTCGCGATCGAGGCGGCCAGCGCGGCGGTCACGGCAGCCTCGACGGCGGCGGCGTCGGCCAGCGCGCCGCGTTGGATGCCAGCGCGCGCCTGCGCCACGGCCTCGCGGGCCAAGGTCGCGGCCAGCGGCGCCGGCAAGGCCGCGGCGGCGAGCGCGGGATGCTGCAGCAGCTGATCGATCGCCGGCAGGGCCCGGAACAGCGCGTTCGTCGTCACGGCCGCGGCACCACCTGGGGCGGTCGGTGTGCTGCCCTGGCCGTCGCGTGGTCGCGCCATCGTCGTCTCCGTCTGCGGGGTGCTTCCGTGTCGTCCTGCGCCGCGATCGCTGATGATCGGGCTGCGCGCCGCGCCGCGACTTGCGCCGGCCCGCGGCGCGACGCAGGATCACGGCCTGCTCGGAGCGTGCCATGAAAGCCATCAAGCGTGCGAGTCATCACAGCGGCGCGGCCTCGTCGCCGGGTCCTCGGCCCGGCGCGTGGGCTCCGCCTCGAGGCTGGCGTGGCCCGTTGGCCGCGATCGTCTTGGTGGCGGCGTGTGTCGGCCTGGGCCAAGGCTGCGGCGAAGAGACGTCGTCTGGCGACGACGCCGCCTTCGTCGACGCCCCGGATATCGTGGAGCCGGTCGACGTGGCCGGCGAGCTGACCGCGACGACGGCCTGCACCGCCTGCGCGGGCGCCTGCAAGCACGAGGCCTGGGTCTACCCGAACGCCTTCCACGAGTCGGGGCCGATCCACTACAAAGAGGCGCCGCCGAGCGGCGGAACCCACGATGGCTGCTGGTGGAACTGGGGCGCGTCGGCGACGCCGGTGCCGAGCCGCAACTTCGTGCACAACCTCGAGCACGGCGGCCTGGTGCTGACGTACGACTGCCCGGACGGCTGCGCCGCCGACGTCGCGGCGCTACAGAAGGCCGGCGAGGCGTCGACGCGGGTCTGGCTGCTGACGCCCTATGCCGGCGCCGACGCCCGCATCGTCGCGATGTGCTGGAGCCACCGCCTGCTGCTCGATTGCGTCGACGAGGCCGCGATCGCGGCGTTCGCGCAGCTCTACTGCCCGCTCGCCCCGGAGCAATTCTCGGGCGCTCCGGCTGCGAGCTGCATGCCCTGACGCGGCGTCGCTGGTGCTGCTGATGCCTTGGCTGCGCCCTCAGCCGCGCAGGCCGAGGTCGTCGGCGAAGGCGGCGCCGTCGTAGTCAGCCGCGCGCACCGGCAGGTCGAGCAGCGCGCGTCGTTCGGCGCCCTCGAAGGCGAGGCGGCCGGCGTCGGGCGTGGCAAAGCGCGTCGGGTAGGTCATCGCCTCGATCACCAGCGCCCACGCCCGCAAGGCGACGTCGGGCTCGGCCACCAGCGCGGCGCGGCGGCGATCGTCGCGCAGATCTGCGGCGAGCGCGGCGACGCGGGCCGGATCGAAGCGGGTCGGGGCGAAGCTGCGGTCGGCGCCGCCACGGTGCGGCGTGGGCAGGCCGTCGTCGCCGCGCCAGAGCGGGATCTCGCCCGTCGTCGCGAAGGGGTCGCACAGCACGCCGCCGACCGAGGTGTTGTAGTGGATATGCGGCGCCACCCAGGGGAAGGCGACCAGCGCGTCGAGCCCCGAGTACGCCGAGAGCGCGATGATGTCGCTACGGCCGACGTCGTCGCCGACCCGGCAGAGCGCGCGGCCGAGGTGGTGGTAGCTGCTCATCACGCCGCCGCCGTGGTCAACGTAGACCTTGAGCCCGCCGCGGTTGTACTCGCTGCGGATCGCGACGACGCGGCCAGGGGCGCTGACGGCGACCGGCGTGCCGGGGACGAGGGCAAAGTCGGTGCCATTGTGGCTGTCGTAGGTCAACTGCCGGCCGCGAAAGTCGCAGACCTGCGTGACGCGCACGCTCCAGCCCTGCTCGACGGGCGTCGGCGTGCGGTTGAAGAGGTTGGCGATGGCGACGGTGCGACCCGTCAGGCGGCGCCCGGCCCAGGTCGCGACCGCCAGCCGCGGCGTGAACACGCGCAGGCTCGAGGTGCCAAAGCGCGACGGCGGCACCGAGGGATCGCCGCGCAGCGAGAGCCACGCCTGGCGCGGCGCCTCTGGGGTCCAGCCGAAGATCTCGCGAATGTGGAGCTTCTGGTCGTTCATGCGACGGAGCATCGACGCGGGTCCCGCGCCTCGTCAAGCACTTGCCGTGTTCGACGCCAACGCCCAAGCTGGCGGGCCGCGGCGCACCCTGCCCGCGCCGGACAGCCGAGGCGCGCATGACCACCAAGATCAGCACCCTGTTTCGCGCAGCGCAGCGGCATCCGCGCACCGACGCCATCTGGCAGTACGTCGACGGCCTCGGCCCCGACGGCGTCGGCGGCGTCGTCATCATCGACAAGGAGACCGCCCAGCTGCGGGCCCTTCGCGACGTCGACGGCGAGGTCACCGACGCGGTGATGCTCGGCGCCATGCGCGACGCGATGCTCGCCCCCCTGCCGCCGGGCAAGCCGGAGCGGCCGGCGCTGGTCGAGGTCGACGACGCGATGCTCGCGTGGCAGCTCGGCAAGTCGCTGCGCCTGATCGGCGTGCGGGTCGAGAAGGTCGATCGCGTCGAGGTCGCCGAGGAGGCCTGGGACGTGATCTACGGCTCCGAGTCGCTGGTCGATCTCTTTCCGCCGGGGATCGAGGTCACGGTCAGCGACGAGCTGCCGGCGTGGATGCACCGCAAGCTCGCCGCCGTGGCACCGACGCTGGGCGAGGCGGACGACGCGACCGTGCCGCCGTGGATCATCATCTGGGCCGACGCCAACCAGGTCGACGCCTGCGTCGCCGCGCTCGATGGCCTCGAGGTGCTGTCGATGCTCGACCCCGACGGCGCGCCGGAGGACGACGAGGTCGCGGACGACGAGGGCGGCGCGGACGGCGGCGCTGACCTCGGCGCGGACGGCGACGGCGACGACGGCACCGACGACGGCGCTGACGACGACGAGAGCGACGAAGACGACGAGAGTGACGACGACGACTACGACGACGAGCCGAGCCTCATCGTGCGCGGCCCTGCGGGCTTCTCGGTCCTGGTCGAGCGCGCCGAGCCCGACCTGCTGCGCCTGCTGCGCGACTCGGCCGGCCGCAGCGATGGCGAGGTCCACCTGGTCGTGGCCCAGCGCCACGCGACCGAGCCGCCGCCGGCGCTGACGCGGCTGGCCGGCGGCGTGCGGCTGCAGCTCGACGTGGTGTAGCGACGCTCGCGGGTCCGGCCGGGCGGACGCTCAGACGAGGTCGCGGCGCTCGAACGCGAGCACGCCCAGCACCAGGAACAGCGCCGTCCACGACAGGCCGTAGCCGACCGCGGCGACGAGGTACGAGGTCGGCACCGTCCAGCCGAGCAAGATCTCGTCGGCGATGTGGAAGGTCGACAGATCGGGCACGATCGTGATGAGCACGCGGCCGAGCACGCGCATCGCCGGCACCTCGACGAAGACGCCCTTGCGCGCGCTGATCAGGTCGGTGAGCACGTACGAGATGCGGCCGACGGCGAAGAGGCCGACCGTCAGCACGCCCGACAAGATCGGCGACGAGAGCGCCGAGAAGAAGGTGGCGACCGCCGTGACGACGACGACCTCGATGTAGCTCAGCGCCAGCGCCAGCAGCAGCGGCGTGGTGATCTCGCCGCCGCGCAGCAGCAGCACGCCGAGCCAGCAGACGCCGAGCACGACCATCTGGCCGAGCAGCAGCGCGCAGAGGCCGAGGAACTTGCCGAGCAAGAACTCGCTGCGGCGGATCGGCTTGGGCAGGATGGCGTAGAGCGTCTTCTTCTCGATCTCCTTGTGCAGCAGCACGACGCCGAGGATGACCGCGGTCACGACCGTCAGCAGCGGGATGACAAAAAGGCCGAAATCCTGGACCAGCCGCGCCTTCTGGTCGACCAGCGCGAGGTCCGAGAGCACGAGCGAGCCCAAGATCAGCAGGCCCGCGACGAGCAGCAGGCCGTAGAAGATGCGGTTGCGCCCGGCCTCGCGCAGCGTGTTCTCGGTGACGGCGGCGATGCGCAGCAACGACGCGCCGACGCCCTGCGTCTGCGTCGGAACACGCGACGCGGTCGGGACAGACGAGGTGGACCGGCTCATGGCGCCTCCTGGGGGCTCGGCTGGCCGCCGTCGAGGGCCAGCGCCTTGCGCACGAAGAGCTCTTCGAGCGTGTCGCGCACCGGGTGCAGCTCGACCAGCGTCGCGCCGACGGCGATCGCCTGGGTCGTCAACGCGTCGACGCGCTCGGAGGGCAGCCGCAGCTGCACCACGCCGTCGAGCGAACCGACCACCGTGACCTCGGGCAGCGCCGCCAGCGCGTCGAGCGCGTCCTGGTTCGGCACGCGCAGCGTCGCGGCGGACTCGAGGCGCTCGCGGCGCAGCAGGTCGTCGAGCTTGCCAGCGGCGATGGCCTGCCCGGCCCGCAAGATCACGACGTTGTCGCAGAACGACTCGATGTCCGAGAGCACGTGGCTGGTGACGAACAGCGCCTTGCCCTCGGCGCGCAGCTCGGCCATCAGGTCGCGCAGCTCCTTGCGGCCGATGGGATCCAGACCCGAGAGCGGCTCGTCGTAGACCAGCAGGTCCGGGTCCGAGACCAGGCTCTGGGCGATGCCGACGCGCTGCAACATGCCCTTGGAGAAGCCACGCAGCGTGCGGTCCATGGCGTGGCCGAGGCCGAGGCGCTCGAGCAGCATGGGGATGCGCTTGCGCCGCACCTCGCTCGGGATGCCGTAGAGCCGCGCGGCGTAGTCGAGCACCTCGGGCGGCTTGAGGTAGTCGTAGAAGTAGGGCTGCTCGGGCATGTAGCCGATGCGCGCACGGGCCAGCGGATCGCGGTGCGGCCGGCCAAAGAAGCGGATCGCGCCGGCGCTGGGCTGGATCAGGCCCAACATGCACTTGATGCTCGTGGTCTTGCCCGAGCCGTTGGGCCCGAGGTAGCCGAGCACCTGGCCGGGCTCGAGGCGGAACGAGATGCCGCGCACGGCTTCGACCTGGCGGCCGAGCAGGCCGACGCGGAAGGTCTTTTGCAGGCCCTCGACCTCGATGACAGGGACCGTGCCGTCGCTGGCGGCGCTGCGATCGTCTGCGCTCATGCCGGCTCCTCGCTGCGGCGGGCGTCTTCGCGCGCCATCTCCTCGCGGTACCAGGCGATCGTGCGCGCCAGGCCGTCCTCGAGGTCGACGCGCGGCTCGTAGCCGAGCAGCGTCCGCGCCTTGCTGATGTCGGGCACACGCAGCTCGACGTCGGGGTGGTCCCAGCGCACGAACTCGATGCTGGAGGCCGAGCCGGCGAGGCGGGCGATGTCGTGTGCCAGCTGGTGGATGGTGACGGTCGAGCGCGGGTTGCCGATGTTGAACGACTGGCCGACGGCCTCGTCGCGCGTCAACGCCAGCAGGATGCCGTCGAGGATGTCCTCGATGTAGCACCAGGAGCGGATCTGCGAGCCGTCGTTGTGGATCGTCAGCGGTCGGCCCTCGATCGCGCGGCGGATGAAGTGGTGGATCGCGCCGGTGCCGACCTGGCGCGGGCCGTAGATGTTGAACGGGCGGATCGACACCGTCTGCAGGCCGAACTGCTTGTAGTAGTTCCAGGCCAGGTGCTCGGTCGCGAGCTTGCTGACGGCGTAGGTCCAGCGCGCCTCGCCGACGGCGCCGAGGCTGGTCGCGTCGCCCTCGGTGACGCGGAAGGCGTAGCGGCCAAAGACCTCCGAGGTCGAGAAGTCGATGACGCGGTGGATCGCGTGGCCGGCGCGCTGCAGCGTATGCGCCTGCTCGAGCACGTTCATCGTGCCCTGCAGGCTGACCTGCATCGTCCGCACCGGGTTCTGCATCACCGTGTCGACGCCGGCGATGCTGGCCATGTGCACGATGATGGTCGCCCCGGCCATCGCCGCCATCAGGCCGTCGCGGTCGAGCACGTCGCCGCGCACCAGGCGCACGTTGGGCCGCTGCAGCAGGTCCGACGTGGTGACGGCGTCGCGGTGCAGGTTGTCGAAGAGCACGACCTTGATGTCGCTGCGGTCCGAGAGCAGGCGCGCCAGCGACGAGCCGATGAAGCCGGCGCCGCCGGTGAGGACGACGGTCTGGCCGGCCAGCGCGTCGAGGGCCTTGCTGCGCGTCGCGGCCACGGATTCGGTGCGGTTCATAGCTTCTCCACCTCGGCCATGGCCGCAGGCAGCTCGTCGCGCTGCTTCGGCAGCAGCGGGATGGTGTCCTTGTCTTCGGTGACGGCCTCGGGCAGCGGCGCGGGCGCACGCCACGGCGCGCCGATCGGCCGATGCCACTCGTTCGGATCGCGGCGGGTGCCGGGGTCGACCATGGCGCCGATCGGCTCGACCAGGGCCAGCGACAGCTCCTTGACCAGCTCTGGCGGCGTCGGCGGCTCGGCCAGCCAATTCTCGGGCCGCGCGGCGTCGAGCGGCGGCGTGGCGATGCGCTTGGGGCCGACGAAGATGGCGAGATGCTCCGAGAGCCAGGGCCAGTCGCGGCGATGCGATTGGTCGAGCCAGGCGAGCTGGCCGGCGGCGGCGGCGTGGTCGCGGGCGATCAGGCGCAGGCGCAGCTCGCGGCGCTGCTCGACGCTGCCCATGGCGTAGGCGCTCATCGACGCCGTGACCGCGCTGTCGATGTTGCCGGCGCGCTCGTAGAGGTGCGCCAGGTAGTTCGGGTCGAAGTCAAAACCCGGCATCTTGTAGGCGAGGTCGAGGTAGCGCAGCGCCAGCGCCTCGCGGCGGTTGCGCTCGACCTCGTCGTAGAGGTGCTTGTAGGCAAAGAGGTTGTAGGCGATCTCCTGGTACAGCCACGGATCCGCGGGGAAGTACTCCAGGCCCAGGCGCGCGAAGTGGTTGGCGCGGGTGTTGACGGCCTCGTCGATGCGCTGGCCGAACTTGATGACCTGCGCGCCCCAGCGGTACGTCGTGCGGTTGTGCGCGTCGAGGCCCCAGATCGCGTTGAGGTAGAGGTCGATGTACGGCATCTGCGAGTCAGACAGCAGATGGTCGACGAAGTAATGCGCGACGCGGATGAAGAGCAGGTCCGCGGCGAAGCTCTGGTGGCCGAGGCTGGCCATGCGCAGCACCGGCAGCGGCGGCAGGTAGACCGTCTCGGCCGAGAGCCCGAGCACCTTGTGCGGGCTGGCCAGCTCCTTGGTGACGCGGAAGTGCTGGGTGCCGAAGGCGCTGAGCGCAAGCGCGCAGCAGAGGCCGACGAAGGTGACGCGGCGCACGGGATGCCACAGCCAGAAGGTCGAAAACTCGGCCCACCAGACAGCCGTGCTGCTGCGTGGAGCGCGGCGCTGTGCCGGCCCACTCGCGTTCGCCATCGCTCGACTCCCGTTCGGTCGCGCCAACGCGGCCAGGACGGCCGACGCCCGCCTCGCTGCGCGGCCCCGGTCCCGCACGTGCGGCGCGACCGGTCGCTCGACGCGACGCTCGCGGCGGAGTGTACGCTCCTGAGACGTCGCCGGCAACGCGTCGCCGGCGGGCTTGTTGCCACGGCGGCGCTGGCTTTGCCTCCGCTGCCGAAGCGCGCTAGCTTCGCGGCCGCGGACTTCCGGGGGGACCATCGATGCTGCGACCGCTCCTGCAGGCCATGCGCCCCCACCAATGGGTCAAGAATGGCTTCGTCCTCGCGCCGCTGATCTTCGCCCGCCAGCTGACCGAACCCACGAGCCTGCTCGCCTCGGCGTTGGCGTTCTGCGCGTTCTCGGCGGTCGCGAGCGCGATCTACCTGCTCAACGACGCGATGGACGTCGAGCGGGATCGGCTGCACCCGAGCAAGCGCCACCGTCCCATCGCCTCGGGCGCGTTGCCCGTGCGCGTGGCGCTCGCTGCAGCCGCGCTGCTCGCGCCCGGCGGTCTGGCGCTGGCGTGGCTGACGCAGCCGGGCGCGGTGGCGACCATCGCGACCTACCTCGTGGTCAACATCGCGTACTCGATCCGACTCAAGCACATCGCGCTGCTCGACGTCTTCATCATCGCGCTGGGCTTTCTGCTGCGGGTCATCGCCGGCGCGCTGGCGGTCGGCGTCGGCATCAGCCCGTGGCTGCTGATCTGCACCTTCTTCGTCGCGCTGTTCATGGCCTTCGGCAAGCGCCGCGCCGAGCTCGAGGAGCTGGGCGGCGACGCGACGGGCCATCGCGCGGCCCTGGCCGAGTACAACGCCGGTTTTGTCGACAAGGCGCTCGCGGCGCTGATGGCGATGACGGTGATGAGCTACGCCCTGTACACCATCGACGCCCTGGTCATCGCCCGCCTGGGCACCGACGCCCTGGTGCTGACGGTGCCGCTGGTGCTGTTTGGCGTGCTGCGCTACCTGTACCAGATCCACCGCGGCCAGGGCGGCTCGCCGACGACGCTGGTGCTGCGCGACCACGTGCTGCAGGCGACGGTCGGGGTGTACGTCCTGATGGTGACGGCCGCGATCTACGGCCAGGTGCAGCTTGGGTTGGTGTTGCAGGGGCGGTGAGCGCCTACGGATTCGGCCCAACCGCCGCGACCCAAGCCCTCTTGCCGTCAAAAACCGCCCCGAGCTCGTGCACGACGCCGGCCCCACGCTCGCGCAACGCTGCCGCGTAGTCCCGCTCGCGCACCTGCCGCAGCGCCGCTGCCAGCGCCGTCTGCGCGGTCTCGCCCTCGTCGCGGTCGATGACCTTCAGCTCGAGTACCACGCCGGTATCCCCTGGTCGCCGCGGACTGACCAGGACATCCACCCGCCCGTAGCCGGCCTCGCGGTTGCTGCTGACTTCGTGTGTCGCCTCGAGCCGCACCAGGAGGCCGACGACGAAGGCCTGGTAGACCGCCTCGGGCCGGCGGCCGCCGACGTCGTGGTACGACAGCGCAGCGAGCAGCAGCGCCCCGAGCAGCTTGCCGAAGGTCGGCGCATCGCCTGCGAGCAACGCGCGGCAGAGCTGGGCGGTGCGGTCGTCGCCGCCCAGGCCCTGGTCGAGGAAGTTGGCGAACAAGAAGGCGAAGCCGCGGCGAACCTCGAGGTTCGGCAGCGACAGCGACCATTGCGGTCGTCCCATCGCGTCGTCGCCGAGGAACGCATCGGCGCGCAGGTAGCCCGAGAAGAGCAAGAAGCTCCAGACCGAGGAGCTCGAGCTGCGAACCTCGCGCAGCACCAGGTGTTCGTCGACGGATTTCGTGATCGCGCCGCCACGGAGCAGGGTCTCCAGATCGCCGCCGTCGACGCGGCCGCCCTCCACGAGCAGCTCGCGCAAGATCTCGTCGCTGCTCGTCTGCAGCCAATACGGACGCGCGAGAAGGTCCTGGCTGGCCAGAAACGAGAGCACCGACCACGGGTTGTAGATGGTCTGACCGCCGAAGCGATAGCCATTGTACCAGCGCTCGATCTCCGGCAGGCGGTCCGCGGCGCCGCGCTCACTGGCCAGCGCCGCGACTTCCTCGGGCATGAAGCCGAAATGGGCCGAGAACTCCGGACGCAGGATCGAGTAGACCTCGAGGTTGTTCAGGCCCGAGAAGATCGACTCCTTGGCGATGCGCAAGATCCCGGTCATCACGCCGCGGAAGAGATGCGCGTTGTCCTTGAAGGCGCCGGAGAAGAGGTTGCGAAAGAGCAGCACTGCGTCGTCGTAGTAGCCGTCGTTGTACGCGGCGTGGATCGGCGTGTCGTACTCGTCGACCAGGATGACGACGCGCTCACCGGTGGCGCGGTGGAGCCACTCCGAGAGGCGGCGAAGGGACTCACTCACCGCGACTGGCGTGGCGCTCGCGTCACAGAGCGACTGCAAGAGCACAAGCTCCTCGGCCGCGAGCGTTGGCTCGATCGTCGCGCGATGGCGGCGCGCCTCGTCTGCGACCAGCAGCGTGATGCGCTCCAACGCGTGGTCCCAGCGGCGCTCCTTGACGTCCTTGAAGGTCAAGAAGATGACGGCGTGGCGACCGAAGTGCGCGCGGACGTCATCGCCCGCGCTCCAGATGGCGAGGTCTGCGAAGAGCGGGGCGCGGTCTTCGTCCGTGCGCTCGACGAATGCGGCCAGCGTCGAGAGGTTGAGCGTCTTGCCGAAGCGGCGGGGGCGCGGCAACAAGAGCACGCGGGCGTTCGAGCGCAGCACGTCGACGACGAAGGCCGATTTGTCGACATAGCGGGCGCCACTTTCGCGAAACTGGCGGAAGTCCGAGGTGCCGATGGCGAAAGGGCGCGCGCTCATGGGGTCGGCCTGCTGGGTCACAGTTGGATTGGCGAAGGCGTCGGAGGGCCGATGACTCGGCGCTGACATGAGCGTAGCAGCCTTGTCAGCGCTGGCGCCAGACTGTGGTGAGGTTTGGGCGGTGCAGACGTCGCGCCGTCGTGCGGCGGTCGCTTCGCGTGCGACCGGATCGGTGGCTCGCCGACGCCGGGGCGGATAGGCGACTTGTCGCAATCACTTGATTTTCCAAGCGATTGTTCCAGTTGACAGGGGGGGGGGGTAACGGTCTACAGTCGGGACAACTCCATCAGGAAGTGCACCATGCAGATCGGACGAGCCACCAAGGCGCTTTGGCACGACGTCTGGGTCTTCTTTCGCGTCAGCGGCGCGACGACCTGGGTGCTGCCGCCCGGCCATTGGATGACGTTGATGGACGTCGAATCGGCGACGCTCGAGTTCGAAGTCACTGCGGTCGGGCCTGGGGCGACGAAGATGAGCCTCGGCGTCGAGCGAACCGCGGCTCCGTCCGCAGACGACGTCTACTGGTCTCAGGTCGTCGCGACGGGTGGCACAGGCACGCTGACCATGGCCCGCGGTCAGCAGACGCACGGCGTGATCCTCGGCGCAGGCGGAGGCCTCGCCGACGACGGCTGGTCGTTCCCTCTGGGCCGCTTGCGGACGCGAATCAGCGCGACTGGCCTTGCTGGCACGGAGTGGGCCGCGGTTCGGGTGCGTGCCCACGTGACGACTCGATAGCCTGCCGACCACCAGGAGGTCTCACATGCAGTCATTGCTCTGGTACGAAGGCCTGATTTTCCTTGGTGACTCGACGACCACCGTGGCTGAGTGGGCGATGCCACCACACCGGTCGCTCGATTTCGGTGACGCGAATCAGGCCTACGTCACGCTGGAGTACAGCCTGAGCGGGCCCGGTGCTGCCACTGCAGCGGTGGGCCTGCAGCGCTCGGCGGCGCGCGTCGAGCTGGACGCCGCCTTCGAGTCGATGGAACCAACTTCGGGTGCCGCTGCTTGGTTGCTTCCATCTGGCACCGGAGCTGGCGACGGCGTCGTTTCTGCAAGCTACGGCGTCGACCAAGTGATGGCGACGGCGGCCAACATTCGCAAGCTGCCTCGCGGCATCGGGCGCATCGTCGCGCAGAATACCGGAACCGCTGGGAATTGGGCGGTGGTCTGGGTGCGATGCTCCATCGCACTCGTGCGCGGTTGAAACAGCAAGGGAGATCGCCATGTCAGCAACGCCACGCCTTTGGTTGGATGTCACGGTCGCCTTGGACGACGCCATCGCACCACACGCGAACTGGTGGGCGTGCCCGCCCGAGGACTACATCGATTTTGGTTCCCACAACCAGGCGCTGATCACCGTGCATGCGCGCGTGCTGGGATTGGACTCGACCAACCCACCTGACGTCACACTCGACATCGAACGGACACGGATCCAGGGGCCTGACGACGACCGCTTTGGCAGCGCGCTCGGGGCAACCGTGGACCTGAACGCGGACACGGTGACCATGGCGCAGATCGTGCTCGGCCGGGAGGACGTCGCGAACCTCGACGCCGGTGGAGTCGGTCGCTTGACACTGACCAATCGCGCAGGCCTCGGCAACGACGGTGCGATGGTGGAGCTGCGGGCCTGGATCGCGCTCGCCCGCTACGACCGCATGACGACACGAGGACGCAGTGCCACTGTGGCCAACTCATCGCGGATCGGCGCTCCGGGGCATCGATGAACGCAGCCTGGGGCCGTTGGCCACGCATCACGATCGGGGCACCTCGCGATGCCGTCATGCAGTGGTCTGTGCCCGAAGGAGCGCCAGCGACGATTTCGCCACCACCAGGGCCGCTCTTGCCCCAGGCGCGGACCGAGAGTTGCGGATGCAGCGTCGAACCACGCTCGATCGAAGCGCTCGACGCACACATCGGTGTCGACTTCGAGCCGCAACTTGTCCATGATTCAGGGCGCAGCGCTTGGCAACCAACCCGTGCGCTGACGCCCTTCGAGTTGGCGGTGCAAGCGCGATCGCGTGCCTTGGTGGTGCACACGGCGTAGGAGGCGACCTTGAACGACGAGCTCGCATACCTCGACGCCCTGGGGCTCGGACCGCTGGTGACCCTGTCGCCGCGGCTGACCACGACCGTCGAGGCCCCAGCGGAGCCGGGCTGGAGCATCCGCGACGGGCAGTGGACGCGCGACGTCGCAGATGACGAGACGATCAGGCACCGCTGGGTCGGGTGCCCGCCGGACGACCCGTGGAGGCAAGGCGAGAGCAGCTGGGTATTTGGGGCGTCGGCCCATGGCCCAAGCCGCGGCAAACAGTTCACGGTGGAGTTCCCGTTCCGACGCATTCGAATCGGGCTGCCTGACCAGGATCCCATCGTCCTGGACGCCGACGTCGACTTCGCCTCGTTGATCGAATGGACGCCCCCGCCCATGCCAGAGCCAATCCCGCGATGGCTCTTGCCGGAGTCGTTCGGCGGCGGCCTGCTGCCAGAGTCGTTCGAGTTTCTGCGCGCGTTCGCGGCGCTGGACGCGGGGATCCAGCGAGCGTCCGCCGACGCCGTCACCTTGGCCCCAGAACCGCTGGATCTTGCAGCGTTCGATGGCAAGGCGACCG